>JAWKNO010000003.1:0-1200000 GCA_041391665.1 Bacteroidia bacterium | reverse complement strand
TTCTGGAAAAGCATGTGCTGACCAAATGGCAGCAGTACTGGAAAGAGCAGCTGGGCAACTGGTATGGTATGCTTCTCCACGAAGGGCAGTTTCTTGAGCCGGTAATGCGCAATATTGAGGTTTTCCTCGAAGATACACAGGCACATGTGACCGGTAAAGTACAGGTAAAACTTACGCCTTACAGATTTCAACCGCTGGGAATTAAATCCCAATATGATATGATGTCGGCTAAGTTTGGCACTTATGGGGAAATGAACAATGCCTGGACGGGAGAAGATGTTAAAGGTTTTACCCAGATTCTGGCGAACTCTGGCAAGCTGTTTCAGATGATCCACGAGAAAAAATAGATGACCATGCTGCGTATAGGCATTATTGGTGGCGCCGGTTATACGGCAGGTGAATTGATCCGCATACTGATATGGCATCCGGAAGCGGTCATTGCCTGGGTTTTGAGCAGCAGCCACACGGGAAAACCAGTGGCCGCTGTTCATAACGACCTGGCCGGAGAAACTGATCTCGTATTTACCGATGAGGCAGATATGGACATTGATGTCTTATTTTTGTGCTCCGGTCATGGGATGTCCCGAAAATGGCTTGCAGAAAATCACGTTCCCGAATCCGTATTTATCATAGACCTGAGTACTGACTTTCGCATCAGAGAAGATGATCACGATTTTGTGTATGGTCTTCCGGAGCTAAACCGGCCGGTGATTCGTGAAGCCACACATATTGCCAATCCGGGTTGTTTTGCCACCGCGATTCAGTTAGGGCTTCTGCCACTGGCAGCCGGGCAACTGATGGACGAAGAAGTACATGTCCACGCAATTACTGGTTCTACAGGAGCAGGACAGACGCTTCAGTCGACTTCACATTTTAGCTGGAGAAGTAATAATATCTCTATTTATAAGCCATTTACCCACCAGCATTTGGGTGAAATCATGCAAAGTATTTACCGGCTTCAGCCTGATTTTGCTTCGGATATTAACTTCCTGCCGGTAAGGGGCGATTTTACAAGAGGTATCTATGCAAGTCTTTACACCCGTACAGATCTTTCGCTGGAAGAAGCTGTCGAGTTGTATGAATCGTACTACCAAAACCATCCGTTTACAACGGTGAGTCGTGAAAATCCTTCTCTCAAACAAGTCGTTAATACAAATAAGTGTATATTGTATCTCGAAAAACACGGAGGCAAATTATTGATTATCAGTATGATTGATAATCTCTTGAAAGGTGCATCCGGACAAGCTGTCCAGAATATGAATCTGATGGCCGGGCTACCCGAAAACAGCGGCCTCCGCCTGAAAGCATCCTTTTTCTGATTCTCCGAAAAGTATATTACCCCTACGCCCCCATTTTTAGAATCTTGTAACACATCTGCCATGCATCTTTTCGACGTTTATCCTTTGTTTAATATTGCTCCTGTACGCGCGGAGGGTTGTTATGTCTGGGACGAACGCGGCACCCGTTATCTGGACTTCTACGGTGGGCACGCGGTGATTTCTATCGGACATAGTCATCCGCATTATGTGAAAATGGTACGCCAGCAGGTTGAAAAAATTGGTTTTTACTCCAACTCTATCCGGAATCCCTTGCAGGATGAACTCGCAGTCAAACTCGGCGAACTTTCCGGATACCCTGACTATCAACTTTTTCTCTGTAACTCAGGCGCAGAAGCCATTGAAAATGCCCTCAAACTGGCATCTTTCCATACCAAAAGGAAAAAAGTGATCATGTTTGACAAGGCATTTCACGGCAGAACCTCTGCTGCCGTAGCCATTACTGACAATACCAAAATCGTTGCTCCGGTTAATGCCGGCCATGAGGTGGTGAAAATACCGTTAAACAATCCTGAAAGACTGGAAGAAGCGTTGAAGTCTGAAAATGTCTGTGCAGTAGTCGTCGAAGGGATACAAGGGATCGGAGGGATTTATTTACCTACCAACGAGTTTCTTCAGCAGGCAAGAGCACTTTGCACAAAATATGGTACGGTACTGGTTCTCGACGAAATTCAGTCTGGCTATGGAAGAAGTGGTAAATTTTTTGCCCATCAATATGCCGGCATCCAGCCTGACCTGATTACCATAGCCAAAGGTATGGGGAATGGTTTTCCTATAGGAGGCGTAGTGATTAGCCCTGAGTTTACCCCATGGCATGGTATGTTGGGAACGACCTTTGGCGGCAGTCATTTAGCTTGTGCCGCTGGTATTGCGGTTCTTGACGTGATGAAGGCCGAAGGCCTGATGGAAAAAGCGGCCACGGCTGGCAATTATCTGATGAATAAACTGAAAAGTATGCCAGGGTTGAAGGAGGTCCGCGGTCTGGGTTTGATGATTGGTGCAGAAATGCATGGTCCGGCAGGTCCCCTGCGGCAGTATATGCTTGACCAGCACTGTATTTTTACCGGCTCAGCCTCCAATCCAAATGTCATGCGGCTTTTGCCGCCTATGTGTATTCAACCTGCTCATGCAGATGCTCTCATTGACGCACTTGAAAATTCGTTGAAAGTGGTGAGTCAGTAGCCATAACCTATAATTCAGATGAAGCATTTTACCAGTATATACGACCTTAATAACCCGGTAGAATTACTCCAGACCGCCCAGGCTGTCAAACAAAATCCGCTTGCAAATAAGACCCTGGGTTATGGAAAAACCCTGGGTTTGATTTTTTTTAACTCCAGCCTTCGCACAAGGCTGAGCACACAACGCGCTGCGCAGAACCTTGGACTGGATGTCATCGTGATGAATATCGGTGAGGAAGGCTGGAAACTGGAGTTTCAGGATGGCGCTGTGATGAACAGCGATAAAGCTGAGCATATCAAAGATGCAGCTGCAGTCATCGGCCAATACTGTGAGATTGTTGGCGTACGCACGTTTGCCGGTCTCAAAGACCGTGAAGCTGACTATCAGGAAGAAGTGCTCGAAGCATTTGTCCGTTATACCGGCCGGCCGGTGGTAAGTCTTGAATCTGCTACCCGGCACCCGCTCCAGTCACTCGCTGACTGGCTGACGATAGAGGAAAATAAAACCGTAACCCGCCCCAAAGTAGTGCTCACCTGGGCGCCGCATCCCCGGTCGCTGCCGCAGGCTGTCGGCAATTCGTTTGTCGAATGGATGTCTCATGCAGAGGTGGAACTGGTCGTTACGCATCCCGAAGGGTATGAACTGGCGCCTTCGTTTATGGGAGATGTGAAAGTAGAATACAACCAGAAAAAGGCTTTTGAAGGCGCTGATTTTGTCTATGCAAAAAACTGGTCTTCCTATACTGATTATGGGAAAATCCTGAGTCTGGACTCATCCTGGATGGTGGACGAGGCGAAAATGTCGCTAACCCATCAGGCGCACTTTATGCATTGTCTGCCTGTGCGCCGCAACGTGATTGTTGCAGATGCAGTCATCGACTCCCCAAGGTCGCTGATTATACCGCAGGCAGGAAACCGTGTTTATGCTGCACAGGCTGTGTTACAGATGCTCCTTCAGTCCAATTTTTGACCAAAATAAATGGAGAAACTAACCATTGTCAAAATCGGGGGCAAAGTCCTCGACGATTTCGCTGCACTTAATGGCGTGATGGATCAGTTTGCCCTGATCGATGGGGCAAAACTGCTTGTACACGGCGGCGGAAAGGCGGCGACGGATATTGCCGGAAAACTGGGCGTGGAGGCGCCGATGGTCAACGGACGTCGCATCACCAATGCGGCCATGCTCGAAGTTGCAATGATGGTATATGGGGGCCTTATGAGCCGGCAGATGGTCGCCGGGCTGCAAAAACGGGGGATGAATGCTGTAGGACTTACCGGCGCGGATATGGATGTCATCCGGGCAGTAAAACGACCCGTCAAAGACATTGACTACGGACTGGCGGGCGATGTTTCCGCTGTCAATACGGAGCGGCTTACCTGGCTGCTCGAAGCGGGGATCGTACCCGTATTGGCACCCCTGACTCATGATGGAAACGGACAATTGCTCAATACCAATGCCGATACCATCGCCGGAACCGTAGCTGCCGGAATGAGCCGTTTTTTTGAAGTTTCGCTGGTTTATTGTTTTGAGCGTACAGGGGTACTTGCCGACCCCAATGATGATCATTCGGTAATTTCCTCCATCACCCGCCCCGATTTTGACCAGTATGTAAAAGCAGGAACCATTGCCGGAGGAATGATTCCCAAGCTGGAAAATGCGTTTGAATCGCTGGCAGCCGGGGTGAAAGCTGTTTTTATCTGCCAGTCTGATGCGCTGGGGGAAATTTATTCAGACAATTATCCCGGTACAAAAATACATTGAAAATGATGCAATTGTCCTCACTTACCGCACAGGCCGAAGCGTTGCTGAAACAACTGATTGCAACCCCTTCATTTAGTCGCGAAGAAGCAGAGACAACTACATTAATTTCCCGATTTTTATCCGGACATAATATTCCTCACACGATATCTGGCAACAACATTATTGCCAGAAACCAATATTTCAGGGAAGGATTGCCGCTTATCCTCCTCAATTCCCATCACGATACGGTAAAACCTAATGCTGGCTGGACCAAAGATCCTTTTGAACCATTACTCGAAGGCGATAAGCTGACAGGGCTGGGCAGCAATGATGCTGGCGGTCCGTTGGTGTCGCTGATCGCGACCTTTCTCCACTATTATTCACATTCTGATCTGCCTTACAATTTAATGCTGGCAGCTACCGCAGAGGAGGAAATATCGGGCGCCAATGGAATTGCTTCTGTATTGGGGGAAATTGGCCCGGTTGATCTGGGGATTATTGGTGAGCCAACCCAAATGCAGCTTGCTGTAGCAGAACGGGGGCTGATGGTGCTTGATTGTAAAGCCATAGGAAAATCTGGCCATGCTGCCCGAAATGAAGGCATAAACGCAATCTATGAAGCCCTGCCAGATATTGAGTGGTTTCAAACCTGGCAGTTTGACAAAGTATCCGATTTCCTTGGGCCCGTAAAAATGACGGTCTCTCAAATTCAGGCCGGTACACAGCACAATGTTGTCCCCGATGTGTGTACCTTTGTCGTAGATGTCAGGGTAAATGAATGTTATAGCAATCAGGAAGTTTTTGAAATTATTGCCCGAAGCACAAAGTGCGAGGTGAAAGCCCGCTCTTTCCGGCTGAATTCCTCCCGCATAGAGGAAACACATCCTGTAGTGGTGCGGGGAAAATCAATGGGGAGAACCTGCTATGGTTCGCCTACACTTTCTGACCAGGCGCTGATCCCTTACCCCACTATAAAAATAGGCCCCGGGGATTCTGCCCGGTCTCACACTGCGGATGAGTATATTTTGCTTTCAGAAATCAGGGAGGGGATCTCGCTTTATATCACACTGCTGAAAGACCTGAGATTATAGATAAACCTATTCAACCGACGAAAAAATGAAACTTTGGGATAAAGGTTACCAGATAGAATCTGCCATTGAAAACTTTACCGTAGGTAAAGACAGGGAAATGGACATTTTCCTTGCGCCATGGGATGTACTGGGTACAATTGCGCATATCACGATGCTCACGGAAATCGGGCTTCTGGAGGAAGATGAGTTGATTGTATTGCGGGCAGAACTGCAGGCGATTTATCGGGAAATACAGAACAGCAACTTTACTATTGAAGCGGGGACAGAAGATGTGCACTCGCAGGTCGAGCTAATGTTAACCCGGAAATTGGGGGAAGCTGGAAAGAAGGTTCATGCAGGCCGTTCACGCAATGATCAGGTGCTGGTGGATCTTAAGTTATTTTTCCTGTCGGAAATTGAGGTACTGGTTAATCTTGCCCGAAAATTATTTGCCACCCTTCAGGGGTTAAGTGAAACATATAAAGACAAACTGCTTCCGGGTTATACCCATTTTCAGGTAGCTATGCCTTCTTCTTTTGGTTTGTGGTTTGGCGCATATGCAGAAAGTCTGGTGGATGATGTACATTTTCTGTTGGCTGCATGGAAAGTTGCCAATCAGAATCCCTTGGGTTCAGCGGCGGGTTATGGGTCTTCTTTTCCCTTAAACCGTACATTGACTACCGCGTTGCTGGGATTTGATACGATGAGTTATAATGTCGTATATGCGCAAATGGGAAGAGGGAAAACGGAAAAATTACTTGCATTTGCCCTTTCCTCACTGGGTACTACGCTAAACAAAATGGCGGCGGATGTATGCCTGTATATGAGCCAGAATTTTGGGTTTTTGACTTTTCCGAAGGAACTAACCACCGGGTCGAGTATTATGCCACATAAGAAAAACCCCGATGTATGGGAACTGATCCGTGCAAAAACCAACCGGTTGCAAAGCCTTCCGGGAGAAATCAGCATGATAACTACAAATCTGCCTTCGGGCTATCACCGCGATCTCCAGTTGGTGAAAGAAACGATTATCCCTGCGCTGGAAGACCTCAAGTCCTGTATAAATATTGCGGACTATATGCTCGGCAAAATAATTATAAATTCAATGGCTACTGAAGGCGAACAGTACGACTATATGTTTAGCGTAGAGACCGTTAACCGCCTGGTGATGGAAGGGCTGCCATTCAGAGAGGCCTACAAGCAGGTAGGAGAAGCCATTGCCCGAGGAGCGTATCAGGCAGATCGCAACTTATCACATACACATGAAGGCAGTATCGGAAATCTTTGCACAGAAGAAATCGGCAAAAAGATGGATCGCGCGTTGTCGGGATTTGATTTTGACAAATTTCATCAGGCGATCGAAAGGTTGATAGGTTAGGAATTGTACATAAAGCGAAAATATTAAGGTTGTGCTGACAATTTGTAAACTAACCTAACATCAGGCTGGGGGAACTTTACCCCGGACGCAGGGGTGAATGCAAAAAAAAAGGCGGGTAAAACCCGCCAATATGAAGTATGACTATACGTATAAAACTCAGGCATTTGCCCTTTTTTCATGTATTCCCTGTTGAGATACGGAAAGAATATAGTCATTGTATTTTGACGGGTCATTGGACCAGATATGTTTGCCCATCTCGCAAATCATACTGATAGCTTCTTTAATCTCCCTCTCAGTAGATTGAGATTCTGGCTGGTTGTAAACGGTAAACGACTGATCCATAGATTCTTCCAGATGCTCACACTTATGAGCCAGTGCCACGATAAAGGAGGCATTGATACCATTTTTTGTAAATTCTGCAAGATCTCTTGCTGCACAGACCATTTTCTCATTACAAACTCGGATCAATTCTTTACGGTTGAGTTTGGAGAGGAGAGGTTTTACAGACGTTTTCATACGCACTTGAATTTTATGGTAGATCGGTTCAAAAATTTTATTCCTCACTATAAATTCTGTATGTGCCTGGCATTAGACAGTTTTAGGCTCGTTACATACAATGTTAACATTTTTCCTGAAAAATTACAAAACAATCCTTCTGAAAAACTATACTATCTGACCAAAATTCCTGGCTGGGTATTTGGCGCCCAATTTTATACATTGTTAATCGTTAAAGATTAGAAAAGATTGCACAAGTGGCTAATAATCAAATAATTGTGAAAAATCATTTTATTCTTCTCTTGCTATTCACCCTTTTTTACGGGGTATGCCCTGCGCAGGTTTACAACTTTTTGAATCCTCAGCCTGGCCGAATGGTTTGTGTCTGGAGCGAATCACCGGTTTTTAGTGAACCTGACAAGCGGGCGGCTATTGTTGCGGTGATGCAGTTTGGCGAAGAAGCTTCCAGCCTTGGTGAAGAGGCGTATGTAGCTTTGGAAAAAAACAACTACCTCAAAGTGCGCGGTGCCGATGGAAAGGTTGGCTGGGTGAATGAGTTCCTTTTTGTACCGGAGGGAGGCGCAGCTGTTGTATTGGCGGAGGGGCGTGTATATCGGCGGCCCAACACCATTTCGACGGTGACCATGGATTTTTTTCTGCCGGGAGAAATTGTCATTATGGAAGATGTGGTAGGCCAATGGGTAAAGTTGGTATCCCGTAACCGGGAAAAAACGGGTTGGATTGAAGGGTTGGAGAAAGTAAGTGTAGAGCCTGCAGATATTGAGCTGGCCACGCTTATGCACAGAGTGGATGAAGAGCCTTCTTCAGCCATGCGCAAAACCCTTTTGGAGGAATTGCTGGCGCTGGCGGGTAACAGCCGCACAGAGATGTATGACCTCATTCTTGCCCGATATGAGGGAGAGACGAAAAATAACCGCACCCTCGCAGATCTGGGGCAATCAACTACCGGCACCAGAACACGGAGCCTGGAAGCAGCAACTTCAAGCGGCGAGGGCGTTTATCGAAGCGCAGGAACCGAAGAAGTATTTGACCCCAAAACCGGAAAAATGCGAACGCGGATAACAGAAACAGGCAAAGTCTATGAAGTACTCGGACCTCAAAACCCCCGTACGATTTATTTTGCCTACCACAAAACGCTGCCTATCGGGAGTAAAATCCAGCTGCATTTCCCTGACAACTCAGGTTTTGTGGAGTTGGAAATTGTCAATCGGCTGCGTAAAGACAATCCAGCCATTATCGGGTTATCCCGGGCGTGTTTGCAGACTGTTTTTGGCAGGACTGATCCGGGTGAAGCTATCATAGAATATCTGAGATAAGCAGAACTGATTTACCCAAAGTTTTGGTGTAAGACACTGGTTATAATCAAAACATAATCAGGCTTTTTCAAATTATTTATTTTTAGTATAATTGTAAAAATATTTTGTTTTAGGTACTAAAACATCTTATTTTTAGTTTTCATAATGAAAGAAGCCATTTTTATAAAGCAAACACATACAGTAACTGATATGCCCTGCATTAAACAGATTTTTACCAGCCTGCTCATCGTATTATTTTCCCTTACCGGATTTAGCCAGGACGGGATTTTTTATGAAAACACCTATGCGGGTGAAACTTCTATTTGTGCCTGGAAATCCACGCTTCTGCTGGAAAGCCCTGGTCGCGGAAGCCGCCAGGTTGGTACGGTCTTATTTACCGAGGAATTACAACACCTGGGTAAAGAGGCTTTTGTGCGCGGTGAAAATCATAATTATATATGGGTAAAAACCAAAGACGGCAATACCGGATGGGTAGAAGAGTCGTTTGTGGTAAGGAATGGCGGAGTGGTTGTCATTATGGAAAGTGCGGTAATCTATGACAAGCCAGCTACTCTTTCCTCCCGCACCAATAGTTTTTTCGGAGCAGGAGAGATTGCGATACTCAGCGATTTCAGGGAAGGATGGATCCGGTTGACCAGTCAATACAAAGAGCGAAACGGCTGGATCGAAGGTTACAACCGGATCAGCGTAGAAGATGCTGATATAGAGACGGCTTCTCTGCTGGCAAACGCCATGGAGAACCGCAACGCCAGTGACCGCCGGTCAGCGCTTCGTAAAATAAGCGAAACGCGTGGGCGTATCAGTCCGGGTATGGCTGCCATCCTTGATGCCGCAATCAATGGCACGTATGCTACTACTTTGACTTCTCCCGGACAGGTCCCTGCCACCCAACCTGCCGCCACCCAACCTGCTGCTACACCGCAGGCAAGGCCTCTTAATACTCCTGATCCCTGGCAGGGAGGGGAGGATGTTTTTGTCGATGACGGAACAACCGGTGGGCCCAATGTAACCAGAGATAATAGCCAGACCGGACTCGTCATCAAAGAAGTAATCGATATGCAGACCGGCCGATCTTATCAGCGGGTATATGAAACGGGTTCCATTCAACCTGTGGTAAACAAAAAGGCAAAAAATATCTATTACGCCTACCACAAAACCCTGCCAATCGGCAGTATGGTTTTGCTACAGGTACCGGGGACTGATTATACTATACAACTGGAGATTATCGCCCGACTGAGGGAAAATAACCCTAATGTAATCGGACTTGGGCCAGAGGTCATAGAAAAGGTATTTGGCGTAAGCCAGGCGAAAAATGCGCCTGCAGCTACGATTTCTTATCCCAAAGGCGGAAGTCTGTAGTCCTCCGCGTCTCTGTTACTCAGCAGGCATTTCCCCCACGACGACTTCCAGCATGTGGTCAGGTTTCAGGTATTTGTTGGCCAGTTCCTGAATTTCATTCGTAGTGATATTCTGGATCACTTCAAATTTGCGGTCGAGCTCTTTGAAAGGGATATCATTGATAATGGAATACCGGACAAGATCTCCCATCTGAAAGGGCGTTTCCCGTTGGCCTATACTTTTCCCTAAAAGATAGTTGCTGACCAATTGGAGCTCGTCTTCGGTTACCCCTTCTTCCGATAGCTTGCGCATTTCTGCTTTTACTTCCTGAATGGTTGGCGTAATGTATTGATTGCCGACATCACTTTGCACGACAAAATAGCCATCATATTTATTGCCTACCCACCCTGAGTAGATGCCGTAGGTGTACCCCTTTTCCTCGCGAATATTCTTCATAAGCCTGGAGCCAAAATATCCGCCAAGTATAGTATTTACGACTTGCATGGGGTAGTAGTCAGGGTGCGAAAAAGGAACTGTCCGATAGCCCATACGGAGAGTGGCCTGCATTCCCTTTTTTTCGAAGAATTGTCTTCCCACCGGTGCGTCAGGCGCTTTTCTCGCGGCACGGGAGATTTCACTCAAAGCCGGCCTGAGTATCAGTCCGCCAAAGTTTTCCTCTAATTGGTTCAGGACATTTTTTTCATCAAAACGCCCACTGGCAATGATTGAAAAATTGCCGGGGTATAAATAGTTGTGGTGATATTGGATGAGCTCCGGAAGGGTAATTTCCTTTAGGGCTTCTTCTCCAAAATACATCCCGTAGGGATGATCTTTTCCGAATAGCAATTCGTCGAAATAACGCCGTGCGATATTGCTTGTTTTTTGCGCATTGACCTGCATCTGCTGAAGGGTCCGCTCCTTCATTTTGTCAAATTCTTCAGCCAAAAAAAGTGGTGCAGTAATTACTTCATGCAGCAATGGAAGGGTGTTTCCCAGATGCCGGGAAAGCGTAGCTAAGGAAAAAGATACCCCTTCATCATCTGACTCATGGTTTAGCCAGGCACCGTAGGCGTCAAGTGTCTGTGCAAGCGAAAGGCTCGAATACGATTTTGTGCCTTCAGGCATATTTCGGGCAGTAAAACTTGCTATACCTGTTTTAGGCTGATAGGACTGTCCGGCTTTAAAAACCACCTGAATCTCTACAATTTCCAGCGTACCAAAAGGCATGATATATACCGGGATACCATTGGACAGCGTGTGCCTGTGAAAATCAGGCAGGGAAACATTTTTGAGTGGTTGTGCAGCCGGTGGGGTTGAGCGGTCAAGCATGTATCTTGTGGGTTTCGGGTTATTTGGGCAGATAATAAAGCGTCGAACAATTTTCTGGCGACAGATAACGCAAAGCCGCAGATTTTACCTGTTCAAGGGTGATATTGTGATAGATATCAGGGGTCGTATTGATCAGGTCTGGATCGCCGAGTGAATCAGACATAGCCAGCCCCATCGCCTTATTAAGGATCGTGGTTTTCTGCATGATAAAGGAGGCTTCCAGTTTGCTTTTGATTCTTTCCAGATCAATCTCCTTCAGTGTCTGAAGCATATTCAGCGTTTCATCCAGTCCGGCTTCATAAGCTTCGAGGGTTTTTCCTTCTGCAATTCGCCCGTCAATGGATATGGTACCCGGATCATGGAGTCCCCAGGAGAATGCGCTTGCCTGAGGGGAAACGCGCAACTCCTTTACCATGTGCTGAAACAGCAATCCGCTTTTTCCGTTGGAAAGCAGGTCAGTAAGGATATCAGCGACGTAGTATTCCGTGTCAGTATATGCCGGGATATGGTACATTTTATACACAGCGGGGAAAGGCACCTCTCCGGTAATGGTCATACTTCGGGCCTCCGTTTGTGCGGGTTCCTGGGGCAGTGCGTGTTTACTAAGCTGGCGGCGCGGTATATTGCCAAACCATTTGTCAGCCATTTCCATTACCTGTGCTGGATTTACGTCTCCGGCAACGATCATCGTGGCATTGTTGGGCGCATAATAACCGTAAAAAAAGTCTTTCACCTCCTGAAGGGAAGCTTCTTCGATATGCGATATTTCTTTCCCTATCGTAGGCCAGTGGTAGGGATGTGTCTGATAATGCAGGGCCCGAAGTTTCAGATGCGCATCTCCATAAGGTTGATTGAGATACCGCTGCTTGAATTCTTCAATCACTACACTTTTTTGGATGTTGAGTTTTTCCTGAGAAAATGCAAGTTCCAGCATACGGTCAGACTCCAGCCAGAAAGCTGTTTCCAACTGATTGGAAGGGAGACTGAGGTAATAGTTGGTGATGTCAGGAGTGGTAAATGCATTGTTCTCTCCACCGACCCGCTGTAACGGCGTATCGTAATGTGGGATATGTTTACTTCCTTCAAACATCAGATGCTCAAACAAATGGGCAAACCCCGTGCGGTGTTCATTTTCATCTTTTGAACCTACATGATAGAGGATATCTACCACTGCTTTAGGAATGGAGTGATCTTCATGTATGAGGATTTTCAGTCCATTGTCCAGATGAAATGTCTGATATTGAATTTTCAGCATAATGGTTTCTTTAGTCAATCAATCAGAAGAATTCAACAATTTCCACAACCGGTCTTTGAGGGGCATGAGGCCTTTGTTGGCAATGGCGGATATGAATACACAAGGCAGATCGGTGAGTTGTGCGGCTATTTCTGCTTCAAGCTCATCATCGATCATATCGCTTTTTGTCAATGCTATCAGGCGGGGCGTATCCAGCAGGTGTGGGTTGTATAGCTCCAGTTCCTGAAGCAGGATATTATATTCTTTACGGATATCTTCCGCATCTACCGGAACCATAAAAAGCAGTACACTATTTCTTTCAATATGTCTGAGGAAATGCGTACCAAGCCCTTTGCCGGCATGTGCCCCTTCTATGATCCCGGGAATATCGGCCATCACAAACGATTGATGTCCCCGGTAGCGCACAATTCCCAGATTGGGAACCAGTGTAGTGAAGGCATAGTCACCAATTTTGGGTTTTGCTTCACTGAGTACTGAAAGAAGCGTGGATTTGCCTGCATTGGGAAACCCTACCAGACCCACGTCGGCGAGCATTTTCAGCTCAATGATGGCAGTAAGTTCCTGCGGGTCGCCGCCAGGCGTCGCAAAATCGGGCGCCTGATGGGTGGCAGATTTAAACTGATAGTTACCCCGGCCTCCATGGCCGCCTTCGAGGATAACCAGTTCTTCTCCATCTGTAACAATCTCGCCAATGCGCTCCCCGGTTTCGGCATTCGTAATGACAGTGCCAAGAGGAACTTCAAGGATTTCATCTTTCCCGTCTTTTCCGGTTTTACATCCTCCAGAGCCATTCTGGCCGGGCTGGGCTTTGATAAATTTCCGGTATTTCAGGTCGAGCAGCGTCCACAGCTGGGTATTTCCTTTGAGGATTACACTCCCCCCTTTTCCCCCATCGCCACCATCGGGGCCGCCCTTGGGCACGTGTTTTTCACGCCGCCAGGAGACCGCGCCATTACCACCGCTTCCGCTGGTAAAATAGATTCTTACATGATCTACAAATTGAGATTGCATAGTATATGTTGAAAATCAGGCGTGTTGTATTAACACTTCATGAATGGTTGAGGCAATCTCATCAATTTCGCCCACGCCGTCTATTTCATTGAGCTTATTCTGCGCTGCATAATAGGAGGCAACCGGAAGGGTTTTTTGATAATATTCAGTAATTCTTTTTCTAATGGTCTCCTCATTGTCATCAGATCTTCCACTTTCAAGTCCGCGTTTTACAAGGCGGGTTACAAGCTCTTCTTCCGCGACAATCAGGCTGATCATACAGCTGATCGAAATCTGGTTTTCAGTCATGAGGCTGTCCAATGCTTCAGCCTGCGCCACGGTGCGGGGAAACCCGTCAAAAATAAAGCCTTTGGCATCGGGTGTAAGGCGTTTGCGGATGAGCTCAATGACGATTTCATCGCTGACCAGTTGGCCGGCATCCATAATACTTTTTACCTTCTGCCCAAGCGCTGAGCCGGAGCTGAGTTCTGCACGAAGCATGTCACCCGTAGAAAGGTGGGTAAGACCAAAATCTTCGATAATTTTTGTTGACTGGGTACCTTTTCCGGCACCGGGAGGGCCAAATAAAACGAGGTTTAGCATGAGAATTGTTCTATATTAGTTTTATCCCATTGGAAAACAGAATGCAAAAATACACATTATCTGCCGGGATAGAAATGATTTTTGTGTTATATCCTTTTCAAATTAGGATTGGAAAATTCTGAAACTGCAGCTTTTTTTATATTCGGAATAAATAATTGAATCCCTATCAATAAGTGCACGATATGTGGCGAAAAACGGGCGTTCTTGTTACCTTGCTGGTACTTTCCTGTTTTGGATTTGCTCAATCTCCTTCTCCCAAAGGTTCTTGGGAAGCATTGATTGGCGAGTTTTTTCACTCTTACGCAATTTCTTCTGACAACTTGTTCCGGTTGGCGGCCTATTCGGAACTTAAAGGCCGGTATTCGGAAGAGGAGGGAAGCCTGAAACTTACTTTCGGCGAACTGGGAAATATTACATTTTTCAAAAATCACTGTCTGCTCCGCACCTACCGCAATCAGGTATTTCATCTCAACAAGGAGGAGGGGATGCTGGACCGTGTCGACCCGATCAACAATGCATTGAGTGAAATATTCGAAAAAATTATTCTTCTGGGTAATCAGGATGCCGCACCCGATTTTGTGGAGTTTGTCGATCAAAACCTTGCCCGGAAAAATATGGAGCCATTTGAAAAGGTTTTCCTCCGCCATATTCTGCTTCGCCACGGAAAATACGACCGCCAAAATCATGTGGTAGAGTTTTATTCTGACTGGCTGGAAAAGCGGGATTTCTCCAATTCTCTTTCCGTATCGAGTTATGAAGAAATGCTGGTGAGGAAATACCGCACGCCGCTGCGAATTCGTCTGGATGAAAAGATCCTCCGGGGATGGTACCTCGATGCCGGGGGAACTGTTTTTGTCGAGGATGTTGATCGCCCGGTATTTTATGCTACAGGTGAACAGTACGACCAGAATGTTGTGGCATTTAAGGTTTTCCTTCAGAAAATGTTTGTCGAGTCCATCCAGTTTGTAGCGAAGACAGAATCGGAACGCCTGCAGGAAAACAAAGGATCCTATACAGTCAGTGTTTCCGATTCTCAAAATCCTGTATCGGCTACCCAGACTTCATTTTTCCCCAAAAATGACCGGGAACCCGTTTATATTACGCCTTCCGGGAATCAGACTATCATTACCGTTGAGCCCTTATACCACGAGTTCAACTGGATTCCGATGATGCTCAATATACTCCGCAGCCGGGACATCAATTTTGGCGATCCCGCCATCATTCGGTTTTTTGTGGATGAGCCTTATTTCCCAAAAATCTACGAACAACTCAACGAGAAAGAGCGGATACTTGCCGATCGGTTTGTGGCAAACCAGTAAGACAGAGGTCGAGCTTGCATGCGATGCCTTCCCAGGTACAGGCGCAGTAATAGGCCCTGGACTGATGTAAGCAACTATCAAATGCGTTTTCACAGGATTCGACAGATGATGGGGGATAAATGACCGCCATGAGCCGGTTGATCTCACCGTAGGTTTCATCCATACGGCGAAGGAGATAGTTCCACTCTTCCTGTGACCGGTGAATTTTTCTGGAAAGTGTTTTCAATAAATCTTTCTCTATCAGAAATAATGCCGACAGCTGTGCCATGTCTTCCTGATGTTGCATTTGGGGATGAATGGCAAACTGCAAATCATCCGGAATTTGCAGATAAAGCGATTCCGAAAGCAGGATGATTGCTTCCTTTTCTTCAGTAGAAAAATCTACAGAACCTGATTGTACCGATGGTGCAGGATATCGGTGGAGGAGCAGAGCAATAAGTAAGATCTTTGGAAAAACTAATAGCAAGGTATTCATGATTGACACATATTTCCCTCATTAGTCGGAGGCAAATGTGGAAATATGACCTTTAACTATTCATTTTCCCAGTAATTCAGGTCTTTGTTTTTGCGCTTCTGGGATTTTTGTACGATATACTGAAGCAACCGGGTAGCGGTGATCGGATCAATGGCGGCAGTAGGCAGCAGATTTTTGTTCTGATAATAATCATAGTACATCTGCCTTGCGACCATCAGCCTTTCACCACCATCGATGGGCAACGTTTCCATGATCGCGTGGAGGGTATTGGGGTCAAGATTTTCTCTGGCGATCTGATCCATAGAGTTTTGGAGGATGTCCATATTGATGACAGCGGTGCGAAGCTCTTCGGGGGTGTCATAAGGGAAAATATTTACATCCGGGAGGTAGTATTCATCTTCGAGCAGATAGTTGACTACATAAATATACTGGCTTTTGTCGCCTTTATAGGTCTCCATATAATCGCGGACAATAAGCTTACTGTCATGGTAACCGATGTGGGTGAAATACAGCGTATCTCCCAGCCCGACAGGAATGCTGTAGAACCCTTCCGAATTGCTAATCGCCCCGTTCCGGGTATGATTAATTTGTACCTTTACATAGGGAATCGGCTCGCTGGTCGTTTTGCTGATAATCATTCCTGAAATCTGCAAAATGTTGGGATTGGTATTTTGACCCATCATAAGTGCAGGCAAAACGATCAGGAGGGAAAAAAATATTTGTCGGATGCTCATATAGTAAAGATAAGAATATTATAGAATACCGGCATTTATAATAATACCTGATTTCAAGAAAAATGTTCTGGAATACAAAATCTGTTTACATATAATTTTATCAAACTTTGCCTTAATTCCCTTTTTCTGAGATGAATTATTGCTATAAAAGGTTGCACAATGAATTTCCGCACAGAAATAACGATTCCCCCGCTAAGGTCTGCCATTGATTATGAATCGAGGCTGTTGAGCATTGGTTCGTGTTTTGCCGACCGGATAGGGCAGCGGATGGCGGAGAAAAAATTTTCGGTTGTGATCAATCCGCTGGGTATTATTTATAATCCTGTATCCTTGTGCCGGTCGCTGCAAATGGCTGTCGAAAATGAATCTGAGCCAAAATTTCTGTTCGCCCCACACCTTCACAGCTGGCATTCGTTTCACCTTCACAGCCGGTTTAATCATCCTGAAAAAGAAGTGTTTGAGACACAGGTCAAACAGGCATTTGACACGACGGGAGAACAACTTCGCAGGGCCAGCCACCTGATTCTCACTTTCGGTACCGCCTGGGTATATCGGGAAAAAAGCTCGGGGGAAATTGTTGCCAACTGCCACAAATATCCTGCAAATCAATTTACCAAAGACCTGCTGTCTCCTGCGGCTGTTACGGATGCCTTTTATCAGTTTCTTCGCGTACTTTTGCAGGTGAATCCGGGTATAAAAATATTGCTGACGGTAAGCCCTGTGCGTCATACCAAAGAGGGCCTTTCGCTCAACGCGGTGAGCAAAGCCACGCTCCGGCTGGTATGCCATCAACTAACCCAGGCATTTGAGAATATCTACTATTTCCCTGCCTACGAAATCATGACCGACGACTTGCGCGATTATCGTTTTTACGGAGACGATCTCATCCACCCTTCGCAATTTGCCGAATCATATATCTGGGAGAAGTTTACCCAATCTGCGCTGTCTCTTCAGGCGAAGGAAACCCTGCACACACTTGAAAAAATTCAGCGGGAAATGGCCCACCGACCCATGAATTCTCATTCTCCCGAATACCGTCACTTTTTGGAAGGTCTGGCTTCAAAACTGAATCTCCTCCATACAACACTGGATTGTACAGAGGAGATTCGCAAAATAAGAACCAGGCTGGAAACCCTTACTGATTTGCCCTGATCACACGGAATACAGACTGAAAGCCTTGCCGTTCGTTGGATAAAATCAGCGTATAGACACCCGCAGGGAGGAAAGACATATCTATCGTTTCTTTTTCACCTGCCCTTAGATCGAGCAATTTGTGCCCGGCTTCTCTTCCCGTTACATCAAAAATTTTCATGGAAGTAAAACTTCTGTCGTGCGCCAACAGATTTAAGGTCGATGAAAATGGATTGGGGAATACTTCTGCGTGCAACTCTGCGCCCGGATCATCCAACCCTGTCAGCCAGTACTCAAACTGTGCCGACTTGTCTGACACGCAAGATTGAGAGGTGAGCACTTCCACTTCATATATCCCCGATGCCGGTGCCTTGATGGTTTTTGCCGTCAGGTTGGTCAGCGTACCGTTTCTGTACCAGCGATAGGAGACACCTTGCACATCGGCGCGAAGACTGTCGTTGCCGATAGCGGTGATCGAAGGGGTAGTAATCGGGCCACAATCGCCGACGAGGAATGTATCTCTTCGCGGCAGGCTCCATACTCCGGCGGTATCTTTCACGCGGACAAACAGCACATGTTCTCCATTTGGCAGGCTGTCTGAGGAGAAGGTGAATAAATCATCGAGATCACCTGTCGGAGCAAGCGGCATCCGGTGGGCCGTGGCAAATGCTGAGTCATTGTCAAAATACCAGGCCATTTCTACCAGTGACCGTTCTGGTTGTTTTTCACCCTGTACATAAAAGGTTCGCCCTTCAAACAGGCCCCATGTCCCATCGAGATTTCGCTTACGGATAAAGAGGGTATGGAAGCCCGTGTTTAGCCCGGTGGAGGCTGCTGTAAAGGCAAAACTGGTTGTATCGGAGACGGTAATCGGCAAGGGTGTTCCATTACCGGCACCAGGATCCGTATCAAAAAAGAATTCAGACTCACTCAGGAAAGCCGTCGCAGTATTGCCTGTACCCTGGATGTAAAAACTCCGGCTGGCATAAAGCCCCCAAATACCGTCAGTATCCTTGCTACGGAAGTTGAGGGTATGGAAACCCTGGTTCAGTCCTGTGGCAGGGAGCGTTACGGTAATATTCTGGGTAGCAGCAACAGGTGCGGCTACAGCAAAACCATTGCCTGCCCCTGGGTCTGTATCGAAGAAATATTCCAGCGCCGCCAACGGCGGTGAAGGGAGCAGGTTTTGCACAGGTTGCACAAAAAATGTCTGACTCGCGTAGTGACTCCATTTTCCGTTGGTATTGCGGGTGCGCACATGCAGGGTATGAAAACCCGGTAAAACACCCGTTGCGGGGATCGTAACGGAAAAATCAACCGTATCTGAAGCGGAAATCGCGATAGGCGTTCCGTTTCCAGTTCCAGGGTCAGTGCCGAAGAAATATTCTCCGCCATTAATACTCTGTCCCCGGGCTGCTACTGTGAACAGCAGCAGAAAAAGAATGCTATAAATATTTTTCATATAGATTGTAAGTGAACAGAAAAAGGTGGGGTTAATCCTGTTTTCTGGCCTTTACATGTACCTGTAGTGAATCCCCCTGAGAAATGCTGGAATTGAATATATTCAGTTCGATTACCTGAGGCACAGGCGGCATGGCACTGGTGATATAAGGCGCAACACCTCCTATCGGGAATGGGTTAATGCTGCCGTAAATCCCTATGTCAGTACCATCTGTTCCGGCATTGATCCCTGGTGAAATGGTCTTGAGTTGATAATCATAAGCGAAGTCGAAGGCTCCTGCTGGTGCATTCACAAATTGGGGATTCACATTTAGGAGGTTGCCACTACCGGTATTGGTTCCAATCACCATCGTGTCATTGGGGGTAAAATAAGCAATGTTATTGTTATATGTGGAGAGTGTCGGACCCTGCGGGCTTCTGCCGTAGTAGAAGATATTGTTGACGATGATCAGATGAGAGGCACTTGTAAATACATTGGAAGCAGAAGGTGCTCCGGTAAAAATATTATTGGATACCAGGACACTGGGCTGATTGGTTGTGCTTATCTGAGCTCTGATGATATTATTTCGGATGAGGCAGTTGGAGTTATTCGATAAGGAAATATAATCAATAAGATTGTTCTGAATAATCCATCCGCTATTATTGGTTGTAAGGTTAATGGTATAGACATTGTTTCTTTCCAGAATGATATCGTTCACATTCGCTGCATTTCCATAAAACCCTGAGGAAGCAAACCCCATAACCTTGCTCCCTGAAGAAGAAGTATTGGGCGCAACAGAGGTTGAAAAATAGACATAATCGAGAGTCGAACGGAGCCCAAACTGATTGGAAGGATTATACCCAGCTCCAATAAGTGTAAGCTTTTTGGCAATGGTAATCGTTCCATAAGATACTTGCGAGCCAATAACATAGATGGTGTCGCCTGCACTGGATGCGGTTATCGCTGCTGTAATATTTGTATACTGCCCACCACCATTGGGATTGTTGTCAACAGTGAGAATGGTAGCTTTTGAAGGCAATAGTGTCATCAAACAAATGATGAAAAACAGAACTGATTGTTTTACAATGTTTAACATAGGTTTAGACGTTAAAGAAGTTTGTATGGATTGAATAAAATTTTTGCATAGAATTCCCAGGCTACAAAATGCTGGTAGCTGTAAGTGAAAAAATAGAAATAGAATTACCCCTCCAGTCCTGATCTCAGGTGGAACATAACCGTATCATCGCTTCTTTTTGGGGGAAAGAAACGGAGATAGTAATACAGAAAAAATCAGTAAATGAGAAAGTAAATGGGAAACAGCAAGCAGAAAAATCCGCTATCAAACGTAGGAAATGCGCGCACGATTTCCTAGAGAATTTCATGATCCCGTAAAAAAAAAAGTCTGAATTATGTACTTTCGCTGAATGCCGGTTATCACAGCTGATTATATCTATTCTCCTGAGGCGTTGCTAAGAAATTATTGCCTGGAAACCACCCCGGAGGGTGAGGTTATTTCTCTGCGTCCTATCAGTGTAGAAGACCATCCGATGGTCTGTAAGGGGATCCTTCTGCCTGGTTTTGTCAATGCCCACTGCCACCTTGAGCTGTCTGCGCTGAAGGGGCATATTCCCCGGCAAACAGGCATGACAGCGTTTATCGGCCAGGTAATCAGCAAACGCAATGATTTTACGGAAGAAACGCAGATACAGGCTGTAGAAGATGCGCTGAGGTTTCTTTGGCAGAGCGGAACTATTGCCGTCGGTGATATTTGCAATACAGGGATCAGCATTTTGCCCAAAAAAGCATCTCCCCTTTTCACTTACAGTTTTATCGAACTTCTCGGTCTGGGCGATACCCGTGCGCCAGAAATTTTAAACAACGGGCTGGCACTCAGTGAAAAATTTGCCGGTCTGGCACATTCCCTGTCTCCCCATGCGCCGTATTCCATGTCCCGGGCTTTAATCCGCGCGATATATGGCCAAAACCCGCAGTTAATGTCAATCCACTTGCTCGAATCCAAGGAAGAAAGGCAGCTATTTGCAGAAAACGGAGGACCATTTCGGGAGTTTTATCAGAAGATGGGGATTCCATTTGCCGGATTTGAAGCTAAAGACCCAATCGCGCATGTGCTTTCTGAAGTAAAAAAATCACAGCCGATGCTATTGGTTCACAATACCCAGATGACAGAGCAGGAACTGATAGCTATCGCCCAAAATTACCCGCAGGCATGGTTTTGCCTTTGTCCGGGCTCCAATCTCTACATTCACAATTCTTTCCCCGATCTGGATATGTTTAGGGATAATACAGACAGAATTTGCCTGGGTACAGACAGTTATGCCAGCAATGCAAGTATAGATGTGTTTGAAGAGGTGAAACTGATTCAGGAAAAATGCCCGGAGATTTCGCTTCATGAGGTATTGCGGTGGGCGACTACCCATGGCGCTGCAGCATTGGGAAAATCAGGCGTTTTGGGCGCCTTTATACCAGGTACCTGCCCCGGCGTCAATCTGATTGAGGGCATTGCGGAAACTCAGGCTGAACTACTTCCCGGAGCCGTTGTAAAGAAACTATATTGAAGTACAGCGAAAATCATATTTCCTGGTTATATTTATGAGATAAGTATTCATCGCTTTAAAACAAATATCTGTTATATGACACCACTTCTGGGTTTACGTACGGCGATTTACCGGGTATCGGATATGGAAAAAGCCAAAGCCTGGTACAGCGATCTTTTGGGTTTTGCCCCTTATTTTGATGAGCCTTTTTATATCGGGTTTAATGTTGCTGGTTACGAATTGGGGCTGCTCCCCGAAGAGGGTGCCGTCAAGACAAAGTCTGAAGGGGTCAATACCTATTGGGGAGTAGAGAATGTAGAAGAATATTGGGAAAAACTGTTGTCATTGGGCGCTACGGTTTATGAAGAACCCACGGAAGTCGGTGGAGGGATTATCACAGCGATGGCCAAAGATCCCTGGGGCAATCTGTTTGGAATCATTTACAACCCTCATTTTCAATTGCCTTAATGTTGCGGTAAAAATGGCGAAGCTATTTTGCTTTTATGGTTTTTGCTTAAGGAAGTGTGGTTTGTAGCTTGGCGAAGTGCGATAAAATGTCGTTCTGGGGGATTTCAACGCGATTCACTTTCAGTCAGGCACAAATCCGCCAGAGGCGGACACAAAGTTTGATTTAACCATTGGAGCGCTATTTTTGGGGTAGGTGCTGTTATTCGGGCGGCTTTCTGTTTTTGTCATTTCTTTTTCTTCCTTTTCTCGGGTTCTTTTTCAGCGTGTATCCAAGTCCAACTGTTATCTGCTTTAAATGGTGTGCTTATACTTTTTGAGTTGTCAATAACGATTTTTGTAAAGTAGGATTTGTAATACCAAGCAAAAAAGACTGCTCCTAATGTCGGTTTTTCGGTCTCACGATAGTTTATCCAAATTTCTCTTGGGTTATCAACTTTGAATCCACGAAATTCTCCTTGAAAGTAACTGTCGTCTTTAAGCACTTTAGTACCTGTTTCTTCAATTGTATAAATAAATTCACCACCATATACGGCAACACTGTTTGGTTGGAAGGCTGGTAAAATCCATACAGAAAGTGTTTTGTCGTCATTCTCTTTTATGTACTGATTAAATCTCAGGTTTACGGTGTCTTTAAGTGCTTTAATCTGTTTACTTGCCGTTTGCAATGCTCTTGAATATTTGTGAAGCAGTAAAGTGTCAACCGTTTCATTTGTTTTGCTTACTTGTCCTTTGTCAATCTTAAAATGAAAAACAAGGTCAAATTGATTATTTTCATATTTACCGTAAACAGCGTGCCAGGTGCCATCTTTTTGAAAGCAAAACCAATCACTGCCCAATCTTTCTAATTCTTTTTTGTCTTGGGTCATTACGCTATCTGATGTTTTCCAGGCAATCATATCATATTCATACAACCATTCAGCAACTTCCATTTTCTTGTTGAAGTCCGCAATGTCAAAATTGGGTCCTTTTGATTTTTGTCCATAGGCCAAAGTTGTCAACCCGATAAAAAGCAATGTTAGAATTTTATTCATTTGTTTGTTTGTGTTTCGTTGTCTTTTAAGCTGTTGCATAACGGTTTCGGGCTTGGCGAAGGTGGGGATTTTTAGCACAAATGTTGATGCGGAGAACCAAACTTTGATTAACCACAAATGTTGATGCGGAGCACTGAACCGCCACTTTTGGGTAGGTGCTGTTATAGGGTGTTTTTATTTCTATGTCTCAAGAGCATATCTAACATTCGGGTTTTTCGTTAGGATTAATTTTTCAAGAATATCCTTTGATTTTTTTGTGTTTATAGCTACCAATGCATTAACACATTTCCTTAAAGTAGATTCGTTTTCATCGTCAAACTTTCGGTAAATCTTGTCTTCCATGGCTATTTTTAAAAGTGCTTCGCAATATCTTTCTTCTTTAAAGTCGAAAACTATTTCAACAATGTCTTCATGTTCTTCGTGCCAAGTTTCAAGAATGAGCTTATAGAAAATGTCGGAATAGTCCTTGTCCAGCCCATCTCGAAAAGCCATAGCAATAGAAAACTTTAATTTTTGTGTGTCCTTGTCGGTAACCGCAGCTTCTAAAAATTGTAAATTTTCAGTTTTATAGGTTTTACTACCTGTCCAGAATTTTTCTAACATATCTTGTTTTTCAAACAGATTTTCGTTTGTCACAAGATATTCTGAATATATGTCTGACAATTTTTTTCTCTTAAACATGGTCATTTTTAAATGCCCTATAACAGTTTGCAGCTACCCGAAGGTGGCGATTTCGAAGCACTTCACTGTCAACCAAGCACGAACTTTGATAGTAGCACAAAACTTGATTTAACCACTGAACCGCCACTTTTGGGTAGGTGCTGTTATAGCCCGTTTTTCTTGTCATTCGTCAAGTTCTTTAAGTCCGATTACAGGATTTGGATAGTCCGTCCCAAATGGTGTAAATGCAATTGATTCTTTAAAATATTCTCTTGCCTTGTCATTGTTTCCCATTTCCGCATATGCAACGCCAATGTTATTTAGATAGGTCGCATAAATCTTGTTCCAAGTCAAACAGTCTGCAAAAGTGTGAATGAAGTTTGGAAGCACATATCTCACATTGTCTTTGTCAAAGTAAAGAAGACCACCGTATGTTGCTTTGTCTGAAAACCTGATTGCTGTTTGACCGTCTGGGAAACGAATACTTGAAATTCCTTCTGTCTTGGCGTAGGCTGTAATACAGTCAATTGTCCTGTCCAACCAAAATTTATGATTTGCTTTCTCTCCCAAAGTTTCAAGTCCGAAAAATTCATTGTCTTTTGTGTTTTTCAGTTGCAAATAAATGTTCTGAAAAATTGCGTTTACTCCATTCAAATATGAAATGATAGAGTCTCTTAGTCGTCCTTGTTTTTTATACTCAATTCCAAGGTCGTTCCAATACCCATAGTCAAGTGGATTTTCTTTGGTCAGTCGTTCAAGTGTTGAAATATCGGTCATTCTGTGTCGTCTTTTTAAAATGGGCTCCGTATATACGCTACACCTAGCGTTTATTTTCTTATTGGCTCTTACGAATATCTTCCCTTTCCCGCAGATTTACAAACATCTGGCAGGGATATATCCCGGCTGTCACGCGGAGCTACTGGCCTTCAAACAAAAAGGTCAGAGGCTGATGCGGGCGCAAACCAAAATCATGGGGTCTTGGCTGTTGGCTATTGGCTGTTGGCTATTAGCTATTGGCTATTGGGGGTTAGCGCATTTGTCCTCACGCGCGCTAAGGCGCAATACCTGAAAAAAAGAGGTGAAACGGGCCTCCAGGCTACCACCTCTGGTTTGCCCAAGGTTTTGCGCAGTAACGCGCTGCCCGGTTTCCTCCAACGGAGAAACATTTTTCGCGCTAATGAGGAGCAGTTCCTTCGGAGAAGCAACTGACGGACAACACCGACATTTGGGTTTGCGCGCACTTGTTTTGTCCTCTTCCTTGCTACACCTCTGTGAACAAACTTGTGAACAGACTCGATTTTTCATTACCTTAATTTTCAGATAATGAAAGCGGGGGTATTTGCCCGAATAAACTAAGTTTTCAAAACATGAAACGTTATTTCCCAATCCTTTTGTCAGCGCTGCTTCTGGCTGCCTGCACCCAACCGCTGGCTGAGATGCCTGTGGGCATAAAACACGTAGTTGTGATCGGCGTTGACGGCCTAAGCCCCGACGGTATCCGCAAAGCAAAGACGCCCAACCTTGACTTCCTGATGAAGGAAGGTGCTTTCAGCCTGCACGCCCGCTCTGTAACACCGAGCAGTTCCAGCTCAAACTGGGCCTCGATGATCATGGGTGCAGATGTCGAACAACATGGGGTTCACAGCAATAGCTATAAAAGGGACGATTTTATTCTCCCGCCGGTGGTAAAAGGTACGGAAGATATTTTCCCCACCATATTCGGTGAAGTTAATAAACAACTTCCGGGCGCGGAAATTGGTGCGATCTACCACTGGGGAGACTTTGGCAGGTTGTTTGAAAAAAGTGCGGTGGACTACGATGCTCACGACAGCACGGAAGCAGGCACCACAGATCTGGCCGTCAACTATATCCGCGAAAAACAGCCCGTTTTTGCCTTCATCCACCTCGATCATGTCGATCATGCCGGGCACGAATTTGGTCACGGAAGCCCCGAATATTATACCTCGGTAGCGCGCGCCGACAGCCTGATCGGCAATATGCTGGCCGCCATTCAATCAACAGGTATGGCTGAAAATACCATGGTATTAATTTGTGCAGATCACGGCGGAATCGATAAAGGCCACGGCGGTTATTCGCTGGCTGAAATGGAAATTCCCTTTATACTCTGGGGCAAGGGAATCAAAAAAGGATATGAAATTCCGGTTCCCGTTTACCAATACGACAATGCCGCAACTGTCGCTTTTGCACTGAACCTGATCCGCCCATATGCCTGGATCGGGCGTCCGGTGAGTTGTGCTTTTGAAGGATTTGAGGTTCCCGCAGCCAATTATCCCGTAGAAGATTATACAAAATAACAGCCCATCATGATCCGAATCTTCTGGTTACTGGCCGGGCTGATCTTTTCAGGCAGTCTTTTTTCCCAAACCGGGGCTTCTTTGCCTCCCTGGCAAGAAGGTTTTCTGGACATTCATCATATCAGCACCGGAAGGGGAGATGCTGCTTATCTGGTTTTTCCGGATGGGACAACGCTCGTCGTTGATGCCGGAGATATTTCCGAAACACACCCGCGTACTCTTTCTCCGCGCAACAGCACCCTCAAACCCGACCGAAGCCACACGGCTCCTGAGTGGATTGCAGATTATATCCGCCAGTTTGCACCCAAAGGAAAACCGCCCGTGATAGACTACGCGCTGATTACCCATTACCACGATGATCATTTTGGGGAATGGGACAAAACCCGTAAACTTTCACCCAAAGGCGGATATGCCCTTACAGGAATCATGGGCGTAGGAGAACAGATTCCTATCCGCACCCTTCTGGACAGAGGATATGATTTTCCCATTAACCTCAAAGACCCGATTTTTGCCCAAAACGCAGAAAGCGACGAATACCATATTCTCCAGACCCTGCGCGAGTACTGGAAATTTTCTGATTATCATCAGGCAAACAGCGGGCTGATTCACGAAAAGCTAAAACCCGGTTCGCGCAGCCAGATTGTATTGAAACACCAGCCGGAAAAGTGGCCGGAATTTTATGTGCGCAATATTTCCTCCAACGGCCAGGTATGGACAGGCTTTGAGGATGAACAATTTATCAGCTTGTTTGAACCGGGGCAGTATCCCGGTGAAAATCCGCTGAGCAATGCCATCCGCATCACGTATGGGGCATTTGACTATTTTACCGGAGGAGATCTTGCCGGAATAAATGCAATCGGAGAAGGCGACTTCAACAGCCTCGAAGCAAATGTCGCCCCGGTGATCGGACCGGTAGATGTCGCTACGCTCAACCACCACGGAAACCGCGACTCTCAAAGCGCTTTTTATGTGCGCACCCTTCGCCCCCGCGTATGGATCGGCCAGACCTGGTCGTCAGATCACCCCGGTGATGATGTATTGCGGCGTATTACTTCAAAGGTGATTTATCCGGGAGAAAGAGCTGTGTTTTCGACAGATATGCTCGAATCCAACGAACTCGTTATCGGCAGCCGGATTGAAAATTCGTATCAAAGCCGTCACGGGCATATTGTGGTGCGGGTTGCGCCGGGAGGCGAAACCTATCAGGTATTTGTGCTCAATGATGCCTCCGCACAGCGCGAAGTACTGGCTACGTTTGGGCCGTACAGGTCGAGGTGAAGGTTTTTCTCATGATCTCCGATCAACATCGTGACGGTTCACGCAGAGTACGCAAAGGAATCGCAGAGTTTCGCAAAGGCATCTGCGTTAATTCCTGTCTGCCCATGCAGATGCGTGGTACTCTGCGTAATCTGCGTTCCAAAACAGGGGGTGATCTCCGATCAACATCGTGACGGTTCACGCAGAGTACGCAAAGGAATCGCAGAGTTTCGCAAAGGCATCTGCGTTAATCTGCGTTCCAAAACAGGGGGTGATCTCCGATCAACATCGTGACGGTTCACGCAGAGTACGCAAAGGCATCTGCGTTAATTCCTGTCTGCCTTAGCAGATGCGTGGTACTCTGCGTAATCTGCGTTCCAAAACATGGGGATGATCTCCGATCAACATCGTGACGGTTCACGCAAAGACGCAAAAAATCGCGTGGGGCATACCTTTGCATGAACAACGTCAGCAACTCCGTGATTATGTCCTTGTATTTTCTATGCAATTGAATAGCTTGGCTGGCCGTTAAGGTTAAGAATTTGCCTGTTTGGGCAACAGGAAGTTTTTTAACTCCGGAAATATTTCAATTTGCGTTGATTTAATCAGGATTGCAGTCAGATGCTGTACAATACGCTTGAATTTGGCTTTTTTTATGTGCTCGTTTTTGGTCTTTACTGGTTTGCCACCAGTAAAAACCTTCGTTTACAAAATATTCTCATCCTGATTGCCAGTTATTTTTTCTACGGCTGGTGGGACTGGCGTTTCCTCGGTCTTATTATGCTCAGTTCTCTGGTGGATTATGTAGCGGGAAAAAAAATCGATGATTCTGATGATATAAAAACCCGCAAAAGGTGGTTGCATGTCAGCCTCGTTATCAATCTGGGGCTGTTGGCCGTATTCAAATATTACGGCTTTTTTGTTGACTCATTTATCGAACTTTTCCGTTCGATGGGCTATGAAGTAGGCAGCCGCACGCTGCAGATTATTCTCCCTGTAGGGATCAGTTTTTATACCTTCCAGACACTGAGTTATACGCTCGATATCTACCGCAAACGTTTTGCCGCAGAACGCGACCTGGTCGCATTTCTGGCGTTTGTCAGCTTTTTTCCCCAGCTCGTCGCAGGGCCGATCGAGCGCGCCTCCAACTTTTTACCACAGTTTCGCAAATTGCGAACCTTTGAATTTGACCGCGCCAAAGACGGACTGCGCCAGATTTTGTGGGGATTGTTTAAAAAAGTCGTCATTGCCGACACACTCGGCGTTGTAGTGGACGAAATCACCGCCTGGCACGAACTTCATCCGGGGATTATTCTTTTAATGGCCGTATTTTTCTTTGCTTTCCAGCTTTACTGCGACTTTTCGGGGTATTCGGATATTGCGATAGGCACCGCGCGGCTGATGGGCTTCGACCTGATGCGCAATTTCAACTACCCGTATTTCGCCCGCGACATCATGGACTTCTGGCGCCGGTGGCATATTTCCCTGACTTCCTGGTTTAAAGATTATGTGTTTCTCTCTCTGAGCGGCGGAAAAATGGTTACCAGCAAATGGACACTAATCCGCAACTATATGATCACCTTCACGGCCAGCGGGTTGTGGCACGGTGCCAACTGGACTTTCGTGGTTTGGGGATTTTTGCATGGATTGTACCACATTCCCTATATTTTATTCCCCCAGCTCAAAACCTCCGTACTGCTGACCAAACCTCCCTTTACCGTAAAAGGCACGCTGAGAGCCGCACTGGAGATGAGCATTACCTGGGCGATGAACCTGTTTGCCCTGGTGTTTTTTATGTCGAAGGATATAAAAACAGCGATTTCCTACCTTTCGCACATGTTTTCGGCGAGTTTGTTTACCGTGCCGATGGCCTACCGCAAATATATGTACTGGATGGTGCTGTTTATCGGGGTCGAATGGTTGCAGATGTATTACAAAAAGACTTTTCCGTTACAGATTGAGAACTGGCATCCGGTACTTCGCTGGTCGGTGTATTATGCATTGACCTTTGTGGTGTTGTATTACAATTACGATCGCAGGGCGTTTATTTACTTTCAGTTTTAACAGACAATGATCACAAGATTTCTCATACGAATCCTATGGTTCAGCCTTCCGGTGCTGGCGGCATTGTTTATTCTGGAAATGATACAGCGCACGATTCCCAACGACTACACCCATAAAAAACAATTGCTGGAAGCCCATTTGCCCGAGTGGCAGACTTTGGTATTGGGGAGTTCGCATACCTATCTGGCGATTATTCCCGACTCACTTGACGGTTTAGCGTTTAACCTATCAGCTACAGCGCAGACATTGTATTTTGATCATTTTCTTTTCGAAAAATATATCGATAAAATGACTTCACTGGAAACGGTGATTTTGCCCATATCCTACCCTTCATTGGGCGCAGAGTCAGACCGGAATCCAGGAGATTTTAACCGGAGTTATCATTACCGGTTGTTTTACGGAAGCAGTGCGTTTACCAATCCGTTTTCGATAAAAAGCTATAGCATTGTGAATCTGTTCACCATCAAAACCAGTGTGGACCGCACGATCAGTTATTATACGAAAGGCGATTCACTGGTGGAGTTCAGACGCAATGGCTGGTTTGCGACAGACGAACAAAAAGACCTCGAAAAAAGCGGCAAAGACGTAGGGCCTTATCACGACCGGTTTTATTTTGAAGAACTGATCCCCGTCAACACAGGCAGGATTGCAGCGATCATCCAAAAATGCAAGGAACGGGATATAGACCTCATATTGATTTCCCCGCCGATGTACATGACCTACATCGAAAACACCCGACCGGAGCGGTACGCGGCGATGACAGCGGTGATGGACTCCCTCAGCGCTGCGTGGGAGGTCCCCTATTTTGATTTCACCCGTGACCCCCGGTTTGAAGCCGCAGACTTTTTTGACTCCAACCACCTGCGCACCCAGGGCGCGAAGAAGTTTAGCCCGATGCTAAACACAAAAATCAGCGAGTATAAGGCGGGAAAAACAGGAAATGACAAAAACCTTCCCTGGAAATGGGCCTGGTGAACCCCCCTATTACAGCCATGTAAAATATTTGGCAGAATGGAGGGATTTTGGTAGGTTTAGGGGTGGGGGATTCTGGGGGATACAAGGAAGTAAATGCTACACGTGGCGTTTATGCGGGTGTTATAGGGCATTTAAAGAAAAAACATGAATAGCTCAGAGAATTGGCAAATGAATTTGTTCACATTTCCTTATTGGTTTATTATAGATAAAATAAATCTAAACAGAATTGTATCAATTACCATTGAGGAGTGTGAATGGAAATTTTATCCTCCTTATAGGACAAGCCCAGCGAATGAATTATTTACACCGCAACCTCAAGAAGCTCTTTTTTTAGAAGGAGGTATGAAAAGAATAAATCCAAATTTCAAAATACCAAAAGTTTCAATTTATCCTTTATTCAATGAAAATGGAATCGGAATTTCTGCATTTCAAGCTGAAGAAAATGAAAATTGGAATATTAATAGAAAAGACCGAAAGGATATTCCTGTAGATACTATTAGGGTCGATATAAAATCCAATAAAAAATTAAATGTTCTTAAATATTTTCGAAAACTAATGGAAATTTTAAGAGTTTACACCAATCAATGGTGGATTGGCCATCTACCATATCTTCTTGACAATATCTCAATTGCTCAGACTGTTGATCAAAAGGGAAATTCAACATCAGCCCCACCTACTATATGGACTCCTTCTGTTTTTGTAAGTTCCTTTAATGAGAAAATTATTGATCTTGATATATGGATAGCCGCTTTAAATGATCTAGCTTTGAACGTAGAACCTTTAATTTATAAATCAACTTTATTGGATTCGATGTATTATACCTCTAAAGGAGATACGAGAAGGACGATACTTGATATAGCGCAAACTCTAGATACTGCTGTGGATATTAATTTTTTAAGAATTTGGAATAGAGAAAAAATGGGAACTCCAAAAAACTATTCTCGAGGAGCATTTATAAAGGAAATACCACCTAGAACTGGAACAACCTTCAACAGTAAAACAAATATTCCACTTCTAATTAGCCATATAACCAGCAAAATTGTAAATAGATCTTTTGAATCAGAACACCTTGATGATTTTCTAGTGATTGAAGAGTTTTGGGATAAGAAGAGAAATCCAGTTTCCCACGGAGCAAATTTATCTCTTAATGGAACAGAGCTTTCGAATTATATAAAATGTGTAGAAAATTGCCTCAATTGGCTAGAAGGAATATAGAACGCCCTATAACACTATGTCTGAAATCATAGCCTTACTAACCGGCTCATAACCTTAGCTACAGATTCATACATTTACCGCTATCAGCCATCTTAAAAAGACAGAATTGATGATAAAATCAGACTATTGGAACATACTACTGTACATCTTGCAAAACAGGTTTATATTTTTGTTTAAATAGGGTCTTCAGATAGAGTAAGAGGGACGCGAACAGGGCACTTTTCGATAAAGTAAGGGAGCCCCTATGAAAGAGGGAGATAGCAGGTGAGGAGGAAGCATCGACCGTTTTGCCTAAACTGATCAGCGAGACCAGCAGGTAAAAATTCTTGGCTGCACCCAGACCATATTCTGCGTAGATTTTACTAAATTTGAGTAGTTGCGAAAAAGGCATAGGTATCGTTGTTGTGTTAAACACAATACGCTTGCTTTTTCCGCTTTTTTTCAAAAATGTCTGGTAGTATGATTTTTCACAACCCCTTCCTAACCGCTATAACTTACTCTCTAAAATCACAAATGATACAAAATATGAAACCATTCCTCATTAGTTATTTTGTATTAATCGTAATTGGTGGCATTTTCTTTACTTCATGTGGTAAAGAAGCCGTTTGCATAGATACTAATTGTGCAAATTATACTTCACAAGCTGCTGCACAAGCAGCCTATGAGGCAGATCCTGAATGTAGGGGGGATTTAGATGCCGACAAGGATGGAATTGCATGCGAAGAACCAGGTAACAGCGTGAAAAATTGTGGGAGTACAAGTAATTGTGGGTGTTCTGGTTACCGAAAAGATGAATGCCCTACAAACCCTTGTTGCCAATGGATTGTAGGTGATGGCTGTAAATGTAAATAGGTGATTAAAGAAAAAGCGAATGCCTATAAACAGCAACCAGCCGGTAGTTTGTCCTCTTCCCCTAAGCCGCAACAGACCCAAAACAGCAACCCTGCATTAACATCCTCCTACTTCATCAAGATATTCTCGTCAACCATGAGCCAATTTCAAATTGAAATAAAAAACAATTTATAAATAACGTAATTCAAAATGAAAAATTCATTACTCTCAATAATAATCTTAATTGGCCCTTTTTTTGTTTTTTCACAAGTGGAAAAAGAAGGCACTCTGAAAGCTAATTCAAAACTTACCATTTATGGAAACATAGATAATATTTATTTGGAAGAAGGGGAGGAAATAAGTTATAAAATTTCTGATGGAAGAGTGTCTTTTGAGAAAAAAGGGATTATTGTAGTGAAAAAAACCACTTACCTTAAAAAATTGGAAAAAAAAGATAACATAAAAATTATCCTACCAACCAATAGTCAAGAAACAATAACCAATAATAGTAATTACTCCAATGGTGAAAATGAGGATAATCGGAAAATACAAAATAAGCTGAATATAATTATTGGCCATTTAATTGCTGGTGATATTTTTATGATTGTTTCGGTAATCAGATTAATTACCGTAAAGCAACGATAATTTACGTTATTGATGCAAATTAGCTAGCGCCCCCACAACTCCACCATCATACAAACCCGAAAAAACTGACGTGCATTTCATCCGGCGACATCCCTTTCAGCCCAACGCAGAACCCCAGAATCCCCATTACCGCTCCTCAGAAGAAAATCCTATGTTGCATTACATATACTCTTAACATTATCAAAAATAAATATAATATGGAAGGACAAGTAATGAATCTTGTAAGGTCTTACATAAATCAAAGCCTTGCAGGGTTAAAAAAGGAGAATAATAATTTTGATTTCAAGCGGAAATGGTACGATTTGTCAATGACAAATGGAATATATGAATTTTTAAAGGACGTATCAGCAATGGCAAATACAATAGGTGGAGATAGCTACATTGTAATTGGCTATGATGAAGATAAAAATAAGTTTTACCCAACAAGGTTTGAGGACTCAAAATTAAATGATGTTAATGAGTTAATGGGGATAATTGCAAAGCACATTGATCGTGCATTCATAATTGACCATTTCGAAATAGAATATGAAAATAACCCACTATCTGTTATCTATATACCAAATTCACATGATAAACCTCATGTAATTAGAATGCATATTCAGGAAGATTCTAATGGGAATAAAAAGACATTTGAGCAGCGAATTTATTTGAGAAATAGCACTGGTACAAAATTAGCATCAAGGGCAGATTTAGATTTAATTTATCACGATAGAAAAGGATTTATCATTGAATATTCTGTTGCAGTTGGACTTACAAATATAAATTTTGGCCAGAATTATTCTGAATTATGGATGAATATTGAAAACGTTGGGCAACGAACAATTGCAATTTGCAAAGTGGAGTTTTCTGTTTCTGTTAATGAGAATTTACACGTTTTTTCTTCTGCAGAAAGCTATACGCAGAATAATACTAATTATCATATTCGCCATCAGCCAATAAGGATTCCTCCGAACGATATTCGAAGTTTCTCCTTGAGATTTACAATCAGTAAAGATGATAATCAGTACATACATCACGATTTCAATGCCCTTCAAAAGGACAGATTAAATGTAGCTTTTGATACCTTTGCAATTACCATGATGAATGGTAAAAAGCTACATGTTAGTCCAGAAATAATTGGATAGGTTTAAATTCTGCGAACACTGCCCCGCCCCCATCAAGTTAACCCCAAAAACCCCGTAAACATCAATCCCTCACCCTTCAAATTTCAATGCTTCAGATTATCCTTTTTTCCTTAACTTGATGAGTGTGAACACCCGCTAACTGAAAATTCTTGGGTTGCTGTGAACTTCAGTTAGCGGTGTCATTGCCATTTATTAAAAAACAGGTATGAAAAACTTTAAGGAGCAGGCTTTTTTGATGGGAATATTATTGATTCTTTGGAATCAAATGGCCTTTGGTCAAAAATCGAGCTATCCCGTTTCCATTGACATTTCTGTCGAAAAGGAATTAATGGAATCCTTTAAGGAAAAAGGCCGGCTATTGGTCTTTATGAGTGTAGATTCAATTAGGGAGCCAAGGACTCAGATTTGGCCAGATCCATGGGCAAAAACACATATATTCGCTAAAAACATCGCCGGTTTTGACCCTGGCAAAACCTTAAAGGTGAAAGGAGATGCCGGCTGGATCGGTACACCTGAGTGGACTTTAAAAAATGTTCCGGCTGGAAAATACTATGTACAAATAGTCTGGGACCATAATTCAGATGAATCCAGAATAGACGAGCCGGGAAATATTTACAGTGAAAAGAAACAAATAACAGTAAACAAGCCTCAGAATCTATCATTCATTCTCAATCAAAAAATAGAAAACAGAAAAATTGCTGAGCATCCATTAGTTCGTATGGTTGAACTAAGGAGTGATACTTTATCTAAATGGTGGGGGAAAAACATGTTTTTAAAGGCATCTGTTTTACTTCCTCAGAACTATGATAGTAAGAAAGAATATCCGATTCGGTACAACGTAGCCGGATATGGTGGACGATATAATAGAATAAACAGACTTCTTAATGATAAAGAATTCATGAATTGGTGGGTTTCAGGCGAAGCACCCGAAATAATCAATGTATTTCTTGATGGTGAAGGTCCATTTGGCGACTCTTATCAAATGGATTCTGAAAATAGTGGTCCTTATGGCTATGCTTTGGTTAAAGAATTGATTCCACATATAGAAGACCTATACCGGGGTACCCAGTCTTCTACCTACAGATTCATAGATGGTTGTTCTACCGGAGGCTGGGTTTCTCTTGGCCTGCAATTGTATTATCCGGAGATGTTCAATGGAGTTTTTTCATACAGCCCGGATGCCATCGCTTTTGAAAATTACCAGTTGATTAATATCTACAAGGATGAAAACGCATTTGTGAATGAATATGGTTACGAAAGGCCGATAATGAGAGAAACTTCCGGAGAGCCTATACTTTCCTTACGTACATTTATTCAATATGAAAATGTTCTGGGCTCGTCAAACACCTACCTGAATTCCGGTGGGCAAATAAGTGCCCATACAGCATTATACAGCCCCAGGGGTAATAATGGTTTACCTAAACCGCTCATTGATCCAATCACAGGAAAAATAGATCACGAGGTGGCTGAATATTGGAAAAAGTATGACTTTAAGCTTTACGCCAAAGAAAATTGGGCCGAATTGGGTCCGAAAATTGAGGGAAAAATTTACATTTGGATGGGCGACATGGATCATTATTACTTGAATACCGGCACCAGAGAGTTTGATTCTTTTTTAAAAACAACGAAAAATCCAACTTCAGATGCCGTAATAGAGTATTCAGCTATGGAAGGGCATTGCACGCAGTTTACGCATAAGAAAGTCCTTCTTCAGATCCAGGAAAGAATAAATTCGATGAATAGGAAATAAGAATGGTAATGCGAGCAAAAGCACTGATATGGGTAAGGCGAGTTAGGGTGCAATTCAAAATGTCGTACCATCTTTCCGTAGCTAAGAAGGCGCAAAGAAAGGTCCCTCCCCGAAAGGGGCCTTTCGGCCTCCCGTTGGTCGTCGGGTCCGAAAGAGTCTCCGGGACCCGAACGAGCGATAGCGAGGAGGGACCTTTCATATCTAACCCGCGACTGCGACATTTTGAATTACACCCACATATTCTCAGCCGGGAAGAAATAAAATCATTCTTAAACAGGAAAATCCATGACTAAAAAGCGAATATTTTTTACAGGGGGATCGGGAAAAGCGGGAAAACACGTCATCCCTTACCTTCTCGACCAGGGACATCGCGTGATGAATGTTGACCTCCTGCCTTTGGATTACCCGGGGGTAGATAATCTGACAGCTGATATTACTGATTCCGGCCAGATGTTTAATGCCATGAGTTCGTATGCCGGATTTGATGAGTTGGAACCAGGCACTGGCATTCCCAAATTTGATGCTGTCGTACATTTTGCTGCCGTTCCCCGGATATTGCTCAAACCTGACAATGAGACTTTTCGCGTCAATACCGTCGGCACCTATAATGTGATAGAAGCGGCTGTCAAGCTTGGGATCAAAAAGATTATTATTGCTTCGTCAGAGACTACCTACGGAATCTGTTTTTCAGACGGCAAAACCAACCCTCATTCGCTGCCCTTGGAGGAGGACTATGACGTTGATCCCATGGATAGCTATGGCTTGTCTAAGGTCGTGAATGAGAAAACGGCACGCAGCTTCCAGCGACGGTCGGGTTTTGATATTTATGCCCTTCGTATCGGAAATGTGATTGAGCCTCACGAATACGCTGAACTGTTTCCCCATTATTTCAAAAACCCGGAGGTGCGCCGAAGAAATGCATTCTGTTATATTGATGCGCGAGACCTGGGACAGATTGTAGATTTGTGTTTGAAAAAAGATGACCTTGGTTTTCAGATTTTTAATGCCGGAAATGATCACAACGGTGCGATTATCCCCAGCAAAGAATTGGCTGAACAGTTTTTCCCCGGCGTGCCCATTACCCGTGAATTGGGGGAACATGAAGCCTTGTTTTCAAACCGCAAAATCCGTGAAGTGCTGGGGTTTAGGGAACAGCATAACTGGCAGAAATACTTGAAAAGGGACTAATTGCTAGTTTGGGATGAGCTTTCTCCGGAAAATGCAAAGGCCTTTGGCAATGCGGTAAAAGATTGGAGAAAGAAAAAATAAAGCGTTGGCCAGGCTCAACTTTACTATATTGAAAAAGACTATAGTTGATAATTATACCCAAAACAAATAGATATGACAAAATCAGTAAAAATAACCGTTATAATCATTGGCGTATTAAGCATTATTTCAGGGGTTTATCTAGCATTTAGTAATTCTGCATTTTGGGAATATTTCACCGGAATATTCTTAGGTATCACGCTTATAGGAAGCATATTGTTATTCAAGGAAAAACCAAAATCTGACGAAGGTCAATGATGAAGAATAGGGTGTAATTCAAAATCTCGCGGTCGCGAGGAGGGACCTTTATTTGCGCTTTCTTAACTACGGCAAGAACGACGGTGCGACATTTTTAATTGCACCCTAATGAATAGGTTATAGTACCAGCTAATGTAAGGACGCTGGAATAATCAAGTATCTGCATAGTCTTAGGAAACTACTCCGCTCCGTGCGAAATTCTTCCACAGATCAACCAGATCTCTATCAGGATATTTATTCAATATCCTGATTGGCAATAATTATTAAATTCGGAACCATTTTAAATGAAATGGAATCAAGAAACGATTACTTAAAGCTATTGCGATTCGCCAAACTGTTATCGGTAATTATGAACGGAATTATAAAGTAATTGGGAGTTTCTGAGAAGCTCTGCGTTTCCTCATATATTTGCAAAGTAATGAAAATGATCTCCGATCAACATCGCTATGGTTCACGCAGAGTTTCGCAAAGGAATCGCATCTGCACGGGCAGACGCAAAGGGAAAAGGTAACATCTGCGTTACTTTGCGTGGTACTTTGCGTTCCTCTGCGTCCAAAAGCAGAGAGATGATCTCCGATCACAGATTCTCCAGTTCACACAGAGGACGCAAAGGAAACGCAAAGTTCCGCAGAAGTGTATTTTATGATCCCTCCCAATAGGTTTATAATTCCGATTATGAATGATACACAATAACTCAGTCTACTATAAATGGATTTTATGAAACTAAAACACTTACATCCTTTTCTTCTTTTGGGCTTTTTATTTTCCGGCGATTTGGTTGCTCAATCAATCGAAAATAAGCATCTCGATGTGTTAAGTTATCATGTGTATTTAGAACCCAATATATCTGAGCAACAGATCAAAGGCAATGTGCAAATAAAATTCAAAACAGACCCTGAAGCTGAAAAAGTGGTTTTTGATTCTGGAAACTTGAATGTAACAGAAATAAAAGGAAGAGACATCATAGCATTTGAGCAAGTAAATGGAAAAACAATTGTTTCATTTACTAAAAATGATTCCTTTGAATATGAAGTACAAATATTTTATGAAGGAAACCCTAAAAGAGGTGTAGTTTTCTCTTCATCCCTCCCACAATTATATACCGTATATTTCTCTAATGAATGGATGATTTGCAATTTTTCGCCTGACGATAGAGCAATTATTAAAATTGATTTATTAATTCCTGACCAGTTAATAAGCATTGCAAGTGGAGTTTTGATTGATACGCTTAAAAGCGACAACAACAAGGTTCTATATTCCTGGAATCAAGAATATGAAACACCTGCTTACACCTATGGTTTTGCCATAGGCGCTTTCAATGAATTTAATGCCAATTATAATAATGTAACTTTCAATTATTATGCGCACAATCATACACCTGAAGAGATTGAACAAATCTTTAAATTTACAGGTGATATGATGTCATTTTTTGAAAAAAAATCAGGTATCCCATTTCCTCAAAACTCATATTTTCAAATATTGATTGGGAATCATTATCAAGAAATGTCTGGATTTTCAATATTAAAAAACTCATATGGGGAACTTGTCCTCAAAGATAGTACCGAGACGAATTTGATATCACATGAGTTAGCCCATCAATGGTGGGGAAACATGGTTACATGCAAAAACTGGAATCACTTTTGGCTAAATGAAGGATTTGCAACATACATGTCAGCCGCTTATAATGAACACAGGTTTGGAAAGGAAAAATATCAACAAGATATAAATAGTTACTTTGATGTTTACGATAAAATAAAGTCAAATGGAGGGGATAAACCATTAGTATTTACTGATTGGTCAAGCCCAACAAAGGATGATAGAAACCTGGTCTACTTTAAAGGGGCTTATGTTTTACATTTGCTACGGGAAGAATTAGGAGATGAATTGTTTTGGAACGGAATTCTGTTTTTTACTCAAAAATATTATGGCAAATCAGTGACCACCGAAGATTTTCAATCAGCAATGGAAATATCTGCTAATCGAAAATTAAAGGTCTTTTTTAACAAATGGGTGTATTAAAACGTTCTGAATGACAACTTGATTTTTTTGAATTTATAGGAAGAACATCCTGCAATACTGTGGAGAACGACAATGCTTTTTAAAAGTCGGCACTGTATCTTTACCTACATTGTGCAGCAATTGTAAAATATGATGAACCCATTCTCCACTTCTTATACCAGCGATACGCCTGACAGCATATTAGTTGCCGAGATACTTGAGGGCAAAAAAAGCTCATTGAACAGCCTGATTCAAAAACATCAGCCTTTCATTTACAATATGGCCTGGAAGATGTTGGGAGATCCTGTGAAAGCGGAAGATTTGACTCAGGAAGCATTATTGAAGATCATCTCCAATCTTAGTTCGTTTAAAAGCGAAAGCTCATTTCGCACCTGGGCCTACAGAATCGTTCGAAATCACTTTTTAAACGATCAGAAAAAACCAAGCAATCGTTTTGCTGACAATTTCGAAGATCTTGGAATCATGCTCGACTCAAGTGAGAGTATAGACATATCCCTTGAAGAGCAAGAGAGCAAAAAAGATGAAATACGGGAAGTCCGGTTGCAATGCCTCTCCGGTATGCTGCTTTGTCTTACGAAAGAGCAGCGTATGATCTATGTAATCGGTGATATTTTTGGTGCAGACCACAACATTGGGTCAGAAATCATGGAATTATCCAAAGACAATTACCGAAAGAAGCTGAGCAATGCCCGAAAGGACTTACATAATTTCATGCTCAATAAATGTGGTTTGGTCAACAAGGCAAATCCCTGCAGGTGCCACAAGAAAGTAACTGTCGCACTTGAACATGGTATGGTAGATGCCAAACATCTACTTTTCAATCAAAAAGAGTTTAGCACATTCAAAAAGTCGCTGGAGCCAGACATTGACTATCTGGTAGATGAATCAGAGCGATTATACACCGAATTGCACCGAGACCATAGCTACAAGACGCAGTTCGCAAAAAAGAATTTCCTGGAAATCATTCTTGAAAGCCCCAATTGGCGGGATCGTTTGAATTTAAACTGATTTTTTCCCAAAAAGTCTTCACACATCCTAAAACCTCTTGTCTAAGAAGAAAAGAGAGGTTTTATCATGCTTTTATTCATTCGCATTTGCTTGGTTTTGTACGGCATTATCGCTCTTGGGACCGGATCCCTGGGCATAGCTGCTTCATTTGATCCTTCCACGATATCTCCGGTACAGGACAACAATCATCGGTTTGTTGCAGCCATTTGGGCTTCCATGTCCCTGGCATTTTTTTATGTCGCATGGCATCCTTCGGAAATTGCCCTGTTTCGGTTTTTGATGATTGCCGTGTTTATCGGCGGGCTTGTCAGAACCTATGGACTCAGGTATTACCCAGCCACTCCATTTATGATTTTTGGCATTTTAATAGAATTGGTACCAACCTCACTCATGCTTTGGATGCATACCCGGCTATTACATACAGGCTCACTCTAAAATAAATTTCAAATGAACCAAGCAGAACAAATAGTGTTGATCACCGGCGGTGGTTCCGGTATCGGCCTTTCTCTAGCCTGCAAGTTTTTAGATCATGGCTACCTCGCCATGGGTTTAGGGTTTGGGATATTCTGGAAGACCCTGGATCCCGTTGCATTTATGGAAGTTTTTTCGGCAGAATTTCCCTACTTCATTCTGCCCACTGTTTTGATGCTGTTACCTGCGTTGGTTTCGACGATTGTGCTGGTCGTCAGATTTCAAACAACCATTTAACTAACACCCCAAAATGAAAAAAATACTGCCCTATATCGCTATAATCGGCATTGGTGCTTTTGCTGGCAACATGATCAACATCGGTCTTAGCTACGCTATTCACTGGCAGTCCTTAGACCCCATGGCTTTCATGGAATCCTTCAAAGTGGATTTTCCGCTTTTGCTGGGTCCTACAGCGGCCACATTATTGCCCGCATTTATCGCTACGCTGTGGCTGGTTTTTCTCAATAAAGAAAATAAACCAGCAAGACAGTATTGGCTTTTTGCTTTTGCAGCCTTGCTGCTTATCAATATCCAAACCGTGGCCTATCATCTGCCGCTGAATCTGGATTTTATGGCGTTGAAATTCAGTGCAGCTGAAGCTACAAGCAAACTGCAAGGCTGGGTGATTTTCCATTGGATACGCGTGGCAGTAGCTATCGTCTCAGCAGTGTATGCGATTAAAGCATTTCAACTTTCAAACAATAACTAAACCTAATAAATAACTATCATGGACAATTTTTTAATAATCAATTTACAGGCAATCATCGGTACGATCAGTATTATCCTGGGATTCAATTGGTGGATTAAACCTCGAATCGCAAACCTTTCCATTCATGATGCGCTTCTGCCTTTCGTATTTCTAAATACTTTCCGATATCTGGGTTTATCCTTTATGGCCAAGGAGCAGTTTTATGGAGGATTTCCCAGTGAATTCCTCAACACAGTGGGTATTTGGGATATGACCACAGCGATTCTTGCCATCATTGCTGCTATTGCATTAAAGAACAAATGGAAATTCGCCATTCCCCTGGTATGGGTATTTAACGTAGTTGGATTTTTAGATCTGCTTACTGCATTTCCACAGTTTTTCGGCTTGAAACTCTACGATCACGACTTAGGTTTTATCTGGTTAATGTTTGTCACATATGGGTTAACAACCTTTCTAAGTCATATCCACATTTTCAGCAGACTTATTAAAAACCTCAGAAACAAATAAGACGAATTTCAACATTGGCGCAAGAAATCTATCCTATAACTTAAATATTGTCGACAACGACCTTGTAGGTTGGATCTTCCAGTACATTGACATCAATAATGCTGTCGGCATTTTTTAACAGCTTCTTAAGGCTGCCTGACCAAGTGAAGGATCCGCACTTCGTATTACAGTTTTGCTTAAATTTGCAGCGTTGTGCTTTGATGGGAAATATTATCGTCTCATTTTGGGTGTAAAAAGGCACATTTAAACTGATTTAGTTCCCTTTAGATGAAAGCAATTATTTACTATTTATCTCTTCCTTTTATTTATTTGATTTCGGTACTGCCATTCTGGTTCATCTACAGGCTCTCAGATTTTCTCTTTTTCATTTTGTACAGATTAGTAGGTTACAGAAAGAAAGTGGTTTCGCTGAACCTCAAAAATTCGTTTCCTGAAAAAAGCGATGCAGAACGAAAACAGATACAAATCAAATTCTACAAATATTTCTTCGACCTGGCGCTCGAAACGATAAAATCGCTGAGTATTTCCCCTCAGGAACTAAAAAAAAGAGTCATATTTGAAGATACCGCCATATTTCAACATTACTTCAATCGTGGGCAGAGCATTATTATCGTGATGGGACATTATGGAAACTGGGAGCTCGGAGGCGCACGTTTCGCTTTGGAGCCGCTCCATAAACTTTACATCGTTTACCACCCGCTGCACAACAAATACTTTGACCAACTGATGTATAAAATGCGTACCCGACTGGGTAATGGTTTGTACTCCATGAAAGGCACACTCCGGGGAATGATTGACAACAAGGAAAAAATAACCGCAACTGCATTTATCGCAGACCAAACACCTTCGCCCAATGGTGCCTATTGGATGGATTTTCTCAATCAGGACACGCCGGTATTTACCGGAACCGGAAAAATTGCGAACAAATTTAACTACCCGGTAGTATATGCTTCCGTAAAACGAGTAAAGCGAGGATACTATAGCATCCATTTGGAGGAATTGAGTGCCATTTCAAAAGAGGTTGATCCGGAAGAAATTGTAGCGAGATTTACAAAAAAACTTGAGCGGGACATCAGGCAATTACCAGAGTCATGGCTATGGACCCATAGACGATGGAAACACAAGCGACAACCGCAAACGAATTAGGAATCAGATGCTGAAAGGGAAAGAATTAATATTGGCGACTAAGCCTTTTGCGAAAGAGGACCGGAGTAAAAGCTGGACTTATCTTATCTCCACACTATGTCTGGTGCTGGCCGCAATTACGGCTTCGACGTTTTCTTTTCATCCAATGATCAGACTGGGATTAAGCCTGTTCATTGCATTGTTACTCGTCCGGCTATTTGCCATGTATCATGACTTTCTTCACAAGGCGATCCTCAAAAAAAGTACAGCCGCAAAAGTCATTTTTAGCTTCTTTGGATATTATACGCTCAACCCTCCCAGTATTTGGCGTCGTTCGCACGACTACCACCATAAGCATAATTCCAAACTCTTTAGTTCCAGTATTGGGTCTTTCCCTGTTTATACGACCGCGCAGTTCAATAAGCTTTCAAAATTCGAACAAGCCCGGTATTTATTTATCCGCCATCCGCTGACGATTTTATTTGGTTATATTTTTGCTTTTTGGTTTGGAATGTGCGTGCTCTCATTGATTAGAAATCCAAAAAAACACTGGGATTCAGCAATTGCCCTGGTTGTTCATCATGGAATAGGGATAAGCTTTATTGTGATTGCCGGATGGGCCACATTCTGGTTCTCATTCATGATCCCTGCACTTATATCCAGTGCGATAGGCGCGTATTTGTTTTATGCACAACACAATTTCCCCGGAGTTACTTTTGAAAATAAAGAAAACTGGAGTTATCATGATGCCGCGCTTCATTCTACCAGCTATATGAAAATGAATCGTGTGATGCGATGGTTTACCGGCAATATCGGTTATCATCATATCCACCATCTCAATGCCCTTATTCCGTTTTATCGACTTCCCGAAGCTCATAAAAATTTCTCCGAGTTTGATGTGGTAAAAAGGACATCGTTGAACCCCCGGGACATTTATCACTGTTTTCAGGTAAAAGTTTGGGATCCCCACTTAAATCAGATGCTCAGATTAAATGAACTCAGGAAAATGAATAAGGGGTTAACCGATGGCTGAAAAATAATTTCCGGATTTAAGCATGCCAGGCACAATAAGAACGGGTGGAATATCCACCTATGGAAGCCTGCATCAGATGGGGCGCAATTATATACCGTTCAGCGATTTGCAGCATCTGTGTCAGGTTTTTCTGCGTAATATAGCATGTGAAATATCAATGAAAACCATGCACAAATGAGTACCTTTTTCAGAGTTGTTTTGTTATCTGCTTTGTTTCTGTCGAAAGCATACGCACAGGATATGTATTTCTGGTCGGGAGCAGGTGTGGTTAATATGGTCGAAAACAAACAATCCCTGTGTATATATTTCCATAAGCCCGTCAGGCTGGACGAAACGTTTCGCATATCCCATCCGGATATTGAGAAGATCTTAGATATGAATGGCCGTATCTCCGACCACGTTGTGGTGGAGTTTAGCCGCTCCATGGATCGCACGCCGCTTGCCATGGCAGAGGAGTTGCAGATGGATCATTCGCTCATCAAAAATGCAACCTGGGCCATGAACGCTTCAAATGGGGCAAAAATGTGGCTTAGCCGCAAGATTGTTTACCGGGCAAACAGCGAATTCAGCCAGCCATTATTTGACAAAATCATCACCCGCTACCCGGGGGTACAACAACTCCGTACAGCCGGAGGCTGGGATCTGTTGGAAATAGCCAATACTGACGATGTGTTACCTCTCGCCAATGAGCTATACGAAAGCGGAATGATGGCACTTTGCCACCCTGATTTTTTCATTGTGCCTTATGGTATGTACACGCCACCAGCCGGTCTTTTTTATGCAGACCAGTTTTACCTCAACAATACCGGGCAGTTTGTCGAAGGCAACTCTACCAGTGATGTCGATATCGATGCGCCTGAGGCCTGGAATCTCCTGCCTTCGCTCGGTAGTCCTGATATTAATGTCGCAGTGATTGATGAGGGCGTGGAGGCCCATGAGGATCTGGAAGATGGAGATGGAAATTCACGTGTATTGACAGGTTATACCACCTCTGATCCGCTCAATGGTGTCGGAGCGCAGGAGTTTGCCGAAGATGCACACGGACAGGCTATTTCCGGTATTATTGCCGCCTCTCACAACAACCTTGGCGGAAATGGAATCGCGCCCTCTGTGAAGATTCTTCCCGTTCATATCTTCATCGACGGGACAAGTACGATCTCTGAAATTGCCGATGGTATCGACTGGGCCTGGAGAAATGGGGCCGATGTGATCAACAACTCATGGGTATTTGATTTTGCCGCCGCGCCCGGATTTATCCCCGCAATTGAAACCGCCCTCGACAGTGCAAAAACACGCGGCCGCAATGGAAAAGGTTGTCCGATCTTTTTTTCTGCCGGACAAGGCACGAATGGCAACTCTGGAAATGACAGTGTGAGTTATCCCGCAAACCTTTCTTTTGTAATGGCGGTAGGCGCCTGTACGCAAAAAAAACAAAGACCTAGTTATACAAACTATGGTACGGGACTCGACATTGTCGCCCCCACTTCTCCCACCAATGTCGCTAATATTCGGGTAATGGATCGTATGGGCGATATGGGCTACAATACCTCTGCCAATTATATCGCCAACTTAGATTTCTCCGATGTCAACTATACCAAATGGTTTGGGGGCACTTCGGCTGCTTGTGCGCAAGCTTCCGGGGTGGCAGCGCTACTGTTGTCTTATGACCCGACGCTATCGCAATCGCAGGTCAGAAACCTGATCAAATCTACTACAACGCCCAACGGTGATACAACTAAATTTGGTTCAGGCATCCTTAACGCTGCCGCTGCACTTTCTGCTGCTGGTGCCACTCTTCCTGTCGAGCTAACCTACTTTAATGGGCAGGCTGAACAAAATATGGTAGTCCTCACCTGGAAAACGGCCAGAGAACTGAATAACGACTATTTTTCCGTAGAGCGGCTTGAGGTAAATGGGTTTTCGGAAATAGGTGTGGTAAATGGTAATGGCAATAGCGCCGAACCGATTGCCTACTCATTTAATGATAATGCGCCCCTTCCCGGGAAAAACGTGTATCGCCTCCGTCAGGTCGATTTTGACGGTGGCAGCAGCTACTCGCCACAGGTAGAGGTGACTTTTGCAAGTGGAATGGCTGTCTCACAGATTTGGCCTAATCCAACCCGGGGAGAAATAAATTTTGATCTGTCTTTTGGGATGTTTGATGATGTACAGTACAAAATCACAGATCTCAGCGGCAGGCTCCGGCAGTCTGATGTATTAATGCCAACTACTGCGGTTTCAAGACTTTCTCTGAATGTATCTGGCTTAAGCGGCGGGCTGTATTTTATCAGTTTTTACACCCGCTCAGGGTTAGTTGAAACCAGAAAATTTGTAAAAGAATAAACATTTCTTTGCCATATTGCAGGGCGAAAATGCTGCTTATGGATATCAAAGAAGAAATACTTCAGGAACACTCGAAGGAGCAGATGAGGCGTGTCGCCGACTATATTGGCGATGATCCACAGCGGGTGGCTGAGATGATGAACATTTTTTTTCACGGAGAATCTAAAGAATGCCAGCGTATAGCATGGGTGGTAAGTATTGTTGGTGAAAAATACCCTCAGCGCATCGTTCCGTATCTTCCTGAAATGCTCAAAAATCTCGACAACCCCGTTCACGATGCGGTCATACGGTGTACGGTTCGTTTTATGGAAACGCTCGATATACCCGAACCTCTGATGGGAGAGGTGGCAGATCGCTGTTATGCCTATCTTCAGTCCCCGCAGGTACCAGTTGCGATCCGGGTTTTTGCTATGACAGTCTTATACAATATTTCCAATACCTGGCCCGAACTTAAACCAGAGCTTATGTTGATTATTGAGACGCATATGCCTTTTGGAACGGCGGGATTTCTTTCCCGGGGAAAAAAACTGCTTCATAAACTGCGAAAAGAAACGGAATGATTAAGTAATAGGGATAAAGGGATTTTTCGAATGAAGGAACGGAGATCCCTTTGCGGGACTTTGCGTGTACTTTGCGAAAATCTGCGTTTTACGTGTAATTGTTTGTCTTTGACAAGGAAACATAGGGTTCACGCAGAGTTTCGCAGAGTACCACGCAAAGTAACACAGAGATTACACTTTTATAAAATACCCTCTGCGAAACTTTGCGATTCCTTCCTGTCTGCCTTAGCAGATGCGTGAACCATAGCGATGTTGATCGGAGATCAGTTCATTACATTTCAAACATATAAGTTCCGCTCATTTGCGATTCTTTGTGATCGACGTCTGTTCTATGTCCCAATAAGTTTATAATTCCGAAAGAAATAAAGTCGTGATTTTTATCAGACATACGCAAAAAAACGCTAATTTGTAAAATCTTCTACACTGTGTATTTTGGGACTATGAATGATAAAGATTTAGCTGAAGTAAGAGAGATGATCAGCCGGGATAATATCACCGGAGCCTTTAACAAATTGAGAGGCATGACGTTGGAAAATAATGTCTCCCAATCCATGATCTTGCTGGAAGGCAGATTCAACAGCCTCAACCGCCAGGTTCGTATGGGTACGATTTCCTACGCTGAGTCCAGTGTAGAAAAATCGCGCATTGTATATGGCCTGATCGGTCTGCTCGATGAGATAAAATCGGGTACTGGAAGTACTACTAACACTTCTTCGCAAACACCCGTCAATCAACCCCAGACAAATACAACTACAGTTACCACCCAAACCAAAATATTATTTCTCGCATCCAACCCCGGTGAAACGGGACGGCTTCGGCTTGATAAGGAATATCGGGACATTGAAGAAGGATTGCGCAGGGCTACAAACCGTGATAAATTTAAACTCTCATCACGACTGGCGGTCAGAACCAAAGACCTCTCCCGGGCAATGCTTGAAGAAACCCCTCAAATTGTGCACTTCTCCGGACATGGCGTGAAGTCCGGATCAAGCGGAGAGTCTGACGAGAAGGGCACTCGCAAGTTTGAATATTCCGGAAAACATGGGGATTCGCAGCGGGACGATCAAAATGTTTCGGGAGAAATCATTCTCGAAGGAAATGATGGAACCCTCAAAATGGTGTCCGCAGAGGCCCTTGCCGGATTATTTGAATTGTTTAGCGAACATATCCAATGTGTATTCCTCAATGCGTGTTATTCCCAATACCAGGCTGAAGCGATAATTAAGCACGTACCCTATGTTATCGGAATGAGTCGCGCTGTGCCAGATAAGGTAGCTATTGAATTTGCCGTGGCATTCTATGATGCATTGGGAAATGGCCGGGATATAGAATTTGCCTTTAAATATGCAAAAAGCAGTGTGGTGCTGGAAGGCCTTTCCGGCTCTGATATTCCCGTGCTGGTAAAACGCGAAGCATAACCCTGTTTACTTCAACTGAACATGAATATGGTCATCATGCCTTACGGCGTGACATCCATGAAATCTGATCTTTTCGCTTGTCAGATTCAGCCGTGTTTTGAGGTGTGGTTCGATGAATATTTTCCCAACACCCGACTGCCCGGCAAAAAGCCTTACCAGAGCTCTGGTTTTCCCGATGTTGAAAGAAAAATCTTTTTTCCCGCCCTGCGGAACAAGCCTTTCTAATATGCTGTATTGCCAGTATCCTTTGGTTGCACAATCTTCCGCAGTATGGACTTCTCCTCTGGCGGGTTCTTCGCAAATACCGTAGCCGATAAAGGACGGCGCATCGTTGGTCTCCTCACCTGAATGTGAATCATTGTAACAGAATGAAAGATCCAGCTTTTTTCCATCGTTGTGACTCAGATGTGGAATCAGGGGAAACCGGTTGATAAAAGGGAAATTCCCGTCCAGATAATTGGTTGTGGTTCCCGGGTACTTGTGGTTCATCGCTTCTGCCACATCGTATGCAATAGTCCTGAGTTCTGGCCTTACATAATGCCGGTTGAGCAGGCATGTCCAGACGGTCAGTGGACGAAGGTGATGCGTAGAAGTCAGCGGTAAAGGAACCCTGCCCAGCGGTTTGGCGATAAATGGTACAACGGCAAATGTGGTCAGACTATATAGCAGGATAAATGACCCCACTTTCCCAAGCCTCTGATTCCTGCGCTTGCCGATTTTTTTATCAATCAGCCTGTACAACGAAAAATTTAGCACATAAACTACACCTCCTACCTGCGTAAGGATCGTTAGTGCGAAGAAGAGAATGAGCCTTACCGCATACTTCAGGACTACAAAAACAGCCACTGGAATAGTTTATAGAAAATGAGCGATCCTACGATCGTAACAGGCAACGTAAGAATCCATGCCAGTACAATATTGGTAACTGTTTTCCGCTGAAGGTTGCCGATGCCGCCTTCCGCAACCATGGTTCCCGCTACGCCTGAAGAAAGTACATGCGTGGTACTTACCGGCAGTCCAAGACCTGTGCTCATACCGATAGTGGCTGTGGCAATCAACTCTGCTGCAGCTCCCTGTGCATAGGTGAGATGCGATTTTCCAATATTTTCCCCGATGGTAACAACAATTCTTTTCCAGCCAATCATCGTCCCAAGACCCAGAGAAACTGAAATCAGCAGAATTGCCCAGGTAGGCGCAAAGGTGGTGTAATTGTTGACTGTTCCGATCGCCTCCTTAATGGTTTTCTGCTCTTCCGGATTTTGTTTTTTCCATTGATCTTTGGAAAGGGCTTTCAGTTGTTTCTGAAGTTGCCGTATGTCTCTTCTCAGTTGGATTTTTTGCTCAGCGCCCATATGGCCGTTTTGTACCATCTGTGTTTTGATATTTTCGATGGCCACTACGGGAGCAAACTGTGTATCATTTCCCAATCCCTGCTCGATCACTTCGAGCGCACTGGCCACACTGGATGGTTCTATAGACGGATTTAGGGCATAATGCAAAGGGAAAAGAGAGAGTAAAATAATCATCAGCAGACCCACGCCTTTTTGTCCGTCATTGGATCCGTGAAAAAAGCTTACCAGGGTACAGGTCGTAACCAGAATAATCCGAATCCACCAGGGAGGTGCAGTATCGCGGGGCGGTTCTTCGAATATGACTTTATTTTTGATGAAAAGATGAAGCAGGTACATCAGTACAATGGCTACGGCAAAACCAAATGCCGGAGAAAGCAGGAGAGACATACCGATGTCATAGGCTTTGCCCCAGTTTACCCCGTCGCCGCCTTTGTGCAGCCAAAGTCCCATAGCTGTTCCAAGCAGAGAACCGATCATCGTATGTGAACTGGAACATGGGATGCCAAAATACCATGTAAGCAGGTTCCACGAAATCGCCGTTATCATCACTGCCATCACAATCGCCAGATTTTCGCCTACACTCAGTCCCATCATCTGTTCCAAAGGCAAAAGCGCCATGAGGCTGGCCGCCACGGCAATTCCCCCTACCCATACACCCAGAAAATTCCATATACCGGACCAGACTACCGCGTGAAGCGGTTTGAGGGTATTGGTGTAAATTACCGTTGCCACAGCATTGGCGGTATCGTGAAAACCATTGACAAACTCAAAGCCAGCAACTGCAAGAATCGCAAGAATAAACAGACCAATGGTCAATCCACTATAATTTTCCCCGATATGCTCAATGATGCCGGCTGGTTTCTCCGTGACTTCAATCTTCAGCGATTCGCGGGTCAGGCTGTCCTCAAAAAGCAGCGTCTCGTTGTAAACTGAGACACCTTCTGCCACAACGATATCAATGGTATCACTAATAAAAGAAGGATGCGAAATAATGAGAGAATAAGTTCCCGGCTCGGTTTCGATAGAGTATTTACCTTCATTGTCTGTGACAAAACCTCCTGCTATGATACTGTCTTTAATGGCAAGATTTAATGAAACATCGGGAACAACTTCTCCGGTTTTTCCACTGGAGATTTTCCCATTGATAATACCCGGATTTGCTGCAAATAAAGGGAAGGAGAGAATGCTACAAATAAACAGGGCGAGGACCGTTTTAAAACTCATGCAGATATTACTTCAGGTTTAGGCCGTAAAGTTCGGATTATCCCTTAATCTGAAGCCTATAAACGTATTAAGAGTTTGTTAAGTATGTATTAAAAAAATGTAAACAAAAATTGCGGAAGGTTATGTTGTGGGATAAAGTTTCAGCCGCGAAAAGTTAAACACTGAAAATGTCAATCTTTTTTTTCAGTTCGTTACCAAAAGACTGAGGGATTTTTTTTTCGTGTTGTAATCTCCCTACAATAATGCCTGGGTCAACACGCATTTGAGCTGCATAGTTTTTAATTTTGTCTAACGTTAATGGCCGGCTCTCAAGGATAGTTCTCCAGTCTTTAGGATCAATTAGTATTTTTGCTGCAAAAACATTCGCATCATTTTCTTTCTCCTGGTCATTTTCGGTTCCTTCTACATTTTCGAGGAAAATATCTTTTTTACCATGTAAAATGATATGAGCAGCTTCATGGAAAAACGTAAACCAAAAGTGGTCATTTGTTCTGAATCTACCGGAAAGTTGAATGATAGGCCGGTTGTGGAACCAGCGAGATGCACCACTTATAGGTGCTTGGGGTAAAGCAGGAGTATAAACAACAGCAACACCTGACCGGGAACATATATTCTGCAATTCCGCAGCAAAATTGAGCGGCATAAGGTAGGCCAGGTCTTTAATTTCTGTGAGTGTTTCTTTGAATTTTTTTTTGTCGAATTCGGAAAGAGTAAGAGTTTGCGATTGTAATTCCCCCATTCTTAACCAGGCTGAAATTGCATGTGGGCTTTGTGTGTTTGCCAGAGATATTCGAAAAGCTACAGAAATTTCTTTGTCCACATAAATCCGTTCCCATTCTTCGGGTGAAGCGATTCCGAAAAATTGAAGCAATGCATTAACCAGTAGGTATGTCTCTTTTGTATCAGGTAACCAGCCCAGTTTGCGGATATCTTTTATGGGAAATTTTTGAAGCCAGTCTTTCTTTTTTTCTAGTTCATTTTGTTGTTGTAACTCATAGATTTTTGTACGATAAGCTTTTTCCCGATTTAGCCAAAAGCTTGCCGGGATACCTAAAACCTTCTCCAATTTAAAAGCGGTAGCCGTCGTGACGGGTTCTTTACCTTTAATGATATCATTAATTTTCTCTTTGGGTCTTCCCATTCTTTCAGCTAACTCTGCCTGAGACATCCCCATTTCTTCAATGGTTTCCTGAATGGTACCTCCCGGAGGAGAGAGCAAGGATTTTGTAATTTCAAGCGTTGATGCCATTTTATGTTATTTCTTTTTATTCAGTGATAATCTTCAATTTCCAGTATTTTGATTTTGGTGATTGCTGCCCAGTCTAAACCACCGTCATTAGTTTGAGGTATCGGGTTGTGGTATGGCTCGAAAATCATTCTGTAGTTTCCTGAAATATTGACAGCTAATGTACCCTTTCTGTCTCCGGTAAGCTCATGACACCTTGCCGCAGGCAAGGTTCTCATTACTATCAAAGAATCTGCTGCTTTTAATTCTTCAAGTCGCTGGTTTATTTTAAGAGCCAATTGCCCAAAAGACTTCAGCATCTCTTTGGGAACTGTCAATTGTTTCTCCAATTTTCTACTTCTATACCAGATTTCCACAGTTGTTATACATATAGTTAACGAAAAAGGTTAATAAAATTAATATATCCTTTAACTATTACCTAAAAATTTTCGTCTTTCTTCAAATCATAAACAACGGCCTTAGAGTACCCATCTTCATATCGCCAGATTTCTTTGGCAGGGTCAATGTGGATCGTATATGCAGCGTCCAGCGGAGGTTGTATGATGGCGATGATCCGCAAACTATCATGGTAGACTACCGTTGGGCGGAACGAACCCTCTGTCTGCATGTATCCATAACGATTGTCCAGAAAGCCATTGTAAAGAGGGAAGTTTGCAAAAAACAGTTCTCCTTCCGCTACTTCCTTTTCCAGAAAATGGGTGGTTTGTATTTGTACATTCACCAAACGACGGAAACTGATATCTACATCGTAGTGGAAGTCTGGGGTGGTGAAATTCAACAAAGGTAAAATCAGCACGCCAGCAAACGGAACTGCCAGGATAATTTCTTTTTTCTCCAGCAACCGGCTCATTTCCCGGATACCCGCCGCTGCAAACAATCCTGTAACCGGGAAAAATGCCAGAAAGTAGCGATCCATATAGAAGTTGAGCGAACTAAAACCCAGCCATCCCAGAAAAAATATGCCCGCCAGCAGAAAAAAGGGATGAAGGGTTGTCGCCTTTTTCCGTGTATTCCATGCAAAAGTTATTACCCCAATCAATAGAAGCACCATTCCGCCCCATCTGCCCTGCGCGATAAATAAAAAGCGCAGAATCCTCCCCAGTTTATCGATGACTTCTTCCGGGGCAAATGAAACGAGTTCCACATGGTAAGGAAAAAACCACCAGCCATTCTGTAAGCGCTGAACAGCCAGGAAGAGCGCAAATACAGTCAAAGGGGAAAGGGCAATGGCTGTATTTCTGATACGGAGATTTTGGGCGGTAAGCATCGAAAATAATGCAGTAGCCAGCGGAAGGACAATCGCCGACTCTTTGGTCAGCAGGGCGAGGCCGCAAAGAATAAAATACCAGCCGAAGCGCTTTTTGAAAAATGTATATAATCCCAGAAATACCAACAGCGCCAGCATCATTTCTGGTAAAATGAGGGTAGCCTGGGCAAATACAACGGGCATTACCATCATAAATAATGTTGCAGCCAACCCCACCCATTCGCCCATCAACTGTTTTCCTGCAAAATAAACCGCCGCAAACAGCCCGATCGTAACCCACAGCGCCATGCCGTGAAGAAAAGGAAGAGAGAACCCGGAAATCCATCCTCCCAGCGAAAAGAAAAAGTAGAAAAAAAGAGGATGCCCGCGGCTGAGTTCTGGCGGAAGCGACGAGGGCAGCATACCCGGCCCGTGATCGACCATGTGGAGAATACCCCTGCCGTAAACACCCAACTCGTCCCAGAAGAATGGTAGCGAAAGGTCTGCCCATTTCCCCACAATAAAAACAAGGATTGCCGGAAGCAAGAGCCACAATGATTTACCCTGCCACCAAACGGACGAAAATGGTTTGAGATTTTTCACATTGCCAAAATAGAAAAAAAGCGTTTGCGCCCTGCATATACAGGTGGTTTTTGCTAAAAATGAACCTTTTGCCAGTCAAAGGTGTAACTTTTTACTGATTTTGGGATATAATGATTAAACCCGGACAAAAATTACAAGTCTGTGCAGCACAAACCTCCGGTTGATCGTCTGGTAGTTTATAGTTTTTGATACAGCGTTAAGTATATTCTGGAAATCTATACAGCTAAACTTTTACCTCATGCGAAGCGTGGTGTATTTTTTCCTGCTATTGATAGTCTCTGCTCTGAGTCAATACGGGTTTGTTTCTCCGGCATCGCCGGATACCGGTAAAGTCCGGGTGATGGTTTTGGGCAGCCATTTTTTGCCTCATGATATCCTGCGCCCCGGCCGGCAGAAAGAGGTGGCCGCACTTGTGGAAGGGCTTGCACGGTTTTCGCCTGACAAGGTCATTGTAGATGTGCCTGCACAATCATTGTGGGAACAGCGTTTGGATGAAGACTACCTTGCATTTTTGAAGGGAACTCATATTCTCAACCGTTCGGTAAGAGAGCAGATAGGATTTCGGCTGGCCAGTTTTCTCGGTCATACGCATTTGTTTGGCGTTGATACAGAAGATGGATTTAACCTGGGCGCCTATTTGTCTGAGGTACAGGCAGATTTCCACTCTCCCGCAGTGGATATGATGGTTCAGACCGGGAGAGGAATTGAGACCGCCAAGCAGCAGCATCTCAATTACGGAACGTTGAGCAGTTATTTTGCCTACCTCAATAATCCCGGGAACCTGAGTTACGAACACGGTTCTTATATAAAAGGACTGACCCAGATTTCCAATGCAGGTACGGCCTCCGGTACGTCTATTCTCGCCGAGTGGTATAAATATCATATGGAGCTTCTCGCCAATCTTAGCCGTATTGTTTCTCCAAAAGATCAGAAGGTGATCGTGATTGTCGACTCCGGTTATGCCGCAGTTTTACACGAACTGATCGACGCCGACCCCCGTTTTGAATGGGAAGATCCCACCCAGTTTTTGAATATTCAGTAGTAAAAAACGATTTTTTTCTATATTAGAAGGACTATTCACATAACGTAAATACAATCCTTCTGATATGAGCAGAAAAATGAGAATGGGTATGGTAGGTGGAGGCCGTGGTGCTTTCATTGGTGCCGTACACCGGATGGCTGCTGCCCTTGATGGCGAAATCGAACTGGTCTGTGGGGCCTTTAGCAGCAATCCTGAAAAATCCAAAGCATCGGGACAGGATCTTTATCTTCCTCCCAACCGGGTATATGGTTCCTTTGAGGAGATGATTCTTGAAGAGAAAAAACTACCCGTCGGCGAACGTATGGATTTTGTCTCCATCGTCACGCCCAACCACATGCACTTTCCCCCGGCAAAGATGGCACTGGAACATGGGTTTCCGGTAGTTTGCGACAAACCGCTGGCGTTTTCACTTGCCGAAGCCAAAGCGCTGAAATCTCTCGTAGATAGCTCCGGGTTGATGTTTGCGCTCACCCACAACTACACCGGTTATCCGCTGGTAAAACAAGCGCGCGACATGGTAAAAAGTGGTGCCATTGGCAAGATTCGCAAGGTAGTGGTAGAATACCCACAGGGCTGGCTTTCGTCTTTCCTCGAAGGAAGCGGACAGAAGCAGGCAGACTGGCGTACAGACCCAAGCCGATCTGGTATAGCTGGTGCGATGGGGGATATCGGTACACATGCCGAAAACCTCGCGGAGTTTATCACCGGGTTGAAAATCACAGAACTTTGCGCAGACCTTACCGCTTTCGTAGAAGGCCGTAAACTCGACGACGATGGAAACGTCCTGCTCCGCTTTGACAACGGTGCAAAGGGCGTGCTGCATGCCAGCCAGATCTCCCAGGGCGAAGAGAACGCCCTCAATATTCGCATCTACGGAGAAACCGGTGGCCTCGAATGGCGCCAGATGGAACCCAATACGCTCCTCCATAAAACCAATGATGGGGTAAGGATACTGCGCACAGGCGTTGGCGCACTTTCAGAAAGTGCCCAGGCGCATACCCGTATCCCGGCAGGGCATCCCGAAGGTTATCTCGAAGCATTTGCCAATATCTACCGCAATTTTGCCCGCGCCCTGCGCAAAAAACTCAATGGCGAAACGCCCTCTGAGTTTGATATGGATTTCCCCAAAGTTGATGATGGGGTAAGAGGAATGGCATTTATTGAAAGTGTCGTCGAATCCTCCAACAGCAACGAGAAATGGTATAAGTTTAAAAGTTAATCATCCCCTACTATTATTATGAAAACAATCAAAGGACCCGCTATATTTCTCGCTCAGTTTATGGGCGACCAGGCCCCATTCAACAACTTTAAAAATATTTGCGAATGGGCCGCAGACCTGGGCTTTGTCGGTGTGCAGGTTCCCAGCTGGGACAGCCGCGCCATCGACCTGAAACTCGCGGCAGAAAGCCAGACCTATGTCGATGAGATGAAAGGCATCGCTGCCGAAGCTGGTGTGGAGATTACAGAACTTTCCACTCACCTTCAGGGGCAACTCGTGGCTGTACACCCTTGTTATGACCTGATGTTTGATGGTTTTGCTCCCAAAGAAGTACATGGCAACCCGAAGGCGCGTACCGAATGGGCCGTCAATCAATTAAAAATGGCTGCCAAAGCTTCGCGCAACTTTGGGATAGATGTTCACGCTACATTCTCTGGCGCTTTGTTATGGCCTTATATGTACCCCTGGCCGCAGCGTCCCGCCGGGTTGGTGGAAGTCGGGTTCGACGAATTGGCCAAACGCTGGATGCCAATCCTGAATGCATTTGACGAAGTCGGCGTGGACGTGTGTTATGAAATTCACCCCGGAGAAGACCTCCATGATGGGGTCTCTTTCGAGCGGTTTCGCGAAGCTACCGGCAACCACAAACGGGTAAATATGCTGTATGACCCCAGCCACTATATTCTGCAACAACTCGATTACCTGGATCATATTGATATTTATCACGAATTTATCAAAATGTTTCACGTAAAAGATGCCGAATTTAATCCTACGGGAAGATCGGGCGTATATGGCGGCTACTCCGGCTGGGTAGAAAGAGCAGGACGGTTCCGCTCTTTGGGTGATGGACAAATTGACTTTGGTGCGATCTTCAGCAAACTTACCCAATACGACTATGACGGATGGGCCGTGCTGGAATGGGAATGTTGTCTGAAACATCCTGAACAAGGCGCAGCCGAAGGTGCGATGTTTATCGAAGACCATATCATTCGCGTTACGGAAAAAGCATTTGACGACTTTGCCGACAGCGGGGTGGATGAGGTTACCAACCGTAAAATTCTTGGCCTGTAATTATGAAATTAATCGTGGGCGTCTGTACTTGCAGGCGCCCATGTCATTTTTATTAAAAAATTGTTTTATGCGATGGTTACTGTGTACGATTCTGTTTTTTCTGATTAGTTTACCCATTCAGGCCCAGACAGAAACAACGAAGGAAAAAAAGCCTGGAAAAGAGCAGAAAGCTGAAAAAGAGCCGAAGGCGGAAAAGGATAAGCCTGAAAAGGTAAAAAAGGAAAAACCGCCCAAACCGGTTGAGGTTATACCTGTAATCTCACGGCCCCGGGAAAACTGGGTATTTAAATCGGAACTCGACGGCAATGGTGAATTTCTGGTAGTGGCTCTGGACAAAACGCTTTGGCTTGGCTATGATACCGCACATTGTGCGATTTACAAAGGCTGGTCAGGCCTGGGAGTAGTCAAACGCGAAAATGAAAAGTTCACCAGAGCGGAGGGATACCCGATTATCGATCAACCTCCCGTAGAGAAAATCTGGAAAATAAGCCGCAATGGGACAATGTCTTATCCCAAAACAGAATTCAGGGGCTATTCCATTGCAGACAATAAAGTAACGCTTCACTATGCACTGGTCATGGATGACGGTTCGCAGATTGGCGTGGAGGAATCCCCGGAATTTGTACTTCGTAAAAAAGCAGACGATAACCGAATCGGCCTGGAGCGAAGTTTCCGGGTGGTAAATGCGCCGGAAGGCACTGACGTCATGCTGGCTGTTGTGGGTGAATCGATGCTCTTTGGCGGGGATATCAAAACAGACGGCAAGTTTGTGGAAGAGGTCAAACATAAACGCCATTTTGACTGGGGAAGCCTTTATGACTTTACCGGTGATCTGAAATTAAACAATTCAGAACCTGTTTTACTCAAGATGATTTTTACGATTAATCCCGAAACCGCAGCCAGGGGTAAGTAAAAATTGACATTTTGTTTCAATTGATGTAATTTACCAAAGGAAAGATTAAAGACATCTGTATTTGCCTATGCGAATTTCTACTACCCAAATCTAAATCTACCTCTCCTGCCGGATAAAACATATGCTGATTTGTCCGGCTTTTACCTATTGTAATTACTACTCTACTAAAAACAAGAACAATGACAAAAGAAAACAGACTATTTTACGGGAGTTGTTTTGCGCTGATTACGACGGCTCTGTCGTTTAGTATCAGAGCTGGGATTCTCCCACAGCTTGGCGAGCAACTGAGTTTGTCTGCCGAACAACTGGGGATGATCAACTCGATGTGGTTTTTTGGATTTCCTATTTCCATGGTTATCGGCGGATTGATTTATCACAATGTAGGTGGGAAAATTATCATGCAGTTTGCATTTTTTGCGCATGCCGTTGGTATTATTATGACCATTTTCGCTGGTAGCTTCGCAACCTTAATGCTTTCTACCTTTTTGATAGGATTGGGTAACGGCTGTACAGAAGCAGCTTGTAACCCAATGATTGCAGATACCTACGAAGGAAATACGATGAGCAAAATGCTGAATCGTTTCCATATGTGGTTTCCTGGTGGTATCGTGATCGGAAGTTTGGTTTCTTTCTTTATGACGGGAGCAGGAATGAGCTGGCAGGCGCAGATCTGGATTATCTTAATTCCTACCATCGTTTATGCTTATCTCTTCTGGGGACAAGACTGGCCAAAAGCCAAAGTTGCACAGGCCGGTACTTTGTCAGGTAACCTGAGAGCTATGATCTCTCCCTTGTTTATTTTTATGCTGGTATGTATGTGGTTTACCGCACAGACCGAATTTGGCCCTACCCAGTGGGTGGAGTTGATCCTGAAGTCAAGTGGTGCTGCGCCTATGCTGGTACTGGCTTTGATCACCGGAACGATGGCTGTTGCCCGTTACTTTGGCGGGAATGCCGTTCATAAGTTTAATACTACAGGCGTATTGCTCGGCTCTGCGGTTCTCGCCGCTCTGGGATTATTCCTGTTTACTCAATTGACAGGCCCGGTAGTATATGTTGTTGCTATCATCTTTGCACTGGGTGTTGCCTATTTCTGGCCCAATATGATTGGCTTTATCGCTGATTATATTCCAAAGAGTGGTGCATTGGGTATGTCTGTTGTGGGAGCACTGGGCATGTTGTCTTCCTATTTTATGCAACCTGTCATCGGTCGCTGGATCGACTCCAATCGCGAAGCAGGTATTGCTCAGGGGCTTACGGGTAATGATCTGGAATTATTTACCGGACAGGAAACTTTGGGGACAATTTTCTTCTTTCCTGTAGTACTGATTGTAATGTTCACCATCCTCTTTTTCTGGATGAAAAATCATACAAAGGAAAACGTTGCGGAAAAAGTAGCTGCATAACCACTGCGCTTCCTCAACTTCAAAATTGACAATATATACCAGTCTGAAAGTTCTGAGAAATATGTGTAACTAAAGAAAAAACTGGTATATTAGATATATAAAAGCCGATTTAACACTACTATTACTCGAATTTCCAGCCCTGCCCACCCGGTGTAGGGCTGGTTCGTTTTCCACCTTTAGCACTTATCTTATGTATCGCCGTCTGACTTTGTTAATGGTCTCATTTTTAGTTGGTTCCGGATATTTTTCCTGCCAGCAGCCGGTATCCCAACCGGAGGTAAAAGCCCCTGTATTTGCCGAAAAGGCCATGGTCGTCTCTGCCCATCCCCTGGCGACGCAGGTGGGGGTTGACATTCTGAAAAAGGGTGGCAATGCATTTGATGCCATGGTCGGCGTTCATTTTGCGCTGGCTGTTGTTTTGCCCGCCGCTGGTAATATTGGTGGGGGCGGGTTTATGGTTTCCCGAAAAGCGGATGGCACGGTTCATACCCTCGATTTCCGGGAAATGGGCCCAGCTGCTGCACACCGCGATATGTATCTCGACAGTGCGGGGAATGTAATTGAAAATCTGAGCTGGCTGGGACACCTGGCAGCGGGAGTGCCGGGATCCGTAGATGGCATGTTTACGGCGCATGATTCGTTGGGAAAATTGCCTATAGCTACGCTGATTCAACCTGCCATAGACCTCGCTGCCAATGGTTTTCCGTTGACCGAAAAGGAGGCGGAAGGACTGAACAGCAGTATGCAGCGATTTCTCCAATACAATACTACTGAAAATGTATTTACCAGCCGGGAAGCATGGCATACCGGAGATATGATCCGTTACCCCGACCTTGCGCATACACTAGAATTGGTCCGCGACCATGGAAAAGCGGGATTTTATGAAGGGGAAACGGCAGATAAAATTGTTGCGGAAATGGAGCGGGGAAATGGTATCATGACGCATGAAGACTTAAAAAATTATCGCTCGGTATGGCGCGAACCAGTACGGGGAACCTATCGCGGATTGGGAATTATCAGCATGGGGCCTCCTTCCAGTGGGGGTATCGCGCTGATGCAATTGCTTAAAATGGTAGAACCTTATCCACTTGCCCCATACGGCCATCATTCTGCGGAAGCCGTTCACCTGATTACCGAAGCGGAGCGCAGGGTTTATGCAGACCGGGCAAAACATCTCGGCGATCAGGACTTTTATCCGGTTCCGGTTCAGGGCTTGCTCGATGAAAAATACCTCTCTGAGCGCATGCGCAACTTTCATGCAGACAAAGCCTCCCGAAGCGATTCCATAGAAGCCGGAGTGCCGCCCCTGGCTGAAAGCGAGCAGACTACGCATTACTCGATCGTCGATGCAGAGGGGAATGCTGTTTCCGTTACCACAACCATCAATGGCGGGTATGGTTCTTGTGTGGTAGTAGGTGGCGCAGGTTTTCTCCTCAACAATGAAATGGATGATTTCAGTATAAAACCAGGTGTACCCAATGCCTACGGTCTCGTAGGCGCCGAGGCGAATGCCGTCGAGCCCGGAAAACGAATGCTCAGTTCGATGACACCTACGATTGTTGAGAAAGAGGGAAAATTGCTGATGGTAGTAGGCACGCCCGGCGGTTCGACGATCATCACTTCTGTCTTTCAAAATATCCTCAACGTTGTGGATTATGGTTACGGCATGCAGCAATCTGTCTCCTCACCGAGGTTTCACCATCAATGGCTGCCTGACCAGATTGATTATGAAGACGGCGCTTTGACCAAGCCCGTCATGGAAACCCTGAAGCGTATGGGGCATAGTTTTAATGTCCGCGGCGCCATCGGTCGGGTGGATGCGATATTGGTTTTGCCAGACGGCAGGCTGGAAGGCGGCGCTGATCCGAGAGGCGATGATACAGCGGGAGGATTTTAGGTTTGGGGGAAAGCTCCTCTGTTGTTCAGTTGATCCTGAACGAATGAGGCCCATTTTTGATCCAGTTGGATTAAATAATCTCTTCCAAATTTATCGTTTTCCAGATCGTCGTAAAGATTTTGGGGAAGGTCATTTTCATAGCCTTTTGAAGCTGATCCGATAGCAAGAACCAGCGATGCCACTGTATCCACGTCTCCGCCCAGGTTGACAGAATCGATCAGCATCTGGGATAACTTTTTTCCGGAGATCATGATATCGAGAACCGCCTCTACGGTCTGGATAGCGTTAGTTTCAACTTCTGTTTTCCAGCTTCCTGCCCAGTTGTGCCCGGTATGATTGCGGACAAAATCCAACAATTCTTCTTTTGTTCCCAGGTCATAGATAAAAAAATGACTTATCAATGCAATGGCCTCGGCAGCCACAACTGCGTTTTGAGTTTGGTGGGTTACCTCAGCCTGAATACGCGACCATTCCTTTATTTGTTGAATATCATGGAGCGCACCTAAAGGGTAAGCCCGCATGGCAGCGCCATTTCGCTCGCTTTTTGAAATGATTTTATCCAATAGATCCTGCCCCGTTTCTATTTCGGTTAAAAAGGCATAAAAGCGTCTTGCATAACCTTCTCTCGGATCTCTTTTAAAGGAAGTAACAAAGGCATTGGCGATGTTCAGGCTGTTCCAGTCATTTCCGCTTAAAATCAATTCGACCAGGGCAACAGCCATCTGCGTATCGTCAGTATATTTTTGGTTAATGGACGCATAAACAGGGTGGGGAATGTACCCGCTCAGGTTATTGTGCGCCTCAATTACTGCCCGGTCGGCAAACTCGAAACCCGCTCCATAAGCATCACCAATTGCGCCTTCTACGATCATATTATCATCTTTTGAAATCTATTAGCCCATGTTTGGGAGGGAAAAATAGTTTTTTGAAAAAACAGAAATCGATCAGATAACTTGTTGGTGTCTAACTCTAAGAGTTATGCCAATAAAGCTTACCGAGCTGATCTGCCGGTGCAGACAGGCCTTCCCAGTGGGAAGTTATTAAAAAAATCATTAGCTACCATAAACCATGTGTTGTTCCCGGGCTTTCGTCCCACTCGCTTTTATTTCTATCATTTTGAACAGATCTGCATAGATTCTGGCCCACACATGGTCTGATAATGTCCTTTTGCTGTCGTTTTTGCAATTGTGGGTAAACCTATTCCTTGCGCCCCGTGATTGCCAAAATCCATTTGCACAAATGCCCAATAGAATTGCAATTGTTGAGTTTACTCCTGTCAGCCTCACTATTGCCAATACGATATTGGTGGCAGTTTTTATTAGTTCGCCTTGTCGTCGTTTGCAAATAGTTCTTTTGGGTATAATAACCAAGAAAGACCGTCTTCAAGTTGTTTGATATGCCAAACTGTTATTCCTTTTGTAAATGTCCATTGTTTTTCTTGTTTCAACATAAAAGGTGGAACCCATATTAGTTCAACTGCTCCGGGGGATAATCCATGATTTCAGTTTTCTTCATTGAGTATGCCATTAGAATTTTATCTTTAATCCAAACTCTTTTTTCATTGTAAGCAATGCTTCCGCATTACCTTTTGCATCATCCACTGGATTATGCGTATGCTTGGTTTTTCGTAAATGCTTGAATGTTTTAAAGGTGTCTTTTTCAATGCCTTTGTAAAGACTCCCTAAGTTCTGCGAACTAAATCCAAATGGATTTGCTCCGATGAAGTGATGGAAATACCAACAAACGAACATCCAATCAAAACCATTATTGTCGCTAATGAAAATAGGTCTGTCCTTGCAAGTCGTTTTAATCCAATCGGCAAAGTCTGTCATTACAATCTTGGGATCGTCAAAAGTCAAAGTCTCGTCTCTTGAATGTCCCGATACGGCAAGTGCTTCCGGAATATATTTGTCAGATATGGGCTTAAGTTTGCCATAAAATGTTTTGTCAAGTTGTTCGTCAACTAAAACTGCTCCAAAAGAAATCATAGAAAAGTCACCTGGAATAGGTCCGTCGCTTTCTATGTCAACCATTATATATGCCATTGTTCATTAGTTTGTTTTGGGTGTCGGTAAAATTGCCACTAACGGTTTGCCGCTACCCGAAGGTCGCAATTTCGAAGCATCCGCCCCTGCGGATCAACCAAGTAGAAATCCGCCTGAGGCGGACACAAAGCTTGATTTAACCACTGAACCGCCACTTGTGGGTAGGTGCTGTTAGCACACGTAATTATTTGTTTTTCCAATAGTTATTCAGTTTTTTGATTGGTTCTTTAAATGCTTTTTCCATCCGAACAGAAACGTCAATTAGAAATTCGTTCATCTTTTTCCAATCACTTTCTTCGAAGTAACTCACTCCGTCAAATTGGTTTTTAATTCGTGAAGTTATGTTGTCGTCCATTCTTTCCCACTCCAATTGTCCTCCAAAATCTTGTTCAATTTTGTCTTTCATAGCATAGAAGTAGTCAAATATTTCTTTGTTTTCTTCTTTGTTCCCGCGATTAATAAAAACTTCACCACGACAATAGTTGCTAGTTGCCACGAAATTTAAGTTTACACCGCTCATTCCAATTCCTTTACCTATCCAATTGTCTTTGGAAGGGGAGTTGTTTGAAAACAAGTTGTTTACTTGATTGCTTGCATTTATAAATTGTCCCCAAAATTTTAGTCGAATATGATGTCTGCTTTTTAATGTCTCCTGAACTTCAATTTCTTCTTGTGCTTTTGTTGCTATACTTATTGCAAAGTCTTCTGTGTCCTTGGTTGGTAAAATTTGCTCAACATTTAAAAAGAGCTGTTCCCCAAAAGCAAAAGGTGTCACTTTGAAGCATTGAAGTCTAATTTTAAAGTTCATTAACCACAAAACTGTCGATGTTACTTCTCTTCTAAAATTTGCTGCTACGAGAATTAGTCTTTGTGAGTTCAAGCCTTGATTTAAGACGATTTCTGAAATGTCCTTGTTATCATAAAATTCTGAAATTCGGTCTTGGGCGATTGCTGAAGTTCCTAAAAAGTCTTGGTAAATTTTTAGTATGTCTTGTTTTGTTAGGCTAGCACAATACGAAGCATATTTGATTACTTGCCAAGTAACGTCCTTTCCTGAGTCGTCAAGTTTGTTTTCAATGATTACAAGGTTTCCAAACTTGTCTAATGCGAGTAAATCAAGTCTTTCGTTCGTTTCATTGAATCCACTAAATTCTTTCTGAATAATTAGAAGTTCTTCTCCAAGTGAGTTTGGGTTGTTAGCAATCCATTCCTGTAAATGTTCTCTTTCTCTGAATTTCAGTTCGGAAAAAGTCATTTCTTTCAGTTTGAATATTCTATTTTTTTCTTTGTCTATCAGGTACATTCTGGTCGTCTTTTATTATGTGTGCGAACATCCCCATATCCGCCACGCGTAGCGTTTATTTCCTTATTGAATACTATAAATATCATCCCTTTTCCCTGAAATCTCAAGCATTTGTCTCAACAATATCCAGGCTGTCGGGGGGGACAAAGGTTTGTGTTGACGATCGATACCTGTGCCGGGCGCTGCGTGAAAACGGAATGGCAGGTAGTAGTTTTTAATCCCACCATAAGTAGATTCTCCCCGTTCGTTTTATTTCTGCTTCAAGTGCTTCTACTGTTTCTGTCCCCTGGTCAACAACGTCTGGGCAAAATTCATAGACTTCCTGAGCTAATGCTTTATAGTCTATGTCTGTGTTTTTGATTTGACACTCGCAAAAGTCAAAGCCAATGCTAATGGGTATAATACCAAATGTGTTGTCCCACTTTTTATATTTTTCGATTATATGTTTTGTCTCAATGTCGTAATTCATACCGTTCGTTTCGGCCTTCTCCATGAGTTTATATGGGTCAGAAGTCGCACCTGTCAGGCCAACTATGTATCCGTTTTGAGCAATTCCGAATATGAAAATGTATTTCCCCTGTTTCTTAAAGTGGTCAAGGTTGTCTAACACAATTTTTCTTGCGTTTTCTTCGGTAGCCCAACTGCCAATAGCATCTGGCTTTTCAGTTTCCTGATATTCATACTCAAATTTCAGCTCTTCTATGGGTTGTTGTGTCAGCTTTTTCAATAACAAACCGTCCTCCCCGGAAAGGTTTGCGTTTTTGCAAAGTTGCTTTTCGTTGTCTGTCAGAGTGTCTGCTGAAAATGGGGCGTTATTGCCTGTTTGTTTTTTGCCGAAAAGTTTGTCAAATAGTCCCATATGATTGCGGTTTTTTTTAGTTATTTCGTGAGTCCGGGATTGTCGCATCAGCTTCACTTTTGCCTGTTTACGGTGTTTTTTTCTCTCTGCAATTCCATCGTTAATTCTTTTCCGTCGTCCCAACGTAACCATCCCAATTTCTTAATAATTGGCTGATCTGCAATGATCTTGTGTGGATATTTTGGATCGCCAGGGCATGTTTTGGCGAATTAGTCAGGAAATCAAAGATAGGGGCGCAGGGTGATACAACAATTCCGCATTTCCGGTCGCATTTTTCCCATCAGGTGTGTGCATTTTTCACAGGCTTTCATTTCCTGCTTCAGCGGATCGGGCATCTGTTCGTAACTGGCTCATCTGACCATAGGAGAGCGACAAAAACGAAGAGAAGATTATGGGCAGAAAACAGGCAGGGTAGTAGCGTTCAATTTTGTGGTCTAATACGGGATCCCGAATGTAGAAAACGAAGCCCAGTAAACGGGTTCGGCTCCGGGATTCTGTTTGCGGTATTCAAGCATGGCCTGACGCAGCGGTTCGCAGGGAAAAAACCGGTGGGGTTCGTGTATTTTTTTCATAAAAAGCTGCATCAGACTGTTGGTGGCATTGTCATCCACCGACCAAAGGCTCATGATAATATTTTCTGCTCCTGCGAGTTGAAACGCACGGCTGAGCCCGATCACCCCGGTGTCCTGACTTTGCCCCAGCCCTGTCTGGCAGGCGCTGAGAATGACCAGAATGGCAGAAAACCGATTCTGCTGAATTTCCCTCGCCGACCAGAAGCCTTGCGGATTGTCTTCTGTAGGGGTGAAAAACAACCCGCTCCCATCCAGCGGATTCTCCGGATCTGCGATGCCATGCGTAGCCAGATAGAGGATCGAAACGTTGCCCCCTTTATTTTTTATCTCCGGTAAAGTGGCGGCGGGTCCGATCAGCACCTGTTCGGGTGCCACAGACAACTGTCCCGAAATATTTTTTACCTCCTCTTCTGCACCGGGAAGCGGAGGCAGAATCCAGTTGCCTTCTGTACTAAATACCGGATTTCCTACAAACAGCGCATCGCGATACAGGGTTGTGGGTTTATCAAAGCCGATCTCCCCGCTTTTGGCCACCTGTTTGCGCACCGTAAGCCTGGCAATTTCGTAAAGACTTGCGGCCATGGAGTAAGACCATTTGTCGATAAAAAGCGTATCGTCAGCAAATGGGGTTAAAATTGCAAAAGGAATCTGCTGGATATTGAGGGCAGGAATGACAATGAGGTGTTCGGTTTTGTTTTCCAGAATGTTTTCGCCCAGACCCTCGGGAAACAGGAGAGCGCTGATGGTGCGAATGATATTCCGGGCATCAATAGGCGATTCCTGTTCAGATTCCTCCCCCCATTCCATGCCTCTTTTGCGGGGTGCCCGGTTGTGTGAATGTTTGTTGAGATTCAGCCCGATACTCAGATCGTCACCCAGACGCGACATTTCCTCCAGAGTAACTTCTGCCTGCCCCTGAAACTGAAATCCCTGTGTGGTGAGAAAATAAACTTTCAGCATATCATCTTCAAAAAAGTAGATCAGCAGTCCGACCGGCGCGTTTTCATAAAAAGACCGCAGGCAGGCGACAATGGAGGTTTCGGAAATGGGTTTATTCAGCCATTCTTCCATCTCCGGGGTAATCCTGTATGCCCTGGACTGAATCATATCGCGAAAATCGCCCCGGTAGTCAGCCGTATCCATATCAAAAGAAGACTTTTCACCAAAGGGAAGGCGGAGGTTATTGTCGTCGGGCATAGGGGCGTTTTTTGTGAATATAGGAAAGAACCGGGGATTTCTCTGGAGTTTCTGGGGGATTGGGGGAATAGGATTTTTTTTTTACATTGATACTATATGCTGCATGCGCTTTTGCATTCTGCGCCTAAACGCCCTTTTGGACATGACTTTAACCGGAATTCTGCTATGAGAAATAAAGTGGTACTAATTTTAACGATAGCCATCATGGGATTGGCAGCCTGTCTGCCAGCTCACGCGCAAATTGGAAAACGTTTTCCTTCCGAGCGAAAAGTGGTGAAAGACCCTGTAACGGGGGCCGAACTGATATTTGTGACCAGCACGCTGGGACGAGATGCCAAAATATATCAGACACATAATCAATGGACTTCGGATGGCCAATGGCTTATTTTCCGCTCAGACCGTGTGAAAGGCGAGGCGATGGCGGTCAATGAAAAAACTGGAGACATGGTTCAGGTTACCGAAGGCGGATACCGCGGCATGTTGAATATTGCCAGGAAATCGATGCGACTGTTTTTTATGCGCCCGGCTTCCAATGTAGAGGGCGACAAGGCTAGTGAAGTTGTACAGGTGGATCTGGCTAAGTTGTTTGAAGATAGCAAGCAGGGGACCCTCAAACCGGCCTCCGAATACCAGAAAGTTTGCGGTGTGATTCCCGCTGAACTTGAAGCTAACGGCGATATGGCCCTCGATGCCGATGAGGAATGGGTTTGGTTTCGGGTAGGAAAAAATGAGGCGGCAAAACATCTGGCAGAAGGGACAAAAATGGAGGACAATTTTGGGCCTCGCAATATGGGTGCAGGGCCGGGTGGTATCGCAGGGATGAATGTCTCAACCGGAGAAATCAAACATGTGGTGTCCGTTCCGTTTCAAATGGGGCATTTACAGAGTAATCCCTGGGTTTCGGGGCAGATTGTTTTTTGCTGGGAAACCGGCGGAAAATCCCCCCAGCGCACCTGGATTGTCAACGCAGACGGTACAGGCCTTCGCCCACTTTATCCCGAATCTCCTTATGAATGGGTCACCCATGAAGCGATTATTACGCCAACGGAAGTTGCGATTGCCATAATGGGCCACCGGGCCATTCCGGGGGTTGATGCCGAAGGCCGCCCGGCGCCTACTGATGTGCGAGGTTCAAATCCCGGACAGGAAGCCGCATGGGGGCCTTGTGGTACAAGGGAAAAGCCTACCGGACTCGCCATCGTCAATATAGAGACCCGGGAAATGCGGATTGTGGGGCAGACAAAGGAAGGAAGTGGTTTGTGGCACGTTACGGGTTCGCCTGACGGGCGTTTTGCGGTTGGGGATGATTTCTCCCGCAATATTTATCTGATTGACCGCCATACCGGAGAGATGATGTTGTTGTCCGCTGGTCACAAAGCTACCGCCGCCGACCACCCACATCCATCATTTAACGCCGATGGTACCAAAATCCAGATCCAGTCGGCCATGCTTTCCGAAGATGGAAAATCCATGAATATCTGTGTTATCCCATTACCCAAATCATGGTTGAAACGGGGATCAAAATAAACTTCTGTTGTACGTCTTATTGTTTAATGTTATGAAGCTATTCTACGCTGTTTTACTCCTCTTCGTCATTGGAACCACCGCGGTGTTTCCTCAAATTTATGTGGCACCCAATGGAGACGATTCCAATCCTGGGACAATAACCCAACCGTTTGAGTCTATTCAGCAGGCGCAGGCAGCGGCCAGTCCGGGGGACACGGTATTTATACGGGGTGGATTGTATCAGGTCCGCGAAGATCAGGTATCGCAAATTCAACAGAACCTTTTTGCCTGTATCACCTTTTTAAACAAAAGCGGACTCCCCGGGCAGACCATAAAATATTGGGCATACCCCGGAGAAACCCCTGTTTTTGACTTTTCCAATGTCGCACCGGCAGGTCGGCGTGTCGTCGGGATTTGGGTAGATCAGGGGACCGAATACATTCATATTAAAGGTCTGGAAATGACCGGTGTACGTGTGACCATTCTCACCCATACCGAGTCTTATTGTATATATAGCCGGGGAAGCAACAATATATTCGAACAAATCAGCATGCATGACAATATCGGTACCGGTCTTCGGCATTACATTGGCGGCAACAATTTGTTCCTGAATTGCGATTCTTACCGCAACCATGACAATGTATCGGAAGATGGCCTAGGTAGTAATACCGACGGCTTCGGTTGCCATCCCAACCCGGGCAACCCCGGCAATGTTTTTCGGGGATGCCGCGCCTGGTTTAATAGTGATGACGGCTTTGACATCATCCGCGCCGATGAATCCGTCGTCTTTGAAAACTGCTGGGCATTTTACAATGGATTTTCAACCGCTTTTCAAAGTTTAGGTGACGGCAATGGCTTTAAAGCTGGCGGATATGCGCATGATCAGGCCAATCAGATTCCGGACCCCATACCCAGAAATACCGTCAGGTTTTGTGTAGCGGTGCGTAATAAAGCCAGTGGTTTTTATTCCAATCATCATCTGGCAGGCAATGATTGGTATAATAACACGGCCTATCTCAATAACTCCAACTTTAATATGGTGAACCGCGAGAGCCCAGAGATTGATAATATATGGGTGGATGGATATGATCATGTGCTCAAAAACAACCTGAGCTATAAGCCATTCGGGTTTGGAACACATACGGCCTATCTCGATACCGCTTTAAATACGTTGGCGAACAATTCGTTTGGTTTGCCCATCACACTCACCGATACTGACTTTATCAGTGTAGATCATAACCTGCTGACATCACCGCGAAACCCTGACGGCAGTTTGCCTGACATCGATTTTCTGCGACCGGCGCAGGGGAGTGCAGTTATAGATGCCGGTGTCGATATCGGATTTCCCTATTCCGGCACGGCGCCTGATCTCGGTGCGTTTGAAACTGATTATTCTACCGGCATTAAAACACTGGAAGAAAATACGGCAGGGAAAATAGCCTTGTTTCAGAATTACCCCAATCCCTTTCATTCCCGGACAAATATCAGCTATACCCTGTTTGAACCAGGTAATATCCATGTGTCTGTTTACAATATTTTCGGGCAAAAAATTCGCACCCTCGTATCGCAATATCAGCGTCCGGGAGAATTTTCTGTGTATTGGAATGGAGAGGATGATCTCGGAGTTTCGGTCGCTTCTGGCATTTATTTTTATCGTTTGTCCACCTCCAGTTCATCGGATTCCTACGCTATTCAAATGAAGATGATGCGCTTATAGTGATTATAAGGGATACCGCCATAACGAAGCTGAGCGTACAGTGCTTCATAAAGTTTGAATTTACGGGTAGCGTCCGGGTAAACCCCTCCGCTTTCTATCGGAAGAGAAACCGGGAAACCCTTGACCGTAAATTCAAACTTTACAAAACCCTCCTCCTATAATTCTGTGATTGTAGGAGGGCGCTCATTATCAAAGTCGTTTTCAGTATACACCGTGCTGGTGATTTTGCCATTTTCAAAAACGAGCGTTTGAGTAGCCTGTGCTGCTAAGGTATGGCTGATACTCAGATCGCTGTCTGCATCAATATTAAGACTGATTGTGCCGTTTCCAGAGGGCGTATTATCGTAATTCAGAAGCAGGTTGTAGGAAATTGCACTGGACAGCCGGTTCATGATCATGACCGAATACTTATTCCCATCTACTGAGCCGAAGGTAATAATATTGCTCATAGAGGACTTTCCGTTGAGATACGCACCGCTAAAGTTCTGCGCGACCATCTGCATATGGCGGTAAGATGCCCTCGGGGTCATATTTGCCCCATCGATGAAGCTAAAATCCGTACCGGTTCTGCTACCTCCGTTTTCGAACATACTCCAGGTAGTTGCATAAGTAGCTCCATATTTCATGCATAGGTTTAAAATTCCGCCAAACATTTGTCCGTTTTTCCAGGTGTGAACCCGTGCGCCATCTTTTGCATTAAACTCACCGATGCCCCAGCCCAATGCATCGTCACCGGTACGGGCCAATCGATTATTTACATCATCTACCTTTTTTTTGCACTTGATAATGGCCTGCTCGAAGTGATCAATCCCTGCATACGCCAAATCCATACTGCCATCCTGCGGATAGTTGTGCCAGGATATTCCATCGCAATAGTAATAGTCTTTTCCCGGAACTTTGCCTGCAATGTTATGCGTTCCTCCAAACAATTGGTCAATGGCATCCTCTATATAGTAGGCAAAATCGGGCCCATATATTTTTATTTCAGGATCCACGAGTTTCATCGCTGCGGCTCGTTCCTTGAAGTAGGGTTCTACCATTGCGGCGACAGTGGCCGTATTGGGGCGATTAAAAAAGAGCCAGGGCTCATTGCCGATATTCCAGTACTTGATGGGTTTGCCGCTGGCCAACTCAATATTGAAATAGCGGACCAGTTCTGCCGCATCCGCAGCTGAAGCAACCTGTGAAACCTGCATGATGGGTTCTGCTCCCATTGCCTGTATGCGGGTCACCCAATTAAGTAATTTGCTTTTGGAAGGCATATTCTGATTGTAGGAATTTCCCCCGATACGGATAGACGATACGCCACATTGCGCCGTTAAATTCCATACCAAATCGCTGGGGTCAATATACCAGACGTTGGTCCCGACCAACATCGGGCTAATAGGAATGCCTATGCTTGTGCTGTCAGCAGCTTCATCCTTGTCTTCATCACCATTTACCAAAATTACTTTTTCTCCTTTGCAGGCCCCTATGAATACCAGGCAAAAGGCAAGTAGAATTTCAATAATATTTTTCATATTGAATGTATACGGTTTTTGATTTTGTTTTCGAATCGGGTGCATTTTGAGCGATAGGCAGCCCGGAAAGAGCTTTCGGGCTCTTCCGGACTGCGGATTCGCTTACTCCCTAATTAGCTTTAGGGTTCTGGTCCCGGATTCTGAGGATAGTTTTAGAAGATATATGCCACCGGGTAGCGCTGGCAGGTTTATTTGCAGGGTAGGTGTGCTTTTATTCTGGGTCGTTTGGTAAATAACCCGACCGGTGAGATCAGCCAGTTCAACCGAAAAATGATTGACTTGCACACCTTCTATCTCAATCACATTTGTGAATGGATTGGGGAAAACCCTGATATCAGAAAAGATAAAAGCTTCGATCGAAGTGACATCATCCGTTGTATCATTGGTGATGGTAACGGTAAAATCTTTGGTATAGCTTTCTCCTGCAGAATCGGTTGCCGTAATGGAAAAATTGAAAGCAGATTTGGTTTCAAAGTCGAATGATATAGCGGCAAACAGGCTATCCTGGCTGATCAAAAAGCTGGCTGAATCAACTCCTCCTAAAACATAGGTGTGGAAGTCAGCTTCGTTAAGATCCGACACCTCGATAGTTGCAATAAAGGTTCCTGCAGCTTTATTTTCTGCAATAGTATCATTGCTCAGGGCGAGGTCATAAGGCGCGTAGTTCTGCGTAAGCAACACCGGAGAAGCCGGAAGCCCCAAAAGCAGGTTGATCGCATTCATAAGGAGCTGTTTGCCATCCAGTGTCAGGACATTTGAACCGGTAAGAGGCAATAGCAATCTAATATCGGCAGCAGAATCCTGGCTACCTTCATAGAAAGGGGTGTTGGCAGGCCATTCTGCGATCGCTACCCGGTTTAGAGAGGTTGAGCGGGCATACAGGACTCCGTTGCCTGCACCGATAGTGTCAGTAAAAACGGCAAACTCCAGGGCTCCTGATGTGAGAACGGTCAGTATGCTGTCAGTTATGGTGATATATTCAAATAAAGCGGAGCTGGTATCAGCGACAATTTTAATGTCTTTGCCATCAGCAGAGATATTGGTGGAAGGATCCGAACTAAATCCCCATCTGTTGTTTCGTGCGACAAAGGCGCTCAACGTAAGAATAGGGGTCGGTACATTGTTCCAAAATGCCTTGTTGGAATAGTTTGCACTATTGGTATTTCTTGAAAAAATCACCAAATCGGCTGCTGCCAATGAATCCATAATACCGGTAGGGTCTGCATTGACAATGCTTGCCTGTAGATCCGCTGGAATCACTTCAAAACCTTGTGCTTCAATCTCTGATATATATAGGGCGTCAGCAGCCAGGTTTTCGGTTACCCATATCAGCCGTTCCGGCGACTGGGGTGGTCCCTGCACAGATCCGGTAATCATATATTGAACAGCATCCAGAAACAGCTGGTCGCCGTCGGGGGTCAATTTATAGCCATAATCAGTAGCAAAATACATTCGGGCGCCATTGGCAGAATCAACGGCTCCTGCATAAAATTCTGTGAGTGGTGCCCATTCGGCAATGGCTACATTTCCTGTCAGGGCGTCGGTAGCAATGACCGTTCCGTTTCCAGCATCAGTAGCGACGATCGTTTCGAGGGGATCAATACTGATTTCATTGGTGCTGTCTCCGACCAATGTCATATTGGTAAACAACGGATGCGTCGGCAAAACAACATCCAGTTTTAACCCTCCGTTTGCCGTGGTAGTTGTCGTGTTAAAGAGCTTCAGCCGGTTGCTCCTTGCCACAAAGTCGTTCATGATGATGACGGGCGTAGTGATACTCATCCAGTTCGCTACTTCTGCAGGCGTATCGCCAAAATTACCACTGGTAGTCGCTTTGGAAATAATTACCAGGTCAAAAGTGTCAAGGGCAACAACGTCTGCGGAATCTATATTATTCCAGTAGTCATCAACTGCATGGACATTATAACCCGCATTTTGCAGGAGTGTGACAAAACTGTCATCGGCTCCTCCTCCTAGTTCCTGTGAGCAAAACGCAATACTTGAAGTTTGTGCCTGGGTCGAACTTAAAAAAATGACCAGACTCATAAATGTGAGAAGTAGTAATTTGATTTTCATAAAAATGTAAGTTGTTAGTTAATGATTTAGTAGGGTAACTTTTCTTTTTTAGAAACAGGCTGATGATTCCGCCGGCAAAATGTTGCAGACAGGATCAGTTGTTTGTTCGCATAAATCTAACTTACAAGGCTTGCTGTGGGGGGTGCGTAAAATACCTTTTTAAGTGCTGAAACGTACTTAAATGCCAATAATGCCCTCTTTCGAAGACTTATTGCTTATGGAATGGGGCTGTGTTTCTTGCGTATGATCGTGAGTGAAAGCCGACGGGCGATCATGCACCCAGTAAATCCCTGGATCGCCATAGGGTAATGGCACCGTATGATTGGCGGTATCGGAGGGTAAAAAGCGGGGGAGGGTAGCCCATGTCTATGGAAAAATGGGCTACCTGGAACAACAAAATCTGAATCAACCCTTGTGGAGGGTAATGGTGTTCACCAGTTCTATTTATTTAGTTTTTTCAGTAAATCTTCTAATTCGTCCAATGTCATGGTGAAACCTTCTTTGAAGCCCATTTCAATCATTTTTTCCATGCGTTCAAGCGAATCATTATATATCGTTATGTTTACTTTGGTGAATCCATTTTGTTCACTAAAACTCAAATCCCAATTTGAACCAGGCAAATGGGGGTTTTCGTCTTTGTCCGCAAATACACTAAAAAATTGAAAGTTGGTTTTGGGGCTTATGGAAGTGTAGTCTTGTATTTGCCAGTTATATTGTGCGCCATCGGGGCTTACCATCGCATAAAATCTTCGTCCGCCAACTGTAAAGTTCATCGATTTGGTTTTTGACATCCAGGGTTTGGGTGCCCACCATTGGTCAAGAATTTCTTGTTTGGTAAATGCGTCCCAGACGAGGGCAAGTTCTGCATCAAACTCCCGGGTTATATGCACAGTTTTGGCTGCTTTGTCAACTGAAAAGTCAAATTGTAAAGGGTTCATTTTTTATTTTTTTTAAGGGTAGATAATACGTCATCCAATTGATTAAACCGGGTTTCCCAAATTTTTCTGAATGGTTCCATCCAAAGGTCTATTTCTTTCATTTTGTCAATTTCAAGCGAGTAGTAAATCTCTCTTCCTTTTTGTTCTTGTATTACAAGTTGGCATTCAGTCAAAATGCGCAAATGTTTTGACACAGCCTGGCGTGTCGTATGGAAATTGTCGGCTATGGCATTGGGAGTCATCGCCTGTAAAGCGATTAAGGCGATGATGGCTCGTCTTGTCGGGTCAGCGATTGCTTGAAAAATGTCTCGTCTCATTTTCTGTTTGCTCAATTGTGAAACCAATCAGTTGCAAATATATGCGCAACCTTTCGGTTTCGCAATTTTTTTTAAAAATTTTCCCGGTTTTTTGAAAAGTCAGCCAGCCTCGTACAACCCCGGGTTAGGGGTTCTGTTTTTTTATCCAGTCGTTATAGGTCATTTCAAACTTGATTTCTTTCGTTCCGTGTGTCCCAACTTCTGTCCAGCCAGCTTTTCTGTAAAACTTTTCTGCTCTTGTGTTGAAAGCTGTTCCTAGCCAAACCTTTTTTTGAGTTTGGGCAAAATACCAGTCTAACATAGTCTGGTGTAAAACTTTGCCGATTCCTTTTCCCTCAAATTCAGGGGCTAAAAATAAAGCCCAAATATTATTTTCTTTCAGGTCAACAATAGCAAATCCCACAATTTTCCTGTCAATTTCACAAACCCATCCCTTACCCCTTACCGTAATAAACGCTTCGCAATCTTCGTCTGTCACCAGGTCAGGGTTTGACAATGTGTTTTCTGTTACAGAATTTCTCACGACTTGAATTTGTTTTATGTCGTCAATTTTAGCTTCTCTAATTATCACAATCTTTTTTGTTTAATTATTCCCGACCCATTGAGTCCAGTAATCGAAATTGCAATTCTCCTTTTTTATCCAATTAGCCAGTAAGTTTTCACTTCGGTTACTTTCTGTGCAACCAAAAATCCAAAGTGAAGTCAGAATTGTCAAAGTCAGTTTTTTCATTTTTTCGGCTTGCATATAACGGTTGGGCACGGTCGTTAAGTTTGGGTCAATGCTTACGGTGGGTATTGCGCGATATCTTGCGCCAAACCTTGTGAATCTGAGCTTTTGAGACTTGATTTGATGGGGTTGAGCTCGAATTTTTATTCATTAAACTCTTTAGGATATTCAACCATTCCATTTACTCCTTTCAGTCCGTTTTCAACCAATTCAATTACCATACAATTCTCTTTTGGAACTTCAAATGGCAATTCTATTCCGTATTTATCTGCTTGTTCATAACCGAATCTTGGATAATATTTTTCGTGCCCCAGAAGAACGATTGATTTATACCCCAATCCTTTTGCTATTTTATGTGATTCGGCTATCAATTTTCCACCAATTCCTTTTCGCTGAAATTCAGGTAAGACAGAAACAGGTGCCAACGCCAATGAATCAAATTCAGTCGACTTGTTTTTGATTTTAAGTTTCGTCAATAGAATATGTCCAACTATTTTTCCGTCTATTTCCGCTACCAATGATAGTTGAGGAATGAAAGCGTCTGATTTTCTTAATCGTTCGACCAAAAACTGTTCAGTATTGTCTGCGAATTCAGCGTCTTTAAAAGCGCTTTCAATTACACTAAAGACCTCTTTATGGTCATTTTTAGTTTCTTGTCTTATTATCATTTCCAGTGTCATTTTATATGCGCTATGACGGTTTGCATATGCAAAGTAGGCGATTGCGGGCATCAAACCTATCAAACTGTTGCGATTTTTAAGTGGGGGACAACGGTTTAATTTACTATTATCACGCCTATGTTGTATATACATTGTTAGCGGTTCGTTGTTTTTTTAACGCCATCTTTTATTGCTTCTTCAAGAATGTCAATGTTAATGTCTTTCAACGCTTTAAACTTAATGCAGTAACCCGTTACAGTTGAGATACTGGCTGATTTGCTCCTGTATATTCATTTTTTGCTCTAATTTGTTTTGTCCATTCTTAATGGTTGATGATTACACTCAATGACCGTATAACGGTTTCGGGTATGAAACGCAGGCGATTTCGAAGCAATTCATTGTCAACCAAGCACAAACTTTGATAGATGCAAAAAGCTTGATTTAACCACTGAACCGCCACTTTTGTGTAGGTGCTGTTGGCATCTGTTTAGTTTGTATTATATACCTTCGGAATTATAAAGTAATTGGGAGAAAGTAATCTTTCCGAAGGGAGGCAGAAACCACCAGGGACACAAAGGCCTCACAAAGGGCACAAGGAAACTGCGCTTTGTGCCCCTTGAGACTTCCTTGTGCCCTCATATGTTTGCAAAGTAGAAGAAATGATGAGTACTTAAAAGAAGAATGAGGCCGGATAGGCAAGCCGATTTGTGCCCGAGTACGGATCAAGCGAGCCGATACTGACACAAAGGAAAAGTCCTATCTGGTTCTCTCCTTCAGGCTGAACAGTACTGTAGGAAGGACGACTGAAGTTGCGATCCTGAATCAAACGGTGAGAAGAGTCAAGGGGAGAGATTCATTCTTTGTATCACCTTCAATTACACTACTATGACAAAGTCCTGGATTCGTTACGGTGTGGGTTTCGACCTGTCCAAAGCCACCTTTTCTGCTTGTATCAAAGGATTGACCGAAGCCGAGCAGGGAAGATCATCGCTACGCGTAGCTTTCAAAATACGAAGGCGGGTTTTGAGGCTGCGCAAGCATGGCTAGCCAGCAAATGCAAGGATACCGATATTCCTTGTAGGCTATTGCTGGAGGTAACAGGGGTCTATCACGAGAACCTCTTGCATTTCTTCCATGGCCAGGGGTATTATGTCAGTCTGGAGCTGGCCAAACGGGTGAAGAGTTATCTCAAAAGCCTGGGGCATGATTCCAAAACCGACAAGGAAGATGCCAAAGGGCTGGCCTCGATGGCGCTGCATCGTAAGTTGACACAGTGGCAACCCGTCAGTGAGCAGTTGCATGAGATTCGGCAGTTGGTTCGGTTTCGTAATACCCTGGTAGAGAGTCGGGTAGCATGGGAAAATCAACTACACGCCTATAAACATGCCCACTATTCCATCAAGGAAATCGTGCGTTCCCTCAAACGGAAAATCGCCCAAACCCACAAAGAAATCCGGACCGTTGAAGCCCAAATCAGGGCCCTCATACGTGCTGATTCCCAGCTTTGTAAACGGTTTGAACAGATTCTCCATTCGCTCCCCGGTGTGGGGTGGATCAGTCTGGCCACCGTCATTGCAGAGACCGATGGGTTTAGTGCCATTCAGTCCGCCAAGCAACTGACTAAGTATGCCGGATATGATGTCATTGAACGCCAAAGCGGTACCCTCTCGGGGAAGACCCGCATTTCCAAACAAGGCAATGCCCGCCTGCGAACGGCCATGTATATGCCTGCCCTGGCCCATCTGCGAAAAAAGAAGGCCCTTTATTTGCCCTCTACCAGCGACTCCTCCTGCGCAATGGCGGACTTACGAAAAAAGCCCTCGTCGCCGTACAACGCAAACTCCTTTGTTTAATCTATGCCTTATGGAAATCGGACCGACCCTATGATCCCAAATATCAACCCAAACATACACCCAAACAACAGCTAGCCCCTAAAACGGAAGTAGTCCAGACTCAAGGCCCGGACTACACGAGATAGTGCGGTCTTTGACCCACTTCTCTATATCTAAGATATAACTTTTTTTTAAATTTCCCTTGCTTCTCAACACAGTACCTTCGTGGTTTATCCCAATAAGTTGATAATTCCGTATACCTTTAAGGATTCTCAATAAAATATATTTTCTCCCAAAATTCATAAAGCGTACCTCCCATTTCTTTCCTTCTCCAACGCTTCTCTTTGGTTACATATTTGTCTCCCTTTTTCTTCATCTTGATAATTGTAGGTTCAGATGGCGCCGGAAGGATTCCATTTTCCCAATATATGTCATATAAATTAAAATTTTTGCCCGGTAGCCTAATAACAACGCCTGGGTTTTGACTATCATTTTGGGGATTAATAATAAAATTTTCAGATGATTGGTATTTAATAATTTCTATTGGGCCTCCAGCATAGGGCAATAACAATGTTCCAAAAGCATCTGGCTTATATTCCTTATCCAAGTATTTAATTGTTGAGAACCGCAATGAATCTTCGGTAGAACTGTGAAGCGAATGGGTAATTCTAATCGTTTCAGTTAAGGTGGTGTCCACATTTTTTCGAACTTGAATCACACGATTTTCTATATAAATGGTAAGTTTTCTTTTGTTTTTCTTATACGATCCGTCACAAATAATCAAAGTTGATAAATCACTATATTCAATTCTAACATCATTTTCAGAGTTGAGGAAATAACAAGTTTTTCTGGAGCCAGGTATGGTGTTCTCCGAACAGAGTCTTGTTTGAGCCGAACAAGTAAATGCGGGTATGAGGAAAAGACCTATAATTTGTAGTAGTCTCATTTTTTGATTGCAGCTAGTGTTCCGTATATACGCTACGCGTAGCGTTTATTTTCTTATTGACTCTTACGAATATCCTCTATTTCTCTCAGACTTACAAGTAGATGCCAGAGACAATGGCCTTAGCTACGAACCTTAGGCTGCGATTGCTTGGGCGGATACTCTCAAGTGTACAAAAAACCGACCGACTTTTTTTATCCCGATTCATGCAACAACGCCGTTGCCAAGACTTAAAAATTCATCTTTTAAACAGTTTGCTTTTTACAATTTTACCCTCTCTTTTTGCTCGATAGTAAAATATGATTCCAATAAGCAACAAAAAAGATGCTGTAAAAATTGAACCTTCAATTCCAACTGCACCACCTGTAAATAGTTCAGGACCATTGAATTTGGATTGAATGATACTGCCCATATCATTTAGTCCTGTGAGATTTGAGCCGTAAAGAGGCTGAGAAAAATTCCAGCCTAAATGGAAGAAAAAAGGCAGCCATATTCTTTTAGTATAGATAAACATCATTGCCATAGTAAACCCCCAAATCAAATAATCGAAAAAACTAAATAGGCTGGAATTGGGATTAAAAATGTGTTGCATTTCTACTAGCATTCCAACGACAAGGGTTAGATGAGTACCTAACCAATTTTCACACACCCGTATTATTAACCCTCTATGAAACAAGTCTTCAATTAAGGCCGCAAGCATTAATACCGTGAAAAACTTTATTGAGTAGTGAGATGTTGAAATACTAATAGCTTGATAATATCCTAATAAGTATAAAATGAAAATAGATAATGAAATTGTAAAAAAACCTAAGAAAAATCCTCCAAACATTTCTTTAAGTAAATATTTTGTGGATAGCTCTGTTATTTTTCTTTTATCATAAAAACGAAATAAAGAGTAATAGGTAGCTAATAAAACTATAATGGAAATACAATGAATAATTGGGTTGGCAATACTTTTGTCTTGGATAAGACTATAAATAAATGGTTTTAAAACAAAGTTTTGAATTGCGACAAATAGAGAAAAGCAGACGATAATCCCTATTGTGATTTTTGTTAAAGGGAAATACAAGACTTTTTTAATTATCGTGTTCATTAATTGTCTCATTTTAGATTAGCTTGATTTTTTACAAATAAAAGTATTCGCTATCTTTACAGCAAGTACTTACAAAAATGTACGGTACATACTAAAACTATAGTAATGTTGAAAATCAGGGACTTTATTTTTTAAAAAATGGGAAAAAATAATAAAAAAGTTCAGTGTGCTGTCGATTATGCTTTTCAGCGAATAGGTGGAAAGTATAAAGGCCGAATTTTATGGGTACTTAGAGAAGGTTGTCTCAGGTATGGCGAGTTAAACAGAGCTGTGGTTGGGATAACTCCCAAAATGCTAACGCAAACACTTAAAGAATTGGAAGCTGATAAGCTGATTACAAGAAAAGTGTATTTAGAAGTTCCTCCCAAAGTTGAATATTCACTTACCGATACAGGAATGGAGTTAATTCCTTTTATCAGTCAAATGAGAAGTTGGGGCGAAAAACAAATGTCAGCAAGTTAAAGTTTTGCGTTAGTAGGGTGTTGTCGTTATGTTTGCCATCACGGTTGCGAATTTGTACAGTAGCGGATTCAAACAATTCGCCGCTATTGGACAAATTTGTTGTTGGGCGTAGGCTTTATCGCGTAATAGGTTAAATAGTCTTGAAAATCATTAGGTGTATTTACAATTATCATTTTACTTACTCTCTGGTTCTGCAATTAGATAATAGTTAGTTTTGAAATTGTAATAGGGATAGCTTTGGTAAAGCATATTAAATTGCTGCATCGCTTTTTCGTCCCACAATTTGCTGCCGTATTTAAAATAGTGTTTATATTCAGTTATGAATTCTGTTGATGTATAATCAAAATTAAACCGTTTTGCTTTTTCTATTAAATTTTCTTGCTGCACAGTTGTTGGGAAAAAACAGTATATCCTATTCTCAAAAATTTGAAAATTATTTTTGCCATCTGTTTTAGTAATTAGTTTAACTATACAGCTTACTAAGCTATCATTTTGTAACGCTTGCAAGATATTTATTCTGCTGGTTTCACTTAAATTTTCTATATCAAAAACTGTTTTATGATGGATATTGTAAATTTTTAAATCGGGGTAATCTTTTTGATAATCTCTTATATTTGTTATGTTATTTTCTTGCCCAGGCAATGCATTATAAAATACAGCATATTGATGGTGTTGGTAATCAACTGGTCGCTTAATATTATTTATTATCATAAAAGGCTCGTTAGGTTGCAGTATGTACAATTCAATGGTTCTGTTGTTTTCACCATTCACCAAAGGGTAAGTAATGCTGCTGCTATCCTTTATTATCTTAATTTGATTAGCATTTTCAGGAAATAAGTAATTGAATTTATTGCTTGTTACATAAATGGGATAGTCTTTAGCATCACGACTATTGGTATAATACACTTTGCAATCTTTGATAGCTGCATTCATTAATTCAAAGCTGAAATTCATGCCGTGATATGCTACATCATACCAATCGCCAAATTTTGATTTTATGGTTATTCCTCCAATTTTACTGCTATCAGCATTTAGTTTGCAGCCGGCCTCTTTCATTATACCATTTGGAAACGTATATAAATAATTATGTTTTACACTGTCCAGCGGAATTGTAAATTGCAAGCTACCATCTGGCATTTTGTGCATAGTAGCATTTTTATTAACGAGTTGCGTGTATAAAGTAACAGTCAAATTTTCTTTGCCATATTCTATTCTTGCCCCTTGATTAATCGGTAAATAATAACCTTCAAAGTTTTCAAATGCTTTGTAATACACCAAGGGTGCTTTGCTATTAGCTTTTACTGCGCCTGGCATACTCCAATCTTCGTGATAATAAGGGTTTAAATAAACGGGAATATCGTTTTGGGTAGTATTCCAAATCCAGAAAGTATCGGTGACCGTCTTTGTGTTCTCACCTTTATCATAATAAAAAACAGGTAATTTTCTATTTGGTTGAAAGCATTCTAAGGCTTTATGGATAACACTATCAGGAGCAGCTACATATTGCGCAAAAGAATTACACAAAGCATTAAAAAATAGGGTAACTATTAAAAATAATCGCTTCATTGAAAATTGAAAGATAAAACAAAATGGAATATTTAATTTTCAAAATAGATATATCCATTTAGAGATGTTGCTATCAAAAGCCAAATAAAATATGGTAGTAACAGTGCAGACTTTACTTTCAGCACAGGCCAATAATTGTATAGCATGTATCCTATCAGGAGTGTCAATAGTGAGATGACTAATAATGCAACTGTGATATTGTGTAAATAGAAAAACAGCGGATTCCATACCACATTCAAAACCCATTGAAGTATATATAAACCGATGATTAGTTTCTTATTCTCAATGCCTGGCCACAGAGAAGCCATGTATATAGAAAAGCAAATCATTATTATAGTCCAGGATAGACCAAATACCCAGCCGGGAGGAGTCCATGGAGCTTTGTTGAGCTCCAAATACCAGTCAGATGGTACTCCCTTACCGGTAAAGAGTCCACCAATTCCTAGTGCCCCAAAATTCAAAAACAAAAAAAGTACGATTCTTGCTATCATTTCATTTAATTATGATCAACATCTTCATCAACCCTCCCTTAGGATTTCTACTCACCAATATCCATTCTTTCCCTCACATCAGCAAATATCTGGCAAGAATATGCCCGGCAGTCAGCCGCTGGCCCAAAAGTGTGCAAGCAGCTGATGTCCGCGCTAGCGAATGAAAGCAAAATCGTTGATTTTGTGCGTATTGTGGGCTCGTGTGAAAACAGTTACTACAGAAAATAAAAGGACCGATCCAGGTAGGTCTTCCGGTCGAAGTTGCGGTAGGTGATGTTCAGATCCTGCGCGCTCATCTGGTGACAGGCCCGGCAGGCCATAGCGGTCTGCACCATGACGGCATCGTCCAGCCCGATGATATCGCCCTGCCTCACTTCTTTCCGAAACCGGGCCACATTGGCCTGGGCGTTTTGCATTCTTTTTTCCAGCACCTCCCGGTACGGCCAGTACGCGTAATCGGGTGCGTACTTTGCCAGTTCATAGATGGAGATGGCCTGTTGCCAGTCGCCATTTTTGACCAGCAGGTCGCCGTAGGACATGAAGTAGCCTTCGATATTGTGGGGAGCTACCCAGGAGTTAGGTACAATCCTGTTGCGGCCCAGGCTTTTAGGGTTGGCTACCTTTGCAGCTATGAATTGCTTGCAGGCATCGGAGGGAGGGGTGAGGTCCGGACAATAGCAGCGTTCGGTCGTCTTTTTCATCCAATCGAGGGTTTTGGGGAAATTGGGATCGGTGTGGGGCAACTGGCTCAGCGTATAGGCGAGGGAAAATTCGCCGAAGTCCTTCCATTCCCGGATGCTTTTCAGTCCGTCGAAATACCCTTCAGTAACCAGCTTTTCATCCTGGCTGACATCGCCAACGATGATTTTGGCGGCAGAGAGGAAGGTGAGAACCCGGGCGTCTTTGGGGTTCATTCTGTAGGCTTCACCAAGGTACTTTTGCGCCAGGACGGCGTGGTCGATAATGGTGGCGGGAATCTCATGGGCGTGCTGCCGCTCTGCAATAGCCCAGAAATGGGTAAAGCCCAGGTGATAGGCCGTCTGGAGGTCGTTGGGGTTATCGAGGTAGGCCGCCGTCAGTCGCTCCAGGATCTCCGGTATGCTGTCGTAATGGCCGAGGTGGAAATGCTCCCAGAAATACGCGTTGGCTCCCTCGGAGACTGGGTTTTCTACCCACTCAGGGTTTTGTTTGGACCGGTTGAGGGTGTGTACCGTGTTGAACCAAAACTGAAAACCGACAAGGATAAGCAGAAGGATGCAAATGGCTGAGATGATGGCTTTCTTTTTCATGTTTCAGAGGAATAAAGGGTGAAGAGTTTTTCCAAAGAAACACAGTAGAATCCCGCGGGTATAGAACAAATTTTACCTTATTCCGAAGCGCCGGAGCGCGTTTCCAACTGCTCATACATCCGGTAGATCCGGGGTTTTTCCTTTAGGTATGAGCTGGGAGTACAACCCGTAAACTGGCGAAATTCGCGGATAAAATGGCTTTGATCTGCATATCCCGCATCCAGCGCCAGGGCAGCCCAGTCAACAGAGGTCTGATGGTTGAGCAAGCGAAGTGACCGGTCAAACCTGCTGACCTTCTGGATGGCTTTGGGGGTAAGACCCGATTTTTCTTTGATCAGTTGGAGGGAATGTTTGTGGCTGTAACCGATTGTTTTTTCCAGTAAAGAGGTTACAGACGCCTGTTGCTGAAGCATCTGGCGTTCCACCAGTTTCCATTTACAGACATCCTGAAAAGAAGTGGCGGGGATTTTGGACACAATCCAGTTGTGCAGCACCTGTATGCGCGCTCCGTATGTTGTCGCTTCAAGAAGTTGCTCCCGTATCCATTCCATTTCTTTGCCCCACACATCTGATGTGTAGAGGTTTTGATCGGTAAAATGATAAGCCGGAATGCCAAATAGTAAATTAAACCCAAAGAGGGTAAACCTTAGCCCCGCCATAGACAAACTGGCGCCGGGATGAAAGGTGAAATGCCTGTTTCTCGTGCCGGAAACTACGCTTTCCGTTAGATAAAATGGTTGTGGCGTATCATGTGCCTGACCTGTCACTCTGTGCCCGAGGTTGAAAAAAATCTCCGATTTGTTGTTGGGAAACAACCTTTCCTCAGCGCCGGATGGCGCTCCATCCATCAACACAAAATGATCCACAAACAAGCTTACCGGATACTCCGGGAAAGCGATTCGGAAGGTGATATGGTTGGACACAAATGAGATCATACCGGAGAACGGCTTTGATTACTGTAAACATACAAAAATTTTGATATGATCAGTTTTTGTGTCATCCACTTCTTTGTGGACAGGATAATTATCATTCGGGTAAACTGTCCTGAGCCACGTACTCCCTGCTCCATGATAAACCTGCAAACAGCGACAAACCCCAGCACACATGCCCTCTATCGGGCCTCCGCCGCCGCCTGAAAGCCATCGCCCTGACACCTCGCCTCAACCCAATCCCCATAGCGCTTAAACTACCGAAGGTGGAGCCTGGCCTGAGCTTGTGTCGAAGGCAACAACAGCGTTTTCATGCTGGGCGCTCCGCGCCGCACGAAAACTTAGTTGTTAGCAGATGTTTTTTTATTCGGTCGTTTGTTTGTCATGCATTGCTTCATTTCGTTTCTTCATTTCCGCTTGCCATAATTCACTTTGTATTTCACCCCAAGTCTTGACGTTCAAATGTTTCTTAACGGTAAACTCACATAAATTTCCAATCCAGTCGTTGTACTTGTGATAAGGTTTGGCTTCATTTTCGTATTCGGAAAAATGTCCCCAAAAATCTTTTGGCAACAATTCCTTTGCAGTCAAAATAAGAACAGGGTTTGTTGGTCTGTGACCGTAACCAGTTCTAAAATTATTTACAACTCTTAAGATTTCCGTTTTTTCATTTTCTGTTAATTCGTCATTTAGTGTTGCAAATGTCAAAATTGAATTGGGAAATTCTGTTCCTAAGTCAATCATTCTATCTGCATCGTCAGAGGTAAAGTTTTTGTATGTTTTACATTCACAAAAAATTAGGTCGGGTGGAATACTGTCTTTGTGTTTTTCCTGAAGCATAACTGCAAGGTCAACTTCTTTTGTATTATTGTCTTTTACAAGCTCAAAACCGATTAGTGCAGACATATTTCCTGTAGTGTCTGCAAATTCTTGATTGAATAACTTAAGAGTTAAAAATACAGTTATTATACCACCAACTTTATTGTTTTTACTGAAAGGTCCAATTCCACGATAAGCCCATTTTATTTGGTTTGGTTGGTGCATTGGCAGACTAAAATTATTTCTGCAAATAGCACAAGGCATTGTTTCTTTCAATTCTGATGGAAGATAAAATGCGTGCTGATGGCAAACTTCACATTGTAGAATTGAGCCAAATTCAATTATCTTGTTTTCTATTATTCTTTTAACATAAGAGTTTACTTGTTCATTATCATTGGTCTTCAAACTTTTCTTTATTTCTCCAACTAATTGGGCGTGATAAACAGTTTTTCCGTCTTCAATTAATTCAAGTATTTTGAGAGAAGATTTATTTTGCAAAAAATACGAACCATGTATGCCTCCAATATTTTTTAATACTTCATTTGCTAAACGACCATTTGAGGTTTCATTTAATTTATTCCCGTTTTTAGAGAAATACACTTTGAAAAAATCATTTGCTTTGGGAATATAAAAATACACTTCATTATCGTCTCGTCTAACATAGTGGCTTAGACCAGTTTTAGATAATCGCCACATATCTCGACCAAAAGAATGTGTCAATCTTACCCAATCAATAGTTTCTATTCCATATATCAGGCCTGCATCGTTCAAATACTCGTCAAAGTAATTGAATGTAAGATTTACCTTATGGGAGGCTGTCAGGTTGTAATTGTATTTAAGTTTGAATGGTAAACTTTCGGTTTTGAACTTTACCCGATTTTCTTGAACTTCCACTTGCGAATATGCAGAGCTAATTTGTGTTTTTCCACATAAAACTTTGTCGGCTTCTAAAACAGACTTTTCCCCCGCCCAATATCTCGGAGACCAACCTTGATATGCAAAATTTAGTTTGACATCAATCTTGTTCTTTATTTCTTGAAGTTTTTGGTCAATTTTTTGCCTTTGCTCAGTTGTCGTTGTTACGCTGATTTGAAAGCTAATAATTGACATTGATAAGTTTTCTGATTTTGCTAATTGGTATTTACTAAATCTCTCTATAAAACCAGAAAAATACGTGTTGTCAATTTGGCTTAGCGGTATAGGAATAATATTCCAACCAAGTGCTCTCAAATTCCAATAGTTAATAATGTCGTTTAATCTTGTTTCATTGAGAAAATAAACACCTTCGCCCTTAAACCAACGCCTTTCGGGAAACGACTTGATTTCTTGCATATTGATGTCCAACGTGCTTATATTTTCATTTGGAAAATGGTCAGTAATGTTTTCAAAAGTTATTTCGGGCTGTTCAAAGTATGGATACGATTTTAAATGATTACTTATTTCTATTTGAAAGCTATCTACAAAGCAACCTATAAAAGATTTTAAGAATAAGCCTGAATTTTGTGTGTCGGGAAGCGAAAGTTTTAAATTGTCATTTCTTACAAACTTAAACTCTGTTTCAATGATGTTGGAAATTAGTTCAGGAACACTTATTCCGTAATTAATTTCGCCTTTTTCAGTGTCAGCAAGAAAGTTTTCAATTGTTAGTAAAGTCCTGTCTCCAATTAATGTCTTAATATATTCTACGTCCAAAGAATTGTCGTAAAGAATAATGTCAGGGTCAAAATTGTCTATTGTGTTTTTATAGTAATTTAAAGCGTCATACTCAATAGCATATTCAATTCTAAATTCGTCCGGCAATACTGAATGAAGCGGTAAAATTGGGCTGAAAATTCCACCCCAATACGAAAACGCAATTTTAACCGCTCGTTCAAATTTGCTTTCAGAGTTAGGCTCAATTAGAAAACAAAGTTTTATTGGTGATACTGTCTGATTAACGCCTATTGTCATTTCTTATTTTCGTATTGTTTGATGTGTCATTCGGGGTCTGGTTTAAAATATCTGCTAACGTTTTGCAGCTACCCGAAGGTGGCGATTTCGAAGCAATAAACTGTCAACCCAGCACAAAAGTTGATACGAGGCAGAATATTCATTTAACCACTGAACCGCCACTTTTGGGTAGGTGCTGTTATCGGCTGCCTTTCTTGTCTGTCCGTTCATTATTCTGCTATTACCTTTACAAATTTAACATTATGAAATTGCTTAACAGCTCGGGCTCTCTCAAGGTCGCTAGATAAATCAAGAATGTTTCCACAACTTCTGCAAGTTAGAATGTCACCGCTATGTTTTTTAAAGTCAATTGGTTCAGAAATTAATTGTAAATCTTTATCTTTTTCAAAGTCGGGTATTTGAAACCCTACTTGATAATATTTATTTAATTTTTCTCTGAATGATTCGTAACTATCATTGCCTTTCTTGATTACAAACCACCACTTGTCCAATTTATTCTTTCCGCTTTTGTGGATTCGTTCTGAGGTATCTTTATTAGTCATAAACCAGTCTAAAATTCTTTCATACTCTGTAACATTCATTTCATTTGATTCCATCGAGTCGCCACACTTGTTGCACGATACAATTCCCAAATCTCTATGTCCCTTTATATGGCACTTGTATTCCTTATGAAGAATATTGTCATAAACCCACTTTCGTCTTTCTAGTTGTTGTCCATTGCAACAAGAGTGGCAAAAGTTGCATACATACCAACCACAAGATTCAGTATCAACCCCTGGTGGTTTGCACTTAACACAATCTCTGCTGTCAATTTCCATTTCGCAATATCCGTTTAAGCAATGGGATAAATAAATTTCTTTCCCTTGCTCTGAACAGGATTCGTTTTTACAACTGAAATTACTTACACCGTAAAACGCATATTGCGTTTTACCTTTTGGGTAAAGTATGTGATTACATTCTCTGCATTTCAAATGTTTGAGAAATCTGTTTGCTTTGTTAATGATATTGAGATAAATTTCTAAATCGGTTTCTTTGAAATCAACTTTCAATATTGTTAGAAAATCAAGAAGTGAATACTTTTCCCAATCAGTTGAGTTGTGAAGTTCTCGGCTCGGTTTAAAACACTTTTGATTAGCACACCACCAATATTCAACTTTCTCGTCTGAAAGCAAAGGTTCTTTAGTTGCTTTATTAACAGCTTTTCTCCCGTCACAGATTGGATGATTTTTTGCTTTATTGTGTTCGTTTCTATTGTAGGTCACATTACGTGTTGTAACTTCTCCTTCTTCATTTTTTTCTTCGTGAACTGAAACACTGCATCTGCCACCACACTCGTCAAAATAACCTGAAATTTGTAGAATGTCTTTTGGCTCCTTGATTTGTTTTAAAATTAGGTCGTAAATTCTATGCTGTGCTAAATTTGTTTCCTTTCGTGTTTCAAGTTTGGTTTGACTTTGCAATTCTGAAATAACATTTAGAATAACACTCGTAGAATAATCAAGATGTGACTCATCAACTTGCTCTGCAAGTTTGCTTGTCTCAAAATCAATTACATTTAGGGAAGTCAAATCTTCAACTGAAATGTTTGCCTTTTCTTCGTGAATATTCTTAAGAACTTTTTTGACAAACTTTTTTTGGTCTGCTGGTGAAAGCGTAATCGTATAAAGTTTGTAGGAATTAAAATCCAAAGTTTCGTGATATCCTTCCAGCCACAAATTTAGTTTGAAGTAGTCAGGGCAAGCATTGATTGTTGCGGTTAATATTTTTTCGTGTTGCTCAGCCGCAAACTCTTTTGAGAGTTTTAGAAATTCCTTAATGATTTTTAGTTTGGGCTCGGTGTCTATGTTTTCAAAGTTATAAAGCACTTTGAAAAATATGTTTGATTTATCTTCTTCAGAACACTTGCCAAAAATTATCCGCTTTGTTTGTTCAGTTGCTGACAGAATAAAACTTGCAACAAAACTTATTTGGCAAGTATCTATGAAACTGCCTAACCAAAGCTTGTGTGCTAACTCTACTGAAATATTCTTTTCAATACGGTCAGAAATTTGATTGTAGTTGTCGGGAAAGAAACTTTTGCAAACTTTTAAAAGCCCTTTCAAGTATTCTTCGTCTGCAATTGATTCTGTTTGCAGCTGACCATTTACATAGTTTTGAAAGCGTTCAAATAGTTGTTCAACAATTCCCTTATTTGTTGCTTTTTCAAGAAGTGAAGTAATTTTTAAGTGAACTCCTTTTTGAATAGTATTGTAATCGGAGTATTTCCCTTTCTCTGTCAGGATAGAAAGGAAATGGCTGAATAGAAAATTTAAATCTGTTTCGGTGTCTAAATACTTTACTCTGACAGCTTCAAGTTTGTCTTTGTGCTTTTTGGACTCTTGTGCTGCAAAAACAACAATTGCGTTTTCCCGAAATGAACTTATGTCTTGTCCTTGCTCAATACTACGTTCGTGAAAAAACAGGTCGCCCAATTTGGCGTGTTGTATAAAGCCGTAATTAGCATCTCTCGCTTGGTCGTGAAACCATTTTACAAGTCCAATGTATTTTTCAACGTCTGACATTTTCACTTTTCGATGATAGTTTTATTGTTACACGGTCGTTGTTTAAGGTTGCCGCTAACATCCGTATATACGCTACGCGTAGCGTTTATTTCCTTATTGACTCTTACGAATATCCCCCCTTTCCCTCAGATTTACAAGTATCTGGCAGAGATATATCCAGGCTATCCAGTGGAGATACGGGCTTGTGCTGGCGAGCTACGCTTGTGCTGAGCGAGGTCGAAGGCAACAACAGCGTTTTCATGCTGGGCGCTGTGCGGGTAAGGAAAACTTGGTTGTTGTGCGTAGTTATTATTCTTCTGTCTGCCATTCGTCACCAAATACTAAAAGTTTATTTGTTCTTAAATAATTGTATTGCTCAAGTGTTAAATAAATAATACTTGCTTCTTGTCCGCCTGTATAAAGTTCATAAAACTGTCCTGTTAAGTTTTGTTCAGAAACAACTGATTTTATAAAATTAAAAAACTCCGTATCAATCCAATCATCTTCAATTTTAAGTGTCTTGTTGTACGACTTACTTCCAATTTTAAATTTTAATTCAACTTTCTTTTTCTTCTCAATGTCAAAATTGTCCGATATTTCAGTTGCATTAAAATCATTGTGAGATATTTTCTTGTACTCTCGAATTAATTCAGCGTAAGGGTCTTCAAGATTACCTAATTCTGTGTCAAACATATAAATAACATCAGGAAAAGCCATTAACACTTCATTTAGATTGCTATTCTCTTGTTCAGAAACCTTCTCTTTTGCTTTTTCAATTTGTTCATTTGTCAAGTGTGATAGTAATCCAATCTTCTTATACTCTTCGATTGTCTGTTCAATTTTTTTGCTCGTCAATTTATTTTTAAAGCTTTCGTAGCTTGGTGTAAAATAAACGCCCCCACTGTGAAGTAAATCAGCTTGTTCTTTTGTCAATGCTATTATTCCAAAAACTTTCCATTCTACCGCATTTCCTTGATGTGTTTTTACTTCGTGTAGTCTGTAAGGCGATTGCAAGTCAGCAAGGATTTTATTGAATATTTTGTAATATTCTTGTTGGTCTATTTTGTTTCCGTAGTATTGATTTTTGCTAGGACTATATAAATGATAATTGCTTTTTTGTTTGTATTTTTTGCCGTTTGATTTTAGTGAAACAACAAAATCGTAGAATTTACTATCGTTGTCTGAAATTGAACTATCAAGAACAATTTGAAACTGAAAATCGGTAAAGGCCAATTCGGGAATTATGCTTGCAGTTTTTTGGTGAATTAATTCAAGATATTTCTCTGGTGCAGTCGGATAATCTTGTTCGTTAATAATAACAGCTTTGTTGCAGTAATTTAAAAATTCAATTGGGTTTTGTAGTTTTTCTTGTTGTATATCGACAATGAGACTATCATATTTTGAATTTACAATTTCTTTGCTTTTGAGTTTATCTGCAAATACTTTGAGTTTTTCAGGGTTCATATGTTCCTTTAATGCTACTTGCTCAATTATAGATGGTAATAATTGAAGTGAATGAACAAATTCATTATTATTTACTTTGGATTGGAAATGAGTGAACTGATTTTCACTGATTAAGTCACATGATTTAAGCTTTGAAAGATATTGAATGAGTTCTTCGTTTATTTTGGTCTGTTCCGCTGGTTTAGGTTTTTCTTCTCCCAAACTAATATAACTGCCAAACTGCGAATAATGTCCTGTCAATTTTTTGTATTCAGATTGAAAGAGAATTGTTAAATACACAGCGTTTGATTTTGTCTCACTTTTTTTAAGAAGTTCTTCAAAGTCATTTGCTTGTTTTTGTTCAATTAGTTTAATGTTAATTAGCTTTTGTAGTGTTTTGTCCATAGTCTGTCCGTTAGCAAAATTTGCTGTCAAAATTAATAAGGTCAATATGTTGAGTAGGGTCTTCATATAATTACGCACAACGGTTCGGCTAAACGCAGTATGGGCGCTTAGAGCATGTTAAGATTTTAAAAATTGGGCAAAGGTCATTAGGTTGAGTTTGCAAACAAAAACCAAAATGACCACTCAGTATAGCGAACTCACTGATGCCCAATGGGAGTCAATATCGGAATTTTTTGATTGGAAACGCAAACGAACGATGCCGATCCGTTGTGTAGTGAATGCGATTTTGTATCGGGTACGGGAAGGTCGTACGGATTTTTGATGTGGAAGTCCATGCAGCCCATCTCCATGATGGCACAGAAGGGAAGCGCCTCCTGGGGCAGATTTCGGCCTATTCGGAGCGGTTAGAAAAAATCCTGGGTGATCAATCCTACCAGGGAAGTTTTGCAGCGGAAACCGAAAAATTAGGGTTGATTTTTGAGTGTGCCTCCAAACCCGAAAGTGCTAAGGGCTTTGTGCCGATCGCCAAACGATGGGTAGTGGAACGCACCATTGCCTGGACAAATTTCTTCCGAAGGATCGTCAAAGACTATGAACATACCCTCCGATCGGCCAAATATTGGCTCATTTGGGCCAATATTTCGATTGTTTTAAACCGAATTACCTGATGATCAAATACTTATATTTCCTAACATGCTCTAAGTAGTTACGAAAAATCAAGGCTAAAATTATTGCCCATAACGTCTCCGATAAATGCGGTAGGCGACAGGTGGAGCCTATTGTCATTTTATCGATTGTTGCATGTCGTACTTCCCTTTATTTAAAAGGGCTGCTGAATTTTTCATCAGTTATAAATTGGTTGTCTGTTAAAGTATTTAAAAAAGCAATCAATGCTTCTTTTTCTTGATTTGTAAAATTGTATTTAATAATATTTCCATTGGCATCTTTCATAAAAGGTAAAGTGTTTGGGTGATTTTGCATTCCAGTACTGTAATGTTCAATTACTTCTTCCAAATTTACAAATCGTCCATCGTGCATATAAGGAGCTCTTACAGCAACATTCCTAAGAGATGGTACCTTAAATTTTCCCCGGTGATTATTTACGCCCGTTGTTTCAAAAATACCCAAATCAACAGTTGATACGGCATCTAAGCCATTAATGGAGCCAATGGTTGTTGCATTAGGAGCAAGCAAAGGAGAAAGGAAGGCTTCACTACTGTGGCAACTATGGCAGGATGGAGCGACTAGATTTGTTGAATAGAATAATGCTTTACCCATATTTTCTTCTGCTGTAAAATTTGGAAAATCATCTAAGGGTGAACTCACTAATTTACGGCCTTCATCATATTTAGCATTTATACTTACCAAACTTCTAACGAATTGAGCCAAGGCTTTAGAAATTCTATCTGCTGTAACAGTTTCATCTCCAAATGCTTCTTTAAACAAAGGAGCAGCATAGGGTTGGTTAGAAACAATTTGGACAAGTTCATCTAACGTCAAGCCCATTTCAACGGGATCCTGGATTGGCATTAGGACTTGGTCTTCCAATGTTTCCGCTCTTTCGTCCCAAAAGAATTTTCCAGTATCATAAAACCGTGCATTGGTTAAGGTCATAGAATGCCTTCTAGTTAAACCTCCATTAAACCCAATGCTTAATACTTCCGTATCTGAAAAGCCAGTTTCTTGTTTGTGACATGAAGCACAAGCGATTGTACCATTTTTACTTAAGTTTTTTTCATAAAAAAGAACCCTTCCAAGTAATGCTCCCTCATTAGTTGTAGGATTTGAAACTGGGGTGTTATCACTTTCTATTGCTGCAAATTGAAAGCGGTAAGGAATTTGGGGAAGTGGATTATTTAGAAAATGATTCGGAAAATCAATATTCTCATAATCAAATGGAACCTCTGGGAGATTTAAATCAACCAATAAATCTATGGGGTCTATTTTTTCTATATCATCCTTCCTACAAGAATAAATTGAGACAATAATAATAGTAAGAACAAATAAGGTTTTATAATGTAAACCACCAGAGAAAGTAAAGTAAGTGTATTTGGACATATTGATAACTTTTTTTTGAATAGATAATATGCATTAGACTTTCTTAATCAATAAAGGTTTAATTTTTGATTTTAAATGGATGACTAACTTCTGTTTGATTATGACATGCAACGCTCGGGCTACGCGCCGTGCCAGCCGAAGGTGCAGATGGTGACCCCACCCCAATTGTTAGGACAGCAAAAGGTAAAAAGATCGTTTGATATTGCTGCCATTTCAGGCCACTTTTGTCTTGAATTGTGAGGTGAATTTTCTTCTTCCCATAACAGTAAATTTAAGGGTTTTGAACAAACTAAACTTACTGTCCTAATTTTTGGGGGGAGTACAGACATTTTTGCCTTCGTTAGCAACAGTCATTTTTCAATCTTTAATGTTTTTATATCGGCAATTAGTTGGTTGATTGAGGTCTTGTTTAAACCATTGTAAATGCCTCTGATGTGTCTGTTTTTGTCAATCAGTACAAAATTTTCGGTATGCAAGAAATCATCATCTTCTTTAGTTAACCCTAAATCTTCTTCGACAAAATAATCCTTTCTACCTAATGTATAAATTTCCTGTTGTGCCCCGGTAGCCAGGTGCCATTTGTGAGAGAGAATTCCTTTGTCATCCGCATAGTGTTTGAGAACGGGTACAGAGTCGCTTTCAGGAGTGACAGAATGTGATAATAGCAGCACATCCTCATCTTCTAAAAACTCATCCTGCAATTCCTTCATATGGGTAGTCATTTTAGGACAGATGCCCGGGCAAACGGTAAAGAAAAAATCTGCCACATAAATTTTGCCTTCAAAGGTTTTTTCTGTGATAATGTTTCCTTCCTGGTTCATAAGCTCAAAAGGCGAGATGCGATGAAAAGTATCTAATGCTTCATCATCAGGAGAAATCCAGTGTGGAGTAAAAGTCGCCTCATTGTAAAAGGGAAGCGCTTCAACCCTGCTTTTGTTTGGCTGGGATTCGCTACATGCGACCAGGCACATGAGGAAAAATATCGGAAGGATTTTAGTCTTCATATTTTATGTTTTCGTCTTCTAACCCATAGCAAAGCATTGCTTTTTTCAGGCCAAATATTCGACCATTTTTTGCTTCATAGTTGGCGTACAAAGCACCGTTTTCTCTATAGGCCTGTTGAATCCCTTCTTCTATACCCATATGAAGATTCAATTTTTTATAAAGCTCACCAGTCGGATACCATTGTTTTTGTTCTCCGTGCGCTTTTCCCAAATGATAGTTTAGGTGAGTAATTAAGATATGCGTGGAGTCTGTTGACCATAGTTTTTTCTCTCCGTGAAGTTTTCCTTGATGATAGTTTGCTACTTCTTTAAGATGACCGTCAGGATACCATCGAATGGCTTTATGATGTCTTTTCCCTTTTGCGATGCCTGTTTTTTCTTTTAGCGTACTGTCCTGATAATAACTTACAGCGAAACCGGTGTACAGTTCATCATTGATTGTATACAGAGATTTCTTGTTGTCATAGCTAAGGGCAGAAATGTCAACAATCCTATTTGGAATTTCAATTTCTTCCAGGATATCGCTTGAGTTATGAGTTGGTAAAAATGTGGCCTTTCTCTTTTCAGCACAACTCGTGATGAGTATACATGAGACAACTGCGACTATTATTGTAAATTTCATTTTCAGGGAATTAAAAGGAATCATCACGAGTATGCCCTAAACACATTCTGATGATTCCTGTTGGGTTGATACATTTGATCTCTATTAAAGAATGTAGTTTCAGGTGCAGGCGATGGGCCAACACACATACAATGCTTCCTTAGTCTTTCAAAATCTTAACTGTTTTCGAAGTCCCATTCACTGTGGCGACCAAAATATAAACTCCCTTTGGATAGTCTGAGAGATTGAGTTGGGTCTGCTGTGAATAGATTCTGGAAGAATAAATCTGCTTGCCAAGAACGGAAAAGAGGCTGAAACGATCCTCCTCAGTAAATGCGGCATGATTGATTTCAAGGACTACTTCTGAGCTGGTTGGATTTGGGAACACCTTCACCAGTTTTTCAATGATTTGATCGGTGGTATTCGTGGCATTGAAGCTATTGCATTCGTTTGTATAGGCCGTACTCAATTCCGTACTTGCAGCTAAGGTTGCGGTAGAGTCTTTACAAATACATCTTCCGTCATCGGAATTATAAGTGAGGTAGGGAGCGTTCGTTTCAAAGGCTTTGAAGGTACATTGTTCGAATGTCAAAGAGTCACTGACCGTTTGTGTTGTATGTGTCCAATTGCTGTATAAGGTATTTCCTCCGCTCCAAAAATTAAGCCCGGGATATTGATTGAATTCACAAGGCTTAAAAAATAACAGATACAAAGTACCTGTGCTGCCTGCACCTGTTCTTCCACCATAATTTACTGCTATTGTTCCGTCACCGCGCAAATCCCCTATAAAGGAAATAGATCGTGAAAAGCGAGCTTCATTACTAAGATCGAGATCAAAGCCGCCATCTGTATTGTTTATTCTGGTATATGTCTTCACTGTTTTGTCTGAGTTTAAGTATAAAATATACCCCCAGCCTTCGTTTTGCTGATTTGCGCCTGTCAGTAAGTCTGGAATGCCATCTCCATTTAAATCTCCGACTTTGGATAATCCCATACCTAAATTTGCACCCGATGTTCCATTCGGATTACTTCCTGTAGTTAAAGTATCTGCAAATCCATTCATTCCTTCTGTGATCTTTAGTTTTGAAACCACATTGAAATTAGTTGGATCAAGAGATAGCATCCAAATTGCTCCTTTACCTCCATCGGACATAAATGCTCCAACAGCCATTTCTAATGTGCCATCATTGTCTATATCCCCCAGCATAGCCACTTCTCTTCCGCCAAATTGATCCCCCGCCATAAGACCTGAACCTAATCCGCCACTTACGGGATTGATTAAGACGGTTTGTGTTGGATTGACTTGCGAACTGCCATTCAAGAAAAGTATGCTAAAGGCACCGATATTGGTACCACCTACATCGGAACCAGGATCACAGGCCACTAAATCGATGCGGCCATCATTATTTAGATCGCCCACGGCTGAAAGCCCCTGAGCCATGATATCAGAATTTTTCACATAACTCTTAACCGTACCATTGCTGTTAAGATGAATAATGTATAAAGCGATATTTGTTGAAGCGGGTGCGGAAGCAGCAATATCTGGAATACCATCACCATCATAGTCTCCTATTCCTGCAACTCCATAACCGAAGAAATTATTTTCGAGAAGGGTCTCTGTAAACCCACCCTGAGTGGCAGAAATCTTTTGATTACTTTGAACAGTACCATCATTATTCATAAAGAGAATGTAAACTGCTCCTGCGTCAGTTGCTCCATCGTCATCAGAACGTGCTCCCACAACCAAGTCAATTATTCCGTCACCATTAATGTCTCCTGCTTGATCATGATCCCGACTGAATCGGTCACCTTCGTCAAGCGTCGCAAAAAAACCACCTGAACCTTCCTCGATTTTTACAAAACCATCCGGTCCCCATTGAGTGCTGATTTGAGCATCGAGGTTGTGTACGGAGAAGGATACGATAAACACAAGTAATGTAACCAAGTTCGTTTTCATATATTTTTTGGTATAAAAAGAATGGACTCATCCATGCGAGAAAAAATTAATCTTACAATCTGATTTAACAGGAATCACCTTGAACTACACGTTGCTAATTCAATATGATTCCTTTCAATCCAGAAATTGAGATCCGCTTTATAAAATGCTATTCGGTGTGCCTTGCAAATCACCCCCAAACAAGATGATATAAGAGTTGATGTAGAATTCGTTGATAATATGATAATGGTAAAATTCTGCCCCATCACTGTGTTGAGTGGATGATACGTGTCCTCCGGATGCATCTAAATCGGTAGGGTGGTCGCTAGTGGAATTACATTTTCTACCATAGATTAAAAAACCATCTGCCATAATTCCGACCAACTTCTCGTCATCAAACGATAAGTTTGTGTTTTCCGGCACATCAGCAGCTTCTAAGTGATAGTGATATCCACCAGGACCGTTGTGAGCACCCGCATAATCAAGTCCTGTCGCTGTTGGCAAATCAAAAGGCCTGTTGGGACCTTCTTCGTCATTAAAAATGGGAGGTCCGTGAACTGAAATACCAATGGGACCCAGCCCCGTTGCAGAACTTGAGGAAGCTAACTGAGGATAGAGAGGGAGAGTCACCGTAAAACTTCCTTCCACAATAAAACCTGGAGTAGTATGATCACCAAAGGTCTGTTCAATATGTAATGGATGAGTACTTGCCCAATAAGGAGAAGTATGATCGGGTGTTCCTTTTGAAACGATGCTAACTTCATTGCCATCAAATGAAATTGTTACGGCATCAGGATTGAATTCATCAAAGGCAGAAAGAGGCGTGCTGGCAATACCCGTATCATTTTGGTCGGTATTATCTGCCACGAAGCCATCTGGCTGGTCACATGACACACTACTTATATTTGGATTGCCTAACCCATCACCATCTGCATCTTCGTACCAAATGGTTTCGATGCAAGGGACATCTTTATTACAGGCGGTAACAATTAGAATGGTTAATCCAAGAAGGATTGTTAAAAAGGAAATAATTGATTTCGTCATAAAGGATAATTTTAAGTTAATTTTCCTTTAGACCATCGATTACTTAAAATCCGTCGGAGGTGGGGGAGATTTTTTCTTGCCCAACAGAATTCTATCGGTAGTTTTTATCATAAACTCTTCAAAATAAGGCATTTGGTCATCATTTAAAAGATCTTTTATTTCTTGTAAATGTTGATAAGTTACCTCTATTTTTTCTTTTTCTAATTGTTGATATTCATTTAATAAGCTTTCCGTATCATTATTTTCGGATGAGGTTATAAGCCTTCCAAAATAGGGTGAAAGCAAACGAAATTGTCGATCATTTATTTCGTTCATTTTTTGAGTATGTTTTTCAGCTGAGGCATTAAGTTGAGACGCCTGTTGAGTGTTTAAATGTAACATTTCGATTACTTCTGAGCGAAGGTTTCCATTAGGATTATGATGCCGAGGCTGTGGCCTAAGCATTAAAAAAAATGCTAAAATAGTAATATTTAATCCTATTAAACTCCAAATGGCGTATTTGTAAAATTTCACTTGATTCATGATCAATAAATTTGGTATGTACTTATTAGTGCCTGATTATAGGTATTTCCATCTGCTACATCTTCATAGTTCACCTGGTGTTGTTTGTTAAAGTAAACCAATGCTGTTATATTCATAAAAAGAATCAAAACAACCGCAGCTGCAGTATACTTCCATTGATGAAGTGAAACAACTTTAGCATCCCCAGCTCCAATTCGGTTTTGAATTTTCTCAAAAAGATCGTGCTGAGGTTTCGCTCGTTCGCTGCCTTTCATGCTTTGAAAGACATCTTCCACCCATTTTTCTTTTTCATCATTCATACTTTTTTATTTTGACAATTACTTTTTGGATTTCCTTTGGTCAGGGTAATTTTTTTCCAATTCAGACCTCATATTTTTTTTTGCACGTTGCAACAAAGACTCAACTGCTTTTAGGGAAGTTTCCATAATATCGGCAACCTCTTGGCGGGGCAATTCTTCAATAAAACTTAATATGAATGCCGTTTTTTGATTGCTTGGCAGACATTCTATAGCTTTGTATAATGCTATTGCGTTTTCTTTGTTTTGCAATAAAACGCCAGGGTGTTCAAAATCTACAAATTGGGCAGAGGTAAGGGGATGCTTGAAAAAAGTAAATCGCTTCTTTTTTTTCAAGTAATTAAGAGAAGTGTTGACTGCAATTCGATAAATCCATGTACTTACGGAGGATGCTCCCTGAAATGATGAGGCACTTTTATAGATTTTTAGAAAAACATCTTGTGTTATTTCCTCTGCATCTTCTATGCTTTTTGTATAGCTCAAGGATGTGTTGAAAATTTTATCAGAATATAGTTCATACAAAACAGCAAAGGCCTGTTCATCCCTTGCTGCAATGGATTCAATGATTTCTTTTTCACTTTTCAATAAGTTTGTATTATTTTGTTATTTCTTCTTTGATTGTTGCTAACGGTTTGCGGCTTGGCGAAGGTGGCGATTTTCAGCACAAACTTTCATACGAAGCACTAAAGTTTATATACCCACAAAACTGTCTTACGAAGCACTGCACCGCCACTTTTGCCAAGCCGCTGTTAGCGGTTCGTTGTTTTTTTGGGTCGTGTCGTGTCTGTCCATAGTTCAGTGTCTTGGTGCGTTGGCTTGCAAGCTCTTTTTATTTTTTTGTCGAGCTTGTGTGGTTGCAAAAAAAAATGTGCTTGCAAATGCGTTGTCATTATTTGATTGGTGAAATAGTCAAGTCATCAAAGTAAGTTTGTGCATCTGCCTTTGTCCATAGCCCGATTCTGCCTTCGTTTTTGTAAGTGTCATCGGTAGTTTCTATCAATGTGTTTCCGTTAAGGGAACAGAAAACTTTGTTGTCATACATTTCAATGGTCATGGTGAACCATTCGCCTGACTTGATGCTGCAATCAGATGTTTTCAGTTGCTTGCGGTTTCCGTCCACCACTCTGTAAAAACGAAAATTATTTTCAAGCGGGTTGCAACGGGCTATGTAATAATTGTTGTTGTCAATGTAACGCCAAACTAAACCTCCGCCTTGGTCTTCGTCACCGGCAATGGATTTTATTTTTACCGACATGGTAAATTTTTTGTAGGCGGGCTTATCTAAAACCAAAAGGTTGAAATAATCGCCTTCGTTTTTTGCCATCTGTGCCACGACCTTATTCCCATTGTCGTTTACGATTTTCCAGTTCAGCGTTTGTGTTTTTCCTGTTGCGGTTTGAGTAAAACCTGTTGGAACATTTCCCACCGCATCATTTTCAAAATTGATGGTAGTGTCGTTTGTGCTTAGAGATTCAGCAGTTAAAGGTGTTGATGTTTTTTTGCCGTCAGGCGAAGAAGCATTTCCGCAGGCAATCAAAGTGATGAGTGCAATTGCGGGGATGATTTGTAGTTTCATTTTGCTTTTTGTTTATGTTGTTTACAATTCAATAAATTCTTTTACAAAGGTATCATTTGATTTCAGCATGGCTTCGGGAGTTCCGAAAAAATCTATCTTTCCATTATTGAGCAACATAATTTCATTGCTCATTTCCATTGCTTCTTTATGGTCGTGGGTAATGTAAATGACAGTGATGTTTTTTTCTGTTACGATTTGCTTCAAAAGATTTCTGATTTGTGTTTTCAATTTTACATCAAGACTTGAAAGCGGTTCATCCAGTAAAAGAATTTTCGGATTCAGCACCAAACTTCTTGCAAGTGCAACCAACTGCTGTTGTCCGCCTGATATTTGATTTGGATAGTTTTTCTGCAATGAATCAAGATTGAATTGTTTTAATTCATCTTCAACAATTTTTTTGTAGCCATTCACTTTTTTTAATCGCAGTCCGAAAGCAACATTTTCAAATACAGTGAAGTGCGGAAACAATGCAAGGTCTTGAAAAATAAATCCGATGTTGCGCTGATGCGGTGAAATGATGATGCGTTCATCACTGCTTACTTTTTCTCCGCTGATAAAAATTTCTCCGCTGCTTAGTTTTTCCAATCCCGCAAGTAAACGAATGAGTGTTGTTTTTCCGCTGCCCGTTTTCCCAAGAATAGAAATGAAAGAACTGTTTCCATTTACTGAAAAGGAAATGTTATCCAAAACTATTTTATTGCCAAACTGTTTTGAGCAATTATCAAATGTTATCAGTTTCTTGTTTTCCATCGTTGATTGAATAAGACTTTTTTACCTCCTAACATTATTGCGATAAGCAACAATGAAAATAACAGTGCCATCAAACACATTCCGCTAACAGTGCTTTGCGGTGCATTTGCCATGAGTGTAAAAATCCTGACAGGCAATAATGAAATGCCCGGTGGGTAAACCATGATAACTGTTGTGAGTTCGCCAATGCAGAAGATGAGCATGAAAAAAAATGAAGTGAACAATGCTTCGGCAAGCAAAGGAAAAATGATTTTGCGAAATGTATAAAGCGGACTTGCTCCCAACATCAAAGCCGCTTCCTCAAAAGAAGATGGAATTTGCATTAAACTGTTAGCGATAATATTTTGTGAAATAAAAAGAAATCTTGCGGTAAATGCAATGAGAACAATCAGCGATGAGCCGTAAATAAAATTTAATGAAGGTGTGTTGTAAAATTTAGTGAGGGCAATTCCTGTTGCGATGGCGGGAACGGCAAACACAATGAGCAAAAGATAATCGCTGGTTTTTATTTTATGCTTTACGCTGATGGTTGCAAATGCGAATCCAAATAAAGTAATGAGTAATGCACCTGCTGTTGATAAAAGCAAACTGTCTTTGAGTGCAGGCAGAAGCAAGTGAATAATTCCCATGAAAGAAATTTTGTTACCGCTTACCGTTTGCCAAACGAGCATAAGTATTGGAAGCAGAACAAAGCACAAAATATAAACAACACAAAACAGCAACCATTTCTCAGAGTGGCGAAGTGAAATTATTTTATGGCTGAATGATTTTTTGCCAAATGAAATAAATGTGCCTTTAGCCAAATAATATTTTTCGGGAATGACAAACAACAAGCAAATTGCTGTCAGCACCAATGAGTGTGCAATGGCTGATGAATAATTGTAGAAAGCAGTGAACTGCGTAAAGATTTCAGTGGTGAAAACATTTATGGATAAATAAGACGGCACGGCAAATTCTGAAACCGATAAAATAAAAATGAGGATGAATGATGAAAACAACGCAGGGCGGATAAGCGGTAAAATAATTTTCAGGAAAACAGTTTTATAATCCATGAGCATTTCTCCGGCTTCTTCAATGGATGCGGTGATGTTTTGTAAACTTCCCGAAATAATAAATGCTGCGAGTGGAATATAAATGGTAATGAGAATAAAAATAACGGCAGGCAAACTGTTGATGAAATTTTCAGGGATGCCGATGTAGAGCCACACATCCGTCCATGCAACGGTGCTGATGTAGGGAGGCAGTAATAAGGGCAATAACAAAAGAAGCATCAAAATATTTTTGAACGGAAGATTTGTTTTGGCAATAAGAAATGCGAAACCACAGCCAATCGTAACGGATAAAACACTCACCGATGCAGCAATGATTACACTGTTCAAAATACTTTTCAGAACGCTTGCCTGAAATATTCCTGTGAAATTTTCCGTGGTGAATTTTCCATCAGTGAAAAGCGAACTGAAGATTAAAAAAAGCAACGGCAATACAACTGCTGCTGAAAAAACTATTGCAGCAAGCCAAAGAAAGTATTTCGATTTTATATTTTTCACTGGTCAGTTTTTAATCATAGCAACTTTCAAACGCTTAGGAGCAACTCCAACAGGAATGGTTTTCACCACTTCATTTTTTTTCAAATCAATTATGGAAATATTATTAGTGCCTGTGTTACTAACTACTCCGTATTTTCCATCATTGGTAAAATCAATCCAGTTCGGGTCTGTTCCAACTGTAATTTCCTTTACCAAAAGTTGTGTTTGTGTATTGATGATGCTAACGCTGTTTCGTATCTGGCTTGTGATATAAAGCAGCGAGCCGTCAGCCGATAAAGCTATTCCGTGTGATGCTTTTCCATCGGCAGGAAATTTTTCGGTTTGCGGAAGTTGAATCCAACTTACAATTTGTTTTTTTTCTGCATCAATAATTAAAGCACCGTTCAGCCAGCGAAGCGACAGGAAAAGTTTTTTTCCGTCATTGGTAATATCAGGTATTCGGGGAAAACCAAAAACAGGAATTTCACCTGTGAGTTTTAATGTGGCAATATCCATTATCACAACTTTTTCATCGCCTTCAAGTGTGATGTAAGCAAGTTTGCCGTCAGGCGAAGGCAAAACAATGTGTGGGTTTCTTCCAACTGAAATTGTTGTATCAACTTTCCAATCATTTGTATTGATGATGCTTAGTGCGCCATCTGCATTGATTGTCGCAAAAAGTTTTTTACCATCCATGCTGAATGCTAATTGATGCGGATGATTGCCGACAGAAATTATTTTGAATACTTTGTTTGTGGCAGCATCAATGATTGCAACGGTGTTGTTTCCTTCATTGCTCACGGCAACCCATTTTCCATCAGGTGAAACATCCACCCCATGCGGATTTTTTCCTGTTACTATATCCGCAATCTTTTCAAGTTTGTTTAAATCAATGACTGAAATAGTTGAGTCATTAAAATTTGTGATGTAGGCACGGTTAGTTTGTGCGTATGCGGAAAATGCAGTGAGCATAATTGTTATGACGACTGCGGTTAGTAAGACGATTTGCTTTTTCATTTTTATTTTTTAAATTATTTATTTGTCCATTGTTTGAGATACTCTTTTATCTGTTCTGATTTTTGCGCCACTGTTCCGTAGTCCACTTTCATCGGAATAATATTATCAAGAGATGGAACGGTTGCAGGAACAGAAACATTTTTATGCAAAGGCATTTGAGCGCAGCTTTCGGCAAGAATTTTTTCCGCTTCTGCTGATAATAAAAAGTCAATCAGCTTTTTTCCATTCTCATTGTTCGGAGAATTATTTATCAACGAAACGGTGTTCGGCACAATGAGATTTCCAAATCCGTTCTGGTCAAGGAAAATCATTTTCACAGGCGAACCTTCTTTGATGGCTTCGTTGCCGTCATCGGTATCAGCCAAGCCCATTGCAACTTCGCCAGTGGCAACTTTCTTTTTTACATCACCATTGCTGGAAGCAATCACCACATCATTCTTTTTCAAATCTTCCATAAACTGTTTTGCTTTTTCATCACCCAATTCAACATACAAAGCGGCAATGTGAAAAGATGTTGTGCCGAATAAAGGATTGGCAATAGCTACTTTCCCTTTGTATTTTTCATTCGTTAAATCAAGAATTGATTTTGGAATGTCTTCGTCTTTCACCAAATCAGTGTTCACCAACAGCACTCTTGCACGGGATGAAAAACCAATCCAGTTAAAATCTTTGTCAATGAAAACGGGATTGATGCCCGATGAAGCGGGAGAATTATAAGTTTCAGTAATTCCTTTTTGTTTCAGCACATCGGCACGCATGGGGTCGCCACTCCAAAACACATCGCACTGCGGATTATTTTTTTCAACAATCAAACGATTGATTACACCTGTTGATTTAGTTTCTTCCGTATCAAAAATGGATTTCACTTTGATACCCGTTTTCTTTTCAAACGCTTTCAGAACAGGTTCGCTGAATATTTGGTCAATGCTGGTGTAAACCACTACTTCGTTTTTGTTTTGGTTGCAGGAAACAATCGCAACCGAAACTAGAATCAGAAGAAATTTAGTTGAAATGATTTTTGTCATAGTTGCTTTTTATTTTTTTAAAATGTAAATCTCCAAATCAATTTTGCTGCCCCGTTGTTTATAGTTGGTTTTAGAAAATCCGCCTGCTTCACTGGGTCGTAACCGTTATTCCACACGAAATAAAAATCAGTTCCGATTTTCGGAATCCAATGCACACGGAAATTTGTTAGCAGTTGGTCTGCTTCCGAATTGTATTGAGCCAATAATGAAACATCAATCTTAGTTGTGAAAGCATAAGTAACCGTGCTAACGAATAATTGAATGTTGTCGTTAACTGAATTTTTGCTGATGTTGTTTAACTCCAATTGCTCTGTGAAGTTAAGATGTTTATTAATGTTAATTCCCAACGAAACAGAAAATGTATTTAATAGACTTGTTCTGGTTTGATACTCAATTAGTTAGGTTAAAGTTCCATAAACCGGCGGAAATTCCGGCGACTTTATTGTAAAAACAGATATTTTTTGTCCGGATACGATCACTCATAAAGCGAAATCGTTTCATTCCGGCGATGGAATTTTCCACCTTTACCCGAAAAGAACTTTTCTCCCGATTGCACTTTTTCTGCTCTTCGCTCAAAGCTGTTTTCTTCTTTTTCTTCTCCGGGATTTGCAGTTGTCCCATGCGATAGATTTTCTCGATTCCCTGATAGCCCAAATCAACGTGGACCGTCTGGTGATCCAACCATCCCCCCTTTTCCGGCTGCAACTCCATTTTCAAAATCGTAAAGTCATGACAAGTGCCCTGATAGGCATAACTGAGGTAACGGATGCATTTATCTGCGTTGGCAAAAATCATCATTTTCAGGGTATGGGTCTTTTTTTTCCACTGTATAAATCTTTCTGATCCTGTTGATTCACAGGGCGTTGGATCCGTTGCTCGGTTGCATCGATGATGATATCGGATTCCGTTTTCCAGTGTTCCATAAAGTCTTCTTCGGTGGCATATTCCCGCCGCGGCAGATAGCCCCCTCGCGCCAGCGCGGCCTGTAGAACCGTTAAACACATCCCCTGCGTTGCATGCGCATTCGAGGGCGCCAGGTCAAAACTCAAGCCCAGAAGGTCATAGCTTAACCCACTTTTGATGCTAAACAGTCCAAAAAATAGCAACGATTCATACGTCTGAAACGTCGAGGGCGAAGCCTGGTTTTCCTGACGTCTTGTCAAGGACTCTCCAAACATTTCTTCGTAGGCTTCCCCAAATAATCTCACCAATTTTTTAAATTGCTCTTCGGTCAGACCTGTGCTCGATCGCCATTGCCGTTCACTTCGTATCGACGTATATGATATACCCATTTTCTCTTTTTTCTACAAGCTACTACTTTTGACTATCAATTACTTACACCAGAACAAGTCTAATATAAGGCATGGAAAATATTTCACGATAAAAATTGTAGGATTAATCTGATGATTGAAATAGTTAACATAATTAAGTCAACTGCTTTATTCAAATTTCGCAATCACTTTTGTGTCAGTTTTCAGTTCTTCGTTTGCTTTTAATACAAGGGTGTCGCCAAGGTTTATGTTGCCGAAAATTTCTGTTTTGTCGGGGAGATTTATTCCTTGTGAAATGTCTATCCATTCTGTTTTGCCGTTGGAAATTCTTATCACTACTTTCTTTTCAAGTGTTGTGAGCACGGCTGAAAATGGAACTACTAAAGATTTTCCTTCTCTAACCACCGTCAATTTTACATCGGCAAACATTCCTGACTTAATAATTTTGTTTTCGTTGTTCACTTCAAATTCCCAAACTTCGCTACGGGTGGCTACATCAATGCTTCCTGCTTTGCGACTTAAAGTTGCTGTGAATTTTTTGTCGGGAATTCCTCTTGTGGTGAACTGAACTTTATTGTCTAACAATTTTATTCCTACCAATGCTTCGGGAACTGCAACACGCAAGCGAAGTGTGTTATCATTTTCCATTTCTAAAATAGGTTTGTCGGTGGGATTGCCAATGTATGCACCTTCATCAGCATTTCTTTTTGTAATTGTTCCGTTGAAGGGTGCAGTGATGGTCAAGTAACTTTCCATTTCCTTGTAAGATTGATATGCAGAAAGTGCTGCCTGAAATTCGGAACTGTCAGCCATGAATTTATTTTTCGCTACTTGCAAATCATTTTCAGAAATTGCTCCTTTGATTGCAGATGCTTTTAGTAAGCGTTCATAAGAATCTTTGCTTGATAAAAATTTTGATTCGGCACTGTTCTTTTTTCCTAATGCTTCAATTGATTTTGATTTTATTTCGGGTGCTTCAATGATTACAAGCACTTGTCCTTTTTTTACTTCCGAACCAATGTCCACATTTATCTTCCCAACATAACCTGAAACTTTGGAACGGATTTGAACTTTCTCGTAAGGAAGAATTTCACCGGGCAATGAAATTTGTTTTTTTATGGAATCGGATTTCAGAATAAATGCTTTCACATTTATTGGTGCGGAATTATTTGCAGCATCATTCTTGTCCGAATTTTTATTTGAACATGCTGCACAAAAAAATGTGGCAACTGCAATTATTATTTTTAATTTTTTCATTCGTGTATTATTTTATGAATTAAAATATTTGCTTTCAGCATCGTCAGGGTCAAGCGAACCACTCTTATATTTTTTTGTTCCGATGATGCTGTGATAAATTCCGGGAACGATAAATAAAGAGGTGGTTGTTGAAAGTATAAGTCCTCCGATTACTGCAATTCCTAAAGGTGAAGTTTGTTCTCCTCCTTCTCCTAAGCCGATTGCCATTGGAATCATTCCCGCTATCATTGCAAAAGTTGTCATTAAGATTGGTCGCAACCTGCTTTTAGCTGCAACCAATCCGAAGTTAGGATGCTCGGCATTTTGTTTTCGTAATTGTTCTGCGTTGCTCACTAAAAGAATTGCGTTTGATACGGCAACACCAATTGCCATGATGCTTCCCATGAACGATTGAATGTTTAATGATTTTCCGCACAACAATAAAAGTAACCATGAACCAGCAATTACAGCAGGCACTACTGAAAGAACTTTGAGTGATAATTTGAACGATTGAAAATTTGCTGCAAGCAAAAGAAAAATTACTATGATGGCTAACAACAAACCTGTTGAAAGTTCAAACAAAGTTTGAGTTAGTAAATCGGATTGTCCACGCTGATAAATTTTTATTCCTGTCGGCAACTCACCAATGTTTTTTATTTTTTCATCTACATCTTTTATTGCCGAACCTAAATCTTTGTGATTGAGATTTGCAGTAACAGTTAGATAACGCTGCTGATTGATTCGGTCATATTCTCCGGGTGTTGTAATTTTTTTCCAGTCGGCAATGTCACGAAGAAAAATTTCATTTCCATTTTTTGTTGAAACAGGAATTTGCTCAATCTGGTCGGCACTGTTCATTTTGAATTGAGGATATTCTACCTGCACCTGATAAGAAGTTCCTGTTGTTTTGTCCAACCAATAAACGGGTTGCGTTAAACGACTTGAATAAGTTCCTACAACCAATGATTTATTTGCTTCGTCAACAGTCAAACCCATTTGTCCTGTCCGCACACGGTCATAATTTATTTGCAGTGTCGGGTAATCTAACTGCTGTGTTATCTGCACATCTCGCAAATAAGAAATTCCTTCCAATTGTTTTTTGATTTGCTCTGCATAATCACGGCTCTGCGAAAGATTTTTTCCCTGTATCACCACTTCAATCGGAGTGTTAGAACCTTGGCTCATCACTTGGTCAACAAGGTCGGCTGGCTCAAATGAAAGTTTAAGAGAAGGAATTTGTTGCTTACAATTTTCTCTTAATTTTTCTTTGAATTTTTCAATGCTGATTCCTGAATTTTTATTCAGATTAACTTTTATCACTGCTTCCTGCGGTCCGCTTGTCCATAAATAAATCGGATTGATTGCATAGGTTGGCGGTTGTAATCCAACGAATGCAGAAGTGATTTCTACATTTCCTTTTCCTGCCAACGAATCAATTATTGAAAGTGTTTTCTTCGTTGCATCTTCTGTTCTTTCTATTCGTGTTCCCGCAGGCATACTCACTCTTACTTGAAATTGTCCTGCATCCACTTTGGGAAATATTTCTGTTCCGATAAAATGATACGCAAGAAAAATAATGAGTAATGCAGGAATAAAATAAGTGAGGACTACATATTTATTATATCGTGAAAAACGATTGGAGAAATTTTCAAACCGTGTTCTTACTTTCTGAAACCAATCATTAACGGCTGAATGTTTTTTGTCGGATAAAATATAGTTTGCAAAAACGGGAACGAAAGTTTGTGAGAGTAAAAAAGATGCAATCAATGAAAAACCAACTGCAAGCGACAGCGGTAAAAACATTGCTCTTGGTGCACCACTCATAAAAAAAGAAGGAACAAACACAGCCAAAATGCTCAGTAAAATTAGCAACTTAGCCAATGATATTTCTTTTGAAGCATCTATAATGGCTCTTGCTTTTGGTTTACCAGATTCTAAATGACTGTGAATATTTTCGATTGTAACAGTCGCCTCATCAACCAAAATGCCAATTGAAAGTGCAAGTCCTCCCAAAGTCATTACATTAATTGTTTGCCCCATTAGGTAAAGACAAACGACTGCTGAAAGCAAAGCAAGCGGAATAGTGATTACAACTACTAATGCAGAACGCCAGTCACGCAGAAAAAGTAAAACCATTAAACCTGTGAGCAACGCACCAAGCAAGCCCTCTAAGATTAAACTCGTAAGAGAATTAATTACATAACCGCTTTGGTCAAACTCGTAAGAAACTTTTATGTCGTCAGGAATTGCGGCTTGCAAATCGGGCAATGCTTTTTTAATATTTTGAACTACATCCCAAGTTGAAGCATCGGCTCTTTTTGTAACAGGAATATAAACGGAACGCTTTCCATTTATTAAAGCATAGCCCGTTGTTACATCTGCACCGTTTTGAACTGTCGCAACATCTCTGACATAAACAGAAGTTCCGCTTCCAACTTTCAGAGGAATATCTCCTAACTCCTGAATATTGTCAACAACAGAATTACTCGGACTTATCATTGTGTAATCGCCAACACGCACATTTCCCGCAGGTGAAATAGAATTGTTTTTTGCAATTGCAGTTACTAATTCATCGGGTGTAATGCTGTAACTTTTCAAACGGTCAGGGTCTGCCTTAATAATTACCGAACGCTGATTGCCTCCGAAAGGTGGTGGTGCTGAAACTCCGGGAAGTGCTGCAAACAATGGTCGCACTTTGAACAAAGCCAAATCCTGAATTTCATTTAGCGGATGGGTTGTGCTGCTGAAAACTAATTGCCCGACTGGAACTGAACCTGCATCGTAACGCATAATAAAAGGCGGCAAAGTTCCGGGTGGCATAAAGGAACGGGAACGGGTTGCGTAGGCATCTACTTCTGCCATTGCTGCTGCCATGTCTGTGCCTTCGTGAAATTGTAATTTGATTAAAGTTAAACCTTGAATAGTTTTACTTTCTACATTTTTTATTCCTGTGATGTAAAGAAAATGATATTCGTAATAGGATGTTATAAAGCCTTCCATCTGCGAAGGAGAAAGTCCTCCATAAGTTTGGGCAACATAAATTGTCGGTGTTCCTAATTTTGGTAAAATATCTATCGGTAATTTACGAATTGCCATTACAGAAAAAAACACAATGCCCAACAAAATAACTATGATGGTAACGGGTTTGCGTAAAGCGGATGTTATTAGTTTCAGCATTTTAGTTTTTTAGAAAAATATTCAAATCACCTTTTGTTGCGGCTTCATTCAACAACGCTTTCCAAACATCCCAATATGCTTTTTTCAAGTCTGTCTGACTTTTTACAAGATTATATTGTGCCTGAATAAAGTCAGCGTAATTTGCAAGCCCCGCTTCGTATCTTCCTTTCATTGCATTGTAAGCATATTGCGAAGCGGAAAGTTGAATTTCTGTTTTGCTGATTATTCTGATTGCGTTTGCATAAGTGGTGTCAGAAATTTCCTGTTGCTTTCTTAAATCCAAATCAACTTGATTTAATTTTTCTTCAAACGATTGCGTTAGGAATTGTTGTTGCTTATATTTTAATCTCACATCGGCAAAATGGAGTAGTGGCATTGTGAGTTGCACACCTGCACCGTAGTTGTAACGACTGAAAGTAAAGCCATCAGTCGGTGTATTTGAACCTGCACCCGAACCTCTGGCATAAGTTATTCCCCACAAATTTAATTTTGGAAGAACATCTAACTTGATAGTTTTCTCTTTTGCTTTTTGATATTCAACCTGACTTAGATAAAGATTGTAAAAAGGATGAGATGAAATTTTTGCAGTGTTGTCAAATGCTTTTGGAAGATGATGAAAATAGGTTGTGTCCATTGAAATTTTCACGCTGTCAGAACCTAACTGCTGTGATAGAATAATTTGCTGAACAGAAAATTGTTTCTGAACATTCATCAAATCAATTTCTGCTTTTGCTTTTTCAGCAGCGAAAAGTGCAGTGTCAACTCCGGGTCGCAAACCTGAAACTGTCAAAGATTTTGATAATGAGAAATTAAAATTTGTCCGCTGTAAATTTTCCTGATACACTTTTACTACTTCATCGGTAACAAGTGCATCCAAGTAAACACTGATAAGATTTAGTTGCTGTTTGAAAATTTCATTTTGCAAATCGTAATTTTTATTGGAAGCATCTGCATTGGCTAATTTTATTTGTGCTGTCCGAAGTCCGAAAGTGATGGGCTGCCAATTCATGTATAAACTTCCTGCACTTCCAACAGTTCCCGAATAATTATTTGTTGCCGAAGGCGGACCACTGATTGGTAAAATTCCCTGCGGAAAAAACAAACCCGTGATGTTGTTGTAAGTTGAATAGTTGAATTGATACGAAGCATCCAACGAAGGAACAAGTGAAATTTTAGCAAGAGAAATATTTTTTTCGGCTGCATTGAAGTCAGCTTGTTTTGCTTTTAATGCAGGATAGTTTTTCGCTACAAACTGTGTGGCATCCTGGATAGTCAATAACCCTGTTTGCTGTGCAAAAAGAAAATTGCTTGTTGTCACAAGGAGAACAAGCAATGTGATAAACGGCTTTGTGATTTTAATATCTGTCACTTGTTAAAAATTATTTTTTGTCCTCAATTTTGCCGATTAAAACTTTATATTTTACCCAATGATTCGTCAGGCTTTATCACAATTACAGGTCATCCCTTTCTAATTGTCTTAATTATTTTTCCTGTCGAAGAAATATAAATTTCGCATGTTTCATTTGGCGCATCTGAATCAGAGGGAATAAACCATTCATTATCCATTTCCACAACATATATTGTCGTTCCATCAGAAGAATCAATTTGTGTAACCTTTTCTGTCTTCCATTTTTCATTAGCATTTTTATTGGTGCTTATATTGTAAGCTGTTTTTACTACTTCAGGAACTTCTTTCCACTGAATGATAACGGTCGTTTTCAACCATTTTCCGTCTGCACTGAAAGCAGCATAAAGTTTTTTCTTTCCCTGTTTACACTTTGCGGTATATGAATTATTTTCAATCGTCCATTTGTTTTTTGTTGCATCAGGAAATTTTGTTTTTAAAGCATCCTGAACATTTTGTGGCACTTTACTCTGCTTGATTGTTTTTTGCTGTGCTGAGGAGAAACCAAGTATCATCAAGAAACCCATCAAAGAAATAATATATTTCATTTTATTTTGCTTTTAGTAAATTAATAATTTTATTTTTTTGTTGCTCATTATACTTTAAGATTTGGATTCCATGTGTGGCGTTCATCAGAAACATATTTAGCCCAACTGTAAAGCGCATCATAAATTTTCATTCCCACTTTCAGCATTTCGTGGTCGTCTTTTATGTTGTGAGAAAGTCCTGCGGATATTGCCCAAAGTCCCGCGGCTTGTTTTGCTAAATCAAAACGGTCTGTGTCTGCACCACGGACAATAACTGCAAGTTGATGTAATGCAGGGTCGGTGAGATTGTGTTTCTTGATGATGGTGTCAAAGGTGCAAAACTCTCCTTCGTGTGAATACTCAACTTTAGGAATGTCAAAAGGAATTGCATCCAGTTCTTTTGCTTTCGTCAGCACCTGTTCAGTTGGAACATAAATAAACTCTGCTTCTTTGTCCACAAAGTTTTTGATTAACCACGGGCAAGCGATGCGGTCAATCTTTGGTCGTTCTCTTGTTATCCATTTCATGCTTGATAAATTTGCGAATACAAATTTGATGAGATCGTTTTTGAAAAAATAGAACGGAATTAACTTTTTGTATGTGGTTTACTTTTCAGAATATTTTTTCTGAAAACTGAAGGATTTTTACCTGTGTGTTTTTTGAAGATGCGTGTGAAATGGCTTTGGTCTGAAAAACCTGTGAGGTAAGCAATTTCGGTGAGTGAATACTTTGGAGAATGAATTAACTGGATGGCTTTTTCAATTCGCAATTTGCGAATGTATTCACCATAAGAAAGGTCTTCAAAATATTTGGAAAATTCTCTTGACAGGTAGGAGGGATTGACATCAAGGTTTTTTGAAATTTCTTTTAAGCTTAGCGCAAGGTTCGTGTCAATCTGGTCTTGTAGGATTTCTTTCAACTCTTTTGCCCATGAAGGCGTTTTCTTTTTTGTTCCTGCTTTCTCTTTTAAAAATTTATTGAAAACATCTAACAATAAATTTTCAAATGGGCTTTGCGTGTGGATTTCATTTTGTAAATATTTTGCCCAAGTGTATAAGGCATCATAAATAATAAAACCTTTTTCCAATAATTGATGATCGTCTTTTATATTTTGAGAAAGTCCTGCGGATATTGCCCATAACCCGCTTGACTGATTTGCAATGTCGTGCCTATCAGTATCAGCACCTCGAACAATAATTGCGACTGTATGAAGTGCGGGGTCTGTAATTTTATATTTCTTAATGAAGTAATCAAATGTGCAATGGTCATTGTAATGTGTGAACTCTACATCAGGCACATCAAACGGGGTTGCTTTAAGTTCACTGGCTTTGGTGATTACTTCGTTGAAGGGAACATAAATTATTTCGGCATTTTTATCAATAAATCTTTTAATTAGCCACGGACAAGCAATGCGGTCAATCTTTGGTCGTTCTCTTGTTATCCATTTCATGTTTTATTTTTTTTTCAAAGGTAGACTTTTATGAAATGATTTGCTACGAAGAACGGTCTTTGTGCGATGGGGCAAAAGCAAATGTGGTGCAGCCGCGTGTCGGCTTGTGGGCGGGGTTGCACCTCTTTTGATTTTGTCGAAGCGTTGGCTTTTTTCATTTTCTGTCTGTCGCTTTATAGTTGTCTTGTCGTCTTTTACAATGACCGCTAACGGTTGGCTTGCTGCCGTGCCGCCGTGCGTTGGCTTTGCGGGCTGGCTGTTCGGCGGCATGGACAGCAAGCCTGGGTTAGGTGCTGTATTTGTTTTTGAATTCTTCAATTATTTTCCTGAACTCTTTCGGTAAATATTCATTCATCTTTTCTATAAACTCTTGGGGTACCGATTTATAGTATGCTTCTGAGATTGCACCTGTCATAGATGCAATTGTATCACTATCTCCTCCAATCGAAATTGCCGTTCTAATAGCGTCTTCAAAACTATCTGACTCTAAAAAAGCAATTATTGATTCTGGTACACTTCCTTGACAACTAACATCAAATTCGTAAACAAGCCTTATTTCATCTATCGTTCTGTTCAAATCATAACCAAATTTAACTTCTATAAATTCTTTAATTTCTTGCTTTTTGCTTCCATTTTTTGCAAGAAATACGGATAATGCAATTGCTTGTGCCCCTTTAATGCCTTCTTCATGGTTATGTGTTATTACAGCACTCTTTCGAGCTTCTTCCAAAACTTTTTCTACTTCATCAAATGCAAATCCGACTGGGCTTACTCTCATAGCCGAGCCATTTCCCCAACTATTATACGGGCCACTGGTTATTCCCGCCAACCACTTTTTAAAAGCCCCTCCGTAACCAGCAAATGGATAGGTTCTTCCATATTTTTTTACAGTTTTTTCATATCCTTTAGAATTTAGGATGCAATCGGCTATCGCAATGGTTAGTACAGTATCATCTGTGAATCTTGATTGTTTTGTAAACAATTCAAAGTCCTTACTTTTTAGATTCTTCTTCTCAAACCTGGACCCAACTATGTCTCCAATTATTGCACCTATCATTTCGTCTATTTTTTTAGCACCTAACGTTGGTGGTATGGTTTGTTGCCGATTTCGAAGCACTTTCCTATCAAGTTACACTGAACTTTAATATAAGTGAAAACCTTAAAACTGGCACTGCAACGGCAATAAACTATACCACGTGTTGGCACTCGTTGTTTTTTTAATCATCCATGAATTTATCAGAATTACAAATCATTCTTTCAGAAATCCGTAAATCATAAGATCCATCGTTCATCTTTTTGTTGTAGTAATACTTTTTAAATGTCTTACAGGTACAATCACCTTTTTTAAACTTTAAATATAAAAATCTTGGACCTTTTTCCCAGTTGCCAGAACCCCAGTCAACTTGGGTAAATCCCTTTTTAATTAACAAAACCTTTATCAAGGTACTATCATTTATCAACGAAGGCAGTGTGTCCAAGACTGGATATAATCCATTAACTTCGATAGAAAACGAATCACAAAAATTGAAAGTCAATTTATCTAAATCCTTTAAATTATCCACTCTGATAATTTTTGTCTGCAAAGAATCACGGTGACTCTGTCCATAAATCATGAAGTTAAATCCAACCGATAACGCTATAATCAAGGAATAAATTTTCATAGAAGCGTTTTTTACAATGAGTGCCAACATCTTGCTACTCGCCATATAGCGCCTATTCTTTATTCCCCAACCTTTAGTTCCTTCCAAACGCTGATTTCAAAAATACCCCGCTACGAACAGGCGTTAGGCAAATGGACAAATCCAGATGATGAATCAGGGCAAGTAATTTCATAAGTCAATATCCAGAAAATCCAGTGGGCTGCAAAGTTTTTCTTTTGCTTTTGTGTGATACTTGTGATGAGCGAAGCCGAAGTATGGGTGTAGATCTCTGTTGTTTCGCTGCTGCTGTGTCCCAGCAGGCTTTGAATATACCGCAGGTCCATGCCCCGCTCCAGCAGATGGGTTGCAAAGGAGTGCCTGAGGGTATGCACGGTCGAGTATGGATTGGCTCCCGCTTTTTCTACCGCGTACCAGAAAATCTGCTGAATGCTCCGGCTGCTGTACTACCCCCCTTCCTGCCCTTCGAAGAGCCAGTAAGCGGGCCGATAAGTGCGCAGGTATTCTTCCAGCAGGCAGGCCATTTTATCGGAGAGCACCGAATAACGGTCTTTTTTTCCTTTACCGGCTTTGATGAATACAGATTTGCGTTCCACGTATATATCTGCTTTGCGCATGTTTACGCTCTCTCCGATCCGAAGACCGGCAAAAGACTTCACCCAGCGAATTATTTCGCCGCATAAATCGTGTATTGCGAAAAAACCACCAAATTCTCAGCACACTCAACCCCAGAGATAAAACGCGTGTAAGTGGTGAAGTTCTTCGCGATCGGGGTTTCAATTTCCACTACTTCACACACCAGCACCGCACCTCGCGCGGCGATGTATATTATTTTGTGTTCGAACAAGGTTATCTTTCCCTTGACGACGACAGCTATGCCCTCGTAATCAATCACAAGTACCGGAACTAAGCCCACCTGCTGCATGCCCAGCGCCTTGAGTTGCGCTTTTAGCAAATTATCTTGTTTGAGTAAGCAGCCCTAAATTTGGAAACGTGCCCAAACAGAAATTTGAAAATACTTTTTCATTCAGAAAAACTACTTCACTTCAATCAAAACATCCTGTTTGTTGGTCAGGTATCCAAAACTGGTAAGTTCCATGCCCAGGCTGCGGGCCAGTTGGGTAAACTCATTTTCATATTCGCCGACCACGGCAATCAGTAGTCCGCCGCTGGTTTGTGGGTCGCAGAGGATGTTTTTTTGATAGTCGGAGATTTCGCTGACCTTATGGCCATAGCTATCCCAGTTACGGTGCGTGCCGCCGGGGATGGCGTTTTGTTCGATATATAATTTTGCTTCCGGAATGACGGGAACCTGGGAGGCGTACACTACGGCGCTGAGGCGACTTCCTTCGCACATTTCGGCGAGATGGCCCAGCAATCCAAAGCCCGTTACGTCGGTAATGGCTTTGACGTAGGCATAACGTGCAAATATTTCACCTGCCTGGTTGAGTTTAATCATCGAATCCCGGGCAATATCTTTGTGCTCGTCCTTCAGAATGCCCTTTTTCATCGCAGTAGTGAGAACCCCCACGCCCAGGGGTTTGGTAAGGAATAATTTGCATCCGGGAAGCCCGCCGGTATTTTTGCGAATATTGGCAACATTTACCCGACCCGTAACTGCGAGGCCAAATATCGGCTCCGGGCTGTCAATGCTATGGCCGCCTGCCAGCGGGATTTTGGCTTCCGCACAGGCTGCCCTTGCACCTTCGAGCACAGCTCTTGCCGCTTCTGGCGGGAGCTTGTCCACCGGCCATCCGAGTATGGCGATAGCTAACATAGGCGTACCGCCCATGGCATATACATCGCTGATGGCATTGACAGAGGCGATCCGGCCAAAGTCAAACCCATCGTCCACGATCGGCATAAAAAAATCAGTAGTGCTGATGATCGCAGTACCGTCTCCCAAATCGTAAACCGCAGCATCATCCCGGGATTCATTGCCAACCAGCAGATTGGGGTTGGGAAGAATTTGTTGGGTCGTATGGAGGATAGATTCCAATACCTTCGGAGATATTTTACATCCACATCCGGCACCATGGCTGTATTGAGTAAGTCTGATTTGGTCAGGTTGTATCATCTGGGTAATTGTTGACAATATTCAATGAGTTGAATTGCGGTTATTTTCGGATTATCCTGGCCAACGGCCAGTGTATGAATTTGAGACGGAGATCTTTGACTCAGTCCGTGTGAATAAGTTTTATCGTAATACTGAAGGGCAATTTCTGCCCCTGTGGCAAAATCATTTTCATTCAGAGACTTCATCGCCTGCTTTAATTGTTGTCCCCCCAATCTTTTCTGAATACGAAGCAAAGCGTCGGAAATCTCTTCTTTTGGCGCTCCTGCATATTCATTAATCAACCTTTTTACCCGTTCCTGCAACGGTACTTCTACCACCATTACCGGTGCCGCTACCATTTGAGTCCAGAATGGATGAGGAATATATACCCGGCCAATCGCATGGCTTTCATCTTCCACCCATATCCTTCTCCGGCTATCCAGCTGTAAAAATGCTTGATGCAGATTATTTTCAAACTGCTCCACGCTAGGCTGGGGTAGCTGGCCGATTGCACCAAATGAAGAACCTTTATGGCAGGCCAGTGACTCAAGATCAATGATCTGTTCTCCTGCTTTTTTCAGTTCCTGCAGAATTTCTGTTTTCCCTGAACCGGTTTTTCCGCCAAGTACAATCAACTGCAACGGTTGTTCAAAATCTGAAAGAACTTTTTGCCGGTATGCTTTATATCCGCCCGGCAAAACATTGACCTCAAAACCCACTGTTTTCCACAACAGTGCCATACTTTCACTTCTCATTCCTCCCCGCCAGCAATGGACATTGAGCTTTTTTTGAGTAGTGAGTGCCAATGCGTTATGTACAAATCCTGCCATCTTTGGTCCTACAATTTCCAATCCTTTTAAGATGGCTTCTTCCCTGCCCCTCTGCTTGTACAAAATCCCTACCGTTTTTCGTTCTTCATTGTCAAATATTGGAATATTTACTGCACCGGGAATGTGCCCGGCAAAAAATTCGCCTGGCGAACGCACATCTACAATCGGTATGAATTCAGATTCAGCCAATTGCAAAAAAGATGATATGTCCGGTTTATGGATCAGGGGTCGGGGGAATTTTGAACACACTCAGGTCTTTTCCAATCTTTCAGTACGCAAAAGTACGCGCTTGTTTTTGTTCCTCAAAGCAGTACTTTCTTTTTCCTTTAGTACTATTTTTCGATTTTCACTAACTTCCTCATCACTAACTACTACTATCTATGAATATATTAAAAAAATATCGGGGGCTGTTCCTTTTGATGGGAATTTCTGGTTTGTGGTGGGCATGTACTCCCCAACAACCTGCGGGTGGTGATCATTATTCGGGTCAACTGTTTGAATACTCCCACAATTTTGAAACCCATTGGAGCAGCCCGGAAAATATGCATGCCGAAAAAGGCGGGGGCGGAAAAGAAAATATGGGTGCCAAAGGCCGGGCATTTTTTCCACTGGGACCCGGCGAATCAGTGGTATTGCTCGACACCGATGGCCCGGGGATCGTAAACCGGATGTGGATCACCGTAAGGGATCGTTCCCCCGAAATGCTGCGCTCGCTTCGTTTGGAAATGTTTTGGGATCATGCAGACAATCCAGCAGTATCGGTTCCTTTCGGTGATTTTTTTGGTGTGGGGCTGGGGCGAACAGCGGTTTTTAAAAATGCACTTTTTGCCAATCCGGAAGGCCGGTCTTTTAATTGTTTTATTCCCATGCCCTTTAAAACCGGGGCTAAAATTGTCGTTACCAATGATTCGGACCAACCACTTTCACACATATTTTTTGATGTCAATTTTCAGAAAATCAAAAAGTGGGAGGATCAATATCTGTATTTTCATGCAAGGTGGAACCGGGACACGGCTACCACAGTTGGAAAAGATTTCGAACTGTTGCCTTCCGTAACGGGTAAAGGCCGGTTTTTGGGAGTAAATGTAGGGGTAAATGACAACCCCGCGTATGGTGATATGTGGTGGGGGGAAGGTGAAGTAAAAATATACCTTGATGGCGACGACCAGCATCCCACGCTTGTCGGAACCGGCACAGAAGACTATATCGGAACCGGTTGGGGGCAGGATCAGTTTTTTAATGACTATGCCGGTTGTCTGATTGCCGATGATAAAAACCGCCAATGGTCATTTTACAGATTTCATTTACCCGATCCCGTATTCTTTGATAAAGACTGCAAAGTTACCCTTCAGCAAATGGGCGGAAACCCCAGGGCAAATGTCCAAAAGCTGATTGATAATGGGGTGGCCCTCCTTCCGGTTACCATTGATGACGGCGGGAGCCTGATCCACCTGATGAAAGAAGGGGGCAATATTCCGCTGACAGATCCCTCGCTTCCCGATGGCTGGACCAATTTTTACCGCTCAGACGATGTTTCGGCAACAGCATATTTTTACCTCGATCAGCCTTCCGGAAATACCCGGGAACCGGCACCGCTTGCTTTGCGCACGTGGAACCTGAAAAGTGGGCAGTAATTATTTTCAGTTCATTATTCGCTCGGATTGGCCTGATTTTCCCCAAAATTCTGCGTAACTTGCTGTACCGAAACCCGTAATGGAAAACTCACCCCATTATTTTCGGGATTAGTAAATATATGATTGAAAAACAAAAACTTACACGGGACAATGTAGAGGAAAGGGCCATACTTGTAGGGGTATGTACCCGTGAAATGACTTTTGAGCAGGCGAAAGAATATTTGGATGAACTGGCTTTTCTGACGGAAACAGCAGGTGCAAAGGCCGTCCGCAGTTTTATTCAGCGTCTGGATAAGCCGGTTCCCGCTACCTATGTGGGTTCTGGAAAACTGGATGAAATAAAAGCCGCGCTGATCGAATCCGAAGCGAATATGGTGATTTTTGACGATGACCTGTCGCCTTCCCAAATACGGAATATCGACCGGGCACTGGAAGTGAAGGTGCTGGACAGATCTTCGTTGATTTTGCATATTTTCTCCGAAAGGGCGCAGACCGCACAGGCCAGAACGCAGGTCGATCTGGCGCAATATCAATATCTACTGCCCCGTCTTGCGGGTATGTGGACGCACCTTTCCCGCCAAAAAGGAGGTATCGGCCTTAAGGGAGCCGGTGAAAAAGAAATTGAAACGGACCGGCGAATCATTCGCGACCGGATCTCCATGCTGGAAGACCAACTGGAAAAAATTGACAAGCAGGATGCGGAGCGCCGGAAAAACAGATCTGAATTTGTGCGTGTAGCACTGGTGGGCTATACCAACGTGGGAAAATCCACGCTGATGAACCTGTTTTCCAAGTCGGACGTGCTGGCCGAAAATAAACTGTTTGCCACCCTGGATACCACCGTGCGCAAAGTAGCTTTCAGCGGGATTCCTTTTCTGCTTTCTGATACCGTTGGGTTTATCCGCAAATTGCCCCACCACCTTGTCGAGTCTTTTAAAAGTACCCTTGCCGAATCAAAAGAATCAGATATCCTCATTCATGTGGTGGATGCCTCTCATCCCAAATTTGAAGACCAGATAGCCAATGTCAAAGAAACGCTGAGAAGCCTTGATATCCGCGATCGCAGTATTATTACAGTTTTTAATAAAATCGATCTTTTGACAGAGGAGGCACAAGCGCATCTGCAAAATAGCTGGCTGGTGAAAGAAAATGCACCATCAGTGATGATTTCGGCAGAATCCCGCCTGAATGTCGATACCCTTCGTACGTTGATAACCCAGTTGCTCGTTGAAAAATATACCGCAAAATCACATACAGGGACGCATCATTTTCTGGAAAATTATCAATACTACGAACTGAACAATATTGAATAAGCACCAATATGAGTGGAGAGATTGTAAACAGAATTGCCAACAGCCCGATTATTACTTTTAAGCTGGAAGAACATTATCCCCAGGGGGACCGGCTTTTGCTCGATATCAAAGACCAGTTGTTTCAGGGCATGATTCTTCGTGAACGAGACTTTCGCGCATGGATCAAATCACATGACTGGCAACAATATGAGGGTAAACATGTCGCCATCAACTGCTCGGCAGATGCCATTATTCAGACCTGGGCATGGATGCTTTTGGAAGTAAGTCTCCAACCTTTTGCAAAAACCGTCGTCTTTGGTTCGTTGGAAGACCTTGAAACACAGCTCTGGCGCAATGTTCTGGATAATATATCATTTCCCGAATTTGCCGACAGGCCGGTAGTGGTGAAAGGTTGCACCAACATACAAATACCCACAAGTGTGTATGTTGAAGTCACCCGCAGGATGATGCCCTACGTCAAAAAACTGAGCTTCGGAGAGCCCTGCTCCACCGTGCCGGTGTACAAAAAAGGAGCCGAAGGCAGTGAGTGACCTGAAACATTAGATCGAGTCAAAAAGACAAATTATTTTATTTTTTCAGATAAGTTGTTTTCTTTTATAAAAACTATTAAAAATCGCTACCATGGGACTTTTCGATTTCATTAAAGGACAGTTTATAGATGTCATTGAGTGGGTGGACTACAACCGCGACGTGCTGATGTGGAAGTTTCCCGATCAGGACAAAGAGGTGAAAATGGGTGCGCAACTTACGGTGCGTGAATCTCAGTCCGCTATCCTCATCAATGAAGGGAAAATGGCCGACGTATTTGAACCCGGCCGTCATGAACTTACTACGCGTAACATGCCCATTCTCACGACCATTAAGTCGTGGAAATATGGCTTTGAATCTCCATTTAAGGTGGATGTGTATTTTTTCAACACCCGCCAGTTTGTAGACAATAAATGGGGTACACCTACGCCGGTTACGATTCCCGACAGCAAATTCGGGCAGGTAGAATTCCGTGCGTTTGGCTCTTACAACTTCCGCATCAACGACTTTGAAGCTTTCTTTAAGGAAATCGGTGGTACCAACCCCATCATTACCCTCGAAGATGTTCACGGTATGCTCAGAGGCAAACTCGTGGATCGCTTCACCGAAATTGTCGCCGAAATGGCCGAAAACAATTTCTCTTTTGTACAAATGCAGGCCAATAAGACTGAGTTTGTACAGGCGCTGATCCCACGTATCTCCGAATATTTTGCCGGATTTGGTATGGAGCTTACCGATTTCTCCATCCAGAGCATTACACTTCCCGACGAACTGACCGAATACCTCCGCAAAAATACCCAGATGAATATGGTGGGCGACATGCAGCGGTTTATGCAGTTTCAGGCTGCCAACGCCATGCAGAAGTCTGCTGAAAACCCCAATGGGGGGAGCGGTGGAATGGAAATGGGCGCAGGCCTTGCTATGGGACAAATGATGATGAATCAGATGAACCAGATGAACCAGCAAAACAATCAGCAGGGCGGAAATAAAGAAATGTCCAAAGACGATATTATGAAACTGTTGAAAGATCTCGGAGAACTGAAAGCCTCCGGTATCCTCACGGAAGAAGAATTTAACGCCAAAAAGACAGAGCTTCTTGCAAAACTTTAGGAACAACGAATCAATTTGCATAATCAGAGGCTGTCCATGTGGCAGCCTTTTTTTTTGTCAATCATTTACCTATGACGATCGAACAACTCAAAACCTCTGGATGGATTATCTTTGAATGTATCAGCGGCAGTAAGGCTTACGGCCTCGATTTGCCGACTTCCGATACCGATATCAAAGGCGTATTTGTATTGCCTGAGGACCATTATCTCAGCCTTGACTATATCGACCAGATCGCCAACAAAACCAACGATATCGTCTATTATGAAATCGGGCGATTTATCAGCTTGCTACACAAAAACAATCCCAACCTTCTGGAAATGACCGCCATGCCGGAGAATATGATATTATACAAACATCCGGTGTTTGACCTGATTCGCACAGAAGACTTTCTGGCAAAAACCAGCAGAAATGCTTTTGCCGGGTACGCTGTGCAGCAGATCAAAAAAGCCCGCGGCCTCAACAAAAAAATCCTCAACCCGATGGGTGAGGCGCGCAAATCCATTTTGGATTTTTGTTACGTGACCGAAGGGCAGGGCTCACGGCCACTCCCTCTTTGGCTGAGAGAAAATAACCTTATGCAGGAGCAATGCGGGCTGGTCAATATTGACCATATGAAGGACTATTATGCCCTTTTTTACGATGATTCCGGCGCGTATGAGTTCAAAGGGATTATGCAAAAAACCACAGCCAATGAGGTTTTGCTCAGCAGTATTCCCAAAGGCCTGAAACCGTTGACTTACCTCTATTTCAATCAGGATGGTTATTCGACCTATTGCAAAGACTTTCGCGAATACCACGAATGGGTGGAAAAACGAAATGAACATCGCTATGAAAATACCCTTGAACATGGCAAAAATTACGATGCAAAAAATATGATGCACACTTTTCGCCTGCTGGATATGGCCATAGAAATACTTTCCGAAGGCCAAGTAGTCGTGCGTCGTCCCAACCGGGAAGAACTGCTGGCGATCCGTGCCGGAAAATTTACGTATGAAGAGCTGATCGAACAGGCAAATCAAAAGCTGGAGCAGGTAAACAAACTGTATGAGACCAGCCCGCTGCCTGAAAAATCCGATAAAAAAAGGGCGAATAAGATATTAGTAGAAATCCGAAAAACAATTTGGCACGACAGGGCTTAGATGAAAGTTGTATTTATATTCTCCCTGAAATCTTTACCTTTGCGCCTTCTTAAAGAGTAAGTCCTATGGAAACTTCTTATCCCAAAAACCGAATCAAAGCCTTAGTGCTTGAAAATATTCACCCCAATGCTGTACACACCTTTGAAACCGAAGGGTATCAGGTGGAATTTGTGAGCAGCGCACTCAACGAAGATGAACTTTGCGAAAGGATAAAGGGCGTATCCATCATCGGCATTCGCTCCAAAACCAAAATTACCCGCAAAGTGCTTGAACATGCCAACCGCCTGATGGTCGTTGGCGCTTTTTGTATCGGTACCAATCAGATTGATCTGGAAGCCTGTGCAGAACAAGGTGTGATCGTCTTTAATGCTCCCTATAGCAATACCCGGTCGGTGGTAGAGCTCGCCATTGGACAAATCATTATGCTCATGCGCCGTACGCTGGTCGCCAACAATGGGATGCACCAGGGCATTTGGAACAAATCTGCCAAAAATAGTTTTGAGATTCGCGGAAAAAAACTCGGTATCATTGGATATGGAAATATTGGCGCCCAGCTTTCAGTTTTGGCAGAGGCGATGGGAATGAATGTTTTTTACTACGATGTCGTCGAAAAACTTGCTTTAGGCAATGCCACAAAAGTCTCATCGATAGAAGAGTTGCTTTCGAAAGTGGATGTCGTCACGCTTCATGTTGATGGAAGAAAGGATAATAAACTGTTTTTCGGTGAGCGGGAATTCAGCGCCATGAAGCCTGGGGCCATTTTCCTAAATCTCAGTCGCGGGTTTGTCGTAGATATTGAATCGCTGGTCAATCACCTGAAAAGCGGACATATCGGCGGTGCTTCTGTGGACGTATTCCCTTCCGAACCTAAAAGCAATGACGAAGAATTTATGTCGCCGCTCAGGGGTATGGATAATGTGATTCTTACGCCCCATATTGGCGGAAGTACAGAAGAAGCGCAGGTAAATATTGCGGAGTATGTGCCTGCAAGGATCATTGATTATGTCAATTCCGGAAACTCATTTACGAGTGTGAATTTCCCCAATCTTCAACTTCCGATCTTGCGCGATGCACACCGGTTGATCCATATTCACAAAAATGTGCCTGGAATTCTGGCTAAGATCAACCATGTTTTGGCGAATAAAGATATCAATATCGCTGGTCAGTATCTCAAAACCAATGAGCAGATTGGCTATGTAATTACAGACATCGACAAACAGTACGACGACCATGTACTGGATGAGATGAAAGAAATACCCGGAACCATCCGGTTCAGGGTATTGTATTAGTTTGCGAGCGTAAACCGTATCTGCACACCACCCGATGTGAATGCGGTACGGAATGCGTTGGCGACGTAAGGATTGTTGATATTCCGTTCGAAGAATAACTTTACATTCAACCGGGTGTTTACCACATAGTCTATCGAAGGCGAAAGAATGAAGTTATACGTACCCCGTGTAATTTCCGGAAGCCGTACCTGGTCATTGGAGGTTCCAGTCGGCCCGAGATTTCGGTTGATTTCCTTGGTGTCGCGCATGGTGGCGCGGAACTGGAAGTTGACGCTATTTTTCAGGTTTACATTTTTCCCGCCAAAGTTAAAGCTCAGGTTCAGCTTATCTTTCCGGTAGCCAATCATGACGGCGAGGTCCTGGTTTCGCATCTCGGTGAGCTGAAGGTTTCCCACGTTGAAATTCATCTGCCGTCCGCGTTTGTAGTCAATCTGCGCTGTCGCTCCATTTTTCATGTTTACATTCACACCCAACAGTGGGGCAAACTGCTCCATAATCTGCACAGTCTGAATATTTTCAATCGAATAGAAGTTTTCTATCAGCCCAAAATTATCGGTACCCACCGTATCCGGTCTTGCCGGAAATCCGCCTAAAGTGAGGGCGTTGAGGTTATTGGTATAGTTGCCTACCGAATAAGTACCGCGGTAAGTATGCTTCAGCGTTACGGAGTTGAAATATTTCTTCAGTAAAGGAATATTAGACAACCCATTGTAGTTGATACTCCAGTTTGGCAGCGGGATACGCGGGAAATTGGAAAGCGCAATTTTTTCAGAACTAATAACACCATAAGCAGAAAGAAGCGAAGGAATCAGTACATCCTGGTTGGTGCCGAGATACCCGTTCTGGAATCCTCCTTCGATCAGTTGTGTCCTGGGAGTAAGTCGGGCATTATTGGGGTTTCTGGCCGAAAGTCTACCTGAAATGGTGGAGCGGTTGCTGGAAAATTCATCAAATGCAGCGGAGGTTTCCCAGCCTTTCTCGAAAGCAGAATTGATGAAAATATAAGACATACTGAAACTTCCGTTGTTCAACGGGTCAAAACTCCGGTACCTGTCTTCGGAAGGATCCCACCTGAAAAATTCGCTATCGTCTTTACTTTCGGTTCGGTTTGCCGAAATATCTATCCTGAAACCTTTAAACAGTTCCACAGATGTGCGGGCTGTAAGGATTTCATTGCGGTTTTTGAGGAAGAGATTTGACAAAAGCGTATCGCGGGTAATCCAGTTGTTTTCACCTGCTTCATTTCTTATATCGCGCTGGCTACCCATGATAAAACCATAGGTAGGGGGAAGCAGGGGAGAAGTGCCCTGACGTACAGAGTCGTAATACCCAAAGTCCAGTCCAAAATTATCGGTTTTGGGAAGGTAACCCGGCAGAATGGTTCCTGCATTATTGCTATAGGTAAAATCAATACTTCTGACGCTCAAACCTACCCGTATTACTTCTTTACCTACCAGTTTGAGGAACCGGAAGGGATCGGGTTTGTTGGTTGTGTCTGTTTCAACCGGGTTTTCTCCGACCCGGTTTTCTATTCTGGGTCCGGTATTCTGAGGGGCTTGAGGTGGTCGCGCACCCTGAGGAGCCTTATTCTGGCCGTCCAGTATTTTTTTGAGGAAACCGACCTTTCGGTACAGACTGTTAAGATCCAGCCTTCCATTTCCCTGTATATTCTGTGTATTGCCGATGGTCGCACCAAGGCCGGGATTGATCTCCGGAGCCTGTGCCCAGTTAAATGATCCCGAATAGTTTACCGTACTGCTCACCCAGTCAAGCATTTTAAACTTGTTGAAAGGCACCTGATAGGCTGCATTGAAGTTGTGGGTAAACTGTGTGGTACGGCCAAAATTGATAAGATTGTCGTGACCACGGGAGGGATCTTTTCCGATATGCAGAAGATTATCCATGAGTGAACCCACTGAATCAATTTCTGCCTCAGAGGCCGTTTTCCAGTATCCTTTAACTTCATCCACACGGGATATATTATTGGCTGTATAGCTGAGCTGGAGATTTCTGGTAAAATTCCAGGTCAGGTTGTAGTTCCGGTTGATGAGGAAGTTTTTGGTGAAAGTCGGTGTTACCTGACCGCCAAAAAGTTCGGTTGCACGCATTTGTCGCTCTTCAAACTGCCTGTCTCCGGTAATCGATACATTAAATGCAGTTGGCAGCGGCGAGAAGTTAAAGTCCTTGAGGAACTGTATTTTTTCAAATGCCTTAATATTTTTAAATGGCTCAACTACCAGTTGTGGGAAATTATACCGATAATTAATCGCCCCCCGGTGCTGGGTGTTGAACCGGCGTTCAATCACGGCATTTCGCGAGAAGTTTTCATTGTATGCGTAGGTAAAGTCGAAGTTGGAAATATCCCACGGATAGCTGACTCGCCCTCCACCGCCACCGCCGCTTCGGTCGCCAGTTCCTTTGCCACCCTGTCCGCCTACACTGGTGGCTCCTCCGGGTCTTGCGTTTGTACCGGGCCTTCCACCTCCCGGGCCACCGCCACCACCGCCGGTTCCCTGTGATTTATTTTTCCGCCAGTTATTGAAAGAAAGGCTCTTTGTACTTCTGAAATCCTGAATCTGCATCAGCTTCTCCGACCGCGCCTTGGGATCGAGTTGTTCGAGCAAGATATCCGTTCGTACGTCAGCCTCCTGTGGATTAAATACCGGGCTGATACGCTGTTCACCAATCGTGGCATAAACAGGCATCTGAAGTCCCCATTTTTTAGGGAAAAGTTTGTCAAGATAGAGATTTCCCGCAAGGTCGTAGCGGAGGACGTCTTCCTGCGACCGGGTGCTGAGCCTTTGCTCGAGCGGGCCAAACCCGGAGGACTTGTAGGCAGCATTGGCGCTGATGCTGCCGATATCTGCGAGTTTGACCGAAATATTGGCATTGGCAGCCCAGCCTTTGGTTTTGTCAAAGTTCGTAAGCCTGAGCTCGTTTACCCACAACTCCAGACATATTGGCCGGGCGTCGGGATCACTGGGGTTTCTCACCCCGATCATGATATTGCGAACGTCGCTGAGTTTGGGCGTACCTTTTATATAAATGACATGGCCTTCGGGCATACTGTCATTGCGGTACGCATGGCGGTAGATCAACCCTGTACCAGCAGTATTTCGATCGTCTTTGGCGAGTGCAAGCAAAGCCAGTTCAAAGTCGAATTCATTGGCTGAAAGCCATGTATTGGTTTTCGAATTGGAAATCGCCGGATCGGAAGGCGTGAGGGGAATTTCGTATTCGTAGTAATTCTGATCATTGTCGAGTCCCAAACGAATGAAAACCCGCGCATCATCATACTGGTAAAAGTTGGATGGCATTACCCCAGACTCTGTCGCCTCTGCATGTACCCACATTTTCAGTCGGTTGTAGAGGCGAAGGTCACTTTTGGTATTTTTAAACATGCCCCGGGCATCTCCGTCTTTCAGGTCGCAGACTTTCATAGTAAGAGACCGTTCGTCCTGAAGGAATCCTGCCGCCGTATTTCCATTGATAGATTGTTGTACCACGCCAGGAGGAAGCGTATAGTTAAACGGCAGTTTTTGTGAGTTTTCTTCCAGACTCACACTTCCCAGTTCAAATGTCGCAAAAGGTGGTTCGGGTGGTGTGGCAATACCTGACTCGTTGAGGTTTCCGCTGAATCGGCGCCATTGGGTAGAAACCAGTTGGAACTCTGTCAGACGGGTAATCACTTCTTCCTGAAATCCCGTCATATACATCCGCATGAAGGAGATTGTCTTGAAGTTGGTGATATTGTTTACCGGACGTCCTGTATTAAGCGGAATACGGAACTGATACCAGGTAACGGGCGTATTTACCCCTTGTGCAGTATTAACGGTATCAGTGATTTTATCTACCACAAAATTCATCCCCCGCTGGAGTGAGTCAGGGTGAAGTTTGATGCGGTATTCCCAATATTGTTCGGCGAAGTTGAGACTTCCGTTGTTGTTGAGGTCTTCATTGTCAGGTAACTGGGTCGCCTGTACCGTATAGTTTCTGTTATCCTGGCCCACCGGGGAGTTGTTTTCCAGACCGTTAAAATCTTTATACCTTTCCAGCACGCCCGCTTCATCGGCTTCATAAGAGTCGTCCCGAAAATGTTTGAAGTTATCTGTACTGGGGTCAGCTTCTAACTGTGCCATAGCCGCTGGGCTCAAAAATGTGCGGAGGCTATCCAAAACCCGGCTGAAGAATATGGCCTCAGCTTCGTCATTTAAACCATCAAAACCGATATCCTGTGCGATACGATCATCGGGGTTGTTACTGAAAGCATTGACCGGCGGGTTGCCGATAGGAATTCTCCCCCAGGGGGTTTCCTGAAGGTTGCCCGGATCTCCCGCACCAGGCAGTCCATTTTCCCGGCTCAGGCTTTCATCAGTCAGAATATCTTCATTTACCAACCCCAGATTCACATAAAACTCACCGCCTTTATGATTGGGGTTATCCATAAAGGGATCCATCATCCAGAATTCGACAAACTCAACATTGGTAGCTTCAAAGTCATTGTTGACGTCGATTTCGCGCATGATCCCAGCCCAGTTGTCCTCGGGCCGAACAAAAGTACCGTCAGCACTTCTGAGTCTGCTTTCCCGGTATTCGTAGTTATAAGGGCCTCTGGTATTGGGATTGAAGTGGAGGTCAAAGGTATTTTGAATATTGTTTCCAAAAGCTCTTTTTGCTGTGGGAAACAATTCGAAGGGCTGTACCTGTCGGGTATAGTTGTTGCTGAGATCCTCCTCCGGAAATTTTATCCCAAAACGCTGGTAAAAGGCCTGATCGATCTGATACCATGCGAGTTTTGCCCGGGTAAAGTTGGTCGAAAGAGGCTCTCCGGCGTATTCAGGGTTGAAGATTTTTGTATTCCCTTCGGGGAAGGACGCCAGTTTCCATCGTTGTGTTCCCTGAAGGCCAAAAGGCGTTGCAGCTGCTTCAAAGTCATCGAGGAAGACAATGCCTTTTTCAGTTTGCGTTTTATTAATTGCAGGGGTACCCGGAATAAACTGCGCAAACTCAGCGGCAGCATCTATCGTGGATGTCTCCTTTGTACTGATCAGCGGCAACCTGTCGATAAGTTTGGTCAAAAGGGGCGATTCTCTTCGAAAGCTGGCGTCAAGTCCCCACAATGTATTGTTGAGTGGTTCATCTCCCAGGGTGGTTTTTTGGTTGAATGGCTGCTCCCGAAGATTGAGTATGGTTGCTCCCAACTGCAGGTTGTCTGATGGGCTAAATTCGGCTCTTGATCCCAGAAGGGTTTTTGTCTGAATATTATAGAGGGAATTGCTTTCAAACGATACGGCGATATCCTGCCCGGAGGTAAGAATAGACGGGTTGATAATGGTTACTTTCCCTCCGTAATAATCAACCTGATAATCACTGCCTTCACTCAATGTTCTTCCTCCGGCCGTGACGGTTACTGATCCTTCGGAGAGGTTAAATGTGTTGAGTGGGATTTCCGAGCTGCTGGAAGATCGGTAATACCCTTCAAGGGTAAAACGATTGAGTTCGGGGTGGTTTTGTATTGCCCCCTGCTGCGTATCATCATAGAGTGGCTGGAATACATAAGTGGCTACAGCATCCGGGTCATTGTTGAGCTTGGTCGCAAGGTGACTGCCAAAAGGTTCCAGTACCGGAAATATGACCAATCCTTTATCGGAGAGGATAGTTATCCCTTCGACAAAGTCGAAGTAGTTGTCAGGCCCGGCAGAGGTGTGGTTGGTCAGCCGGTCGAGTTCCATTACCTGTATCAATGGCCGGTTGGCTACCGCTCCGGTTGGGAGGAAGTTGATGCGACCTGCGCTGGTTCCGGATTCGTATTTAATATCGAGGAAAAAACCATCGCGTTGCAGACCGTATCCCACACTGTAAATGTTTTTCATCATCAGATCCCACGCAGGGAAAGGATTGATGCGAAGTACGGAAGACTTCAGCATGCGGAGATAAAGCACATTGGAGTTGAGTCCGTTGGCGGGGACATCATCTGAAAATTCCCCGACCTGGTGTACTTGTCCGTTGAGGGTAAAGTTATAGGCAATAAACAGTACCTGGTCTGTAGGGATTGGCGAATTGAGTGAGATATAACCCAACTGGTTGTTGACAGTATATTCGTTGGGGTTCAGGCGACGCATATTGCCCAGCACCTGAAAATCTTCGGTATTGGCCATATTCAGCCCGGGGAGGTTTTCTATTGCGCTTTTGGCTGTGTTTTGTTCGCGTATTGCCGGATCATTTTCGAGAAGGCTAAACAAGTTGTTGGCGTCGTTGTCAGGTACGCGGATATTGGTATTGCGCTGAAGATTGTCGTTGTAAACGCGGCCCACACCTTGTCCAAAGGGGAGATCATTTTCTCCTAAGTCCACAAAACCCACTGCATTTCGGTTGTTGCTGGTTGAGCCTTGCTGCTCTATCCAGACTTCGACTCTGTTGATTCGCAGATTGGATTGAATAACCGGGAGATTGGCCAGTGCACGTTCGTAAGTGGACCGGAAATAATGGGAGAGAAAAAAGTGGCGGTTCATATCGTAGTCCGAAACTTCCTTTTCGAAGGGAGTTTCGATGGCCCCGCCGCCAGATATATTGATAGTTTCCACCTTTCCTCTTTCGGTGGACGCGATAGCTGTGACATATACAGGCCCAAAACGAAGTTTGGTTTTAAGACCAAAAAGATTTTGACGTCCCTGAATCAGGGAGTTGCCCAGTTGCATGTTGACATTACCCGCTTCAATTTTCTGGAGAATCTGGTCTTCGGTTCCGCTATGTTCGAGTTTGAGTTCATTTTCAAAATCAAAAGTAGCCTGGGTATCAAAATTGGCATTGAGGCGCAATTTTTCCCCAATCTGGCCGATAACACCAAGTTGGATCTGCTGGTCAAAATTGAAGGTAGTGGTGCGTTGTTGGCGCAGCGGAAGTGAGGGGTTGTCTGTACGGTTGTGGTCAATGGAGAAGTCGAGTGTGGCAAATCCTGTCGGGCGAATCGACACAGATCCACCGCCAAACACGTCTGAAAGCTCTTCTATATCAATATTCAGCGCCAGCCCCTGCCGGGATTCTGCGTTGGCAGACATGGATTGTTCGCGGAAATAGTCCTGCTGAGACTTTTTCTTGCGGTATTCGAGGAAGTCTTCATAGGAAATATAGGAGGGTCTGCGGAAATCTACTTTCCCGACACGTTCATAAATATTAAAACCTGAGCCATCATCATTCAGCTCGAAGATGGTTTCAAGGTTTCCCGGATTACCGAGATACAAAGGGGTTACATACTCCTGCCGGGTAGCATCCCCGATGCGATTGTTGGGGTTACTTTTGACTTTAGAGGTGTCTCCGTCAGGAGTGAGCAATTCTTCAACAGAAAAAAAAGAATCCGTTGAGATTACCTCCACTTGTGGGCAAACCTCCGCTTCTTTCCCGGTAGTACCAGTGTCAGCAAAAAAGAATGAAGTAATTGCCGACACCAGCATGGCTAAACTGAACTTGGACAAAGCTAATTTAATTTAGTTTTGACACTGAAATACAATTACTTCAGGGTTAGGTAGAGGTTTACACCATAGGCACACACAGGTTTTTAGCAGTTGAATACTGTACAAACATAGAAAATATCCAAGAGAAATAAAGGGTAATTTCTTCAGGACTTTATACACCCCGAAAGATTATCAGGGGTTTCGAAGGGCAAGTTTAATAATCTGTTCGGTTGAAATTTCCATACCGTGTTCTTTCATAATCTGGTCTACACGTTTGGTCATAACGTTTTTGGCAAGTCCCAAACTGGCAAGTGCCGCAAGCGCTTCCTCTTTTTTCTGGCTTCCCGGGATATTCGATTCAATCGCCGTCAGGTCTCCATTTTCTTCCAGTCTGATCTTATCTTTCAGTTCGAGTACGATACGTCCGGCTGTTTTGGCGCCAATTCCTTTAATTCTTTTCAGCGTATTGATGTCTTCAGAGCGGATAGCCAGATAGAGATCCGAAGCGGATATGCTGGAAAGAATCACCATTGCCGTATTGCCGCCTACTCCCGAAATAGTTATCAACTGCTCGAAGAGCATCCGCTCCTTTTCCTCTGCAAACCCATACAGCACATGTGCATCTTCTCTGATTTGGAGAAAAGTATGCAGCATGACGGTTTCTTTGTCCTGAATACGGGTAAATGTATTAAGCGAAATTTTAACAAAATACCCGATGCCATTGACATCCACCACAGCAAAAGCTGGCTCAACCTGAGCGAGTTTCCCTTTTACGTATGCGATCACATTCTTTGGAGTTAACGATAGAATCAGCCTTTATTGTTGCCTGGCTGCCACGTCGTAAGTTTTATTATTCTATTGGCGCGAAAGTATAGGTCAGGCCGATGAGAAAGCCGATATTCAAACTGGCGGTTTCTGCATTAGCCGTAGCACCGCGTACCCATTCCCAATAATTTTGCTGGCGGGTCAGACCTCCGGAAGTAAGGCGAAATTCCGCATCTTTATTTTCTGAATCTACGAGTCCATAATCTCCCCGGATACGAAGGTTTAATACAAAATTGCGGGGAGAGAGTTTGATATCTGTACCAATATCTCCTACAACGCTATAGTGAAGCGTGCGGTATGTCTCGTATTCAGAAGGGAAGTTGGTGAAGTTGTCTGGCAGAGGCAGCTCATATGCGGGGTTGTCGTTATAGGAAAATGCTTTTGTCAGCAGATCCAGCTGTACACCTCCGTAAAACACAAAAGCTACCTTTCGGTCGGGGTTGGAGTTGACTCCCAGCATCAACGGTATTTTCAGGTATTCCTGACGTTTGACAAAGTGGTTGCGTAAAACAACATCTCTCCGGCTGGAATATTTTCCTCCCTGCTGAGAATAAAGCATATTGAGTCGAAATCCAACATAATCGTTGAAATTATATCCAAACACGCCACCAACAGCCATTCCACCCAAAAGCTCCTGGCGGTACAAATCCTCATCGAGGTTCTGATCATCGGCGTTGAAAAGAAATACTGACTGTGGCAGTGCAAATCCTCCCACCTTCAAACCCTTCTGGGCAAAGGCCGGGTGGGCACAGAATAACAAACAGACAATTGTCAGGTGTAAGTAACGCTTTTTCATTTTGTGGAACTTTAATCAGCCAAAAATAGAATTCATTTATCTCTTTTCCAATTACCGCAATAATTTCAAAAATTTGGCTACCTTGTTTGAGAATCATTGATTGATTTTTATGATTATTTCCATCAACCCCAAAAATCCGCAGGAACGAATGTTGTCTCAGGTAATTGACTGCCTGCGGGATGGCGGTGTGATTATTTATCCTACCGACACTATGTACGGCCTCGGATGTGATATCAATAATCGCAAGGCTGTAAACCGTATATGCAGGATTAAGGGGATTGACCCGGAAAAAAGCCAGCTTACCTGTGTGTGTGAAGATATCAGTATCATTGGTACCTATGCCAACCATGTGACGACGCCTGTATTTAAAATCATGCGTCAGGCACTTCCCGGCCCATATACCTTTGTTTTGCAGGCATCTAAAGCTATTCCCCGACATTTTCAACCGCGCAAAACGGTCGGCATACGGGTGCCCGATCATAAAATTCCGGTAAGTCTGGCATCCCTGCTTGGCAATCCGATTGCCTCTATCAGTCTTCCGCTTGATGAAGAGTACACGGAGTTTAATACCGATCCATCTCTGATCGATGAGCGCTTTGGCAATCTCGTCGATATGGTGGTTGACGGGGGATTTGGCGGACTTACCCCTTCCACCGTGATAGATTGTAGTAAAGGCGAAAAAGATATTATGGTTATCCGGGTGGGAGCAGGCCCGCTTGAGCCTCTGGGACTGATTCTTGAAGAGTTTTAATCTATGACAACCTATCGCGGAATCGGTGCAATGAGTGGCACGTCGATGGATGCCCTCGATCTCGCATATTGCACATTTACCGAAGAAAACGATCGCTATACGTTCTCGCTGGATCTGGCAGAGGCGCTGCCCATTGACCCGGAATGGAAAGCCCGTCTCCTGCATCTGCCTGCTCAAAATGCTGAGATTTTTGCCAAAACTCATGTGTACTTCGGCCACTGGCTGGGGCGTTCGATCCGTGAATTTATCGACAGACATAATCTTACCCCCGACTTTGTTGCTGCACATGGGCAGACAATTTTTCACCGACCCTATAAAAACTATACGGTACAAATCGGCGATGGGGAAACGCTGGTTTCCTGGTTGCCCTGCCCGCTGGTGACCAATTTCCGGAATAAAGATGTTGCCAGAGGCGGAGAAGGCGCACCGCTGGTTCCCCTGGGAGAAAAATATTTATTTCCCGACCATCAGCTTTTTCTTAACCTGGGGGGATTTAGCAATCTCACTTTTCAGGGTAAAGCATTTGACGTTTCGCCATGCAATATTCTGCTCAACCACCTTTACACAACGCGCTACCCACAACACGCCACCGATTATGATCCAGGAGGAGCAATGGCCAGATCGGGAGTTTTACAGACAGAATTACTTGACGCACTGGATTCTCTGGCATTTTACAGTCAGCCATTTCCCAAAAGCCTGGGTTGGGAATGGGTAGAAGAAGAGGCTTTGCCGGTGATCAATGCTTTCGATTATCCCCTGGCAGACCTTTTACATACCTGTACCCTGCATATTGCGCGGCAGATCAGACTCGCCGTATCGCTGGTAGGTGCAACAGGGATCAAAATGCTGGCAACAGGCGGAGGCAGGCACAATCAGTTTCTGATTGAATGCCTTGAAAAAGAATTAAAAGCATTGGCAGTATCTCTGGACAGCCATGTCTCTGACGATATTGTAGATTATAAAGAAGCGATCGTTTTTGCCTTTCTGGGATTGCGAACGCTCACAGGAAAAACCACCACACTCGCTTCAGTGACCGGCGCAAAAAGCGATCTGGTTACAGGTTCCATTCATCTGCCTGCAAATGGCGGGTTCAGTTTATTTCGCAAATCGTAAGCCAGCAGACACATCAGGTTTTATACCACAACTAATATTGCCTGCGTTACCCAATCAGATTTGCTCATGAATAATGTTTTTTTAGGGTTTTTCCCGATGGTTACTTTCCTGTGTATTTCCCTGCTCTCCTGCCATAATTATAAAAAAACACCGGCAGGCAAAAATGATGCTCCGGCCATAAATCATTCTATTTGGAATGAATTGCTGGCTGAGAATGTGGACAGTGTGGGTATTGTCAATTATGAAGGATTTATTCAAAAACAGTCCCGGCTGGAAGAGTACCTGGACCTGCTCAGCCATCATCCTCCCTCACCTCAATGGTCTGAAGCAGAAAAACTCGCCTACTGGATCAATGCCTATAATGCTTTTACCGTCAAAGTGATTATTGACAATTACCGGCCCCGCAGTATCCGTGATCTGAATACGATACCGGGAGTTGCAACCATCTGGCATAAAGAATTTTTTACCATAGGCGGCGAACCCGCCAGTCTGGATCAGATCGAACATTCTATCCTGAGGCGGGAGTTTGACGAGCCAAGAATTCACTTCGCGATCAATTGTGCATCAAAATCCTGCCCGGTATTGCGTAATGAGGCTTATACACCCCAAAAACTGGAGTCACAACTTACTTCTCAGGCACAGCGATTTCTCCGCGAGCCGCTAAGAAACCAGATTACCGCAGAAGAAGTTAAATTATCGCCAATTTTTTCATGGTTTAAAGAAGATTTTATCCGACATAGTACATTAATTGAATATCTGAATCAGTACGCCCCAATACAGATTCAGGACGATGCGAATATATCGTATCTTGATTACGACTGGTCTCTCAACGATCAACCCTGAAATTTTTATCACTATGCATATTGTCATTATTGGAAATGGAATTGCCGGAATTTCTGTGGCAAGACATGTCCGCAAACTCAGCCAGCATGAGGTAACCGTCATTTCGGGGGAGACGGATTACTTTTGGTCCCGCACAGCGCTCATGTACATCTACATGGGCCATATGAAGTTTGAGCATACCCAACCCTACGAACCCTGGTTTTGGAAAAAAAACCGGATCAACCTTGTCAAAAAATTTGTTGTGGCCATTTCTCCCGAGAATAAAGCCCTTTTGTTTAGCGACGGGACCAACATGACCTACGATAAGCTTGTATTGGCTACCGGCTCCTTGTCCAACAAATATGGCTGGCCCGGGCAGGAGCTCGACGGCGTAACCGGAATGGTAAGCAAGCAGGATCTGGATGCTATCGAAACCTATTCGAAGGACTTAACGCATGCAGTCATCGTCGGGGGCGGACTTATCGGGATCGAACTAGCGGAAATGTTTCACTCACGGCACATTCCGGTGACTTTTCTGGTGAGAGAAAAAAGCTTCTGGAATATAGTCATGCCGCCGGAGGAGTCAGAGATGATTAATCAGGAGATTTATGCTCAGCAAGGAATTGACCTCCGGCTTCAAACGAGTTTGAAGGAAATACTGCCCGATGAAAATGGCAGGGTGAGGGCTGTCGTAACTGATAAAGGCGAGGAGATTGCCTGTCAGTTTGTGGGACTTACCGCGGGCGTTTCCCCAAATATATCTCTGGCGAAAAACACGGAAATCGAAACCGCCCGTGGTTTTCTCGTTGACGATTTTCTCCAGACAAATATGGAGGATATATATGCAGTTGGCGATTGTGCGGAGTTGCGTAATCCATTGCCGGGCAGAAGAGGCCTTGAAGCCGTATGGTACACCGGAAAGCTCATGGGACCAGTGCTCGCAAAAACGCTGTGCGGACAACCTACGGTTTACAAGCAGACTACCTGGTTTAACTCCGCAAAGTTTATGGATATGGAGTATCAGGTCTATGGGGCAGTCGGAAACGCAATCCAGTCAGGAGAAAAACATCTGTTCTGGAAACACCCTAAAGAGAATAAATCCATTCGGCTGGTGTATTCGGCAGAAGATTCAAAGATACTTGGCTTTAATCTTATGGGTATCCGCTACAGGCAGAATGTATGTCATAAGTGGATAGAATCAGGCGCTCATATCGAAGAAGTGCTGCAGAATCTTGGCGCAGCCAATTTTGACCCTGAGTTTTTTACTCAATACGAATCAGAAGTCGTCAATCTTTACAATCAACAAAACCCCGGGCGTAATCTTCAGCTTCTTCGCAAGAGAAGCTGGAAAAATATGTGGGCCTCGTTAAAAGCTTAGAAAAATGAAATACTTACAAAAAGCCGGTTTAGGCATATTTATAGCCGCTTTGCTGACATTTGTCTCTTTACTTTTGCTCAGCAAGTACGAGGTCACCGATGCAGGCCTGGAGACACTGTCAGGCAAACTGAAAGACTCGCACAGAGAAATTCTGCTGGAAGAATTACAGCAATTGAAAGGCCGTGAATTCAGTTCCAAATTTACTTTTCTGGGAGCTGCCAGTGCAGTGATTGACCTGACCAATGATCGGGTCCGGAAACAGTATGGACTGCCGGAAGAAACCATCGAGCAATTTGTACAGACAGCAGTAGGCGGCGATGACAGAAATCTCTCCGTTTCGCAGGACTCTTATGACCAGGCCATTGCTTTGGTGAAGGAAGACATGCGGGAAACCGTCGTTGCTTATTCAAACTGGCTGGTCGGGCAGTCTGCCGGCAATGAAGACGAGCTGAAACAGAAAGTCCGTGATGGCATCAATGGTGCAATCAATGGCTACGCCGGCAATTTTCTCATCTCCGACTACGATGCCCAGGATTACCTCTTTGCCATGGCAAAGACTATGGCGAAAGGAGCATATTGGGAAAACCCGTTTGTTTTTTTCTTTTTTATCGTGGTCATAGGCACGATAGGGGCTTTGTTCTGGATATTTCCCGCCTTTTTTGACGGGATGCCGGGTATTAAACACAATGGCATCTACCACAGCTCGGCGACTTCGCGGGGGATTGTCGGCATTTTGGCGGGTGCCTTTCTGATCGGGTTTTACATTCTTCTTTATTTCAAACACGCCTATATCGCCGAATGGGTTTCCCTCGCCGATCCTGTTTCCGGTTTGCTCCGCAAAGGTGCCCCGGCAGACCGGTGGTTTATGTATGGCTTCCTGTACACGGTCGCGATTATTGTGATGGGTATCAGGATGTTTACCAAATATCGGCACAGCAAATATCATATCGTGCGGACCGCATCGGTCATGTTTTTCCAGATAGCTTTTGCCTTTCTCATTCCACAGGTATTGCACAATCTCAATCTTCCTGAGCAGGATTTGAAGAATATGTGGCCGTTGGACTATTCGTTTTTCTTTGATTATCGGCTGACAACTTTTTCGGCCACACAAGCCGGTATATGGATGATGGTCTGGGGAATTATCCTGTTTGTCATAGGAGTACCTGTAATCACTTATTTTTTCGGCAAAAGATGGTATTGTTCATGGGTATGTGGCTGTGGAGGGCTGGCAGAAACATTGGGAGACCCTTACCGCCAGCTTTCGAGCAAAAAACTATCCTCATGGCAGATCGAAAGGTATCTGATACATGGCGTACTTGTATTTTCGGTGGTTATGACCGGGCTGGTGTTGTACACCTATTTTACCGGGCAGTCAACCATTTTGGGGTTAAACAGCTATTCGGTCAGAGGTTTGTACGGATTTGCCATTGGCTCTGTGTTTGCCGGGATTATCGGAACCGGTTTTTATCCATTGCTGGGCAACCGGGCCTGGTGCCGTTTTGGTTGTCCACTGGCAGCATACCTGGGCATTGTGCAGCGGTTTAAGTCCCGGTTTCGCATCACAACCAATGGCGGTCAGTGTATATCATGCGGTAATTGTTCGACCTATTGTGAGATGGGGATAGATGTCCGGGCTTATGCACAGAAGGGGCAGAATATTGTTCGTTCTTCCTGCGTAGGTTGTGGCGTTTGCGCGGCAGTTTGCCCAAGAGGTGTACTTGCACTGGAAAATGGCACCAATGACGATAGCAGTCGTATGAGTGAAGTGTTGTTTTAAGCCTCGCAGGAAATAAATTCTTCACGGGCTGCTGCATATCATTTTGAATAGTTTTCCGGTTTGCGTAATTGCGGGTATGGATAACAGAAAAGATATTACAGATACAGCAGATATCCGGTTGCTGGTAGATGAATTTTACGCACGGGCACTGGCAGACGAACTGCTGGGGCCCGTATTCAGTTCGCGTATCAGTGCAGAAAAATGGCCCGCACATAAGGCGCGTATTTACTTGTTTTGGGAAACGGTTTTATTGGGCGTGGAGGATCCGGAAAAACGCTATGGAGGCAGCCCGTTTGCCCCACATATTGGTTTGGAGCTGGAAGCAGCACATTTTGAGAAATGGCTTGAATTGTTTAATGATACCGTAAGGAAATACTTCGAAGGTCCCAAAACAGATGAAACCGTATGGCGTGCAAGCCAGATGGCACAATTGTTTTTGTACAAACTCACCGCGATGAAAACCAAAGGAAATATTCCGTTGGTTTGAAGTCTTTCAGGATAAATTATGCTTCTGTTTTGCCGGAAGACATTTTTTCCAGTCCCCATATTACCAGGCCCCCCAGGACGATAAACCCGATTGTCCAGAAAGTCTGAGGATTTCCAAAATCCGGCATATGCCATTCGAAGCCGGTTACAGCAACTTTGGGGTCTTTACCGACTCTTTCAATCGTTTGGGTGAGGGTGACTTTCCATGGCCAAATTACCAGGAGGGAGCCCAGCACAAACCCCGTCATCATGCCAATCGTCTCGTCGCGATAACTTTTAAAGACCCATGAAAGGAGGTGCGAAAAGGCGACAAGTCCGAATACACATCCAATGCCAAGGGGAATCAATATTCCCAGGTCAAATCTGCCAATGGCGCTTAGTACGAGAGCATAATTACCCATGATCAGAAGGACAAACGAACCCGAAATCCCTGGCAGAATCATACTGCATACCGCAACAATTCCGCAGAGAAAAACATAAAACATCGCCGGGTTTTCACTGGCAGGGGCGAGGAGCGCAATACCCACGGCAATGCCCGTGCCGATGACAAGAGAAACAATGGTAGCTGGAGACCATTTTTCTATGGTTCTGCCTACTGAGTAAACAGAAACGATAATAAGTCCAAAGAAAAAGCCCATGGTGGGGACTTCCTGCTTGTCAAGCAGGTATTCCAGCAGCCTGGCCAGGCTGAAAATACTGACGGCAACGCCGGCAAGTACTGCGGACAGAAAAGAACCGTTGATATGTTCCCAAAACGCTTTGAATTTAAACTGAAATAAAAGTTTTATCGCAGTCAGATCAAATGATTTCAGGGCATCGATAAAAGTCTCATATATACCCGTGATAAGAGCAATTGTGCCTCCGGAAACGCCGGGAATAACATTCGCGGCGCCCATCCCAAGGCCCTTGAGAAACAGGATCAGGGCTTGTTTCATATTGGTACGTCCAGAAAAAAGGTGTAGGCAAATTTGTTTCGGCTAAGGTAACAAATTTGCCGGTTATGGAAATGTTTTTCCGGAGGGGACAGGTAAAATGGCCGGGTTAAGGGTATTTTCTCCCGTTCTAGCTGAAAGTGGGTTTATACAGTCATGATTTCGTCCTCCTTTACCTTGAGGACCTCATCGACTTTACGCATAAAATCCTTAGTGCCCTCCTCTACTTTTGACTCCGCAGTTTTGATGGCATCTTCGGAGGTTCCATCTTTTTGCATTTGTTTTAACGTGCCGATCACATCATGGCGGTGTTTGCGAATGGCAACCCGCGCCTTTTCACCTTCCGCCTTGGCCTGTTTGACCAAATCTTTTCTCCGGTCTTCCGTAAGACGGGGAATCGGAATACGAACCATCTCACCGTCACTCATAGGATTAAAACCCAGGTTTGCATCTCTGATTGCGCGTTCAATGGCGGGGATCATTTTTCGTTCCCACGGAACCACTGAAAGGGTATGTGAATCTATTACGGAAACTGTACCTACCTGATTGACAGGGGTAGGAGTTCCGTAATATTCGACCGTAACACTATCAATCATAGCCGGGCTTGCTTTTCCCGCCCGGATGGAATGTAACTCGGTTTTTAGATAATCAATAGATTTGATCATCAGCACTTCCATGTGTTTAATTACCTCTGACAGACTCGGGTCCATATTCGTCAAAATTAAAAATCAGTGAAAATAATTTGTTTTCTGAAAGCCCAAATTTAATACTACAAATGAAAAACTCAACAATCAAATCGCCAGGCTTCCTTTATTTATCCTGCAATATCGCTCATCCAAGCATGCGTTCTACCACATCATTGACCTCTCTGGGACTGGCTTTTCCCTGAAACTGGCGCATAATATGGCCCACAAAAAATCCTTTAAGGCCTTTTTTCCCTGAGCGGTAGCGGGTGGTCTCCTGTGGAAACTGATTCATCAACGCAATCATTGCATTTTCTACCTCATCCTGCTTCGATTCCAATAATATATTCAGTTCGCCGGCAATAGCAAGTGGCGATTCTTCAGGTCGGACAAGCATGATCGGGAAGACCTGGTCTCTGGCTGCGTGGTTGCTGATCTTGTCTTCCTGAACCAGCCGGATCAGATCCGCAAGCTTTTCTGTGGAAATGGGGAAATCGCCAATTTCTTTTCCGGAATCATTCAGCCAGGCTCTTACAGGCCCCAGCAGCCAGTTGGAAGCTTCTTTCTCAAAAGGAGTCAGCTTGCGGATTGCCTCAAAATAATCGGCAAAGTTTTTTTGTTCGGTAAGCGTCATTGCCTCGTTGTGGGCAATTTGCAGCGATTCCGTGTACTCCAGATATAATTCCTGAGGGAGACGGGGAATTTCACTTCTGATTTTTTCTATATATTCTTCCGTAAGTCCCAATGGCAAAAGATCGGGTTCCGGAAAATAGCGGTAGTCATCGGCGGTTTCTTTCTGGCGCATGGGCGAGGTTTTTTGGGTATTGACATCCCACGTGCGCGTTTCCTGCACGACTTTTCCACCTGCTTCAATCAGGGCTATTTGTCGCTCGCTTTCATAAAGAATGGCGCGTGTCAGGTGATTAAATGAATTCATATTTTTGACCTCGACACGTGTGCCCAGGGTTTCACTTCCGACCGGCATGACCGAAATATTGGCGTCGCAACGCAGGCTTCCTTCCTCCATATTGCCGTCGCTGATTTCGAGGAAACGAACCAGTCTTCGAATTTCAGCCAGTAAGGTAGCGGCATCTTCGGCAGAGCGAAGATCAGGCTCTGTGACGATTTCTACCAAACCCACACCTGCCCGGTTGAGGTCAATCATCGAAATATGAGGATCCTGATCGTGAAGGGATTTGCCCGCGTCTTCTTCCAGATGAATACGGCCGATCCGGATTTTCTGCTGCGAGCCAGATTCTGTGCGAATATCGATAAACCCGTGTGTGCAGATGGGATCTGTATCCTGCGACATCTGATAGCCTTTGGGAAGGTCGGGATAAAAATAATTTTTCCGCGCAAAAAAACTGTTGCGGTTGATCTGGCAATGCGTGGCCAGGCCAATCTTTACCGCATGGTCTATGCAGCGGCGATTGATTGAGGGAAGGGCACCCGGATGTGCCATTGTGATTACGGAGACATGGTGATTGGGGAGAGAACCAAAGGAAAAACCCTCCTGTGCAAATATCTTGCTATTGGTCAGCAGTTGCACATGTATCTCAAGCCCAATGACAGTCTGATATTGCGCACGGATTTCGGACGTCGGCATAATTCAAACAGTTGTTTGTGTATCTCGGGCGCAAAGGTAATAAAAAATGGCCTCCTGCAAGGGAAGCCATTTTCTGTTAAGCAACAGATTGTTTTGTCAGATATGCATCCAGGCTTTTTTGGCCAGAAGCACCTCTTCCGTCTCTTCGTGATCGGGATCGGGCACGCAGCAGTCTACAGGGCAAACAGCCGCGCACTGAGGTTCTTCATGGAAGCCCATACACTCGGTACATTTGTGGTGCGTGATGTAATAAACATCATCAGAAATAGGGTCATGCGCATAATCTGCACTGATGGTTTCCCCTTTAAACTGGATTTCACCTGACAACCCTGTGCCATCTGAAAACTTCCAGGAAACGCCTGGTTCATAGATAGCATTGTTGGGGCACTCAGGTTCACATGCACCACAATTGATGCATTCTTCGGTAATCATTATAGCCATAAGAAATCCTTTTACTAATTTGGCACCTAAAATATACGATCCCTTTTAGATAAACAAAAGCCTGGAGGAATTGTTTCGGTGCCATTAGCGCTTTTTTTTTATCCGTTCGCGTCAGATCATCCATTAAATGAGTTTGAAACTGCTTAACTTGATTTGCATGAACCAGTATTTTTTTTGTGAAAATGGCTGTGATGATAATTTTTTCTCACTATTTTATTATTATTGCAGATAATCCATGAAAAAAACAATTCATCGTTATTTGATTGTTGAAAGTCTCGCAAAACTTGGTGAAACGCTGAGAAAAAACGGGGTGCCCGCAGGTGTTGTGGCGAAAGCTGTACATGAAAACCCGTGGTTTACCCCTGGCTATATTCAACAAGCAGTTTCGGCACTTGGTGTATGGATGGAAGAAAATACATTGAAAGCTTTTGTAGATTCTTATCCTGAAAGAAAAACCAAACCCCGAAATGTGGCTTTGATAGCAGCCGGTAATATCCCTTTAGTGGGTTGGCATGATGTAATGGCGGTAATTCTCAGTGGACATATCGCCCACATCCGTTGTTCTCACAAAGATCAGGTGCTGATGCACTGGCTTGTGGAAGCATGGGTACAACAATTGCCGGCATTGGCCGACAGGATATTCTGGGATGTATCTATTGCGAAACCAGATTTTCTGATCGGTACAGGAAGCAATAATACCGCGCGGTATCTTGAAGCGAAGTTTTCTGATGTTCCCCGGATCATCAGAAAAAACAGATACTCTCTGGCCGTTCTTCGACCCAATATGGCAGAAGACGAACTGGACGGTCTGATGGAGGATATTTTTCTTTACAATGGACTGGGATGCCGAAATGTGAATAATCTTTTGGTAATGCCGGGAACAGACTGGGAACGGATATGGAGAAAAATCGATCAATATCCATCAGAATATCTGAATCCGCTTTATTTGGAACGGGTTTTGCACGAAAAAGCAAAGATGGTTGTTTGGGGTGAACCACTTATGGATTGTGATAAGTTGCTTATTCTGCCTGCTGTTTCGCCCGGAAGGTCAGAAATGGGGGTAATAAGGAAAATATCTGTCGAAGGAGAGGCCGCACTGGTGGAAATGATCGCTGAAAATAAGCACGAACTCCAGTGTATTGTTGGCATAGATACACCGTTTGGCGCAACTCAATATCCATCATTGTCTGATTTTGCAGATGATATTAATACCATGGACGCACTCTTACAGATTTAAGGAATATTCGATTCCTTCGTTCTTTAAAAATCATGTTAGGTTTCACCAGATGTTATTGTGTATTATATATAGCTATGTATTTATTTTACTTCTGTAACCACATATTCAGCAAATACTACATTTTAACCTTTGACATCTGCGTAACTAACATCTGGAGAATTGCAATCCCCCATGATTGTAGATACGCTCAAACTGATTGAAAAAATCATGAAACTCCTTAACACATTGTCTTTTAAACCACTCTTGTTCTTGTTGTCCTTGCTCGTGTTAGGATCTCATGTCGTTGAGGCTCATCTTGCCTGGGTTCCAGGTGATTATTATGGAATTCCGGACAGAGATAAGCAGATTGCTTTCTATGACGAATTTGAAAATAATGACAGTAACTGGGATTTCGGATCTCTATATCTGAAAGAGCGCATAGAAGACAGCGACTTTTACTGTGAAACACTTACTTCACATCCTTATACGAAACGCCGCCCTGTGGCAATGAATCATTCCGGGAACTATGAGATTGAAATCCGGATGCGTTTTGTAAATGTGAAAGGGTCTGGTTTGAGTATGACTGGCCTCACCTTTGGCCGGGATGTCAGAGGCAATGAATATAGTTTTATGTTTAGCCCCAGCCGCAGTTACCGTGTGGCAAAGTTTGACAGAGGAAGATCGCAGGATCTTGTGCCGCTCAGCTATGGGAAAAATATCAACCGCTATTCTTACAATACACTTCTCGTAAGAAAAGTTTCTGACAAGTGGTATTTCTTTATCAATGAAGAGCTTGTCTCTGAAATGGTTGCCAGTCCACTGTTTGGCAATGAATATGGTTTTACCGTGGGCGGAAATATGGCGGTAGAAGTTGATTATCTTAAAGTTTCTGAAATCCGGACGGTTGACAATATGGGTCCTCAGATTTCCCTGATCGAACCCAGCCTCAAAAATGGAGAAACCGGAAAATTCAGCGACCACCAGCAAATCATCCGTGGCCGTGTTTATGATGTTTCCGGCGTTGATGGCGTCGTTATCAACGGATATAATGTAACCATCAATGAAGAAGGGCTTTTTGCCGCTTCGCTCAGCCTTCGTCCCGGACTTACCGAGATTCAGATTGAGGCAAAAGACAAGTTTGAAAACATCTCAAAAGAGAAGTTTTATATGGAATTGGTGGAGGAGCCAAGGCCTGCTTTTCAGCCGCCTGTTGCTACGAATTTTGCCAATCAGAACGCAGGCCGGGAGCAGAATATGGCGATGCCCGGTAAAGGGAAAAATTATCTTCTGCTCATTGGGGTCAACGAATATACCTACTGGAATCGTCTCCACAATGCAGTGAAAGATTGCAGCGATCTCTCCAAAGTGCTTACTTCCTATTATCAGTTTGACCAGGCCAATGTCATTACGCTCTTCAATGAAGAAGCTACCCGCGAAAATATCCTCGAAACCCTGGAATCTCTTCAGGATGTACTCAATAAAGAAGATAATCTCGTCATTTATTATGCAGGTCATGGTTATTATGATGAGCAGGCCTCTCTCGGATATTGGGTACCTTCAAATGCCCGACTCAACAAAATTCCCGACTTTATCGGCAACTCTACCATTCACGATTATCTGCGCACCATCAACAGTAAACATACCCTGCTGATAGCAGATGCTTGTTATGCCGGATCACTATTTGCCAATACCCGCGGGGTGGTAGATGAAAATAACCGCTCCCGCTGGGCGTTTACTTCCGGTGATATAGAAAAAGTATGGGATGGGCAGCCCGGTCAAAATAGTCCATTCGCCCGCTGCCTGATCCGTATTCTTCAGTCCAATACAAAATCAAAACTGCGTGCAGATGAACTGATCCAGATTGTAAGTGATCTGGTAGCAAGAAATACTGCTCAGACTCCCAAAGGCGATGCCCTCCGTAACGTGGGTGATGATGGGGGAGTATTTACTTTCGAAAGAAGATAATAACCAGATAGATTATTTAGTATTAAGGGTCGGAACAGCAATCGCTTTCCGGCCTTTTTTTTTCTCATTACGGAATCCCGCATCGAATTGTGAAATTTGACGGGGTTTCTTGTTATCTTAGTATGTTGTTATATGTTTTTTCGAAAGCACAGACATATTAAATCTCTTTCCGATGAGGAGCTCGTACTCGAATACAAAGAGTCCGGGGATACCGCTTTTGTGGGGGAACTGTTTGAAAGATATACCCATCTCGTCTATCTCGTATGTATGAAATACCTGAAAGACCCAATGGAAAGCGAAGATATGGCCATGCGTATTTTCGAAAAACTGCTGATTGACCTGAAAAAATACGAAGTACGCAAGTTTAAATTCTGGCTCCACACGGTGACCAAAAACCAATGCCTCATCTGGCTTGACAAAAGCAAACGCGCCAGAGAAAAAGCCGATGAATATCTTGAAACCGAACCCGGTTTTGTGGAATCTAAGGAAATTTTGAGTCTTTTGGATGACGGCGATTCTACTGAACATCAGTTGAACCGTTTGGAACTGGCGATGGAACGATTGAATGAAGAACAGCGTATCTGTGTAGAATTGTTTTACCTTCAGCAGAAAAGTTATCAGGAAGTGGCAGATGAAACGGGGTTTTCGATGAAACAAGTCAAAAGTTATATTCAGAACGGAAAGCGAAACCTGAAAATTAACCTTAGCCAAATGACAGACGGCGAATCTCTGGAGAGGTAAAACCGGTATTGGGAGAAATAATCAATGAGTGCAAAAAAACATATACCTGGATCAAAATATGAAGCAGAACCTTCGGTGGTAATGCTTCGCCGGTATTTGAACGGAGAGACTACAGAGACAGAAAATGCGCGGATTGAAGCCCAGTTGGCCGAAGATCCTTTGCTTGCTGATGCACTGGACGGGTTAATGTTGGTCAAAGACAACAATAGTGTAATCCTCTCTGTAAGTAGAATCAAGGCCGCTTCCCGCAAACGACTGTTTACCCGAGCCAATCGCCGGGAAATGCTTTCCCGGAGGAAGAGTCGTGTAAGTATGCCGGAAAACTTCCCCATGATTTTTGTCGCTACGGCTGCTGCAATCACTTTGCTGTTTGCTACATTTTTTGTCGTACGCGATCTTGGATTCAACCAAAATGAACCGCCAGCAATAGCTGAAAGCTACACAACGGATGAAAACCCGCCCGTTGTTACTGAAACATCACCTGCTATTACCGAAACTTCGCCCATAGAATCCGAACCGCTGGTCGCTTCTGCCGAGGTTTCTGAAACGCCGGTTACCAATCGCCTTTCAGTCAGGCGTGATAGAATAATTGCCGAAAAGCCTGTAAGTACATCGTCCGGTGCTCTCACAACGCTTCCTGCGGGCCCGACACCCCATGCTGCGCCTGCAATCATGCCTGGCGAATCGCTGGCTGTCGGGAAGGAAAACGTGGATATGGATGATGTACAACCGCGCGACAGGCGTTCAGATCAGATGCGTGAAGAAACCGCCGGAGGCATCGTAATATTGAGTGATTCTTTAGGAGAATACATGAAACAGGAGCAGGTATCTGCTATCCCAATTACAAAAAGTAATCCTGCACCCAGCGCAAACGGTGTTTTGCCGCCTTCCCTTTCCACTTCTGAACAGGCAAAATACGATGATCATGGAAAACTGTTGAAAAGCGTGGCGATGGCAGATTTGCTTACAGAGGCAATCGCACTTCACGATACCCAAAAATACGCTGCCGCCAGAGAAAAACTGGATGAGGTGCTGCAAAGTGAACCCCAAAATCAGGTAGCCCAGTATTATAAAGCCAGTACATTCTTTTACCAGGGCTTATACAGGGAAAGTATTACCCTGCTGAAAATTCTTGCCAGAGCACCAGAATCTTTACTTTTTGAAGAATCACAGTGGCTGCTGGCTCAAAACTACTCCCTGAGCGGCCGGAAAAAAACGGCGATCAGATTGCTGAACGAGATTGAAGCTGCCGGTGGAAAATATCAGGAGGAGGCCCGGAAATTGCGGGAATCCTACGGCGAAAACCGGTAAAACAAATTGCCAAATTGCGTATCTTGCCGCCGGTATGGAAACAACTCAGGAAAATACCTGGCGGATTGAACTCCCACAGTTTGAAGGACCTTTTGATCTCCTGCTCTTTTTTATAGAGCGGGACGAACTCGATATTCACGATATCCCGATAGCGAAAATCACTAATGATTTTCTCGACTATATGCATACCATGCGGGAGATGAATATTGAACTTGCCGCAGAATTTATTCTTGTCGCAAGTACACTCATGCGGATCAAAGCGAAAATGCTGCTGCCACGTCCTGTATTTAATGAGGCGGGAGAAGAAGTTGATCCCCGGGAAGAGCTTGTACGCCGTCTGCTGGAGTATAAACGATACAAGTCGGTACTCGCAGATCTTGAAAAAATGGAAAAAGATCAGGCGGAAAGAGCTGCGCGGGGCTTTTCCAAAGAAGAGGAAAAATTGTTTATGCAGTCCCAATATCCGGAAGAAGAACTCGTCGGCCTGGATATGTACGCGCTGATGAGAACATTTCAGCGAATCTGGGAACGCCATCACGAACAAATGCAGAAACCCCGCCATGTAATTCGCAAATATCCTTACACGGTTGAAGAAGTTAAAAATAATCTTTTAGAGAAAGTGCAGCTCAGTTCGCGGGTTGATTTTGTGTCTTTTGTAATGGAAGAAAAGGTGCTTATCTATGTGGTATTCACCTTTTTAGCTATTCTTGAGCTGGTACAACTTCAGAAAATATCCATCACTGTAGGAGAAGGGTTTAATAATTTCTGGGTGTCAAAAAAAGAACCTGTGGAAGGAGAATCTTTCCTGTTGGAAGATAATACGGAATCCGAATAATTTGCAAAATAAAAAACCCACCCTTATCTTTGAATTGTTCTTATAGGCATTACGCCAGATACAGAAGCTAGGGGTTAGGGTTGACTCTCCCAATGGGATAGAGTCCCCTAATTTTTTTTTACGTGTAAAATTTCCCATATTAGGAGTGCCCTGATATGGGAAATTTCATTTTAACCAAACCCCGAAAATTATGAGCTTACTGTATTATGCACTCATCGGAATCGCTGCCGGATATCTTGGTGGCCAGATTATGAAAGGACGCGGTTTTGGCCTGATAGGCAATCTGATTGTCGGGCTGATTGGCGGCGTTTTGGGCGGCTGGGTACTGGGTGCTTTAGGCTTCTATAGCGGAACCGGTATCATCCCTTCCCTGCTTACTTCGGTATTAGGCGCTGTGGTTCTTCTGTTTGTAGTTGGCCTGGTGAAGAAAAGCACCTGATTTTTTACCGTATTCCTTTAGCCAGATGGTAATACAACTCATTGTTCCGCAGTTCCTGTTTGAAACTGTGGACAGTGGTTTGTTGATCTATCAGCACAAATTCGACGCCTGCCATTTCCGCAAAATCTTCAAGATATTCGGTGGATAATGACTGGCTGTAACAAGTGTGGTGTGCCCCTCCGGCAAGTATCCACGCTGCGGCTCCGATCTTTAGATTGGGCTTTGGCTCCCACAATACCCTTGCTACAGGCAGATTCGGGAGTGGCGCCGGAGGTGTTTTTGCTTCTACAGTATTGACCAATAACCTGAACCGGTTGCCCATGTCGATCATGGATGCATTGAGCGCGGGTCCTGCTGCCACATTAAATACCAGTCTCACCGGGTCAGCTTTGCCGCCTATTCCCAGCGGGTGTACTTCACAGGCAGGTTTTGTTTCTGCGATAGAAGGACAAATCTCGAGCATATGTGCGCCCAAAACCTGCATACCTTCAGGATGAAAATGATAGGTATAGTCCTCCATAAATGAATTTCCCCCCTTCAATCCATGTCCCATGACTTTCATGGCCCGCACCAGTGCTGCGGTTTTCCAGTCGCCTTCGGCTCCAAAGCCATAGCCGTCGGCCATCAGTCTTTGAGCGGCTATACCGGGTAACTGTGTGAGGCCGTGCAGGTTTTCGAATGTATCTGTAAATGCCCCAAAATTTCCGCTTTCCAGAAAGGCCCGCAAGCCAATCTCAATCCGGGCAGCTTCGCGAAGCGAAGTATGGGCGATGCCTCCCTTTCTGAGTGCAGAGGCGAGCATATAGCTATCGGCATATTCTTCTGTCAGTCGGTCGATCGCAGCATCAGAGACCTGGTTTACAAAAGCAGTGACATCTCCCAGCCCATAACCATTTACCGAATAGCCAAATTGAATCTGTGCCGAAACCTTGTCACCTTCCGTAACGGCTACCTGCCGCATATTGTCACCTATGCGGGCGATTTTGAGTTGTTGTGAATCCTGCCAGGCGGTTGCAACGCGCATCCATACGGCAATACCCTGATGTACTACAGGGTCCTGCCAGTGGCCGACGACCACTTTCCGGTTGAGGCGAAGCCGGGTGTTGATAAATCCAAACTCCCTGCCTCCGTGAGCAGACTGGTTGAGATTCATAAAGTCCATATCTATCTCTCCCCAGGGAATGTCGCGGTTGAACTGTGTATGGAGATGTAGCATAGGTTTTTGAAGGGACTTCAAACCGCCGATCCACATTTTTGCCGGAGAAAAAGTATGCATCCAGGCAATGACCCCAATGCAGGAAACTTCAGCATTGGCTTCCATACAAATCTGACTGATGGATTCCGGGGTGGTGAGCACAGGTTTGAATACCACATTCACCGGTATTTGCTCCTGCTGATTGAGTACCCTGACGATTTCCAGGGAATGCGCCATCACCTGTTTTAAGGTTTCTTCACCATAAAGATGCTGGCTGCCTGTGAGAAACCAAACCTGGCAGGATTCAAAGTGTGACATATAGGTCCAATAATTTATTTACCGTTAAATGAGAACATGACATACGCTACAATAGCTACCACGGCAGCCGAAGCAGCGATGTCCCACATATTATAACTACTGCGATTGGCTGATTTCTGCTCCTGGGTAAGGGTTTGGAATGTCAGTCCTTTGAGTTTTTCGGCTGAAGGAATTTCCGAAGTCAGACTTACCACTACTGCGATCAGTACTGATGCCAGGAAAAACCATGCCGCAAAAGTCAGGAAGTTCATGGCTCCAAGTGTATGAAGAAAACTACCTTCGGCAAAGTGGGCTTTGCCCAGCTCCAGTGAGATCCGAATCACGCCGATTACCAGACCGGAAACAAGCGTAGCCATTGCACCGCGGGAATTGATTCGTTTAAAGAAAATACCCAGCAAAAATACCGCTGTGATAGGAGGAGCAATGTATGATTGAACCGATTGCAGGTATTCGTATAATACACCAGAGATATTTTGCATTACGGGTATCCAGGCTATGCCGGCAATCACCACGATGACCGTCGCTATTTGCCCGACTCTCACCAACTTTTTGTCATCTGTCCCGGGTCTGAGCTTTTGATAAATATCAACTGTAAATAAGGTAGAACAGGAATTAAATACCGAGGCGAGAGAACTCATCAGTGCAGCCAGCAAACCGGCAGCTACCAGCCCTCGCAATCCGGAAGGAAGTACCGTCATCATCAATGTGGGAAATGCCTGATCCGGGGTGTCCCACTGAAGTTCGCCTTTTTGTTTGAGCGCAAGTGCAATCACACCGGGGATCAGGAAAATAAATACAGGCAAAAGTTTCATAAACCCGCCAAATATCGTTCCTCTGCGACCTTCTGTTATATTTTTAGCGGTAAGGGTGCGCTGTACAATGTATTGGTCTGTACACCAGTACCATATCCCCACGATGGTGCTGGTAATCACCAGGCTTGGCCATGGAAAATCGGGATCTGTTGCCGGGCGCCACATGTTGAAATAGGATGGGCCGACAGTAGATTTCAGCTCTGCCCAGCCGCCTACGGCTTGCATACCGATGATTGTCAGCAAACCAGCCCCGATCACCAAAACAACCGCCTGCACCGCTTCTGTATAGACTACAGCCCGCATTCCACCCAAAACAGTGTACAAACCTGTAAGTATAACCGTAGCCAGTGCTCCCAGCCAGAAATCTATTCCCAGCAAAGTGGAAATTACAATACCGCCTGCATAAACAGTCACCGAAACTTTGGTGAGGACGTAAGCAATCAGCGAAAAAATTGACAAAAACCACCGGGCATTCGAATCAAACCTTCTTTCCAGAAACTCTGGCATGGTAAATACCCCCGCCCGTGCATAAAAAGGCAGAAATACCCATCCGAGCATAATCACTACCCAGGCATGCAATTCATAAATAAGCAGAGGCATTTTGTCAGAGGCACCCGTACCAGCAAGGCCGACGACATGCTCCGAACCGATATTGGATGCGAAGATAGATGCACCTACCACAAACCATCCAATATTTCTGCCTGCGAGAAAATAGTCTTCCGTACTGTTTTGTTTTTGTCGGATTACCCAAAGTGCGATGCCGAAGAGTACGAGAAAATATCCTACCAGTACACTCCAGTCTAACAGGTCAAGTTGATTCATAATAATAGTAGTAGATAGTTGATTTTATTGCCCATAATAAGCATTTTTCCCGTGTTTGCGATCGTAGTGTTTTTTGATCAATGAATTTTTTAACCGGGGTGAATCCGGGCGAATCTGCCGGGTAAGCCAGGCCATGCGCGCGATTTCTTCAAGCACCGCGCTGTTATATACAGCTTTACTGACAGTTTTTCCCCATGTAAAGGGGGCGTGACAGGCTACCAGTACCATTTCCACTTCTTCACAGGAGAGCTGTTTTTCCTTGAAAATATCCAGAATCTGGAAGCCCGTCATATATTCATAATCTCCTTCTATCTGGGCATCGTTCATCACCGGTGCGCAGGGGACGTCACAAGCCAGATGGTCTGCATGAGTAGTCCCAAATATTGGAATATCGGTCTGAGTCTGCGCCCAGGCTGTGGCATAGGTGGAGTGGGTATGTACAATACTACCGATTTCCGGCCAATGTTGATACAGTACTGCATGTGTTTTGGTATCGGAAGAAGGACGTTTTTTCCCATCGACAATCTTCGACTCAAAATCTACCACAACCATATCCGCTGGCGAGAGCTCTTCGTAAGGCACACCGCTGGGTTTGATGGCAAAAACACCTTTATCTCTGTCCACGGCACTTACATTGCCGAAGGTAAACATTACCAGGCCCAGTTTGGGCAGAGACATGTTGCCCTCGTAAGCGGCTTCTTTTATGTCCTGATAACTCATGGCTTAAGTGTCATTTTTTCTATCATTGCTCCCGCTTCATCGTATCGTTGGTAGAGCTGATTGTATTTTTCAACCATGAGGGGGTTGGGCAAATATTCAGCGTCAAAGCCTGCACTCATGGCTTTCATAGCCGCGGGGACATTGGGGTAGATTCCTGCTGCCGTGGCGGCAAACATCGCCGCTCCCAGTGCGCAGGTTTGTTCTGATGCGGCAATTTTTATCGGGCGATTGAGTACATCGGCCATTACCTGCATCACAAAGGGCGATTTTTTCGCTACGCCTCCCAGCCCAATGACACCTTTTATCGGAATCCCTTCGGCGATAAATCGTTCTACGATTTTCCTTGCGCCAAAGCAGGTCGCTTCTACCAGCGCGCGAAATATCGCCGGTGCGTCACTGCCCAGGTTTAACCCCAAAATAGCCCCTGTCAAAGCCTGATTGGCATCAGGGGTGCGTCTGCCATTCATCCAGTCGAGCGCAATAATTCCGGAAACTTCGGGATCTGTGGCTTCGGCTGCCTTCGTAAGTTCGGGAATGATACGGTCGAGAGATTCTTCAATCAATTTTGCTTTGAGCTCTTCGCTGAGCAGAGCACTTTTGCCAATAACCGACTCCACGGTCCAACCCAGGATATGTTTAAACCAGGCATATACATCACCGAAAGCAGATTGTCCGGCCTCAAGACCCAGCATACCCGGAATCACAGAACCATCAACCTGCCCGCAAATGCCCTTCACAAGTGTCTGGCCTACTTCGTCCATAGGTGCAACGAGAATGTCGCAGGTGGAGGTTCCCATGACTTTGCTCAGAAAGTAGGGCTCGAGCGTGCCACCGACAGCGCCCATATGTGCATCAAATGCGCCTGTACTGACGATCACGTCGCTGGAAAGGCCGAGCCTGGCCGCCCATTCCGCAGAAAGTGTACCCGCGGGAATATCAGAGGTATAAGTTTGGGAGAATAACCGGTCGGTAAGCCCGTCGAGGAGCGGATCCAGTGCCACAAAAAAGTCATTGGGCGGAAGTCCGCCAAAATCTTCATGCCATAGCGCTTTATGTCCTGCCGCACAGCGGCTTCGCTTCATATCGTGGATATTTGTGCCTCCACAAAGCAGAAAGGGAATCCAGTCGCAGTGTTCAACCCAAGAGTAGGCTGCATTGCGTATCTGGGGAGAAACTCTCAGCGTATGGAGGATTTTGGCCCAAAACCATTCGGAAGAATAAATACCGCCAGCATATTGGGCATAATCAGTCTCCCAGCGGGCACATAGTTCATTGATCTCTGCGGCTTCCCGGATAGCAGTATGGTCTTTCCAAAGGATAAACATCGCATGAGGGTCTTCTTCGAAGGGGGCAGTAAGTGCGAGTGGTACACCGGCGGCGTTAACCGCGACAGGGGTCGAGCCGGTGGTATCTACCGCAATCGCTTTTACCCGCGAGGCCGAGCCCGTGGGGGACTTCGCCAGCGCCTCCGTGACGCAAGCCTGAAGGGCCTCTATATAATCAAGCGGATGCTGGCGAAACTGGTTGGTTGCAGGATGGCAATATTTCCCGGTTTTCCAACGGGGATATGTATGTACTGCGCTGGCAACCTCTTTGCCGTCGGCTGCATGAATGATTGCTGCCCGAGCAGAGTCTGTACCAAAGTCGATTCCAATCAGTAAGGCATTTTCCATGAGGCGAGTTGTAGTCAGTTAGATAAATGTATTGACTACAATTATTATATACAAACATTCTGCCCAGAATTTTTTCTACTTCAGTTCAAATAATAGCCCTTCTTTTTGAAGTTCTTCATATCGAACCTTATCAAACCGATAATAATAGGCTCCTTTTTTGGATTGGGACTTGTCTTTTTCGTCCAACCGGGTGAGTAGTTTCATACTGTGAAGCTTCTTGCTGAAATTGCCCGGGTCCAAATATTTTCCATTGATCGCTTCGTATAGCGCTCTTAACTGAGGAATGGTAAATTTTTCGGGTAATAATTCAAATCCAACGGGTTGATTGCGGGTTTTTTCTGCCAGAACCTGTAAAGCATCCTCCACCATGCGGTTGTGGTCAAAAATCAGCGACGGAAATTTGTCAATGGGAAACCACTTTGCACCGTGGCTTTGCCCCAATGCTTCGTCATACTGTTCGACACGAATCAGGGTATAATAAGCGGTAGAAATTGTTCGGGCTTCTGTGTCTCTGGCGACCTCTCCATAAGTATAAAATTGCTCCATGAAGACATCTGCCAGTCCGGTAGTGTACCTGACGACACGGGCTGCCGCTTCGTCGAGGCTTTCGTTTGCCCTTACAAACCCTCCCATGAGTGACCACTCTCCTTTGCAGGGTTCGATTAGTCGTTTGACAACAAGCAGCATAAGCCCTGAGCCATCAAAACCGAATATGATATTATCGACTGCGACGAGGTGCCTGTCAATATTTTTGTAATGGTTACTCATAGTACGGTAAAATACCCTGTTACAAGTTATAAATACCTGTTATAAAATCCAGCGAAAAGTGAGGTTTACCCTTGGATTAATGGTTTTTGCCGTTTTGGGAACCTGATGTTGCCAGAAATGTTGTGTTTCTCCCAACATAATCAACAGGCTTCCATGGGCCAACACAATCGAATGTCGTTCTTCTTTTTTATGAAGCCGGTGCCTGAGTTGGAAGTTTCTCGACTCGCCAAAACTAACAGAGGCGATGACCGGATTTTTTCCCAGTTCAGGCTCGTCATCGCTATGCCAGCCCATACTGTCCTGCCCGTTGCGGTAGAGGTTGAGTAATACGCTGTTGAAAGAAGCTCCCCGGGAAACGGATTCAATCTTTGTTTTGATTTTCAGCAGAGCCGGTGTCCACGGCAGAGGATTCCAGGTAAGTCCGGAGTAGGAGTACACCTTCCCCGGATCTCCGTACCAGGCCGTCAGCCTCGGCTGAGGAATTTTTCGTCCGAATATCGTAACAGATTCCTGCCTCCAGGCAATGTCTTCCTGTAATTCTGCCAATAAGGTATCGCTTTCTCCTGTGGGGAAAAAGTGAGGATCATACCAGAGATGTCCGTCTTTTAACAGAATTTCAGGTGAATCCATTTTCCTGAAATTTTATTTACCTGGTCAGTCTTCTGCATCGTATACAACCACCCGCTTCCAGAGTTGTGAACATTCTTCCACAAACTGAAGGTGAACCGGGTGATCCTGGTAAATATCATGATCTTCTTTCGTTTCAAACATGATCATGAGAGAAAGGTCGAATGAATCATCCACAACCTCTCTGGGAGAAGGTACGGCATCTCCTATATGGATGGAGTAGATTTCATCAACTTCTTCGAGGCTTTCAAGTCCTTCGCGGAGGGCTTCTTTGTCAGCACCTTCTTCGAGCCAGAAAAAAACGTGGTGGATAAACATAGTCGGTATTTTAGTGTTCAATTTTTGAGATTCATTGCCGCAAGGCAGCAGGCGATTTCCGATGCTACCCGGGCATTATTATACACAAGCTGTATATTGGAGAAAAGGCTTTTTCCTTGTGTAATTTCTTTAATTTTTGCCAATAGGTAAGGCGTAACGGCCTTGCCACTTATCCCTTCGCGATCTGCCGCTGCCAGTGCCGTTTCGATTGCCTGGTCAATGGTTTTTTTATCCATCGAATAAGCTTCCGGAACCGGGTTGGCAATCAGAAAACCTCCGCCCAGCCCCAGCTGTTGTTGGGCAAAAATCATCTTCGCAATTTCCTCCGCAGTATCCAGCCGGAAGGGCGCCTGACTGCCACTCGACCGGGTATAAAATGCCGGAAAATCATTCGTGCCCAGACCTACGACAGGGACTCCCATTGTCTCAAGGTATTCCAGGGTGAGCGGTATATCGAGAATGGATTTGACACCGGCAGAAACAACGGCTACGCGCGTACGGGCAAGTTCCTGCAGGTCTGCGGAAATGTCAAAACTTTGTTGAGCGCCTCTGTGCACACCGCCTATTCCGCCGGTGGCAAACATACGGATACCGGCAATATCGGCGCAGATCATGGTCGCTGCTACGGTTGTGGCAGCGCTTTTGCCCTGGCTTATAATGTAAGCCATATCTCGCCGGCTTGCTTTATGCATTTCTTTGGATTCGGCCAGAAAATGCAGATCATTTTCCGGTAACCCCACACATATTTTTCCTTTGATCAGCGCAATCGTAGCAGGTACAGCGCCCGATTCCCGCACAATGGTTTCCACTTTGTTTGCGGTTTCGAGATTTTGCGGGTAGGGCATACCATGGGAAATAATCGTGGATTCCAGCGCGACTACCGGGCGGTTTTCTGCCAGTGCATCGGCGACTTCTTCAGAAGGCAGGTATGGAATGTCCGATTGTTTCATATGCCGCAAATCAACGTATTTTCAGGCATATGGAAAAATTTATTCAGCCTCGTTCACGCAAAACCTGTTGAATGGCTTCGCTGGATATCTCTTTATTGACCGTTTCTGTCGTCTCAAGGGTAAGGGTGGCCGCCGCCATTCCCCAGTGGATCGCCTCGTACAAGGTTTTTCCCATAAACAACCCATACACCAACCCTGAAACCAATGCGTCCCCGGCACCCAATGCGTCCTCTACCCTCGCCGGAAATGCCGGGTAAGACTGCCCCGCTTCCAGATCACCTGAAAACCATCTGACCCCATCTGCACCGGCAGTGACCACCACTTCCTGTATATGGGGTGTGCCGTTGAGATCTCTGAAAATCTCCCATTCCGCCTGGTTGGGCGTGATCAGGAAAATATCGCCACTAAGCCTCGCTACTTTTTCGGTCATCTCGTAAGAGACGGGGTCGATAATCAGGGGGATATTGTGGCTTTTGGAAAAACTCACCAGATATTGAAGCGATTCGATCGGGATATTTGTATCTGCTACCAGATAGGTGCTTTCTGCCATGACCGCTGTACAGGATTGAAGATATCTGATGTCAATTTTTGATGCGATGTCCATATCCGTATAAGACAGGTATAAATCACCGCCATTGTCCATGAAATTGATATCCACGCTGGTGGTGGCATTTTTCTCCTTACGCACCCATTCTGTATTTACGCCTGCTACCTGGGTTGCGGTCAATAGCTTTTCACCCATCGAGTCATCTCCTACCATGCCCATTAATACTACCGGAGCACCTAGCCTTGATAGATTTTCTGCAATATTTCGCCCGACTCCGCCAGGGCTATAAGTCATTCTCGCCGGATTGGAGCTGTACAGGCGCAAAAGGCTTTTGGGGTGCGCCTTGATATCCATGATAATGCCACCAATAACGGTGATATGTGCCATAGACGATGATTAATTGGTTACATATACCTGATAACTGTATTTCACTACTTTTTCTTCTCCGGCTTTTAGCGAAAGCTCCCAGCAGACATCTGTAACTTCATTGACCTGCTGATTCATGCTGACTCTTTTGGCCTTCAACCAGTCTGAGTTAGAATTTTTGAGTTCTCCTGCAATCGCTCTCCGGATATTGATCGCAATAGGTTTTGATTTGTAGTTTTTTATCGTGATTTCCCCCGAAACAGTGATCAGATCATAGTTGATCCTGTTTTTTCGAAGTTTGTTTTCCTCCCGACCGGTTTCTTCTTCTTTATGGGCTACTTTCACATCTGGTGCAGTGGTGATTTTTACCATAGAAAATCCTCCTGCCGGTGTGTAATTGAGCTGATCCTGGCTGATGGGGCTGATGGTTTCGCCCGTTTTCTTTACGACCATTGCAGTACCCGTCGTAAAAGGTTGTTTGCCCGGATTGGTGATCTTAATCTGGTGCAGTACTTCGTTTTTTTCCTGAGCGACGGGTAGGTCGTAATAGTTTCTTTGCTCCACGTTGGGGGGGAGATTTACCTCATATATATGCTCTACCGGAATATCTGTCTGCTGAATCTGATAAAAAGCTCTGCCGCCTTTGGCGAGTGTTACGTCTTTCAGTGTGTAAAAATATAGGTCTTCCTGCTCCGAACCTTCCACGTTGGGGGTGGTCTCTTCGATATCTGAAGGCTGCTCAAACGAATAGCTGATCGACTGATTCATCATAGCGTTGGAATAGGGCATCGCCCGCCAGTTATTATTCCTCTGATTCAGGTTGTTGATAAACTCTTCCAGCGACCGGTTGCTTACCAATGGGCTCACACCTGCGCTTATGGAAAAATTGGGTACCCCTACTACTACATTGACTTCCGCGTTTGTAATGTCCTCTGCATCATTGATGATTTCTGCCCGCATGGTGAGCCGGGCGGTTTTTTCTCCGGTGAGTTCGATCAGGTAATTGGGAAACCAGCCGATGCCTTTTTCCAGATACATCATTTGCAGGTTTTGTGTGGGCTGTGTGTTGCCAAAGCCGATTCGAATTCGCTGCTGTTGTTTTTTCTCCACAGTCTGCATTTCGGGGGCTTCGACAAAGGAAAACCCTGAAATCAGTGATGTCAGTATATTTTCATAACGGCTGGTAGTTTGAAGGGAAACGAATGTGAGGTTGGCCGATAGGATTTTACCTTCGTAGTTGAGATTATCTTTTGTTGTAATTCGCACCTGCTTCCCGATATTGGCTTCCATTACTTCATGTACATGGACGGTTTTGCGTTTCGTTTCTACTTCCTCCTGTGCTCCTGTGACGGAGGTGAGATTTCCTCCCTGAAACCATAAGGTGCCAAACAAAGCCTGAGGAATATGATCCTGCTCGATAATCCAGGTCTGGTTGACGGGCTTTACTTCGCCTGATTTTACAAAAAAAGCTGTTCCGTTTTTAAATACAGAAACAGACTGAGTTTTGATGGGTTGGGCGTGGAGGGTTGTTAGTAAAAAACAAACCATCCATATCGGGACTATGGCTGCAATTTTTTTCATACTCAATGATTGGACGTGGTGATCAAGTTACTAAAATTTACAAGAAAAACCCCCTGAACAGTTGTCATAAACTGAAGAGGGGGCCAGTTAAGTTTACACGTAATATCTTTCAATCTGCGGATGGGCTATTCAAACTTATAATTCTTTTTGCTGGCCTGCTCGCGGACGGTTTTGACTAGTACTGCGTCGAGTGTTTTTTCTTCAGCGCCCTCTTTTTGTTTTTCTGCGATAAAGGTTTTGCGCTCTTTTTCAAGGCTGAGGATTTTTTCCTGAATGGCTGACCGCTCCTTGTTTTTTTCCTCCACTTTGGCGAGAATATCTTCGTTGGAGAGATTTTTATATTCTTCCGGCAATGTGCTTTTTTCTATTTTTTCGACGCTGAATTCGTCATCTTTGGAAGCATCGACGAGGTCCCAGCTTTCATTGGAATAGACTTTCTTGCTTTTGGAAATGGCGCGGGTTACCTTATTGGACTGGCTGTAGGAATTGGCTTTTTCGTCTTCTGCCTGCTGCCTGACAGACATCTGCTGGCCCTGTGCACCGTAATATATGTAAGTTTGGTTGAGTTGGTCATTGAGATGGGAAATCTCGTCGTCATAGGGCGTGGCGATATAGGTTACCGTCTGGTTGTGGTCGATGTACATATACTGGCCGAGACCAATTTCTGCCCCTTCTTTCCATTGTGTATTGACCCCTTCAGCATAGTTGCCGCAGAAGATGGTGTTTACATAAATATCTTTTGCCACAGCTTTACGGCAGGATTCACGGAAGTTGACGGGCCCCTGTGTAAAAGGCTCATTCCCGGCGATAAAAATCATTTTCAGGTCCTCGGAAGAATTGCTCCACAAAAGCTGGTCGAGAGAAGTCGCTATGACCTTGCCGCAATATTCTTCTCCGCCATTGGTGGTCAGTTCAAATAATTTTTCCGAAATCAGGTCCAAATCGCTGGTAAGGGGTGTTACTTGTTTTACGTATCCGTTTTCAGCATTCAGGTGGTCGCCGCCATAGATATACAAGGCAATTTGCAGGCCGGGCGTTTCGCCGCCAATGCGTGCGTCACCGAGTTCGTTTACTATTCGCCATAATTTGGCTTTGGCCTGTTCGATCAATCCATCCATACTCCCGCTGATATCAAGCAGAAGGGCAACCTGGATTTTCTTGTCACTAAGGGCTGTTTCTTTGAGAAGAAGCGGCCTTTCGGGGTTGATGGCAGGCGTTTCATTTTGGTATGGAGTAATAGATAAAAGTTTGGCGCCGTAGGTTTTGACAGCAAAAGCAATGGCCAGGATAAAAGGCAGGAAGGATAGTGGGAGAATGATCTTTTTCATAACAGATAATTGTTGGCTGTAAAAGGATTTGACCAAAACTATGATGAAAAAAATGTGGAAAAAACCAGCAATACGTGAAACAACCGGTTGACTGTGTGAAAATGCCGGGGGGATGTGAGAACCGGGTTGTGGGAAAGCTAAATTGCTGGTTTTCAGTGTGTAATTCGCAAAATGTGATTTCTTTTTCTCCCTAATCCTTTTTATGTTCGCTGCGTATTCACCCTTATAATGAAAAGCATCCACATACTGATCCTGGTTTTTATCCTCTCCGGAGGGTGGCAATATGCTTTGGGGCAGGACGATAAAAAAATTCCCTCCAAAACAAAAAAGGCCGAATCCGTAGCGGATGATGCATTAATACAAAATTCCACTATCCCTTATGTCAAAAGGAGTAAGACCGTTGCAGTAACTTCAGACGAAATATTTGACCTTATCAATGCTGCCAACAAAGTATTGCCCGATTCGCCCGGAAAGTCCTTGGATCTGATTGAGCAGGCGCTGGCTTACAGCTATTCTACTGATAACAGACGAAGTGAAGCTTATAGCTACAACACACTTGGCGCCATCAATTACCAACTCAACCGGTACGACCTCTCGATTGAAAACTATCTGAAAGCTGTCGATATTTTCCAGAAGCTGGGCGATGCCTCCGGGCTTTACAACTCGTACAAATTTCTCAGTTCAGCTTACGATGCAAAAGGAAACAATGAAAAGGCGCTGGAGTATTATTCTGTATTTCTGAGCAAAGCAGAGCAGGCGGGAAATCTGGAAGACATGATTGCGACCCAGAACAATATCGCCCGGATTTACTACAATACGGGCAGGTACGAAACCGCCAAAAACCGCTATCTGATTGTGTTGCGGCTCGAAGAACAGCGAAAAAATCAGCAGGGAATTACCGAAACGTGGAATAATATCGGTCAGACCTACGACCAGAAAGGATACGGGGACAGTGCCCTGTTTTACTACCGAAAAGCAGAAACGCTGGCTACTTCTACCGGCGATAAAAAATCCTTATCACAGTCCCTGGACAATATCAGCGATTTTTACCGCAACCGCAACCAGCCCGAACAGGAGTTGCAGGTGCAGCAGAAAGCCCTGGCAACCCGGGAGGAAGCCAAAGATATTGAGGGGTTAAACGAGTCAAACCTGAAGATTGGCAAAATCTATCTCGATAAAAACCAGTCCAATGTGGCGATACCATATCTGAAGCGAAGTGTGGACCTGAGTGAAGACCTCGGCGCACTTTCCGACCAGGGCGAAGCGTATGAAGCACTTTCCCTGGCGTATGAGAAGATTGGAGATTACGAAAATGCGCTGACCAATCTGAAGGCATCCCGTGCGATTACAGACTCCGTACAGCAGGAGAAAATGGCTTTTCTTCAAAACACCCTTGCTGTAAGCGAGGAACTCAACCGCCGCGATACGCGGATCGCAACCCTGGTCAAAGACCAGGAACTGATAGAGGAGAAACTCCGCGTCCTCGAAAAAGAGCGCGAAGCGCGTGAGGCCAATCTTCACCGCCAGCAGATTATCAGCTATTCGCTGGTGGCAGGGTTGCTGCTTGTGCTGATCTCCGGATTTTTTGTGATGCGAAGTTATAACGCCCGGCGAAAAGCCAATCTTCTCCTTACCCTCAAGTCGCTCCGGGCACAGATGAACCCCCATTTTATCTTCAATTCTCTCAACTCTGTCAATAGCTTTATCGCCAAAAACGATGACCGCTCTGCCAATAAATATCTCGCCGACTTTTCGCGGCTGATGCGATCGGTGATGGAAAATTCGCAGCAGGATTTTGTCCCACTCTCCGCCGAAATACAGATACTGGAACTGTACCTCACTTTGGAGCATTTTCGGTTTAAAGATAAATTTGACTACACCTTTACGGTCGATCCTGCGATTGGCAGAGACAGCATAGATATTCCCCCGATGCTCATTCAGCCCTATATCGAAAATGCCATCTGGCACGGGCTGCGGTACAAAGATGAAAAGGGGTTTCTGCGGGTAGAACTAAAGCAGGTGGAAAATTATCTGGTAGCAGAAGTGGAGGATGACGGTATCGGCAGGAAAAAGTCCCAGGAACTGAAAACCAAAAACCAGAAAACCCATCAATCTACAGGCCTGAAGAATACTGCCGAGCGACTGAAAATTATCAATACCCTCTACCGTAAAGAAATAACGGTAAAAATAGAAGATGTAATCAAAGACGGAGAATGTAAAGGTACATTTGTGGAAATCAAAATACCGGTTAATAATGTTTAATTGCCAACAGCCAAAAGCCAACAGCCAAAAGCCAAAAGCCAACAGCCAACAGCCAACAGCCAACAGCCAACAGCCAACAGCCAAAAGCTAAAGATTAATTTATGTTGAGTGCTATAATTGTTGAAGACGAGCTTGCCAGCAGGGAGACGCTCGCCAGTTATCTGGGCAAATACTGCCCTGATGTAACGCTCCTTGCTCAGGCGGAATCGGTCAAAACCGGGCTGGCTGCGATTCGCGAGCATCAGCCGGATATTGTCTTTTTGGATGTGGAAATGCCTTATGGCAATGCCTTTGACCTGCTGGAGCAGGTGGAGCATATTACCTTTGAAACGATATTCGTTACGGCTTACAGCCATTACGCAGTCAAGGCACTTAACTTCAGTGCGTCTTATTACATTCTCAAACCTATTGATATAGACGAACTGATTGCCGCAGTAGAGAAAGTGAGGGACAATAAGTCAAAAAATGACCACGCATTCCACACCAAAATTCTCATCGACAATATCAAAAACCTCAACCAACAACAACAGAAGGTCGTATTGCCGGTACTCGATGGGTTTGAAGTCATTCAGGTGAGAGATATTGTTCGCTGTCAGGCGAATGGAAATTTTACCGACTTTTTCCTCACCAATGGCGCAAAGAAAATGATCTGCCGTACGCTGAAATTTTACGATAATATTCTCTCCGACCTGGGATTTGTCAGAGTACATAAAAGCCATTTGGTGAATGTTGAGTATATTACCGGCTACAAAAAGGGCAAAGGCGGCCAGGTTACGCTTACCAACGGAGACGTGGTCGAGGTTTCGCCCCAAAAAAAGCAGGACTTACTGAATCATTTTTAACAATCTGATATGGCTTCCAATCTTCCTCCCGCACAACCGCAGGGTTTTGTCAGACAACTCAGCTTATTGTCTATCGCCATTATCTCCGGACTGGTGATTTTCTGCGGTGTTGCCTTCTTTATCAACCAGACAGCGCCTATCGCTTCTGAAGAATTAAACGGACTGTTTTCCATTCTCGTTCCTTCGGCTTCGCTACTCCTTGCAGTGGCTGGCTATTTTGCTCTTCCGCTTTTCCTTGGCCGCGCTCCGCAAACCAAATACCTCCAGGTAAAACTTACTACTTATCGCACGGCTACCCTTCTTCGACTTGCTATGTGGGATGCCGGTGGATTTATCTGTCTTGCAGGCTATCTTCTGACGGGAAATAATCTGTACCTGGCATACCTTTTCCCGATTGTCGCTTTGTTTGTGTTGTTTTCGCCCAACCTTGACCGCATTATCAATGACCTTGACCTGAGCCAGTCCGAAGCAAACGAACTGAGCTGAGAGATTAGCACCCTTTGCGATTCCTTTGCGTACTCTGCGTGAACCATCGAGATGTTGATCGAAGATCACCCCCTGCTTTTGAACGCGGAGTAACGCAGAGTACCACGCATCTGCTAAGGCAGACAGGAAGTAACGCAGAGACTACATCACCCTTTGCGTTCCTTTGCGATTCCTTTGCGTCCTCTGCGTGAACCATCGAGATGTTGATCTAAGATCATCTCCCAGCTTTTGAACGCAGATTAGGCAGAGTACCACGCGGATTAACGCAGATGCCTTTGCGTCTGCCCGTGCAGATGCGATTCCTTGGCGTACTCTGCGTGAACCTTCGAGATGCTGATCGGAGATTAATTACTTCGTTGCCTGGCAATATATGTGTTGATCTCCTTTACCGGCGCCAGCCAGATACCGTTTTCGGGGTTTTGGGCGTAGGCGATGAGGCGTTCTAGCATGGCTACTCTTGTGGTTTGTGCGCCGGAATCCCCAATCTCATGGCCCGCAAAGACAAGCCATTGGCCGGATTCCGTTGCACTTGTTATGTAGGGAAGGATTTCCTCAAAATCATGTTCGTCCATATCCACGCCCGTAAGTTGCGCCGGATCGCAAAATGAAGGATCGTTGCCCGTTTCGTCTTTAAATCCTCTCCCCGAAGTAAATGTACGGGCAATCAGGGGAATATAACTTTGTGTCTGTTCGCCGCGGCCAATAAACTTCTGTCCGCAGGGATAGGCAAAAGATTCGGGCATTACGCCTAGCAGGTCATAAATCAACCGGTTGGACTCATCCAATTCGAACTGCATTTTTTCCAGATCAAAATTTTCAAGCGCTTTTTCCCTCGACCAGACAAAGTTGCCGGAGCAGGGATGAGTCAGCGAATGGTTGCCGATTTCATGTCCTTGTGCCACAGCTTTTTTCCAGCCATCGGGGCGTTTGTCCATCGAAAAAGTAGAGAGATAAAAAGTGGCTTTGACACCATTTGTCTCAAAGAAATCGAGCCCCCGGTCGATCTGACTGAGGCGCGCATCGTCAAAGGTAAGACTGATAGCAGCTTTTTTCCCTTCCGGCCAGGAAATATTGACGGGTTTGAAAGCAGCTACGGGTGCCTGAGTTTCAGGTTGCGGTTTTTGCATACAGGCTGCGAGAAAAACCAGGCATGATATTGCGAAGAAAAGGCGGGCGAATGTTGGCATAGTAGTAGGTGTTTGTAGACGGGAATATATAAAAAAATGCCAAACAAGGAATGCCAAATGCTAAATACTAACGGGAGGACTAACTGGTGGGGCATTGTAAATCCTGAGTCTGTTCTTTAAACGGTGTAAGGTACTTCCAACGGACTGAACTCAGCACAGATATTCCCAGCCAATACAAGCCAGTCTCAACATTGGAAAGCCTGGATATATCTCTGCCAGATACTTTTAAATATGGAGAAAAGGGGGGATATTCGTAAGAGTCAATAAGGAAATAAACGCAATGGGTGGCGTATATATGGATGTTATGGGCAAGTTAAGTACCGAGTACAGTTTAATGAAATTTATAAGATAATGAAATAAACAAACTTTGACGATGATAATGATATGTCAACATTTAGGCATATTGTAAAAAAGAACATCTTTTAATAAACAAGGTGAAACGAAAAAACCTAATTAATAGGAAATAAAAAGATGAAAAAAATTATAACAATTTCAGGTGCAATAATTTTTTTAATCAAATTTTCATTGGTTAATGCTCAAAATTGGACAAATGCTCAAATTTTAGAAGCAAATACAGCAAAAGATATTGAATATTTAACAAAAGTCGAAAAAGAATGCGTGATGTATATTAATCTTTGCAGACTTTATCCAAAAGAATTTTTAAATAATGAACTTCTAAACTATTATGGACCTGAAAAAAAAGGGGATTACTTAAAAAATTCCAAATACCGCAAATCATTGATTGATTTATTAAATACTATGAAATCTATTAATGCTCTCTATTTTGATGTTGAAGCGTATAATAATGCCAAATGTTTTGCAAAAGAACAAGGAGAGGCGGGTACTACTGGACATACAAGAATAACCTGCAAAAAAGGAAATTACGCTGAGTGCTGTTCATATGGTATGCATACAGGAAAAGACATAGTCATGCAATTATTGATTGACCATAATGTTCCTAGTTTAGGACATAGAATAAATTGTTTGAATAAAGAATATACTAAAATTGGTTTATCAGTGCAACCACATATAAAGTGGGAATTTTGCGCTGTAATTGATATGATTTGGTAAAGGTAATAATTTATAGCAACCAGCCCATAACCCGGTATAGGCAAGATGGCTATATTGTAGTTTGGGAAAGTGTCTGCTTCCAATTAAATTTGTAGTGATGGATAGCTTGTTGGCTCAGATTTCGCCACCTCGCCTATACTGATAACGTTATGCGGCAGCTTAAAAAGACTACAGACACATTGAAACAGACTTTTGAAATATTGACAATTTTATTATTTATGACAGGTTGTTGCCAGTTTAAATATGACGACAAAGACTTTTTATTTAATGAATATGAATTAAGTTTCTTTGACGCATATAATGTGGGTGACATTATCTATTTTGAAAATCAATTTGGCGACATAGACACAATAGAAATAATCGAAATTACTCGGACAAATACTGACCCGAAATCCGCTTGTGGCAAGGGACTTTTTATGAACCCAAGACCAGCAAACTCGAAATCAATAGCAATTAAACATTTACCAATTGACAGGTGGCACGGGACGACAGAAGAGCATTTTGATGACGGAGAAGTGAAAAAGTCTATAAACTATCAAACTCTATTTTCAACAACTAAATTTCCACTTGAAAAGGAAGTTGGTAGCGGAATTACATTTAAAGACTTTCATTCGAGTTTATCATTAAATTCAATGCTCAAGGACACCTTGGCACTTAACGACAAAAAGTGGACTAACTATTTCGTTGCAGAACATTCATATCCAGAAAGAGTAACAGACTCCTTAAATATTAGCAAAGCATATTGGACAGTTGACGAAGGGTTGATTGGATACGAAACTAAAGGTGGACAAATATGGACGAAAAAATGAAAGAAAGCCGACCGCATAACAGCACCTACCCAAAAGTGGCGGTTCAGTGCTGAATTCAAACTTTGTGCATCTAATGAAGTTTAGTGGTAAAAATCCCCGCCTTCGCAAAGCGGCCAAACGTTATGGGCAACCTTAAAATGACACTAACAGACAAACATATCACATATGAAAATGACTGCCGACAAATGTTCGTTGGACAGATAATTCGTGGTATCATTTATGGAGAACTAAAATACTTTGCTGACGAAGAAGGGAACAATATTAATCCTGAGCCATATTACAAAACAAAATTTTCTGATATTGACACTCTTGACCATTCTATTTACTTCAAGACAGACGACAAAACGATTTATGTTTTTTGGGACAACACATTTGTTTGTTACGGACTTCTATCAAAACAAATTGACTTAACAGCAACAACAAATGACTATGAACAAAAATGGGATGTTTCTTCTGACAGTAAGTGGCAACCTTTGATAGGACAAAAAATCGTTGACTTTAAAATTTTGTGGGCAGGAACTTTGACTTCAAAATATCCTCAAACATTTGAGATTAAAATAGAAAATGGAAAATCAATTTTTATAACAGCTTCTGAACTTAAAGACAATGAAGACGAATATTACTCTCAAATGGACAATTTACTTGTAACTACAAATTATGAATTGTTACAAAGACTTGAAAATATAGAACAGAAACAAATTGAAAAATACAATTCAAATAAAACTTAAAGGGCGAAACTATTTGGACAATAAAAAAGGCTACCCCTAACAACCAAGTTTTCCTGCCCCACACAGCGCCCAGCATGAAAACGATGTTGTTGCCTCCGACACAAGCTCTGGCAAGGCTCCACCTTCGGTAGTTTAAGGCGCCAGGGGAATTGGGTTGAGTCGAGGTGTCAGGGCAGTGCCTTTCAGGAGGCGTAGGAGGCCTGGTAGTGGGTAAACGTGCTGTGGTTTGGCGCGGATTCTTTGTAATTTCCCCCCATGAAAGTATCTCAACTTATCGGCTCCACGCTTCGCCAGGTGGAAGGGCACACGCCCGGAATGACTTTTTTGCTGCGGGCAGGCTATATACGAAAGCCTTTGGCTGACACGACGATATTGCTCACCCTGGGACAAAAAGTAGTGGATAAAATCGCTGCTGGTTTTGCGAAAATACTTAACCTTGCTGGTGCAACGCAAATACAGTTACCTGTCCTTCCGCCGGAAGATTTTTGGTCGAAGTCCGGCATCAGTGACGTGTTGCCTCAGGATGTTATGGCGCTGTTTACGCACTACATCACCGGCGAAATCACTTCCTACCGCCAACTCCCCAAAATCGCCTGGCAGATACGGCCCGCCTCAACCTCTGGCTCCGGAAGTATGCTGGATGTATGGGCAGTCGCTGCTTCTCAGGCAGAGTTGTCTGAGATCATGTCAAAACTTCATCTCCAGTTTGCCGAAATCTTAAACAACTGGATGATCCCCTATATTGGAATCCATGCACAGCCCGGTATTTCTGGTGGTAAAGCGGTTGGGATTCTATCGCCATATAACTTCGGAAAGACCCGCTATTTGATAGAATCAAGTGATTATTACCCTGCGGAAAATACGGTAATGCCTGTCAGTAAACCAGTTCCTCCGGCTGAGGTTTTCCTGCCGGCAGAAAAAGTATATACACCCGCTACGGCCAGCATTCAGGAACTGGCCGATTTCCTGAAAATACCAGGATCGAAAACCGCCAAAGTGGTATTTTTTACTGGAAAAGTTATCCGCAAAAAACAACCACAACTTATCATTGCCGTCATACGCGGCGACCGGGAAGTAAATGAAATGGCTGTCCGAAATCATACTGGTGCGGTTTCTCTCCGTCCTGCGACGGAAGCGGAAATTGCTGCGGTGGGCTGTGTTCCCGGCTTCGCCTCTCCGGTGGGTATTCGCAGGGAAAATGTGATTGTCATCGCTGATGACGAAATCCCACAAACGGCCAATCTGGTTGCCGGCGCCAATGAGAAAGATTATCACATACAAAACGTTTGCTATGGCAGAGATTATACGGCAGATATTGTGGCGGATATTGTGCTGGCTTCCGCTGGTCTGCCCGGCCCAAACGGAACCCCGCTGGAAGAGCGTTGGGGGATAGAATTAGGGAAAAAGATAGTCCCGGGGACCTGGTATTCAGACGTTTTACATTCGTCTTTTATGAGCGAACAGGGAAAGCCGGAACCTTTTCAATTAGGGTATTTTCAATGGGATCTCGAAATGATCCTCGCTGTTTTGTCGGAAATTTACCGCGATGAGAATGGATTGGAATGGCCGGACGAACTGGCGCCATTTGATATAACACTGATATCGCTGGAAGATTCGGATGAGACGACAGAAGAAGCAGCCAAACTGTATGAAAAACTACAAGCCGCAGGCAAGTCGGTATTGTTTGACGACAGGCACAAAAAAGTCGCCGGCCCGGGCGTGAAGTTTACTGATGCCGATTTGCAGGGATTTCCTTTGAGAATTACCGTATCAAAGCGCGCATTGGAAGAGGGCGGAGTAGAAGTAAAAAAAAGAGGGGCGGCGGAAAAGAAAATTGTAAAAATAGAGGAACTCCTCACCCCACCACCAGCGAACGCATAGAAATCGAGCCCATTACCAGATGTTCGTTGAAGAAATGGATTTCTTCTTTCTCCTCCGTGACGCCCAAAGCATAAATCAAAGGAAAATAATGATCAGGTGTCGGAATGGACAATGCCGCTGCCTGCCCCAACTTCTGGTAGTCGGCCAGCGCTTTGATGTCGCGGGTTTCTATCAATTGTTTGGATTTGGCATCAAACTCTGCTGCCCAGTCAAATGACTGATTGGGATTGCGGAAATTGATCATCCGGAGGTTGTGCACGATATTGCCGCTGCCGACGATCAGTACACCTTTTTCGCGAAGGGATTTCAGCTCGCGGGCCAGTTCGTAGTGATACATGCCCGGCTGGTAATAGTCCAGACTGAGCTGAAAAACGGGTATCCGGGCTTCCGGATACATCACCTTCAGCACTGACCATGTGCCGTGATCGAGCCCCCATTTATGGTCAAGTTCGATATGGGTTTTGGTGGCGAGTTTTTGTGCTTCGAGCGCAAATTCGGGAGAGCCGGGCGCCGGGTACTGCACATCAAACAATTCCTGCGGAAACCCGCCAAAGTCGTGAATCGTAGGCGGAGCCGCCATAGCCGTTACCTTCGTTCCCTGAGTCAGCCAATGGGCAGATACACAAAGAATGGCTTTGGGTACAGGCAGCTTCTTCGCAACCTCTTTCCATCCGCGGGTAAATGCATTATCTTCCAGTGCATTCATCGGAGAACCATGACCCACAAAAATCACCGGCATCCTGGGGCCGGGAGCAAAGCCATCAGTAATATTTTTTAAATCTGAAAGATTCATCGTCCAGGGCGCAGCCAAAATCGCTGCAATTGATGGTAATACAACACGTCGTTTCATTTCGACGATAAAATTAATGTTTAAACGTTGATTTTTCAAATAAGTTCAACGCCGCATTTGGCAAAAGCATCATTTTTACATTTTGTTACGTCCTAAAAGTATGAAAAATCTAATACTATCTTCAATCTGTGTGGCAGGACTGATTTTCTTATGCTTTCCTGTTTTTTCACAAGCGCCTCAGGGGCAATTATTCATTCATACTGCCCAAAACCTTCTTGAGTCGGATGGCGAACTGGGGTATATCAATTATCCCGAAGCAACCTACTACAAACTGGACTCGGTAAACGTGAGAGATTTCGAAATCGAGGGAAGCAGTCTTCTCTCCATCGGAAAGAATCTGTACCGTTATGATCTTGCTACCGGGCAGAAAACCGACAGTCTGCCGGGTATATTTGGTAGCCGCGTGGAAATATGGAATGACCGCCTGGTTACGATGCACGACTCTGTGCCGTATTTGCGGGTGTACCGGTCAGACTTTTCGCTGGATTTTGTGGTTGACACACCGGTTATGCGGCCTTATGCTATCGACTTGCTGGTCGCGGGAAATAAAGCCTTTATCACCTATGGAGACAGTATTCAGGTGATTGATTTGCAGACAAAATCTGCAATCCCGTATTTTCACAACACGCCTGTCCCTGTGGCAGCAGGAATTTATAGTTATATCTATCAGGCAAACGGAAAAATTTACGCCAATTTTGACTGGGCTACGGCCCTGCCCAGGGTAACGGTTGTGGAAATCGATACGTTGGTGGACTCCGTCCGGTTTGTTGCGATGGGTATATTTGGTTCCTCTTACTTCAATCCTGTCCCTGCCGATCAGAAAATATATATGGGTTGGTTTCTGGGATACTATGATTTTGTACAAGACACTTTTCTGACCAATGATACCCTGAATATGTTTGCCGTTGCCTGGGACGAACTTACCGAGTCTTTATTTACGATGAATATTGACTTTGGCATACCTGTCGTAGAGGTATCTTATCTGCAAAATGATACTTTCTCGACACCGGTTTCTGTACCCGGCTATATAAATCTCGCCAGACTCCGGAGTGGATACCGCACACCTGTTGAGGATTTGTGGGGGAATGGTTTGGACATTAAAATATACCCAAATCCCACTTCCGGACAATTGTTTTTGTCTTTGGACCATTTGCCCGGGCAAGAAGTCGAAATCACCATGTTTACTTCTCTGGGGCAAAAGCTTTTCAGCAAGCCATGGACTTCAGGAGAAACGATAGACCTGACGGGTTATACAGAAGGGTATTATCTGTTAAGTATCCGTTTGGGAGAAATGTATTTTTCCCGGAAAATACAGATTCAGCGCTAACCTATTTATCGTTGTACCTGTCTACCCGCTCCCGCTCTTCCCGAGTCAGTTGTTCGTAAAGTTTGGGAAAATAGGGCTGATTGATAAAATATTTGATCAGATCTTTTTCTCCGATATTGACGCCATTTGCCCGTAAAATTCCCAGCATCATCGGAATCCAGCTCAGTTCGCTGTAAAGGGGAGCTACGGGGTTTAGGGGAGCAGCGGGAGCACCAGGTCTCACATAACCCGCTACATTTCTGCTTTCTGCTGTCTCCGGTGAAATGCTGCGGGTGCGCATTTGTTCTGAGGGAGAGGGCGCCATCGCGACCATGGGCCGAACTTCTCGTTTGGTAACTACATCCGCTATGACGGGACTTTGGTTTTCCAGTTCCTGCAAACGTTGTTTTTCATTGTCCACCACAAACTGAGTCGTCTGTACAAACAGTTTCTGAACAAACAGCTTAAATGCCGCCACATTATAGGCATATTCTTCTCCGGTAGCGTACTTAACATCGCGTGCTACATTTTCAACATAAACCGTTCCGCCAGACCAGAGATAATAACCACGGACGATCTCCTCATCCAGTTTGATTTTCATCGGTTCGATGGGTTTCCTTACGGTCTGTGCATCATTGGGCCCTTGATATTCATAGGTATTTCCCGGTAGCCAGTCAGTATGAAATTCGACCTGCCGAAGTTCTGGGTTAAATTTTCCGTAACGAAGCAGAATATGCCGGAGGAATACTTTATCAAAAGGCTCGATATTTTTTCGGCTGAGATTTTCATCGACAAACCGTACCAGTTGGTCCTCTGCGCCATGGTTGCTGAGGAGAATAATTTTTTCAAAAAGACCTGAAAGGTTTTTATTCATGATTTCCGCCTGCGGGCCGGGTTCATTTTCCCGGTCGAGGTGGTACACATGATTGGGATGTGTGCGGAGAAGGTAATTTTTCTCATAAATTGCCAGCGAACCCAAACTCCCGAAATCAAGGGTGATGGCCTTGTATTGGTCGGAATATTCGCCTTTCATCTCCGTGTAGGTAGCCAGGCGAAAAAGGTTGTCAGGAGATAAATTGTGGTCAACGAGATAGTGGTTGATGATGTCTTCAAATGAGGAAAAAGCACCATCATTCTGCGCGTTCAGGGAAAAAACAGAAACCAGAGAAACAAGGGCAATAAATGCTCGTCGTGGGTTTAGTGTCATAACAGACCGATATACTAGCCAAAAAATTATAAGAACCAGGGAAAATGTCAGGGAAACCCCATTCATTCAGCCAAAGTAAGAATTCCTCCGAAATTATTTCGGTTAAATATTCCGGAATCAGCAGTATGTTCGGTTTAACGGATTTAAATCCTGTTTGAAAAGGAAAGCATAGACTTATCTATCCTGAGAGGTTTCTGTTCCCTGTGATAGATAAGTCTGGCACCATTTGTATTATTTAATCATCGGCAGACTTACCAGCCTTTTTTCCGCTTCATCTACGCTGCCAAAACCCAGCAAACCACCAGATGCTTCCGCAACCTTTTGAGCGAGACTCCGCCAGCTTTCTTTCAGCAGGGTTGCATATTCAGGGTCTATTTTAGGTAAAATGCTATTCACCCCGGCAAGCTCTCCGGTTATAAGGGCCTCACTATTCTCATTCCATCCGTCAATCAGTGCGTCAAGTGAAGATTCAAATCCCTCTTTCACCGCTTCATAGTAATTTTGAAGTTTTGGCTCAGAAGTAAAAGTCCGGTAATGTACCAGTTTGCCGGCCCAGTCTGTTTCCTTTTTGGATATATCATTGTCCGCCCCTGCGATAAGTACTGTAATCAGTGCGGGGGCGTTGGTAAGTAGAGCAGATTCCTGTTCAGTAAGATTGCTAAATTGTTTAATTGCCATAAGTGATACACTTTTTCGCAAAAATAGCGTAAAAATTTTCTACTAACGAGTATTCCCGATTATTTTTCATATTGACCTTCCCCACGTATATTTGAAGTCCCCGAAACTCCTTGTGGAGTGCTCCGGAACTCAACCCTGATTTTATGTCTTATACACAAACCATCGCTCAGGAACTGCAGCTGGCGCCCCGTCAGGTGGCCGCAGCGCTCGCATTGCTCGAAGAAGGCGCAACCATTCCGTTTATGGCCCGCTACCGCAAAGAAGTTACCGGCAGCCTTGATGAAGTACAACTGGCTGCAATCCGCGACCGCTCCGAACAATTGCAACAGCTCGACAAACGCCGGGAAGCAATCCTCAAGTCTCTTGAAGAACGGGAGATCCTTACCGACGAACTCCGCGCTTCCGTGGAAAAGGCCATCACCATGAGTGAACTGGAAGATATTTATCTGCCCTATAAACCCAAACGCCGCACAAAAGCTACCATCGCCAGGGAAAAAGGCCTTGAACCGCTGGCCAAAACCATCCTCGAACAACTCTCTAATACAGACCCCGACCGCGAAGCCCAGGCTTTTGTAAATCCTGAAAAGGAAGTGAACAATACTGATGAAGCCCTTCAGGGAGCTCGTGATATTATCGCTGAATGGGTAAACGAAGACAAAGATGCCAGAACCAAAGTCCGCGATCTGTTTGTCCGCCAGGGTATTGTAGAGGCAAAAGTGATGAAAGGAAAAGAGGAAGAAGGCGCCAAATACAGCGATTATTTTGAGTGGAATGAACCTATCAGCAAAATTCCTTCACACCGTCTGCTCGCTATCCGCCGGGGGGAAAAAGAACTGATGCTTACCCTTTCGATCCGGCCCGAAGAAGAAGAGGCTTTTTTTGTGCTGGAAAAACAATTTGTCAAGGGCCGCGGTCCCTGTGCCGAACAGGTGAAAACTGCCGTTCAGGATTCTTACAAACGCCTGATGGCCCCTTCGATGGAAACAGAAGTGCGTATTCTTTCCAAAGACAAAGCTGACGAGGAAGCGATAAAAGTATTTGTGGACAATCTCCGCCAACTGCTGCTTGCCGCACCTTTGGGTGATAAAATGGTAATGGCCATTGACCCTGGTTTCCGTACAGGCTGTAAAGTAGTATGTCTGGACCGGCAGGGGCAGTTATTGGAAAATACGACGATTTATCCACATCCCCCGCAGCCGCGGTCTGCAATGTCCACTTCCACTATCCACGAACTGGTGGCCAAACACGGCATTGAGGTCATTGCGGTGGGAAATGGAACCGCCGGGCGTGAGACAGAGGCATTTCTCCGCGATATAGGCCTGCCTTCCCATATTGCAATTGTAATGGTGAATGAAAGCGGCGCTTCGATTTACTCGGCTTCCGAAGTTGCCAGAGAAGAGTTTCCAGATCACGACATTACTGTGCGGGGCGCAGTATCCATTGGCCGCCGGCTGATGGACCCACTCGCAGAGCTCGTCAAAATCGACCCCAAGTCCATAGGCGTAGGGCAATACCAGCACGACGTCGATCAAAATGCCCTGAAAAAGAGCCTCGATGACACCGTCATCAGCTGCGTAAACGCCGTCGGCGTGGAGGTCAATACAGCCAGTAAACAACTGCTGACCTATGTATCTGGCCTTGGTCCGGCGCTGGCACAGAATATTGTGGACTACCGAAACACCAACGGCCCTTTCCGCAGTCGTGCCGCATTGAAGAAAGTGCCCCGCCTTGGCGATAAAGCATTTGAACAGGCCGCAGGGTTTCTCCGAATCCGCGACGCGAAAGACCCGCTTGATGCAAGCGCCGTTCACCCCGAAAGTTATCATATCGTATCCAAAATGGCCGGAGATCTGGGGGTAACCGTTGCAGATCTGATCACAGAAGACATCCTTCGGAAAAAAATTAATCTGAAAAACTACGTCACAGAAACCGTCGGTCTTCCCACACTCGAAGATATCCTGAGCGAATTGGCAAAACCCGGCCGCGACCCCCGCGAAAAATTTGAAGTTTTCAGCTTCGCCGAAGGCGTCAACGCGATTGAAGATCTGCACGAGGGTATGGTATTGCCTGGAATTGTTACCAATATCGTCGACTTTGGGGCCTTTGTAGATATTGGCGTACATCAGGACGGACTGGTTCACCTCAGCCAGATGGCTGACCGCTATATCAAACACCCGACCGAGGTGGTAAAAGTACATCAGAAAGTGCAGGTGAAAGTTATTGCCCTGGACATCAGCCGCAAGCGTATCAACCTTTCGATGAAAACCGGAGAGTCGCCTGCCCGGCCGCCCAGAGAAAACCGCGAGCGCCGCGACGATCATTCCCGGCGCCCCGACAATCGCGACCGTCGCGACCAGTCCTCTTCCCGCAGCAACGAGAACGAATTTATTCGCTTCAAGAAAGACCAGCGCAGGAAGTAAATGTAGAATGACAAACTTAGGGGGCACAGATTTGAAACCATCTGCAAGGGCAGACAGGCGTCGGGCCTCGAGAACTACAGAGATAGTTCAATGTAACTTCGCGTTACTGCCTGTCTGCCTTTGCAGATGCGTGGTACTTTGCGAAACTCTGCGTTCAAAAGCAGGGAGATGATCTCCGATCAGCATCTCGATGGTTCACGCAGAGTACGCCAAGGAATCGCAAAGGAACGCAAAGGGTGCTATAGTCTCTGCGTTACTTCGCGTGGTACTTTGCGAAACTCTGCGTGAACCGGGGAATATTTGATCGGAGATCGCTGCGATAGATTTTAACGCAAAGAGCTCTAATATGAAAAATAAATAAAATGGATAAACAATTCCTTAGCTGCGACTGGGGCACATCCTCCTTCCGGCTGTTGCTGGTAAATGCCGAATCCGGCGAGATTATCCATTCTCTATACACGCAGGAAGGAGTGGGGGTACTTTTTCGCCACTGGCAGGGGCTCAACACAACAGAAGACAAGGAAACCTTCTTCCTCCACTATCTGGGCAAACAGGTAACCTCTTTTCACGCGTTGGCCGGCTCCGGTTTTTCCCCCGAAAAAATCATCATCTCCGGTATGGCATCTGCTTCCATCGGCATGCGGGAGCTCCCTTATGCGACGCTGCCCTTTTCCCTTGACGGGACAAATGCGGTGATTGACCATATTTTCCGGGAAGAATTATGCCCTTACCCGGTCGTACTGGTCTCCGGTGTAAAAAGCGACGACGATGTCATGCGGGGAGAAGAGACCCAGATGCTGGGCCTGAGAGAAAGGGTCGGCATGGATTCGGCTGTATGTGTATTGCCCGGAACACATGCCAAACATATCTTCGCAGAAGCCGGAAAAATCACCGGGTTCCGGACCTATATGACGGGAGAAATCTTCCAGCTTTTGCAGAAGCAGAGCATTTTGGCAGCTTCAGTAGCGGAGGAAGCGTCAGGCTGGGACAAAAACGCATTTTGCGAAGGCGTACACCGCGCACAAAAGCAGCCATTGCTTCAGTCATTGTTTTCCGTTCGCACGGGAAGTCTGTTTGGCGAAAGAGACTTGAGGCAAGGATATCACTACCTGAGCGGACTGCTGATAGGCAGTGAAGTTGCCGGTATGGAAATCACCCCCGCTCAGAAAATCATTCTGAGCGCACCCGAGCGCTTGCGCGAAGCCTATAAGACTGCGCTGGAAGTTTTTGGCTATGAAAATCAGACAGAGGTGCTTTCTTCTGAAGAAAATAACCACCTCGCCCTCCACGGGCATTTGCAGATAAACCGAAGCGTTTATTAAGCCATACGTCCCGTTTATTTACTCAACCGACACACTTGTACATTCCCCTATAACCCCTTTTTGCAAGGGGCGTAAGAACTATTATAAGCAACAGAAACACAGATACTTACGACAACAGACACAGACATTACTACAACCCTGGAAAACGTTTTACAACAACAAACACAGATATTTTATCCAGACAAACAGCTCTTTACAACAACAGCTCTTTTTTCAAACAGACACAGTAAACACGACGGTCCGACGCTAACCTTCACCATGAAAGAATAATACGACTTGATTTTGATTTGGAGGACCCTAACGGAGACGGTTTCCGTGCAATTGCCGGAACCGCTCCTGTTTTTATCATTTGCCACAGCTCTTGCTTTAAAATCCAACATTAGTTTAGCCATGTAGCCCAAAAGTCCCGCCCCCTTGCGGGATTTTTTTTTGTCCTGCAAGGGTGTAAATTACACACCAAAATCAACAACTATATGACACTGGTAAAACTGAGCAAAACAAAATTTGGCATCAACCTTGGCTTTTTATCCATAGATTCTGAGTGGGAAATCGACGAAACCCAGAAAAACGCCTCCTGGGAGATGTATGTGGAACTCATCACCCGCATTTCTACTGCACCTTTAGAGCCGGGGGAAGGATTGCTGCGCGAAGCACTTTCATCGCTTTATAGCCTGTTTGGCACCACCCGCGAGATTCTCCGCAAGTACGGCCCTCCTATTGCCACCCCGGGAAACCCCGATGACATTACCTTCGGCCATCTGGCTGTCGCCATACTCAACAAAGTCCTTCGCCCTGTGCTTGCCAAATGGCACCCGCAGCTCAAAGACTGGGAAGATCATCGCCCCAAAGACCTGAGTGTCACAGCCCATGAAGCTGCCTGGCCACAAAATGAGGCCCTACGCAGTGAGATTAACAAAATTCGCGGCAGATTAATGGAATATGCCAACGTACTCGCCGAAGTATCAGGCGTGGCAAAGCTGACGGATTACCCTTCAGAGAGTTGATATATTCCTTGATTATTAGTATTTTAGTCATAAAATAAACATTATATCTCAATGGTACTTCTGGTGAAAAATAAACTTGAGGAAATCACTATACTTTGCCAAAAGTACAGAGTGAAAAAGCTCTGGATATTTGGCTCAGCGGTAATTCCTGAGCATTTTCGCCCAGACAGTGATTTGGATTTTTTGTACCAGTTTGATGATAATGGTACTTATGATCCATCATTTCCTTACGCTGCTAACTGGTCTGATATGTTAACAGCGCTTCGGGATTTATTTGATCGTGAAGTGCAGTTGATTGCATACGGCCCTTTTAAAAACCCCTGGTTTCGCGATTCGGTAGAAGCAACCAAACAATTGATCTATGACCAAAACACCCCAAAAGTGGCTGTTTGATATTATCGGATATGGAGAATTAATTCGAGGGTATCTGGATGAAATGCCTGATTTTATGGCTTACACTTCAGATAACAAAACAAAGTTAGCTGTTGAACGCTGTCTGGAGATTGTTGGAGAAGCCTGCCATAAACTTAGAAAAAACTATCAGATTATTTTAAGTTTTTCCGATCGCACATATAACTTCAGAGGAAGTCTGATTCATCAATACGATGAAATCAAAGATCAGACTATTTATCAATTTGCCTTGAATGATATTCCTGTCCTGGTCAGAGAAGCAAAAGAATTAATGGATACTTATGAGGATGATTAGGTAATCTCCCTTTGATGCAGGTACTCCCCTCCCCAAAAAAATTTTTCGTGACCGCCTACGGCGGTCTGGATTAAAAGTACAAAAGATAAAAGGTTTAAAGGGTAAGAGGGTAAAAGTGCCAAAGGGTTAGCGCCGGACTACCCGAAATCCTATAACATTATTCAGATCGAAAGGAATGTCCCCGTTGCGGTAGGAACAGCGACAGTCTAAGGCCGTTTCGAACCAGGACCCGCCACGAACCACCTGATCGGTTTGTTTTTTTTCCGGGCCGCGCGGATTTTTTTCAGGACTATTTTGGTAAAAGTTTTCATCATATCCGTCCCAGCACCACTCATAGACATTGCCGCTCATGTCATATAGCCCGAGGGCATTGGGAGAAAATCTCCGGACGGGTGTGGTTGCGCCCCGGTTTTCCCCTTTCTGAATCCAGGAAGCGATGGTTTTGTCAAAAGTATTGTAAACATGCTGTCCGTCGAAATTTATCTCCGAAGGATCGGCTATGTCTTTCCCGTTGCCAAACCTGATATTTTTGCCGCGTTCTCTTGCCGCGTATTCCCATTCCGCTTCTGTGGGCAGGCGGTAGCCGTTGTTTTCCCAGAGAGCAATTACGGTTTGACCGTCGGGGTGTTCATATACGGGTTCCAGCCCCTGTCGTAAGCTCAGCCAGTTGCAGTAGTGAGTGGTTTCGTACCAGTTGACATTCACCACAGGGCGATCGCCCCTGCCAAAACCCGAATCCCGGGGCAGTTCACGCCCGGTGTCAAGGCAATACATGCCAAATTGCCAACAGGTGACGGGTGTTGCGCCCATCCAAAAACCATCCACTTCAACCATGTGTTCCGGCCCTTCTTGTTTATAATATCTTGCGCCTTCTGTGCTGCCCATTTTGTAACGACCGCCTTTTACCTCAACCAACGAGGGGAAAAATCTGTCGGTATGAATGATAGAAGTATCAATATGGGGTATATTCCAATTGGCAGAAATATACCGATTCATTTCAGCCATCAACGCCATACATTCTTCTCGTTTTTCCTCCAGCCCGAGTTGTTCAAAGGGATAGGGCAGGTGTCGCGCCAGAGCCAGTATCCTTTCCGGACGGATTCCTTCCTGCCATGCGATATGGAGGTTGTCCAGCGCCTGGACAAAACGCAGGTGTTCGATATCTTCTGCTGCGCTGCGCAGGGCCAGCCGCTGGCGGTCGTATTTTTGTGTGAGATAACGTTGTTTGTCGGTTTGTATGCGTTGCTGAATCTCGGGCGGCACTGCTGACATCCCCCACTGCCCGGTTTCGATAAGGGTGATATCCGTCTCGCTGAACTGCACCTTTTGAATGGCGATTTTTTCCTTAGCCCGGATAATAAAAGCCGCCTGCTGACCCGGCAGAGAAGAAGTTTCATATCGCTTCCGGACGATACGCGCCAGGGCGTCATGAGCCAGCCGGGAGGTGTGCGCTTCGTCCTGACGAAGCAGGAGATACTGGTCTGCCAGACATTGTTGTATTTCTTTCAGCCTTCCCGGCCAGCGGGCCTCAATATGGGCATAACGCGCCACATAATCCCCGCCTGCCTGCGTAGCGGCAGTGAGGTCAGGGGTAGTATAGAAATAAAGGATATCGTTGATCAGACCGGAAGCAGCGGCTTCTGGAAAGGTTTTTTCGACTGCTGCCAGTTTGTGGTTTTCGAGGTAGGATTGCAGGGAGGTTTCCGGCTGATATTGATCCAGCTTCAGATAAATGACCCCGCCATGAGCGGCCCTTTCGGCTGCTTTGTACAGGTTTTCCAATTGAAACTGTAGCAGCGGCGCAATATGTGAAACCTCATCCTGCGTAATATCGCGAATCAGGGCTGCTTCCAGCAGGGGATCCAGTGTTCCAAGCCGGGGAAACATTTTTTTTACCTCCGGTGTGTCAAATACCCCGCGTATGGCCCTTCGCACACTTTCTTTCCCAAGCGGGCGCAGAGAGTATTCGAGGTAATTGATACGGTAATCTTTCAACTGGTCTTTGATGTCCGCGAGGTATTCCTTGCGGAAACCCAAAACGATTTTTACCGTGTCGGGAGCCCGCTTCAACATTTCAAAAAAGGCGGGTTTTTCGTCATCGGCACCCCGGTCGGTGAGCATTTCTTCCACCTGGTCGAGCAGGATAATACGTTCTGTTTTTTCACCTTCATCTGCCTTCGCGATAAGATTTCCCAGAAGAATATGCAGACCTGCGGGCGATTGGTCAGCGCCAGTTTGTTTTTTTCTCCGGTCGTAGCTCACGTTCCAGCCCTTATATTTTAGCCTTGGAAAAATCCCCGCATTCAGCAGAGAGGATTTGCCTACACCCGAAGCCCCGTGCAGAAGCAGGATTTGCCCCGGAGCCAGTTGAGTGATATATTCGTAATACAACCTCCATATATCCTCATCCCGCCCGAAAAAAAGCGGCGCATGTGCCTCGTCGAAGTGAGGAATGCCAATGTAGGGGCTGTCGAGATAGCAAAGTTCCCGGATAAGATTGGCGTTAAGTGGAAAGTCATTGAGAGGAAAAAGCGGTACTTCGCCGGATTGCGGTTGAGGGCTCATCACACCATTCAGCCTTGATTGCAGGGCCTGAATGGCTATCTCTGGTTTATCGGGGTTAAACCACTCACCTTGTAAACGGAAAAATGGTTCCAGTCCTTCGGGCGAAACCTCCGCAATATTTTTTTCGGCGGGCCATTTTTTTATGCCTTGCAGAAGAATGGGGATAATAATTTTATTTTCGTCAAGGGCAATCTGGATTTCCTTCCGCACCCAGTCATCTTCCCGGAAGAGTCGGCGATCAGTTTTGTATTCGCCTAATTCCAGCCATTCGTCACCATGGATAAACGCCAGAAAAACCTTTGCTTCCCGTATCGCCTGTGGAATTGTCGCCGCCCAGTCTTCCCCGCTTTGTATCGAATGATAATCCTGAAAGACGGCATCCTTTCCAAAGGTATTTTCGAGCAGCAGGCGTATGGTCGTGGCATGACCCTGCGCTGCGTTTTTGCGGTAATTGAGAAAAATAAGGGGCTTTGTCATTTCTGATAGGAGATATATTCCTGTTCGGTAAACGAAAATAGTCAATTCGTGGAGAAAATGAAGGGGGAAATGTGATTTGAAAGGATTGAAGTTCTCTTCGGGAGATGTGGTGGCCGGAGAATGGTGATTGAGTAGGCGTATGCCTGGGACGCCGGAGGTGTCCAAAGTTTGTAGCCACAAGGCTACCCTCTCAAATTTTTTCCCCATGCTTGCGCCTTAGCGCGCCTGTTAAATGAAAAATCAAAAAAGTTTTAAAGTATAAAACCCTTCCCTGAGCCAAGTCGAACGAGGTAAAAGTGCCAAAGAGCTAGCGCCGGACTACCCGAAATCCTATATTAACGTGAGTTTTGGGTAAGCAAACTTGCTTAATCCTGAAAAGGTTCTTCACTATCGCTCATCTCCAAAGGACTCCCTGGGAGATGAGCGATAGCGAGGAAGGGCCTTTTCCTTAGACCGTCATAGACGTAGGTATTAAATTCTTAATTCTGTTATTTTCAATGAAATACTGTTAAAAAACCTAAATCCCCTATCCCCAACCCACATTAAATAACACCTTGCAAAAACAATTTTTAAACCCAACCTCCCTCAAGAAAAAAAAAATTCGTGACCGCCGAAGTTGAAAATCTGCTTAGGCAGGGCGGTCTGGGTTAAAAGTACAAAAGTAAAAAGTTTTAAAGGGTAAAACCTGCCCTGAGCGAAGTCGAACGGGGGGAAAAAGTGCCAAAGGGTTAGCGCCGGACTACCCGAAAACCTACATTAAGATTCAGAAGGAAAGGATTGACCCTGAAGCGGTAGGAACAGCGACAGAGCATTGCTGTCTCGTCCCAGGACCCGCCACGAACCAACTTTCCGCTTTCAGAAGAGTTTTCCGGGCCGGTCGGGTCTTTGACACCTTCGCTTGAGCGGTAATAATCTCCCTCACTCCACCGGTCCCAGCACCACTCATAGACATTGCCGCTCATATCATAAAAGCCGAGAGCATTGGGTTGAAAACTAAAAACGGGGGTTGTACGGCCCAGTCCTTTTTGGCCGGTCTGGGAGATATACGATTTGTCATTGTAAGGGTGTGCATAATCGTAGTTCATCTCGTCGGGGTGGGCAATATCTTTGCCATTGCCAAAGCGCACATTTTTTCCGCCCTCCCGGGCTGCGTATTCCCACTCCGCTTCGGTAGGGAGGCGGTAGCCGTTGTTTTCCCAACGGGCGATGACGGTGTTTTTATCTTTATGTTCATATACAGACTGGAGGCCGTGGCGTTCGCTCAGCCAGTTGCAGTAGCGGGTGGCTTCGTACCAGTTGACATTGACTACGGGTTTTTCGCCTCTGCCAAAACCCGAGTCGCGGGGCAAATCCTGTCGGGTAGCCAAACAATAAAGGCCATACTGCCAGCAGGTGACGGGGGTTTCCGCCATTTCAAAGCTGCTCAGATGTACGGTATGCACAGGTTTTTCGTCTGCGTATCCTTCCTCGCTTCCCATCTTAAAACTTCCACCGGGTACGGGGAGCATAGTGGGGAAATAGCGTTTTTCCAGAATTTTTTGATCTGTTGGGGGCAGTTGTTCTCCGGCCAGTAGCTGACATTTTTCAAGGCCATCAGATTGGTTGAGTTCGCGAAAAACAAAAGGAAGTTGTGTCAGCAATTCTTCAATTTTTTCGGGTAAAATGCCTTCTGCGGCGGCCAGTTCGAGGTTATTTAGTGCCTCTTCATAGCGAAGATGTTCGTGGTCAGAAAGGGCAGTTTCATAAGCCAGCCGGAAACGGTTTTCCCGCTCTTTTCGGTATCGCTGCCGGTCTTTCTCCATCTGGGCGGCAACTTCCCGGGGTATTTGCGGCATGCCTTTTTCCCCTTCATCCACGGAGAGTAAATCCGTCTCGCTGAATTCGGAGTTCAGACCTGCGCGTTTCTCGCGGGTTTTGGTTTCGATGATACGTGCAGCGCGTTGTCCGGGTGCATCGGAGTTGTTGAACCGTTCCCGAACCAGGGGCGCCAGCGCATCGTGTGCCAGGCGGGTGGCGGGGCGTTCCTCCTTACCACAGGGGATCATCAGTTGGCAATGGTTTTTGAGCTGGGCAAAAAGTTCTGCAAACTCGCTGATATGTAAATAATCGGCTGCAACTTCAGCATCATCTTTTTCCCTTGCCGTGAGGAGGTCAGTGGTATAAAGACAAAGCAGATTCCAGATCAGGCCATTGTCGATATAAGTCTGCCAGGCAGGCAGTTTCTCAGACAATTTTTGCAATTCAGCCTCGATCAGTTCTCCCAGTGAAGTTCTTCGTCTGGTGAGATAGACTTTTTCGGTGAGGGTTATCCATTCGTAGTCTGCGTTTCGAGCCTGGCTGGCTTCCTTCCACAGATTGTGAAGCTGATATTGAAGCAGGGGAGCGATATGTGAATCAGGGCGACGAGGATCCACCAGATCGCCTGTCATCTGGTTTACCAGCCCCGGTTCGATATGAAGCTGGTAATGATTACTCATCAGCTTATCTTCAGATATACCTGAAATCGCTTCCCTGACGCCGGCTTCAGTCAGCGGGCAGAGATACATTTCCTGGTCTCTTGTGGGCACAATTCCTTTTGCGGCAATCAGCGCTTTGATCGGCGCTATATGTTCCGAGCGAAAGGAGAGCAATATTTTGATGTTGGAATGATGCTGCCGGATAAACCCCAGCAGATCAGCTGTGGCGGACGGTTCTTCTTTTCTGTTTTCCCGCGGATTTGTAAACATTTCCTCCACCTGATCGAGGATGAGGAGCGTGGGTTTTCCCGACTCGCAATATGTATCCAGCCAGTTTTGCAACTGGCGGTGGAGGCCGGGTTCTTTGTCTCTCCGCAGGTAGTGGGAGACAAAACGGTCTTCAATCCGGGGCAACAAACCCGCATTCAGCAGAGAAGACTTGCCTGCTCCTGATTGCCCGTACAACAAAACCACCGGAAAATTGGAAACTGCCCGGCAGAGGCGAAGCGATTCTTCTGTCCGGCCAAAGAAAATGCGGGCATCTTCCGGGCGGAAGTAATTTAATGCCATGAAAGGCACTTTCGAATGGGGGAGATGATATTTTTTGGGTAGGGGAAATTCGCGCGCCAACTCGTCGCGAAGACTGGGCAAAGGACTATCAGTTACTTTTTCCCCGCCTTCCGGCAGGAAAGGGAGTTCGGGCAACGTGCGCAGATAGTTGATCAGCGCTTCTACGTCCCGGCGAAGGTTTTTTTCGTCACATGGGAAATATTTTTTTTCTGAGAGGAAGCCAATAGAAGATACTTTTCTTGACAACCAATCGCCCGTTTTCTTAAAATCAACCTGGTTGAAGAGCACCAGAATAATGGTTTTATCTTTTTCAGCAGCGAATTCAATTTCTTTACGAACCCAGTCATTAGGATTGAGCAAACGCCGGTCGCCTTCGGCATCTGTGACATCCTGCCAATTTTCACCTACCACTACCAGCAGCAGCTTTGTCTGTTCCAAATGTTGCCCGATAACATCTCCGATTACCTCGCCGTAGGAAATGGATTCAGTATCCAGAAAAACACTGCCGCGCGGGAGCTGCTCCTCAAGGCATATGCGGAGATACTCGGCGAAACCTGCGGTATCGTCCTGGCGGTAGTTGATAAAAACTGAAGTAGGTACTGTCATGGATCATGTCACTGCACAATGGCAATATATGGATTTTTTGGGGAAAAGGGTATAAGTTTTACCCCCCCCTCCCCATCCAAAAAGGAACCGTGGCAAACCACATGATGGTTCCGATCAGCATCAGGGTTTTGTTTTGGGTGTTGGCTAATATGCCTGCGGCTACGAGCATGGCGGGTATGATCGTCAGACCCAGCCCGGTGAAGGAGATTACTTTTAATGCAGTTTTCATTTCTGGATCATTTTACTGATTACAACATATAAAATCGAGGCGATAAACCAGCCCGGCAGTCCGAGGAAAAATATTTCGATACCCTGGGTGATGTTCAGCATCAGACAAAGTGCGAGGGTTCCCAGCCACGTAATGCCTGCGGCAATGTTGAAGCTGATTTTTGCGCTTTCGGCATAATCGCTCTTCAGCCCGATGCGGGGGAAAACATAAAAGTCCATGATAATGACCGCTCCCATAGGCATCAGCAGCAAGCCGTAAAGTGCCACAAAGTCCAGCAATTTCATCACCAGTCCGGGGAAACATGCGGCAATCGTCGTGACCAGTCCGGTGATGAGCGTAACCTTCCACGTCTTCCAACGTGGGTTGAGCGACTGAAATGCCAGTCCCGCGCGGTAAATCGTCGGATTTGCCGTCGTCCAGCCTGCGATGACCACGCAGGTCGCACCGGCAATGCCTGCCGCATAATAGGCCACGGGGCCGGGGGCAAATTCGTCAGAACCGCCTGAGTTGATCAGGAAAACGGCGTAGAGAATGCCACTCGCCAGCCAGGCGATATAGTGTCCGACATACATGCCCGCAGCAGAGGCAAATCCCGCCTGCCATTTTTTCGCGTAGCGAAAAATGGACATATCTGCCATACCGATATGCATCGCCATATTGCAAAACCACGAGAAAAACAGCACATGCCAGAAGGTAAACTGGCTTTGGCCCTGTAGCGGAACGCCTGTCCAGATTTTTTCATTTGCCACCGGCCAGAAATCGCCGAAGGACTTGATGCCAAGTTCGGGTAAAACCGCCAGCGCAGCTGCGACAAATACCAGCGGCATCCAGGCAGCAGCAAGATTGGCAAATCGTGAAACCTGCTCATATCCGCGCATGGCGATAAAGGTGATGACCGATCCTACGGCAAATACCACAATCACCCAGATAATACTCGTGGGGTACATATCTCCCAGTGATGGCATGGGCATATGAAAGGGAATGCCCACAGCGGTAGCCGATACGGCAATCATAGAACCAGCCAGAAAACAAAACATCACGCCGTTGACGATGTTGTATCCTTTGACCAGCACCGGCCCGCAGATTTTTTCGAGTTTGTAATAGAGGGTCATACGGGTCTTTACCGCGACCGGAGCCGTAATGAATGCCCAGCTCAGCACGGCGAGCAGATTGCCCAGCAGCAGCCCCCAGATCAGGTCTGCGGCGGCGACGCCGTGAGCAACAAAGAGCGGACCGATGACAAATTCTGTTCCGGCGGTATGTTCTCCTGCATACATGCCGATAAAACTGCCGATTCCTTTGAGTTTGTGTTCGGGAACGGGTTCCCGTTCGTACTCATTGACAGATTCAAATGTTTGCGTGAGCGTAGTAGTCTTTTCCATAAAAAGTGAGTAAGTAGGGTAAATCAGGTAGTCGTATAATTATCGCCGGGCAACGGGGAGTGGATGGTCCATCCTCCGTCGATCATCAGCGTTTCTCCGGTGATATGATGTGCTTCTTCTGAAGCCAGAAACAAGGCGGCAGCAGCTATATCCGCTACGGTGGCTATTTTTCGGTTGGGCGCGACGACTTTCCAGCCTTCGGTGAAGGAGGGGCCTTCTTTTTCGGTTCGCTCGGTAAGGGTTGCGCCTGGTCCCAGGGCGTTGACGGTGATGCCGTAGGGGCCGAGTTCCATTGCAAGTGATTTTGCCAGCATGCGAATAGCCGCTTTGGTCATGCCATAGGCGCTGAGATTGCTGTGTGCCTGAACGCCAGTTACAGACGACATAAGCAAAATACGTCCATCGATTTTGTTTCTGATCATGGAAAGGGCGGCAGCCTGGGCACAGAAATAGGAGCCTCTCAGATTGACATTTACCAGCTTGTCAAAAGAGGATGCGGCGAATTGTAAAAATTCTCCAAAAATTGTGATTCCAGCATTTGCGACCAGTATGTCGAGTTTGCCCAGTTGAGATTCGATTCCCTCAGCCATGGCTGAGATGATCTCCGGATTACTGATATCTCCCGGCCAGGCACTGACGGTTTGGGTGCCGGTTTCGCGGTTGATGGCAGTTGCAGCCTGTTCTGCCAGTATCGGATCAAGGTCATTTAATGCCACCCAAGCGCCTGCCTGTGCAAACATTCTGCATATTTCGTAACCGATGCCCTGGCCAGCTCCCGTGACCCAGACGACCTTTCCAACAAACTTCATGGAGTTAATCTATTTCGTTTAGGGTATTTTTCTGTCCTATACTGTTATGTTTCCACTCATTACGTGATTTTCCCCGTTCGCTCCCGGTTGCTTTTATCCTCTTGCAGGGGAAGTTACTTTTATTCTATAATTCAGGCAAATGACTCCCGAAGAAGTAGAAAAACTCAAAAAAGAGATCGATGCCTTGCTCAGGGAAAACCAGCGGCTGAAAGTCGCATTAAAAATCCAGTCTCCCTACAATGGGAATGGAAATGGCCATAAGCCCAAACTTCATGGGAAAGCTGATTCTGCGTTGCTGGCTATGTCGTCTCAGCTTGAGCAGGTACGTGACATTCATCGGGTATTGAGCGATTCGCTGAAGATGATTGCAACCGTAGAATCTTCCATTGAAGCAATCATTCCCGCATTGGACCTCCAGTTGAAGGGGTATGACACGACGGTTTCACAACTGAAAGATTTTCAGGAGGAAGCAGAAAGTGCATATGCAGGGGTGGTAAAAAAACTCGAAAACCAGATCAGGGAAATGCGGCAGGATTTTTCAGATACAGAGCAGGTACTGCATCAAAATTATCAAAGGCGGTTAGCGGAGTTGCAGGAAAAAATCACGGTTCTGGAAAATGACCGGTCTGCGATTGCCGAAACGTTGGAAGAATTTCGGAAAAAAGAAGAAGAAAAACCCGCTGAGAATTTGCCGGGAAATGATAATAACCCGTTTTCCTCATTGAGTATATTTGGGATTTGAGGGCAGGAGGAATAATTCTTTTTTTGAAAAAGAAAATATAGGTTGTACCGTATAAGGGTAAAAATATCTATATTTGAAAAGAAGTAAATTAGAAATTTATCACTTCAATACCGCTTTCTGACAACCTTCTAAAACAACTACTTTATTGGTCCGGCCTGAAAAATCAGGAAGAAGCCTTAGAGATTGCCGTAGATACCTATATACGAATCCGGAAACGTAAACTTCTTAAGGAAATGAAAGGAAGTTTTCCTTTAGAGACCGATCTGGACAAACTTCGTGGTGATATATGACACACTTTGTGGACTCCAGTGTATGGATTGCTTATTTTAAATCAGGGGCAGGAGTGAATTGCTTTTAGGAACTCGTTCTGAAAAGGAATATAAACAACTATCAACTGCTCTGGAAGGCTAGATCTGGATGGACTTGAATCGAAGCTTATTAGAAAAAGTGGCTCAAAATGGATTTAATTTGAGAAAACACGGTGTAACAGTACCACTTACAGATTTGATAATTGCAACTCAATGCATAGAAGCTGAGCTTGTACTAATACACAATGACAAACACTTCCCGCTTATTTCGTCTCTGTTACCGCTTAGATTTGTTTAAAATATTACTCAATTCTCCTTAATCCGCAGTTTCTGCCCTACTTTGATCGTGTTGGAGGTGAGCCCATTGATGCGTTTGATTTCGGAGACACTGACGCCGTACTGTCGGTAGAGAGAAAACAGAGTTTCTGAGGGTTTTACGGTATGCATCACCCATCCACCTGAAATCTCTGTTCCGGGAGTTTTAGTTGTTCCCAATTTTTCTTCTCTTACGGGTGGAGTTGGCGGCTCGTATTCGGGAGAAAGGCCCATGGGCTGCCAGGGTCTGTTGGGCAGGTTTTGCGTTTCAAGATCAAGGGCAGACCGCAATTCGTTGGTATCATGAACGCGCTGTACCTGTGCGCGGGAATTCACCAGAAATAAGCCTGGAAGAGAATTGTGGGCAAATGCATTTTTGAGAAAAGCATAGTCAGACTCATAGGGAAGGAAAAGTTGTTCCCAGGGCATTTCATATTGAGGGAGGCGTTTTTCCCAGTTGGAGCGAACCTTATCCACAGAAATGCTGATAAATCTTACAGGCTTATTTCGGTACTCATCATATACACGTTTGAGATCAGGAAGCGTATAGAGTGAGGCCCCATTGTAGCTGGCCCAAAAATTTACCACCCAGACTTCCTGCCTGGCACTACGCGCAAACTCCTGACATTCCTTGAGAAAAGTCGCATAGGTGAGCGAGGTATCTGGTTTGTATTGGGCGTAGGCCGGCCTACCGGAAAAAATAACTACAAAAGCAAATATCCAGATAGCAAGTTGATTTTTCAGCATGATATAAATTCCCGGTTTCATAAAGGATTGAATATACAATTTTCCTTCAAGTTGTACAATTTCTGCGTTTTTACTCAAGGACTTTGCCCATTCGGGCTGTAACAAGCGAAAATAACTGGAAAGGTTTTAATTTCCGCCAGTTTATCTCATCTAAAACCGGACTCCAGAAAAAATAAGGCGATACACCATATTGGATCATGTCTTCGCGCACCTCTTCTTTTGCCTTTAAAATACAAATCCATCCGTCTTCCATTTCCTCCTGAATCGCCTGATAATAGTCGTCAGTTTCCAGGTAAATATGAAAAACATTTTCGCAAATCAGTATAAATTTATCAATTCCGTTGTCAATCAGGTAGGTAAGGCAATTTTCACCGAATAGTTTATAGTCATTTTCAAACAGATCGTTCCACTCTCCAAAAAGTTCGATGATGGCATATCCTTCCTGGTAGTTTGCATAAAGGATTTTCACCAGCAGACTTTCCGAACCAATGTCATCCCACAACGGATGCGCCGGGATATTATTGATCGAACGGTCGTAATAAAACATATTATGCTGAACTTCGTGGAATGGCGAAAGCTCGTCCTGATCATGGCTGTAAATTTCCAACCAACCGTAAAATGGTTCTATATCTCTTAATTCAAGTGGCATATAGGTAAAACAAAGGTCTTTATGTGTAAATTTAGCAAGGTTTTTTTTTCAATCTTATATATTTTCGCGCAAATTATCGTTGAATCCTGATTGATAATCGTCTGGATCCTTTCCTCCGGTTAAGCGCTATGTGTATGTATGGGTGAACTTGTGATTTAACCTTTAAGAAAAGGAATACGTAATGATAAATGCTATGAACATCAGGAAACTAATATCTCTCCCAACTGTTTATTTTGTGCTGAATATCCTTTCAGCTCAGACGATTTACAGGGCGGATACGATTCCTACGGACGAATCGATTTCTCATATTTATCTGAATCTGGAAATTCCCGTAGGAGAAATGTATATGCAATCTTCCGGCTCTTGCGGCACCAGCTATTCCCGGCTTTTTGCTCCCGATAGCTTTGTTCATCATCAGGTCATCACCCGCGCAAATGCCAATGGCAATCAGTTTCGTACCATCCGCCTCGAATCTACCTTAAATGCGAAATCAGCAGCGCCTTCTCCCACTGCCCGCATGCGGTTTACAGATCAGATGACCAATCTGGACGTATTTTCCGATAAAAGCGCCTATAAATCTGAATTTTTGCCTGATCCCTCTCTTTCCACTGACTTATATGTAGATCTGGGGGTTGGGGGTTCAATGCTGGATCTTTCCGGGCTTACGCTCAACAATGTTTCTGTTAATTCTGCCTTCTCAAATGTGGTGGTGACTTATACATCTCCCAACCAGACCGAGATGAAAAAAATGGACATCCACGCAGCGAGTGCAGACCTTACGTTGAAAAACCTTGAAATGGCGCGGGCTGATCTCATTACGATTCAGAATGATATGGGCGCTACCAAATTGATTTTCGGTAGCAGCTATAAATCAAATTCGACGGTATATCTCCAATCAGGTGTAGGCAGTTGTACGCTGGTACTTGACCCGCGACAGCCGACACAGTTGACACTGAAGACAGGTTTTTTTGCTTCTGTGGATGTATCTGATTCGTTTAAAGAACTGAAAAAAGGGGTGTATGCCAATAAAGCCTGTGAGCAAAACCCCGAAAAGTGTATGAAAATTATTTGTAATGTAGATTTTGGAAGTATTTCTGTAATACAAACCGAATAATAGCGACTAAGAGGAAAAACAAATTTCCCAAATGTCGGAACCCTTTCTCAACATCAGTGAAGTTTCCAAGTCTTATGACACCTATCGTGCGGTCGATAAGGTTTCACTGAAAATCCCCAAAGGAAAAATTTACGGCCTACTGGGCCCCAATGGCGCTGGAAAAACGTCTATTATCCGTATGATCACCGGCATTACCGCGCCGGATGAAGGAAAAATATTTTTTAACGGCGCGCTGCTCGATCCCACTCATGCCCGGTTTACCGGTTATATGCCTGAAGAACGCGGCCTTTACAAAAAAATGAAGGTAAAGGAACAGATTGTCTATCTCCTCAGCCTGAAAGGGATGACCACAAAAGATGCGACTACTGCCGCCGATCAATGGTTGCAAAAACTTGGTCTCACAGACTGGGCAGGCCATAAAACTTCTGACCTTTCCAAAGGGATGCAACAAAAAGTGCAGTTTATCACCACCGTGGCGCACAAACCCCAGTTGTTGATTCTCGACGAACCATTTTCCGGACTTGATCCCGTCAACGCCCGGGCGATCGAACAGGAAATACGCTTGCTGAAAGAACAGGGGACGACGATCATTTTCTCTACTCACCGGCTGGAACAGGTCGAAGAGTTGTGTGATTATATTGCCCTGATCAATAAAGGCAAAGTCATGATAGAAAATGATATTCAAACCGTAAGACAACAGTTTCAGAAAGATTTGTACAAAATTGTCTATACCGGTGATTCCTCCTGGTGGAAAAGCCTGGATATGGTCAATGTATCGGCGACTAATGAAAAGTTTGTCATGGTGCAGTTGAAGCCCGGCTTCTCTGGCAATGACCTGATGCGGCATCTTGCCGATAGTCCGCTGACTATCAATAGTTTTGAACTCCACCTTCCCCGACTCAACGATATTTTTATCGAATTGGTAAGTAACGCCTGATTGATCAACCGGAAAAAACATTCACATGAATACCATCTGGATTATACTCAAGAGAGAATATTTAAATATTGTCAAAAAGAAAACTTTCCTCATCAGCACATTCCTGGTTCCGCTGGGGTTTGCCGCCATATTTCTGATTCAGATATTGTCGGCAGCTTTTGTAGAGAAAGAAGCCTATACCGTACTCATTCAGGCCTCAGACGTGCCGCAGATCGTCTCCCGCCTCAAGCCGGGCGAAATCCTGAAGTTTGAACAAACCAATCTTTCGGAAGACAGTCTCCGGGCCAGGGTATCCCGGAGTAAAAATGAGTTGTACCTGACCATCTCCGAAACCCTGCTGGACAAAAAAAGCGGAACGGCGGTTATCGTAGGTGCTAAAAACCCAAGCCGTCAGGCAATTTCCGAGCTGAAACAACAACTGAATACTGCTGTAAGGGAATACAAAAATGAGCAGGCAGGAATTACGGAAGCGCAACTGGATGCCGTAGATTTTGATCTCGATATTAAAACGAGAAAAGTAAAGGAAGATGGCGAAGAAGTCCAGACAAACGTGGCCATTGCAACGGGAATCGGTTACGCAGTCTGCTTTTTGATGTATATGCTGATGGGAATTTATGGCTCAATACTCATGCAGGGAGTGATCGAAGAAAAATCCAACCGCATCGTAGAGGTCATTATTTCTTCCGTCAAACCCTTTGACCTATTGCTCGGAAAAGTTCTGGCGATCGCTTCTGTCGGTATTACACAGTTTTTACTATGGATGGTACTGTCGGTAACAGTAATGATGGTGATGACGCCATTTATGGGAGCAGTGGATCCCCAGGCTATGGGCCAGCCGGGAATGGAGCAGGTAGATGAAAATATGGTATTGACCATAATGGAAGAGATTCAACAGTTTGACTGGACGGTGCTCTGGTTTTTCCCGATTTATTTTCTGGGAGGATTTTTCCTGTATGGATCACTTATGGCAGCTGCCGGATCGGCCGTTGACAATATCCAGGATGCCCAGCAGTTTACCTTTCCTATCACCATCCCCATGATGTTGCCATTGCTGTTTGTGCTCAATATTATCCAGAACCCCAACGGTGTCTTTGCGATTGCGGCATCGCTGATTCCTTTTTTCTCGCCTATGGCAATGCTCGTGCGAATGTCGCTGACCGATGTGCCCTGGTATGAAGTTGTATTGTCCATCGCGATATTGATTGCAAGTTTCCTGGGATGTGTATGGCTGGCAGCAAGAGTGTACCGCACCGGTATTCTGATGTATGGAAAAAAACCTTCGTTTAAGGAGGTGTTTCGCTGGGTAAAATATCGACAGTAATTTCTGGTTATTGTTTGCCGAATAAGGTTTTGATCACTACTTTGCAGGTTGGCTGCCCTTAATTGATTGGAGAAACAATATGGCAAACAAAGATTGGAAAAACCAACTGACCCAGATTCTGGAACGGCTCAGTATGCTGGAAGATAAGTACGTCGGAATGGGGCAGGATATGCTTTCTTACCTCGACGGACTGTACTATTCAAATGGACTTACCTATTGGGAGTATATTCATCTCGACAGTCTGCTGGGACTTCAGACACCCCGTACACCTTTTAAAGATGAGGTGATTTTTATCACTTATCATCAGATGACCGAACTGTTGTTTAAATTGATTAAGCAAGAGATTGATGCACTTACCGATGATCAGGGAAAAGACAGCGAATATCTGCTGGTGACCAACTGGCGTAAAAGAATCAGCCGGATCAGCAATTATTTCAAACACCTCTGCAACAGCTTTGATATTATGCTCAGCGGAATGGATCCCGAGGAGCTGCGCAAATTTCGTATGGCGCTGTTACCTGCCAGCGGTTTTCAGTCGGCACAGTTTCGCGAAATAGAAATCATGAGTACCGGATTGCAAAATCTGATTCGCATGGAAGATAAAATAGCGGAGCAGGCAGAAGATTCCGAGATGATCTATCCGGAAATATACTGGAAAAAAGGAGGTATTGACCTGGAAACCGGCAAAAAAACCATTACGCTCAAAGAATTTGAAAAACGTTACGATCAGGAGCTCATCCAACTGATTCGCAAATACGAAAAACAAAACCTTCAGTACCTGTTTCTGAACCAGAAACCCGAAGTGCGTGATGATGCCGAAACGATTGCTGCGCTCAGAGAATACGACCAGTATGTCAATATTTATTGGAAACTGAGCCATCTTTCAGCCGCGTCCAAACATCTGGTAAGCGGCGGTAATGATATTGACGCTACGGGAGGAACCAACTGGCGCACATTTCTCCCGCCCCGATATCAACGCATTATTTTTTTCCCGGAACTCTGGTCAGACGAAGAAAAAGATACCTGGGGAAAAGCCGGGGTACTGAAATTTTTTCAGCAAAATATCTCCCGTAACTGGATGAAATAGCCACTTGTTATAAAATACATACGGAAAAAACACTTATAAAACAAGTGGACAATATTTTCAATGTATCCTATATTTGATGATGTTCAACTGCTGATAAGTCTCGTTGTGCCTTATGAAAGACAATTTCTGGGATAACGATTTCGAAGAACATCGGGCCCGCAAAAAGGCCCGGGACTTTGAACGGCGCCTTAAAGATCAGGAAAGCCTTTTCCTCGACCTGTTGCAGGTGGATGAAATATATAATTATTATCTGTTGTCCAATGAACTTGTCAAAGCACAGGAACTGGTCAGCATGGCGATTCAGACTTACCCTTCCAGCAGTGACCTTTATCATAAGCAGGCAAGAATAGACTACGAATTTGGCCGATACAATCAGGCGATTCATTATATAGATACAGCACTTGAGCTTAGCCCGGGTATGACAGAGTACCTGATGTTTAAGTCTGATCTGCTCGCCCGACTGGAAAAATATCAGGAAGCAATTGCACTGCTTTCAGGCCTGATTCATCTTCATTCTTCGCCCGAAGAGATATATCTGCAAATGGGAAATGTGGCGCAGATCTGCGCGTATCCGGAAGAGAGTGAGAATTATTATATTCAGGCACTGGAAATCCGTCCGGATTTTGAAGAGGCTTTATTTGAATTGGCTTTCCTGCTCGAATCTGAAGATAAAATTGAAGCGGGAATTACCCTGTATGAGTCGTTTCTCGACAGCTATCCTTATTCCACTGAAGTTTGGTATAACCTCGCATTACTTTATCTGAAGACCGGCAATTATGAGATGGCGCTGGATTCATGTGATTATGCGGTGATTGTAAAGGAGGATTATGCGATTGCCTGGTTTACCCGGGGACAGATTTTGGCTGAGTTGGGCAGATACCCACAGGCTTTGCAGTCTTTTTTACAGGCCGATACGATTTTGCCCCGCGATATTCATACTTTATACCATATCGCCGAATGTTATGAGCAGACCGGTTTATTTCGGGAGGCTTTTCGATATTATTTCCGCGTAAGCAAGCTGGATCCCTATCACAATGATGCGTGGATGGGCATGGGCTATTGTACCGAAAAGCAGCACAAATATCTGGAGGCAACACATTACTACCAGAAAGCATATAAACTGGATGAAGAAAACAGCCATATCTGTCTGTGTCTTGCGATCTGCGAGTATAAACTTGAACAAAGGTATCAGGCCTATCAGTATCTTCAAAAGGCGATAAGACTGGCTCCTCAGGAAATTTTTCTCTGGCAGGACTGGGCAGAAATGCTATATAAGGATGGTAATTATTTGGGGGCGATTACGTATCTGGAAGAAGGTATCAGCCGAAATCCATATTCTGCAGAACTGCACTATCAGTGTGCCGCTTATTGTTATGATTCGGGAAAACGAAAAAAGGGGGTAGCTATGCTTCAAGTGGCACTGCAACTCGATTTTGAAGGCCATTATCTGCTTTTTCAGATCAACCCTTCTCTGAAATTCGAACCTGAGCTAATGGACGTAATTACGGATTTCAGATAGCAGGCCTATCCCATTATTTTTACCTTAGGGTTATTGTATCCGGGTTTGTCTTACAAAGTGGAGACAAACTGATTGCTTGATTTTTCGTTACTTTGGTCTGTAGATTTAACCCGGGATAAAAAATGCTTAAATATAGCCTGCTGCTTATTGTTTCGCTATTGACACTTTCTGTCTATTCGCAGGAACATCCTGTGCGCTGTGCCACCATGGAAGCTGATGATATTTTTCGTGATGCGTATCCCCAATTGGGCTCCCGGGACGACTTAGAGGAATGGATTCAGCAACAGATGGCTTCGGGCTCAGGGAGCTTACCCATAGAGGGCGCAATTCTTACGATTCCCGTCATTGTACATATTATTCACAATGGTGAATCTGTCGGCTCCGGTACTAATATTTCATGGGCACAGGTGGCTTCTCAGATAGAAGTATTAAACGAAGATTACCGCCGCATGCTGGGAACCCCCGGGCATAATACACATGTCAATGGGGCAGATATTGAGATAGAGTTTTGTCTTGTTACCCTCGATCCTGACAGCAATACACTTGCCGAGCAAGGCGTAGAGAGGATTAACAGAAATGATCTCGCGTTAAATACTCCTCCATATACGGTGAGCTATTGTAAGTCGAATATTCAGCCTCAAACTTTCTGGGATCCTAACCGGTATATGAATATCTGGACCGTAGATCTTGCCAATGATTATCTGGGTTATGCCCAATTGCCCAATTCTTCTACGCTTCCTGACCTCGCTACCAGCTATGGATCGGGCTCTACAGACGGCGTGGTGATCCGGCCAACCTCGTTTGGACGAGTCGGAAATCTTAGCGCACCTTACGATAAAGGCAGAACGCTCACCCATGAAATCGGCCACTGGCTCGGCCTTTGGCATATCTGGGGCGATGGAAATTGTGGGGTAGACGACTACTGCAGCGATACACCTACTGCTGAAGCACCCAATTACGGCTGCCCTTCGAGTCATTTTTCCTGTGGTTCAATGGATATGGTCGCCAATTATATGGACTACACAGACGATGTCTGTATGAATATTTTTACCAATTGTCAGAAGACCCGGATGCGTACCGTGATGGAAAATTCTCCCAGAAGGGGGGTACTGACAAACTCTACCGTCTGTTCGGTTGAAATTCCTCCGAAAGCTGCTTTTGGCGCCAGCCGAACGGAAATATGTGAAGGAGGTAAAATCCAGTTTACCGATTTATCCAACAATAACCCTGGTATATGGTCATGGTCTTTTCCCGGAGGAACACCCGCAACCTCGGCCTCTCCCAATCCGGAAGTTACCTATTTTACTCAGGGGCTCTATGATGTGGTATTACATGTTTCCAATCAGTTTGGCGTGGATTCGATCGTAAAAAATACCTTTATTAAGGTGAATTCTTCCGGTCCCGGAGTATTTTTTCAGGCAGACTTTGAAGGAGGTCTTGGTGCATGGACCGTCGAAAACCCCGACAACAAAATTACATGGGAGATTAAGGACGTCGCCGGATCGCAATCAGGGAGTAAAGCAATGGGAATCAGCTTATATGACTATGCAGTTACAGGTGCACGTGATGGACTGGTTTCGCCGGTGATTGACCTCAGAACAAATGAGCAGGTTGTGCTGGACTTTCACCACGCGTACCGGCGATTCTCCAACAATGAATCCGACTCATTGCTGGTATATGCTTCAATTGACGGGGGGCAAACCTATCCGTATCTTCTCTATCGGGGAGCAGAGAACGGTTCGGGGAGTTTTGCCACGAATGCAAATTGGTTTACCAGCTTTGTTCCTGCGACTTCAGATGACTGGTGTTTTTCAGGCACAGGATGGGCAGGTTGTATTTCTATCGATCTTTCAGCTTTTGACGGGGAGGAAAAATTCAGACTCAAATTTGAAAGTTACAATGACTACGGGAATAATATTTTCCTCGATAATATCAAACTTACAGGTGTATGCTCGGCCTCAACCAGCATAGAAGAGACAATTGAAAATAATCTCCATGTAACCGTATATCCCAATCCCAATGAGGGTATGTTTACGGTGGCAGCTGAAAATCTTCCACAAGGCGCTCTGACTTTTCAGGTTTTTAATATGATGGGGCAAAATGTATGGCAATCATCAGTAATCACGCATTCAGACAAATACAGTCAGGAAATAAACCTCACTCATTTACCTGCCGGCACCTATTTAGTTCGACTTTTCGCAGGAAATTTTGAGATTCATCAAAAAATCTTGATCCGCTAAAGAGAATACTTGTTATTTTAGCTTTTCAATAAGCATGTTGTAAATGATAAAACAGGGGAGAAGTCTATTCTCAATCTCCGAACTATTTGTTTGCCGACTCGGCTTAATCGCGTTAGTTGTGGGTATCATCGTTTTCGGTTTTATCCGGGAGCTGACGAATCCCCCTGTAAATGACCCGCTTTTATTGCGGGTTTTGATCGGCATGGGTAGCCTTTTGATTGCAGGATTATCTTTTCGGGTGGAGTTTGTGAAAAAGAAGATCGGGCTCTTTATGCTTTTGGTCGTGTTTGGCGTTACTTCCTGGGGAATGCTGCTTTCCTTTCTCAATGATTTTAAGGAAGGTTATTGGATCGTTTCGTTGGTTGTGTTGAGTTTAAGTGGTTCATTTTATAAACACTCCCGTGGATTTTTGTTTTTAAGTATCATGTTGCTGCTGCAACTGTTTGTATTTACATGGTGGATTTTTCCGGATATCGTGATTCCCTGGTTGTATCCTGTATTGATGGTGATTATCCTTGTGATTCAGGGGATTTTGATGTTTGTGTTGTCCCAAATGCAAAGCAAGATAGCTTTTCATGCCAGTTTTCCGGAGTCAAGCCCGATGCCGATTATAGAGGTTGACAGTAGTGGTACGGTTGTATATATCAATGCTTCCGGGCGGGAAGAATTTCCTTATCTGTTTTCGCATGCGTCCACACATCCTCTACTGATGCAACTGAAAGACAGCTTTGGTACCCTGGATAAGGCGGGGCAGGTAAAAGGGGTGGATATTCATTTGGGGGATAAAGTATATCAGGCACATTTTTACTATATGCCTGATATCGGGTCTTATCGATGTTATATCACAAAAATTTCTGTCAGGGAGGAGTTGCTGCAACAGGAAACCAACCGCAGGATGGCAAACCTTAAAAAAGTGGAGGAGGAGCTGAAGGAACGCAATCATCAGATGGATTTATTTCTTTACAAAGCGACTCATGATCTGAAGGGCCCGCTTACTTCTGTTGTTGGTATTCTCAATATTGCGATTCAGGATTGCCTGCAACCGGAAGTAAGACAATATATTGAAATGGCATTGGCGAGTACCGCGCGACTGGATAATGCGCTGCTGGATTTGATTCACGTTACCCGTTTGAGCAAGGAACAGATTCGCCCTGAAAAAATAGATTGTAACGCTTTGTTAAACGAGGTCCTGCAAAGTATCAACCATATGCCCGAGCGGCGTAATGTGGAATTTCGGACCGATGTGCCGATGCTCCTTTCCGTGCGCTCAGACCGCAACAGTATGCTTTCAATCTTGCAAAACCTCATCACCAATGCCATGAAATACCGGCGCGATGGTGATTATTCACACGTGGTCTCTATCAGTATATTTCCCGAAACGGCGGGTATCAGAATCACCGTTTCCGACAACGGAGAAGGAATTCGAAATGAAATTCGTGAAAAAATCTTTTCGATGTTTTACCGGGGAAACAAAAAATCCAAGGGTACAGGGTTGGGGTTATATATTGTCAAACAGAGTATCTCCAAACTGGGGGGTACGATTGATATGGAGAGTCATTTTGGTGAAGGAACACGCTTTTCGGTATGGCTTCCCAATATTTCAGATGAAATTCCCGCCATGGACTAATCTTCAGGTATCAGGATATCCGTATCCTCGGATCAAGGAGTGCATATAAGACATCTGTCAGGATACTGGCCGCTACAAATATCACCCCGATTGTCATGGCACATCCCAGAATAACGGGGAAATCGTTAGTATTGAGTGCATCAATGGTGAGTTTTCCTATTCCCTGCCAGTCGAAAATGTATTCGATAAAAAAAGCACCGGCAAGCAGAGAGGCAAGCCAACCTGTGACCGCTGTCATGACAGGGTTGAGCGCATTGCGAAGGGCGTGGCGAAGTAAGACATTTTGGGCAGAAAGACCTTTCGCCTTCGCTGTGCGGATATAATCGGTACTTAAAACTTCCAGCATGCTGCTGCGCGTGAGCTGGATAAAAACTGCGAGGGGGCGTATGCCCAGGGCTACTGCGGGGAGGAGCAGATTTTTTAGAATGATCGTTCTGCCAGGGGAAAAAATATTTTCCTCAAAAATATGGCCGCTTACATTCAACCCGGTGATCCCTCTGAGCTTGACTGCAAAAAGCCAGGCAATGAGTACCCCCATAAAAAAAGATGGCGCAGAAATTCCCAATACAGAAACAGAAAGGATGGTCCTGTCCCACCAGGTATTGTATTTCAGTGCGGAAATGATCCCCAAAAATATTCCGGCAACAGAGGCAAAGATAATAGATACTCCCGCGAGAATAAGCGTTCCTTCCATTCTTGAGGCGATCATACCACTTACCGGGGCATTGGTCTGGTATGAGCGGCCAGGGTTGGGAAATTTGATTGCCCAATGTCCGTTTTCATTGATACCCAAAGGCGAGAGATCGTTGAGGTAAAGAATATATTGAACGGGCAGCGGTCGGTCTAATCCGTATTTTTCCCGGATGGCAGTTTTTGTAGCTTCGTCGGCCTGGTCACCTACAAGGTATTCTGCCGGATCACCCAGTGTATAAAAAATCAGGAACAGGAGAGTTACGATTCCCCATATGACCAGGATTCCCTGGAAAAGCCGTTGAAGGAAAAATTTCACAATGAATCTATCTTTTTGTCGGTAAGCGTATTGGGTAACAGTACGTGTAAACTTTTATCTACAATTTTTACAGATATTTCGGAGCCAGCTTCGACAGGTTCACCATCAATCTGGGCTGGTCCGGCTTCGCGCCTTACGATATCAATGCTGCGTGCTTTGTACACTTCGACATATTTCGAATCCTGAAACTGGCCGCTAAATAATTTTCCCACAATGAGTCCGGCCATCAGGAGCGGGAATTTGTGAATGATGATCAGGTCAAGCATACCGTCGGTAATACTGGAGTCAGGGGAGATTTTCGCATCATACCCCCATTGAGTTCCATTTGCGATAGCGATGCCCATGATTTCATTAAAGATAAACGGATTTCCGTCAATAGAAACCGAGTAATCTTCTGGTTTGTAACCAAACAGCCTGTCAGCAGAGCTTTTGGCGTAGGGCATAAAGCCCCTGTTTTTGCCCAGAGAAAAATGTTTAGCGACTTCGGCTTCGAGTCCTACTCCGGCGACATTTAGAAAAGGGCGATGATTGAAGAGGCCGGTATCGACCAAAATCGGTGATGCGTCGAGCGATTGTTCGATGGCCAGCCGGGTATTGATTGAGAAACCGAGGTTGCGGGCATATCCATTGCCGGAGCCTTTGGGGATGACGCCAAAATTGATGGGTTTGTGAATCAGCTTTGCACCGACGGCATTTACCGTACCATCACCGCCGACGGCAAAAACATTATCCACGCCATTATTTATGGCCTTATCGAGGGTCTGGTCGAGGTTGGGGAAGTCTATCAGTTGAATTTCAAAGGGAGCATCTGCCTGTTGATAGACATCGCGTATAATTTTAATGGTTTTTCCTGAGTCGCGTTTGCGTCCGGAGCCTGGGTTAATCAGAAACAGGGTCTTCATCTGGGGGCAAAATACAAATCAGGCGGCCCTTTTACAAAGACCGCCTGATCGAAATTTTCAAGAAATACCGGAAGGACTATTCCTGAATACATTCGAATTCAACTCTCCTGTTTACGTAGTGGAGAGGCTCCAGACGCTTATCAGAATAATTGTCAGGAAGATTTTTAATAACTGTATTGGATTCACCCTGATAGTCAGTTACAAAACGGTTAGGATCAATTCCATAAGTACTTACGAGGAAGTCAACGGTGTTTCTCACACGGCGCATGGAAAGATCTTTGTTGTAAGTATCGGTGTTACGGACATCGGTATAACCGGTAGCACGGACTTTGAGTGAAGTGTTGGCCTTCATAACCTGAGCGATATAGTACAGTTCAGGGTAGAATTCAGGCTTAACATTGTCTTTATCGAGTTCGAAGTGAATGATTGGCAGCAGACAAGGAGAGTTTGCACTTGCAGAAGCACCACCTGTAGCAGAACTAGGAATCTGGATAGCTACACCTTTTGCATCATAGTACATTCCGGGAGGTGAGTTGGGCTCTTTGTCGAAACAATCGGGTACACCGTCATTGTCGGCATCAAGTGCTACGCCATTGCGGTCAACCTGGCAACCTTTAGGTGTGAAGGGCTCATCATCTTCACTGTCAGGATAGCCATCGTTGTCGCTGTCAAGTGTACGACCCTGACCATCGACGGGGCTACCTTCGGGGGTATCAGGTTCTTTGTCATAGAGATCCGGAATACCGTCGTTGTCGCTGTCATCAGTCAGTTTTTTGACGATTTCACGGGCTTCCTGTGCGCTGCTATACACTTCTGTGAGCGGGTTGCTCCACCAGAGGGCTTCTTCACCGGGGCCTATGCGGAAGTGAATACCCAGCGTTGTATGGCTGTAGAGGTCAAAATCGCGGGTAAGCGGAGAGACTGTGCCTAAACCACCACCAGCTTCCTGCCAGCGCTGACCATCAAGGAGGTCATCATTGGTCCACGCAATGCGGTGTTCAAGTTCCAGTTCTACTCTTCTGCCCAGGCGGTAACGAAGACCGAGCGCGCCGGTTACTACAGGGTTGACCACATAGTTGTCTCCTTTTAAGGAAAGACCCGTTTCGTCTCTATGACCTTCTGCCGGAGTTTCATAGTCAAAATCTACAATGCTTCTGAGCTGGTCCAGGCGCTGACGGCGTCCGTCAATTTTAAAGAGACCATTGTTGCCGGTCATGGGGATAGCCGTTACAGAAGAGAAATCGTAAGGATCCACACCAGGACCGCTACCTGCATCAACTTTTGTATTGTAGGCCATTCCACCAATACCTGCAGCGGCATAAATATTCCACTGGCTTTGTTCTTTGTAGAAGTTGATATTGTTGAGGTTTACAAGACCCTGAAGAGTAAGGTCTCCATAACGCATCCGATAGTTGTAATAAACATAAGGTGCGATATTACTACCATCGATGGCGCTTACACCTCCATTGAAGTAAGTGGTATTCCATGGGTTGCCATTGTGTCCTTTATAACCCTGAGTAGGCTGATAATTGAGACCTGTAGGCTGACCAGCACTGGCTTCAAGGCGAAGAGAAAACACGTGCCCCAGTGCTTTGCGAACGTCAAGTGCAAAACCAGCGCCTGGTTGAGCCTTAACATCACCAGAGATGAAGGCGGCACCACCTTTCACACCCACCGACCAGTTGTTTTTGGGTTGAGGTGGGAAAAGATAGTCACCATCTTCGTACTGATCTTTTTGATCGTAGTCTTGCTTTCTGATATTCTTGTACTTGTCTTCGTCCTGGGCGTACCCAAAAATAGTAGAGCTAAGGAACATCAACAAAAGGAGATGTCTTAAATTTTTCATATACTTCCTTCCGGTTAATTTACTTTTCTGATTGTGAAATAAAACAAATTGAGAACGTGTGAAATATAGGAACTCACATTAAATCCATAGTTTAGAACGAATTCGTGACCGGTCAAATTGCCAGAGGCCGCTCGAAGAGATTTGTAAACTTATAAAATATTGATAATCAATATTCGGACATGTTAGCAAATCCTGAAATTAGTCACCTGGACAAAGGCATGCGGGTCGTAAGAAAATGTCAAAAAGTCGCTCGTATTTGTATTCAATTTCCCCTCAACATTCTACAGCACAATCGAGACACACACTGAATTACGACCTTAAATAAGGCTATTTAGACAGGACTATCAAGAAGGGTTATGGGAATTGCTCAAATCTTGTACCCAATGGCTTTAATCGTAACCGGAACAGTTATTCTTCCGGGGGATAAGTTTTTACCTTTCGGTAAATAATCGGATCAAAAAAACCATTTGGAGGAGAGTTGTTTGCAAAAAAAAGAAAGTTGAGGCGACGAGCGGATTCGAACCGCTGTACAAGGTTTTGCAGACCTCTGCCTATCCTCTCGGCCACGTCGCCTGACATTCTATATACGAGGCGACAAAACTAGTGATTAATTTCAGTATATCAAATATCGTCTTGAATTTGTCCAAGCTTATTCATGCAACGTTTTTTTTCTTCGGGAATTGTACACTGCCAATCAATGAAGAAAGTTTTTCATTTCTCCCATCTGGCTCATGATTCTATCCCTCATTGACCTTCGTTACTGATCTATTGCGAAGTACTCTTATTTTAGGAAATTTTCTATCTCAAAAAACTTCTCTTTCTTACTACCTTGTGGCCATCTGCTGGAAGTGTTTACTGATAGCGGATTCTATCTCCTGGTAGTCAATATTTCGTGCCAGCTCACCTTCCAGCGCGATGGACAATTCCCTTCTTTCTTCTGAGACGACAATCGCGAGTGAATCGCTGATTTCCGTAACGCCCAATGCCGAACGATGCCTCAATCCCAGCTCAGGATCGATCTTTGGATTTTTGCTGATAGGCAAAATACACCTTACAGCAGAGATTCGGTTGTTTTGCAATATCATGGCGCCATCATGCAGCGGACTTTCTTTCTGAAATATGGAATAGATCAGCCGGGCAGTGATATTGGCATCCAGTCTGTCGCCGGTTTCCTGTATTTCAGACAAAGGATTGCTTCCTACCAGAATGATTAATGCCCCATTGCCTGATGCACGGAGGCTTTTTAGCGCTTCTACAACTTCCCGATATGTACTGTCTGACTCTGTCCGGGACGTTACTTGTCGCATGATCCGGTCTATCAAAGTATTTTTACTGATCACAGACAGAAACCTTCTGATTTCCGGTGCAAAGATGATGACAATCGCAATGGCTCCCAGGCCCAGAAACTCGTCGAGAATTGTACCCAAAAGCCGAAAATTTAACAGATCAACCAGCTTCCAAATTAAAAAAACTGAAATAATCAGACTGGTGACCCTTACCGCAAGGCTGCCTCTGAGATTTTCATATAATTTGTATAGGAGAAAGGCTACGATGGAAATATCTATTATATCCACGAGCCGTACGGTGATAAACCCAATCTTAAATAATTCCATGCTCTTTTAAGTAACCAAATAGCTGAATAATCCGGGCTGCGGCTTTTACATCGTGTACCCGCAAAATGCCGGCCCCTTTTTCTAGTACTTTCAGGTGAAGGGCGGTTGTGATTTCCAATACATCCCCAGGATCTGTATGAAAGAACTTGTAGATCATGGATTTTCTGGAAATACCTGCCAGCAAGGGCGTGTCCAGACTTGTCAGATCGTTTAGCCCTTCAAGCAACTGATAGTTGTGATGGAGGGTTTTCCCAAATCCAAATCCCGGATCCAATACCACATCGACGATTCCCAGTCTTCGGGCCATGCTCAGTCTTTCTGTAAAAAATGTCAAAACCTCAGCTACTACTGATTCATACTGCGGGGCTTTCTGCATATTTTGCGGGGTTCCCTTCATATGCATCATAATATACGGCACATTGCCGTATCCAGCTACCATTCTCATCATTTCTTCGGAATCTCTACCCGCAAAAACATCATTGACGATATGTGCGCCCTGTTCAATCATCGCTTTTGCTACTTTCACCCGAAAGCTGTCGATGGATATAATCGCTTCCGGAAAACGGTCGATAATCATTCCTGTTATCGTTTCCACCCGCTTTAATTCCTCTTCCGGGCTGATATCTTCTGCAAATGGCCGGGTCGAATACCCTCCGATATCAATAATCGAAGCGCCCTCCTGCAACATCCGTTCTACCTGTGCCAGTGCTGCATCTGGTTTGGTAAATCGCCCTCCGTCTGAAAAACTATCCGGCGTAAGATTGAGAATACCCATAATGCGGGGGGTATCCAGGGATAATAATTTTCCCCGGCAATTGAGCGAACGTGGCCGTTGTGTTGGTATATTTGGACTTATTGTCAACTAAGTGATTAGTTTTTTGGTTGAAGGTTCAGCAAATGAAGTAAGAATTTTGCAATATTGTGCACGGTTTAGGGACAATGTCCTTACTTAGGAATAAACGAAAACGCATCGTGGAAAAAACCGCCGGTCAATTTTGGTCTGTGATTGCTATCTGCAGAGAGTTGTTTGTCAAAAAAACAATGGACTATGGGCCGTCATGGTCTATTCTCCGGATGCCTTCCGTAACAGACCAGATCTATATTAAAGCCGAACGGATCCGTTCTCTGCAGGAAACCAATATCAATAAGGTAGGCGAAAGTATGGAGGGTGAGTTTATCGCCATCGTCAACTATTGCATTATCGCGCTGATTTTGCTGGGGAAAAAAGAAACTCCCGATATGGAGATTCCTGACGACGTAGTGCAGCTGAGCAGCCTGTATGACCAGAAAGCGGAATTTGCCTTTCGCATCATGTCCAATAAAAATCACGACTACGGTGAGGCCTGGCGGAAAATGCGGGTTTCATCCATCACCGACTTGATTTTGATGAAGATTTTCAGACTCAAGCAGATGGAAGATCAGGAAGGAAAGCTGCTCGTATCAGAAGGGCCTGCCGCCAACTATGTGGATATGCTGGTTTATGCGGTATTTTCTTTAATAAAAATGTGGGAAGCAGAGGGTAAACTCTGAAAAGAAGCAATAAATTTGGTTATGAGTACATATCAGATTATCGGATTATTTGGACTGGGCTTAGGGCTTGCCTCAGCAGTAGTATTATATATGGAGTATTTCCGGTTGTTTCCGATGAAACAAAAGCTACTGTATGGACTGGGAATGGCTATGGGACTGTTGTTTTTATATCTGGGTGTTACCGGTGTGATTGGATCACCCAAAGCCATTGAAGCTTATGTCAACAGTGGCGATCCTTTTCCCGGCGGGCTTACCCTCAATTTTCTTTGGGCCCTGGTGGGGGGATTACTCATATTTTTTTCTGTTTGGCTGGCGGGCAAAGCACAAAACAAACTCGGTGTGGGGCAGTCGTTGAGTTGGGAATCGCTTCCCGTTTCTTTTATTTTTATCTGGCTGATACGGATTTATATCGGACTACTTTTCCTGTATTCAGGCTTTGTCAAAGCCAATGACTATATAGGATTTGCCTATAAGCTGGAGGAGTATTTTTTGGTTTTTGGTTCTCACTTTCCGGTCTTTAAAGGATTTTTTGGATTTTTTGTTCCTTTTGCCGAGCCAATGGCCTGGTTTATCAGTGTATTTGAGTTGGTACTTGCTGTGGCGATTCTCACCGGCTACCGTATGAATCTGACAGCATGGCTTACCTTGTTGATGATGATATTTTTCACAGCACTCACGGCTTATTCACACCTTACAGGAGCGGTGACAGACTGCGGTTGCTTTGGAGATGCGCTGAAGATCGAGCCCTGGGAGTCTTTTACCAAAGATGTTATTCTGATGGTCATGCTGATTCCTGTATTTTTGGTACGAAAAACTATTACGGCAATACCATCCAGTCGGATTGCAGCTATTTTGACAGGGGTTACTTTTTTGGTTTCAGGGGTTTATTCCTGGTATTGCCATGAAAACCTTCCGATCGTAGACTATCGTGCATACAAAATCGGGGTTGACCTTAAAGTCTGTACAACCCAAATGACTGCCGACGGCTACCCCAAGTGTAAGGACTGGAGTTTTGCGGATGAGGAAATGCTATTAATAGATGTATATCGCTTATTGCCGGAAACGGATTCGGTGCGGATCAAAACCGGTAAAGCATATGAAATTACGCCTACCAATATCTTCTCAGGGCCTACGCTTCTGATTGTTACACAAAATATTAATCATGCAGAAGAATCAGCGATGAGGGCCAGTGCCGGGCTTTCGGAAGCACTGAAAGGATCGGGGATATCTGTCGTTGGAGCGACTGCAACCGGGTACTCAGATATGGAGAAGTTGATTCCCCTGTACGCGCTTTCGTATCCGTTTGTATTTATGGATGAAACAGTGTTAAAGACGATTGTTCGCTCACATCCCGGTTATGTCTTGATGAATGACGGCGTAATTGTGAAAAAATGGCATTACAACAATATACCTTCGGCACAGGAAGTGCAGAATTTGTTGGGCAAATAGGGCGGAGATGGTGTTAGTTCAACGAAATGCGGGGTAATTCCCGTGCGTTGGTTTCGTGAAACATCAATTCGTGAATGGTGGCAAATGAAAACTCCATAATCGGCATACTGTCAAGGACTTCATCCACTTCCTCTTCTGAGCGGGCGACGATAATCACCCAAAGACGCGAGCGGTCAAGTGCCAGCGTATAGCTTAATATAGTTCCCTCATTCATCAGTTCATTCACCTGTGCGCGCTGTTCGGGAATGAGTGACATGAACTCCGGCGTAAGCGTCTCCGGGAGTTCAATATCCACCAAGTATTGATGATAGAGATTGATTTCGTCCATGATCCGGTATTAAGGCGTCGAATTCAACTAGTTCTGAAATATCGCTATTTTATTTTAAATTTTTGGAAAAAATAATCCACAGCATATAAATAGGAAGCGGGAAGATCCTTTAAAAGGGATCTTCCCGCAGAACCAGAAAGATTAAAAATAAAGTGAAGTAGTTTGGTTATTTCTTTCTATTATAAACGCCGCCCTGCTGTAAAAGGATGCCTGCTAAGAGAAAGATTTATAACTGGCCAAAATAGAGAATGATTTATCGAAAGGATTGCAGGCAGTTGTAGTTATCTGTATTTTTGGGGCAAATAGAAATCTTTATGAAAAACATCATTTATATAATTATCCTGTCTCTTTTTGCTGTTGCATGCAGTGAGAAAAAGGCACAGGAGTCAACGGAAGGCGAATCTGTGGCAATGGAGGATTCGCTTGTGCTTCCCGGGGAGAGACATTTGAAAAATATGCGCCAGCTCACGTTTGGGGGGGATAATGCGGAGGCTTATTTCAGTTTTGACAGTAAATCGCTTACGCTTCAGCGCACAAATCCCGCAGAAGGTATTCCCTGCGACCAGATATATACAGGGAAATTACCCATATCTGCGGAGGAGCCATTTACTTTAACCCGGGTAAGCAATGGAGAAGGTCGCACGACGTGTTCGTTTTTTATGCCTGGTGACCAGCAGATTATTTTTGCTTCTACCCATGATGCTTCGCCTGACTGTCCGCCGGAAGTTGATCGTACAAAAGTCAAAAAATATGTGTGGCCTATTTATAATGGATATGAGTTGTATATATCAGATCGAGATGGCAGCAATATGAAGCGGCTGACAGAGAATGACGCTTATGATGCGGAGGCCACAGTATCGCCAGATGGTACGCAGATTGTCTTTACCTCTACCCGAAACGGAGACCTTGATCTGTATATCATGAACATAGATGGCAGCAATTTGCATCAGGTGACACATGAAATTGGGTATGACGGAGGTGCTTTTTTTTCGCCTGATGGTAAAAAGTTGATTTTCCGCGCTTCAAGGTTTGAGACGGAGGCGGAAAAGCAGGAATATAAAGAGCTGCTCTCTCAGGGTTTTGTGGCGCCTACGAATATGGAGTTATTTACCTGCAATACAGACGGTTCTGATCTTACTCAGATCACCCACCTTGGCAAAGCCAACTGGGCGCCGTTTTTTCACCCTTCCGGCAAGAAAATCATATTCTCTTCCAACCACGCTTCAGAGACTGGTCGCAGTTTTAATCTGTACATGATCAACCCTGATGGTTCGGAACTGGAGCAGGTGACTTATGAAGCTGAATTTGCCTCCTTCCCGATGTTTTCCTACGACGGTAAAAAACTGGTATTTGCGGGTAACCGCAATAATGGAGGCACTAGAGAAACCAACCTGTTTATTGCCGACTGGGTAGAATGACCGGCGGCGCACTGGCAATCGGTGTGTTTGTGATCCTGAGTTATTTATCAGGGAAAATTGATCTGCCGGGGAGCCTGGTTGGAGGTGTGATTGCTATGGGCATTTTTATGGGAGGCGGTTTTTTTCTGTTGGGTCTGCTGCTGGTATTTTTTGTACTGGGTTCATTGGCGTCCCACTGGCGGAAAGCTGAAAAGCAGAAGATGGGTCTTGCACAGGAGAGCGGCGGAAAACGATCGGTACGGCACGCGATATCCAATGGAGGCGTAGCGGGTCTGTGTGGGTTAATGGCCTGGCTCTTGCCGGAATACGCCACAGTATTTGTGGTGATGACGGCTGCGAGCCTGGCGGCTGCTACTTCTGACACCCTTTCGTCTGAGCTGGGTAATGTGTATGGTCGGCGATTTATTGACCTTATTGGCATGAAACCAGGGCAGCGGGGCAATGATGGTGTGGTAAGTCTGGAGGGAAGTCTTTTTGGAATAGCGGGTAGCGGTGTGATTGCGGGGTTATTTGGTTTTACCCATTCATGGGATGCGGCGGTGGTTGTAATTTTTCTGGCGGGAATTGCCGGGAATATTGTGGATACCTTGTTAGGTGGCACTTTACAGCGGGCGGGCCATCTGACCAATGATCTCGTCAATTTTGGATGTACAGTTTCGTCGGCAGTTTTTGCAGGGATGTTTCTTTCTGTATGAAATGGTTCTACCGGGAAACCTGTAGAATCATGATGCAAAATCAGGTATTACAAAAGGTTGACTTAATGGGCTATTTGGGGTGTAAAATAATTAACAACCCAACCTCATGGAAGTCATCGAAAATACGTCGAAACCATCAGTCCTCAACTATGTTCAAAAAATCGGAGAACGAGCAGAAACCTTTCTGATTCAACTTTCCGACCGGCTGAAATTGCTGGGAGAGGTCGCAATGACCAATGTATTTACAATTGTCCTGCTGATTTTTATCTATCTTTTTTACTGGACATTTCCCCAGGCTAAGGATTTGTTGCTGACGATCAACCAGGAAAACCATTTCCAGATTGTACTCTTTTTTATAAGTCTGATTACGCTGGCAGGAATCAGCTGGTATTTGCCCCGCTATTTTTATGAAGAAAACCAGTCGCAATTCTCCAAACTTAATACCTGGAAAGAAATTTTTGCCACTGATCCGGGGTATAGCCATGGTTATGTTGCCAGTTATACCGATACCTATTCCCGGCATTTCCGGGAAATGATGCCAAGAGTACTGTCCGCTTCATTACTTTTTCTGGTAACACTGGGGATACTGAATGTAGGAAATGAAATAGATCCCGCGGGTTTTCCCTGGAGTATTTCAGCTTATGGCGTACTGGCTGTATTGGGAGGCGCAATACTCCTGATTCTGCTGCTTGAAAATGGATCCCAACCGATATTCTATCAGTTAAATTTCTGGCTCCGGGAGAATGTGGGTAGCAGAGTAGTGTTTTATTTTGGGTTTGTAGGATTGGTCCTGGCCAGATTGATGCTTACCAAGCAGGGCGATTTTAATGACCTGAAATTTTTACTGTTAGCCTCTGCTATAATAAGTTTTTCTTTCCTGGTATTTACCGTTTGCCGGCGATGGATGCCTTTTTTCCAGCATCACAAAAATGTTAGTTATCCGTTGGCTGCTCTGGCTTTACTTTTATCAGCGGTTTTTGTCCTGATCAATGTATTTCCCGGACTGTCGCAGCGCATGAACCCGCTGGTTTGTGCCAATCTCGCTTTTGTATTTTACCTTACGGTATTGTATCTCACCCGTATTTGGGGAATGCGCAAGCGGATTTCGACAGTTCTTTTTCTGTTGACAGCTATTTTTGTCTGTGCAGGTATCACCAATAGCTTTCGCCATCACGAAATCAATTATATCTATAAATCTTACAATCCGGGGAAGCGGCTCACGATGGAAGACTATTTTCGCCAGTGGGAAAACCAGCGGAGAGAGGTAATCCACAGCTATCTGAATTCTCACCCGAATGACTCCTTTCCGATTGTAATTGTGTCAGCAGAAGGCGGTGGATCACGGGCGGCTTTCTGGACTACCCGCGTTCATAGTTATCTGGAACAAGCTATTCCTGGTTATTATCAAAACCATTTATTTGCACTTACCGGCGCATCTGGCGGGAGCACAGGTAACAGTACGTTTTTTGCGATGAAGCAGGGCGATGTCTCACCAGAGAGAATGCCGGCCGTATCGTCGGAAATGTTTCGGGAAAATTATTTATCCTCCTCTCTGACTTTATTGATGGGTGCTGATCTGATAAAGGATATTTTTGGACTTTCCTTTGGTGTTGACCGGGGCAGGCAACTTGAGTATGAATGGAGAAATAAACTGGGAAGCCTCCTGGAAAACGGAAAGACCAATGCGTTTTGCAAACCATATCTGGGATTCTGGTATGGAGGAAAGGGGAATATGCAGTTGAATGATGATGTGGGGCCGCTGCTGTTTTATAATATGACCCGGGTGCAGGGCGGGGAGCATGCGATTGTCTCGCCTGTAAAGATAAATGAATCCGGCTACCGGGGCATAGACCTGCTCGAATCTGTTTACAAACAACATCCGGAGCAGACCCTCCCACTCATAAGTGCAAACCTTCTGAACGCCAGTTTTCCCTATGTCAATCCAGCAGGGCAGATTAAAGACGTAGGCAGCTTTGTGGATGCCGGGTATTTTGACAATTACGGAGCGCGTACGGCATCATACATTTTGAAAGAACTTTCAGCCATACGCGATAGGGATACCACATTCCGGAGGATAAAATTGATTTCCGTTCTGGTCAGAAACGGAACCGTTGACCAGGTATTGTCTGATGCGCCTCCGGTTCCCAGCAATCAGTTGCTCGCACCGGTAATTACGCTGGGTAATCTTCGTTCAGCCATCAACGATCATAATCTGTGGGATTTGAAAAATCAGGCGGATGACTTTTATTCCATTGACCTCCAAAAAGTGCCCGTCATACAGGGCGGAAAGGCAGTTACGCCCATTATTCCGCTGGCACGTTATCTTTCACCTCTGGCTATTACAGCGATGGAAGCGTCTCTTGAAGACATGGGAAGTAATGAATATTCTGCGCTGAGCTATTTAGTAAGGGAGTTGCAGTGAGTATAAAATAAAGGAATTAATATTTCACTATTTTTTGCGCTGCCATTCTTCTTCCCTCTGACTCCAGTGTGCCGAGGTATATTCCGGAAGGCAAATCAAAGGGAACCGCCCAGTGGTTTTGGTGAGGATAAAGCGGGAAATCGGCCAGTTTTTTCCCCTGCACATTCCAAATGGAAAAGTGAAGATCCCTGGATTCTGATGAAGGCAAATCACAGGTAATAGAAAGCCAGTCAGACACCGGCACAGGATATAACTTCAGATGTACCGGTTTGTATTCATCAGTAAGGCCTGTGGTTGCGGTTTCCATTACCCTGAAAAAATCTATTCCCGCTTCGGTGATGTGTTCGGGAGATGTTTCAGCGATTTTGAAGCGGATAAAGTTTGTTGGGCCCAGCGGTCCATAGTCACGAATACGTATGGAAGCGGTATCCCAGTAAGACCGGTAGCCCGAAAACCTGGCAACTTCATACAGCGAACCACCCAGGATCAGTTCTGCGATCAGGGTATCATTACCAGGTAGGCCGGATATATCGTGATTGGCCATCCACCAGTCAAATTTTATGACCGGATCGATATAGGAGGAAAAGTCCATATTAGGAGAAAGCAAAATTGTCGTCCCATTCTGCACATCGTCATTTAATGCATTTCCACCCTGGTTACCTGTAATATAAGCTTTTCTGCCAAGGTCATGGGGCGAATCGTCGTCAGGGTTGTAGATATGTCCCAGGTTAAAAGTAGCCTTGGGAATATCTCTTACCCAGTTGCCTTTTTGAGCAGTGGCGAAAGCCGACCAGTGAAAATCGAAAGTGAAATCATCATAGTAACCACGAGCAAGATAGAATGTCAACGACGGAGATCCCGGGTTTATGTCTGCTCTCAGGTCTGCAGATTGGTATCCCCATTTTCCGGCAATGATTTTATAACCGCCGCTGGTAAAGTTGGCGATTTGGACTTGTCCGTTGTTATCTGTCTTATATATAAATGTGTCTGAGGGTGAGGTGATTTCAATATCTGCATCTGCCAAAGGAGAATTTGTCCCTTCCTCCAAAATGGTAATAGAAAGAGTAACCGGAGCAGCCGGTGTCATCTGTACATTTTGAACTGTGAGTTGACCATTTGTAAGGATCACCGTTCTGATTTCTCTGGCATAGCCGGGTTTCGCGTAGATAACAGAAAATGCACCTGATTCTGTGGAGCCCATTGCATAGTTGCCGGAGGTCGTGGAATAATCGAGTATTCCCGGGCCAACAATTTCGATCTCTACCCCTGGCAAAGGGATTCCTGTGGTCGCTTCGGTAATCAGCCCTTCAAGATGTGAAGCCCTGATATATTGGGGTTGAAGGACATACAGGCCATATTCCATATCGGTTGCGAGAATAAGTCCTGAGGGTAGAAAAGGATAGGCACCCCAGCAGCCCACCAATCCGGGTCCAGTACGGGGAGAGGTATCGAAGTAGCCAATTTCTACAAGATTGTTGGGGCGGGAAGCATCGACAAGGTGTATGCCGTCGGCATAATAAGAGGTAATGAGATAGTCATTGAGAACATGCACATTATGAGGTGCTGCTTTTCCTTTGCTGAGGGAGGATCGGATACGATCCAGTTGTCTTACGTCAGTAGGATCAGAAACGTCCCAAGCGTAGATATACGCATTATTGAGTTCATCGGTAGTAAAACAAACCGTACCGGAGTCATTGAGCCATGTGTTATGAGTAAAAGAATTGATCCAGTCTGTATTGGAGATTTCCTGCGGAGCATTTTTTACAGAAACATCAACGATTGAAAGTAACCCATCATAAATTTCAGCCGAATAGGCGAGATTGCCGCGAACATAGACATCGTGAACATAACGAGGATTATATTGTCCGACATAGACAGGATTCCACGGGTCGGGGTTAAGATCAAATATGCGGAAGCCACCAGTAGAGTTAAAACCTGATTCGTATAAAAATCCATCCGCAATCCACAGGTTGTGAATGGTGTTAACCCCTTGCAAAACAGTATCTTTCCATGAAATAGTTTGAGGAAGGCCGGAAAGGTCGACAATGAGCGTACCCCTGCCGGTTTCATTGGAAACATAAACATAGTGTTGAAAAGTTTTCATATCCCTCCAGATAGAGTTTTCCCCAGGTACGAAGTGAATTTCCTGAGGGTCAGATGGGTTGGCGAGATCGACAATGGACAAACCGTCAAAAGTTCCAACCAGTGCGTATTCGTGTCCGGAACTGTCGGTATAACCCCAGATGTCATTGAGGGGTTTGGGGTATGAGAGATGTCCGGAGAGGGAGAGATTTTGGGGTATTTGCCCAAAGCTTATCAGTGAAAAAAAGATCAGAAAAACCAGTCCTGACAGCGAGATCAACGAGTGTTTGTGCATAGAATATACAGGTAAAAAGTAAATCTACAAACTAATCTGATACGATCGAGCGGCTATATTGCTGATTCGCGGGATAAGATGAAAGGGATTGATTTCCCTGCGATATATTTGTACCATTCCCTAAAAAATCCCAAATTAATGATAAAGGAAATCAGATGATACCCCGGCTGATTGGACAAGGTACCTTGCTACTCACTCTTTTTAGTTTCGGGCTTCTCCACCCCAAGGCAGAAGCACAAACCAGAACGGCTGCTCCCAATGTGCTTGAAATTATGGATCCTGAGACTATGTACTCATTCAGCGGACTGGAGGGAAAGGGGTTTTTAAACAGAAAACCTGTAAACCTTCCCCAGCCTGCGTATGATGGACCGGAGACAGGAATAGTTGGGCTTATATTCAAAATAAAGCCCAATGGAAAAGTCTCTGAAGTGAATCAGGAAACATTTGCACTCACTACCGCAAATGAAAAAATGGTAGAAGCAGCCAAGGCGGCAGTTATTCAGTGGCAGTTCTCTCCACTTCCTGCTTCAGGTGCACAGACCGATAATGATGTTCGTGTGATTATTCAGTTTAATAATTCCCTGTCGGGAGTATTATATTCTGTGGACGGACTTTGCAGGATAGAAGGGTTAGGCGAACGATTTCCGGTACACCTGATTTCTCCACAATATGAGGAAGGGGAAGAGGAAGGGGTTGTTACTGCTGTTGTAAATCTTGCCCCCAATGGATCGGTAAACTTCATTGGAAAGTTTTATGGAGCATATTCACACCAGGCGGTAAGACCCCGTTTGGGAATCATCACCTATTCTGCCATTCGCCAGTGGAAATTTGATCCAATACCAGAAGATAAACCTCAGGAGGATCTGGATGTGACAGTACAGATCAGGTATCAGCGACTGGACTGATTTGCCCAGCCGCGTATACCTTTTAAATCCTTATTCTCTTTTTGCTTCTGGCGTATTGTTTTTATCGAGTAGCCGGGCAGTTTCAACCAGTTGGAGAAATTCAGCACGATAGCCACCTTTATCATCCCCTTTGGCATTGGTTGCGAGTTCATTAACCATGTCGTAGGAGGCATTTCCTTTATATTCTGATTTTCGGAGGAGCATACCAAATGCAGCGACTGCGGCAGAGAACCTGAAGTTATCACTGGAGGCGGCAAGTGTTTGGGTTTTATTTTGGATTGGGCCTTCGATGAGTTTGCTTTGTTCGCCATCGGGCGCTTTATAGCGAAATTTCACATTCATCAATTCGTTGGAAGTCGCTTCAATAGGAACGGCCATCTGGTATTTCAGTTTATCAGTCGTAGGAATCTCAGTAGAAGCGCTCATGGGCACTACTTCATAGAGTGCAGTTACCGTGTGGCCTGATCCGAGTTCTCCCGCGTCTTTTTTGTCATCGTTAAAATCTTCATTTGCCATTACCCGATTTTCATAACCGATCAGGCGGTAGCCTTTGACCAGGGCGGGGTTAAATTCTATTTGTATTTTCACATCTTTCGCTATGGTGTAGAGGGTTCCGCCCATTTCGGTTACAAGCACCTTTTTTGCTTCGAGGATATTATCGATATAGGCATAGTTTCCATTGCCTTTGTCAGCCAGCTGTTCCATTTTACTGTCTTTGTAATTGCCGGAACCGAAACCCAGTACAGAGAGAAAGACCCCGTTTTCCCTTTTCTCTTCGATCATACGGATGAGTTCACCTTCGCTTGAAGGGCCTACATTAAAGTCTCCGTCAGTAGCAAGAATGACCCGGTTGTTTCCCCCTTTGATAAAGTTCTCCTGAGCAATTTTATAAGCAGCGACAATGCCTTCACCACCAGCGGTAGAGCCGCCTGCGCTAAGACTGGAAAGCGTTTCAAGAATAGCTTCTTTATTTGCAGCGGAGGTAGAGGGCAATACCGTGCCGGCGGCACCGGCATAGACGACGATGGCGACCCGGTCTTTTTCTCCCAGTTCATTTACCAGTAGTCGAAAGGCAGATTTTAGCAGCGGGAGTTTGTTGGGTTCATCCATTGAGCCCGAAACGTCAAAGAGAAATACCAGGTTGCTGGGCGGAAGGTTGTCAGCAGGCAGGGATTTGCCCTGAAGACCGATGTGCACGAGGGTGTGTTCGGTATTCCATGGACATTGAGCGACTTCTGTATTGATGGAAAAGGGGTTGTCCCCGGTGGGTTGGGGGTAGTCGTAAGAGAAATAGTTGATCATCTCTTCAATTCTGACAGCATCAGGGTAGGGCATTTGATTGTCGTTTAGGAACCGCCTGATATTGGCGTAGGAAGCTACATCCACGTCAATGGAGAAGGTCGAAAGAGGATTTTGTTTTGCGGAGAGGAACGGATTTTCATAGATACGTTTGTATTCCTCTGTGTTAAAATCTGGCGCAGGTTGTTCTCCATCTTCGATCGGAACGGGTTCAGCCCCAATCACTGGAGGAGGTGCGGGCAACATTTCCATCATATCGGTTTGCCGGGCCGAGTAAGCACCATTGTTTTTACAGGCAGAAAAAATGGTCAGCATGGAGAAAAGGCAAATAAGTCCCCAGAATTTTTGTGAAGATGATGTGGTGTAATTCATACAGTTTGTTGTTGCGTGATAAAACTAAAGGTTTAGTTGGTTTTATAGACAAGATTATATAGCGCTTTATTTTCCATAAAAGAATTTTTTTTTATGTCATTAGATGGTGGAATTTGTTAATTTGTGCTTAGAAATTTTTATTTTCCAGAGAATAAACCGAAATTTACCCCCGTTAACGGGGGTAACTCGAAAAATTCCAGTCGTTTACTCCTCCTCTCTCTCCTCCAACTATTCTGCGCAATATCCAAACCTATTATTACCATGTAGGGTGTTTCACCTAAACCTCTTCTTATGGACCACCACAACTTCGCTTACATAAAGAAAAACTACGCAAAAGTTATCCCCAAAATTTTTGAAGCTGCGGGTGAGCTTTACGCTGATTACTGGAATGACCTTTTTCATTTCGCGATTTTTGAAAACGATGAACAGTCTTTTGAGGAGGCATTTGCGCACACACACCAAAAATATTTGCTCGATGCGGGCATCGCTCAGGCTGAGAATGTCCTCGAACTCGCATGTGGCAGGGGAGGGTTTACCCAAATAATCGCTGACCATACCAAGGGGAGTGTGCTGGGAATTGATATCTCTCCGGCACAACTTCGACAGGCACGTAAACGACAGAGAGAAAATCTCTCCTTTAAAGAGTTTGATATCATGCGTATCAACGAGTTGGGGGATACCTTTGACACAGTGGTTTTTCTTGATGCTGCTTGCTATCTCCCTGATAAAGCGCTGGCAATCAAAAAAATAAAATCTGTCATGAAACCGGGTGCCAAACTCCTGATGGTTGACTGGTGCAAACAACCCGGACTTAACTTTGTCCAGGAGGAACTGATTCTTCATCCCTTTATGAAATACTGGGCTATCCCTAATCTTGAAACGGCTGACAGTTATGAATCTTACTTCCGCCAACAGGGATTTAATATACTGGAGATTACCGACATGAACGATAAAACCCGTAAAAACTGGGACTTCAGTTATGAAAATGGGTTGAAAGGCCTGAAAGAATTATCGGTCAAGGATCTGCCCGGTATGGTTTGGAACAGTATCAAAGCCGGACCCGATGGCATACGGATCATGAAAGAGCAATTCCCCGCGATGTTGTACATTAAAGCTGGATTTGATATTGGTTTTCTTCGCTATGTGTATTTTTTGGTGGAAAACACTTGATTATCCCGCTACTTCATCGAAAGGGCTCTCGGTGAATAAAACAGCGCGACTACCGCAAGTACAATCAAAAAAATAAAACCAGCCCGCAAACTCCATGATTCTGCGATAAAACCTATCAGGACCGGGCCAATCAAAAATCCTGAAAAACCGGCAGTAGCCACTGCGGCAATCCCCTGTGAAGGACTTACGCCTTTTACCTGCGAAGAGGCACTGAACAACACAGGGACAATACAGGAATACCCTAACCCCATCAGGATAAATCCACTTATAGTTATTGCCGGTATGCCCGTAATCACCAATAAACCGCCCCCAATGGCAAGGATACTTCCCATCTGCACAATGAGACGGGCACCCAGCCGATCGATGATGCTATCTCCCCAAAACCGTCCGATCGTCATGCTCATGGAAAAACCGGCATACCCTAATCCCGCCACATAAGAACCTTTGTAAGTCAGATCTTCTATAAAAACAGCACTCCAGTCTGCAATAGCGCCTTCTCCCAACATAATACACACTCCTACCAGCGCAAGGCCAAGTAAGGGTTTCGTGGGAAGCGTAAATGCCGGACCCGTGTCCCCCTCTTCCTGTCCGCTTAACCATACCTGTGGTTTAATGTACAACCATAAAACCGCAATAAGTCCAATCGCTGAAATTGCCATCTGAAGAAAAGGATCCACCTTAAATCCAATCATGGCGCTACCAATAAATGCGCCTACCATTCCTCCCAAACTGAAAAAACCATGGCAGGTAGACATGATCACAGTTGTATATTGTTTTTCCATCGAAGCTGCTACGGCGTTCATGGCAATGTCCATGGCACCCGAAGCCATTCCTCCAATGAAAAGCCCTGCTGCAAGTACCCATACATACTCCGCTGTAACCGGGACAATCATCGCTATACAGAAAAAAGCAGAGCTGACAATCGTCACTTTACCTGCGCCCCATTTTCTAATGAATCTGCTAATTACACTCATGGAAGCGATGGCGCCTAAAGGAAGAAAAAACAGAATCAGACCTAATTCGCCCTCTGACAGCTGGAGTTTGTCCTTTACATAGGGAAGTCTGGTTACCCAGAAACTAAATAAAATACTGTTGATGGCAAAAATAAGCCCGGTACTCAGAAATGCCGGGTTATTCAAAAACTTTTTAAGGTTGGTGATCATTTGCTATGGCTGGTTTCTATACAGGTAATGCTGGATTTGCACAAAATAAAGCGGGTAGGTGTGCCGGAAAGAGCGATTGACCATTGGGAATCCCATTCCCAGATCAAGTCTTGTATTAGAATTGAAAATAAACTGAATACCAGGGTGGATTTCCAGAAAATGATTTTTGAGAAATGCCGGTGTGTCTGAGCCAATAAATACAGTTTCCCCATTTCTAAAGACTTGCCCTTGTCCGCTTGATCTGCCCATAAATTCCAGATAAAGACTGACATTGGTCTGCTTGTAATCTTTGTATTTGAAAGGAAGCAACAAGTAGCCAAGCGAAAGGTTATAGTTGAATGCGCGCCCGTAACGGATTCTCAGTCCGGTTTCCTTTTCTTCGTAATCTGCTGCGGCTACACCGCCCAATGTAAGCGAGGCTGCAAACCGGTGATAAAGCTCTGTCATAATCAACCCCGCCCCCAGGCCTGCATTATCATCCAGCAGACTGGGCTCTGCTTCATCGTGGGCAGCAAATGAAGTGGAACCTTCCGCAAAAGCGGCCATACGGAAATGCTGGTTCCTTCCATCTTTTTTTAGGAAGAGATATTTCGTATAAAAATGAAACCCATTAAACAGCATCGGATGTTTTCCTCCGGTATTAATATCATGGGTGTGAGGAATTCCCCCTTCGTCATCTACAAATCCTTCCGGCAATTGCCTGTCGTGATGATCCGAAGCATTTACCTGGACCCATACAGTCCACGATGGCGATAACCCATACATCGCCCGTAATACGTTTACACTCCGGAGATATTCACCTTCTTTATACATCTCGCTGAATACCCGCACGGCTGTTACTCCTTTGGGCAGGTTACTTGCTGGCTCATTGCGTATAAACAACTCCTGCCCGGAGGCCCGGACTGACATAGTCAATAGCAGAAAAAACAGGCAGGCTCTCATAAAACGATAAAATAGGTGTTGTCTACCTTCAACTCTTCTGGATTGCAGCCGTTGGGATGTACGGTCGTACGGCTTTTATATTCCTTTTTGGTAAGAAAATTTTCGCCAATAAGTTTTACCCGGGAAAAACCCTTTTCGGGTGATTTTTTCCCCTCAGCAAAAATGTAAAGATCATCTCCAATCTGAAAACAATGATTGCCCACCAGTTTTACCCGTGAAAAATCTATTTCCACTTCCAGGGATCTGACCGAAAAACCGGCATCCACAACTTTTTCCGCCAGTGCATTCAGCGAAATTTTTTCTGATTGACGGAAATAAATGATCCCTTCTGTCTGGCTCAGGTTCATCTTCACTGAGTCGACAAAACCAAGCTCCCGGATGGATTTTTCCACGCTTCGGACACACAACGAGCAGGTAAGCCCGTTTACGCCGATTTTTGCCTCGCCAATCTGTGCCGTTGCCGGCAGAAAGCTCCAAAGCAATAAAACCGCAGCAATGATACTCGTTTGATAATGCTTCATACTACAAAGATAATACCTTTAACTTGAGGTAATGAAGCAGTTTTTTGTATATTTCAACCATCAATTCGCAACTTGTTATGATGAAACTTGGATTTGTCAGTGCTATTCTCCCCGACCTGAGTTTTGAGGAAGTTATTGATTTTGCCGCTGAAAATGGTTTTGCCTATGTGGAGGTAATGTGCTGGCCTGAAGGAAAAGCTGACCGACGTTATGCCGGGGTTACACATATTGATGTGTCATCTCTGGATGAAGCCCGTGCAGAAGAAATTAACGCTTACCTAGATTCAAAAGGGGTGAAAATTTCGGGTCTGGGCTATTACCCCAACCCCATGGATCGCGATGATGAAAAAAGCCACTTTTTTCTCTCGCATCTGGCTAAAGTCATTCGTGCTGCCAATATGCTGGGCCTCAATCAGGTCAATACTTTTGTAGGCCGTGATCAGGAAAAAAATCTGGAGGAAAACCTGGAGAAATTCCGTCAGGTTTGGCCACCTATTATTCAATACGCCGAAGACAATGGGGTAAATATCGGCATCGAAAACTGCCCGATGTACTTTACCTACAATGAGTGGCCCGCCGGACAAAATATCGCCTACGCGCCGGCTATCTGGCGGCAGATGTATGAGATCATTCCTTCTACCAATTTCGGCCTCAATTATGATCCTTCTCACCTGCTCTGGATGCAGATGAATTACCTCCGCCCGATCTACGAATTCCGCGAAAGAATCCTCCACGTCCATATTAAAGATGCTAAAGTTTATCCCGAAAAACTGGACGACGTAGGAATCCTCGCTACCCCTCTCTCCTTTCATTCTCCCAAACTCCCGGGACTTGGAGATATCAACTGGGGTGCCTACTTCTCTGCTTTGAATGATATTGGCTATGATGGCCCCGTATGTATCGAGGTGGAAGACAAAGCGTATGAAGGTTCTCTCGAAAATCGCAAACTTGCCCTTATCCAAAGCCGCGACTACCTCCGGCAATGGGTAGTGAAGTAATACTGTATGAATACTACTACGAAACTTTTCTTTATCTCAAGCTTATTGACGCTTGTTGTCTGGGGTATACCTGGCTGCAAACCGGCTGGCAATTCCTCCGAAAGCTACCCTGCCCGACCGATTACTCTTATCGTTCCCTGGAATCCCGGTGGTGGTACAGACCTCTCTTCCCGTGCCATGGCCGCTGTCTTGCAGGATGTCCTCGGCCAACCGGTAAATGTCGTCAACCGCACCGGTGGCGGTGGCGTTGTCGGACATCTGGCCATCTCTCAGGCGAAACCTGATGGCTACACAATCGGTGCAATCACCATGGAAGTGACCATGCTCCACTGGCAGGGATTGACAGATCTCACCTATCAGGATTTTACCCCACTGGCCCTGATCATGAACAACGCCGCCTCTGTAACCGTCCGCAAGGATGCGCCCTGGAATACACTTGACGAACTCCTTGCCGATATTCGCGCCAATCCGGGTAAGTTTCGCGCTTCTGGTACCTCCAAAGGCGCAATCTGGGACCTCGCCAGAATTGGCTTCCTCAAAGCTGCCGGACTTCCCGAAACCGCGCTCCCCTGGGTGCCCAGTCAGGGGGCTGCGCCTGCATTGCAGGAACTGATAGCCGGTGGGGTAGATGTCGTAACAGCGGCAGTTGCCGAAGTGGAGGGTATGCGTAAAGCCGGTGAAGTCAAAGTGCTGGCCGTCATGGCTCCCGAAAGACTTGACAATTTTCCGGATGTACCCACTCTTAAAGAACAGGGCGTGGACTGGTCGCTTGGGGGATGGATTTCTATTGGCGCCCCTGCTGGTCTTCCCACTGAAATAGTTGCAAAACTGGACTCTGCCCTCGCAGTAGCGGCTCAACAACCCGCTTATCTGGAAGCGATGAATCAGGCAGGATTTAATATCCAGTCTATGTCTGCCGCAGCCTTTGGTGCCTTTATCGCCGATCAGGACAGAATCAATGGCGAGCTCATTCAATCTGCCGGACTGGCAAGACAATAAACGCTTATGCAACTTTTTACTTCCAACCGGATTTCAGGTCTTTCGCTGGTTGTAATTGCTGCCGCTGTCTGGCTGTATGCAGGTACTTTTCCTGTTTTAGATGAAAATCATCCCGGGCCTTCTCTTTTTCCGCGGATGATTGCGCTGTCCATTGCGATCGCTGGCGTTGCCCTCGTTTTTACCAGGTCAACCCCAAAAGAAGCGGAAGCCACGGTCTATGAATTCTCCGGCGACCACTTTCGCCTGATGGGACTATTGGCCGGAACAGCGCTCATACCGCTTTTGTACGAATTTGCCGGCCTTATGCCCTGTATTGCGGGAATCGTTTTGCTGGCAGGTTTTCTGTTTAAAGCCAACTGGCGGGCTGCAATACTCACCGCTGCGGGTACAACCCTGGCGATCTACTGGATTTTTGGTTTATTACTTGGGGTACCGATATGACACAGCTATTTTCCTGGGAAGGAATTGCCGCACTGTTGCTGGGCGGATTATATGGCGCTGTTTTTGGCGCAATTCCCGGACTCACAGCGACCCTCGCTGTGGCCTTGTTTATACCTTTGGCTTTTTTCCTCGATCCGATGATTGCCCTGCCTGCAATTATCGCAATCTCTTCTGTCGCGATTTATGCGGGTGATGTGGGGGCCGCTGTCGCAAAAATTCCGGGTACACCTGCCAGTGCCGCTTATACGGAAGAACTGTATGCAATCAGCCAGCGCCGTGGCCCCATGTACGGGCTTGGAATCAGCGCCATCGGATCTTCCGTCGGGGGAATAATCGGGACTTTGATTCTCGTCGCCAGTGCCACGGGTATCGCTTCCGTAACCAAACAATTTGCCTCGTTTGAATACTTCTGGATTGCTGTCCTGGGGTTGACCGCAGGCGTTTTTGCTTCGGGCGATTCTCCGCTGAAAGGTGCGATTTCTCTGCTTATCGGCTTGCTGCTTGCCACAGTCGGCGTGGACCCGACAATGGGTTACCCTCGGTTTGACTTTGGCTCACCCAACCTTCTCAGCGGGCTAAATTATATCGTCGTGATGATCGGGCTGTTTGGTTTTTCGGAAGTGCTCGAAAACCTTTACCGCCGCAGCGCGGTCGGGGAAGTAGAACCCGCTTCCCATGACCATTCGGCACGCAACTTTTTTCTCAGCCCGCTCCTGCTGATCTGGAAAGAAAAATGGCTTGTCCTTCGATCCTCCCTGATCGGCGTATTTGTAGGATTTTTGCCTGGTGCCGGTGCTGACATCGGCGCCTGGGTATCGAGCAGTATCCAGAAACTAAGGGGAAAAGGATTGCCACAGGAAGACCAGATCGTGCTTTCCGGCACAACCAGCAATAATGCCGCTGTGGCCAGTGCCTGGATCCCTGCGCTTGCGCTCGGACTTCCCGGTGATACAATCACGGCCATTATCCTCGGCGTATTTATGATGAAGGGAATCACCCCCGGGCCGCTGTTGTTTCAGGAGCAGCCAGACCTGATCTGGGCATTGTATCTGACATTTCTGATTGCCAATGTGATCCTGCTGCCTTTTTACGGATACTGGCTGGCGCGGATGGCGGCATTTGTCACAAGATTGCCGGTTTCGGTTTTGATGAGCATTATCACGGGGATCTGTATCACCGGCGCCTATGCGATCAACAACAATCCTGTGGATATCTGGATCATGATGGGTGCGGGAATTATGGCATTTACGCTGAGAAGGGCGGGATTTCCCCTGGCGCAGATCGTGCTGGGCATGGTGCTGGGGCCGATTATGGAAACCAATTTTATGATGTCGGCTATCAAATCGCAGTGGAACTTCTGGGCGTTTTTTGACCGGCCAATTGCGCTTTTATTTATGGCGCTGACGATTTTGCTGGTCGTGGCGGGGTTTACGGCTAGGAGGAAATTTTTGCGGTCGTGAGGGAGAAAGGTGCTTAAAATAGGATTGCGTTAATCCGAAAATATGCTAATCCTCTCCTATACTTTTCAAAACCTTTTCAACCAGTTTTTTTATCCAGCCTAAACCCTATTTCAATTAATTTTTCAACACTTGTTTTAACCGAAAGCAATATGTCCTGTTGTTTTGCCTGAATAAGTACGCCCAATACTCCGACAACCTTGATTCCATAAGAATCTGCAATTAATCTGCCTCGGTATTCATCAATCAGCAAATATTGCGTTGGTTCTTCCAATGCTGTAGATTGGAAATGGAAGTAGTATCACTTACAATTATCATAAACTAATCCCCAAATTCTTCAGGTCTTTCCTTAAATCTTCCTCAGAGTAGTGGATATAAATATCCCTTTTGGCTAATTCTTTTTGAAAACTGATCTGATCCAGACCAGACAGATTTCGTGCCTGCCCCATACTCATGCGTTTTTTTTCATACATGAAGCAGGCAAGGTCAATTAATAACTCTTCTGCTGAAATATTAACTTTTACGGAATTATAAAGTAATTGGGAGAAAGTAATCTTTCCGAAGGGAGGCAGAAACCACCAGGGACACAAAGGCCTCACAAAGGGCACAAGGAAACTGCGCTTTGTGCCCCTTGAGACTTCCTTGTGCCCTCATATGTTTGCAAAGTAGAAGAAATGATGAGTACTTAAAAGAAGAATGAGGCCGGATAGGCAAGCCGATTTGTGCCCGAGTACGGATCAAGCGAGCCGATACTGACACAAAGGAAAAGTCCTATCTGGTTCTCTCCTTCAGGCTGAACAGTACTGTAGGAAGGACGACTGAAGTTGCGATCCTGAATCAAACGGTGAGAAGAGTCAAGGGGAGAGATTCATTCTTTGTATCACCTTCAATTACACTACTATGACAAAGTCCTGGATTCGTTACGGTGTGGGTTTCGACCTGTCCAAAGCCACCTTTTCTGCTTGTATCAAAGGATTGACCGAAGCCGAGCAGGAGAAGATCATCGCTACACGTAGCTTTCAAAATACGAAGGCGGGTTTTGAGGCTGCGCAAGCATGGCTAGCCAGCAAATGCAAGGATACCGATATTCCATGTAGGCTATTGCTGGAGGTAACAGGGGTCTATCACGAGAACCTCTTGCATTTCTTCCATGGCCAGGGGTATTATGTCAGTCTGGAGCTGGCCAAACGGGTGAAGAGTTATCTCAAAAGCCTGGGGCATGATTCCAAAACCGACAAGGAAGATGCCAAAGGGCTGGCCTCGATGGCGCTGCATCGTAAGTTGACACAGTGGCAACCCGTCAGTGAGCAGTTGCATGAGATTCGGCAGTTGGTTCGGTTTCGTAATACCCTGGTAGAGAGTCGGGTAGCATGGGAAAATCAACTACACGCCTATAAACATGCCCACTATTCCATCAAGGAAATCGTGCGTTCCCTCAAACGGAAAATCGCCCAAACCCACAAAGAAATCCGGACCGTTGAAGCCCAAATCAGGGCCCTCATACGTGCCGATTCCCAGCTTTGTAAACGGTTTGAGCAGATTCTCCATTCGCTCCCCGGTGTGGGGTGGATCAGTCTGGCCACCGTCATTGCAGAGACCGATGGGTTTAGTGCCATTCAGTCCGCCAAGCAACTGACTAAGTATGCCGGATATGATGTCATTGAACGCCAAAGCGGTACCCTCTCGGGGAAGACCCGCATTTCCAAACAAGGCAATGCCCGCCTGCGAACGGCCATGTATATGCCTGCCCTGGCACATTTGCGAAAAAAAGAAGGCCCTTTATTTGCCCTCTACCAGCGACTCCTCCTGCGCAATGGCGGACTTACGAAAAAAGCCCTCGTCGCCGTACAACGCAAACTCCTTTGTTTAATCTATGCCTTATGGAAATCGGACCGACCCTATGATCCCAAATATCAACCCAAACATACACCCAAACAACAGCTAGCCCCTAAAACGGAAGTAGTCCAGACTCAAGGCCCGGACTACACGAGATAGTGCGGTCTTTGACCCACTTCTCTATATCTAAGATATAACTTTTTTTTAAATTTCCCTTGCTTCTCAACACAGTACCTTCGTGGTTTATCCCAATAAGTTGATAATTCCGAACTTTTAACAGCGTATCATCTGTGATTATCAATGCCATAATCTGTTTTTTACTTACACAATTCACTACTTTTTTTTTGTAGATTTCTATTCTCATTTCGGTTCCTACATCCTAAAGCAATCCGCATTTCCCAAAAGAAATTTTTACCTTCGAAGGGTTAAATTCGCTTCTGTATGGAGGAACAAATTCTTTGGGAGGTGGGTAATCTCAGATTTACACTGAGAGAACAGCCTGGTCCCCAGGTGATCGAACTACTTGACAATATTGTATGGGGAACGCCCGGCGGCATTCGCTACCGAAAGGCGCCCTTCGCCGAAAAACCGGAAGAACTTTCTCAATCGAAATTTCTCAAACTCTACCGCCACGAAAAACTTATCACCACCCTGGGTTTGATGTACCGGAAATGCATTTTCCAAAACCAGCCCATCCATACCTATTATTTCCGCAATTTCGCTTTTGTCGAGCCGCTCCGCGTGGCGTTGCAGGCTGGGCAGGCATCTGCTTCCCCGCGAAAAAGACATGGAAACCCTTTGCGCCAACGTATGTTGCAGCTTTTTGAGAAGGATAATCTTTTCGAAAATCGCCACCCGGACGAACCGGTTTTGTTTTATGCCTATGTCATCAACAACAATGCTCGCTCTGCAAGGCTGATCAAAGACTTTGGCTTTGAAGATATCGGGACGTTTCGCTCGTTGTTGTACAGCAATTTTTTTCCCCGAATCACAGATGGGGTTACTTTGCTCCCGGCCGGACGGGTAGGGGAAATGACGCAAAAACTCGCAACACAGTATGGCGATAGCTGGCAAGCTGATCCTGCAAAAATTGCCAATCCGGAAAACTACTATGTGCTCATCAGAGATGGGGAAATTCTGGCGGGCGTAAATGCGCGGCCCACCCGTTGGGAACTGATTTCCCTTCCGGGTATTTCGGGAAAAATGATCATGGAGGTACTGCCCAGATTGCCCTTTATCCGTCAAGGTTTTCAGCCTGACAACTTTCGGTTTGCCGCATTGGAAGGGTTGTATGTGCGTCCCGGAGCAGAAGAGGTCTTGTCAAAATTGTTTGCTTCTGTATGCGCCCGCATGGGACTAAATATCGCCATGATCTGGCTGGATGAAAAAAGCCAGACCTTTGCAATGGTAAACAACTCAGTAAACCTTGGCATCATCAACCGTCTTTCCCGCAATACGGATGCCGTAACCGTGGTCAGCCGAAGCCTGAATATGCCGGAATCTCTTGAAAATAAAATCCGGGAAGTCCCCGCATATATTTCTGCGCTGGAAGTGGTATAAGCAAAGGAGAAATATTTTTTATTTACTTAACAAAAGTATAAATAATTTTATTACATTTACTTTTGTTAAGTAAATAAAGATCATGAAAGAAGCCTCACTCGGTGAATTTGAGGAATTAGTTCTCCTCCTCGTAGCCGCTCAACATGACCAGGCCTATGGCGTTTCCATCTGGGAAAGCCTGGAGCAGCAACTGGACAAAAAAATCAATATCAGTGCGATCCATGTAGCGCTTAAGCGCATGGAAGAAAAGGGATTTGTCAGCGCCCGTTTTGGTGGCATTACCCAGGATCGCGGTGGCCGCCGGAAAAAGTTTTATGTCATAACGGCTTTTGGCAAAAGTATGCTCGACAAGCAGTACGATATCCGGACGAGCATTTACAAACAAATTCCCAAAATCTCATTCAGCTAATGAGTACCCAACCGCCAAAAAGAGCATTAAGCTTCCTGCGTTGGTTTTGCCACAAGGACCACATTGAGGAGCTGGAAGGCGATTTATGGGAGGTTTTTGAAAGCCAGGCACAACAGTCTGAAAAGAAAGCCGCACGGTTATTTTTCTGGAATGTACTTCTTCATTTCCGGCCTGAATATATCCGCCCTCTGGAAGGAAATTACACGCTAAACAACTATGGTATGTATAAAAATTATCTCAAAATCGCGTGGCGGAGTATGCTACGGCAGAAACTGTATTCCTTTATCAATATCGGCGGACTGGCAATCGGACTAACCTGCTTTCTGCTGATTTCCCTCTACGTTCAGCACGAACTTTCCTACGATCGGTTTTATGAAAATGCAGGCCGGATTTATCGTGTGTATCAGCGAATGGAGGGCAATACCTATCTTGGTTCAGATAAAATCGCCTATACTACCGTTGGACTTGCGCCAGCTCTGGTCACAGAATATCCTGAAGTAGATCATGCCACTACCTTCAGGGATCAAGCTGCGCTATTAGGCTATAATGAGAACAATTTCTACGAAGAAGGAATCCGGGCAGATCAGCACTTTTTGGAAGTGTTTGGTCATCCTTTGCTTCGCGGCAATCCTGCTTCTGTTTTGGAAAAAGATAAAAGCCTGGTTCTTACTGAATCTCTTGCCCGGAAGATGTTTGGGGAAGAAGATCCAATGGGAAAAACGGTTTTATACCAAAATGATGAAGCATTCACGGTAACAGGAATTATGAAGGATATTCCGACAAATTCTTCCCTCAAATTTTCCTTCCTGTCCTCAATATTATCAATGGAGCAGTACAGAGAGGAAATGGCAGAAGATCAGTGGAACAATAATGATTATTATACCTTTTTTACCCTTACTCCCAATGCCAGTCCGGTTGCGCTTCAGGACAAATTCCCGGCACTTTTACAGAAATATATAAAACGCAATGCTGATTACCCTTTCAAAGACAGTTATTATGTCCAATCCCTTTCTGATCTGCATCTTGAGACCGGTATCAATTTTGACATCGGCCTGAAAGGGAATGCCAAATATATTTCTCTGTTTACGCTGACGGGGATATTGGTTTTGTTGCTGGCTTGTGTGAATTATATGAATCTGGCGATTGCACGATCTATCAGAAGAGCCGGTGAAGTGGGACTAAGAAAAGTGATTGGTGCAACCAAAGGACAGGTTATGGGACAATTTCTGGGAGAGTCGGTATTGATAGCATGTTTGGCTTTGATTTTTTCTCTTGTATTGACCTATTATTTATCGCCTGTTTTTGGATATATACTTGATCGCCCGATCGAACTCAATTTCCTTGAAAATATTTACCTGTTTCCGGGTTTACTTGGGCTGGTACTGATAGTTGGCATTTTCTCGGGAAGTTACCCGGCATTTAGAATGTCATCTGTTCGCCCGATTCAGGTGCTGAAAGGTAAAATGGAAGGTCGGGTTTCGGGTTTTACTATTCAACGCTGGCTGACGGTCGGCCAATACGCAGTGTCTATTGTGTTGATTATCAGTAGTTTTGTTATTTATCGACAATTTCAATTTATCCATAATAAAGACCTTGGCTATAAAACAGATCATGTATTGACGATTTCCGTGCTGGATTGGGAACTTCCCAATCATTTCGGGGAGTTGGAAAATGAATGGGCGGCTAACCCCAATATTATTTCGGTAACAACTACCGGTGAGCTACCCGCCAATGTCACATCCGGCACTCTCATTCGGCATATTGATGCACCCAAAGAGGATAGGTTTAATATTTACCGGGCGCGGGTAGGTTATGGTTATCTGGATACTTATAGCATAAGATTAATTGCCGGACGTGATTTTTCCCGCGATATCCAGTCTGACAGGGAAGAAAGCCTTATTATCAACGAAACCGCCGCCAAAGCTTTTGGCTGGACACCGGAGGAAGCCATAGGCAAGTCCGTCCAGGATCACAAAAGAAGAAAAATCATCGGAGTGGTTAAGGATTTTCACATGCACTCCATGCATATGAGGATAGAGCCTTTGATGCTTGAAATGAGGGACACCTGGTTTGCTTTTATAGGCGTAAAGGTAAGACCTGAGAATCTGGGGGAAACTATGACTTTCCTGGAAAAAAGTATGGGAACTTATTCTCCCTATCCGTTTGAATACAAATTTCTGGACGAAACATTTGACCAACTCTACAGATCTGACCAGAAAGCCGGAGAAATGCTGGGGTTTTTTACGATCCTCTCGATTCTGATCGCTTCCATGGGGCTTTTTGGTCTGGCAGCGTTTACTGCCGGACAAAGAATAAAAGAAATCGGTATCCGAAAAGTACTGGGTGCTTCAGTGAATAGTATCGTTACCATGCTCTCCTTAGACTTTATGAAAATGGTTTTGTGGGGATTCCTGATGGCTATACCTATTGCCGGATATGTCATGAGCCAGTGGTTGCAGGATTTTGCTTACCGGATTGATCTGGAATGGTGGGTATTTGTGCTGGCCGGGGGAATCGCTGCGCTGGTCGCATTTCTGACCATTAGTTTTCAATCGATTAAAGCGGCAACCATTAATCCGGTGGAATGTCTCAAAGATGAATAACCCATTCACCCATGGAAAAACAGCCACCTAAATATCCATTAAGCTTCCTACGCTGGTTTTGCCGGGAAGACTATCTCGAAGAGATCGAAGGAGACCTGATTGAAGTCTTCGAAAAACAGGTGGAATTTTCTCCAGGCAAAGCCAAAAGGCAGTTTGCCTGGAATGTATTCCGGTCATTTCGGTTGAAAAATATTAAAACAGATGTTCCAGGTTTAAATGCCATCAATATGTTTAGCAACTATATTAAAATTGCACTCAGGATTTTCAGGCGGGAGAAATCCTTTACTTTGATCAATGTGTTGGGCCTCGCAACAGGTTTTGCCATTACCCTGCTTATTATTCAGTATGCAAGATTCGAACTGAGCTATGAAAATATGCATGAAAATGCTGACCGAATCGTAAGGCTGACCATTGACTACCTGGATGGCGAGACAACCGTAACTCAGGATTGTGAAACGTATCTGCCTATTGGCCCCCGCATTAAAGCCGATTTGCCGGAGGTGGAAGCCTTTGCCCGCGTTTATGATATAGAAGAATCAACCGTAATTATTGGGGAAAAATCCTTCCTGGTCGAAAGACCTTATGCCGCCGATTCATCATTTTTTTCCATGTTTAGTTATCCTTTACTATATGGAAGCAAAGCGCATATTTTCAACCAGCCCTATCAGATGGTTTTGACAGAATCCACTGCCCTTAAATATTTCAACCGTGTGGATGTTTTGGATGAACTGGTGAAAATGCCGCTAAATGATAAAACGGTTTCTTTTAAGGTTGTGGGTGTTGTGCCCGATAGCCCTCCCAATACGCATCTGAAATTTGATATGCTCATTTCGTTTGCGACAATGAAAACGGATTTTGATGAATCTGACGATAACTGGGATACCAATAATAGCTACACCTATGTTTTGCTTGCACCTCATACAGAGTACGAGGTATTCTCCCAAAACCTGGCTGATTTTAGCAAACAGCTCACTAAAGAGGGGAACTTTGAAAATGAGCGACTCATTGGTCAGAAAATTTCAGACATTCATCTATACTCCAAAAAGACCTTTGAGCCTGAAACAAACGGAGATGCAAATTCTGTATTTTTCCTGCTCGGGGTTGCTTTTTTGGTGATAATAAGTGCCTTTGTCAACTATATCAACCTCGCTACTTCTAAAGCGCTTGACAGGGCAAAAGAAGTCGGTATCCGCAAGGTCGTCGGGTCAACCAAAAACCAGCTGATCGCCCAGTTTTTGACGGAGTCTCTTCTGATCAATGTATTTGCCGGAATTTGCGCTTTATGGATGATCTATGTCACCAGAGAACAGTTTATCCTGCTTGCCGGCCTGCCTGAAAATTTTGCGATATTCTCGGATATGGCTTTCTGGCAGATACTGGCTGTATTTATGGTTACAGGTGTTTTCCTTTCCGGAGCCTATCCGGCATTTGTATTGTCTTCCTTTAAGCCTGTGTCTGTGTTAAAAGGACAATTCAGCCATTCCACCAGAGGGATTTTACTGCGCAAAGGGCTTGTGATTTTTCAGTTTGCGGTTACAATCATTTTATTGATACAAACCTTTACCGTGTATGAACAACTCAAATTTATGAGGAAGAAAGAGCTGGGCATGAAAATAGATCATACCGTTGTCGTCAGAGCCCCTGCACAAGATACCATTCGCCAAAATTACAGCGCCTTCAAGCAGGAATTACTCACTCAGGCACATGTACAATCTGTGTCATTATCCACCACTGTTCCCGGTTTGCCATCAAGCGAGATGAGTACGACTACAGGCATTAATCTCTCCGAAATAATCGAAGACCACAATTATAATTTTTACCTGTACTGGATTGATGCTGACTATATCCCGCAGATGGAAATTGAACTGGTCGCCGGGAAAAACTTTGAATCAGGAATTGGCAATAATCAGGGGGTAATTGTCAATGAAGAAGCCGTGAGGTTATGGGGCCTGACTGATTCGGAACAGGCCGTTGGCAAAACTTTAAGATTTTGGGGAAGGACCTGGGAAATCCGGGGTGTGCTTAAAAATTATCACCACGAATCTGCCAAAGCTGCATATATACCCATTATCCATCTGTATTCGGGTGCATTTTCGAGTTTTGCCAGCATTCGGTTTTCCGGTGGTGACCCCGCCGAACAAGTAGCACAGATTGAGAAAATTTTCAAAGCGGATTTTCCCTATACCCCATTTACCTACTTCTTCCTCGACAGTCAGTACGACAAACAGTTTAAAGCAGATGAAAGGTTTCAGGATGTGTTTAGCGTGCTGACAGTATTTGCTATACTGATTGCGTGTTTGGGACTATTTGGGATGGCCTCTTTTGTCATATCCAAAAGAACCAAAGAAATCGGTATCAGAAAGGTACTGGGGGCCAGCATCAGGCATATTTTGATCCTGCTGTCCCGGGACTTTATGAAAACAGTTCTGATCTCTATGCTGATAGGCATTCCCATCACCTATTTTCTGGTGAGAAGCTGGCTGGAAAACTTTGCATTTAGGATGGAAATCAGCTGGTGGTTATTTGCATTTCCAGCTATTGTAGTTTTTCTGCTGGTCATCCTTTCATTAAGTGTCAGAACCATCAAAACCGCCCTGGCCAATCCCGTGGATTCCCTTCGGGATGAATAAGGATTGCGATAAATTCCATAAATTCGCGCGATTTTATGGAATTTATTCTATAAATTAACGTGAGTTTGTGGAATAGACCCTTATGATGAGATTTATAGACAGGACAATTGCAGCGAAAATCACTTTCCGGCTAATAAATGAGCCGAGGAAAATAATTATCCTGTATGGACAAAGACAGGTAGGTAAGACTACTTTGGCCCATCAGGTTTTGCAGCAACAAACAGGTAAAAAAGTACTCTACGTGAACGCCGATTTGAATCCTCATGTTGATGTTTTTTCATCCCGTGATATAAGTAAATTACGGCTGTTTGTGAGTGGCTTTGATTTTCTGTTTATTGATGAAGCACAGCGAATCCCTGACATTGGAATAAATCTCAAGATACTTCACGATAATTTTCCGGAACTGCGCATTTTGGTTACCGGTTCCTCGTCTCTTGACCTTGCAAATCGTGTACAGGAACCGTTGACAGGTCGAACATGGACATTTCGTTTGCATGCCTTTTCCGCAGAAGAATTGTCTGCTGGCCCCGGGCTGCTTGACTATCATAGCAGACTGGAAGAATGGTTGATTTTTGGAAGTTATCCCGGTGTGCTTGAGTTGGCAAATCGCCAGGACAAAGCTGCGTTTCTCAGTGAGCTAACCCATGCCTACCTTTATAAAGATATTCTTGAACTTAGTGGTATTCGCCATAGCAGTAAATTACGGGACTTGCTCCGGCTCCTGGCTTTTCAGATTGGCTCAGAAGTGTCGTTTAATGAGTTGGGCCGCGCACTGGGAATGGATACTGCAACCGTCCAGCATTATATTGATTTGCTTGAAAAAGCGTTTGTCGTAAAAGTAATTGGTGGTTTCCGCCGTAATCTCCGGAAAGAAATTTCCAAAAAACAGAAAATTTATTTTCAGGATTTAGGTATTCGAAATGCTTTAATTGAAAAATTTGCACCTCTTGATCTTCGGGAAGACGTAGGCAAACTTTGGGAAAATTATCTTTTTATTGAAAGGACAAAATTTCTCGACAATCACCAACTCCGGCTAAACCGCTTCTTCTGGCGACTTCAGTCAGGGGCAGAACTGGATTATGTGGAAGAATACGAAGGGAAAATAGCAGGTTATGAATTTAAATTTGGGAATAAGAAAACACTACCCCCTTCTTCCTGGAAGGAGACCTACCCGGAGGCAACATTTACCCTGATCAACCGCGACACCTATTTGCCTTTTCTCACCCGTCTCTAGTACCTGTCCTGCCCTGTCTTGGTAAGGTATTTCGTGAGGGTTTAGGATTATGTACATTGCTCCTCATTGTACGATAACCTCAATTGCTATGAATAAATTAACTACTCTTCTTTTAAGCGTAGGAATATCTCTGTTCTTCACCGGGATGTCTCTTCCCTGCGCCGCTCAACCCGAAGTGACCGCCTGGGGCAATATGACCGGTATCCGTATCGACGGCCAACTGATGCGCTTTGAAACCAGCCTTCGGGTAGTTTCTGCCGACTGGGCAAAAAATATTCGAACCGGTAAAGAGCGCCAGAACCCTATGTACAAACGCGACGGGAAAAACCAGATCATCACCACCCGGATCGACAGTCTGTTTTTCACAGAAACATTTACCGAATCAGGAGTAGGACAGGCGAATGTCGAAATTAAAGCAGCCGCTCATAAAGATACCCTGCTTGCAGGTGCTTTTTTATGTGTAGAGTTGCCCGATGACCTGTATGCTAATGGCTCTCTGGAACTGATCGACGCGCAGAAAATTTCCTTCAGCCAAACGGCCATTCCCGGAGGCGGTGCAGAACTCCTCCGAATGGCGGCAAAAGGGATTCGGTTGATTTCTCCCGGACAACAACTGGAGGTCTCTTTTGGGGAAAGTACTACCGTCATCGTCAAAGCCTCACCAGAAATGGGCATTGTGGAGGTCTATCTTCCTTTGATGACCGCAACGATCAAAGCCGGCCAATCGGTAGAAAAAAGTTTTTCAATGAAAGTCTCCGGAAACATCGATCATTCACCCGTTACCCTCACCCTTGATCCTTCTGTGCAGGGGCGTGAATTTGCCGGTTTTGGGGGAAATTTCCGCCTTCAGAATCCAACAACTGACCCGCCGGTCATTGACTACTGCCTCGAAAATCTCCGCGTTGCGTGGGGACGGGTAGAAATGCCCTGGCGCTTTTGGCATCCCAAAGACTCTATCACTGATCCGTTGGCGGAAGCAGAAAAAAATGGTATTCACCCCCGCGTGCAGGCTGCCATGGAAATGGCCCAAAGGCTTCACAAACTGGGCATGCCGGTGATTATTTCCGACTGGTCTGCACCCAATTGGGCGATCACCGGCGAGTTTCGCTTCCGTCGCCAGCCCGGCGACCCCTGGGGAAATCCGCTCAATGAGGAGAAAATGGAGGAGATTTATGCGTCAATTACGGCTTATATCCTTTACATGAAAAAACACTATGGGGTCGAGGCCGCTATGTTTTCGTTTAATGAATCTGATCTGGGGATAAATGTGCGCCAAACAGATGAAGAACACACCCGGCTGATCAGGGGTTTGGGAAAGTATATGGCTTCAAAAGGGCTGAAAACCAAACTGCTCCTCGGCGATACCGCCGACGCCAATGGCCATCCCTTCATTCAGCATGCGATGAATGACCCGGAGGCGAAGCCCTTTATCGGCGCAATCTCTTTTCACTCCTGGCGGGGATTTGAAACTGAAACCCTCCAACAATGGGCCGATGCCGCTACCCGGATGAATCTGCCCTTGCTGGTAGGCGAAGGCAGCATTGATGCCGCTGCCTGGCGATATCCCGATATATTTGAAGAACAGATTTACGCCCTCGACGAAATCAATCTTTATACAAGGATTCTCGCTATCTGCCAGCCTGCATCGATTCTCCAATGGCAGTTGACGGCAGATTATTCTCCGCTTTCTGGTGGGGGCGTGTTTGGAAATAATGCGGAACCCCTTCATCCTACCCGACGGTTTTACAACCTCAAACAACTGGCCGCTACACCGGCAGGGGTATATGCTATTCCGGTGACCTCCGACAAGCCGTCGGTCAACTGTGCGGCTCTTGGCAACAGCAAAAAAGGAGCGTACGCTGTGCACATTGTCAACAATGATGCGGCAAGGGTAGTAACCGTAACCGGGATACCTGAAAAGGTGAAAAAACTGAAAATGTACGTAACTGACGCGCAGCGCAACATGGAAATGCGTGGGGAGATCCCTGTCGTAAACGGTGAGGTTAAGTTCCAGCTGGAAGCAGTCAGCTTTACCTCACTTATGACCGGGAAGTAATTATTTCCCTGCTCCCCAGTAAGCCATCATCAGGATAGCCCCTGCGGTTCCGTCCATAGTCGGCTCATTGGTTGCGTAGTCTCCGTTGTCGTCGTGATAAACCACAACGCCGTTCTGAACTTCGGCAAACTCGTCAGGCTCTGCCATCACGAGGCCTTTCTGGTTGCGGTGAATAGCTCCGCTTACGGGGCCGTCTACCAGGCCGCCGGGTGCTTCCCGTTTGGTCATCATCCATACACTGGTGTGCACATCGACAGGGTATTCGCCGCCGGTCGGGATACCCGTAAACATGGAGGTTCCCCAGGGGTTCCTGCCCAGCAGCCAGTCGCGTTGCGCCAGGAGGAAATCGTGATACTGAAGGTCTCCGGTCATGTCTTCATACAAGATGATCTGGGTGCATAAAGCGACCATTAGGTTATTGGAACACCAGATGAAAGGTGCGCCGACGTTAAACGGATTCTTTTTTCCCCGGGCCATACACTGCTCGATCCCGGTACGGTAATACATGGCCAATGTATCTTTAAACGGGCCGTCAACGCTTTTGTACAGGCTGTAATGGGCGACATTCACAAAAGGGTAGTAGCGGTAATGTTCGGCAGTATCAAGCCCCATCCAGGAGGTTTGTGTATTGGCTAGTCTGGCAAATCTGATGGCATCATCGAGGTAATGTTTTTCTCCTGTAGCTTTGTATAATTCAGCCGCTCCCCATTCCATATCGTCGGTCCAGGTATCTTCATTATAGCGATAGGGGGCACTGAAGGAGTTGCCCTGCTGGAAGCCTGGCTGGCGGAGTCCCATCTGGTACAGCTCTTTGGCAGCTTTCAGGCATTTTTTGGCGTAAGTTTCATCCAGCCTCAATCGGGTCCACTCGCTGTAAGCCATTGCCATGGCTGCGGCTGATCTTCCGGCCAGGTTGGCTACCCCCGTTGCCTGACTTTTGTATTTTCCCAGACCCTGGGGTTTTCCATCTGCAAAATATGCGACGCGGTAGCTGTTGGGCCCCCAGCCGTAATCAGATTTGTCTTCCAGCGGCATTTTCCAACCGATGTGGTCGCGGTCGTCGGCAATCTGGTGAAACAACTGATCCGGTGCAGGGTGGAGTTTGTGAATCCAGTCAAGGCCCCATTTAGCTTCATCGAGCAGGTCGGATGTTCCATTTCGGTCAGCTCCTGCATTTTCATCCAACACATCGGAAAATTTATCCTCCATATGGTATAGCTCGCTGGCGAGAATCATCCTTGCCGTTGCGTTACTTCCTGTAATCAGATATTTCAACTGGTCGCCGGCGTCGTGCCAGCCTCCGGTAAAATCCATATGGGTGGAATCGGGCATGGGGCCGTACATGGTTTTTCCGTCGAGCGAATGGCAGTGATACCCCTCATCAGAGGATGAAAGAAAAGGGTTGTCGCCACACCGTTGCTGCTGCATAAATTCTACGAGCAACTCATGATATTGCCCATAGACAGAATCGCTGATTTGGAATACCGCCGATTTCCATTCCCCGACCTGAAGGTAATAGGCACCCGGGGTTTTCAGGCTGGAAAAATCGAGTGTGTAATACAAAAAATCTCCCCATGCCGGCGCTTTGTCGGGTTTGGCCGGAGCCGTCAGCACTGACTCTCCCGAAGCAGTATCAATCACGGAAAATGAGCCTTGCACGGGGATGCTGGAAAATGCAATGGCTTCTTTGGTCTCTTCCGGAAGATAACCCACCAGATTGTGCCGTATGAAGACGGCAGCCGTATCAGGCGATTGGCAGGAAAAAACCAGCAGTATTACAATTAAAAATAATAGCGAAAGTCGGGCATTCATGATACAGAATATTTGAAGAAAGTTAGAAAATTCCCTTTTCAATCAGGGTTTTTCCCTTTACGGTGGGGTTTATTTTTTATCGGGAAGGCTTGCAGTGATATTAGTGTCATCAATCAAACAATCATCAATTAATAAACATCAAAATGAAACGTCTCAATTTCCTTCTCGCCTTTGCCTTTGCGCTTTCTCTTATGGCCTCCAGCTGCAGCCGTACCGATATTTCGGCCAGCGGTAAATCCATCAAACTCGCGGTCAGCGATATTCCTGCCGATGCTTCCACTTATGTGAGTACCAATTTTTCCACGCTGTCTATTGTAAAAGTAGAGAAAAAACTCAATCCTGATGGCAGTTTCAAAAGCTATGAAGTTTATCTGAGCAATGGGGTAGAGCTGTATTTCGACGAAAACTGGAACCCAATATTTGGTGGAGATGACAGTAGCAACAGTAGCAGCAGCAGCAGTGGCACGGATGACAGTTTCGACATTTCTTATTCAGACTTGCCACAGGTAACTCAGGATTACATGACCTTAAACTATCCAAACGCTCAGATAGACAAAGTGAAGAAAAAAGTTAACGACAGTGGTAACGCCCGTTCTTACGAAATCCGCCTCAAAGACAAAACACGGTTGTTTTTCAACGGAACAGGACAATTTACCGGAATCGATAAATAGTAAAGTTTTGAATGTATAGGAGTATAGAGAATGTCTTTCTGGTTTTTTGAGTGTTCCGGGCCTGTACCTACAGTCCCGGAACTTTTTATTTTGTCAGTTTGGATAACCCTGCCAGGTTTTGTTCCAGCACATGCTGCACATCATCTTCCATGACATGCCCCAGTACGCCAAACGGGCCTTTATACCCTGCATCTACCAGCGTAGAAACCATTCCGGCCTCCTGGTCGCCTGTTCCTAACGGTAAAATCTGCGGTCCCTCTTTTTTCATCCCATTGAGATTTACTCCCCACAGATAAGGCAGCATGACAGAAACGACTTCCCCAAACCGGTCAATCTGATGATGCCCGTGATGAAAGCTGTAGATAATGCCGATGTCCCGCCCGGGCATAGTTTGGATTATCTTTACCTGATTTGCCGGTTCGCCAAACCAGTCTCCGTGATTGTAAAGCGCGATTTTACAGCCGATCATTTTTGCCCTTTCATCGAGATAGCTGATCATTTCTTTCCCCCGTTGGATCGCTTCCTCATCCCCCAGATTTTCAAAATAATTGTAATTGAAACCTGCCCATATTTGGGTGTTTAATCCAGCTTCCTGAACAGATTTTAATACCTGCTCGTTTCCTTCGCTTAATTTACCCGGACTATCCTGATTGGCATCGATCCACATCCATACTCCCTGTATATGGATTCCCTTTTCCTCCGCCAGGGTAAGCTCGTGCGTCATTTCCGGCAAATGCTCCGCGCGCCAGTCGTAAGCATAAGCGTTTATACCCAATGATTTCAGCATGTCGATCCGAGCTTCAGGTGAACGGCGTACGCTGTCAAAAGGCACAATACACCAGGCAAATACGTCTCCCGGCTCCAAAGTGAATTTGCTGGCAACGGATTCGCCATGCTGTTCGTTGTCAGTAACGCACGAAACCGCCATAAGCGTGAAAATGGAAAGGAAGAATGTGATTTTTTTCATGAGCCTGGAAATTTAAATCAAATAGTAAAAATTGAGAAAAGATGCTGCTTTCAAATACTTTTGCCGAAAGTACAGGATGGTTTTCTCATTTTATTTGTGTTTAAATTTAGAAAGTATTGTGAGAAATGATCAATATTGCCTAAGTTTTGTGTGAGCAAACTCAAAGAGACATGAAGTCAAGAGGACTATTACTACTTACTACAGGTGCTTTTTTTTGCTGTAATCAGCTATTTTCCCAGAAAGACCCAGGGACTCTTTTCTCTTTGCTGAGTCCTAAAAAAACCCATATCCTTTTCAACAACGAGCTGAAGGATACCCGCGAGCATAATATCCTCCTTTACTCCAACTACTACGGTGGTGCAGGGGTCGGAATCGGCGATATAAATAATGATGGTCTTCAGGACATTTTTTTTGCCGGCAATCTGGTCGCTGACAAATTATACCTCAACAAAGGAAATCTGGAGTTTGAAGATATAACCACTTCCGCCGGAATCCTTGACAATGGCGGCTGGTCTTCCGGGGTTCTGTTTGGCGATGTCAATAATGATGGATTCTCCGATATTTATGTCACCCGCGAACTTTACGACGATAAGCCCGAACTCAGGAGAAACAAGCTTTATATCAACAACGGCGACAATACCTTTACCGAGCGCGCCGCCGAATATGGCGTAGATGACAGTGAAAGAACCCGCCATGCCACGTTTATCGATTATGATAAAGACGGTGACCTCGACCTGCTGCTGCTCAATCAGCCGCCCAATCCCGGCGATTACTCCAAATACTACAAGACCGAACTGCTGATCGATCAGTACAATATGAAGTTTCTGGAAAATACCGGAAACAAATTTGTAGATATAACCCAAAAAGCGGGTCTTAACCGTACGGGTTTCCCCAACAGTGTGACCGCTACTGACCTTAACGGTGATGGCTGGACCGACTTGTTTATTGCCAATGACTTCTGGGTCGGAGACTGGTATTATATCAACAATGGCGACGGCACCTTTACCGACAAAATCAAAGAATATGTTCACCATACCTCCTTCAGCAGTATGGGCGTGGACGCAGGCGATATCAACAATGACGGTCGCCCGGATGTGATGGTGGTGGATATGGTCGCCGAAGACAATTATCGTCTGAAAGCCAATATGAGTGGGATGAATCCCAAAGCTTTCTGGAAAGTGGTAAATGAAGGTGGCGGGTATCAGTATATGTTTAATATGCTCCACCTGAATGTCGGTGGAGGTTATCTGAGCGATATTGCCCAAATGGGAGGCGTGGCAACAACTGACTGGAGTTGGGCAGTACTGATTGCCGATCTTGACAACGACGGATGGAAAGATATTTTTGTGGGAAATGGGCTGATGCGCGATATCCGCAACAACGACGCCGCCAAGGAATTTAAAAAACATATAGAGTCGGCTCTTTTTGAATTTATCCGCGACAACCCCAATCCTGGCAATATTACCGTATGGGATGTGGTGGATATGGAGGCTTCTCTGAGTATTGTTCCTTCCCAAAAGCTGCACAACTATGTTTTCCACAACAATGGAAACATGACCTTCTCAAAAAAAATAGAAGAGTGGGGATTTGATCAGAAAACCTTCTCCAATGGCGCCTCCTACGCCGATCTTGACAATGATGGCGATCTTGATCTGGTTGTCAACAATATCAATGATGTGGCTTCTGTATATGAAAATCACGCTTCTCAAAGAGCCAATAGCCATTATCTTCGGGTGAAAGCAGTTGCCGATGCCGGAAAGGTTTCATTGATGGGGACAAAGGTTTGGGTAGAAACAGCAGACGGCGAACAGTTTATCGAAATCACCGGAGTCAGGGGAATGTATTCTACCAGCGAATATATTCCACATTTTGGCCTTGGGAAAAATACACAGGCCAGCCGCGTACGTGTGTTGTGGCCTGACGGAAAAGAAAATATCCTGACCGGAGTTGCCGCAGACCAGATGCTTACCGTTAAGTACAGTGAAGCAAAACTGCCTGTAGTCGCCGAACAGGTTTCTGGCGTTGCGCGGACTGTGTTTACCGATGCCGCAAAAGAATCAAAAATTGCTTTTACCTATAAGGAAAACAATTTTGACGATTTTGAAAAGCAAGTATTGATGCCCCAAAAAATGTCTACGCTCGGCCCGGCAATGGCAACCGGTGATATCAACGGCGATGGAAGGGACGATTTTTTTATCGGTGGCGCATCCGGAAACGCAGGCAGTATTTTCAGCCAGAATCCGGACGGGACATTCACGCCGGTATCCCCGGATGTGTTGACCCGCGACAAAATATACGAGGATATGGGAGCCGTTTTCTTTGACGCAGATGGGGATGGCGATCAGGATCTATATGTGGTAAGTGGTGGCAATGAGTTTGCACCCGGCTCTGAAAATTATCAGGACAGGCTTTATCTCAATGATGGTGCAGGACGGTTTTCCAAAGGAGAAAACCTTCTCCCCGATATGAAGTTTTGCGGAGGAAAAGTCGTGGCTGAAGACATTGATAAAGACGGAGATCTGGATTTGTTTGTGGCAGGGCGTCATGTCGCATGGGCCTATCCTGAGCCCGCGAGCAGTGCAATATTGCGAAATGACGGGGGGAAATTTACCAATGTAACCGAAACCATCGCCAAAGATCTGATCAATATCGGAATGGTCAATGATGTATCATTCTTCGACTATAACAATGACGGTTTTCAGGATATTGTATTGGCAGGAGAATGGATGCCAATGACCATTTTGCAAAACAAAAACGGACAGTTTGCACGGATCCAGCCCGTGTTCGAGCACCCTGAGTTATCCGCCCCCAGCACAAATGGATGGTGGTTTAGTGTAAAAACCGCAGATATGGACAATGACGGAGATATGGATATCGTAGCGGGGAATCTGGGGTTAAATTACAAATACAAAGCCACCCAGGATGAACCATTTGAGGTATATTATTATGATTTTGATAATAATAAATCTAAAGATGTGGTGCTTACCTATTATAACTTTGGTATCGCCTATCCGGTCAGAGGGAAACAATGCTCTTCGGAGCAGGTTCCGGTGCTGAAAGAAAAATTTGAAACGTACGACCTGTTTGCTTCTTCCAGTGTTTTTGATATATATGGGAAAAACAATTTAAAAAATGCGCTTCACTATGAAGCCCATACATTTGCCTCCACATATTTTGAAAACCTTGGCAACGGGCGGTTCATGATTCACGTTCTTCCGGTAATAGCTCAAATCTCTTCCATAAACACAATCATTCTGGATGATTTTACTGGAGATCAACATCCGGACATTCTGATTGGAGGCAATTTATATGATGCAGAAGTAGAAACTGCGCGCAATGATGCGGGTTTCGGTCTGTTGCTTACTGGCGATGGAAAAGGTCATTTCCATCCTGTTCCCTGGGAAGAAAGCGGATTTTTTATACCTTTCGATGTGAAGCAAATGATTCCGGTCAATGAGGGAAACCAAAGACTGGTAATTGTTGGCTGTAACAACAGTGATCTTAAGGTTTTTAAAGTTTCAGGTTCTCATTCAAGGTAAAATTTACTGGAGAAATATGGGACGGAGCAGGACACCTGATTCATTTTTTGAGTTTAATTTTAAATTAGCATACAAAAACCGGCTCTTTGTGACCGGAATATGCAATCGATTAAGGTTCTTTATTTTATATTAAATTTAATTTAATTTAATTTAATCATTCTATTATGAGAAGAAGTCTACTACTGCTTCTGCTGATTATGGTTTGCGCCTCACAAATGTGGGCACAGCGCCAGGTCAGTGGAAAAGTTTCAAGCTCGGAGGATGGTTCCGCCCTCTCCGGCGTGAGCGTTGTTTTAGTTGGAACAACAAAAGGCGTTCTTACCGATGCACAAGGAACTTACAAACTGGATGTTCCCGGTGATGCTACTCTGCGATTTTCCTATGTAGGTTATGCTGACCAGGAAGTTGCAGTGGGTAACAGAAGTGTGGTTGATATTGTGCTTCAGGTAAAAGACGTTATGTTGGATGAGGTTGTGGTAACTGCTTTGGGTATCAGCCGTGATAAAAAAGCTTTGGGTTATTCTATAACCGAAGTTGACGGTGATAATTTTACCCAGGCAAGGGAAAATAACCTGGCCAATGCGCTTTCCGGCCGTATTGCAGGTGTGAACGTAAGCAATATCGCTTCCGGCCCTGCTGGTTCCTCCCGCGTTATTATCCGTGGTAACAAATCGCTTCAGGGCAACAACCAGCCGCTGTACGTTGTTGACGGTATTCCTATGGACAACTCTGGCTTTGGTCAGGCAGGTCTTTGGGGTGGTCGCGACGAAGGTGATGGTATGGCCTCCATCAACCCTGATGATATCGAGTCTATCACCGTACTGAAGGGTGCGAGTGCTGCGGCTCTTTACGGATCACGGGCTGCAAACGGCGTTATCAACATCGTAACCAAAAAAGGTTCTTCCAGAAAAGGTATTGGTGTTGAAATCAACTCCAACTATGTATTCGAACAAATAAACGATCAGTCTGATCTTCAGCAAAAATACGGAAGTGGTGCTTATACCGGAACATTCCCTAATGGCGTTCCTACAAAGCCAACGACTCTCTCTCAGGCTTATGAATGGGGTGATGACTCCTGGGGTCCTGCTTTGGATGGCAGCTCCGTACTTCAGTTTGATGGCGTTTCACGTCCGTATTCTTATGCTGGAAGCAACTGGGATCGTTATTTCCGTACAGGTAGCGCACTCACCAATACGATCGCTTTCACCGGAGGAAATGCTACACAAAACTTCCGTCTGTCTGCTTCTAACCTGCAAAACAATTCTATCATTCCTAACTCAGGATTTGACAGAACAAACGTTTCGCTTTCTACCAGCTCCAAGTTTGGAGAAAAAGTGACAGTTGTGGCAAAAGTGCTGTATTCCAACGAGTACGCGAAAAACCGCCCGTATCTCTCTGACTCTCCTGCCAACGGTATTCAGTCTATCTGGCGGATGCCACCCAATATGAACGTACTGGATTATCAGGGTGACCCCGATAAACTGGGTGCTATTCCAGCCAATACAGATCCTGCACTCCTCGCCGTATGGGGAAAATCAGTTGGAGAAGAATATCAGCAGGCTGCCAACAACTGGGGACAAAACCCATACTGGACCGCTTACCAGTTCCGCGAAGATGACGAAAGAGACCGTTTGATCACATCCGGTCAAATCAGATACGATATTACTGATTTCCTTTATGTACAGGGAAGAATTGGTATGGACTGGTACACCAGAAGAGACCATAACCTCGTGCCACAAGGAACCGGCTATCAGCGTGGTGGTTCTATCAGTGAAGGTGAAGACCGCGTACGTGAGATCAATGCTGAGTGGATTCTTGGTTTTGACAAGACTTTCGGAAAAATCAGTGTGAATGCATTTGCTGGTGGTAACCGCATGCAGAGAAGCAATGAGCGGATTTCTGCGAATGGTAACAACTTCAACGTTCCATTCTTCCAGGCGATCAACAACGCACAGATTCGTAACTACAGTTATGGTTTCTCTGAGTCAGGTATCAACTCGCTCTTCGGTTCTGCTGAAGTTAGCTACGGTGGATTCCTTTACCTGACCGGTACAGTTAGAAATGACTGGTTCTCCGTATTGAATCCTCAAAACAATAGTGTACTGTATCCATCCGTCGGTACCAGCTTTGTATTCTCTGATGCAATCAAAGGTCTGCCTTCATGGATGAGCTTTGGTAAAGTAAGAGCTTCATGGGCACAGGTAGGTAACGTTACAGTTGGTCCTTATAGCACCATCCTGACCTACTCCCTGAAAAACTCTCACCTGGGTTATACGCTGGCTTCCTTCTCTTCAGCAGGTGGAAACAACGGTTCTATTCCTAACCCATTCATCAAGCCGCTTACTTCTACTGAGGTTGAGGTGGGTGTTGATGTCAGATTCTTTGACAACAGATTGGGTATCGATGCTACCTACTATAACCAGAAGACAACTGATGACATCCTGAATGCTTCTATCTCCAGATCTTCCGGCTTCGGTTCTACCCTGGTTAACCTTGGTCAGCTTCGCAACAGAGGTATTGAGATCTTGTTGACGGGTACTCCGGTAAAAGGTGATTTCACATGGGATATCTCCTTCAATATCGCGAAAAACTCTAACGTTGTTGACTCCCTGATCGAAGGTAGCTCTGAGTTGGTATTGGAAGAGCCTCGTACACGTAACACATTCGTGAAGCATATTGTAGGTTATCCGTTTGGTATGATCACCGGCCGCGTACAGAAAATGACTGACGATGGTCAGCCTATATTCTTCAGCGACGGAAGACCTGTCGGATCTACCGGATATGAAATCATCGGTAATGGTATTGCTGATTGGACAGGTGGGGTAAATAACTCTTTCACCTACAAAGCTTTCAACCTTTCTTTCCTGGTTGACTTCAAAATCGGTGGTGATATCTACTCTGGTACCAACAACCGTCTGACTCAGTGGGGTCTCCACCAGCAGTCTCTGATCGGCCGTGAAGGGGAAGCGCCACTTTCCGTAAAAGGTGTTACCCAGGTTGGAACAAACGCCAATGGACAGCCTATCTACGAGCCAATCGACAGAACGCTTACTCCTGACGAAGCCCGCAACTACTGGGGTTCTGTAGGTGGTGAAGCAAATGCGGTTACTACGATGTTCCTGTATGATGCATCTTTTGCAAAACTGAGACAGCTGACATTTGGTTACAGCTTCCCACGTTCTATGTTGAACAAAACACCTCTCCAGAACCTGACTGTATCTTTTGTAGGTCGTAACCTGGCGGTACTGTTCAAAAACATTGAAAACGTTGATCCTGAATCGAGCTACTCCAACTCTAACTCTCAGGGTCTGGAATATTTCGGTATGCCAGCTACACGTAGCTACGGTTTCAACATAAGAATTGGGTTCTAATCAAAAAAAACTTAAGAAAATGAAATATCTGAATAAATTGTTTGTACTGACTGTGGTGGGGCTTCTCTCCATGACAGGCTGCAACACGGAGACGCTTCAGAACCTGAACATCAACCCTCAGGCGGTAACGCAGATTGACCTCAATTTCCTCTTCTCAACTGCTGAGCTGAGTATCGCTTCCAATGGTGGCTCCGGTGATAACCGTTATATTGACTGGCGTACCAATATTGGTATGTGCGCCTATGCCATTCAGCAACTGGGTAATGCAGGTGGGGGTATCGCTCCTGGTGATAAATACACCGAAAACGTAGAAACCTCCGCTGCGCCTTTCGAATTTACCTACATGGATCAGCTGAAAAATATTGCCGAAATCCTGAAGCAGACCGGTCCCGGTGGCTATGATGAAGGCAATAAGACGAACATGAGAAATGCTGCCAGAATCCTCCGGGCTTTCAGCATGGGCCGTATCACTGACTTCTACGGCAACTTGCCTTATTCTGAAGCTAATCAGGGTATTGAGGGTGTTTTCTTCCCTAAATACGATACCCAGGAGTTTATCTATACCGACCTTCTGAAGGAGCTTGACGAGGCTACCGCTGCGATGAGCGCTTCCAATCCTGATGAAGGTTTCACCAGAGCAGATATGCTTTACAACGGTGATATCAGCAAGTGGAAAAAGTTTGGATACTCTCTCATGCTTCGTTTTGCTATGCGCGTATCTGATGCTGCGCCCGCTCTTGCCAATACCTACGTAACCAAAGCTGTTGCCGGTGGTGTATTTGCCAGCAATGATGATAACCTCTGGGTACCGCTTGACAACGGACCCAGCGAATGGCAGGATCAAAACGGTATCTCCCGTGCATTCTTCCCAGGCGACGGTGGTCAGCCTTCCTTCCTGAGCAAAACCTTCGTAGATTGGCTCAAAGGTACAGATCCTAACTCTACTGCTGACGATGATCCACGCCTTATGATTATCAGCGGTGGTATTGGTGACTGGACAGCTGCCGGATGGACTCCTACCAATACAGATCCTTTGGCTCAGAAAGGTCTGCCTAATGGTTATGACCAGGCTGGTCTCGATCAACTCGAAGGAAAAGATGTGGTTCAGGGTGAAACTTACTCCCGCATCAACGTACTCATGCTCGACGACGCTGATCCTTATATGATCATGAACCATGCAGAAGTAGAATTCCTGATGGCTGAAGCGCTCGAAAGAGGCATTGGTTCCGGTATCCCCGGTACAGCAGCTTCTCACTACAATGCAGGGGTGAAATCAGCTATGCAGATGTACACACCTTTTGATGCTTCGCTGACTGTAGATGATGCTGAAGTTGAAGCTTACCTTTCTACTTATCCTTACGGTTCAAAACCTGCTATCCAGATGATTGGCGAACAACTCTGGGCCAGCAAGTTCTTCAACTGGTGGGAAGCTTGGTCTGACTGGAGAAGAATTGGTTACCCAGCACTTACTCCTACCAACTACCCAGGTAACCTCACCAACGGTACGATTCCGGTAAGACTTCGCTATCCTACACAGGAGCAAGCTTCTAACCCTAATTTTGCATCCGGTGCTTCTGCCAATGACTTTACTACCAAAGTTTGGTGGGATACAAAGTAATTGAATGAATCATCTGTTGTAAAACAGATAAAAATTAAAGCCTCTGAAGAAATTCAGGGGCTTTTTTTGTTTCTTCCTGCTCTGAGTTTTAACGCAGATGGGAAAATACTTCGCGTTATTTTGCGAGTCCTCTGTGTATTCTGCGTGAACCTGAAGAAGTTTGATCGGAGATCGCAGCGATAGTTGTTAACGCAAAGTTTCGCAGAGGGACAGTTTTTCTAAAATATATTTCGCGTTTTTTTAGTGTGAACTATGAAAAACGCCGTCGCCTTCAGACCCCATGTACCCACCCCACAATGGGGCATTTTTCATTTTAAGATTGCTGGAAATGCGTTTGATCCGCATACCGAGAAAGGCCAGCAAATAGGTAGAAGGATTGTAATATTGACAATAAACAATGTCCAGATAACCGTCATTATCCAAATCTCCTATCCATGGAGTTGTGAAGATATTTTTAAACCCCGGCAACTGGTCGATCGCATTTACTTTTTTGGTCTTAAAATCAATGTTTACCAGCTTGTTGACAATATTTAAGGGTGTTTTGTCGTCAAACTCCCGATTACAATCAAACTCATTGATACTGATAAGGGCATCGTCAATGCCGTCTTGGTTGATGTCATAAACCACCGGCGAAGAAAACCCTGTGCAACCCATCGAATCAATATAGGCAATTCGGCCATCTTTTCCATCGAGCATGATCTGAAGGGAACCCGTATTATTGGGCCATTCTCCCTTACTTACGAATGTGAAAAAATCAGGTATATCGTCCTCCGTAAAGTACCCTACAGCAAAGCTGTTGCTGGATTCTGTATTTGGAATCTTTTGTTGCCAGAGTACTTTTTCTCCCTTCAGATCAATCGCCGAAATCGTGCTCGCATGGGAAATCGCAACAAGTTCATACTGCCCGTCTCCGGTAATATCAACAAGCACCGGAGGGGCAATAAAACCATGTCCGGTTTCGGAGACGAGTTTGTGCGCATTGGACAATTTCCCTTCGCGAAGGTCAGCAAGACTTGCGATGTACATACTTCCCGGCAACGTTTCTCCCCCACTGCCAAAAATTATCTGATATTCCTCACTTCCTGGCTGAGCAAAACACAGAGGAGACATATATGATTCTTCGCCGTCGGGCATGGTATCTGCGGCAATAATGTCGCCCGTTTTTGAATCCATGATCATAAGTACGCCCGGCACACGGCCGATCCTGGAGTTGGGACCTGCTTTGGCATTTCCTCCGTTTAGTACCAGCAGATCGGATAATCCATCATTGGTCTGGTCGGGAATCAACGCACAGTTGTAAAAATTGAATTTTGCATATTTTAAAATGGAATCATTTTCAAATGCATAATTGTATGCCCAAATGATTCCGCCTGTTTTACCGTCCAATGCTTTGAACTGTGGGCCCCGACCACCTATAAAAATGTCTCGCACTCCGTCGCCGTTGATATCGTAAAGGGTTGCTGTACCAAACATCTGGTTGTCTGATTCCTGCTGCCAAAGGATATTGCCCGTCTTTCCATCAAATGCGAGAATCCCTTGTTCACTGTGCTGATGTTCATTTTCGCCCGCACCCATTATGATATCCAATACACCGTCCTGATTGATATCTTCCGTACGAATGGATGACTGAGAACCAATGTTTGAATAACTTTTGTCCCAGGTGAGTTCATTCTTCTTCTGGGAACAACCTTGAATGACAGATGAAAATACCAGGCTGCTTGCGACCAGCCACAGGGATAAGACTTTGTTCTTATAATACATTTTACAAATGATTGTAATGATTAGCGCCTTACAAAAATCCAATTCATTTCGCCAAAAAACAAGGAACATGCAGCGGCGAATTCAGGCAAGATTGCCGTGAGTTATTTTATTGTGAATCGTTGGAACTACGTACATTTATAGTAAAATATATCTCCGGGAATGAAAACCAAAGGTATTATCATTATCAGCAGTATTCTGCTACTATTACCCACATTTGATCTGTTTTCTCAATCTTCCTGGGTAAAACGTTTGCCTGCTATTGGCTCCTTTTCCTCGCCCCGTATCGCAGACCTCAATGGCGATGGTACAGGCGATATTATCCTCGGTGCAGGGCGGGAGGAATTTCAAGCCTGTGATTCGGCAGTGATTGCCCTCGACGGCAAAAATGGACGTTTGCTTTGGAATGTGCCGGGCAGGGACCAGATATTTGGCTCCGCAGCCCTTCGCGATTTGAATAGCGATGGGGTGATGGATGTAGTGGTTGGCGGGCGTTCTGCCGAACTAAAAGCCATAAATGGCAGGACAGGTAAGCTCATCTGGGAATTTTTTAAAACTACCTCAACAAAAGAACCCCGGGAGGCCGGCTGGTTCAACTTCTACAACCCGCAGTTTATTCCCGATCAGGATAAGGATGGGCTGGAAGATATTCTGGTGTCAAATGGCGGTGATGTGCTTGCCGAACCCTATGATCCCAATCGGCCTGCCGGAAGCCTGATGATCATTAGCAGTAAAACAGGAAAATTACTTTCTCAGGCGAAAATGCCCGATGGTAAAGAAATCTATATGTCAGTAGTTGCCGTCAGAATTGAAGGCAAATATCTTGTAGTATTTGGAACGGGAGGGGAAACACTGGGGGGAAATCTGTTTGTCGGTTCACTAGACGAAGTAATAAAAGGCGATCTGTCAGGTGCGGTTAAACTGGCATCAAGTCCTGATAAAGGATTTATTTCGCCCCCGTCATGTGTGGACATTACCCTTGATGGTATTCCCGATATCATAGTCAATGCCGTGGATGGGCGGATGTTTGCCTTTGACGGGAAAACCCTTGCGCCAATCTGGGAAGTGCTGATGCCAGATACCGAAGTGTATAGTTCTGTGGCGATCGGAAATTTTACCGGCGATGACATCCCTGATTTTTTTGTCTCAGTAGCCCAGGGGGAATGGCCAAAGCTGGAATGGAACCGGCAATTTATGGTCGATGGTGCAATGGGAGAAATTGTCTTTACTGATTCGCTGGGTTTTTACCAGACAAGTACCGGCGTTGTGGCTGATCTTACCGGCGATGGTCGCGATGAAGTACTAATGAGTGTCAACTATCAGATTGTGGACGAGTTGTTTCAAAAGACCTTTCAAAATATGCTGGTAGTGATCGACTTTTCCACGAATGATGTCATTCAGATTGACAATATATTTGACGGAAATAACATCTCCTCAACCCCATGGATTGGCGATCTGGATGGGAATGGGAAAATCGATATTATCTACTGCCACGCGACCAATACGCGGCATACCTATACCTTTGATGGGATGCAGGTCAACCGTCTGGATACAGAAGTGCCCATATATGCTCCTGTAAAATGGGGCGCATATATGGGCAGCAATTATGACGGGGTTTTAAGAAAATAATTCTTTACCGGGTCATAGTTCCCTTTTATCTGAAAATCTGATCCACTCCAACTGCATCAGGCTGCGCCCCGGTTGTTGCGGGCTGTCAAATATGAAATAAAGATCTTGTTTGCCCTCCGTCGTTGTGATTTTTGTGCTTTTCTCCGACCAAATATTTTTGTCGGTTTGGGCAGGAACTTTTACCACGCCCAAAATCTCTCCCTGAAGGCTTCCCCTGCGTATGGTAATATTTCCCCCGGCATCACCCGCTACACGGAAAGATATAGCCTGAACGCCCGTCATATCTATCTGTTTGAAGCCGAGGTAAGCGTCTTCCCTGGTCCAGCGGACAATCACTTTATTGTGGTTGTTTTGATCCGGACTCAGACCGAGCTTGTCTTTTTCCTCCGCTTCTTCAGGGTTGAGGTAGGGCGCTTTCAACACCACCGTTTTTCGCGAGCTAAGTGCCGGAATGCCATTGGCTCCCTGATCGGTGTAGGAAGCGGAAAGAAGATAAACGCCAGCTTCTCCCGGGCGGTGCCTGTTAAGCGAAAGGTCGCCTTTCTGCGGGAGCTCAATGTCTTTATTTCCCAGACTCAGTATATATCGCGCCATTTCCTTCGTCTCTTCCGGCGTGTGTTGAGGGTGCCCGGCCATGATTTTTTCGCCCCAGTTACCGTTTCCTCCGGATATGATTTTACCTGAAAGGAATGAGATATTTTCTTCTGTCGAAGGATACCGGGCAGCGATTTCGAGGTAGCTTGGTCCCACCGAATGTTTTTCCATATCATGGCAGGATTTGCAGTCACTGGACTGAATCAGTTGCTGACCTTTGACAAATTGCAGGGAAGAAGATACAGGTGCGGTGCCACCGAGTGCAACCTCCAGGTCATTGCCGTCATTGATATACACAAGTCTGACGGAGGCTTTTGCCGCATCAATCGTTCCATCTTCTTTGTCGCTGATGCTCACCTCGTAAGGGCGGGGCTGTGAATCAAAGAAAAACTGCTGATTGCCGGCAACGGTAATATCAATCGCCGGAGGTTGATTTCCGACCTGGACAGTAACGGTGGCCTCTTCGCTTTCTCCGGCATTGTCAGTAGCTACGAGTTTTACTGCATAAACGCCTGGTTTGTCAAATGTGTAGGTGGCCTGTTCGCCGGTGGCCTGCGGCTTATTGTTTTGGGTAAAATACCAGCTGTATTTCAGACTGTCGCCCTGGTCATAATCGACTGATCCTTTAGCTGAGAATGTCACCTCAAACGGCGCGGCTCCGGCTTTTTCACTGGCTGATATCTTGGGAACGGGCAGGCGATTTCCTGCGGCGTATTCAATTCTGACAAGTTTTGCCTCGGGATTGTTGAGGAAATAATTTTGCCCGTATTCGAGCATATACATAGCGCCGTCAGGCCCAAATTCCATCTCAATCGGCTTGACGAATTCCTGATCCGGAAGGAACGGCTCAATCTGCACAATTTCCCCGTTCTCATCCATTGTTACGACTTGCAGCCAGCTTCTGGCCCATTCGTAGATAAACCATTTCCCATTGTAATAATCGGGAAAACGACTCCTTGAGTCTGCCGGAAACAAATCGCTATAAAAAACGGGGCCGGCCATCGCACTGTTGGAGCCTTGTCCCAACATCGGAAATTCGGGTGAAATGCCTTTGGGGTACCAGATAAAAGCTTTTTGTGCCGGCGGTAAATTTTGTGAACCGGTATTATTGGGGGAATTGTTGACCGGATGCTCCGGGTCAAACAAAACGCCCACCTCATCGGTCTCAAAATTCCGGTCCGGAAAAGCTTTATTGTCTGCCATAAAATAAGGCCAGCCATAATAACCCGGTTTGCGTGCCTGGTTCCATTCGTCAAAACTTTCTGGCCCGTATCGACCATCTTTTCCAACATCTGGCCCAACATCTCCCCAGTAGAGGTAGTTGGTTTTGGGATCGACGGTAATGCGAAACGGGTTTCTTGCGCCCATGATATAGATTTCAGGTCTTCCCGCTGAACCGTCTTTGGGGAAAAGATTCCCGTCGGGTATTTCATAAGTACCGTAAGCGGTGGGTTTGATCCTCAATATTTTCCCCCTGAGGTCATTGGTATTCGCTGAGGATTTTTGGGCATCAAACGGGTATCTTCCCGGACGCTCATCGATGGGCGTAAAGCCGTCCGACTCTTTGCTGGATGTATTGTCGCCAGTAGAGAGATACAGAAGTCCGTCGGGACCAAATTTGACTGAGCCACCAGAGTGACAACAGGTTTCGCGTTGTACGCCTACTTTCAGAATTACTTTTTCTGAAGCCAAAACCAGCGAGTCGCCATGAAGGTAAAACTGAGAAAGGTATTGGTCTTTAATGTCACAGGGCGGCGAATAGTAGAGGTAGATCAGGTGATTATTTTTAAAATCGGGATCAATCGCCAGTCCGAGAAGACCATCTTCATAATTTCCCTCGGTACACACATCAAATTTTGCGAGAAGTTTTGACTTGCCCAGGGCAGGGTCATACATTTTCATTTTCCCTTTTCTCTCGATGAATATGACTTTTCCGTCAGGCAAAACGGCGAGCTCCATAGGCTCGTCCACATCGTAGTCGTCAAGGACGATTTTTGTGAAGCGGTTCCAGGATGGGGCGCGGGAGGAATGAATGTTTCCCGGTCGCCAGGTATTGTCCCCGATAATAAACTTCACAGCCTCTACCCAGTTTTCAGCAGAGATATCAGCAACAGGGCTATGGACTACAGCCACTTTTCCGCCGTCAAATGCGCGCTGGGCAATGGCGGGAGAGCCTGATTCCGTATTACTTACAGCAGTGGCAGGGTTTCCTGATGCTGTTGTATGTACGGGTTCAAAAATGTGGTTATACCAACCCCAGTAGTAGCGGTTTGAGGTAGGTGAGTTGACAATCATCAAGCCGCCGCCTGCCTGGATATATCTTTCAACATCTGATTTGGCCTGAACAGGTGCCAGGTCAGGCGTAATATTGAGAAAAAGCACCCCACTATAATTGCGGAGGTTCTCTTCGTTGAGCAGGGACATATCGCGGGTAGTATCGACCCTAATATCCTGCAGGCTTGCTGCCAGATTTGCAGGGATTGGGGTATCTGCACCCGAGACAACCAGCAGAGATTTCTGCTTTCGTTTGATTGTACCTTTTTGTCCGCATCCCCAGCCAGCGGGAAACAAGAAGAGTATAAGAAGCCAGTGTAAATAATATTTCATAATTTTCCAGAATTAACCGCAATAAATTACACAGTTCAGACATAAGGGGCATCATGTACTGTTTTTTTATTGTTTTATATTTGCTACATGAAGCTATTTCGCGCATTGTTTCGATTGTTTTTGTTTGCTGGGATAATGAGTTACCGCCTGATCGGTGCTTTAATCACCAGCCGCATATATCCGGACAAACCGGAAAAAGTAATGATCCATATGCATAAATGGGCCAAACATACCCTGGCGTTTATGGGTATTGAGGTAGAGGTAAGCGGCACGCTGCCGCAACAGGCCGGTCTGGTCATGCCCAATCACCGATCATATATTGATATTATTTTTTTCCCGGTCTTTGTTCGCAATGCCTGTTTTGTTGCAAAAGCGGGTGTTTTGTGGTGGCCGATTGTGGGCGCAGGTGCAAAGATTGTCGGGACGATATTTGTCGATCGTTCCAATAAAGACAGCCGGCGGCAGACCCGGGAGGATATCAAAAAGCGGTTGGCAGAGGGGTATTCGGTAGTTGTATTTCCCGAAGGCACTACTTATAAGATGCCCGAATTGGGGAAGTTTAACCCCGGGATGTTTTTTGCGGCAGCGGAGGGAAATATTCCGGTGATCCCAGTAGCGATTGAGTATGAAGATCGTGATGATGCGTGGGTGGGAAATGATACATTTTTCCCCCATTTTTTTAAAACATTTGGGAAAAAGCGGTCGAAGGTGAAACTTGTTTTTGGCGAAGTGATGACGGATACGGATGGAGAAAAACTGCTCAATGATGTCCGGTCATGGATAGGGGGGCAATTAACCCAGATACAAAAAACCTGGGAAATGAAGGTCTAAAAAACCCCTCACCGAAATATCCGGAAAGGGGTTCGAAAGAGGAATTAAAGATAAGCTGTCAAATGAAAAGCAGGTGAGTACCTTCTCCTGCGGCTCTTTCATAGAAACCGCCGACAGTCAGTACGCCATCCATTTCTTCGAAGAGATCGTTTTCCTCCAGATGAAACATTTCCATCGCGAGTTTGCAGGCCCAGAGTTTTACACCTGAAGCCGAAAGGATATAGAGAAATTCTTCCACTTCAGGCATATCGAGTTTTTCCATTTCTTTTTTCATCATAGTGGTGGCGAGCGCTTCCATGCCGGGCAATCCGCCGAGCATAGTCGGGATGTGCATGGCAGGGTTACCTACGGTAGCCACATGAAGGTGGTTCATTTGTTTTTTGTTGAGCGCTTCCAGCCCGAAGAAGGTGAAGAAGATTTCGGCTTCAATTCCTTCCATACGTGCTCCATTGGCAAGTACGAAGCAGGCGTAAACATTCTCAAGCGTAGCTTTCGAAAGTATCAAAAGCATTTTTTTGACCGGGGCTTTATTTTCAGTATCCATGGGAATATCATTTCGTGTGATAGAAAAAATCAGATACAGCTTGCTGGTTTCGGAATACCGGCAATTTTACTTGATATTTTTAGCGGACCTTTGGGAAACAGGCGGTAAAAATCTTTGATGGTTACCACACCGCTGTTACCAATCTTACGGATAGAAAGGGCGACACTTTGCCGGTATTGATCCTGAAGATAATTGATTACCTGCCAGTGTTCTGGTGTGAGATCAATACCTTCTTCAAGCGCAATCGCTTCGCCTACAGATTTGGTCCATTGTGAAAAGTCTGTGAGATATCCTTCTTCGTTGACTTTTACGGGGTTTCCTACGATTAATTTTTCCATGATAATCGGTATATTGAGGTGGATGGTTTATTCTGCTAATTCGAGTTTTTTGCCTGATTTCTGCATCGTCGCAGAGACAAAGGGGATTGGTCTGCCCTTGAGAAGCATATGCCAGTAAATCCATCGGAAGGCCATTTTGCCCACATGATTTAACTTGCTTTCCTTCAGGAGTTTCAACGGCCCTACACCCGGAAAGGGGAAAACACCTTCTACCGGTTCCTGAGTATAGTTAAAGTCAATCAGCAGGGCTTTGTCGTGGCCGGTTTCAATAAAACAATTGGCATGACCGTCAAATTCTTCCTGAAGCGGTTCTCCATTGATATATCGCATAATATTTTCGGTCAGAATTTCTGCTTCAAAATGTGCAACAGATCCTGCCTTGGATGTGGGGAGATTGGTCGCATCTCCTATCGCGAAAATATTCTCTTTGATGGTTGTCTGTAGGGTGTTTTTATTGGTGGGTACAAAATTCATTTCATCGCCGATACCTGATCGTGCCATCAGCGGGTCGCCCATATTGACGGGAATCGTGACCAGCAGGTCATAGGGCACTTCATTTCCCATATAGTCAACAATTTTTTTGTTGTCGCTGTCAACATGCTCAATGTTAAAATCAGGTATGATGTTTACATTTTTCTCCTCCAGCAAATAGTTGAGCGCGGCCGTAGCTTTGGGTTTGGTAAATGCACCCGAAAGCGGCGTTACATAGGAGATTTCGACTTTGTCGCGCATGCCTTTACCTGTAAAATAGCTGTCGGCAAGGAATGAAAACTCCAGCGGAGCAACAGGGCATTTGATCGGCATTTCGCAGATATGAACGACGAGTTTCCCGCCTTTCCATTCGCGAAGTTTATTTCTCAATGCCAGCGCACCTTCGAAGGTATAGAAGTCAAATATATCTTTATGCCAATGGTCGCCCAGCATTCCTTCTGTTTCGGAAGGCGTGATTTTGGTGCCTGTAGCGATAATCAGGATGTCATAATCCAGCAGACTACCATTGGCAAGCGCTACCTGATTATTTTCAGGAACAATTTTTTCAATTTTTTCCTGAATCAGCGATACATGGCCGGGAAGCGGTTTCTCTATGGGCTTCTGTACCATTTCAGGGGTATATATATCAAAAGGCAGGAAAATAAATCCGGGCTGATAGTAGTGGGTTTTCTCCTGATCCACCAGCGTGATGTTCCATTCGTCGGTATGCAGCCGGGAGCGAAGGTGGTTTGCCATCATGGTTCCTGCTGTTCCTGCTCCCAGTATGAGTAGCCTTTTCATAGCGAAGGATTAGAGGTTGAAAAATCTATTCACAAAAACAAATTATAATATCCTTATTTGTTTCTGTGTCTTTTAATTAAGCCCAATTTGGTGAGAAGTTGTTTCAGGGGAAATACCATTCTTCTTTCAGGGAGGTGATCTTTATCATAGGAAAAGTCATAGATCAGATGCAACCTGTAAGGAGAAATCGGAATCTTTTATGTTATCAGTTGTAATTAGCTTCTTGATAAAGAATAGCATTATTTTTTATCTGAATTGCAACGGGGAAATCCATTTCGCTTTGAAAGTGTGGCTATATTTCCTGATTTTTATAAAAATAGATTAGTATGTTCTCCCATTTACCTTTCCCGATGCTAAAGCAAACTGTATTCTCGCTGTTAGTGCTTTTGGGTAGTCTGCTGGTATTCAAACCAGTATACGGTACTCAGGCCGTTGATAACCTGAAGGTTTATCTCAATTGTGCTACTTGTGATCATTCCTTTATTAAGAGTGAGATTACCTATGTCGATTATGTAAGGGATCAGGGGTTGGCCGACGTCCAGATTTTTATTACCCGTATGACTACAGGCAGTGGTGGTAGTAACTACGAAATGAATTTTACGGGATACAACCAGTTTGGCGATATTAAACACCAGATCAGATATGAGGTTTTACCCACAGCGACCAGCGATCAGATTCGCACCGGCATGGTCAAAAGAATAGAGGCTGGGTTGTTGCTTTTTCTGGCAAATACACCTTTGGCTGATGAAATTAAGATCTCCGTTCCTGTCAACAACCGTGCAACTAAAGAAGAAAAACCTCAGGAAGATGCCTGGGATCACTGGGTATTTAGTGTATATGGAAGCGGCAATTTACGGAAAGAGACAAGTAAAAGTTCGTCAAACGGAGAACTGGGATTCAGAGCTGACCGCGTTACAGAGCTGTGGCGGGTTCGCACCAATGGGGAAATCAATCATTTGAAAAACAGGTTTTTTATCGATAACGAAGAGGTGATCAGCGTGCGGGATAATAACTATTTCAACGGCAGTCTGGTCCGAAGTATCAGCAATCATTGGTCTGCTGGTTTTTTCACAGACTTTTCCCACAATTCTTATCAGAATCTGACTTTCATGATGCGAACAATGCCCGCGATTGAATACAGTATTTTCCCTTATACAGAAGTCAACCGTAAAGAACTGACAGCAGTGTATCAGATGGGGTATGTGTTTAATGATTATATCGAACAAACCATCTACGAAAAAGACCATGAACATCTGCTGCGGCAGACGATGGCACTTACCGCCCGGTTTAATCAGACCTGGGGCAATATTTTTTCAAGACTGGAGGCATCCAACTATATGCACGATTTCTCCAAGCGAAGCCTGCAGATGGACAGTTATGTTACAGTCCGGGTCTTTAAAGGGCTTTCTGCCCGGGTTTCGACCAATTTTGACCTGATCCAGGACCAGATCAACCTGCCACGCCGCGATGCTACGCTCGAAGAAATCCTGCTTCAGCAAAGGCAACTCGCCACTAACTTCGATGTTGGATTCGGAGTCGGGCTGAGTTATACCTTTGGCTCTATGTACAACAATATCATCAACACCCGGCTATAACAGCTCGGTCACTTTTGCGAGTGCGCTGCTTATTCCCGCTGCATTTTTCCCACCGGCCGTAGCATAAAACGGCTGGCCACCGCCACCTCCCTGAATTTCACGGGCGAGGGTACGGATCATTTCGCCTGCATGATACTTATTGGATTCGGCAAGGTCGTCAGTCATGATGACACTCAGCAGGGGTTTGTCGTTGATCACGGCACCCAGTACAATCAGTGTATTTTGAGTGGATTTTTTCAGATCATAGGACAACTGCTTGAGATCTTCTGCACTGGAAACCTCTACTTTGCTGCGAATCACCTGAATCGCCCCGTGAGACTCAGCGCGTTGGATCAGTTCGTCTTTTAATCTCCCCACCTGCGCGGTGCGGAATTGCTGAAGTTCTTTTTCCAGTTCGCGGTTTTTGTGCTGAAGTTCTTCGACAGCCTTTTCGGGGTTGCCGGGAGATTTGAGCATATCGGCAATTCTGTCAAGTGTGGTGGCTTTTTCAAACAGATAGTTGAAAGCGCCGTCGGCCGTATAGGCTTCCACCCGGCGAATGCCGGCGGCAACTGAAGCTTCGGACACCAGTTTAAACATCCTGACATCGCGGGTATTGGCTACGTGTGTGCCACCGCAGAGTTCCACGCTATATTCCGGGTCAAAGACAATGACTCTCACCATATCTCCGTATTTTTCTCCGAATAGCGCCATTGCACCCATGGCTTTGGCCTCCTCAATGGGTTTGTTGCGGTATTCGGTCAGCGGAATTCCTTCTGCGATTTTGGCATTTACCTGCGCTTCTATTTGTGCGATTTCCTCATCCGTCACTTTCGCAAAATGAGAGAAGTCAAACCGCAGGGATTTGTCCGACACAAGCGAACCCCGCTGCTCAACATGAGTACCGAGAATATTTCTCAGGGCTGCATGGAGCAGGTGAGTGGCAGAGTGGTTGGCCATTACTTTCTGCCGGAAGGCCGGATTGACAGATGCCGTCCATTCACCGGAAGGATCTACGGGCAGTTTATCTACGAGGTGAACAATGAGTTCATTTTCCTTTTTGGTATCTACGACATAGATAGATTCTTTCCCATTGGAAATTGTGCCCTTATCGCCGACCTGCCCGCCACTTTCACCGTAAAAAGGCGTTTCTTCGAGCACGATCTGAAACAGCGATTTATTTTGCGTTTTGATCGTTCGGTATTGAAGAATAGAAGTTTCAAGGCTGAGCGTATCATAGCCCAGGAATCTGGGCAGATCCTGTGAAGGTTTGACGATTACCCAGTCACCGGCGGTCATTTCTGTAGCCTGACGGCTTCGGGTTTGCTGGGCTTCGAGATTTTTTTCGAAACCGGCCATATCCACCTCCCGTCCTTTTTCTTTTGCCATGAGGCGGGTAAGGTCGATGGGGAAACCATAGGTATCATATAGTTTAAAGGCAAATCCGCCATCGATATCCTCATTTCCCGGGTGGTTTCGGAGATATTCTTCAAACATCTGAGAACCGCTTTCCAGTTTTCGGAGGAACCCTTTTTCCTCCTCATGGATGATACGCGCAATGAAATCGTTCTGAGCGGCAACTTCCTCAAATACCCCATCATAATCCTGGGCCAGGATGGCGATCATTTCGTAGAGGAAGGGTTCGGTGAGGTTCAGATACGAAAACGCATATCGCGAAGCACGCCGCAGAATACGGCGAATGACATATCCGGCGCCGGTATTGGAGGGAATTTGCCCGTCGGCGATGGTAAATACAATTGCCCGGATATGATCCACGACTACGCGGAAAGCTACCTGTTGTGCTTCTGTAGCTGAAGCGTAGGCAATCCCTGTTTTTCTTTCGAGGAAGGCCCGGGTGTTGTCAAATATATCCGTATCATAGGTAGAACGTTTTCCCTGAAGCACCATGGAAAGGCGTTCGAAGCCCATGCCGGTGTCAATATGCTTGTCGGGAAGTTCCTGAAGCGAACCATCGGCGAGGCGGTTGAACTGGATAAACACAAGGTTCCAGATTTCGACGACCTGCGGGTGATCATTGTTGACGAGAGCGGCACCGTCAACTTGTTGGCGTTCTTCATCGGAGCGAATGTCGACATGAATTTCAGAACAAGGTCCGGACGGACCCACGTCGCCCATTTCCCAGAAGTTGTCTTTTTTTCCAAATCGCAGAATGCGATCTGGGGAAATCCATTTTTTCCATTCGTTTTCGGCATCTGTATCGGGGTCGATATGATCGTTTTTATCGCCACCGAAAACGGTAACATACAGGCGATCTTTTTCAATTCCGAATACATTCGTAAGTAATTCCCAGGCCCATTCTATGGCTTCTTTCTTATAATAGTCACCAAACGACCAATTTCCTAACATCTCAAACATGGTGTGATGATAGGTGTCGTGACCGACTTCTTCGAGGTCATTGTGTTTGCCAGAAACCCTCAAACACTTCTGTGTATCGGCCACTCGTTTATGGGTTGGAATTTTCAATCCCAGGAATATGTCCTTAAACTGATTCATACCCGCGTTGGTAAACATCAGCGTAGGGTCATTTTTTATGACTATTGGCGCAGATTTTACTATCTGGTGTATTTTTTGGTTAAAGAATTCAAGATAAGATTTGCGTATATTTTTTGAAGATTTCATTGTTTTTCCGTCCTCCTTAACAGATGTGTAATAATTGCAAGATGGTTTGTTTTGTTTATCAAAATTTTTATTACCTTTGGTTCAGCGAAAATACAACGTTAATCAAACGGGAAAAACCTTACAAGTGAATTTTGCATTAAAAACCTGTTCTTGGATTCCATAAGGTAAAAAACAAACCCCTGTTCATATGGCAAAGAGAATACGTTACTACTATGACGAAGAGACCTGTACTTTTGAGCCAGAGCGAATAACCATCGCGTCCATGGGACGCAAAGCGTTATCGTATATTTCGGTCTCCGGGTTGTTAGCAGTTATGGGGCTTGCTCTCTATTTTTTTGTGTTAGATGATCCGAAACATGCGTACCTGAAATCTCAGAATACCATGCTTCAGGGACGTGTAGCAGATCTTGACGGCCAGCTTGCGGCTTTAGAAGGCCAGGTGGACGCATTGCACGAGCAAGACAATAAGTTCTATCGCAGCCTGCTAAACTCTGATCGCATCGACGATGGCTACTGGAATGGTGGTATCGGTGGTGCAGCCAACTACAAAAAGTCTGATCAGCCCGACGCACTGCGTGAAGCAGAAAAAAGATTAGATCTTCTTAATAATAAAGTGAAGATTCAGAACAAAAGCTATGATGTTTTGTTCAGTCTTCTCGCTGAAAAAGAAGATGAGTTGAGACATACGCCGGCAATTAAGCCTGTTCCAGGTCGGATTATCTCTGGTTTCGGAATGCGTATGCACCCGATCCATGGCTTCCGCAAAATGCATACAGGTCTTGATATGCAGGCAAATACAGGTACTGCTGTTCATGCAAGTGCCGATGGTATTGTCAAACTGGCAGGAACCAGCCGGGGTGGTTATGGAAAACAAATCGAAATTGATCACGGAGGCTACGGTTACGTAACCAAATACGCTCACCTCTCCGAAATTGCGGTCAATCAGGGGGATAAGGTAAAACGCGGCGATGTTATCGGTTATACAGGTAACACCGGCCTCTCCAAAGGTCCCCACCTCCACTATGAAATCATTAAAAATGGTGGAAAAATTGATCCGATCGATTATTTCTATGGCGACCTTACGCCTGAAGAATATGTAGCACTGCGGGAACAGGCCACTCTGGATACAGCATCCATGGACTGATCTGATGCAGGAGCCGATTAAAAAACAGTATTACACCATCGGAGAGGTTGCCAGGGAACTTGACCTGACAACCTCTCTGATTCGTTTTTGGGAAACGGAGTTTCGTGAAATCAATCCCAAAAAAAATCGCAAGGGAAACCGCGTCTATACGGATAAAGATATAGATACCCTCCGCAAAATCCATTACCTCCTCAAAGTCAGGAAGTTTACCATTAAAGGGGCCAAGGACCGCCTCAAAAATGAGAATGTCATCGTGGAGCAGGAAATCCAGACCCGCGAAACGCTGCTGAGACTCAAATCTTTTTTGCTGGAACTTAAATCTTCTCTCTGACTACCTGCAACTGTGTTTAATTCAACTATCGACTGAAGGGAGGACCTTTTCAGTTTATAACCGTAGGTGATCTGTTTATTCGGACCTCCAACTATATAGGCGATAATCAGTTGTGATTAGCTGGCATTTTTTCCAAAGAAAATCTCCCGGTACGATTCTCTTGTCAATGGTTTGGAGTAAAAATCTCTGACCAGGGGAAAAGATTGTGCTTTGATCTTATCCTCAGAAAAGATCGAAGAGGAAAGTACTACGATATCAATTCCTTCAGTACGATCCCGGGGTAGAGCTTCGAGCGCTGTCAAAAACTGCCAGGCATCCATTTCCGGCATGTTGATATCCACCAGTATCAGGTCCGGTTTTTCCGTTCCTTCAGCGATTTCTGACAGTGCGTTTCGGGCATCGTTGTAGGACTTTACCTTTACGGTTGGGGTTTCTTTGGCTGCAATTCGGGTATGGATTAAATTGGTCACAGCGTCGTCATCAATAATAAATACTGTGCGGGTATCTTCGGGCTTTCTGATTCTTTGCTGATAAAAAGTCATAGGGTTATCGGCCTCTGCATATACCGACAAAGCATGATTGAGATCGTGGACAATGCTGTTTAACTCTTCTCCCACTTTTAGCACATTCTCTATCCATAGAGGAATTTCTTCCGTCTTTACACGTCCCTCCTTTAGCATTTGCATCAATCCGATGATATTGGCAACAGGCGCCCGAAGATTATGAGAGGTAATAAAAGAAAACCGATTCATGTCGTCGATTTTCTTCTTAAGTGTTTCATTCAGCTTTTGCAGGGCGATTTCACCAAGTTTTCTTTCTGTGATTTCTTTCCGGATGGCAATAAATTCTTTGACTACCCCCTGTGCATCAGTGATTGGTACAACCGTAGTATCAGCTCAGTAGATATCCCCATTTTTTTTTCTGTTCCTGATTTCCCCTTTCCAGATTTCGCCTTTCTTTATCGTTTGCCAGAATTGTTTAAAAAATTCCTTACTGTGGTAACCAGAGTTGACGATTCGGTGGGGTTTGCCGATTAATTCTTCTTCTGAGTAGCCACTGACTTCGCAAAACTGCTTGTTGACGTAGGTGATAACTCCCCGTGGATCTGTTTTTACAACTATATTTGATTCGTTGAGCGCAAGATTCAGATCATAGATCATCTGATCTTTCATCTGCATGAGGAAGTTCTGATGGTACTGATAAGTGATATTCTTTCCCGTAACAAAAGTCGCCTTTAAAGAATCGTCATAGATACAACTCCAGGAAAGCCAAAGAATATCCCCATTTTGGTGAACCCAGCGGTTGTCATAATGAATGGCAGGAAACCCCTGTTGGATTTTCTCAAATTCCGCTAAACTAGCCGGGATATCTTCATGAAAAATGAAGCGGGTGAATGGTTGTCCGATCATTTCTGCTGCCGTAAACCCCAGCAGTTGAGTTACTTCTGGATTTACCCATAAGATGAGCCCCTCTGTATCAATCCTACATTTTATATAAGAACCGCTGTTCTGGTCCTCATTGAGAGTCACCGATGCTTGAACGTTCTTCTGATGTCCCATTTTTATAAAAATAGCTCCTATACAAAGGAAACAGATTCTGTAGATAGATATCCGTTGATTTGAGCTTATAACTGACATGGTTTTATGCCCTCAAAAAAACCCCATCATCATTCACCTTAATTGAGATAATCTTTTTGATTTTAAAAGATATTTGTAACTTTACGGCCCGATTTGATTGACAATCGAATCGGTTTCGGGATGTAGCTCAGTCCGGTTAGAGTACACGTCTGGGGGGCGTGGGGCCGGCAGTTCGAATCTGCCCATCCCGACAACACAAAAGGAGTTATAAGCATTAGGCTTGTAACTCCTTTTTTTGTTTAACTCGAACCCCCCTCCGCGGGTGGCTGAGGAGGCTCGAAGCCCGTCCCTCTTTGAAAGAGAAACTCGTGGGTTTCTTTGGGGCCGGAGGCCAATTATGTATCTGCCGCATGGTAGGGACTCCGGAGGAGTCCCATGTTTGTAGCTACGAACGGCCCCCCCCATTTTTTTCTCTTGGGATGCGCCGCAGCGCGCTACCCGAAATGGAAACAGGAGAGGCGGCCTTTGGCTACAAATCGAAGATGCCATCGGTACATGTGACTCCTCCGGAGTCTCTGCGTGCGCAGGCAAGTATTGATAGCCATTTGGAATCAGGGAGATATATTCACGGGTTTAGGAGTGTACTTTTGTAGAATCGGAAAACATTTTTCCTATCCATATCAGACCCAACCGAACCGGCAACCAGTGCTTTTTGCTTTTCTGGGTTCCAGATGGTAATTTTTACCACGATACATAATTTGTCTGCCATTTTATGAATGATATTCTGGTTTTTTTTAAAGAAGATATTGCCCGGCTCTGGTGTAGCTGGGGGTGGAAAACCCTTTGTGCACACTGGGGAATGCTGATAAACTCCGGGCTTTTGATCTGGGGATGGGGTGTGCTCATAGCGGTCGTCGGTGGGATCTGGAAAGGGGGAAATCAACTCTGGAACTGGTACAAAAACCGGAAAATTGCACAGGTACTCAGGCCCTATTATTCCTATCGCGAGGTGCAGGAGGCTACCCGTTATTTTATTCCTACCAAAGGTCAGAAGGAATCTCCTTCAGATTTTGATGAACCCGGGAAATTGGTGCCCAAGCAGGAACTGATTTCCATGTTTATTGATGAAGTGTTTGACCATAAGGGAGATGACCAAAAATACTATGTTGTCCTGGGCGGGTCGGGAATGGGTAAAACTACCTTTATGCTGAATCTCATCCTCAAATACCGGCTCAGATGGCGGCCTTTTCAATTTAAACAAAAGATCAGCTTATTTCCCCTGTCCGATCCCCGAACCCTAAACCTCGTGGGCGAAATTGAAGATAAACCTAATACGATTTTACTCCTCGATGCGCTGGATGAAGACCCGGAAGCGACTGCCGATCTGGAAAATCGACTGGAACAACTCACTCAGGTTTCGCAGGATTTCAGAACAGTGATCATTACCTGTCGCACGCAGTTTTTTTCTTCTGAAGAGACCGAACCCGGAGAAACGCCAATCAAAAAATACGGCACCAAAGGTGGATTTCAGGCATTTCAAAAAATATACGTATCACCTTTTTCTACTAGTGACATCAATGCCTATTTACGCAAGCGGTTCCCCATTTACCAGTTTCTGAAAAGGAAACAGGGGAAAAAGATTGTAGAAAGCACGCCCAAAATCATGGTTCGCCCCATGATCCTGGCCAATATCAATGACCTGATCAAAAATAACCGGACGTATAATTACACCCACGAAGTTTATGCCGGAATCATCCAAAGCTGGTTGGACCGGGAAGCAGGGAAGTTTAGCCAGGAGGATCGGAGAGAAAAATTTAAAAAAGACCTGGTGTTATTTTCCGAAAAACTGGCGCTGGATATGTATGCGCGATTGCGATCTGGGAAGGGGATGTATTTATCAGAGGCTGATTTCAGTGCGCTGGCAGAGAATTACAATATTCAGCTCAGCGAACTGGAGATGAAAAGCCGTTCCTTGCTAAACCGTAATGCAGCCGGCCAGTGGAAATTTTCCCATAAATCTATCATGGAGTATTTTCTGGCCAAACAAATCAGCAGTGATTTTAAGGAATACCTGTTGGCCAATTTTGAGGGACTGGATATGGCAGAAAAATTCTGCGAGGAACTTTCTCCAAGATCACGAATACAAATGCTGCGGATAGAAGGCGGCACTTTCATGATGGGGAGTAATGATTCTGATGATGAAAAACCTGTTCACGAAGTCCGTCTTTCTCCTTTTGAGATCAGTAAATTTCCCATCACCCAGCGACAATGGGAAGCGATCATGGGAGATAACCCCAGTCGTTTTAAAGATTGTCCGGATTGTCCGGTAGAGAGTGTTTCGTGGAATGATGCGAAGAAATTCCTAACCAAATTCAATGAATTGACCGGATTAGACTTTCGCTTGCCTACAGAAGCGGAATGGGAGTATGCCGCCCGGGGTGGGAGATTAAGTAAAGGATTCAAATATGCAGGGAGTACCGATCCTAAGGAAGCAGGCTGGTTTGATAAAAATGCTAAGGGAAAAACCCATCCGGTCGGTCAGAAAATCCCCAATGAATTAGGAATCTACGATATGTCTGGCAATGTCTGGGAATGGTGCCAGGACTGGTATGGCCCATATGCTGAACAACCCCAATCAGACCCCACTGGCCCGGAAACAGGCGTCTTCCGTGTGGTTCGCGGCGGGTCGTGGAGCAGCAGCGCAGGCAGCCTGCGCGTTTCCGGTCGCAGCCTCTTCGGCCCTGATGACCGCGACATCAATATCGGTTTTCGTATCGCCAGGACCCTTGATTTGTAGGGGTCTTCCGAAAGGGTAGCGGCTTTTTGATGATAACCTAAATTATCACTTATATTTGTTAATACATCAAATGCATCTGAATGGCCCAAAGAGGATTCATCATAGAAGACGAAGATCATACCTTGCCTGGCCGGATTCGCGGAAAGAATTACCTCCTTGTCATAGGGATTGATCAGTACAGACATTGCCATTCACTGGAGAATGCAAAACGGGATGCCCAGGCTGTTACGAAAGTTTTGATCTCCCGATATCAGTTTGAGGAATCTCATCTATATGAACTATACGATGGTGATGCCTCCCGTGAAAAAATTATCGATACGCTGGATGAATTGTCTGAGAAGATTACCTCACAAGACAATCTGCTCATATACTACGCCGGGCATGGGTATTTTCGTGAGAACCTGAAACTCGGTTACTGGGTACCGGCTGATGCCAGAGACAGACGTTATGCAGATTTTATTAACCATTCTACCATACGTGACTATATAAAGGCTATTCCGGCCCACCATACGCTGTTGATTGTGGACAGTTGTTTTTCAGGAGCCTTGCTGAGCGAACGCAATCTGAATCAAAATCTGCCTTATCCAGACAGAGTAGATCAGTTCCCCTCTCGCTGGTGTCTGGCAGCAGGGATGATCGAAAAAGTATCAGACGGATATATAGGTGATCACAGCCCTTTCGCCAAAAGCCTGATCACTTATCTGGAAAAAAACAACGAACCCCGTCTGCACATCCGCAGCCTGATTGATCATGTAACACTGGCTACTGCCAATAATGCAGATCAGACCCCAATTGGTGGCGTAATTCTTAAAACCGGCGATCAGAATGGACAATTTATTTTTGATTTAAAGGCAGCGGGAATTGTTGTCAAAGATCAAAGCGAAGATGCATTCCGGCAGGCCGAAGCAGAAAATACTACCAGCGCTTATACAGGATTTATCCTCCAATATCCGGAGAGTCGGTTTTTTGCTGATGCTTTAAAACACATTAACAAGCTGAGTCAGACTAAAGCAGATACTCCAGGGAAAAAATCAGCTATTCCCTTTGCCGAATTTGTTCAGGTAGAAGGTGGCACTTTCATGATGGGGAGTAATGATTATGATGATGAAAAACCTGTTCACAAAGTCCGTCTTTCTCCTTTTGCGATCGGTAAATTTCCCATCACTCAGCGGCAATGGTCCGAGATCATGGGAAATAACCCCAGTCTTTTCAAGGATTCTCCGGATTGCCCCGTGGAACAAGTTTCCTGGAATGAGGTGAAAAAATTTCTGGAAAAACTTAATGCCCGGTATCCCGGCCAAAATTTCCGTTTACCTACAGAAGCGGAATGGGAGTATGCGGCCCGGGGGGGGAGATTAAGTAAAGGATTCAAATATGCAGGAAGTAACAATCCGGAGGAAGCCGGTTGGTTTGATAAAAATGCTAAGGGAAAAACCCATCCGGTGGGTCAGAAAATCCCCAACGAATTAGGAATCTACGATATGTCGGGCAATGTATTTGAATGGTGCCAGGACTGGTATGGTTCTGATTATTATAAAAATTCCCCCAAAGACAACCCTAAAGGTCCGGAATCAGGCGATGACCGTGTGGTTCGCGGCGGGTCGTGGTACCGCAGCGCAGTCCGCCTGCGCGTTTACGATCGCCGCTACTACGGCCCTGATTTCCGCTACGACGTTGTCGGTTTTCGTATCGCCAGGACCCTTGATTTGTAGGCTTTCCCGAAGGGATCTTTGATTTACCTTTTTACCTTCTGTGACGGGAAAATAATTCCCCAGACCATTCATTTTCCTTCTTGGAGGTGTCTTATATATGTCTATATACTATCAGACATAAAAAGGAGCTGATATATGGGACAGTTTGATCATATATGATGAGGGCAATTTATATATATGTTGGAGAATGGGAAAGCGCGTGTTTTTTGTTGAACTCCCTTCCGCTGGTGGCTGAGGAGGCTCGAAGCCCGTCCCTCTTTGAAAGAGGAACTCGCGGGTTTCTTTGGGGCCGGAGGCCAAAACCCGGTGGCCGATCGGCCAAAACCCGGTGGTTGAGCGGAGTCGAAACCACCGGAAATGCGCCGTTGCGCGCTACTTTGAAGAGGAACTCGCAGGTTTCGCTGGGGTTTCTACCCCAAATTAGCTATTAGCTATTAGCTATTAGCCATTAGCTATTAACCATTAACCATTAACCATTAACCATTAACCATTAACCATTAACCATTAACCATTAACCATTAACCATTAACCATTAACCATTAACCATTAACCATTAACCATTAACCATTAACCATTAACCATTAACCATTAACCATTAACCATTAACCATTAACCATTAACCATTAACCATTAACCATTAACCATTAACCATTAACCATTAACCATTAACCATTAACCATTAACCATTAACCATTAACCATTAACCATTAACCATTAACCATTAACCATTAACCATTAACCATTAACCATTAACCATTAACCATTAACCATTAACCATTAACCATTAACCATTAACCATTAACCATTAACCATTAACCATTAACCATTAACCATTAACCATTAACCATTAACCATTAACCATTAACCATTAACCATTAACCATTAACCATTAACCATTAACCATTAACCATTAACCATTAACCATTAACCATTAACCATTAACCATTAACCATTAACCATTAACCATTAACCATTAACCATTAACCATTAACCATTAACCATTAACCATTAACCATTAACCATTAACCATTAACCATTAACCATTAACCATTAACCATTAACCATTAGCTAACATTGGCGTCAACAACTCCCGAAACTGGAAAAAAATCCTGTCCAGCAGGCTGATGTCGCGGGTGATGATCTCGGCCTGGCCTGTCATCTCTGACTGGAATCGAATGGTCGTGTTGTGTGTGGTCTGAAGGCCCGAATTTAGCTGGATGTCAAGCACATACTGCCCGTCTTTTGCGAGGCTGGAGATATTGCGGACTTCGCCCGTGAGCATGCCAAATTCGCGGTAATCGTAATTGTCAAGCCTGATGTTTACCCGCTGGCCATTCTGGATTTTGCCGGCATTAAATGCTGATACAATGGCTTTCCCCAAAACTTCATCCGAATCCGGGACAATGCTGATCACTTCATCTCCTGCTTTTACATACTGGTTTTCCGCCCAGATATCGAGATATTCTACTCTGCCTTTTTTAGGGGCGACAATCAGGTAGTTTTGTTTCCAGTTGTCAATCCCTGCGGTCAACTGCTGTAAGGCGTCGCTGATGCTCAGACTCAGCGCAAAGCCTGAATGCAGATTTTCCTGCCGCAGTTCCTGAATACGCTTCCGATACTCGCTGATCTGGATGTTGTTCTGAAATATCTGCGAATGTAATTGTTTCCCCGCCAGCTCCTTCTGCAGCAGGGCTGCTTCTTTGGATTCGAGCTCTACTTTGGAGATGGCTCCTTCGGCGTACAGGGTCTCCGAGGCGCTAAATTGCGCCCGGGCAATCGCTGTTTCCCGCTGCCGGAAACCCAACTGCTCTTCGAGATTCTGGTTCATTGCCACCAATTCTTCTGCCTGTGCTGACAATAACTGCTCCTGTGTGCCGCGAAAGGTGCTGCTCTGGGTGTAAAACTGGTCGTTTTCCAGCGCATGGATGAAGGCCGAATAGGTGCTCTGCAATTCTCCCAAATCGTCGAAACCCGGCCAGACGGAGAATTGGGTTTTGTCAGAAGGAAGATGGGCGATTAGTTTTTCAAGTGCAAAAACGGAAGCGGTATTTGCTGCGTTTTCAATGACAGCGAGATAGGTTCCTTCGGTTACTATGGCCTGATTCTCAACCATCAATTGGGTGATTTTGCCACTGCTCCGGGCAAAGATTCTGACAGGAGGAGATGCTGTGGTCAGGGTTATCCGGGCCGAAATCATATCGGGATAATGAACCACTACAGACAGGGCCAGCAATCCCAAAACTACCGCCAACATCATGATCATTCCTCTCCGGATAATCCAGTGGGGAATCGCTCCCATGATTTCCTGCACTTCCTCGCTGTATAATTCGATTTTGGGTGAATCGAGGCTGTGGCCGTTATGATAGGTGTTTTCTGTCATTAGTTTCCGAGTTCCAACTGGTTTTTGATCAGTGAATAATACTGCCCGCGATCGTCAACCAGGGCCTTATGATGCCCGGTTTCTACAACTTTTCCGTTTTCCAGTACGATGATCTGATCTGCATTTTTTACCGTGCTCAGTCTGTGGGCAACAATGATTACGGTTTTCCCGACAAAAAATCTTTCCAGGTTTTCCATAATCTGCCTTTCATTTGTAGCATCCAACGCGCTGGTGGCTTCGTCGAAAAACAGATAGTCGGGGTTTTTATACACCGCCCGGGCAATCAGAATCCGCTGTTTTTGCCCCCCGCTCAGCCCCATGCCTTCCTGCCCGATTTTGGTATTAAATCCCAGGGGCAATTCGTCGATGAATGTGCGGATATTGGCAATGGCTACGGCTTGCTGGAGGCGGTATTTATCGATATTTTCCTCCATCGCGATATTGTTGGCGACGGTGTCTGAAAAGATAAAGCCGTCCTGCATGACAACGCCACAACTGCCTCTCCATGTGCGGTTGAGAATGTCCTCCAGCCTCGTATTTCCTACGAGGATCTGCCCTTGTGTCGGGGGGTAAAATTTTAACAGTAATTTGATCAGGGTTGTTTTTCCGCTCCCGCTTGCTCCTACGATGGCGGTAATTTTGCCTTTGGGGATGTGAATATTCAACTGCTTTAATACCTCTGCGCTTTCCGTCCCTCCATAGCGAAAACTGAGGTTTTGAATATGAATACTTCTGTCAGCAGGCATGAGGGCATTTCCGATTCCGCCTGCTTCATCTTCATCGGGACTATTGTGAATTTCTCCCAGTCGTTCGAGGCTGATTTTTGCGTCCTGGGCCTGCTGCACAAAAGAAATGAGCTGCCCAATGGGGGTATTTAATTGCCCTGCGATATAGGTGATTGCCATCATCATGCCGATGGTCATCTCTCCTTCTATGACCGCTTTCGCCGAAACAAAGATGATGAGGATATTCTGTATCTGATTAAAAAAGCGCGCACCGCCTTGCTGGTATTGGGTGAGACTGAGTTTTTTGAGGTTGATGCGAAAAAGTTTTGCCTGAATGCGCTCCCATTCCCACCTTCGCGGCCTTTCAATATTGTTGAGTTTAATTTCCTGCATCCCGGTGATTAGCTGGATGATATTGCTTTGTTCTGCTGCCATCTGGGCAAAACTCCGGTGATCGAGTTGTGCTCTTTTTTTCAGGAAAAGTAAAATCCAGCCGATATATAAAAGGCTTCCGGTGAGGAAAATGAAAAATACGGGCAGACTGTACACCGCGAGTACAAAACCCAGCATGAGGAGGGTGAAAATTGAAAACAGGGAATTGAGCACGGCATCTGTGAGAAATAGCTCAATCCTACGGTGATCGCCAATCCGCTGCATAAGGTCGCCGGTTTTTTTACTGTCAAAAAAACCTACGGGCAGCTTCATGAGTTTGATCAGAAAATCTGACAGAATTGAGATATTGATGCGTGTACTCAGATGAATGAGTATCCACGCCTGAATAAACTGCATCGCCATCTGGCTCGCAAAGAGCACCAGTTGGGCAATCAGGATCAGATAGACAAAACCTACATTTCTTGTGCCTACCCCAAAATCTACCACCGCCTGTGTCAGAAAGGGAAATATCAATTGCAACAGACTCCCCAAAATCAACCCTAAAAATAACTGTGTAAGGTATTTGCGAAACTGAAATACGTAGCGAAACAAAAACTGGAAACTGCTTTTGTCGGGTTTTTCTTCCTCCCGGTCCATAAAATCGGGGCCGGGCTCCATGAGTAGAAGTATCCCGCTTTCTGCGCCTTTTTCCCGGTCTGATGCCCAGCCTTTGAGAAAATCCTGCTTCGAATATACCAGCATGCCGTAGGCGGGATCTGCCACGTAAACCTTGTCGTTTTTGATTTTATAGACCACCACAAAATGGTTCTGGTTCCAGTGGGCAATAGTCGGAAGTGGCGCTTCGTTGGCCAGTTTTTCAAAATCCAGCCTTACCCCCAATGACCGGAAACCAATGGCTTCGGCAATTTCGCTGATACCCTGAAGAGAAATGCCTTCCCGATCGACCGTGCTTTTTTCCCGGAGCGTTTTTAATGTATAATGGCGCCCATAATGCCGGGAGATCATCCGCACACAGGTTGGACCACAATCCATCGCATCCAACTGTTTGTAGTAAGGGAAACCAGCCATGAGTTTATTTTTTTACTCCCATTCTCCAGTTCTTGGGTCGTAGGTACAAGTGGTTAGTCTGTAAATTTTTCCGTCTTTCTCCACTACCTCGCTATTGTCTGCACACATGTAGCGAAACTCGCATTCTTTGCAGTTTTCGATTTTATCAACGGGTGTTTTCCACGCTGCCTGAAACTCACCACTTTCTGCCACTGCTGCCAGAGTGGTCGAAGAAACATGGCCAAAAGCCTGGCTGTGACCGGGGAAATTTCGGATATTTCCCAGCATGTCAACTGCTATTTTCCGGTTGAGGCCGAGGTTAAAGTGTTGGGCTTCGGTAAATGAATGGATGTTGGTGACAAAAAATTCGGGGCCGCAAAGTTCTTCTGAATGGGGCTGCACCGTTTGTCGGGTGAAGCAGATAATATCTTTTGCCGCCAGATGCTCTGTTTCCGCCCATCCTTCATTTTCACTGTTATACAATGTAAGTGAAACGATCCGGCAATACCTCAGCACCATTGTTTCCGCTTCTTGTATTGAATCAAATGCAGCGGATGGGAGCAATAGTTCTATCGAAAAAATACCTGTGTTTTCGGCTGCTTCCAGCCATTTGTAAATCATGTCGGTTTCCAATTCTCCAAATCCTCTGATCTGTACTGCTTTACAGCCCAGTTCATCCAGCTCCTGAATGACACCGCGCATATCGTAGTGTTGTGAGGAATCGATGTCGAGGATGGCATTGGTAATCATCGCCGGATGGTCCCAATCCATGGAAATCGGCGGGAAACAAGCGGGCTCTTCTGTGAAAAATCCCCACTCTGTGCGTGCCAGTTCCTGGAAATACGAATCCAGTCCTTCGTCGTACTGATGTTGGTAGCGGGCTTTGATTGCTTGTATAGATTGGCCTCTGTTTTCAATCAGGATATCTGCCAGAAGATTGGGCACAGGGAGGTATTGTTCCCGTTGAATATCGGCAATGATACTCTTGGCAAATCCTTTTACCGGAATACATGAGGCAAAAAGCATAAAACACTTATTGTCCGTCAGGGTCATTACTGGTAGTTCCATGTTGGGATACAAATCTGGAGAGGGGTTTATAAAAAAAGCCGGTTCCGTACATACTGGTTTGCTGACGGGTGCTGGTTACAAATCGCACCACTGAAGGATCGCTTTTCATTTCTTTAAGCAGATTGTATAGTACCGGCAGTTCGCCGGTTGTTTTTTTCTTCAGCGTTTCTGACTGTTTCATGCGGAATCATTCATTAAATACTGCGCGATCTTTTTTTCGAGGAAATAGTTGCAGGGCTTGGATACCATACCAAATTGTCCGACAGGATTCACTTCGAGGAAAATATATTTCCGGTCAGTGGATTTGATAATGTCCACTGAACCGGTATTGAGCGAAAGGGCGCTCATGAGTTGACGAACCTTGTCTGTTATATCAGCCGGGAGCGCATAGGGCACTACCCGGTTGTTTTTTTCGTGGTTGTATTGTCTGAAGTCCACGGCAGTTACAGGGTCAAGTTGGGAGAAAATGGCCATGGAATACACTTCTCCTGCGAGATAAAAGACTCTGAGTTCAAACTCTTTTTTGATGTTTTGCTGAAACAATGAAGGTGAGAAAAAGTCGGGTAAATCTTCAATGTCTGTGGCGTCAATGGTGCTGGTGTACATGCCCATCATTTTCCCATCTATTCGAAATGACCGTACTTCCGACAGGCATTTGGTGATCATTTCGGGATATTGTTGAGCAAAAGCTTTGAGTTTTTCTTTGGAGTTGGTGACAATTGTCGCGGGAATCTCCAGTCCGGCAGCCTGTGCCATCTGCAGTACAGCGAGTTTGTTCATGCCTTTTTCCCGGTGATTTCCCAGCACTTTTTTATCGGAGAGCCAGGAGAAAAAAGCGGTTTGCAGGATCGAAGATTCCATACCCAGATGTCCCAGCATTTGCTGTTTTAAGTCCGGCGAAGCGGGGTGAGATTCCAGCCTGGATGCGGCGGTCGTATCGATTGCAGAACGGCGAAACCAGAATGCCGTGATATCCGCTAAGTCAACACGTTTTCCTTCCGCTTCAATGGTCAGGGTGGGAGAGGTCTCCGGACTGATGGTCAGCTCAAATTCACCCAGCGCCGCTTCAAATATTTCTCCATTGATGCGGTATGCGGCAGTACCCATACTTCTGAGCCAGTCGATGACTTCGCCGGTTGAGGTATCGCTGTTTTGTGAGCTGATGATGACCATTGGTGATACAATAAAAGAAACACGCCAACCATCAGGTCGATTGTCGGCGTGTTACCTGATGAATTAATAAATCATTTCGGAAAATTATTTTCCTACTCCAGAGGCTACGGCAAACTTGTCATCCGTATGGAAGATGTCATCGAAAGAGATTCCATTGTAGGTGTGTTCAACCCAGGCTGCAGTGTCGCCAGGCTTCATACCACCTTTGATACGGCTGGAAGTTTTTACTTCATTGAGTTTGAATGCATCAAACTGCTCAAGCAATTGGTCTTTTTTGTTTTTCATAAACCATTAATTTGAGTGTGTTACAATAAGTTTTGCGAACGCGCAGGCAAGGCATAAAGCGGTTTGCCGCGTCTTCATTTATTACAACACGTAGGGTTTATGATTCAATCACCAGAAATTTTCATTTTTCTTCTGCGAAAAACAATAAAGGTGACTATTCCGCCTCCCAAAACCACCAAAAGCCAATACCAACGACTTGCGATCCCTGTATCAATTGCTGCGGGATTGCCGATCAGAATATGGTTGGCCCAATAGTAAGGATGTACAAGGTCTGGGGTACATTGATCGAGAAACCGCAGCCTGGCCTGGCGCAAAGCAGAAGTTTTGGAGTTTCCGTCAAATAGCAGCTTATAAAATTGCAGTAAAATATCGGCGGTGGCACGGCCATCGGCCTGCCAAAGGCTGCTTACCATTGCCTCGCAGCCTGCATATCTGAAAGCCCTTGCCAGACTCATGACTCCCTCTCCGGGTATCAGTTTACCCTCGCTGGTCTCACAGGCGGCCAGTACGACCAGGTCTGCGGGAATCAACATATTGTACAACTCAAATGCGTGCAGCTGATTTCCTCCCACACTATCAGCTTCTGCTGAAAAAAGCAGATGTGCGAGCAGCGGCTCTTCCTCATTGGCAAATCCATGCATGGCAAGGTGAAGGATGCGAAAATGATGGGCTTCCTGATGAAAGGTAGTTTTGGTAGCCTCCTTGTCGAGAAAGGTTCTTCCATTTTTTAAGGATGCAATCGCACTTGCATTTTCCCTGCTGTAGGTAAGCCGCATTGAGTCGGGGTAGGTGGGTGAAAATGTGGCGAGCAATTTTTCCGGTGAGGTGATCCGGGGTAAGGAATGAAAAAATAACCGGGCAGAAAGGCCATAACTGATTTCAAACTGCCGGATTAGGTAAGGGAGATGGCGGAAATCTGAAGACATAACCTGGGGGGACCGGGCCATATCCGGCATTTGGGTAAGAAGTATTTCAAAGGGGATATAGGACAGGGGGCCATCTGGAATGATAAATAGTTTTCCCGAAGGGTGATTTTTCAAGGCCGGCGATATCAGATTTTCATACAGGGTATAACTATTTCTGGAGAAGGTTTCCCATACGCCTGCTCCGTAGTCCGGACGATGAAGGAAGTATCGTATTTTGTCCACAATTTCTGAAATCGAATCGGTTTTTTCCAGGTAATAACCATTGATCGTCTGGCTATTCAGGCAAAAAACATAAATATTTTTTTCCCCCCAGAAATACTCAAGCATAATGGCATCGGGGTCTGGAAGCATACGCTGGATCTCTGCGACCGTAGTCGTAGACTCATCGTATTTTAGCTGGTAATAGGCAGGAAAAGCAGTCTCCAGATAGCGGATCAGCTGATTGTATTCTTCTTCCGCTTCAAAAAGCGTTCCTCTCCATTTTTTGATTTTTACGGTATCAGCTTGCGCACCTTTTTGTGTTTCCTGAAATAATTTTTCCTGGTAGAAGGTGCGGGTAATTAAAATTCGCTGTTCTTTTCTTCGGATACTGTCGGGAATACCGACACTTAGTTTTGCGCCTGTGGATTGCAACGCATCAGTCAATGCCATAAATCTTGATTTTTCCGAAAACTGAAATGCTCCTTCCAGGAAAGCCGTTTGGCCGGTTTCTTTAAATTTTTGGAAAAACAGAGCTATACCTGTTTCATAAGTAGGGCGAAATGTCTGGGCCAGATGAAGTTTGGCGTTGTCTTCCCTGTAAGTATGTCTGAGTCGGGAAATAGTTGTATCTGCCAGCTTGCAGGCAGCCATTGCCGGTACCCAGTAGTTCTGGCCACCGCCTGCGATTTCTGCCCTGGCGATGGCCTCGAGAATCGGGATGGCATCAAACGGATGCAAAATATTGGTTGCTGCCGGAAGCGTGTCTTTGTAAGGGCTACATAGAAATTTGAGTGCATGCTGATAATAGACAACAGCGGAGTCATACCTGCCAATTTCTTCGAAAAGTCGTCCAATAGTTTTGTAGGAATTGGCGATATCGGGACTTGTACCGAGGCTTCCCCACTCTTCAAATCGCAGCTTCTGTGCTTTTCGGTAATGAGAGAGTGCTTCAGGGTACCGGTGTTTTCGCTGTGCGATTTCCCCCATGATATTTTCCCCTACCTGTTCCCGATAGGGGCCGTATTTAGCCTGTATTTTTGCTGCCAGCCTGACATGGGCCGCTGCGCTGTCGGTTTTGTTCAATTCAAGATAAATCTGCGCCAGCTGATTGTGCACATTGATCCTGTCCCGAAAAGTACTGGACGGATTGCCGACTTCCAGCAGTTTCAGACAGAGAAAATTTTCACTAAGGGCTTTCTTCCAGTCTTTCTGATCGGTATATACTCTCGCTATGGCAAATTGGATTTGAATCAGGCGGGGATCGTTGGGCGGAAGTTCCTCTCTTCCGTTTTCCAGTGCTTTGGTGTGAAATTTTATGGCAAGCCCCGGTTCTCCTCTGCGCCGGTAGATGATTCCCATATTGTAATACAGACGGGAAATGGCCAAAGGGTTGAGGGAGTCCTGACTTTCTGTGATCGAAAGCGCTTCCTGATAATTTTCCAATGCAAAATTAAGATTGCCCTGAAGCCGGTATAAAGCCCCCATATTATTGAGGGCGTCGGCATATACTTCGGTATTTTTTCCCGAATGATTTCCTATCAAAACAATCGCCTGCTGCCCATAACTTTCGGCGAGCGAATAGTCTTCCTTGCCTATATAACAGGCTACGAGACCATTCATGGCATTGCCATAGGCGGTCCATTCGCCCTGGCGTTCAAACAGTGGGAGGGCTTTTTGAAGAAAATAAACGGCTGTGTCGGGATTTTGACGAAAATAGCTATAGGCTTCGTCCACCCATTTTTGTGCCTGCGTGATATCTCCGTTTTTTCCCGGAGACTGGGAGAATGCAGCACTTATCCAAAAGTACAGGCAAAAAAAATATAAGACAGGCCGGATTGTCGTTTGGGCTGAAAACATAGGTGTCTGGCAATTTCCCAAAAAATCAGGAATCCGGGCGGAAAATCAAAATTCCGCCCGGAATACCTTCATCATTGAGTTTTTACCATAGGGAGGGTGCGAATACCGGTGGATGATTGTTTTTGCAGGAAATATAAACCTGCTGGCAAATCTCCGGTTGGGAAACGTACGGGGCGGTCGCCAGAGGGAACCGTCAGCACCCGGATAGTTCGCCCCTGTGAATCCATGATTTTTACCACAGCTTCTTCCGCATTCGCTTCTATATACAGATAATCGCGGAATGGATTGGGATTGGCAACAATGGCCGGTTGGTCAAACTGCCCGATCCGGGCTTTTCCGCCCATGATTTTGTTACAAGAGAGATTGTGTTTGTACCAGGATGATTTTGTCTGGCCGAGAAGCAGGCTATAACCGGTCGTGGTAGCATCTTTTGCCCAGACTTCATAACGGACTTTAACATAACTTCCGGAGGAAGGCTGTTCTACCTTAGTATTGATTCGGAATCCGATATCCATACCAGCTGTGGTGTTTATCAGCGTAACCCCGGCGGGTAGAGACTGAAGGTTGTAAGCTAATTCATAATTTTTTGAACTCACGGTCGGTAAGGAAATATTTAGCGCATTTCCTGCAGAGTCTTCAAACTGGAAAATAAACTTAACGTCAGTAGCATTACTGCCTGGAGGAAAAGCAAAACCAACAGAATCAAGCAGCGCCATATAGGAGGCTACGGTTATGGAACCCGGAGGTGGTGCCATCATGCCCTGGCCATCGCAATCCCAAACAGCAAAACTTGGCCTGGTGCCAGGTTGTGCCAGCGTGTCTTTAGCAAAACAAAGAAAAACGATGTAAAGCGCAACGACAGAAGTAAAGCAGAGATTTTTCATACCGCTCAAAGATTTTGTTATTCGTCTTAAGTTACTATTTTTACTATCGTTGACTTTGTATAATTCTGGTTCAGGAATAAAAATTGTCAGCACTACTGCCTCCTGTATTGGCCTACGGGAGGCTTTTTTTCTATATTACACGACTATTTTTACTTTCAATCACCCGTTTTTCAAAATTTTCTCAATAATTTTTTTCCCTGCCTCCCTATGCGTAATGAAACCAGTCCACACTATTCCGATGAGGAAATTATATCCGGAATCAAAAACGGCGGGGTGTCGAGGCAGCGGATTAGCAACTATCTTTATCGCCGGCATGTGGACTTTGTGGGGAAGGGAAAACGCAAGTACCGGATTACCGAAGAAGATGCGGTGGACGCTTATGGTGATGCGATTATCGGGCTTTGTAACCGCGTTGCACAGGATGCCTTCCAGTCTGAGGGAAACCTTGCCGGATATCTTTACCGATCTTTTTGCAACCGGTGTGTTGATCGTGTGAGGAAAAATACGTCTTCTATTATTGATCAGGTAGAGTTGTTGCCCAATATGCGTACAGAATCAAAAACGGTACTTCTGAAACTGATCGAAAAGGAAGATATGGCTCAGATAATTTCTTTGCTGGACAAGATCGGTGGAAAATGTCGACAGATTCTGATTGAATCTGAATATTACGGTTTTGGCGTAGAGGAATTGACGGAGCGGATGGGGTTTAAGAATACCAACAGCCTGGCTACCCAGAAACATCGCTGCATGCAAAAAATCAGGCAGTTGCTGGAAAAAAGAAAAGATCATACAACTTGATTTCGGAAAATATGGAATCGGCGGAAAATACAGAATTAACGCAACGGATTGAAAACTATATCCGGGGGACAATGAGCCAACAGGAATCTGCAAAATTTGAGGAAGATTGTCAGGCCGACGCTCAGCTAAATGAGCAGTACCAACTTCAGGTTTTGGCAAAATATGCGATCTGGCAAAAGGGCAGGGAAGACGAAAAAGACGTTTTCCGCAACTTGTATCGAGAAATTGTTTCAGAAAGAAGAAGTCCGGTTTTTCTGCAAAAAAAATGGCTTTCTCTTGCGGCAATCATACTGTTGCTTGTCACAGTCGCAGGGATTGGCTGGAGCATTTTAGGAAAAAAACAAGCGTCTCCGGAGGATATTTTTGCGGCCTATTATGAGGTACCCCGTGCCCCCGAGACGATGGGCGACGGCGACAATCTTCGACAGTATTACAGTTCCTACCGAAAAGGAGATTTTGCGTCAGTAGTGGAACAATATGACTCGGTTATTCATGGCGATACATTAGCCTTTCCGGAAGCAACATTTTTTCTGGGTATATCGCTGCTTGAACTCAATCGCCCTGTCGAATGCGCTAAAGTTTTGGAGAAAACAACATTTGTTCCGGAACAGACAATGTGGTATAAATCGCTCGCCTGGCTGAAAGCAGGTAATTTGGCAGAGGCGCGAGCGAAGCTGGAATCAATTGTCAGCCAACCCGGGCATTATTACCAGGACAAGGCAGCGGCATTGCTCGATAACCTGTAATAGCATATACATTCGTTGCCGGCAGGCCAGATTTTTTCTTACATTTGACAGATCACTATTTGGTGTGTTAATTTGTATTTTATAGTCTGATCCTATGTCAGTAACCAAAGTAAAAATTCTCGATCAACCGGCCATTTTTGCCAGGCTCAAAAGAATGGCCTATCAGATATATGAAGCAAATTATCTGGAGAAAGAAATTTATGTAATCGGTATTGACGAAAGGGGCGGTTTTTTGGCTGAAGAGCTTGTCACTTACCTTCGGACACTCAGTAGCATCGAGATCATTTTGGTAAAAGCACAGTTGGACCGCTCCGAATCCCCCGGGATTGGGGTAAGTCTTTCTGAAGATATAGAAAGTCTGACGCAAAAGGCTGTTGTCGTCGTTGACGACGTGTTGTACAGTGGCGCTACCATGTTGCATGTGGTGTCCATTCTCTTTCAGGCAAATCCCCGTACTATTCAGGTTGCCGTAATGATCGATCGCGGCCACAGACTGGTGCCGGTTTCTGCCGACTTTATCGGTATGGAGCTTGCGACCACACTCCAGCAACATGTATCCTTTGTAGCCGACGTGGAAAAAAAGGAGGTTTCCGTTTATTTACTATAAAACTTTTATATTCGCCCCAAAGATTAACTACAGCTTTATATGAAATTACTCGAAGGAAAAACGGCGCTGATCACCGGGGCAACCCGGGGAATCGGAAAAGCCATTGCAGAAGAATTTGCCCGCCAGGGTGCCAACGTAGCTTTCACTTATCGCGCCTCCGCTGAAAAGGCGAAAGAATTGGAAGATTATCTCGCCAGCCTGGGGGTCAAAACCCTCTCTTTTCAGGCCGATGCAGCCGATGCCGCAGTAATTCAAAAAGTGGTGGATGATATTTTTGAACAGTTTGGTCAACTGGATGTCGTTGTCAATAATGCTGGCATCACACAAGACAATCTGCTGCTTCGTATGAGCGAAGAGCAGTGGAATAATGTCATTCATACCAACCTCAATAGCGTATTTTATACAACCAAAGCGGCGTTGCGCTCCATGCTTCGCAAACGCAGTGGAAGTTTTATTAATATCAGCTCGGTCGTAGGTCTTCAGGGAAATGCCGGACAGGCAAATTATGCAGCTTCTAAAGCGGGGATGATTGGTTTTACCAAATCTCTGGCCCGCGAAGTGGGATCCCGGGGTATTCGCGCCAATGTCGTTGCGCCGGGCTTTATCGCTACAGAAATGACGGCAGAACTGCCGGAAAAGGAGCTGGCAGCATGGCTGGAAAATATTCCGTTGAAACGTGCCGGCGAAGTCTTAGATGTGGCAAACCTCTGTGTATTTCTCGCTTCCGACATGTCTTCCTATATCACTGGCCAGGTATTTAATGTGGACGGTGGAATGGTGATGGCCTGAGAAAATCACTTTACTTGTTGACCCATGTCATTGGGCGGTAGCCTTAGATGACTCAATTTAGCATCAGGGCATAACCCCTGATGCTATGAAAAAAATTGTTGTACCTACTGACTTTTCTCCGGCAGCGCACAATGCGTTTGAGTATGCCCTGCAACTCGCCGGTAAGTTTAGGGCTACGCTTGTTTTGGTTCATGTGATACCTCCCAAACCAGATATTGGACGGTATCCAATGCCTTCATGGCTGGAACTGGTTGACGTGGACCGGACAGAAGAAGCACTGGAAAAATTTAAAGCTTACGAACAGGAAGTTCAGGTTCGCCTGGGTGGTAATGTAGATGTGGAAATTGAGCTTCGGTCCGGTAATCCGGTTTCCGAAATTGTTCGCATGAGTAACGATGCAGACCTGCTTGTGATGGGTACACAGGGAATTGAAAGTGCGGATTCCAAAGTATTTGGCAGTGTCACCGGGCAGGTCGTACTCAAATCCCGGTGCCCGGTCATGGCTGTTCCTGAAAGTGCCGTGTACCATGAAATCAAAAATATCGTATTTGGAACTACCCTGAAGGAAGAAGAAATCGGAGGACTGGATACACTGCTAAACTTCGCCGAAACCCTGGGGGCAAAAATCAGTTTTGTCCATATCGAAGAAAAAGGTGAAAATGCAAACGTCCTGAATTTTTCTTCTATTGAACAGGTTTATGAGCTTCATGGACAGCAACAGGAGGTTGGAATCTACCAGTTTACCCATACAGATATCATTTCAGGTTTACAGATTTTTGTAAATCACACCCATGCAGAAGTAATCGCTATTCTCTCACATCACCATGATATGTGGGGCAAAAGTATGGCAAAAGAGATGGCTTATTACTCGGTGACACCGGTATTGGTATTCCATCTTTAGTAAAAATTTATTTTTGGGGAGGCATTGAGGTCTCCCTTTTTTTCTTTTGAAATAAATCATGTTCTAAACTGACAAATGTCATTTAGCAAAAAATTAAAATATGTCAATTTAGTTGCATAACAAAATATAAAGCCTATGAAACATAATTATTCTGGCTTTTCCCTTATTCCTGCATACTTATATTCGTTCGATTCATTCAGCTTTCAACAAAGAAAGCGTAGTCTTCAGAGAGATTAGTTTATTCGTATATTTTCATATTTTCATGTTGTTATATTTGGAGAATTTAAAAATATTTTCTTAACTTCATAATACGTATTTACGAGTATAAGTACTTCCCAGGCAAACATCTTCTTATTCTTCTGTAAAATCGCAATTGTTTGCAATATTCTTTTTTAATCCTGTTATGAACCACTGGTATTTATTGCCAGCTGTATGTTTTATTGTGTGAAATTTTTTACCCCCATTTGCAATGAAAAGGAGACATTTCTTAAAGATTGGCTCGGCTGCAGGTATAGGTCTATCCCTGCCCTTGAGCTTCACCCCCACCCAGCTTTTCGCAGATTTGCTGAAAAGACAAACGCTCGATCCTGCTTTCCAGGCAATGTTTAAGTTTCAAAATCTTGCGCCCAATGCCCTGGACCCCGGATTTATTTACCAACCCCTTTCCGTCAAAAAAAGTAAAGCTACTAAGAAAACAATTGAACGCTATATCATCGGAGCCTATGAGTTCTCGCATGATGCGGGCTTAGCAGCACCAGGTTCGACTCCCGGAAATAAGATTCCATGGGGTACAGTATCAACGGCGTGGGGATATGGTGACAGTGCTTCCACCCCTTCTTATCCTGGTAAAACGATTGAAATTAAGAAAAATCGGCAGTCCCGGATCAAGTGGTATAACAAATTAATGGATAATTCCGGAAGTCCTTTGCCACATTTTCTGCCCACAGATGATTCGGTTCACTGGGCTTTTGGCCATATCAACAAAATGATGGGCACAAATTACACGCTTCAGACACATGGTGTACCTCTGGTTCCTCACGTTCATGGAGGCCATACTTGCTCAGATTTTGATGGGCTGCCTGAATTCTGGTTCACGCCTGACTTTGCTGTCGTCGGCCCACGTTGGGTGCAGGAAGAGTATGTGTATGACAATGATCAGGAAGCAGGAACACTCTGGTATCATGATCATGCCCTCGGTATTACCCGTGTGAATGTCTATGCCGGCCTTGCAGGATTTTATATCGTTCGCGATACAAAAGATACAGGGAAAACAAATAACCCGTTGAAACTGCCCGCTTTCCCATACGAAGCTGCATTTGCTATCCAGGATAAGATGTTTGATGACAACGGACAGTTTTATTTCCCCGCATTTCCGGATGATCCAAGCTGGGAAGACTTCATTGAAGGCGAAGGCGCAACCCCTCCAAATATAAACGGTCCCAGTATCCTGACCGAATTTTTTGGAGACCATATTCTGGTCAATGGCGTTACCTGGCCAAAAATGGATGTAGAGCCCCGCAACTATCGCTTCCGTCTGCTTAATGGATCCGATTCACGCTTTTATGTGTTCAAGTTTACGCTTGATGGGGATGAAACGCCACTGCCATTTTACCAGGTTGGTACAGATGACGGATTACTGCCCAACGCGGTACCGCTAACCAGTCTGATCATGGGACCTGGTGAGCGCCATGATATTGTGATTGATTTTGCACAGGCAGGTATTCCTTTTGGATCCCGGGTGATCATGAAAAATACTGCTCCTGACGAACCATTTAAGGGCTTAAATCCTGATGGTACCAACAGCGATGGTATGGGTGGCATCGTACCTCCTGCCGATCCTAATACCACCGGTCAGATTATGGCATTTGATGTGAATGAGGTGCTAAACACGGCAATTCCTGACAATTTTAATCCAGGCAAAAAACTCCGTGCTTCAGGACCATTCGTGGTATCAGGTGCTCCAAAGGTTGTGCGGAAGCTTGTTCTTTTCGAAGGCAATGATCAGTATGGTCGTTTAAGGCCGCAGCTGGGTATTTATGATCCGGCCTCACCACTTAATGGATCTCTGCTTTGGGATGAAGCCATCACTGAAAATCCGATGAAAAACGATGTGGAAGAATGGGACGTTTACAACGCGACAATGGATGTTCACCCCATTCACCTGCATTTAGTCTCCTTTGAAATCAAAGGAAGGCGAAACTTTGTAGGAGGGGCGGTAGAACCAAATCCTGTAAACCCCGAAGATCCGGCAAATTTTGATATGATGGAAGGTGGTTCAAAACGAATCGCGGAAATCATTTCGGAAGATCCTTATGTGGAAGGCGCAGGTGTCGCCCCCAATGAATTGGGTGGTCCCAAAGATACGGCATTGATGTATCCTGGTCAGGTTACCCGTATTAAAGCCAAATTTGATTTGCCCGGGCGATATGTATGGCATTGTCATATCTTGTCTCATGAAGATCACGAGATGATGCGTCCTTATCATGTGGGACCACTGCCTGTTCCTGCTGCAGCACGTCTTGCTGGTGAAGAGGTTACATCCTTCAAAGTAGCTAATTACCCAAATCCCTTCCAGGACTATACGATGATTAGCTTTAACCTGCCAGAGGAAAGTACGGTCGATATTCGAATTCTCGACATTCAGGGTAGATTAGTGCATACTATGGGGAAAGCTTCCTTTGCCACCGGTATCCACGAAATCAAATGGAATGGTACCGATTCTATGGGAAGAGCGCTTTCTTCAGGCTTGTACATTTGCCAGATGGTCGCCAATGGTAAAGTCGTAGCTGCTGAAAAAATGCAGAAGGTATAGGCTTTTCCGGATAAATCACTGAGTGAATAAAAAAAGTCATCCGTTGTTTCACGGATGACTTTTTTTATATCAGTTGCAGAAAAAAAACTAGTATCTGATTTGCCCCAGTTTGTCAGAGTCAAGGATTCTGATCTCGCTTTTTCGCGTTTCAATGATATTTTCAGATTTAAATTCTGAAAGAACCCTGATCACACATTCTTTGGAAGAGCCAACCAGGCTGGCCAGATTTTCTCTGGAAATAGGCATCGCAAATGTGCCTTGTTCCTCCTGATATCTCTTTTGTAACAGCAACAGGGCATCTGCTACTCTTTTCCTTACCGTATCATAAGCGAGGTGAAGCAATTGATCTTCTTTTTCGTCGAGGTCGTGAGATAAAAGTTTGATAAATTTATGGGAAACATCGCGATTGTTGTACATCAGCGAAAAAAAGTCTTCACGCGGAATCAGCAATACTTCTGTGTCTTCCAATGCCGTAGCCGACTCTGTATAAGGCGCATCCTGAAGCAGGGCCGTATAACCCATAAAATCCCCCTGTTTGTAAAGTCCTGTAATGTATTCTTTTGCGTCTTCGTTTGTGCGGTAGGTTTTTACTTTTCCACTGTTGATAAACCAAAGACCATGGGGGTGCCTTCCTTCTGAAAAAATGATGTCCTTCTCTCTGTAAATTCTGGACTCCTGATTTTTGGAAAGCTCTTCGAGGGCAGACATGCCTCTGGCTTCATCAATAAATTTATTGATCCCTTCAATATCTCTTTCGACGTCCTTATGCAGAGATTCATGTTTTTTGAGCCTCATTTCTATGGCATCAAGGAGCTCCAACTCATCAAAGGGTTTGGTGATATAATCATCTGCGCCCAGGTTCATTCCTTTTCTGAAGTCAGTTTTTTCAGCTTTTGCGGTGAGGAAAATAAAGGGAATTCCTGCCGTTTTTGTATTGCGGCTCAACATGTGTAAAACGCCGTACCCGTCCAGCTCTGGCATCATGATATCGCAAATAATCAGATCGGGCATATTATCCTGGGCAAGTTTTACACCTGCTTTTCCATTTTCAGCTGTCAACACATCATAACTTGCGAGTTCGAGGATTTCAGCGGTATTTTCCCGCATATCCGGATTGTCTTCAATAAGAAGTATTTTCTTCATTTTATTAGCAGTTTTCGGGGTAATTGAATCGTGAAAATGGTCCCTTTTCCATAGATACTGGAAAAAGAAATTTGTCCATTCATGAGGTCGATATATCTTTTTACGATGCTGAGGCCCAGGCCGGTCCCCTGAATATTGATCGCATTTTTGGCTCGGAAAAACCGCTCAAACATATACGGTTGATCGGATTCCGGAATGCCCATGCCCTGATCTTCGATGGTCAGTACCAGATCGGTTTCATTCACCTGGGTCGAAATATGAATTTCTTTGTATTCCTGAGAATATTTGATTGCATTGGAGATAAGGTTAAACAGAATATTCTTTAATAGGTGAGGGTCCAGTTCTACGACAGATTCTGTTCCCTGGTAGGTATAAAAAAACTTCTGGCCCTCTTTCTTTTGCTCTTCGATTTCTTCGAGAAGGTCGTGCATCCATTCGACAATATCAAAGGTTTCGATATTGATTTCGATAATACCTTCTTCGAGTTTACTCAGTGAGAGAAAATCATTGAGGATATTGGTCAGATGGCGTACATTGGATTTGATGCGGTTGATATGTTTTTCCCGTTTATCTAAATGCTCACTCCCTTCATAACGGGTGACCAGTGATATGGAAGAAAGAATAGTCGCCAGTGGCGTCCGAAATTCATGGGAAGCCATTGATACAAACCGCGACTTAAGTTCGTTGAGTTCCCTTTCTTTTTCCAGTGCCAGTTGTATTTTTTTCTGGTGCACGATGAGTGCTTGTTCGGCCAGCTTCCGCTCCTTAATTTCTATTTCCAGCTCGTTGATGGCCTGTGCCAGCGCTTCTGTCCGGGCTTCCACACGTTGCTCAAGTTTTTCCGAATATTTTTTCAGTTCGGCTTCTGCCTCTTTCTGATGGGTAAGATCGTGGATAATTCCTGCAAAGATTTTTTCTTCTCCATGATCTACTTCGCTCACGCTCAGGTAGAACGGAAAGGTTGTTCCATCCTTTTTCAACCCTGTTACTTCTCTGCCTATACCAATTATTTTTTTCTCCCCTGTGTCAGTATAATTTTTGATATACCCATCGTGCCGGCTATGATAGGGTTCCGGCATCAGTATATTGATTTTCTGGCCGATCAGTTCTCCTTTTTCATAGCCAAATAATTGTTCTGCTGCGTGATTGGCAGATTCAATGGACCCATGCTTTGAAATGGTAATAATTCCGTCAACGGCTGATTCGATAATGGCTGTAAGCAGATTTTTGTTTCGGACCAGATTTTTTTCATGGTTTTTGCGATCCGAAATATCGACAGCAATAGCAATCACAAAATTACCATTGAGGGTACTTATGGGGTTCAGGCTGATTTCTACGGGAAACTCTTCTCCGTTTTTTCGCAGGCCAACGAGGTCTCTGCCTTTCCCCATAGGACGGAAATGAGGGTCGGAAAAATACTTATTATGGTATTGATCATGTGCAGGAATAAACCGCGGGGGAATAAGTACATTCATAGAATTACCCCGGAGGTTGCCTTCCGAATAGCCGAATATAGACTCCGCATGTGTGTTGGCAGCTATGATTGTTCCCTCAGCATCAATTACCAGCAAACCTTCTTCGCAAACCTTGAAAAGGACCGGAAGCGCCGCGTCCAGATTAAACTTCTGCATTGCTGAAGAATTGATCTCGTGTGACTCCATGCAATAAACAATTTGTTGCCGGTAATTTACACTTTTCCGTCCGGCAAAAAGAATAAAATATTAGGGTATTAGTAAATCGGGGATTTTTTTGATAGTCCTGATTCCGACCCGGTAATATTTCCATATGGGGGAATATGCCCCATTTGGAAAACCCATATAGGAACTTTCGCCTGAAGGGTCATCTTTCGGGTGTGGCTAGAGAAGAATATTTGGCTGAAAACACCTCTGTGGTGTGTCAGCATGACCAGCAGGTCTATGTTTGTATTATCAATAAACTGATTAAGACCTTCAACAACAGAGGCATAGTCCAATGTGTCAAAATCAATAGCATCCATGACAAGTTCATGCTGGTAGGCCTTTTTCAGGATTTGCTGCTTATACTCGTTGTCGGTATTTCCATTTTGCCGGATATGAATACAGTGTACCCGGGCCTTCATTTTACGGGAAAAACGCAGCACTTGTCCTATGGCTTTGATATCATCCTGCTCAAAGTTGGTTGCATAGGCGATATTGTTGATTGGGAAAAAATCTGCTAACTCAGGAATGACCATTACCGGAAAACAAGAACGCTGGATGACGGAAAGCGATACGGATCCCATGATTTTCTGGAGAGCATAATTTCCACCCCGCATCCCCATGATAATCATGTCAGGTTGAATTTTTTCACTTAAGCTGAGAATTTCTTCCGTAACTGGCCCCATGTTTATGCGAAACTCCAGGGTGATTTTTTCTGAAAGTTCTTGTGGCAGATCCTTTTCCAGTTCTTTAAAATGCGAAAGCGCAATGTCTTCCTGTTGGTCCATCATTGCTTTCTGAAAAAAAAGAGGCGCAAAAGGCTCTATGGTTTCAGGTGAATACACATGAAGCAGCAAAATTTTTGATTTAAACCGGGCTCCTAGCCTGGCCGCATACTGGAAAGCATGACGAGAAGGTGGTGAAAAATCAATAGGAAGCAGGATTGTTTGCATGAGTAGCTATTTCAAAGAATAAATTAAGGGTGAAGCGCCAGCAGAGGAGTCTCACCTTCCAAAGCCGCTTTTCGGGTAAGACTGGTATGCATAATTCTTTCGAAGATGCCATGGGAATGGGTAAGCATTACCACCAGATCCACAGGGTTTTCACTTATAAATCCCTGAAGTCCTTTCCATACATCAGGCTCATGTAAGACAAAAAAATCTATATTATTTCCATTGCCAAGCAGGACATCCTTTTTTACCGCTGTGCTTAGCCGGCTCCATGGATCTTCGGATTTTTTATTAATATGAATACAACTGAGATTCGCGTTGAAATGCGCTGCCAGATCTTTGATGATCGTCGGCAAGGTCAGCGATTCCTCCTCAAAATTGGTGGCATAAAGAATATGATTAAAATCCTGGTACCTGGCCGCAGCAGGAATGGCCCATACCGGTACTTTGACTCTTTCGATTATCTGGGAAGTGACACTGCCAAAAAATTTACCCACTGCATTACTTGCACCCAGTGTACCCATTACAATGGCGTCTGCCTGTGTTTCTTCCAGCGCATGCAAAATGCCGTCAATCGCAAAAGAGTACGAGATTTTGTGCTGAATAGGAATTTCTTTGCCCAACTCCTTTTTTACGCGGTCGGAATATCGTTTGAACTCCTCCTTCGCGAGCCCTTCCTGCTCCATATTCACCCGGTCAATCAGTTCCGGAGATATATAAAACTCTCCGGTGGCCGCATAGTGGAAGGTATGGAATAATATGATTTCAGCTTCATATTTTTCTGCAAGGTGCAGTGCATACGTAAATGCGTTGTGCGCTGCCGGCGAAAAGTCCGTAGGAAATAATATCCGTTTCATCATGCTGTGTTTATCTGTGGAAGGCCAATAAAGGAATATCAGTATAGAGTACCATCTCCCGGGTCAGGCTTTGATCGTAGAATTTGTCAATCAAATCCCTTCTTTGGGTAGTCATAGAGAGCAGGTCAATGCCATTTTCATCTATGAAATTGTGCAGGCCTCTCACCACATCGCTATGGTTGATCACATAAAATTGTAGTTGCCCATCACTCTCCAGGCTGTACAACCGCTCAAAGGCGCTTAACTGAATTTTGCTCCAGGTTTCCTTTTCCGTACCTACATGGGTGCAATATACTTTCGCATCAAAAAATCTGGCAAAATCTACAATCTGGTCAATAATGCTCAATTCGGTTTCATCCATTCTCATTCCATACAGAATGCGCCGGATGGGTTTGTAGGTACATTCTGCGGGGATAGCCAGAACCGGGCATACCGATTTCTCAATGACCTTGGTCGTGACGCTGCCTAATATCCTTTCAGAGACACTGGCGGCACCTAATGTGCCCATGATAATGAGGTCAATATCCATCGTGCGGCTGAGATCCGGAATCACTTTTTCGGGTAAACCAGCCTGAAGAATAGGCCTTACTTCAATGCTTTTTCCCACCTGAAGCTGTGCTTCCCGCTGATATTCATGAAAAAAGTTGATGGCCTTTTCCAGTTTTTCTTCTTTCAGTGATTCTACCAGCGCGGCTGGCATCTGTCCCTGATGAATATTTAATTCCTGATATACATGGAGAAGCACGATTCCTGCCCCCAATTGATCTGCAATATTAAGTGCATATTCAAAGGCGTTGTGAGCAGTTTCTGAAAAATCTGTAGGAAATAATATCGTTTTTATCCGACTATTTTCCCCGACTCGGTTACCGTTTTCTATGGATGGTTGAGGGGCTGCCATAACTATTTTATTTATATAGCCAAGATAATTCCGGGTTCTCCGCATGGGAATGAGAATCAACAATTGCCAAAATGACTTTTGTCACTCTGCCTGCTGCCGAAGCGTATTTTCCACTCCGAAAGCCCGTTTTACTTTTGTTCTATGCTAACACCCGTCACCGATACTCAAAAAGATCTGGCTTGTTTTCATTGTGGCGATACCTGCCCGACTGAGCCTATTGTATTTGACCAAAAATCCTTCTGCTGTGAAGGTTGTAAGACGGTGTATGAAATTCTCAATCAGCATGACCTCTGCGTCTATTATGATCTTGAGAAACATCCCGGTATTACATTAAAACCCGGAAAAGCGCAGGATCGGTATGCCTGGCTGGATTTACCGGATGTCGGGCCGCGGATATGGGATTTTGCCGACGATCAAAAGGTAAAAGTTACTTTTTTTCTGCCTGAAGTGCATTGCGCCTCCTGTATCTGGCTGTTGGAAAATCTTCATAAACTTCATCCCGGAGTCGTCAGTTCCCGGGTCAATTTCCTCCGTAAAGAAATCTACCTGACCTACCTGAAAGATCGGGTTACTTTGCGCCAAATGGTCGAATTGCTGGCATCCGTAGGTTATGAACCAGAAATCAACCTGGGCGATTTAGACAAGAAAAATACAGCGGGAAACAATAAATCTTTTTTTTATAAACTGGGTATTGCGGGATTTGCTTTTGGCAATATTATGCTGCTGAGTTTTCCCGAATATCTGGGGCTCAACTGGGAAATAGAAACCTCATGGGGGCGCCTGTTTGGCTATTTACAATGGGTACTGGCATTGCCTGTATTTTTTTACAGTAGTTCGGTCTTCTTCCGATCTGCTTTTCTGGGGTTACGGCAAAAAAATCTGAATATCGATGTCCCGATCGCCCTGGGCATTATTGCACTGTTTGTACGGAGTTCCTACGAGATATTTTTTCTGGATGCTGCGGGTTATCTCGATTCACTCGCCGGCCTGGTATTTTTTCTCCTGAGCGGAAGATGGTTTCAGCAGAAAACGTACGATTCGCTTTCTTTTGATCGGGATTACAAGGCCTATTTCCCGGTAGCTGCTACAAAAATTACAGATGGACAAGAACATAAGGTCATGTTGTCTGAGTTGCAGGCAGGGGACAAATTAGTTGTCAGAAACCAGGAACTGATTCCGGCTGACGCCCGCCTGCTAGCGGCGGAGACGCAGATTGACTATAGTTTTGTGACGGGAGAGTCCATGCCTGTAACGGCCAAAGCCGGAGATTTAATCTATGCCGGAGGCCGGCAAACCGGTGTATCTTCCGAGATCGTCTTATTGAAAAATGTATCACAGAGCTACCTTACCCAGCTGTGGAACCAGGAGGCATTTCAGGGAGAACAAAAGACCCAGTTGGACAATCTGACCGACAGGTTTGGCAAAAGATTTACGGTGGGTATTTTGATGATCGCCGTTTTTGCAGCCATTTACTGGCTGATCTTTGATGCGTCGAGAGCCGCGGAAGTGTTTACTGCGGTATTGATTGTCGCTTGTCCCTGTGCTCTGGCAATGGCCGGGCCGATTACCTTTGGCAATACGCTGCGGATACTTGGGCAGTGGAAATGTTATCTGAAAAACAGCCGGGTCATTGAGTCGATGGCTGGTATTTCTCATATAGTGTTTGACAAAACCGGTACGATAACCCGTACCGGAGAGATGGAGGTGCATTGGGAAAATGGCACATTGACTTTGCTTCAGCAGTCGCTGGTGCGCGCTTTGGTAAGGCATAGTGTGCACCCGGTAAGCCAGGCGCTGTATGGTTCGCTTGAGGGAAATGATCACCAGATCGTAACCAACTGGGAGGAAATCACAGGCGAAGGCGTATCCGGAACGGTCTCAGGGGTGAATATCCGGGTAGGACGGTATGATTATGTCTCTGGAGAAAAGTTCACAGGCGGTTTTCCCGGTACGTATATTTCGATTGGAGGTGAGATCGTCGGAAATATCCGGTTGGGGCATCGTTACCGCGAAGGGTTGCAGGAACTGGTCGGCGATCTCCGCCCCATGCCAATATCACTCATAACCGGTGATAATGATGCGGAGGCCTCCGGCCTCCGGGATTTGCTGGGTAAAGATACCACCCTCGCCTTCCGGCAGTCGCCGGAAGAAAAACTTCAGTTTATTCAGCTCCTGCAACAGCAGGGCGCCCGGGTAATGATGATTGGTGACGGGCTCAACGACGCAGGCGCTCTGCGCCAGGCTGATGCAGGCATCGCCGTATCTGAAAATATCAATCATTTTTCTCCCGCATGCGATGCTATACTGGATGCTGAAAACTTTAACCGCATACCGCGGATTCTGGCTTATACGCGCACCAGTCTTCGGTTGGTGAAATGGGGCATAGGCATCTCTATTGCCTACAATATCGTGGGTTTGAGCTTTGCCGTACAAGGGGTTTTGTCGCCGGTTGTCGCAGCGATTCTTATGCCGGTAAGCTCGGTTACCGTGATTATTTTTGGGCTGGTTACTACTTATCTGGCTGGCAGACGGTATGAATAACGGATGACTTATATCCGCTCAAAGTAGGCTCTCAGTTCCTGACGTACCATTTCGTCAGGCATTTCAGGAAGTGGGATTTCTGTGGCCCCATACTCCTGCTCCAGGCTGATCACATGATCCCGCAACGTGCGAAAGTTGTCTTGCGATCTGGCAATATCCAGTAACAGGGGAAGTCGGTTTTTATGTTCCCGGTGAAGGGTACTGGCTCTGACGTAAATCAGCCAGAAAAAATCAAGCAAATATCGTGTGTATTTGTTGTCTGAACCCATTGATTTCAGTTCCTGTGTCTGAAAAAGGGTTTCAGCAAAAGCGAGGATTTCCTCCACAGAATGTGGGACTTTATCGAGATTCAGAAATATATCCAGGCAGATATCGACATTTCGGTTGTCAATGTCATGCTGGTTTTCTGAACGATCGATCTGCATCTGCTCATATTCAGTGAGGATTTCTTCGATTTCTTTTTGTCCCATTCCTACTCTTCTGGCAAAATCGAGGCATAATTCGTACTCGCGCTGCTCAATTTCCCCATCAACGAGCATCATATATACCAGATTCTTCAGCGTAAAGAGTTTTTCCTGTTCATCTTCCGGTATAATAAAATCCAGATTCTGATGATTTTCTATCAGGTATTCGACATCTTCAGGTCCCAGGCCGAGGTTGTCGGCGACATCATGGAGGAATTCTTCTTCAACCAGGGTAAGGGCACCATCTGCCATAGCCACAAGAAACAGGTTCTGGAAAATGGCCAGATGTTGTATATGCTCCTGCTGTTTGGCAAGATAAAACTCGATTACCTTGTCAAGGTAATCCAGCTCAATCTGCATAGCTCCTGCAAGCTTTTGACATAGGGCATATTCCCTTTCATGAATCTGTCCGTCGGTAACCATCATCAGCACAACCCGGTGAAGTTCATGCCGGCAGTCTTCTGCTTTTTCCGGTACCCGAAAATCAAGACTCGGGGCATTTTGAATGATTTCTTCTGCGATATCCGAATCCAGCCCCAGATTCCCTGCAAGCTCAGCAAGTACGGCGATTTCATTTTCATGAATCAGCCCGTCTGCATAAGCCATTATGCATAGGTTTTGGAAGGTGGTTAAGTTGCGTTCGTGCTCGGTCATAATCATACAGGCAAATGCCCGACGGCAAAGGTATAAAAAAAATCCGGCCTTTTCAGAAGCCGGATTTTTGATGGTATCAGGACGATGATTTTATTTCCCTGAAAGATCTACCACTTTGCTGTTTCCATTTTTTGTGAGGGTGACAAGATGGTCGCAGGTTCCGTCGCCAAAGTCCACCGTAAGATCTGGTTTTCCTGTGCGTTTGATAAGCTTTATCCCCTGCACCGGAATATTGATTCCCTGAATGCGGCATTTGCGTTTAAATATCAGAGGAGATACAATATTGGCGCTATAGCTTTCCCCGGTGGTACGTGTACCATGAATCATGCCTTCAACGTGAAACTCGTCATTGATGGGGTTGGGTTCACGTACCCATGTGCGGGTGCGGGTAAACTCACGGGTAGCGGTGGTATTGTCAGGCCAGGTGATTTTTCCGTCTTTCAGCGTGGTGGTGAGGCTGATGTTGGAGACGAAGGAAGCGGAGACATTTTCAATCGTTTTTGTTCCTTCTATCTGTAAGCTGTCAACTGCATAATTCTCCAGCTCGATTTTTAGTTTTGCACCGGGAATGTAAAGCCTTTTGGTATAGGTTACGATGATTTTCCCGTAACGTGTTTTGCCATCAGGGCCGGTACACCCTGTACCAAAGTCGATCGTAATGGTTTTGGTCGTGGAGTCGTGCGTAACTGTAGCGCAGGCAGGGATGGTTTTTTCAGCAAACACTCTTCCCATAGAGGTGAAGTCGGTAATTTCAACAGCCTCCATCGAATATTCATCTACCATTTCATAAGAATCTTCGGCTTCCGCTTCCATGACGGCGAGGGCTGACTCTTCTTCAGAAATTTCATTTGCCACTTCTTCCTTCTGACAGGCAGTAAGGCTGATCAGGAGTGCGGCAAACACGAAAAAAGACAAACGGCTAAATGCGGGCATAAGGAATTTTATTGTTTTCATAATTTTTTAGAATAATGTTTTTGTGAACAGGTTGCTTACGAATTCGAAGTTGGTACTTAGACCGCCGGATTTTCTGAAGGTTTAATCACCATAAAAAAAAAGCCATCCCGAAATTCAGGATGGCTTTTGATTACCGGAGTTGATCCCGGTTTATGCTAACCACATTCACTCACTAAAACCCATAGCCATAATCGAAACTATCTTCGAATGGCTCAAACAGCATATCTTCTTTCGTCATAATCAATCCATTGTCCAATGGCATTTCAAAACTCATAGGATCCATTTCCAGTTTATCTATATATTTCCGGATACCCTTTTGTACAATTTTAGGAAGTTTGACATTCATACCATCCACTGACAACCCATAGCCGTTTGCGCCTTGTGGATGAAGGCTGATTTCTTCAAAACAATCCATTTCCATCACTGCCAGTTCTACAGGGGTGCGTTGTCCATTGCTCAGACGCGCTGCATTGATGTGCCTTTTGGTTACTGTAACTTTCATATCTGTATTTTTTATTACCTGATTCAACCTTTCTAAAGGCTAATTTGATGATTTAACTCCTGAGGACAAGTACGACAAACCACGTTTTCTTACAGTCGGAGGTATCTTGTAACATATGTTTAATTTATACTACAATATTTTTTTTCTGGTGGAATAAAAAGCTGCCGGCATTACCTTTAACTGCTTTTTTATGAGGGCAATAGGTGTATGGGAATCACAGATTGTGTATATTGGGGTGTGGCGAAAGTGTGTGTAATTCTGAAAAAATGCCTTTATGCAATTAACAGCTGAACATATCTCGGTAGCACTGATATTGGCAAATGTCTTTGTTTCTTACCAGGGGTTTTCCAAAATCGGCTTTAAAGAGCAATATATATTTGATATTGACCGGATCCTGATCGGCAAAGAATATATCCGGATGATATCTTCGGGTTTCCTGCATGGTGGCTGGATGCACCTGCTGTTTAATATGTACACACTGTATATTTTCAGTTCGACATTGGGTACGCCTTATGTGGGTTTAGGCATTGTCCCTTATCTGGTTGTATATTTTGGGAGTCTGCTCGGTGGAAACCTGCTGGCTTTGTATGTGCACCGCAATCACGGCGATTACCGTGCGTTGGGGGCTTCCGGTGCCGTGAGTGGGGTGATGTTTGCGGCAATTGTGATTTTCCCGGGAATGGATATATCTTTCATTTATCCGCCCATACCTATTCCTGCCTGGATTTTTGCACTGGCTTTTGTATTGATTTCGATTTATGGTACCGGTGCGAGACTTGGCAATATTGGGCATGAAGCCCATCTCGGGGGTGCTGTGACGGGTATGCTTGCCGGGATATTGTACAAACCGCAGTCTCTGGCGGAACAGCCCTGGCTGATTATGGGAATTCTGATTCCTACCGTAATCTTTATGATCATTCTCATAAAAAGACCTGAGATCCTGTTTATCCCCGGATACCTGAAAAGCAGCCTCAGCTATTTTCGACCCAAAATGACAAGGGGCAAAAAATCTGATGTGATGGTTTCCGGCAAACGCAAGTCTGATTATGCCAGTACAGAGGAAGAACTGAATGTATTGCTGGATAAACTAAATCGTGTGGGCATGAAGGGACTTTCCTCCAGCGAAAAACAACGATTAAAAGAACTTTCTGAGATCCGGGACAATTAACCTTTCTGCAAAGCTATGTTGTATATATATAGCCGCTCGCTTATCTTTATGTTGCTTTCCTTCCTGATGACAAATATTTTCTGTCAGGAAATATTTGTGGAGAGTAAAGCAAAGGTAAAGCTGTCTCCTGATGGGAAAATACAATTGAAGTTTGTGAAGATTTTCACGGAGAGCGGCCAGGGATCAGTTTTTATGAAAAATATGAGTCCTGCTACGGATTCGCCGGGGATATGGGAGGTGTTTACAGAACCCGGAGGTAAGATCCAGATTGAGAACAAAAATGGTTTGTGGGGAAATGCGAGGTTGGGGCAGGTATATATAGAAATAGAGCAGGTGAAAAATGATGCAGATGGCTTTTCGGGTTGGCGGTTGTTTACAAGAAAAGACACGGTGTATGTGAGTGAATGGCAACAGATTTCGTCAAAGCAGGAGCGGTACAGTGCAAATATGTTTCGCCGGTACCATCACCTGCTGTTACCTTCAGGAGAGCCATTTGATATTAATTTGCTGACGTTTCTTCAGGTACAGCCAGGGAAAAATACCGTTGATATTTCGGAGTCAGGAAAAATCTCGGATTACCCCGGGGAGTTTAAGATTCTGGCAGCCTGGATCCTCATGAAATCGCTCGTGAGTCGTTTGGCGGGAGAAAAACAGAGGTAAGATTGAGAATTTTTGTGTGAGTATTTTTGATTCTTTTTAAAGATTTTTCGTCTCTTACCATGCAATTATGAATATTTTTTTGTCTTTACCTATGTAAGAATAAACGGGAGAATGTTCATATTTTCCCGCCAAAATCGCTTATTGTTATCTTGTCCGCAGACCCAATCTAAACCCAATACTATGGTACGACAGCGCGTGTTCCTCTTGATTATATGGTTTACAACGGGGGCCGTTTTTGGTCAGCAGTCTGCTGGTTCACTGCGTGCCCAGCGTCATACAGGAGAGAAAATTGTCTTTGAAGAATCATTTGACGATAATACCCGCAACTGGGAAATCGTAGATACGAAACAACTCACCTCCGAAATTTCGGACGGTTTTTTTCAGTTAAAGGGAAAAACAGCATATTCCCCGGCACTGCTTGCCCAACTGGTGGATCTCGATCCTGCCAACAATTTTTCCTTTGAAACCACCATCACCCAATCTTCGGGAATGAAAAATATGGGATATGGAATATGCTGGGGTGCGAGAGACGATCGCCAGGATTGGTTTGCCTTTCTGATCAGTTCCAATGGCCAATACACCATCCTGAAAAAGTTGCGGGAAGACTATTCGGAGATCAAACGCTGGACAGAGAGCGACAATATCAACGGGCAGGGAAAACCCAACACGCTCAAAGTTCAGAAAAACAAGGACCGCATGGAATTTTATATCAACGATAAGCTTGTGTATATGAGCCAGGTGGACGAGTTGCGCGGGAAAAAAGCGGGAATCTTATTTCACGGCACAATGAAAATCGAAGTGGATAATTTTGTCGTGAAGGAGTTTCCGTAGTTAATTCAATAGCCTCGCAGAAAATCGTTGGTTTTTTCTGATATAGTCTGTTTAATTCTCGGCCATGTAACTTTGTTAAACATTTTTGGATCGGCATCCGGGTCCGCATCGTCAAAATAGGTGAGGCTTTTGAGAATATGGAACATATCGATGCCAGGTAGTTTGGATTTAAAAATTTTCACCAATTCCGCCAACGAATAATGTTCTAAAATAAAATACAAATCAATGAAATCTTTTTTGACACCACGTCGGGCAATTGCCATAAGTTTCATGATGGCAATATTTTCTAAAGTGGCAAGTCGAATCCCCTCTATTTCTATATAATCCTGTACAAATGGATAAGGAAATTTTAAAAAATCCATTTTCACATCGTTAAGGCGAACTTGCAGGAAAGGTGGTTTATTAATCAGTATATCCAGGTTCCCCATTGTCTGTAAAGCCTGTAAAATATCCGTACTGTCATAATCATATGCTGTAAATAGATCCAGATCTATTGAGTTTCGATGTCCTATTTGTAGTGCTAATCCAGTTCCTCCGACCAAATTAAACTGCTGGAAATCTTTCCGTTGCATTACTTCTTTTAGTAAGGCCAGAGTTGCTGGATGGACTGTGGCTGATTGTAGCATCGAAATTCTGATTTAGGAACATTGAATAGGTTGCTGCAAAAACTCAGAGTGACATTGTCTAAGTAGCGTATTTCCAAAGTCTCAGCCTGGATTCGCTTCAGTCCATACAATCGGATTAATGCAAACCAGTCACTAAGTCTCCCTCGGGCAAGTACACGTTCGATAATGAAACGGGCATGCTTTTCTTTATTTAGGGTAGTTTCTTCAATATCCCAAAAAAGGTTAGGAGAGAAAGTATCCGAAATATCTTTCATGGACGATGGTATTTTACTTGACTTAAATTCACTATGAATTTACGAAATGATCATAGATTTTTCTTGGCAATAGTAGATTTTTTGTTTTGATTCTCGCTATTATTTGGGAATCACTGATATTCCTGACTATGACCCAGATACTTCCTTGAAGTAAAAATCGTATATTTACTTTGGTATCCTAAGCCCTTGCCTATGTTTAAGTTTTCGGCGTTGCTGCTTTTTCTCTTTGGTTTTTCCTCATTGATAGGCCAGGATTATCTGCTGTTTCAAGATGAGTTTACAGTCAATGCTAACCGATGGGAGTTGAATAAATCTTCATCTTTCCAGGCCGGTCTGCGCGATGGAAACCTCCATATCAATCATCAGGAATCCGGCGACTTACTTTGTGTTCATGAAGTATTGCTCAACGCCTCCCGCGATTTCCGTATAGAATCTGCCATGACCCTGCATACCGGTGTCTCTCCCGAAGGATATGGTCTGTTGTGGGGTGCCAATGATCGTATGGATCGCTATTATGCCTTTCTGATTCGCCCTGAAGGCTATTTTGCCGTCATCCAGCAATTGCCCGGAGAAAGAACCCTGCTATGCCCCTGGACCCGCTATAAAAAAATCGGTGGGCCGGGAACCGAAAATATCCTTTCCATAGCAAAAATTGGCTGGACCTTTCGGTTTTCGATTAATGGAAAACAGGTATATGAGATGCCTTTCTCCAAACTGTTTGGCAAATATCATGGGTTTCTCGTCAATGACCTTTCTCAAATTTCGATGTCCTGGTTTCGCATATTCCATCCTCCGGTCGATATTAACCTCGCGACAGGAACTTTTACCCAGGCTGTAAAAACCCTTCTGGACTCCACCGTAAATTCGCCATTGAGCCATGAAACGGCACCCCGGCTGGCGGTCAATGGCCGGGTGCTTTATTTTACCCGGTCACCGCTCGAAAACCCTTTTGATCAGGGCGATATATGGGTTTCTGCCATGCAGGGAGATACCATGTGGGGTGAGCCCGAACAATTACCTCCGCCTGTAAACAATCAGGAAAGAAACGAAGTCTCCACAGTTTTGCCCGGAAACCAGTCGTTGCTATTGTCGGCCTCTTATTTCCCGGATGGAACCGCCAATGGGTACGGGGTCTCACAGACTTATAAAAACCGGGAAGGAAACTGGGATATTCCGGTTGAACTGGACATACCGGGTTACACCAATACCTTTAGCCCGGCAACTTGCCAATTGTCAGCAGATGGAAAAACCCTGATGATCGGCATGAGTGGCACAACAGGGTATGGAGATCTTGATATCTATGTGAGTTTTCGGGAAAATAACCAATGGACAACGCCCAAAAATCTGGGGCCGACCATTAATACCCCGGGCGTGGAAATGACGCCATTTTTGATGCCAGATGACGAAACGCTGTACTTTACTTCGACCGGGCACCCAGGTTACGGGAAAGGCGATGTCTATCGCAGTCGCCGGTTGAGCAATACCTGGACAAAGTGGAGTGAACCCGAAAACCTCGGACCGGTGATCAATACCCCGGAATGGGATGCCTGGTATATGCCCATAGGCGGAGACCGGTTTGCATGGATGGCTACCCAGGATTCGATGAAGCAGTTTGATATCTATCGCGTACGGGTACCCGAAGACCTTACTTTACAGCCGATCGTAAGGGTATATGGGCGGGTGCTGCACAGCAAAACCGGCGAACCCCTGGGCAGCGAAATCACCTGCAGTGATCTTTCTCCGGATTCATTGTTAAATCGCACGCAATCTCACCCGACGTCCGGGTTTTACAATATTTTTCTGCCGTATGGCAGAGCTTACCAATTGTACGCAGAGAAGGTAGGATTTTATGCCGTGACCGATACCCTTGACCTGCGAAGGATCAGTCAGTTTCGTGAAATCCGCAGAGATTTGTACCTCGCCCCGATAGAAGTCGGGGAAACCATTACCCTCAATCAGGTGTTTTTTCAACGTGCCCGTGCCGAACTGATTGCAGACTCCTATCCGGAGCTGGAGCGATTGGTTTTACTGATGCGGTCGATTCCCTCACTTACGATTGAAATTCGCGGACATACAGATAACCTCGGTACGGAAGCCGAACTTCAAACCTTGTCGGAGGCGAGAGCTGCGGTTGTAAAACAATACCTTACCAACCGGGGGATATCCGCCGAAAGAACCATCAGCCACGGGTATGGCAGCACATTGCCCATAGCCAGTAACGAGAACCCCGCCACGCGCTCACTCAACCGCAGAGTAGAATTTCGGATACTTAGCAGATAGATTTCAATTTTTTTGCTTAATTTTCGTTCGAAATCTGAACTTCCTGTTGAAGGAGTTTCTTATTTACCCCTACTCATGGATTACCTGTTGGAAAGCGATTTCCTTGCTCCGCCTGTGGTAAATGTTTCCGTTTTGTGCGCTAATTACAACAATGGACGTTACCTTCCGGACCTCATAGACAGTATCCATCAATCTACTGTCCGTCCGCAGGAACTTATCATCGTAGATGATGGTTCGACCGACAATTCAATCGAAATGTTGGAGTCCTATAGCCATATTGACTACCTGAAGGTTATCAGCATCCCCACCAATACGGGTATTGCCCATGCCCTGAATACCGGATTGGCTCAGGCTTCATGTAAATATATCATGCGCATTGACGCTGATGATTATGTGGATCATACAAGAATTGAAAAGCAATTTGAGTATCTGGAGAAACATCCGGAAGCGGATCTTGTGGGTAGTAATGTCACCTATTTTGAAAACGGAACGGGCAAACTCATCAATCACTCCAATTTTCCGATTGGCTCTGACCGTATTGCCCGGCGTTACTTAAGAGGTGAAAATGGCGTACTGCATGGTTCTGTTATGATTCTTAAAGACAAGCTGAAGGAAATCGGCTATAATGAATCGCTGGCGATATCTGTGGATTATGACCTCTTTGCCCGAATGATTCGCAAAGGATTTACGATGCATAATCTCAACGAATCGCTGACTTACGTGCGACTTCACAAGTCCAATATGGCGGTTTCGATGGCCTTTCCGGTAATTGAAATGAATTTCCGGCTCAGGGATGAAATCTTCAATACCCAAACCACGCGTTTTCATTTGTACACCTACTATATACATCTGCACTATTACCGCAAATATTTGTTTGAGCCCAGTTCCTTATTGCGCCATTTATTTCTGCTGATATCTGTTGTATTTATGCCAGGTAAGTTACTAAGAAGATTTACTGGCTGGCAGGGGGTACCATAGCACCTGTTTGTTCGTTTAGATTAGATATGCGAAATAAAGCACAGCTACATCATTATATATTTCTTTCGGGCCTCATTCTTGCGGTTGTGGGCTTACCTTTATCCCGGGCTTTATTATCTATATCTTTAATAGTATTGGTAGTAAACTGGATTGTGGAGGGTGATTTTTTGCGCAAGTGGCAGGTTATCCGCAAGGTGCCCTTCCTTTGGTTGTTTACAGGGTTTTATGCAATTCATTTATTTGGCCTGTTGTACACGGTCAACCCAGAGCCAGCATGGAAGTCCCTGATTGTGAAGCTACCGCTGTTGTTTTTTCCTTTGGTAACCATCACGGTAAAAAAACTAACCCGCCAGGAATTCGCCCTCGTTCTTCGGGCATTCATTTCTGCCAGTATCATTGCGGGTTTGGTTTGCGTTGGCTCTGCATTGTATGAAAACTATACCACAGGCCGGGCTATCCCAGACCCATACTTTTTTACTTATTTCCAGTTTTCCGGATATATTTTTCTTCACCCAACCTATTTTTCACTTTTTCTTAATCTCGCAATTCTGGCTTTGGGCTGGTTATGGTTTGACCGTCGTAAACACGGAGAGCCTGAGTATGCTGTCCGAATCAGTTTGCAAATGGTAGGGCTGTTTTGCCTTGTGGTGATGCTTTCCGCGCGTATGCAGATTTTCATTCTGCTTGCGATTGGACTTATCCTGCTCCTTTACATATTTTATCAAAGAGGAAAACTTTTGTCGGGTCTTGGACTTACATTTGCGGTTGCTGCAATTACATTTGGCGTAATATATGCCAGTCCCGGCAACCAGGCGCGGTTTAAGGACCTTTTTTCTTCCGGTGAATCATATACCGGCAAAATTGAACATAGCGGAAAAGCTGTCAGGGTTTTTATCTGGGATAAAGCCTTCGGCTTGATTGAGGACAACCCCTGGCTGGGTGTCGGAACCGGCGATGCTCTGGATGAACTCGCCGAATCTTACCGGGATGGCGGATTTTCCTACGGCTATCAATCCCGGCTCAACGCACACAATCAATACCTCGAAACAGCCGTTGCCCTCGGGTTGGTGGGAATGATATATTTGGTGATCTGTTTTGTTTTTTCCGCAGGGCTTGCCATTCAGCGAAAAAATTACCTTTACCTGGGTTTTGTTATACTCTTTGCGGCGTCCTGTCTGACAGAATCTATGTTGAGCCGCCAGCTCGGCGTAAATTTTTATGCCTGCTTTAATGCTTTGCTGGCGTTTCAGGCGCCTTTCCTTCGTGGTAAAGTTGTGGGTTGATAAATGGAATCAACGCCATAATTACTGCCGGAAGATACAGACTCGTGCGGGTGATCAGATCTCGGGTAAGTAGCCCTACAGCGCCGTTTTTTTGTTTGGAGTTGTTTGTGCCAAATACTTTATCATCGGCTTCGCCCAACTCTATTCCCTCCCGGATATAATCTGCCACGGCATCGGGTAAAAAAAATGTGGCAGTTTTCCCTTTCCCTGTTCCCGCTTTTCCTCGCACCACCACCCAGGCAAAAGCGGTCATTTGATGGCCTATTTCCTCAATTCCGCCTTCCACCCCTACCCAGAAATCAGCTTCGGGTACCGCATCTTTTGCAGCTTCCACCCGATTCTCTGCACCGCGCAGCGTCTCTTCATCAGACATGGGTTGATCATTTACCCCGGATAATACGTTTATACCAGAGAAAGTCAGTGATTTTTCCACAAAAACCTGTAAGAAAGCCTGGCTAACAGCCTCGATCTTTACCGGATTGCGGGAGGCGATGATGATTTTCATGGCGGGAAGATAAAAGTTGAATTTTCCCTATACAAACTTTGATTTTCCGGTTACAGTCATTTTTAATTTATTTTATTGTTTCAGGGTTATAATTTTATCCTCATATAATAAGCCCATGTTATTCTTTATCCATCTTTTGTTTTTTCCGCTTTCAGTTATCAGTGCCGTTCTTCCTGCTTCGTCAGGGATATATACCGCCAATGACGGCAGGGTGAACTTTACTTCCAATGCACCTTTAGAGTTGATTAAGGCCGCTTCTAATAATCTCCGCGGTGCATTGGACACAAATAAAAATACTTTCGCCTTTAGTATTTCCATTCAGAGTTTCGAGGGATTTAACAGCCCGCTTCAGAAGGAGCATTTTAATGAGAAGTTTATGGAAAGTGATCTTTACCCCAATGCAACCTTTCAGGGTAAAATCATAGAGGCACTAGATGTCAGTCAAAAAGGTGAAGTAATGGTTAGGGCAAAAGGGCAACTTACGATTCACGGGGTCACACAGGAAAGAATTATCAGGAGTAAGCTTACCGTCAAAGATGGAAAAATGGTAATCGAAGCCCAGTTTTCTGTACTTTTAGTCGATCACAATATTTCTATCCCTAAGATTGTGAGTCAAAAAATAGCCGAGGAAATTGAAGTTTCTATCTTTATGGAAATGATTGAGAAAAGTGTTTCAGAACGTTGAATGAATCTGTAATTTTAGGAGAGACCACCCCATGTATTTATACAGAAATCCCCTGTTCCACTGGCTGATTGTCCTTTTCCAGGTCAGTGTTTTCCTGTGTATCATGGTGGAATCGCGTGGCCAAATGCCTGTATTGGTCTCTCATGTTTCTCCCGGAGAAAATATACCTGCCAGACTGCTTTTTCAGGACAGCAATGGATTTGTATGGGCAGGTACAAAGTCTGGTCTGTTTTCCTATGACGGCCTCAACTGGCGGGCTGTACTTGTTTCTGATTCACTCACAGAAAGATCGGTTACAGCTATTTATCAAAGTGCCGACCAGCAAATGTGGATAGGCTATGAATCGGGAAAAATAGACATTCTTTCAGGCGGAGTGGTTACTGCATTTTCGCCGGAAGAAGGAACGCCTTCCGTTGCCATTACCGGTTTTCAGGAAGATATTGACGGGAATCTCTGGATCGCCACTTACGGGGAAGGTTTATATTATCTGTACAACCACCGCCTGTATTCTTTTGACACAGATGATGGTTTGCCTGAAAACGATGTGTATGTGATTGCCCGTGACAATAAAAAAAGAATATGGGCAGGTACGGACAGGGGAATCGGCATATGTTATCTGGAAAAGGGAAAAAAGATCGTTGAAGTCCTCAATCTGAAAGACGGGCTTACAGACAATATTGTCAGGGAGCTGGTGTATTCCCCTTCCGGAGATATGTGGATCGGAATGTATGATGGTGGGGTGGGGCGGTATAATCTTTCAGAGAAAAAGTTTTACGGGCTTCCGGACTGGCCTGGCGGAGCGGTTTCCTGTCTGTTGCCTCTGGCTACATCTGTTTGGATCGGAACCGACCACGATGATTTGTTTATCTGGGAAGATGGGCAATTTCATCAGATCAGAAATGAAAAGACACAGGTATATGATCTGTTGGCAGACCATGAAGGCAATGTCTGGACTTCTGTTCATAGCAGAGGAATACAGAGTACTTTCGAATCGCTTGCTTTTGTACCGGTGGACAAGCAGGTGCTCAGCATCCATTGCGGGAAGGATTGTGTCTGGTATAGTACAGAGGACGGGCTATTTTGCTTTGACCGGCATACAGGAAAAATTGAAAAGACCGCCGAAGGGTTTTCCGCCAATATTGTGAGCATATATGAAGATGAGACGGGAAGCCTTTGGCTGGGTACAATTGGCGATGGGGTGTGGCGTCTGGAAGTAAAAACCGGCCAGCGACGACATTATACAGAAGTTGATGGCCTTGCCAATGACCATGTAATGTCTATTGATGGAAAAGGGAATGAAGTGTGGTTTGCGACTTTTGGCGGTGCCTCCCGTTTCCGGCTGGGTGATAATGGAAAGGTGGTGGGATTTGACCGCTATAGCCGGTCAGATGGGCTCAGTATCGACTATATATATAAAGTGTTTGTGGATAAAAAGGGGCGGGTATGGTTTGCCACTGACGGAAAAGGGGTAAGCGTTTGGGAAAATGGGGAAATTCGCACGATCCATGAACTCAACCGGGAGACCGTGTTTGGGATAGACGAAGATCCTGCCGGGAATCTCTGGTTTAGCACAGAAGAAAAAGGCGTCTGTATGATTGCTGCAAATGGTAAAGAAGAGAAGGGGGTATTTGTGAAGACAGATGCTGCCACTATTTCTTCATTTGCTGTGGTAAATGATCATGCTTTGCTGATCACCTATCCCTCTCATATTGATATGTATTACCCTTCTTCCGGGCGTATTGTCGAGTTGAAAGAAGATGTCGGGGTAAGTAATATCGGGGAAGAATTAAATGTCATCGATCGCGACGAAAATGGCCGGTTGTGGATCGGCGCTGAGGGCAAGCTGATACGCTTTAGTCAATCTCAAACGCAGATCCAGTTTGCACCGGCTACGAGAATTACTGATGTTAAAATTTTTCTGGACGATATGGGTGAAAGAGATCCGATGCACCTTGCGCATAACGAAAATCATGTAAGCTTTAACTATGTAGGTCTGTGGTATCAGGCACCAAGGAATGTCCGTTATCAGCACCGGTTGGTGGGGTATGATATAGATTGGGTGGAATCGCGCAACCAGCAGGCCATTTATCCGAGTCTTCCTCCGGGAACCTATACGTTTGAATTGCGCGCATCCTTGCTGGGCGATTTTTCCCGATCAAGAGAAGTGAGTTATAGTTTTCACATCAATGAACCCTTTTGGCAGACCTGGTGGTTTTTTCTGTTGAGCATAACCTTTGGAATCTCAATCACCTATATTTGGGTAAAGGATCGTGAGAAACGACTTCGGCGAACAGAACGTCTGGAAAAAGAAAAAATCGAGTCACAGTTTGAGACCCTGAAGAGCCAGATCAATCCACATTTTCTATTCAACAGTTTTAATACCCTTATTTCCATTATCGAAAATGACCAGGATGTCGCGGTAAAATATGTGGAGAAGTTATCTGACCTGTTTCGCAATATTCTGGCTTACCGACATCAGTCAGTCATTTCGCTTCAGGAAGAACTCACGCTTTTTGAAAATTTTCGGTTTCTCCAGAAACAGCGGTATGGCGATAATTTTGATGTAAAGATAAATTTGGAAGAATCGCTTCTGACGGACTGCAACGTGCCACCACTTACCCTGCAACTCCTCGTTGAAAACGCCTTAAAACACAATATAGTCTCCAGGTCCAAACCCCTCTATGTCGAAATAAACGCCCAAAAGGACGGGTATCTGACTGTACACAATAACCTCCAGGTTCGGCGGGAAAAAGCGCCATCCACACAAATGGGACTTCAAAACATTGTACACCGCTACCGGTTGTTATCCGACCAGGAAGTGATTATAGAGGTTACCCAAACACAGTTTATGGTACATATTCCTTTGTTGAAAACCCCAGTGATATGAAAATCCTTATCATCGAAGACGAACTCAACGCCTCCCAAAGGCTGGAAAAAATGATTGCCGAAATCTCGCCCGATTCTGAAATCGTGGCTGTGCTCGACAGCGTCGAGGCTGCTATAGAATGGTTTCGCGTACATCCTCATCCGGATCTGATCATGCTGGACATCCATTTGGCTGATGGCTCCTCATTTGATATTTTTTCGGAAGTGGAAGTCAAGGCACCGATTATTTTTACAACAGCATATGACGAGTATGCGGTCAGGGCATTTAAGGTAAATAGCGTGGACTATTTGCTTAAACCCATTAAAAAGGAAGAGTTGAGCACCAGCTTAGAAAAATTCCGGCAGATTTACGACAAAAATAAGCTGGTTTTGGAAAATCTCGACTACGCAAAACTCGCCGAAGCATTAGAAAAAAATAAAACAGAATACCCGCAGCGACTGGTTATCCGGTATGGGCAGCATATCAAGGCCATTGAAATCGCTGAGGCCGCCTATTTTTATGTGGATTCGAGGGTCACTTTTATGAAAACTCACGGCGGGAAAAATTATCCCGTGGACTACAACCTCGATCAGTTGGACGCTATGTTGGATCCCAAAAAGTTTTTCCGTATCAACCGGAAATTTATCATCAACATTGCCGCCATAGACCAGATGTTTACCTACTCGAAATCCCGGGTCAAAATCAACCTCAATCCACCTGTGGATGACGATACGATTGTCAGTTCCGAAAGAGCTGCGACTTTCAAGCGCTGGCTTACAGGGGGGGCGGAGTGATGTTTTCGCAGTCCGTTAGGTCAGGATATCAATAATTTTTTTTGTTACTGTTGCTGTGTGAGATGTGCGAAGAGTCCCGGCTTTTTTCAAAATGATATTTTTGTCTGCCGTAAATATCCGGGAAGGTCGTATAAAACTGTTTGAAGGCAATGAACCAGACAGAAAGTCATGAGATGTCAATGGTAATGCATATGGGTCATTGGAAGACTGACTGGTAATCTGGCAGAGAATAATATCATCACCCGGCAAATCTGCTAATACAAGAGCAGGACGTTTTTTTCGAGCCAGATAGATCCGAAAACGGGAAAGGAATTACAACTACATCCCCTTTTACAAATTTTCCCATGCAAGGTCTTCTTCGGGTTTGTTCCAATCTTTGGCTAATGTGGATTCCGCAGCCAGATGAGTAAGTGGTGCATCCTCTGTACTATTGATTAGTAGAAAGGACAATAACCGTTTTTTATCCTGAACAGGGAGTTGTTTGATCAGGTCAAAAAGCTGATTAAAAGAGAGTGGAATGGTAAGATGAAGTGGAGAGTCCATATCTTATCGTTTGTTAATTCAAATATACCGTTTTTTATACGGAATTCATGAATGATTATGTTTGAATTTTTCTAATCCTGGTAACAAGTTATTCTATTTTCACCTACACTTCAATATCAAATTTATAGGAGTGATTGCTGCCGAACCAGGTAAGAAGTATACCCCTTTTCCGCTTCAGTCATACTTTTTCCCGTTTCAGTATAAGGAATTACCGTTACAACATCAATTTTTTCCTTCTAAGTAAAGGTGTAGGTACGTTTACCATAGCTCTCCAATTCAGAAGCGAACACCCTGCCTAAGTCATAACAAGGGCGGGGTTTCGCGTGAATAAGCGGCTTACCAGCAATCTCAAACTACTTACACTTACTTATGAAAAGAACTCAACTCAATCTACTTCACTTTTCACTTTTAACAAGAATACCTGCATTCGCGCTGGTATTCCTGTTGAGTGGATTTTTTGCTCAGGCGCAAACTACGTTTGTTGCCCAACTTAGTGGGAACCAGGCTTCTGTTCCTATCCTTACCCCGGCGAAGGGCGATGTGACTGCCGTGCTTACTGACTCTATATTGGTGGTCTCCGGATCATTCAGCGGATTGGTAGGCAATTTTAATGCGAATGTGGCTGGTGGTGCGCATATCCATCTCGGCTATGCCGGCCGCAATGGCGGGATTCAACTGCCGCTAAACTCTGAGCTTGATGCTGACCTGAAAGGCGGGGTATTCCTTAGCGATTCCAACACATTTATTCTGACTCCCGCACAAATTGACGCACTCAACTCCCGTCAGTATTATGTCAATATTCACACGACTAAATACGGCTCAGGGGAAATTCGGGGGCAGTTACTTCCCGCTTCAGACGATTACTTCAGCGCACGTCTATTTGGCAGCAATTCTGTTCCTTCGGTTATTTCTGACGGGCAGGGTTCTCTGTTGCTCGAACTTGTGGGCAACCAACTGATTGTTTCCGGATCATTTAATACATTGAATGGGGATTTTAATCCGGCGGCAGCAGGTGGTTCACATTTTCACAAAGGTCTTGCCGGAGAAACCGGCGGAATACAGATTCCCCTCAAGCCTACAGTGGACGGAAACCTGAAGGGCGGGGTATTCCTTGCCGACTCCAATACTTTTACCCTGACTCAGACGCAGATAGATTTGCTGTATGCCAGAGAGTTGTATGCCAATATTCATTCTACTACCGTTGCCTCCGGTGAAATCAGAGGTCAGGTACTGAATATGCCGCAAATGACTTTCCGTACCCATCTGTCGGGCAGTAATGAGCCCACTCCAGTTACGACCCGAGGTACAGGGCAGACAATTTTGGAGTATAAAGATTCTGTACTTACTGTGAGCGGAACATTTCAAAATCTGAGTTCGCCAGTAAATACTGCGGTTGCCGGTGGCGCACATATCCATACCAATATCGCCGGACGCAATGGCGGGATTACCTTTCCGCTGAATTTGGAGTTGGATACTACTGGCAGATTTGGCCGTTTTCTGGCAGACAGCAATGCCTTTCCGGTAAATGCTGCACAAATACAGACCCTGATGAACCGGCGTATGTATACCAATATCCACACTTTTGCCAATGGTGGTGGAGAGATACGCGGACAGGTTTTGCCTCAGAGTCAATTTGTGATGAATGGTTTCCTATCCGGTATCAACGATGTCTCTCCCCGCATCTCTACCGGTCTTGGCTCACTCAAAGCCGAAATTCAGGGCAACCAGCTGATTGTAACAGGTTCATTTAATAACCTTCAGGGCGATTTTAATCCTGCAGTTGCAGGTGGTTCGCATCTTCATCTGGGACTTGCAGGTTCGAATGGCGGAATTGTTTTCCCTCTCAAACCTACCCTTGACCCCAATAATAAAGGCGGAACATTTGAAGCAGACAGCAATACCTTCACCCTCTCTGCCGGAATGCGCGACACGCTGAAAGCAAGGATGTTGTATGCCAATATTCATACAACCCTTTATGCACCGGGAGAAATCAGAGGACAACTGCTTCACGAAGCTACGGGTTATTTTGTGGCTCCGCTTTCCGGTACCAGCTCGACCGTTCCTATAAAAACCAACGGGACAGGTGCTGTCAATATTGAATGGACAGGTACACGTTTGATTGTGAGTGGATCATTCAGCAACCTCAACAGCGCATTTAATCCTAACGTTGCAGGTGGCGCTCATCTTCATGCTGCTTATCCCGGCCGTAACGGAGGCATCCAGCTTCCGTTGGTCACTGTCGCTGATACCAGCGGTTTATCGGGCAGATTTGAAGCCGCCAGCAATATCCTGACAGCGCGTCCCGGGCAGATTGATACACTGCTAAACCGACTAATGTATGTCAATATTCACACAGTCAATAATACGCCTGGTGAAATCAGAGGAGCGGTATTGCCATTGGCTGCAACCTATTTTACAACACATGCAAAAGCAGACAACCAGTTGAATACGGTTTCTTCTCCTGCGACCGGTGCATTGAAGTTGACACTTACCGGTAACAATCTTGTGGTCATAGGGTCATTTAATGCGCTTTCGCTTAACTATACCGCCTCTCACTTTCATATCGGCGCAAATGGCTCCAATGGCGGGGTCAAAATCGGGCTCAAACCCACGATCGACCCCGACCAGTTTGGCGGTGTGTATGAAGCCGACAGCAACCGTTATGTGCTGGACTCTGCACAAATCGCCGATATCCGCAGCGGAAATTATTACTGGAATGTGCATTCCTCTGCCAATCCTTCCGGAGAAATCCGCGGACAGGTATTGCCGGAAATCAATTTTTTCCCCAATGACGATGCCGTGATTACTACCCCGTCAGACGGTGCGATCATAGAGATTGTAGGGCCTGAAGACTCCGTATTTACCGCAGACTGGTCAGCAGCCAGCGACCCTGACAATGACCTCCTGACCTATACATGGGAGCTTGCGCTTGACAGCGCGTTTACCCAGATGATCGTGCGCCAGAAGACACTCACCAATCTCTCCTTCTCCACCACCTATGATATCATCGATTCCCTGCTTGCACTGTATGGTGTGAATGTAGGTGATACGGTAACACTTTATCACAGAGCCTTAGCCTCAGATGGAAGTGTGGCTTCGGGGGGAATGGGCGCTACTGTACAACTGGTGCGCAGCGGACTGACGGGGCTTGACGAATTGATTTTCGATCAGTTTACCCTTTCGTTTTTCCCTTCACCAGTACAGGACGTGGCACATATGATCGTTGAAAGCCAGGTAAATATTCGTGCAACCCTTCGTGTTATGGATATGGCTGGCCGCACGGTCGAAGCGCGTCAGGTAGTGATTGGTACGGGTCATAATGATCTCGAAATCAATTTCAGCGACCTGGGTTCAGGGATATATTTTGTAAGACTTGAACAGACTGAAGCTGCTATCCCGGCGCTGAAAGTCATCAAACGATAACGTGGTTTTTTTCGATTGCTAATGGGGAGGCCCTCGAAAGAGGGCCTTTTTTATTTGTACTCAAGTCAAAATAGCTATATTTCCCGGTTGTAACCGAGAAATATGGCTATTTTTCTCGGTTATAACCGGGAAATTTCATATTTTGAGCTAAAACAGAAGCTATGTATATAGATCGGGTCTTATTGAAAACGGTCGAGGAAAAACTTGTACCTGGTAAAGCAGTACTGATATTAGGGCCACGGCAGGTGGGCAAATCCACGCTTTTGGATGAGGTCGCCCGGCGAAGTAATTTCCGTGTGCTGCGGTTAGATTGTGATGATGCCGCTGTAAGAGCAAGGTTGGAAACACAGACGTTGCCTAACCTTCAGAATGTGGTGGGAAATGCAGAACTGTTAATGATTGATGAAGCGCAGCGGGTGAAAAATATCGGATTGACTTTAAAAATTATTCTGGACCAGATGAAGACCGTCCGCATACTGGTCAGCGGATCTTCTTCTTTTGAATTGTCCAGTCAGATCAATGAACCACTTACTGGCAGAAAGTGGGAATACACGCTTTTGCCCTTTTCCACTTATGAAATGGAGATATTTCATGGAGCTTTTGAGGAATCTCGCCTGTTACACCGGCGACTTATATTTGGCATGTACCCCGAGGTAGTCAAAAATCCCGGACAGGAAATCGAAATTCTCAATCAGCTTGCAGGCAGTTATTTGTATAAGGACATTTTTTCGTTTCAGGATCTGAGAAAGCCGGAATTATTTGAAAAACTGCTTCAGACACTGGCACTTCAGGTGGGCTCAGAAACTTCTTACAACAAACTGGCTGAAGTAGTAGCGAGTGATATTTCGACGGTACAGCGTTATATAGATTTGCTGGAAAAATCATTTATTATTTTTCGCCTGCCTACATTCAGCCGAAATCTCCGCACCGAGTTGAAAAAAAGCCGTAAGATTTATTTCTACGACAATGGTATCCGGAATGCAGTCATCGGAGATTATCGCCTGCCAGAATTGAGAACAGATATTGGCGGTCTTTGGGAAAATTTTCTCATCAGTGAACGCCATAAACGAAATGTATTTCACAGATTTTATGGAAAAACCTATTTCTGGAGAACTGTAAGTCACCAGGAAATTGATTATCTGGAAGAATATGACGGTGCACTACATGCATACGAATTTAGATGGAATACAAAAAAGCAACCCCGGCTTCCGGGTAGTTTTCTGGAAACCTATCCCGGCACTTCACTGAAAGTAGTAAACCCCGAAAATTATCAGGCGTTTTTGGCGCCGGGGGAATGCTGATTTTATGCAAGTTTGAGATAAGTTAAAGGTTTGCCATTAGAATAGAATAGCACCCCGGCTCTGCATTATTTACTCCCTCCCCTTCTCCAACTGCCCCAGAAGCCAGCCTCTTTCCGCAAGCGGATGGGTTTCATTGATTTCTTCCCGCAGCGCTGCCTGCGCTTCGGGATCATGGGGGGGCAGCGTGAGTATTTTTCGGGCGAGCCGGATGATATTCTGATATACCTGTTTGTGGTAGCCCAATGATTTTTTCCGCTGAAGGTATCGGGAAAAGCTGGTCAGCAAAGCCTCCAAAGCATCTGTTTCCCCCGATTCGTAGTAAATTTTCAGTAACATCATCCGCACACCCAGGTCAAAAAAGGCATCGTCATAGGCGGTAATCCGCGTGAGGAGCTTTTGCGCGTCCTGGTGTTCGCCTTTGGCAAAGTACAGCCTGGCGAGATTATAATTGTGGTAGCTGTCCCTGAAGTTTGGCTCAAGTTTTTGGGTGTATTTTTCGATAAATGATTCCGTCCAGGCGTATTCACCCAATTTCAGGCTGACTGAGACGATATTTTTGTAGGTAAAACGGCTTAACTGTTCCCCATCCAGCAAAACCCCCGTTTCCAACCCCTGTTCATACAATTCAAAAGCTTCTCTGGCATAGGCTTCTTCTCCGGTATTGAGTTGTTTGATACAGGCATTGATGGCCATAAGAAGAAGTTCCTGCTGCTCGTGCAAAGGCAGATAATGCCGGAAACTGAAAAATGCAGATTTCAGGGGCTTGAAATGCTGTGTTCCGATCTGGCTTAAGGCAAGATAGGCGTGGTAATAAAGGGAAATAGGGGGCTGTGCATTCCATAAGCCCTTTTCCACAGCCGCAATTACTTCTGGCAGCAGGGGGATTTCGTACTGCGAGGCGGAAACATGGGTATGTGAGGCGGCAATACATGCATAACGGAGAGTTGATTGGGCAAAAAATGCCGAAAGGCTTTCAAATAGTTTGGGCAGGTTGTTGGAAGCGGTGCGGGTCTGAGTGCCGGCAAGCTCAAAACTGATCTGTTCAACCTGATAGCGTTGTAAAAGGACCGATTCACTCAGCTCTGGCAAAGTGTTCAGGCCCTGGCGGATTTTTTCCAATACATTCCCGGCGGCTTCGGGCTGGTCCCAATGAAACAGGGCACGGGTTATGTTTAATTCGGACTGAAAAGGGGAGGAAACTGTATAATAATATCCAACAAAATGATTTAACGTTTCCAGTGCAAGATTTTGAACTGTGCGCAGCCGCGCGTCGTGGTAGGGCTGCCCGGGGAAAAGATGGTGGAAAACTCGTTCTTTTCCCAAACTCACTGCCGTAAGTGATTTTCTGCTTTCCAGATAATGAAAAAGTTCGCAGACATCTTCATGCTGATTGTGAAGCGGAGATTGAATCCATTTTTTGAAATGGCGCAATGCGGGCTTGTCCAGTTGCCGGTAAAGGCGAATAAGCTTGCTGTTAATCATAAATAAAAATGCCTGTTTTTTTCCAACAATTCAAACAAAGTGTCTTATAATGACTTCGATAGGGGATGTACCTTGTGAACAAATCATCCGATAATCCGACACAACATGTATAGACAACATTCCAGACTTATTCTTGTGATCAGCTTTATGCTGGGATTGTACCCGACTGCGCTTCATGCCCAGTTTTGGCGCCAATATCCAAGCGGGGGGGCATTTGACGGGCAACAGACAACCGATGGCGGTTTCATCATGATTGGAACCAACAATTATTTCCCGGGCGGCGGCGCTGCCTATCTGATCAAAACCGATTATCGGGGCGATACCCTCTGGACGCAGGGATATAATCTTCTGGGGTCGTTGGAAACGGGAATGCGCGTCAAACAAACCAGCGATGGGGGTTATCTGGTAATGGGAGAGCGAAAACCCTTAGCCACTCCGCATATTTATTATATGAAAACTGATGCGTCAGGTAATCTTTTATGGGACAAGACTATGACTGATCCGTTTTCTCAGGCTGGTGATTTTGTGGAGGTGAATGGAGGATATGCCCTTGCCGGGACAGTGATCGGTAGTGGCAACAATATGGATTATTACCTGATCCGGATCGATGATTTGGGTGATACGCTTTGGGTAAAAGAATATGATTGGGGAGGAATTGACCGTTGTGGCCGTATCCTTCAAACCGGAGACGGGGGCTTTCTGTTGGGGGGGAACGTCCAGGCAAATGTAAATACCCTGCCCCATTCAGTTTTGCTGAAAGTGGATAGTCTGGGGACGGTGCAATGGCAGGCAACCTACAATTTTACCGGAGCGGAGGTTCAGCTTTCGGATATATACAAACTTTCAGGCGGCGGGTATCTGGCGGCCGGAGCATTGATTGACAGCCTTACGGGTGCTTCCACCGGTTATCTTCAGTGGTATAATATTTCCGGACAGTTAACCCAGACACATTTTTTCAGCAATTCGCTGCTTCGTTCCGTGCGAAGAGTGATCGAACTTCCGGGCGGCGATCTGCTTGTGGCTGCCTATGTTTTTAACCCAGGTTCTGCAGCAGATATCCTCCTGCTTCGCACTACAGCCAACGGCAATGTCATTTGGAGCAAAACTTATGGCTCTGTGGCGGTAAATGAAAATGAGGCAGCCCATGCCATCGGGACCACAGCTTCAGGCGGTTATTATATCGTGGGGAGACTATCGATTCTCGACCAGTTTTTGCTCATTGTCACCGATAGTCTGGGCAATACTGCGACCAACATTCTCCGGGGAAATTATTTTGAAGATACCAATTTCAACTGCTTAATGGATGCGGGAGAATCTCCCTACGGCACAATTCCCTTTATTATTCAGGCCCAAAACCTCAGTACCAATGCGCTGTTTTATGCGAGCACGGGAGACAGCGGGAAATACGAGTTTTTGCTTCCTCTGGGAGACTACCAGCTCACCCCTTTGTCTCACCCTTATCTGAATTACAGTTCATGTCTGCCGCTTCCTGTCACTTCTTTTACTCAGACCGCTCAGTTGGCGCAGGTGAATGTGCCCTTTGAGGTAACTTATAATTGTCCGCTCAACTATGTGGACGTTTCTGCGCCAGCTTTCATTATCGGCGACAGTTGCCAAATCACTGTACAGGCGTGCAATAATGGCACAAGTGATTCATACCCTACACTGGTACAGGTAGAACTGGACAGTTTTCTCACTTATGGAGGCGCCAGTTACCCGCTGTTGAGTCAGGTGGGCCAAATTTTCACTTTCGTCCTCGATACCCTGATCGCAGGAGAATGCAAAACCATTCAAATACACACCTGGCTGGATTCTGTGGTTGTACCAGGGCAGACCCATTGTGTGGAAGCGCAGATTTGGCCCGATACGTTTTGCACCAATCTGGCCGCGTGGACGGGCCCGCAGATACAGGCCGAAATCACCTGCCTGGGTGATACCATACGGTTTGACCTTACCAATGTGGGGGAGGCCATGCAGGCCGCGCATAATTATACCATTTACATCGACGATGTGATTTTTGTGATGGGTTCATTTCAGTTGGGAAGCGGCGGGAGCCAGTCTCTATTCGAACCGGCTACGCCGGGTGCTTCTTACCGCATTGAAGCGGAGCAGGATACCGCCTTTCCGCCTTCTCTGGGCGATCCGCAGGCCATCGCCTTCGCCGAGGGGTGTCTGCCCTATCCCGGCGGAGGATTTGAGACCGGATGGATCACTGCCTTTTACAACGGCAACGTTGCGCCCTCCATCGACATCCTATGCCGCCAAAACGGAGCATCCTACGACCCCAATGACAAACTCGCCCTTCCTGTTGGTTATGATACGGCGCATTACATTTACGACAATACTCCGCTATCCTATATGATCCGGTTTCAGAATACAGGTACAGCCCCTGCTCAGCGTGTAGTCATTGTTGATACGCTCCCTCCGGCTCTCGATCCGCTCACTATCGAACCCGGTGGTTCCAGCCATGCCTATACCTGGCGGGTGGACGACCAGGGCGTGCTGCGGTTTACGTTTAACCCCATTTTCCTGCCCGACAGCACCACCGACGAAGAAGGCTCTCAGGGATACGTGCAGTTTCGCATTCGCCAGAAACCTGGAAACCTTCCCGGCACGCGTATTGAAAATCGTGCGGCGATTTACTTTGATTATAATGTGCCTGTCATCACGGCATCGGTTTTTCATACGGTGGGAGAGGATTTTGTACGGATCGAAATTGTCAGTACCGGGATAGAAAAAATCGAAGGAGACAACGTAAAAGTATGGCCCAACCCAACGGGCGGGCAGGTACATTTTTCTTTAGAGGGAGGCAGTCAATTCCGCCTGCTGACCTGCGAAATATTTAATCTGCTGGGGCAGCCGGTAATGTTTGAGGCTGCGCAGGGAACCTCCGTGCTTACCCTGAATCTCGCCAATCTGCCTGAGGGACTATACGGTTATCGGCTGGTGGGAGACGGAAAAGTGCTGGACAGCGGGTTGGTTAAAAAACAGAATTGATAATCACTCTGCGACAATGACCGTTTGCGAAGCGGTGTGATTCCCGCTTTTCAGTTGTAACCAATAAATACCCGGACCGGCCAGAAGATCGAAAATTCGCTCTACGTGCCGTTCCCGGGCATTTATTTTTTCTGTAAAAACCGTCTGTCCCCATGCATTTACGATGCGAATTTCGGTTTCAGCTATAAATTCATTTTCAAACACCAGCCTGAATCTCCCCTGAGAAGGGTTGGGGAAAATAGTAAAAGAAGGCCATAGACTTTCTGCTTGTGAGATACCGGTAGTTTGCGCCGCGAATACGGCATTGGCCCAGGTAGAAGGATTATTTCTATTGGCGCTGGCTGGCCAGTGTTCAAATGCAGAGAAAGTATTGGTCACCAGAAAAGAAATACCGATCGTATCGGATGTGCTGGTGTCCAAATTGATCGTCGTGAAAGGTATTTGAACCTCGATGGTATCTGTAAATGGCGCACCCGGAGTCATATTCGGTACTGCTGTCCAGTTGGGTCTTACCAGTTGGCAGCTGTCAAAATTGCCGTACTGCCCCTGATATTCGCAGTCTGTTGCACTCACATGAAACCACCAGTCGTCCTGCAGCCAGGTAGCGGATTTATCATTATTTACATCCAGCAATACTTCGGGGAAACGCGCATTTACTGATTCCAGGTTACCTAAATAGGCAAGATGAAGATTGTTTCCGTCGTGTTTACAGAGAACGGTAACGGTTTTTGTCTGGTTGAGAATGGCAATACTTAGCGTATCTGCGTCACTCCATTCATCCTGACTAATGATTCCGTCAATAACAGGGGTAGTTCCGAAAGGAATTTCCATCAGTGGCTGGGCATGCATACGATCGGTGACCGTAAGGCAAATACCCAGAAAGATAAGTTGGGCGATTGGCTTCATGATTTGTAGTTGGTTTAAAGAACCCTGTCAAAATAGAGAATCTTTAAATCAGCCCCATGAAGCCAGTCCAAAATAGCAGGTTTGGCTGATGGGGTTACACCGAAGCAGCGGCCTCCCCCTTATTCTTCAAAACTACCCCGAAGATCACAGCACAGATCAGGGAAATAATCAATCCTACAGGAAAGATTTCGAGGAAAGTCATGCCCATTCTGAAAACCATATTGTTTTTGTACATGTCCATCATGGACTGTTGCGCTTCCACTTGTGTGGAGATTTGTTCGGCGCTCATTCCTGCTTTTGTCCATTGTTGTTTTTGATATTCGACATAAACATCGCCGAAGTTGGAGCCAAAGTTGGTATAATAGATTTCCCACGCAGCGACATAAATCACCGACGCTACCAGGGTGATGTACAATCCCATCAGAAAAGATTTGCCGAAAGAAATGGTTCCGCCCAGATATTTGTCACGGTATTGTCGCACGGCGAAGAAGATGCCTGACAGCGAAATGATCATGGTGGCATACCCGATGACTGCGCCATTCTCCATGTTTTTTATCGCCTCCGCCTGGTCGGCAGGGTGGTTGAGGAAAAACATAACTCCGCAGATCAGGCCTGCAATGCTTCCGAAGATCAGTACAATTTTTCTCATGATTTTAGTTGTTTTGTGAAAATGATGCTGCCAAATAGCGCCAGAATACGAACTTCCTCCTCATACTTTCAGGTGATTTGCAGGTTTTGTCCTCCATTCACCCTTTCGGACTAGTCAAATCAGGGCAAGAGGCCCAGTTCTTTGGCGCGCTGTACCGCTTGTGTGCGGCGTCGGACGTCGAGTTTGGAAAACAGATTTGAAGTATGGGTTTTGACCGTATTGAGCGAAACAAAAAGTTTATCGGCGATTTCCTGATTGGACAAACCCTGGGCGAGGAGTTCGAGCACTTCATATTCGCGGGGGCTGATACCTGTTTGCTCCAAACACGAATTGTCTGGTGTAAACCTTTCCAGTTCCCGCGGTGGAACGACGATTTTTGGTTTTGTCAGTTTCAGCCCCATCCAGATGCCCACACCGGTAAAAAGCGTAGCAATCAGCCCCATGTAAATCTCCATCGAAATATCGCGCACCAGAAAACGATAGTCCAGGTACTTGAGCAGCCAGACGAGGGCAGCCATGAGTAAACCATAGAGGAGGATCGTTTTTTTCATAGTATGAAGATACAGCACATCGGGAAAAACTCCATATTTTCCCCTTATATTCACGTACCCTCATTTACCGAATCAAAAACTATATCCCCATGTCTTTTCATTACCGACTTTGGATATTTATTCCCTCAATCATACTGATCCTGTTTACCTTTTCCTGCCAGCCTTCTTCGAAACAGGCTGAGGATACTGCTTTTCGGCTGATTACGCACAATGTCTACTACGGATTTACCAAAAAGCCTGAGCGGAAAGAAAACTGGCTGGCGTGGATGAAGGCGCAAACGCCCGATATCGTCTGCCTTCAGGAATTAAACGAATACACCCCCGAACAATTGCAGCAGGATGCGACAAGCTGGGGGCATAGCTATTCTGTGCTTCTCAAGGAAAATGGTTTCCCTACCGGGATCACTTCGCGATTTCCGATGGAGGACATTGTGCGGACAGAAGAAGGGTTTCATCACGGATTGATTCGTGTAAAAATCAGAGATATGTATCTGTACTGCATTCACCTTCATCCCTCCAACTGGGAGTTTCGGATCAGAGAAACGCAGAAAATACTGGCTGATATTGCGACACTACCCTCGGGTGCACCCGTGATGCTGGCGGGCGATTTTAATACATTCAGTTCACACGATTCCGTCTATTATTCACATGGGTTGCTGGAGCCATTTTTTGCGGGGCTGGACTCTGCCAATACGCAAGCGAAAAACCTGCGGGAAGGAAAGTTGGACTATACGCCATTGACCCTGCTGGAAGCGGCGGGGTTTACTGATATGGAAAATTCATTTAGAGGGGAAGGTTATACATTTACCGGTTCTTTTCCGGGTTTGCTGGTGAAGGACGAAAATCACGGTGCGCGGAGGCGGTTGGACTATGTTTTTGTGAATGACGTGTTGCGCCCCCGCGTGCACCGTGCGGAGATAATCGCAGATGGCACAACAGAAATTCTGTCAGACCATCTGCCGGTTGTGGTGGATGTAAGAGAATAGGAAGTAGGTTAAGTTACTAGATCTCAAACCATTTTATTTTATGTATAACTCTGTATAATACTGGGCTTTTAGATTTTTGGTGTCCCATTTTTAGTTTTTTTGTATCAAAATATCTTAGAAGTAAGACGTTTAACAGAAACATAATTCGAAATAGCTATTTTATGCAAAAACATGGGCTACTTCAGGCTATGAAGTTTGCCCATGTTTTTTTTAGTCGATTAATTTCAGACAGATCAATGTCCTTATTCTAGTGGACATGAGATAATACCGAATTATAGTACTCTATGATCGAATCACGATTTTGATCAATGGTAGATAACGCCTGATTTTTTTGCTCAGTCGTTTTGACTGCCTGCCATATTTCCAGACTAGCACCAAAAATACCAGCAACTGCTCCAATTCCGGCAGAAATTTTTTCACAGGTTCCCATTGTTTTTGTCCATCGGCCTTCCATTCCTTCTGGAATTGGATCACCTTCTACTGCATTATAAGATGTTTTGATCGATTCATAGTTCTTATAAAGATTGTAAGAAAGCTTAGCACCCATTACAACGATTGCTACTACAGCACCTACAAGCTGAGCTACTTCCTGGCTGATTGCGGCCATTGCATTTTTCTCCTCCTTTATTTTTGTAGTATTTTCAGAACTAGCAATAACATATAATTTATTTCCAAGATTGGGTACTTTGGATGCTAGGTCATTTACGTTAATACAAAGCTTTTTTACTTCATTAAAAAGTTGATCATCATTGAGGTTTGGCGTCTTCTGATCGATTACAAAAATCAGTGAATAAAGGCCGGAGTCGCCTCTGAAAGTTGTCATACCAGCATTTAATTTACCTATGGTAAGAAGTTCGGCTGAGCGGGCATCATTCCAAGCTTTGGCAGGAGCAAGTGCAGGTTCAGCATCCACCAAAGACTTAAGACTATTCGCTTCCAAAGCAATTTTAGGGCCTTTTTTCTCTATGTCGATTTCAAGGCCTAAGGCTGTGGCCATCGTTGCGACTGATGCTGCATCACAAATAACCGATATAAGTGGGAAGAAGGAAAAAATGGATCCTGCTGCCATTGCTAACTGAGCTGCAGCCATTAAACTTTGTTCTGCAATCTCCTCATCAAAAAAAGAAGACACATCTGAATAGACTTTGTCATGTACCTCATTAATCGCTTTGTGAACATCATCCAAAGACAGGCTATTAAGGCTGGGAGTCTGACGATATGCTTTGATTGCATTACGAATCATAGTTTCTGCTTCCTGCTGTGTTACGTCTGTAGTAGGTTTGCCAGATTGCCCACTAAGCAAAAGACCCAGGAGTTCCAGCATATTTGTGAGGCCATTAACTAAAATCCTTTTTTGAGCATCACTTGGAGGAGGCAGAGTACTTTTTGCACTTACGGTTACATTTTCAACAGTAATATTTTCTGTCTGATACTTGGCAAATCCAAAATAACCCTGAAGTGGCACATCTGTATCACTGTAGGTCGCCGTGGCATAAGGCTGCCCATTGATAGAGTAGGTTGCAGACGTTTGATTAATGCTACAGGAAACTTTAAATTTTGTTCCAACTGTAGGCTTAAAACCTGCTGAAAGACGGTTTACTTGTGGAAAATTACGAAACAAATTGGTACGAAATGTAAAATCATCTCTGTGAGGAGATACATACCAGGATAGTGCATCACATTCTTTACGATCCCATTCTGCTCTGGAAAATGAGAAACAAGGCAAAAACTCGTCTGTTTCGCTATTGCAAGTTACATCATAGCTAATTTCTGCGGGGATTGTGTAAATGTTTGGTAGCCAGACATACTGATCAGTGATTTTGAACGATTGGGGAATAGATGTGGGTAAGACTTGCATAGTTTTAAATGTTAAGTTGATAATTGTTGTAAGAAACTTCATTTCAAAACTAAGGTGTGATCGAAGTACTTTTCTTAGACAAATCATATTCTATGTTTTAAAAAAATCGATATTTGTTTATATTTTTATTGGTTAATAATTTGATTATTAAATAATTGTGGTTAATTCATTGTTTTTAAAATGACCAACAGTAAACTAATCTTATTATTAAAATCCGTTCTGTCAGAGGAATTGCATTGGCTATCCAAATGGGTGCGTTCTCCCTATTATAATTCTAATCCTGATGTGGTAGGCCTGTTTGACTATCTGCGGAAATATGCTCCGGAATTTGATTCACCTAAACTTTCCAGGGAAAAGGTTTTTGCACATTTGTTTCCAGATAAACCCTACGACGATCAACGTTTGCGATTACTGATGTTCCGGCTGGCTGATCTGATAGAAGAATTTCTGGTCGCTCAAAGGCTGAAGCGCGATCGCATGAATTTTGGCCAACTCCTTCAGGCTGAGTTAGGTGAGCGGAATCAATATGACCTATTCGTCAGAGAGAATCACAAGCAGGGACAGAATCTGGATAAAAATCTATATCGGGACGAATCATATTACCTGGCAAGGTGGTACCTTCAGCATGATCATTTTTTTCATCTTCAGACCCGGAGATATAAAACATCTGTTGATACCCTCCGTGATATGATGCAAAACCTGGACGCTTTTTATATGCTGTCTAAAATGCGATATAGTACAGAATTGCGAAACCGGCAGAACATCCTCTCCGAAGAACATGATATCTTGCTGCTGGATGAAATCCAAAAACTTGTAGCAGAGCACCCAGACTTTGCTTCAAATAAAGTATTTGAGGTGTATAGGGATATGTTGCAACTAATGGAAAACCCTGATAATGAAGCTATTTTTTTACGATTGGAAGAGAATTTTACCAAAAGCTTGGTTTTGTTTTCACCTGCCTATCAATCGTCTATGATTCGTTACCTTATTAACATAACCATCCAACTATACAATAACGGGAAAGAAAAATATCTGCTTAAACAATTTAATCTTTATCAGCTGGGCTTAGAAAAAGAATTGTTGCTCGATGACGGTTACCTTCCAGATTCAACTTTTCTCAATATCATTGTTTCTGCAACCGTTTTGAAAGAGTTGGAATGGACAAGACTCTTTATTTCTCAATTTTGTGAAAAAATATCGGGAGAAATACAAGCAGATGCGATTCGGTTAGGGACTGCTTATTTAAGATTTGCAGAGATGAATTTTAGGGATTCCAATGATTTACTCAGGCAAATCGAAACCCAGGAAATCCCTTACCAGTTGCGTATCAGATCTCTTTCTCTCAGAAATCATTTTGAAGTATTTCTAACAGATGACAGTTATTATGAACTGGTTAACTACGAAGCCAAAGCTTTTGATAAGTTCTTGCGGCGAGATGACCGGCTTTTAGATACCCGTATAGAGGCATACCTGGAATTTATTTCCTTTATACAGAAAATGGCTTATCTGAAAACAAATTTCCAGTGGACAACATTAAGCAGGGAAAGACTAGAAAAAAAACTTAAAGGGAAGAAGCGCATCATTGCAAAACAATGGCTATTGGAAAAAATTGCTGGTATGGAAGGAAAAGTTCAGGCTGAAACTAACCATCCATAATGTCTTCAGTGATTACTTTTGAAGAGTAGCTGTTTTCATTACAGTTATGGATTCCTAAATTTTGCATGGCATTAGAGTTAAAGATTAAACCCAAGTTGGGTTTTGCCATTTTTCCCTTGCCGGGATTACTGAACATATCCCGATCATTTTTGAACATGCATAAAAAAAGGCCCATTGAGGGCCGTGGAGGGGGTTTTCTGTTTAGAGGATGTGAACTGAGAATAGAAAACTCAGCTAATAAAATCCTCAAAATTTTCTGTATCAATAAACCGGACGCTTACATTTGGATATGCATCTGAAAAGGACATGGGTGATTTCTTCCGGGTAGTTTTCCATTTGATCTCATATCCCACAAGCTCGCCATTGTATTCTTCGATATAATCAATTTCCTCCCTGTCATGTGTCCGCCAGAAATAGGTATTGGGTTTTATCTGAAGTTTTTGAAGATGTTTGCGTCTTTCGCTTATCAGAAAATTTTCCCACAGTGCACCTTTATCATTCCTTGACTCTATAGGCTGATATTGCTGTACAATGCTGTTTCTTATTCCTGTATCGTAAAAATATATTTTGAATCCTTTGCTGATCTCTTTCCTCAGGTTTCGGCTGAATGAAGGCAACCGAAAAATCACAAATGATTTTTCCAATAGGTCAATATACCGCTCAACCGTTCGTCGGTTAATCTGAAGATGGGTGGAAAGTTCATTAAGGGAAACCTCGTTGCCAATTTGAAGCGCAAGCAGTTGCAATAGTTTAAATATTACGTCTGCCCGTTTTATGTTTTCAAAAGTCAGCACATCCTGATACAAATATCGACTGCTCAATTCATCCAAAAGAATTCGACCATCTCCTGTCGGGGCCTGTACAATATCGGGATACATGCCTGAAATTAGAAAGTTTTCCAACTGAGCACGTCGCTCAAACGGGTTGAGAAAATCGCTGACCTCAGAATAAGAAAGGGGATAAAGTACAAATTGGATGGCTCTGCCTGTCAACGGTTCGCTCGTCTGATTTGCCAGGCTGAAACTGGAAGATCCGGTTGCTATGATTTGCAAGGCGGGGTATGTGTCAATCAGTATTTTTAATACCCTGCCAATGTTGGGTATGTATTGCGCTTCATCAAACACAACGATTTTTTTATCGCCCAGGTATTTTTTTAGAATACCTGGCTCTTCTGAACTCAACGCAGACCTTACAGACTGAATTTCACAATTATAAAAACCTGCTTCATCTCCATATTGTGAAATGAGAGATTTGGTCAGGGTGGTTTTACCTACCTGTCTGGCTCCATAAAGAATAATAATTTTCCCCCTGAAGAGCCATCGTTCAATCTGCGACTGAATTTCACGTAGAATCATAATTTATGTAATCAACTACACAAATTTAGCAAAATCCGTGTAGTTAACTACACAAATTTGGCCAAATTCGTGTAGTTGCTTATTCTCCCCGCCACTCCGACGGGTTTACTCCAAACTGCTGACGGAAGCTCCTGGCAAAATTGGTGGGATCGCTGAAGCAAAGTTCGAAGGCAATTTCTGAAACCGTACCTGCCTGCTGTTTCAGCAGGTCGGCTGCGCGCTGCATACGCATCGAGCGGATTAGTTTACCCGCCGACTGGCCAATAAGGGCGTTGAGTTTGCGGTTGAGATGGGTTACGCTCATATTCACCGCTTCGCTCAGGGTCTCCACACCAAATTGTTCGTTGGTGAGATTGGCTTCTATGGTTTCGGTTACTTTCTGCAGAAACTGCTGGTCCATGGGCACGGCAGTAACATCTTCTGCTTTGATGATCAGTGCTTCACTAAATCGCTGCCGCAATAGTTTGCGCTGGCTGATGAGATTGGCGATCCGGATTTTCAGCTCTTTTTCGTTAAAGGGTTTGGTCAGGTAATCATCTACGCCTGTTTCCAATCCCGTGATCCGGCTTTCTTCTGATGCTTTGGCGGTCAGGAGTACCAGGGGAATATGGCTGGTGGACTGGTCTTTACGGATAGCTTTGGCAAACTGAAACCCATCCATCCGGGGCATCATGACGTCGGAGAGAATCAAATCAGGCAGATGTGTTTTTGCCATTGACAATCCCTCCTGGCCATTGATGGTCTGAATTACTTCGTATCCGTTTCTTTTTAACTGATCAAAAAGGTAGCTGCGCACGTCGGGGTTGTCTTCTACAATCAGGATTTTTTCTTTGTCAGAATCTGCCAACACTGAAGGTTTGGTTTCCTGTAAAATGGGTATTTGTTCAAATGGGTGTAACTGTGGTAAATATTCTGTTACGACTGCCTGAGGAATGGCGGTGTTCAGGGGTAATTTTACAGTAAAAATACTGCCTTCTCCGGGTTGACTGCTTACAGTGAGGGTACCGTTGTGGAGTTCTGCGAGTTCTTTGGCGAGTGCCAGTCCTATGCCGGTGCCGGGAGACGGATGGTTTGCTCCCGCATCTGCCTGATAAAACCTGTCAAAGATATAGGGTAACTGGCTCGTGGCAATACCAATACCGGTGTCTTTCAGGCTTATCTGTACGTTTCCCCCTGTTTTATCAACAAGCAGCGTAATTTCGCCCTTTTCGGGTGTAAACTTTATGGCATTGGAGAGAAGATTGTAAAAAATTCTTTCCAGCTTTTCCGGATCGGCAACAATGAGCAGTGAATCAGCAGGGCCGTTGTATGTCAGTGTTTGTTTTTTCTGCTCTGCCAGGGATTCGAAGGAAAAGAGCTGGTTTTTGAGAAAGGGAATGATATCGAGGGTTTGGGGTTTCCACTCGCGTTTGCCCGATTCGAGTTTCGCGAGGTCGAGTACCTGATTGATCAGTTCCAACAGTCTGCGGCCATTTCTGTCCACCATGTCAAATTTACTGTCAAGGGCGGGATCGTCCACAGTTGCCTGTAAGTGTTGGTTTTGGCCGAGAATGAGGGTGAGCGGAGTGCGGAATTCGTGGGAAATATTGGCAAAAAACCGCGATTTGGTTGCGTCAAGTTCTGCGAGTTGTTGCTGGCGCTGGCGCTCCTGCTGGAGTTCCATTTCATGTGCCCGGTTTCGGAGGCGCTGCCGGAAGAGAAACCATAAAAATACACTCAGGCCAATGAGGAAGATAAGGATTGCCAGACTGAGCATTTGAATACGCCGGGCATTCTGGCGGGCGACTTCTGTCTTCAGGGAGAGATTGGCTTTTTCTTTCTTTTCCGATTCGTAGGCGATATTCAGGCGGTTGACGGTTTCGAGTGCCTTTAAGTTGAGCAGACTGTCTTTGATGAGATGATATTGGTCTGTGTACGCGAGTGCCAGATTTATATTTCCCTGCTTGCGGTATAATTCGCTAATATATTGAAGCGCAAATTGTTGTTCGTACAGATCTTCAAACTCCCGTGCCAGTTGTAATTGTTGCTGAAACAGATCATGTGCCAGCATTAGATTTCCTTGTTTCCCTGCCAGATTACCCATTGCCCCATAAAGCTGACTGAGGGAAATGGCCCGAATAGGTTTGAGAAGTGTTTCTGCTTCCCGGAAATGATCCCATGCTTTTTTCTCATTTCCCGACTGGCTGTACCACTTTCCCAGATTGATGAGGCTTATCCCTGTTTTTTCAGGGTCTTCGGATATCCGGGCATATTCGAGTCCTTTGGAGAGGAACGGGAAAGCCGATACAGGATTTCCCAGAATACTCATTGTTGCCCCGATATTCTGACAAGCATCCACTACGCCTATGGCATCGCCGATCGTTTCCATGATTTGGAGGCTGGCCTGATATTGTTGCAGGGCTTCTTTATGAAGGCCTTTTTCGAAGTAGAGGTCGCCGATTTGGTTTAGGGTAATGCCTTTTTGGTATTCGAGTCCAAGCCCTTCCTGAATCCTGAGTGCCAGAAAGAAATAGACAATTGCGGAGTCATTTTCTTCTAACAGATCATATACCAGCGCCTGATTGGTATATGTCGTGCTGATCCCAGAACTGTCGGAAATCAAGGTATAGACCACCCGGGCACTATCGAGATAGTGCAGTGCAAGAAGGTAATCCATTTCAGATTTTGCGATAATCGCAAGGTTGTTGTATGCATTGGCCTGTCCTTTGGCGTCATTGATACGGGTTGCAGTGGTAAGGGCCGATTCAAACAGCGGTTTAGCCTGATCCGTTTTTCCCTGCATGAGATAAGTTGCGCCGAGGTTGTTGGCTGCATTCATCCCGCCTTCATCGTAATGTACATTTTGGCTGGTTTTCAGTGCAGTCTTGAGTACCCATTCAGCCGAATCCCAGTTGTTTTCCAGCCGGTAGCAGCGACCGAGATTGATATAACTGTTGACCAGCGGTTTGTCCAGATTGTATTGTTCGCTCAATTGAAGGGCTTTATAGGCATAAGATTTTCCAAGCGATACATTTTCCCGGTAGGAAGTATAAGCGAGCTGATTTAGCAGTTCTGCTCGTTGGAGCGGGCGCGATTCTCTGGATAATAGAAGTTTGAGGCTATCGGTCAACAGTGATTGAGCCACTGAAATCTGAAAAGAAAATATGATTATCAAAAAGTTAAAAAACCTCATGGAGTAAGGATTATTCAAAAAATCGTGTTTTATTGATTGTTATAAAAATTTAGTCAGTTGTAATAACCAGCATATCAATTTGTAAAAATCCATAAACTATTCCAAAATGAACAGCGTAACAATATCAGGATCAGACTTTCCCCAGGCTACTTCAACTCCGCCTTCCGGCGGCAGCAAAGCCAAACTTTCTCAGATGATTATTGCAGACCCCGGTGTGGCATTTAAGCTAAACTTCGAGCTTGACGCTAATTTTCTTGAACACACCCGGTCAATTGCTATATCCTTTTCCCTGGGGCCTTCTGCAAATGAAATGCATCACCATACCAATATAGGTATTAGTACAGCGCAGAATGAATTATTGGATCTGACCCAGGATTTTGTGTTTGTCATTCCTTTTATCGATCCGGCATTTAATATTGAGACAGGGAATTATCACTATGAGTTAAGAGTTGAGTTTTTTGACAATTCCTCCCATATTATTTTAGGTCCGCAGTACTGGACGCCCTTTTTCAGCGGAGCCATATCTTCCAATCTGGTAAAAAGAACCGGCCAGTTTTCGCTGACTTTGGATGGACAATCCCCCGAATATATCAATCCCACCAATCCTGCGACCGGCGATCCGGTATTGTATTCGCATATTCTTTTTCACCAGTTGGGCGCGGCTTATTCTGTGCAGTTGCCTGCCATCACCGAAGACCAGGTTACTGCTGCCGGACTCCATTTTTGGGTTAATATGGATGAGAGCCGCATTTGTAATGTTGCCTTATTTCACGCAGAAGAGACCCACACTTTCAACATGAACCAGGAAGCCGGATTTATCTGGATGACTTATCCGCGGACAACGCAAGGGTTGACATTAAGCAGCGCACAGATAAATGTAGAACCATTTCCCCAGGACCTGGGCGTCAGCAACCTCAACTACATTGAGGAAACCGTATCAGCAGTTTCAGGTGCGGTGGTGATTAGTGTGGTGTAGTTAAGACAACCTGCAAAGGCCTCTCCAGGAGAACTTATCCTTATTTATCCGTTGGATGGTTTTCGGGAAAATACTTATGTTTTTCATATGTTTCTTTTGGCGTGCAACGACGCGCGCCATGAAGAAAAATTTTTGGGAACGATGCCGTTGGCTACCGACATTTCGGCCCTAAAGGGCCTTTGTGTCGGACGACACCCAATGGTTTGTGCCGTAGGCACAAAGGCCCGTTAGGGCCGTAATATCGGTAGGCCAGATGTGGCCGCCCCCATTATTTTTTTGTAAAGGTAACGCCCCAGGGCGCAATTCCGGTGGGTGAGGCTCTCGAACCCCACCGGAATTGCGAGCCTCATCCACCCCCCTCAAACCCGCCTGAAACATCATTCTTCCCCGGTCAGTCAGGTTTATTTCGATTCGCTTCTTCCTGCCTATACTTTTATCATATAAAGTTTTTAATGCATATGATCATTGCGCTGTTGTGAATCAAACCCTTAATTCCATGAAAGTTTTAATAAGTGTAGCGATTTGTTTTTTCCTGTCCCTTGCAGCCTTTGCGCAGGTTGACAGCGAAATTTCTTCCCGCCTTGAAACTGCTTTCCAGTACGCCTGGAGTCAGGAGTACGATCAGGCGAAATCTGCTTTTTCCCAGATTCTCCGGGATCACCCCCAAAATGCTGATGCGCTCTCAGGTATGGCCTATACCCTCGCCTGGAACGGTGAATACCCCAAAGCAAAGTCTTTTTTCCAGCAACTTACTCACCTCTATCCCGACAATCCTGAAGGTGAAAAAGGGCTCGCATATGTCGCGCTCTGGGAAGGCAACGAAAAAGATGCTATCCGCCGCTTTGAGGCAATGCTGGAAAAAAATCCTTTTCAGGATGAGTATATCCTCGCCATCGCCCAGGCTTACGCTTCGCTCGGCAAACAAAAACAGGCGCGCCTCTATTTTGACTCTACCCTCGAACTCGCCCCTCAAAGAAGCGAAATCACACATTTCCTTCACGGCGTACAGGAATCTCCCGCCAAACTGGAGGCCGATATCTGGGGTGGCTATACCAATCTTCAGGGAACAGAAAAGTTTGGCATCCGCGCTGCCCAAATGACCTGGCGTCCCGCAAAAGAATATCGGGTCTGGGCCAGGTATGACAATTCTCTGACGCTGGATAATTTCTCTCTGGTGCAAAACAACCGCGGTGCGGGTACGGTTTACTTCGGCGGGATCAATGACTGGAATCGCCGACTCACTACCCGTCTCGAAGTGGGCCGCAGATTCTGGGACGAAGGCAGCGATCAGAACATTGTACAAGGCGAACAGGTAGTTTTCTTTGATGGGGGATATGCCGTAAAAGCCGGTGGGTTTGTGGCAATCGGTAATGAGCGATTCACCGAAAAAATGATCTTTGCCGGGGGAAATATTCCTGTCAGTTCCACCTTTTCCATCGAACCTGTCTATTTCCTTTCCAATACCGGCCAGTCTGTAGTAGAAAATCGCCTCCTGGTTTCGGGTAAACTGCGGATGGATGATAAATACTTCCTCGATGCAGGGCTCATTTACGGAAGAACCGCGCTGATTGGACAACATGCCGGAAGCAATATTGTAGGAACAAACATGGTCTTCCGCCTTCCGATGGGTAAAGTTCACTGGCTTCAGTTTCTCTTCAGATACGAAAGGCAAAACGCTCAGAACTTCACCACTGCGGCTATGGGACTCAGATTCAGGCTCGAAAATTAATTCTGCAAACAAACATCAAAACATATAAGACAATGGCGAATAGTACATACATAACGATGAAACGGCCGGAGGAAATGGCTGTCTCAACTGAAATCACCCCTGCTCAGACAAAAGCGCAGGTTTCGAATCCGCCCAAACCCAATATGTATATCGCCATTCTGGCTACGTGGGGGCTTTCACTGGTATGGTTTCACCCTCGATTGATCCAACTCCTTTACATGGCTGATAATCCAATCCGTTGGGCTTCTCTCGTGTTTTTTATCCTCTTCATCGAGTTTGCCTGGCTCTACGGAATCTATAATCTGGTGCTGATCTCCTTTGCCTGGTATTACCGGAAAGTGCATCACAATAAGGAAATGAACCTGGTCAGTATGCCTGCTGCCAATGCTCCCGGTGTGGCATTGCTTCACACGGTGTACAACGATTTTAAACCCGAAAGTGCGCTCTCCTGCGTCAATCAGGACTACCACAATTTCACCGTCTATATCCTCGACGACAGCACTGATCCTGCCTATCAGATGCAGGTGGATAGTTTTGCCAGCCGTTTTCCTCACAGGGTAAAAGTGGTGAGAAGAGATGACCGTAAAGCCTTTAAAGCGGGGAATATGAACAATGGCCTGAGTACAGTCGCTACGGAAGAACCTTACTTTGCCATTGCCGATGCAGATGAAGTATTGCCGCCGGACTTCCTCGCCAAACTGGTACCCATCATGGAGTCTGACCCGATGTGCGCTTTTATCCAGGCCAATCACCGCGCCAATCCAAATGCAGACAGCAAACTCGCGCAGGCCATGGCGCCCGGCATCGACCTTCACTGGAAATGGTACCAGCCGCTGCGCAACCGCTATGGATTTGTGATGTTTCTTGGACACGGGGCCATCCTGCGCCGCAAATGCTGGGAAGAAATCGGCGGTTTTCCCGACATCGTGAGTGAAGATCTGGGTTTTGCGATCCGGGCGAGAGAACTTGGCTATCGCGGGCGGTTTGTGGAGGATGTGGTTTGTTATGAGGATTTCCCCGAAACCGTACGCGCATTCAGGGTGAGACATATGAAATGGACGAGAGGTACTTGCGAGTTTTTGTACAAAGAAGGGCTGAACCTGCTCCGCGCTGAGCGTATCACCTGGATGGAAAAGATGGACATTCTTTTTCCCACCCTGAATCTGCCATTGACTCTGTTGTTTTTCCTTTTCATGGTGAATGCCAATCTGCTGTTGCCCTTTATTTTGGGACAATCACAGCCGCTGACATTTGCCATTGCCGGACAGGAATTTGTAATCCCAATTGTGTCGCTTCAGGCAGGATTTGGGGTGATATTTACCCCTGACTTCTATATGATTACGCTGTTGACATTTTTTGCGCCGGTATTGTGTTTTATCGTGGGAATGTGGCGTACACCGCTGAAATTATATCGGTTTTTGAGTCATAGTACTGCGCTGTATGCAGCTTTGGGACCATTGTCCACGGTGGGAGTGCTTTCCTTCCTGTTTACAAAAAAGGCGATATTTCTGGTAACGGGCGACAACTTTAGTCAGGGAAAAGGGCTCGAAAAACCCAGAGAAACTGTATTCCAAAAAATCCGCAACTGGGGAAACGAACTCGTAGGCAAATCACACCCTGACCAGACTGCGATTCAGGTGTTTGAGATCGGGATAGGAGTTCTGTTTGGGGTAATCAGTATATATCTGTTTCAGATTTCGTTTTTTGGCCTTTGTCTCGCATTTATCCTGCTTCCCTTTATGCATCATGTAACGTGGAATAAACCCCTCGTAAAAGCCCTGGTATTTGTACCATTTACGTTGATACTGTTTGGCCTGGGCATCGGGGCACTCGGCTCACTGGGTATGCAGACCGTGTTTTTTGGATATGGATTTCACTTTTGACATCAAAGAAGTAAGGTTTTCGGATGTGTGTTTTATAGTTGGGGAATCCGTCTGCTGTAAGGCAGGCGGATCTTTTTTGTAAGGGTTCGGTTTTGTTTTACAAAAAACTCCTCAAATCATTTCGATTTGATTTATCATTTGGAGAAATGTGTATATTTTAGGTAGATTTCTCCAAAGATAAAAAGTACAGAACTTTACGATCAATAACACTTACGCAGCGCAGTTGCGGCTGAAAAAAACCATTTTCAGACAGGCAACACAAACCAAAAAAGCGACCTTCACCACATTGCTCTCCACTTATCCCGCTTTACAAAACAAATATTACCTCGAAGAAATCGAAAGCGAAATCACCATGGACAAACTCTTCAAAGCGGATGAGTTTTGAAATTGGAGATTTTCCGAATCCCCCCCCCAAAAAAAATCGGAATTATAAACTTATTGGGACATAGACTTAGAATAGGCATCGATCACAAAGAAACCGCCAATGAGCGAAACTCTGCGAAACTCTTCGTGTACTTTGCGTCTTCTGCGTGAACCCTTTGTTTACTTGTCAAAGACAAATAAATACACGTAAAACGCAGATTTTCGCAAAGTACACGCAGAGGACGCAAAGTTTACGTATCTGCTAAGGCAGGATGATTCCCCAATGACTTTTATTGTTCTCTCTGACGGATATTAAACCCGACTAAAACGGTTACTTTAGATCCGATACTACTGGGCGAAAATGCCAGGTTGATGGGAATATTGACCTCATCAACTTTAAAAGAATAACCTATTGCGTATAACATTGATGTAGTTGCTATCAAGTCGTCAGCAAAGAACCCTCTCACGGCAAAATTGGGACCTACACCGACTTCCAATCCAAGGGGGGTTCGGAAGCCGACAAGTAGGTTCATACTGAGGGCAGATTGTTTTGACTCAAGTCCTCCGATGAGTGGTACGAATTCAAACAGACCCTGGTACCCTGATTTTGTTTGGAAATATCTCGTTTCAAACTGCCATCCAAATTGAGACATATAGGTGCTCAAGTCATTTGTTTCCATATATTTCGCCATATCACCCCCAATTACGGTAATGCCAAATCTTGGACCAGATAATTTTAGCGGTTCGCGTGTCTCCTCATTTTGTGAAAAACCAGTCATAGCCATTCCTAAAAGGAACATTCCGATAGAGAAAATCCTGAAAGTTTTCATAATAGCTTAAGTTAGTGATGATGTTTTCAAATAATATATATCAACTTATCATGAGCACTAACTAAGCCTAAAGCATACGGTAAAGGAAACCGAATTTTGCGGCGGCTTTCAGTAATAGGCAATATTTCCCAGTAATAAATCAATACAAAATAACGAACAGGAATATTTGCTGCCTGGGGAACCCGGCTAATCAGGATTATGATTTTTTGCCAAAACTTATTTTGCAAAAATGGAAAAGGGTTAATGTTGTTTTTTGGGTGAGTACATAGATTTCTCCAAAGATAAAATCATGGCCATATCCATGCATTATTAGTTCTGTTTACATCTGCCATTCTTTTTCCAGGATCTATTTCTATGTGTTCGATTTCTGCGATCGGATGGTTTATCGTCATCCTGTAAGTCCTTACAGGCCAGTTCCATTCCGGTAGCGTTTGGAAATCACCTAACAAACTGTCCTGCTTTTTGGAAGCCCACATCATTTGTAGTGGGATCGTATAATTTTCCTTTACCCCATTTTTATATGTTATCACAAGGTCAATCGGCATAGGCATCTGGCCAACCCGCTGTAGCTGAATTTCTGTTTTTTCACTTGTGCCGGGCAATGCCGAAACTTTCTGAATGGCGTAATCAATGGTGTCCGTTGTCTTCAGCCAGTAGCTGAAATACCAGTCAAGGTCTATGCCTGATTTTTTTTCAATACTGCGTTTAAATTCCCGGGGTGTTGGTTGGCGAAAACTCCATTCCCGGATATATGCCTTCATTGCTTCGTCAAAAACCTCACGTCCAAGTATATAATCCAGTTGGCCGAGAAAAACGCCTCCTTTTGCATACACTGACTGCCGGTAAACTTCTTCGCCTGGAAAGTGATCTGCATGGCGACTCATCGGGGTTTGTGTCCCGTTTTTGATCAGACTAAAGTATCCATCATAATTGTATTTTTGGTGCGGGGCTGTTTGGGGAAAATATTCATCCATCAGCCTTCTTGTGTAATATCGGGTAAATCCTTCATCCATCCATGGATCTCTTCTTTCATTTGTTGCGACCATTCCCTGAAACCAGTTGTGCACAATCTCATGTGTTGTTACCCTGCAGAACTCTTCCATATCTTTACGAGCGGCTTTGCTGGCTGTGATCAATGTGGCCTGCGGATATTCCATTCCTCCGTCTCCGCCTTGAATGACAGAATAATCGGAGTATGGATATGGAGATAGTAAGTTGCTCAGTCTTTGAAATAGATTTCCGGTAAATACCATTAAGGAATCCCATCTCTCCCGGACAGAATCGGTGGGTTGGAAAAAGAAATGAACTTTAGGGCCATTGGGCACCTGAATGGTCTGATGGATATAATCCGGGTCAGCTGCCCATACAAAATCATGTACCTTTTCAGCTTTGAAGTGCCAGGTAATTTTGCCATTCTGCGATGGTTTTACCTTGACTTTTGGTAGCTGATATCCGTGTCCTGTTTCCTCAGGATTTTGTAGTGTTCCGGTACCTCCGACTACATATTGGCTGTCGAGGGTAATGGTAACATCAAAACTACCAAACGGTCCGTAGAATTCGCGGGCCAAATATGGGTCTGCATGCCATCCATCTGCATCATATCCGGCGATTCTGGGATACCACTGCGCAATAGCGTAGTCAATTCCCTCGACATTGTCTCTTCCGGCACGCCTGACAAGTAGCGGTACCTGGGCTTCCCAATCCAATTCCAGTTTGGTTTTTTTACCCGGTAAAAGTGGTTTGTGAAGTGTTACCCGGAGAATGGTTTCATGCTCTTTGGGGGAAAGACGTATGCCATCCTGGTAAAAGCTGGTAACGTGAATAAATCCTTCTTCACCTTTTGTGAGGTGGCTGATTTTGTCATTGATGCGAGGGTTTCCATAAAGGCTGTCTTCAGACAGTATGGCCATTTGCGAACCTGGCTTAAACGCATTCCAGTAGAGGTGATAAAATACTTCAAATAGAGTATCAGGGCTATTGTTTACATAAAAAACCTGTTCGTGGCCTTTCATTTGGTGGGTTTTTGTATCGAGTGAGGTTTCGATCTGGTAAAAGACCTCTTGCTGCGCAAAAAGCTCCCATGCGCCAACCACCAACAGGGTAAAAGCGATAATATGTTTCATAAAGCCAAGGTATTTAAATTTTGATATTCCCCCCAGACAGTTAGCAAACCCCTGTCCGAAATTTGCCTTACTGTTGAGGGGAAATGTACGATAAGATCAATAACAAGGATCGGCCACTATATCCACAATCACACCGCCGTTTACGGTATTGTTTGTGCCACAATCTTTTATTTTGAGGTTGGCACCGGCGTCGTTGACGGTATTGTCAAATGAGAACGGGGTCAGGAAACCAAACCGGTACGAATCGCCTACCAGTTCGATATCATAATCGCCATTGCCACTTGCCTGGTTATTCGTGAGTGTATTGTTGTTCGCTCCGTCAATGACCAGGTATCCTACATTCAGATTATCATTGGAGTAATTTTTTGTAACTGTCCAGTGATTGGCAGAAAACTGAGCGCCGACCGCTTGTCCTCCGGGCAGAGGAATGGCATTCGCCGGTACCTTGCACAAAATTAATCCAAGATAGTTGTCGTGTGTATAGTTGTCTTTGTAAAGTCCCTGTCCATCACATGCCCATACGCCAAAGAAAGAGCCTGAAATATTATTGTAACGAACCTTGGCTTTTTCGCCATTGATGATAATAATTCCATGACATTCAATGCCTACCGTTTGCCAAAGGTTTGAAGAAACGATATGATTGCCGGTGAGCCAGTTTTTTTCAGACTGTTCGAGGACAATACCAAATTCAAACCCGGTCATCTGATTGAGAGCGATATGAACCTGATCTGAATTTTCAACCAAAAACACGGTACCGCCATCCTGTGGGCCTGCTGTCGGGCTAAACTGCAATCCCGCCACGACCGACTTGCCCGCATTGAGCAGATGAATGGCAGGCTCAAGATAGGGTACATTCAGTACATTCTGTACACCCGAGTGAATCACAGCGCCCGACTCTCCGATGATATTGATTCGTTGGGAAATCACCACTGAACCAGTCTCATAATGGTCACCCGATTTTACCACGACAATGCCATTTGGTCCTGCGGCCTGAACAGCGGCAGCGAGACCATCGGTAGAATTGGCGGGCAGGATTACAACTGACGATTTTTTAGCAGCTTCCGGGTCGAATGGAAGGTCGGTGAATGTAGCCAGTGTTTGTAGATCCTGTTCGGGATTGCCGGTAAGCGTGGCGGGAGCTTTCCATACGTAAGGGGTTTCATTTTCAGAAACCGGATTGATGGGGGGTTGTTTATTGCAGGCAGACAAAGCCAGCAAAACAAACATCAAGGGGGCGAGATGATTTTTTTTCATAAAGGTTGATTTTGAGTCAAAGTTTTGGAAATCAACCATTTATAGGGTAGGACAATTGTAACAAAAAGCCGGAAGTTTGTAACATTCGACCTTTTTGAAGAAAATAAGGGGAAGAATTATCTCTATTGCTGAAATTTTTCGGCGTAGCTGGCGGGCGTTTCGCCCATTTGTGTTTTAAATACCCGCCCAAAATAACCCGGATCCTCAAAACCCACCTGAAAGGCTATTTCGGCAACGGTAAATCCGCTTTGTTCCAACAGATATTTTGCCTTTCCCAGTCTGAATGATCGGATGAGGTCACCGGCAGACTGATCGAGTAGTGCTTTTAGCTTGCGATGAAGCTGCATGCGACTCATATTCATGGCTTCCGCGAATGACTCGGCGCTTAGACCGGAATCGGCATACTTCACCTCCAGATATTCCTGTACCCGCTGCAAAAACTGCACATCCACCGGGGTGATGTTCATTTTTCCCGGCTCGACCTTTGTGACTTTGCCAAAAGCTTCCCGCAGTTTTTGTCTTTGCAGGATCAGGTTGTCAACGACAGCTTTCAGTTCGCGGGATTCAAATGGTTTTGTCAGGTATGCATCCGCCCCGGTATCATACCCTTCGACTATGCTATCGACTCCAACCCGGGCTGTAAGCATCACCACCGGGATATGACTGGTGGTTTCCTGTTGTTTGAGTTTATGGCAAAATTCAAATCCGTCCATTTCGGGCATCATCACGTCTGAGATCACCAGGTCGGGAATCGTCTTTGAAGCAATGCTCAAACCTTCCCGGCCATTGGAAGCTGTGGTAATCTGGTAGAAGTCAGACAAACCTGATTGGATAAATTGCCGCATATCGGGATGGTCTTCTACGATAAGAATCATTGGTTTTTCGGCTTCCTGTGCCTCTGGGTTAACACTTTCTGAGTTTGAAAGTGTGACTGGTGCCATCTCCAACTCTTCGGCAAGTGGTACTTCCATCGCTTCCGGGGGCGCCTGTTCCAGAGGAAGCCGGACTGTGAAAATGGTACCATTTCCCGACTTGCTTTCCACTACAATTTCTCCTCCCATCAATTCGACGAGTTCTTTGGTAAGGGTCAGCCCGATTCCACTTCCTTCCTGCCTGCGTGTGGCCGAATCATCAACCTGATAATAGCGGTCAAATATACGTTGTAACTGGTCGTCGGCTATGCCCGATCCGGTATCTGTTACCTGGATCACCCATTGCGAATGTTGCTGGTTGTGTTGGGGTATCTCGGTTGCTGTGAAGCGAATCGAACCACCGGAAGGGGTAAATTTGAAGGCATTGGACAAGAGATTGTTGACGATTTTTTCCAGTTTATCCCGGTCATAGAAAAAATGTAGTGTTTGTTCGGGGATGATATACTGGTAGTTTAGATTTTTTTGATAGGCTAATGACTCAAAAGCTGCCGCGAGGTAACGGAAATGCTGAAGGAGGTTTCCCGCTTCGGTCTTGAGTGGCATTTGGTGAGATTCGAGCTGGTTGATATCCAGTATCTGATTGATCAGGTCGCGCAGACGATTTCCATTTCGGTGCATCATGGCCAAAAGAATTCGTTCTTCTTCCGGTCTTTCCGGCTGATCAAGTAATTGTTTCACCGGCCCCAGAATCAGGGTCAGGGGTGTGCGAAACTCGTGGGAGATATTGGAAAAGAAGCGGGATTTGAGCTGATCGACTTTTGCCAGTTGATCTTTTTCAAATTTTTCTCTTTCGAGTTGATTTCGCATCTGTACGCGCTCCCGCCAGGTTTGATAAATCGTCCATACAATCGCCAAAGCCAGTAAGAGGTAAACCAGATAAGCCCAAATGGTTCTGTACCAGGGGGGGAGAATTGTAATTGGCCAGTCATAAGTTGATTTTGCCCAAATACCGTAGGCATTACTTGCCCTCAGGTGAAGCGTATAGGTTCCTGGGGCTAGTCCATTTAGAGAAATAGTTCTTTGACCAGGATCCAGTTGTATCCAGGATGGAGCAAGGCCTTCTAACTGATACTCATATCTCACGCTGATTAAATTACCCTTTCCCAGACCAGCAAAGGAAATCTGAATAATTTTCTGATTATAGGGAAATTGCATTTCAGACAAATAGGGGAGAGCTTTTTTTAGTAAAAAAGAACCATCTTTTTTTGCTTGAGATACCGTTACTTCCTCTCCCAACATACTCAATCGGGTAAGTCGAATTTCAGGCGGATTTATATCAATATGAAAGCTGTCGGGATGAAAACCCATATTATGCTCTATGGCAGCAAAATATACCGTCCCCTCCGGATCTGTATATGCGCCGTGGCCGCACATTTCGGTTGCAGGTAGCTCAGGATATCTAAGCACCTGACGACTCAGTGGATCGAAGCTACATATCCCTCCATATATTCCCAACCACAGCCGGTAATGCTGGTCCATCGTCAGCGTTGCCACATTGTCTCCGGGGAGGCCGTCTTTCTGGGTGAAGACGGTAATCTTTTCGTCCGAATCAACCTCAATATGTACCAGTCCTATATCGGTTCCAAGCCAAAGCGAGTGGTCTCGGGGATCTTCTATGATGTGGATCACCTCGATGACCTGTTCCATGCCTGTATGGGGATTTTTTTGTAAATAACGCTTAAAGGTTCCTTTCTCAGGATAAAATCTCGCAAGCCCGCCGCCTCCCGTACCTATCCAGATTCTGCCTTTACCATCTTCTATGATACAACGGACTGTATTGTGAGGCAGAGACAAAGAATCCGCCGGGTTGTGGGTATACCGAATCAGGGATTCCGGGTCACCTTTGCCATCTCGTACAACCTGAAACAGTCCGCCTCCCCAACTTCCAAGCCAGAATCGGTTTGTTTGATCGATCAGTATATCAGCCACCCTGTATTTCGATACAACAGAGTCTGCTGAGCTCCGATCAAAAAAAAACCTCACTTTTTCTCCATCATAGAGCACCAGTCCTTGTTGTGTCGTACCGAGCCATAGTCCTTTATCTGGCTCTTCGCAGAGGGAAAATGCGCCCTGGATTTGTTTGATTTCGGGTAATTCAAATTCCTGGTAGCTGATATTTTCCCTGCTGTGTACACTGTCAAAAACCATCACTTCCTTTTCTGCAGCTACCCAAATCCGGTTTTGCGCTGTCATGCGATATGTGCGGCTCAAAGCTATCCGTTTTACATATTCTGGCGGCGTGTGTACAATGCCCTTTGTCTCTAATCGTATTCGATACACAAAGTTATCGGTGCCTGCAAACAGGTTTCCATAACGGTCATGAAAAAGTGCATAGGCTCGTTCAGTGGATAATCCTTCGATTTCTTGCCAGCGTCCATTTTCGGGATTCCAATGGCCAATTCCCCAATCACCTGTCGCCCACAACCGGTTTCCAAGTCCATATGAAAGCGCCTGAAAATGAAGGCGATGGCAGTCCTTGATGGCAGTCCATGCCTGGGTTTCCATGTTAAGCTGGAAAATACCTTCTCCCTGAATCCCCAATGCTATCCGCTGGTCAGGCATGATCGATAGTGCGGCCACCTTTTGATCCTGCCTTGGAAACTCCTTCCACTTTTTCATCTCCAAAGTAGTCAGATTGATTTCAAATAAGCCGTGGTTCGTGCCAGCCAACAAGGTGTTTTCATTCCATTGAAGCAGACACAGTATCTCCAAATCCAGCAAAAACCGGGTAAATTGAACCTTTCCAGCTACCCGTTCCATGAGGTTGAGCCCATTCACTGTCCCGATCCAGATGCCTGGCGTGGTTTTTAGGAGACAACGTACAGCATTATGGCTCAAAGTATGCGGATCCGTATCAGAATATTGAAATAATTGAACTGTTTCATGAATAGCATCGAAAAAGATAAGGCCTTCTTGCTTCAAACCCAACCAAAGATGTCCGCTCCTTTCTTCGGCGATTGCAAAAATATCATCTGGGGGGATCCCGCCAGGATGATCGGCGGCGGGTCTGAACGCATCAAAATCGATCCCATCGAAGCGGCTAATCCCATACTCTGAGCCTATCCAGACAAAACCTAAACTATCCTGCATGAAGCTATACCCAGTTTGCTGAGCCAATCCATTTTCCATATTATAACTATCAATATGGAAGGGATAATATTTGTTAGAAGGTATCTCAGCTATCTGACCGTAAAGTCTGGGGTGGAATGTGTAATATGTAATGATAATGCTCGCCCATAGAAACAACCTCGGTAAGAAGTTATTACCTATTAACCGGGTTTGAATGATTGGTTGCTTATCAATAATCATCAATTATTGAGATAATGATGGTCGATTTTGTAAATAAAAAAAGGCCTTTTCTGTCATATTAAAGATAACAGAAAAGACGATATTAAAAAAGCAGAAGTTTTTTTGTCAGAAAGGGTGTAAAACATCAAAACCTACTGCTACCCGTACTCAAAAAAATCTATTGCTTTTAAGCAAGGTATGTTGAATGTCAATCGCTTCTGTAACTTCTTTATCTCCAAAAGGAAGCAGCGTTAGACTTTCCAATAATGAATTCCAAAATAAATCCTGACCGGATTTTTTCCCGATCAGGATTTCATATTTTGTGATACTGGAAATCGCCATCGATTCGTCCAGACCAGCCAGATTATAAAAGAAAGTCAGATCTTTTCTCTGCTTTCGAAAGTATTCAATCAGGACAGAGGTGTCAAGCAGAATCATCTTTTCCAACTTGATTGATCTGTTCACGGGTTCTCATTACCTGCTGGTATTCACTATCAGACCAGGTCGGCCCCTGTAAAAGGAGTTTTTGAAGAGCCGTTGGTGCAGCTTCCTTCTTTTTAAAAACCATATCTTTCTGTATTTCAAGGACAAGCTTTTCTTTATCAGAAAAAGAAAGTTGTCTGATATACTGGAGAAGTTGGTCAAAACTTATTTCAATGCTTAACCTCATGGTAAAAATAAATTTCTTCTCTAAGATACGATTTCCTACAATTTTTAGGTACAAATCACAGCTCTTTTTCCCCTACTCAAAAAACGGCACGCCGGGAGGTGCGTACTTCCGCATGGCTTCTTCGTTGATTTCGACGCCAATGCCGGGCTTTTCTGATAAAATGATATGCCCGTCCACAATCTGTTCTCCGTCGTATGATACGATTTCCTTAAACATGGGGTCTTTGTGGAAATATATCTGCCACTCCAATATCATAAAGTTGGGTACAGATGCACATACATGTGCAGAGGCCATGGCGCCCAAAAATGAAGCCACCATGTGCGGGGCAAAAGGTACATAATACAGATTGGCCAAATTGGCGATGCGCTGGCCTTCGCCCAGCCCGCCGGCTTTCTGCAGGTCGGGCATGATGATGTCCACCGCACCCATTTCCAGCAACCGACGGAATCCATGCGCCAGATAATGGTTCTCTCCCGCACAGATCGGGGTAGTGGTTGACTGGGTGATCTTCTGATATGCCTCGGCATTTTCTGCCGGAATCGGCTCCTCCAGCCACATGAGATTGAGCGGCTCCAGCCGTTTGGCGACAATCTCGCCGGTTATGGCGTCGTATCGCCCGTGCATGTCAGCGCAGATGTCGATATTGGGCCCTACAGCTTCCCTTGCTGCTGCCATCTGGTCATACATCCGCTGGATTTCTCCAGGGCTGGCCGTCCAGTTGTACAGGTCGTATTTGTTGGGGTCGTTTCGCTGGTCCAGATCAAACTTGACGGCAGTAAATCCCATCTTTTTTGCTTCCAGCGCACTCTCTGCAAATTTTTCGGGCTTGGGTAGCTGGTTTTGATACAATGCGGTGTCGCAATACACGCGTATTTTATCCCGGAATTTCCCGCCCAACAACTGATACACGGGCAGACCCAGCGCCTTTCCCGTGAGATCCCACAAAGCCGACTCTATGGCTGTAAGCACGGCCACAAACATGCCTGACTGTGCTCCCTCAAAAAAGCCGGAACGGCGTATGTCTTCGTGAAGGCGGTGTACATTGAGCGGACTTTGTCCTTTAATTCTGGCGGCCATCATTTTGACGAGGTGGTAGGTGCCGGGTGTGGCGTCAACGCCTTCTCCTACGCCCCAGATGTCCTGGTTGGTATAGATTTTCACAAACAGACTATGACCTCCGCGGATATAACCACACTTTACATCCGTGATTTTGAGGTCGGAAGGGGCCGATGGTTTGGGCGTCCGGTCTGTGGCATCGGCCAGCATCTGAAGACCGGGAAAAGTCATCGCACCTGCCAGTGCGGCTTTTTTGAAAAAGTTTCTTCGGTTTTGTGAGTTAGTTTTCATTACCATGTTCTGTTTTTGAGGAATTCCTGAATTTGTTCTTTGCCTACGGGCAATTCGTTGATATGATCGTTGAGCCATGCGGAAAAGTCCCGCTCGATATCATCTGTCCACCGGTTGTCAATCTGGCCTGCGGTATATTTTTTCTCGCGCAGTCGCTGGTGTCCAAACATGTCGCGCAGCCGCACGATTTCGGAAGTCGTAACTACTTTTTCGACGAGGTGCGGCGGAATAAATGTTACCGCGCCTTCTTTGCCGAGCACGACGTCGCCAGGCATGACCATAACTTTTCCGATCCTGACAGGAACATTGATTCCGACCAGGGTGGTATTGAGTTGCCCAGGTGCGTCGGGGTTGTTGAGGTGATGTGAGGGGTGATAACTTCTGACGAATCCGGTAAAGCCGGGGATGGCTTTTAGCCCTTCGATGTCTCTGATCGCGCCGTTGTACACGATGCCGTTGCCAGAATTGGTGTAGATGGCATTGCCCAGGTTGTCGCCGATGGTGGGACCGTCTTCATGCATACCAAACTGGTCGCCGACATATACATCGCCTTTGACGAGTTGATCGACGGGCCATGAGTTCTGGCTTTTGATCCGGCCCTGTGCATGCCCGATGCTGTCGATAACTCTGTGCACGTCGGGCCTGCCGGGCATAAATACAGCCGTTACAGCCCTTCCCACTAAGATACTGTCGGGGTGAATGACCAGCCATCCGTCATCATACTGGTACTTGTAGTTGGCATTTCGCATGACGGCCCAGGCCTCTTCGTGTGTGACGAGTTTCATTCGCGCCAGCAGAGCGTCTGAAACTTTGGGGCGACCGTCGGGAAATCGTTCTCCTTTCCATTCAGGAGACAACCGGATCATATCCGCTTTGCTGAGAGACAGGTTTTGAGCCTGCAAACCGGGCATAATGCCCGGAAAAAGTAAGGCAAGGAGCATTGCCACGAGTAGTAATCCACGCATAGTTAATGATTTATATAACAAAGAGTGAAAAGGAAAGTATAGTCGGCATATACAGGCTGACTATAATACAAGGTGAAATTTTTCCGGATTTAAACCAAATATATCCCGTTTGAGTAATGTTTTTTTTCGTTCAAAACATAGAACATCTTTATTTGTTGACTTAATAAAAAATAATTATGTCCAGGAGTTTTAAGATTTTTCTCATCGTTGGTGCTTTAGCCGGATTTATCGGCGTTAGTGCAGCAATCTACCTGTTTAACAAACCTCACGAAGATGTGTCGGGTGCTGAAGTGGCGTATTCGTTGACCGTAGATGAACTTTTTACTGCATTCAACAGTGATGAGGCAGCTGCCAATGAAAAATTTCTGAACAAAATTGTAGAAGTGAACGGAATGATCGGTGAAAAATCTGACAGCCCCGAAGGAGTAACCGTAATTCTGAATGCTACCGGTGAGATGTTTGGGGTAAGTTGTGGTTTTGTTGGCGATGATGCCGCCGCCCTCAGGAATCTTTCCGCAGGTGAAGAAATCACTGTTCGGGGGATATGCACGGGGTTCCTTACCGATGTCAATCTTACCCGATGTGTGCTAAAGTAATTTTCTGATTTTGATGAGCAATATTCCGAAAACCATGTTTAGAATAAGACTTTTCCCATTATTCACAATTGTTGTGCTGTCGCTAATGTGGGCGTCGTCCTGCGTACATGATCCGATTCTTCCGATTGGTGGAGGGCCGGGAGACCCCATCGATACTGTCACCAATCCGATAGATACAACTACCCAAAATATCCACCTTTGTGATCCAGATACGGTATATTTTGAGCGCGATGTATTGCCGATACTGATTTCCAACTGTGCAAAAAGTGGGTGTCATGATGCTGCCTCTGCGAGTGATGGTGTTATACTCACCAATTACGAATCCGTAATGCGAACAGGGGAAATTTCGCCCTTCAATTTGGGGGAAAGTGATTTGTATAAAGCTATCACCGAAACTGATAATGAGGATATTATGCCTCCTCTACCTAATACGTCTTTGTCTAAAGAGCAAATCGGGATTATTTCCAGGTGGATTTTGCAGGGGGCAAAGGATCTGACCTGCTCAGATAGCAGCGCTTGCGATACTTCAAACGTCACGTATTCTGGAATGATACAGCCCCTGATGGCAAAATACTGCACAGGCTGCCATTCGGGTACTGATCCTTCTGGTAGTATTAGCCTTGATAGTCATAGCGGAGTAGCAGCAATGGCAAATAATGGCAAGCTCTTTGGCTCCATTGACCACCAGACGGGGTTCGCTGCCATGCCAAGAGGCGGAAATAAACTTCCCGCTTGTGATATAGCTAAAGTAAAAGCCTGGATTGATGCAGGCGTTAAAAATAATTAACCAGATAAACCTACAATAACAATGTCCAGAACCCCCCAACTGCTGAAATATTTGATGGTATTTGGTGCTGTTTCTCTAATACTTACAGGCTGCTATTACGACAATGAAGAGGACCTGTACCCGGCCAGCACGAATACATGTGATACTACGAATGTAACTTATTCGGCCATTGTTCAGCCGCTGCTCCAAAACCGCTGTTACGTATGCCATGATGCTGTTTCTAAAAGTGGAAATATTGCACTGGATACTTATAATGATGTTCTTAAAATGGTCAACAACGGCAAACTTTGGGGTGCCATAAACCATGATCAGGGGTATGTCCCTATGCCTGATGGCGAACCCAAACTTTCTGCCTGTACCCTCGATAAAATCAAGTCCTGGATAAATGCCGGGGCCTCTAATAATTAAGTCTCATATTTATAAACTGACCCATATTCTTAATAAACCATTATGAAAAATCTGCTTGTTTTTGCCATCGTTTTGCTGACTACCATATTTCAGCTTCATGCCCAAAAATATATGACCCGCACTGGCCATATTAAGTTTTTCTCTCATACTGCAATGGAAGACATTGAAGCCAACAACCATCAGGTTACCAGCATCCTCGACGCGGGTACGGGCGAAATTGTATTTGCTGTACTGATGAAAAGTTTTCAGTTTGAAAAGGCGCTGATGCAGGAGCATTTTAATGAAAAGTATGTCGAATCCGCTAAGTTTCCCAAAGCTACCTTTAAAGGGAAAATCGCCAACCTCGAAGAAATTAACTTCGCCAAGGATGGCTCATATAAAACGAAAGTAAACGGCTCGCTTACCATTCACGGGGTGACTAAAGAAGTCTCAACAGAGGGGCTGATCGTAGTCGCAGATGGAAAGGTATCTTCTTCTGCCAAATTTCCTGTAGCTGTCGCTGACTACGATATCAAAATCCCCGGAGTGGTGAAAGATAATATCGCACAGGAAATAGAGGTGACGGTTGATATGAACTATCAGCCCTACAATCAGGAGAACTAAAAATTTGTATTGATAACCCCCAACGCTAACGTTTATGCCCACCTTACGGAATATTCTTTTCTGCCTGCTCATGGCATACTTTCCTGCCTTATCAGTTGCTCAGGATGACCTGATGGATATGCTGAATGATATGGAGGAGGAAACGACCAATTATGCCTTTGCAACCTTTAAATCGGTGCGTATTGTCAATGCGCATTCTATAGAATTGCCGGCTGCGGGAGTGCTGCAACTCATCATTTCCCATAGGTTTGGACGAATAAACGATGGGGCCTACCAATTTTTTGGACTCGACCAGGCCAATATGCGACTGGGGTTTGAATACGGAATCACACGCTGGCTCAATGTCGGTGTAGGGAGAAGTAATGTGAACAAAACCTATGACAGCTTTGTCAAGGTCAAGTTCTTCAGACAAAGCTCAGGTAAACGGGTTATGCCTTTTTCTGTTGTGGGGGTCTCCGGAATTCAGGCAAACACCCTTTACTGGGCTGATCCCGACCGGGTCAATTATTTCAGCTCCCGGTTGTCTTACTCTCATCAACTGCTGATCGCCCGAAAATTCAATGAGGCGCTCTCTTTTCAGGTCATGCCTACCATGATCCACCGCAACCTCGTGGCTACCCGCGCTGAAGACAATGATGTCTTCGCTGTTGGCGCCGGGGGAAGGGTGAAAATCACGCCCAGCATGAGTATCAACTGTGAGTATTTTTATATCCTCGATATTCCCGGATACCGTTACACCGCCAATAACTTCCAGAATAGCCTGTCTCTGAGCTTTGATATCGAAACCGGCGGACACGTATTCCAGCTGATGTTTACCAACTCCCGGGGGATGACAGAAAACCTCTTTGTCGCAGAAACCACCGGAGACTGGGCCAATGGAGATATATACTTTGGATTTAACCTCGCACGGGTATTTACGGTTTCCAACAAAGAGAAAAAGCAGGAAAAGGCTAAAAAGGACTGGTAATTCTGCCTGCTGAAAAGTCCGTTTTCCTAAAATCTTATGATAACAGAGAATGGGGTTTTGCGTAATTTTCTTATCTTCTTGCGCAAAATCCCTTATTCTCTTTTATGAGCACCCCAACCTTAGAGGAAATTTCGGCAAAACTCAACGAACTGATCCGCCAGCACAATCAGGCGCATCAGGAAATCCTTGCGTTGAGAAAAGAATTGCTTCAACTCAAAGATGAAAAAGCACCTGAAAAGGTCGTTTCATCTGATAAAAAAGTAAGCGAACCGCCCGTTCTTACTACCACTCCTTCAGAAAGGGTAAAACCTCCGGTGGTAAAAACGAGCCCGCCTCCCCGGGAGAAAACAATCAAACCAGACCGCAATCTCGAAGCGTTTATCGGAGGGAACCTTATCAGTAAAATTGGTATTGCCATCCTCGTCATCGGCGTAGGCTTTTTTGTCAAATTTGCCATCGACAACGATCTGGTAAGCCCTGTCATTCGGGTGATTGGTGGCTTCCTGGCTGGCTTTAGCCTTGTCGGACTGGCGTATGTGTTGAAAGAGAATTATAAAAGCTATAGTGCAATCCTGCTGGGCGGCGGTATTGCTATTCTATATTTTACCACATTTGCTGCATTCGACTTTTACCACCTGATTCCCAAAGGCGTGGCATTCGGCCTGATGCTGGTCTTTACTGCATTTGGTGTGCTCGCAGCTTATTGGTACAATATCCAGGCAATCGCTATTATCGGCCTCGCAGGTGCTTATGCCGTTCCGATCCTGCTGAGTGATAATACCGGTGAAATCCGAAATCTCTTTATCTATATTTCTATTGTCAATGTCGGTATTCTAGCCCTCGCTTTCCGCAAATACTGGCATACGCTCAACTATATTGCTTTTGCCCTCACCTGGGGTGTGTACCTCGCCTGGATGGAGGACCGGTATGTCGCAGATCGTTATTTCCAGGTTTCTCTTACCTTTGCAGCCGTATTTTTTCTGCTGTTTTATGGGGCACTTCTGGCCTATAAACTCATTCATCTTGAAAAATATAACTGGCGCGATATCGTCTTCCTTCTGCTCAATTCTTCCATTTTTTACGGTACGGGTTATGGATTGATTGAAGGAATTGAAAATGGCGACCGCTGGCTGGGACTTTTTACCCTGGCAAATGCGCTCGTACATTTTGTCGTTACACTCCTGATTTACAATCGCAAACTTGCCGACCGCAACCTGTTTTACCTCGTGGCCGGACTGGTACTGACTTTCCTTACGCTGGCAGTTCCGGTTCAGCTTGAAGGAAACTGGGTTACGATGCTGTGGATCTGCGAAGCTGTAATTGTATTCTGGGTTGGAAGGACACAAAAGGTATTTTTCTATGAAGCACTGGCTTATATTCTGGCTGGAATGAGTTTCTTCAGCCTGCTTCAGGATTGGGGCGAAGGGTACTCCAACTCGGTGTATCTTCTGGATGAAAAGGTTTTTACACCAATATTTAATATTCATTTCCTTACCTCATTCCTCGTGATCGCCGGTTTTGCTGCGATGACGTATTTTCACACAAGATATAAGCCCGAAGAAACACAATGGCGCTCGTTGCAGCGGTTTGGTGGTGTTTTGCTGCCATCTCTGCTCCTGATTACTGCATTTGCAGCCTTCCTGCCTGAAATCGATCAGTTTTTTACTCAACTTATGGCTTCCACAAAAATCGTACTCGACGGGGCCGATAACTTCAACTACGATCTGAACACGTTCTCCGCTCTGTGGAGTATCAATTATGCGTTTCTGTTTATGGCTGCTTTACTGGCTGTGAATATGCGTTTCTGGAACAATAAAGCCATCTATATCGCAGGTATTGTCGCTTCGGGGATTGGGGTATTACTGTTTTTAACTGAAAGTCTCCCGGATCTGTATCAGCTTCGGGAAAACTATTTTCACCCCGGTGAAAACCCCATATTTAAGCCTGGAATGGCTTATCTCTACATGCGCTATATTTGTTATGCTTTTCTGGGAATCAATCTCTGGATGAATTACCGGGCTCACCAGACCTTTGATGATCCTCGTGTGAAAACAGGTTTTGGACTTGCTTTTCACCTGATTATGCTCGCCTTGCTGAGTGCCGAACTCCAGCATATCATCCACGTCATGTATCCCGAGGCTGATACATACCTTCTCGAAAGAAAAGTGCGACGGGTAGGATTCAGTGTGCTGTGGGGGCTTTATGCACTGGTATTGATGATTTTGGGTTTCTGGAAAAAACTACAATACCTTCGTATCGCTTCCATTGCCTTGTTTGGGGTGATCCTGGTCAAAGTATTTATATTCGATCTGGACAAAACTACCCTTGGCAATAAAACGGTTATTTTCCTTGCGCTGGGTGTGCTCCTGATGATAATTTCGTTCCTTTACCAGCGTTTTAAAAGCGTGATTTTAGGTGATGAGCCAGAACAACAAGAAACAAAACAAGAGACGGACGATGAAAATGTATAAAACTCTTCCTGCGCTTGGTTTACTCCTGGTATTAAGCCCTTTTTTACCTGCACAGATGACTGATTATGTGTATCAAAGGCCGTTGTCTCAGATAAAATCAAAAGGGTGGCATGAAATCGTTATCCCCGAATCTGTTTTGTCAAAGCTGAAAGAAGATTTGAGCGATATCCGCATTTTCAAAATATCTCCGGAAGATACCATTGAAGTTCCTTTTCTGATCCATACAAGCGGCGATGTTGAGGAGGTTGGGACAGTTCCCTTTCAAATGGTAAACCAAAGCAAAAGCGGAGACAATGAATCCTTTGTAACCCTCCGGCCTGAAGAGGAAATGACCATCAATCATATCGACCTGGATATTCGTCCGATGAATTACGACCTGCTTGCTACACTGGAAGGGAGCAACAACCGGCTGAAATGGTTTACCATAGAAGAAAATATTCGTCTGGTAGGCATATCCAATGATCATGTAAACTATCATTTTGCCACCCTTACTTTTTCTGATTCAGATTATAAGTTTTTCAGGGTAAAACTTAACGATGCAGAAGCCGAAATCGTCAAGGCCAGTGTCGGAAGATTTGTCAAAACCAACGGCATTTACCGACCATTCACCGTCACCCATCAGGTTGTGAAAAACGATGTTGATAAAAAAACGACGGAAATCACAGTAGAACTAAGCGATCGTTATCCGGTGAGCCGACTGGCTTTTGATGTGGATAAAGAAAAAGATTTTTATCGCGCAGTATCTGTCTCATGGTTAAAAGAATCTGTGGAAACCGCTGAAGGTGTCAAAGAAGTATGGCGGGATTTTGGCGGATTTACCATTTCTTCTCTTGAGGAAAATGTATTTGATGAAGCGGTTCAGTTTACCAACCGTCTGAAAATCACCGTCTATAATTACGACGACATACCGCTATCTTTCCGGGAAATCAAAGTTTTTGGCCCGGTGTATTCCATGCAAACAGATCTGGAAGCCCAGGGAAACTATATGCTGGTATACCAGAATCCCAAAGCTTATCTGCCGCGATACGATATGATGTATTTCCGGAATAAAATCCCCGAAAAACTGACCCCGGTTTTCCCCGGAGAAGAAAGTATGATCGTAAAAACTGATGCGGAAGATGCTGTTTCCGGGGCAAAGTCAGAAGCCATGACGGAAAATCTTCTGTGGGTCGTCATGGGAATTGTCATTCTCCTGCTGGGCTTTTTTACGGTGAAAATGCTGCGAAATGCTCCCGGGAAAAATAATACCCCAGAATGAGAAAATACCTGTTTGTTTGCTTCCTTTCAGGCGTAATGCCTGCCATTTTTTCTGCACATCTGATGGCCCAAACCTCTTTCGGGCCGGAGTTTCAGTTATACCCAACCGGTATTATGCCCGGAGTGAGGATGGAGTTTGGCCTCACCGGGCACGACGCAATCAACCTGCGGGTGGGTGCCAACTTGTTTGACCATCGCAGTATGGGCGTACATGATTCGGAGAAAGGCATGGGTTTTGGCGGTACATTGGGTTATCGCCATTATGTTAAGGATTTGCTCAACGGTTTTTTTGTGGGTGGGCGAATGGATGTCTGGCGCAACAAGGTCAATTGGGAAGACTACCAGCAAATGCGGTCTGGTACAACCAGGATTGTCGTTTTGCAGCCTACGGCGGAGTTTGGATATATGTTTTTATCTGACCGGTTATCCAATCGCTGGAAGTGGGGACTAGCCCCGGCGCTGGGCTTGGGATATGAAATAAATGCTGTTTCGGATGGGGCAGACGTAGGCGAAGGTGCCATCATCCTGTTGGGAGTTTCGGTGGTTTACCGGTGGTAAAAGTTTATTTATCGCAAATTCCTCCGTAAATTCAGGCGGATAAAGAAAAAATATGACATATAGCGGAAACCTGCGCAAAATGCGCACGGAATATACCCAGCCGGTATCCTACACACTGAAATTGGGTGCAGACGAGGTGGATATGAATGCGTTGATTGGCCGGCACATACAGCTAAAATACGACGGAGTCATCCATTGTAAAGTTTGTGGAAAAAAGATCAGCAAGGTCTTTGGCGAAGGGTTTTGTTATCCTGATTTTCTCAATTCTCCGGAAAACTCGGAATGTATTATTCGCCCGGAGCTGTGCGAAGGGCACCTGGGCAAAGGCCGCGATCCGGAGTGGGAACTCGCCCACCACGTGCAGCCGCACGTGGTATATCTTGCCATCGCCAGCGGGGTAAAGGTCGGCGTCACCCGACGAGACCAGGTCCCTGTGCGCTGGATTGACCAGGGGGCCTGGAAGGCTATTCGCCTCGCCGAAACGCCCAACCGCTATACCGCAGGTCTGATTGAAGTTGCACTCAAAGACCATATCTCTGATAAAACCCACTGGCAGAAAATGCTCAAAAATGAACTCGCCATGGACGTGGATGTAAGGGCTGAAAAAAGCAGAATTCAGGCGCTTGTCCCGGCGGAGATGCAGCAATACGTTTCCCTCAATGACGAAATAACTGAAATCGAATATCCGGTAGTTGCCTTTCCTTCAAAAGTAAAAAGTATCAACCTCGACAAAACCGCTGTTGTAGAGGGGAAACTGGCCGGTATCAAAGGCCAGTATCTCCTTTTTGAAGGCGGCGAAGTGATGAATGTTCGCAAACATACGGGCTACTTCGTCGAACTAAGCGCAGACTAGTTTGCCTATTTTACCTTTTCACAGGACTGAACAAAAATTTCATCCACCATTTTGTCGTTGTCGATCGTCTTATAAAAACTTTTGTAGTACTTCAGACTCTCTTTAATGATTTTGGGATCGAGGTAGGGGGAGCTTTTGTACAGATTTTCTACATCACTCCTGATTGCCCGAAGCTGGTTAAATACTACTTCATATTCCTCCTTTGTGCGGCATAGTGGTTTGAAAACCTGCCTTTTTTCGTAACTGGGGCCCTTTTCATAGGCGAGCTTGGTATAAGCCGCATCTACCATTCCAGCCCAGTCAAAATCATAAGGTACAGGAACTGGCTTAGTATTACCGTGTGTGATGATTTTCATGTTTTGCGGAGGGGAAGGGATTCTGAAATCTTTGTTGGCAATCATATAATTAAATACATGTACCAGTGTGGTCTGCGCTTCGTCCACATCTTCACTGGCAATGGGTACATCATCCTCAATGGCATTTTCCCCATTTCTCGCTGCCATATCTTCTTCATCTTCAATAAAGAAACCAAAAGCTTCTTCAGAAGGCATTTCGCCGTTGACGTCCACATATTTGATTTTGGCGAGCCTTACCCGAAAACTTTTTTCGGTGAGAAGATTGTACACTTTATAGATATAATATTCCCTCAATACATACTGCTCATCATCGCAGTGAGTAACGAGCTTTAATTTGGATTGCCCCTGAAATACCTCGGGTGTTTTTTTCTTTTTGGAGAACTTTACCCTGATCGGCGGGAAATGACAGATCATTTCGTCTCTGCGAAATTTTCCCCGGGCTTTAATTTCGACTTCTCCCTGTTGGATTTGCCCGGTAGCATCTGTAACAGATAACTTTGCGTCATGATAGTCGGGATCACCGCCACGGTCACTGAGAAAGGCCTTCAGGTCGGTTTCCAGCGTGATTTGGAGGAGATCTTCGGAAGAAAACAGGGGTAAAGCCTGTGGCTGAGCATGAATGCTGAGCAGAAAACAGGCTGAAAATATCCATAATAAAACGAAGCGTTGTTGCATGGGGTGGTAGTTTTGCCTGCCAATATACCAAATGCATTTTTTTGCGGCAAAAGGAATGAGATTATGTTCGTCTTAAATTTGGAAACACGCCTGACACTTGTACCAATTGCCCAACTTTGCGTATATTCATAAAAAAGTTTTCATGTCGCAGTTTCCACTTACCCGATACCGTCTCAACACTTCCGACTATCACCGCATGATCGAAGCCGGCATCCTCACCGAACGGGATCATGTGGAACTGATTCATGGTGAAATTGTAGAAATGAGTCCTAACGGAAGTAAACACACATCTGCCACCAGAAAAATACTGACTTGGCTCCCTGAATTGGTTTCCACTAATGCACAAATTCAAATTCAGGATCCCATTGTTATATCAGACAATTCTGAACCAGCGCCCGATATTGTCCTGGTAAAAAACAGAGATGATTTTTATGTAAAGGGCCATCCTATGGCAGCAGATATTATTTTGGTTGTGGAGGTGGCAGACTCTTCCCTCGCCTATGACCGGGAGATCAAAGGGGCGCTTTATGCTGCCGCTGGTATTTCTGAATACTGGATTTTAGACTTGCAGAGCCGGATAATTGAGGTTCTTACAGAGCCTTCCGGAGAAAGATACAAACAACACCGTTTTGCAGAACCTGGCGAACAGGTCATCATTCCGCAACTGAAAATAACGACATCGGTTGAAGACTGGCTGATCTGAAAAAGGCGCTATTGAAAAATTCTTTCAATTTGCTTAATTTTTGGGTTGACGTTTACGTATAAAAGATAGTAGCTGATAATCTTTCGAAAATCGCAATAACTACATCAATATGTGGTCTTTGCTTCCTCATGATTTGTATATCTTTAAAGTTGGTGTAACCAATCAGGCCAAATGCTTCAACCTTATGAAAAAGAACCTTACAATTTGTCTGTGTATTGCTTTCTGGGTGGGGAATATGGCGAATCTTCATGCGGGTTTTTCCTTTATCGATAACGTGGACTATGTGAAAATCCCCATTGAAATCCAGCACAATATTATCCTCATCCCTGTCCGTATTAATGAATCCTTCGAGATGAACTTTATTCTCGATACAGGTGTACGCACTACGATTCTTACAGAACCCATGGTGGCGGGTTTTCTTTCTCTCGATACACTCGAATCCATTTCGGTTCGGGGGCTGGGTTCTGGTGAAATGATTCAGGCTGTGCTGGCCCGAGACTTGTCGATCTCTCTTCCGGGTCTCAATGGCCATGGGATTAACCTAATTATTTTGCCCGAAGGGGTGATCTCCTATTCCGGAATTTTTGGAAAACCTGTTTATGGGATTATCGGATTTGAGGTTTTCCGTCAGTTTGTCGTGGAGATCAATTACCAGCAAAAATATGTAAAGCTATACGATCCGTTTAAATACAAACCCCATCGTAAAAGCACTGCTATCCCTATCGAACTCCGTAAGGCCAAGCCCTATGTGACAGCTACGCTGACCGATCACAGCGGCAACCGCGTCAAATCTCAATGGTTGGTGGATACCGGTGCCAGCCAGGCTGTATCTCTGTTTGATGACGACCTTCCGCTCCCATATCCTTCTGTGGATGCATTTTTGGGAATGGGCTTAAGTGGAAGTGTATATGGCAAACTTGGACGGATACAGGAGTTTTCTCTTGGCGAATTTCGTTTTCAGGATGTAATCGCCGGGTATCCGGAAGCAAGTTCGATCAGTGTCACCGAAACCGAAGACACCTGGTATGGGAATCTGGGCGCAGAAATTATCTCCCGTTTCCATGTGGCTTTTGACTACACCCGGGGGTATATCTACCTGCGGAAAAATTCGCTGTACAAAAATGAATTTTTCTACAATATCAGCGGGCTTGAACTGCTCACCAGCGGTACAAATTACGACGAGTACATAATCAGTTATGTCAGGCCCAATTCGCCCGCAGAAGAGGCCGGTATAGAGGTAAATGACCAGATTGTTGGTATCAACGGATTTACCGCCGACCAGTTGGATATAGATGAATTGTATGGTACATTGAGCCGCCAAAATGGAAAAGTGATTTCTCTGAAACTAAAAAGACAGGAAAAAATCGTTAAGGTGAAATTTCGCCTGCTATCAGAGATATGATCTTTACGCACGTGATTGTACTATGAATCATATATGTGTTTTTTGCGGCTCCAATGCGGGCCATAACCCGATATATACCCAGGCAGCGGTTGAACTGGGCCAATTGATGGCCGCTCGCAGTATTGGCCTGGTATATGGGGGGGGCAATGTCGGCCTCATGGGTGTCATCGCCGATGCCTGCCTCGAAGCGGGTGGAAAAGTTACCGGCGTCATTCCTGAATTTCTCCTCGCCAAAGAAGTCGGTCATACAGGCCTTACTGAAATGATTGTGGTCAAAACCATGCACGAGCGCAAGCAGCGTATGGCCGATCTTTCTGAGGGTTTTATCGCTATGCCCGGTGGCTTTGGGACTTTGGATGAGCTCTGCGAAATCCTCACCTGGGGTCAGCTGGGCCTTCACAGTTTCCCTATCGGTCTTCTCAATGTGAACCATTATTTTCAGCCGCTGGTGAATATGTTTGATCATATGGCGGATGAAAGGTTTCTCCATCGCCAAAACCGGAGTATGGTGCTGCTGCATGACCAGCCGGAAGGGCTTCTTTCCCTGATGGATTCCTGGCAGCCACCCAATGTGGAAAAATGGATGGACCGGGCAAAGGTGTAGATTTTCTTTTATCTGTATCCTTGTGCCTGTAACTCAAACAATTCTGCATATACGCCTCCCAGGGCCAGCAACTCTTCATGAGAGCCGGTTTCACTAATACCGCCATTTTCCAGCACAAGGATTCGGTCAGCCATTCTTACTGTACTAAAACGGTGAGAAATCAGAATGGCCGTTTTGCCTTTGGTCAACGCTGAAAACCGCACAAAAACGTCGTATTCGGCTCTGGCGTCGAGTGCTGCTGTGGGTTCATCCAAAATGAGCACCTGTGCTTCGCGCATATAGGCACGCCCAAGAGCTACCTTCTGCCACTGCCCGCCGGAAAGCTCTACGCCTTTGTCAAACTTTCTTCCCAACATTTGATCGTATCCGCCTTCCAGTGAATGAACCACTGTGTCCGCCATACTTTTGTGTGCCGCATCCTCAATTTTGGATTGATCATAAATATGGGTGATCTGCCCAACGGCAATATTTTCCCCTACTGTCAACTGATATCGCACAAAATCCTGAAATATTACTCCGATGGCCTGTCTGAGTTGTTTCAGGTCATATTGCCGAAGGTCGTGTCCGTCGAGCAGAATCCGCCCCTCAGTCGGATCATACAGCCTGGCCAGCAGTTTCACAAGGGTGGTTTTACCTGCCCCGTTTTCCCCTACAAGTGCCAGCTTCTCTCCTGCTTTCAGTTCAAATGAGGCATTGCGGAGGGCATATTTGTGGGAACTGGGATATTTAAAAGAAACATTTTCAAATACAAATCCTTCCTGAATCTGTGCAGGAAAGGGCAGGGGATCGGCGGGGGAAAAAATCTCCGGCTTCATCGCAAAAAAATCGAAAAAATCCTGCAGGTATAAAGCACTCTGTGCAATGGTTGAAAACCGCGACAGGATGCCCTGCAAAAGCCCGCTCAGACGGCTGAAAGAACCGGATAAAAACGTCAGGTCTCCCAGGCTGATCTGCCCATGAATAGTCTGGATTACAATCAGTACATAAGCACCATAATAGCCGAGATCTCCAAAGGTATTAAATACAAACCCCCAAACTGCTCTTTTAATGGCTAAAGCTTTGTTTGCCAGATAGTAACGATGCGCCAGTTTTTGAAACCGGTCTTTCAGAAAATCGGCCAGCCCAAAGATCTTCACTTCTTTTACCGTCTGGTCACTGGCTCCGATATACCGCATATAATCGAGTTCTCTCCGCTCCGGTGTCCATGCGCGGGATATCGAATAGCTTCGTTGGTTGAAGTGGGTTTCGCTGATGAAAGCTGGAATAACCGTAATCACCAGCAATACGATTAACCATGGGTTGAAAAATACGAGCCCGGCAGCCAGAAATACCATCGAAATCATATCCTGAGCCTGAAGCAGCATCTGAGACATGAGGATGGTGCGGCTGTTGGTTTGCTGACGTGCGCGCTCCAGTTTGTCGTAAAATACGGAGTCTTCAAACTGAGGGAGATCAAGACTAGCTGCATGCGCAATCAGCCTGACAGAGCTTTCATTGCTGAAAAGGTCTCCCAGCAATGCATCGAGAAGGGAGATCGCTCTTCCCAGCATGGCTGAAATAATCGCCAGCCCCAACTCCATACCTATGAGCATCCAAAGATGGGTTTTCTCTCCTCCGGTATGCTGGGAGAGGAAAACGACTTCGTCGATGATCAGTTTACCAATGTAAAGGGTGCTTACCGGTACGCCTGCTTTCAGCAGGCGCAAGGCCATGTTGCCCGCTGCCATCCAGGGCTGTGTATCCCAGATCAGGCGCAAAAAGGGAGGCAGATGTCTGAGGGCCCGAAGGTTGTCTTTAAGAGAGAGCGTTCCGCCATAACGTTGGTCTCTGGCAGATGCGCGAAATAAATTGGAAAATAAACTCATAAGGTCTTCATACGCAAGGCTTGTTTCCAGAGTTGGCAATAAGTTGTGCAGCGCGCTTGGGGAAAGCAATAAAAGTGCTAATTTCGGAGTTATGCAAGTAATTGAGAACCCTAAAAACTATCCCATGAAAGGCGTATTATTACAGTTGACAGCAACGATCATTGCTGTTTTTTTTATGCTTACACCCGTTTTTGCCCAGACTGACTCTCAGCCTGCCGGGGACCACACCATATATCAAATCTACGTGGGCACGATGAACTCTCTGGAAGATTTAGCCCAGTTTGATGATCTTAAAGAGTTTGGTTTTATCCGCCCATTTTCTATTTCTGAACTTCCTGTAGAACAGCAAATGGTAAGTCGGGACGGAGAAGGGAAAAAAGTATTCGTCGGCCCTTATCTTGGGAAAGCCACCGCAGAAAATATCCTTACATTGATATGGACCAGGGGCTACTCCAATGCCTTTATTGAAGCAGATGAGCGCAGCCTGCGTACAAACAAAACCCAAAACCTGACATACAGCGTTCAACTGGGTGCCTTTCAGCAACCGGATATGCGTCGGTATGAAAAAATTTCCAACGTCTTTGCGTATGGGACATTTCTGACCTTTGAAGACGGGCTTTACAAAGTCGTGGCAGGATTGTACAAACCTGAGTCAACAGATTATGTCAAGTCAACAGTCATCCCTTACCTGAAGAAGCAGGGCTTCAACGGTTTTGTGAGAACTGTACGCAATCCTTATCAGTAAGACCTACTTAAAATCCAGCAGTTCAACGTCAAAGATCAGCGTTGAATTTGGCGGAATATTGGGTGGATAGCCGTTTGGACCATAGGCGAGATCTGAAGGAATATACAGTTGCCATTTGGCACCGGCATTCATCAGTTGAAGCGCTTCTGTCCATCCGGCAATTACCTGAGTTACCTGAAACTCAGCAGGTGTTCCTCTTTCATATGAGCTGTCGAATACAGATTCGTCAAGGAATCTCCCTTCATAATGCACCCGCACCAAGTTGTTGGGACCGGGTGAAGGGCCATTGCCAGCCCGCAGGACTTTATACTGAAGTCCGCTGGGAAGGGTAATCACACCTTCTTCAGATTTATTTTGAGCGAGGAAAAGCTCGCCTTCCTGTTTGGCCATTTCGGCGCTTTCCATAAACTTCCTTTGCTGTGAAGCCTGCGCTTCCTGCTGGAAAGCCATAAGACAGGATTGAAGTCCTTCGGCAGAAATCGGAGACTCCACATCTTTATATACATCACTCAACCCCTGATACAGCATTTCCGGACTGATATCCAGATCAAGCTGCCCCAGGTTTTTTCCAATATCCATACCCAAAGCGTAGGAAATACTGTCGGCGCGGGTCACCAGTTTAGGTGCTTTTTGAGCAAAACCTGTAGACTGAATCACCAAAATGCCTGCTATTAACCAGAATAATCTTTTCATAAATGAATTTGTCATTAACACTATGGCAATTTTGCCTGAAAAAATGGAATTACCAAAACAAAAAGGCTGCCGTCGGCAGCCTCCTTGAAATGTGTTAATATTTCCCGGGAAAAATTTTTCTTAGTTGAGAAGCCGGAAGGTAATGGGGATCGTCTTGTAAACGGCTACTTTTGTTCCGTCCTGCTCACCTGGAATCCATTTGGGCATAAGTGAAATCAGGCGGATGGCTTCCTCATCACAGCCATGTCCCACGCCTTTTACTACTTTCGCATTGCTCAGGCTGCCGTCGGGATTTACAATAAACCGTACATATACAACGCCTTCGATGTTATTGTTTTTAGCTTCCAACGGGTAGCGGTAGTATTTGTTGAAAAACCTTGCCAGGGCTTTGGTTCCTCCCGGAAATTCGGGCATAAGCTGAGCAGCGACCAGCGGTTTGTTGACAGAAGCATTGGATGCTTTGACCACCTCGGAAACTGGTTGCGGAGCCGGACGCGTCGGCAGATCACGTGTATTTTCGGTACGGAAGACCTCTGTATTTTCTGTAATCGGTGAATCAGTTTCTTTATTTTCTGAAACCGTTTCTGATGACGCTACTGTATTGTTGGCTGGTTCTTCTTCGCGCGGTTCTTCTGGCAGATTCGCACCGGTTTTTAATTCACTTTCACTTTCGCTTTTTGTGGCATTCAGGTCTACAACAGATTCGGGTTCGTTGAGTGGTTTCGCCGCACTTGCGATCTGCGTGGCCATTCTTTCATCCTGACTGATTTGCACCCGTTTTGTGTACGTATTGGAAACCGCGTTTTTGGTTGAGTATAGTTGGATACGGTAGTTTCCGGGCTGTTCGTAAGTATAAGTAAACGATTTGCCGACTCTGCGTCTGGAACCATTTCCAAAGTCCAGCATATAGGTTACTTCGGGATCATAATTCTCGATACTAAAGTTGAGTGTGCGGCCCTGTTTGCGCTCTCCGTCAATATCTACCATGTAAGGAGAAAGGCTATTTTGTGCGGTTTCTTCTGCGGTCTCTTCGCCCGAAAGGGTATCAACAACGCTGATGGCCAGGTTGCGATTTTGTTCAATCAGGTCCAGAAGATTCAACACTGTGATATAGTCCTCTACAGATTTTACTGTATCACGGCCAATATCCGGATGACTAACGATAATTGGAGCCTCGTCTTCGGTAAACAATGTCTGTACCTTCTCATACGAAAGGTCAGCCACGCTGAAAGTTCGGAGGTTTTTCTGGAAACTAATGGTTTTATAGACCGTGAAGCCTATTCCCACAACAGCAAATAGTACTAGAGCATAGAGGCCTTTTCTTCTTCTTTCGGCTTTTTCATGGGCTTCAATCCGAAGGAGGTAGTCATCAATTTTGTGAACAGTCGTTGTCTTGTTTGCGTTTTGCATATCTTCTCGATGTTAGGTGGAGGGAAACGCGCTTCCTGTGACCAGCCAAAAAACGGGCCATGGAAACATCTCTCTCACAAGTTTCAGCAGTGAAAAATCTTAAAAGGGCGAAAAACGAAGATTACAAGTGTTAGATTTCGGGAGGAATGGGTCGATTTCTTGAGTCAATCTAAGCATAGATTCTCATTACTATTTTGCCTTTCGTATGAATGGCAAATAAGAGATATTGATTGGTTAAATCATTTGGGTCAAATGAAAACTAATCGGAATACTCAATATTCGGATTTGGGAATATAACATTACGAAGTACGTTTTTTTTCTTACCACGAACCGCTGCTGCCGCCGCCGCCAGAAAATCCGCCGCCGCCGGAATATCCCCCCCCTCCTGAATATCCGCTGCCCCAGCTGACTCCGCCACCACCATTTCCGGAACCACCGCCAGACCTTCCCCGCCACTTTCCACGCAGCCTTTGGATCCCGATATATAATTTATCTCCAATAAAAATGCCGATGTATGTCCAGAATATAATCCGGCTTGCTTTTTCGCCAAATAAACCGGGGGTCATAAACCAGATAAGCAGCATGATAAAGATTCCGAGAAACCAGCTGTAAAATCCCCCCTGTCCGATAATGGAATACAGGATAAATAGTATTATCGCTGAAAAAAAAGTACCCATAATGATTTTGGCCCATAATGGATAATTTTCAGTCGCCAATTCCTGCCTGATGTTTTGATCTCCGGTAAGCACTCTGATGATCGCGTTGGTTCCTTCGGAAATGCCTGTCGTGAAATCGTCTTTTCTAAAAAAGGGCGCCATTCTGCTACGGATAATCTGGTCGCAGGTGTAGTCGGTAAGTATTGGCTCCAGTCCGTAGCCTACTTCGATTCTTAACTTTTTTTCCTGTTTGGCAATCACAACCAGGACCCCATTGTTTTTGTCCTTTTGCCCCAACTGCCATGTGTTAAAGACACGATTGGCATAGGTTTCAATATCTTCTCCATTTAAAGAAGGTATAGTGAGTACAACAATCTGGTTGGTTGTATTTTTTTCGTGTGCTATCAGGGTCTGGCTTATTGTGTTAAAGCCTGGCCTGGTGAGAATGCCTGCATAGTCGTTGACGTTCCCGGTGAGGTAGGGTACGTCGAGCGAAAAACCCTGAAACGTTATCAGGGAAAAAATGCTAAATAGAAGATAACGGAGAGACATTACTCTGTTCGTAGCTGATTGGATAGTTCGTCTGTATCATCAGGCTGAATTTCAACGCCCTTATCCACAAGGATTTTTGCGCATGCATTCACCGCAGATATGATGCCTTCTGTAACATTGCCATTTTTGATGGCGATGATCATTTCCGCTACGATCTGGTCCCATGCTGCCTGCTCTACTACTTTACTGATCCCTTTGTCAGCCATGACAATAACCTGATGCTCAAACCAAGCCACAAAAATCATGATCCCGGTTCGGTCAACAGTCTGAAATACTTCTTCCCGAAGAAAAAACTGGTTGGCCTTAAAATATGCCATTTCCCGCAGATGTTCGCTCCCGGCAAGCCATCGTTGTAGTGCGGGGATATAACGCACAGCGAGTCCACCGGAAACGCCTGCACCACATACCACCAGCAAATACCAAAAAGGATCATAAAATATGAACCCGTGGGCAAAGCGATCAAGCAGAATGAGTACCACAAAAGCAAAGAATGCGAGAGCCGTGCCTCCTTTATATATTGCGATAGGGTAGGATGCGCATTGATTGACAAATACCGGAACAATTTCACCAGAAGTTTTGCTTTCCGATTCTTTTACAGATGCTTCAATCTGGCTGAGTTCCTGCTCAGTGAAAATATGTGCTTTTTTCATGACTTGGTCAAAATTCGTAGATCGCCCACTAAGATACGAAGGTAGCAGATAGGTACGTAATAAAAAAAATGCCAGCCCGAAGGCTGGCGTATATTCAGAACACAGAAGTAGATGTCGGATTAATTGTTGTTGGCAAGATTGACCGAGCCATCTCCCGAAATGATTTCATACTTTTTAACATAGGTGCTGCTTCGCCCGTCTTTGCTTGTGGCCTTGAGGGTAAGGTCAAAATGACCCGGCAGGGGGTAAGCATATACCGTGCGATCCTTAATCGGCTTGACGACGCCATTTCCAAAGTCAAGTTCATATTCAAACTCCGGATTATAGTCTTCAACCGTAAAGGTCAGTTTTCTTTTGATCTGACGCTCCCCGGCAACATCTACCACGAAAGTTTGCAGCGGTGCAGTCTGACTGCTGTCAGAGGATCTTTTTTCCATATCTGTATATGCCTTCCGTCCCATTTCAATCAGGTCAATCAGATTTAATATCTGATAGTACTCATTTACCGATGCAACGGTGTCGTTGCCAATTTCTGGGTGATAGACAATGATTGGTTCTTCGTTTTGCGCAAAAATCCCATTGACCAGATCAGGATCCAGGTCAGTGACCGAAAATCTTCTCAGAGATTCTTTTTTTTCTAATGAACCCGACTGCTGATATAATACAAAACCGGATCCCATAAAAGCCAACAACAAAAACCATTTAAGTTTGGTTTTTCTGCGCCTGACCTTCTCACGCGCTTCAATTTTGCCCAAATATTCTTCGAACTGGTTTGAGGGGGTATTCGCCTGTTCCATTTTTTTCGATTGATGCTAGATAATAATGACTTATACAAAAACTGCTCCAAAACGCCTGAATCTTACATGCTGCCAGTTGAAATTCTATCGGGAAAATTTATATTTTTTTAGGCAGCCTGTTTAAATTAAATAACAGTTCAATTTATTATTTTGAACCAAATTCATTGATGGGATGTTGTTTGAATGGCAATTATGGGATGCTGACTGGTGGAAATAGCGGTTTGGGAAGAACCTGATGAGAGGATCAGGTTTTCATTTTTTTTGACCAAAAGGGAAAAAAACCTACACGGCAAATGGCGCTGAAAATCAAACCATCTTCTGTGCACAGAATGAATAATAACCGAAATAGGAGATAGGATTGAAAAAATCCGAAGCGCTTCAGCGAATAAACAGCCGGGTCATTTCAAAATTTTCGCAGCGGACTTTCAGAAAATATATGCCACTGGTAAGAAAATCTACCTGAAAATCGATCTCAGGGGTAAGTGCTTCAGCGGTAAAATTTTTGCTAAACTCTTTTTCTCCCCCAAATCTCACCACTTCAATTTTCAGATTTTCGGTACACAGATCAGGTCGGGAAAACCGGATATGATCGCCTGTGTAGGAATAGGTACTGCTTGATGGGCCGGAGGATGGCTGGCTGACCGCATTGAGTGCTTCCCGTATCTGAACAAAAGTTTTCTTTTGCGCCTGTTTTAAAGGGGGGAGGTTACCATCCATCAACAATTGTGCGGTCATGATCAGGATTGAGCATAAGATCAGCCACTTTAAAACGGCCAGATGTGTATGGTAGCTTTTAAACATATACCAAAAACAAATATAGATAAACCAGGGGATGGCCCTAATTTAATGATAAGTTTCGAATGGGTAAAACTTTCGAAAGAAAAACCCTCCCTTTTTCGGTATTTTTTCGCATTTAGTCCCGTATCAGCTTGCTTATCGCCCAGGCAGCTACGGCGCCGACTCCCAGTGCAATCCACCAAAAGCCGGAATTGTCGTCATCCTTTTGACCGCTTCCTGTCAATGACTCAAACAGGGACTCGGCTGGTGCGAGCTTCAGCAATTGATCCAACACATACTGCAAACGGTCTCGTGTCCCGGTGGAAATGTTTAGTTTTAGCCCCTGACGAAGAATAAACATGCCCAGCTGACCTCTTCGGTGCGTGTTAAATACAGATAGGGCGAGAATTTCCAGTGCCTGGCCGTATTTGTCTCTGACATCGGTAAAGTAATCGGGCAAATGGTTGATCGAGGTTACGAGCAGTTCATCACAGATTTCCTGAACTCTACCATCGGGTGCTTCTCCGGCAGAGATCTGGCTTGCCAGCGTTTCTATATCTGTAACTAATGTATGAATATGCCGGAAGGTATCTTTGTATGCCAGTGCGAAGAAAGATACCGGGATGGCAATCGGATGGGCACAAAGTACATTAATCTCCTCCCAGTCTCTTTGCCGGAAGGCATGAAACAGCCTGCGATTGTACTGTTCGGCAAAATATGGAGCAATAAATGCAAGGAAATCTGAAGGAAACGAAGCCAGAAGAACAATATCCCCTGAGTAAAAATATTCCAGCGATGCCTCTTCCAGAAAGGTAAGCAGTTTCGGATTCTGGAAAATACGCAGGTGGTGGGATCGCTCCGTATCTGTCGAAAGCATATCAAAAACCCGGAGTACGTCAGATTTGGAAATCTCCTTTCCCCGGAGCACAATCGTAGGGGTATTATGCAGTTCAAACTCTGCAAGTAAACGTTTTTTTTCCCGCTTCAACATGGTTTGATCCAGGCCATTGCTGAGTGCCGCCGGTTCAAGGTTGAGTATAGATAACGGATTGATATATTGCATGGTCTAAAATACGGAGGAATCGTGTGGTTTGATTCCTTTCTATACATAACTTTTACTTAAATTGTGCTCAATATGGATAAACTGTATAAGATTGCTCTGCTGCTGTTGTGGACTTTCTTGGGTTTTCAGGCAATTTCCCAAAATGATTATCGCTGGAAAGATTCCTGTCTTTCAGCTAATGCCCTGGATTTTCGGATTCCTGTCCCTGATGGTTATCAAAGGCTGCCGGTTCCGGCCCATAGTTTTGGTGAATGGCTCCGGCAACTTCCCCTAAAACCAGGCCGCCCTCAGGTGATGTTGTATAATGGAGAACCCAAACACAATCAGAATGCACACTTTCTGGTGATCGATATAGACCCGGGCACCCGCGATCTTCAACAATGTGCCGATGCAGTCATGCGGCTCAAAGCCGAATATCATTTTGCATGCGGCGAGTATAGCCAGATTCATTTTAATTTCACCTCCGGCGACCGGGCCGATTACATGCGGTACCGCGATGGCTATCGGCCGCAGTTTACCGGTAATAAAGTGTACTGGAGTAAATCTGCTGCGTCAGATGGCAGTTATAAAAATTTTCGAAAATATATGGACCTGGTCTTCTCCTATGCCGGAACCTTTTCGCTAGATAAAGAGTTGTTGGTAGTGGAAGATATAACGCAGATCCAGCCTGGTGATGTTTTTATTCAGGGAGGATTTCCGGGGCATGCCGTGATGGTAGTGGATGTAGCCGAGAATATTGAAACCGGAAAACGGATCTTTCTGCTGGCGCAGAGTTATATGCCTGCTCAGGAAATGCATGTGCTCCGCAATCCTACGGATAAATCGCTGAACCCATGGTATCCGGTAACAGAAGGACAGCTTTATACGCCTGAATGGACATTTCAGGAAGGGACTTTGAAGCGATTTGGTAATAAATAACCGGTTTTTTCGACGAACTGCTATATATTCTCTGCAAACGACAGATAATTCCATGGCGTTAAACCCTTTCTTGCCGTAAAATACACATAGTCAGACTGACATTATTCCTCATGCTCATACTCAAAGACATTCACAAATCTTACCAGATTGGACATAACTCCCTGCATGTATTAAAAGGAATCAACCTGGAGATCAAAGAAGGCGAGCTGGTATCCATTATGGGATCATCGGGGTCGGGTAAATCTACCCTGCTGAACATTCTGGGTATTCTCGACAATTATGATTCGGGATCCTATACGCTCAATGGGACACTAATAAAGGATTTGTCGGAAACCAAGGCCGCCGTTTACAGAAATAAGCTCATCGGGTTTATTTTTCAGTCATTTAACCTTATTTCCTTTAAAAATGCCGTGGAGAATGTTGCGCTCCCGCTCTACTATCAAAATGTTGGCCGGATCAAACGCAACAAGCTGGCCCTCGAATATCTCGATAAAGTAGGTCTCGCTGCATGGGCAGACCACCAACCCAATGAGCTCTCTGGCGGACAAAAGCAGCGCGTAGCTATTGCCCGGGCACTTATTTCCCAACCTAAACTGATTCTTGCCGATGAACCTACCGGTGCGCTTGACTCTCAGACTTCTTTGGAGGTAATGGAGGTGCTCAAAGAAATTAACCGCTCCGGCATAACCGTGGTAATCGTAACCCACGAACATGATATCGCCGCCATGACCAATCGCATCATCAGGCTTCGCGACGGCCAGATTGAAGCCAACGAAATCGTTTCCCGGTAAATGAACCCTCAAAGACATCCGCAATGTTTGATATAGACAAGTGGCAGGAAATATTTTCAACCATCGGGAAAAATAAACTCCGCACCTTCCTGACAGCCTTTAGCGTAGCCTGGGGGATATTTATGCTTGTGATACTCCTGGGTGCAGGAAATGGCCTGCAAAACGGCGTCGCCAATATGTTTAAAGATGATGCTATCAACAGCATCTGGATTTCAAGCGGAACAACCAGTCTGGCTTATAAAGGACTTCAACCCGGACGGCGGGTGCAGTTTACCAATGAAGATTACGATGCGGTGCGTACGCAGGTAGAGGGATTAGATCATATCAGTGCGAGATTTAATATACAGTCAGCCGTAACTGTCAATTATAAAGATGAGTTTGGTGCCTTCTCCGTTCGCTGTGTGCACCCTGACTTTCAGTACCTGGAAAAAACCCTGGTAGTAGAAGGTCGCTATATCAATGAAAAGGACATTGCCGAACACCGTAAGGTGACGGCTATCGGTGTAAGAGTAAGAGATGCACTTTTTCTTCATGAGACCGCCATCGGAAAATACATCAACCTCAACGGCATCGCGTTCAAAGTAGTCGGTATTTTTGAGGATGAGGGAAATGAGGGAGAAACAGAAACGATGTATATCCCGATTACCACAGCACAGCGCACGTTCAATGGAGCCAATCATATCAATCAGATGATGGTCACCGTGGGCGATGCCAGTCTGGAAGAAAGCCAGATGATCGCAGACCAGATCAAAACGAAACTCTCCAAAAGAAATAATTTTGACCCCGAAGATCCCAAGGCTGCTTATGTCCGCAACAGCATTGAACAGTACCAGAATATTATGGGTGTGCTGGGCGGCATTCAGGCTTTTATATGGGTAATCGGCATAGGAACGATCCTGGCCGGGGTAGTCGGCGTCGGTAATATTATGATGATTGTGGTGAAAGAAAGGACAAAAGAGATCGGGATCCGAAAAGCAATCGGTGCGACTCCGTGGTCTATCCTGAGTCTGATCATTCAGGAATCGATATTTATAACTTCAATGGCGGGTTATCTGGGACTGATTCTGGGAGTAGGGCTATTGGCATTGGTCGCATCCTTTGTACCTGCCGATACGCCAATGTTTTCAAATCCTGAGATTAACCTGGGCGTCGCCCTTCAGGCGACGATTTTACTTGTATTTGCAGGGACAATGGCCGGGCTGGTTCCCGCCATTAAAGCTGCGCGGATCCGTCCGATTGAAGCACTTAGAGATGAATAAAAAATAACCCGCAGGTATGATTGATATAGACAAATGGCAGGAAATTTTCCACTCGCTCTCCAAAAATCCCTTGCGGACAGCGCTGACAGCCTTTGGTGTGTTTTGGGGGATTTTTATGCTGGTCGTAATGATGGGGGCAGGAAAAGGGCTTTCAACCGGCGCGACCAGTAACTTTGCCGGAATGGCTACCAATAGCCTCTACGTTTGGAACCAGTCCACCTCCAAAGCATTCAATGGCCTTCCGCCCGGACGGCGGATGCGGATGACCCTGGACGATATGAAGGCTATGGAGCAGGCGATTCCTGAGGCCCGAATCATTTCTCCGATCAATCAGTTAGGTGGATGGCAGGGTAATAACAGTGTAACCCGGGGAAACCGCTATGGAACCTTCAGCGTGTCGGGAAACATGCCCAATATATTTGAAGTGGAGTCCCCCAAGATTATCTCCGGGAGGTTTATCAATCCGCTCGACATAAAGGAGCGCCGGAAAGTTGCGGTAATTGGACCCCGGGTCAAAGAGATTTTGTTTGATGTAGATGAAGATCCCATCGGAGACTATATCTACATCAATGGTGTGTACTTCAAGGTCGTAGGTACCTTTGATACCGAACAGGCCGGAGGCCGTGGAGAAAATGCAGCACAGAAGATTTATATTCCATTTTCCACCTTCCAGCAGGCATTCAACTTCGGAGATTTTGTAGGATGGATCGCCATTACGAGTCAGGATGATGTACCGGTGTCTGTGGCCGAAGAAAAGGTATTGAAAATCCTGAAAGCGCGGCACCGGGTAGCTCCCGATGACAACCGGGCATTTGGCCATTTTAATCTGGAAGAACGATTTAACCAGATGAGCAATACGATGACAGGGATCAACCTGCTCTCATGGTTTGTCGGTATTTGTACACTCATTGCAGGGGTCATCGGCATTAGTAATATCATGCTCGTATTGGTGAAAGAGCGCACCAAAGAAATCGGCGTTCGCCGGGCATTGGGGGCACGCCCGATTTCAATCGTCTCCCTGATTCTCATGGAATCGGTATTTCTTACGACAGTTGCCGGTTATGTGGGCCTGATGTGCGGGCTGGGATTGCTGGAACTGTACAACTGGGCAGCACTTGAGTTCCATATTGAAAGTGGGTTTTTTAAAGACCCTTCAGTAGATTTTTCACTCATGGTACGTGCGCTGGTCATCCTGGTGGCAGGAGGGGCTTTTGCCGGATTTATTCCTGCGAAAAGAGCTTTATCTATTAGCCCGGTTGATGCCCTCAGAGCAGAATAATCAATAAGTTTTTGAAAAATATAATTGCATAAAAGAAACCCATACTACTTATGAAACGCACGATTCTTCCCATACTGATTGTCGGTGGTATTTTAGGATTATTTGTCTGGACCGGTTTTTTCCTCTATAAGAAGAACCAAAAGCCGCCGGTCATATATCAGACAGAAACTGCATTCTACACAGATATCGTCAAAAAAACCGTAGCTACAGGATCTGTAGTTCCCCGTAAAGAGATCGAAATCAAGCCGCAGGTTTCGGGGCTGGTGAAAAATCTCTATGTAGAGCCGGGAGATATTGTAAAAGCCGGTGATCTTATCGCTACGGTTCGCATTATCCCCAACATGGTCAATCTAAACAGCGCAGAAAGCCGGGTAAATCGTGCAGAAATCGCGTTGGAAAATTCCAGAAGGGAATATGAGCGAAACAAACAGCTGCTCACTGACGGAGTCATCGCCGAAGCGGTTTTTCAACAATTTGACCTCAACTTTAAAAACGCCAAAGAAGAGCTCTCCGCAGCAAAAGACAATCTTCAACTGATTCGCGAAGGTTCTACCCAAAAAACAGGTCAGACGGCCAACACAAATATACGCGCTACCATCAGTGGCATGGTGCTGGACGTACCCGTGGAAGAGGGCAATTCGGTGATTGAGGCCAATACCTTCAACGACGGTACTACGATTGCCGTAGTCGCCAATCTGGAGGATATGATTTTCGAAGGAAAAGTTGACGAGTCGGAAGTCGGAAAAATTCGTGAAGGAATGGAACTGCTGCTTACCGTAGGCGCTATCGAAGCCGAAAAGTTTTCAGCGATCCTGGAACATATATCCCCAAAAGGCGTGGAGGAAAATGGCGCAATTCAATTTGAAATCCGCGCCGACGTAAAGCTGAAAAAGGACCAGTTTATCCGTGCCGGGTATAGTGCCAATGCAGATATTGTTCTTCAGCGCAAAGACAGTGTACTGGCGGTTCGGGAAGCGGTACTTCAGTTTGAAGAAGAAACAACGTTTGTCGAAGTGGAAGAGGGGGTGCAACAATTTAAAAAAGTAACTGTTCAGACCGGCCTTTCAGACGGGATCAATATTGAAATTCTTTCCGGCATTACGGAAAAAGATAAAATCAAAAATCCCAACGTCAATCAATAATCGCTGACAAAAGGCTTATTCACAGGTAAATCTGATAAATTCACCGGGTATTGAAATAATGCCCGGTGTTTTGCTTATGTAAGTTTCATACATTTTTATAATTTAGGGTGTTCTCTCCGTTATAACTAATAAAGAGGCACAGGAAATGCGGTTAGATAGTATGGGGGAATACATATATTTATTTCGGATGAAGGCGGACCCGATGAGATTTCTATTGTACTGGGTGTTTCTATGGGGAATATCTGTCCCGGTTTATGGCAATAATCCGGGCGGTCTGGATAGCCTTAATAAGGAGCTACAGGGGCTGCCTAAGTCAGAACAACCTGCTGTCCTGAGCAAAATGGTTTACATTTCGGCGAAAGCGGGTAATCGCAAACAGGCCATTGATTATGCTTTTCAATCACTGCGTATTGCCAGAGAGCTTGAAGATCCCCGCCTTCAGGGCAATGCAGAACATGATCTGGGAAATGTATATAAGCTGCTGGGTGAGTATGAGAATGCCTTTCAGCACTATAAAGATGCGCTGAACCTTCGCCTCCGTTATAGCAAAGCGATTGAAATACAATCTTCGCTTAAGGAGATTCAATCGGTTTGTATCATTATGGGAAGATATGAGGAGGCCATTACCTATTTTCAACGGTCAAAAGAACTGTCAGATATCCAGAAAGACAGTGTAGGAATTGCCAATGCTACCAACCAGATCGGCATGATGAATGAAAAAATGGGCAATCTCACAACTGCTCATACGATATATTTTCAAGCACTGGATCTGTACAAAAATCTCGAAGACTCTACGGGTATTTCCCAGGCGCTTAACAATATCGGGCGCGTTTTTTTTCTGGACAAACGCTACAATCGCGCACTCGAATATTTTAACCGCTCCCTGGATATTCAGCAGGCTCTCGGCAATGAGGAAAAAATTGCAGATGATCTCCATAATATCGGAGAAGTCTATCTGGCAATGGACAGTATTCACAAAGCCCGGGTAGAATATTTCGACAAAGCGCTCATCACCCGTGATGACCTTCCCGATCGCGCTGCCAGAGCCGAAACGCTGAGCAAAATTGGCGATACCTATATGGCGGAAGGCGATTACAACCGCGCGCTTGTTCACTATAATGAATCACTCAAAAACCAGACAGCGCTCGGTGATACCAATGTCAACATAATGTACAATATTGGGAAAGCCTATTATCATCTCAAAGAGTATGATGATGCGATTGATGCCCTAAATCATTGCCTTTCCCTTTCTGCTCATACTCCTCTGGATACTTTTCGCCGAAGCACCTACAAACTGCTTACCGATATCTATGTCGAATCCGAAGACCTGAATAATGCCCTTAAGTATTATCAGTTTTTCACCGGACTCAATGACTCGCTGTTTCGCACCCAAAAGACCCGGGAAATCGCAGATATTCAAAACCGATATGAAGCCATTGCCCAGGAAAAAAAGCTGGAAGAAGCCAAAAATGTTATCCGTATAGGCGAAGAAAGGGCGCGCCAAAACCAGATCATTATCTATGCAGGAAGTATTGTACTTTTCCTCATTATTATCCTTCTGGGTGTTTTGTTCCGGCAGACTAAAATCAAGCAGAAGGTCAATGACCAACTGGCGCATCAAAACAAAGTCATTAATACCCAAAACCGTCAGCTCCACAAAATCAACCAGCGACTGGAAGAGGCCAAACGCCAGGCAGAAGCCGCCTCGGTTGCCAAATCGAATTTCCTCGCAACCATGAGCCATGAGATTCGAACGCCGATGAACGGGATTATCGGGATGACGAGCCTGCTGATGAATACAAATCTCAACCAGCAGCAGCGTGAATATGCACAGACCATTTCCACTTCCAGCAACAATCTGCTCTCCATCCTGAATGATATTCTCGATTACTCGCGTGTAGAAGCCGGCAAACTGGAACTCGAAATCCGCAGCACTTCCGTAAATGAACTGCTCGATGAAGTCATGGCCCTGTTTCAGAGCACTGCCGAAGAAAAAGGGTTGAAACTGGCCTATGAAATTGCGAAAGATGTGCCAGGGCATATATTCTGCGACCCTACCCGGCTCCGGCAGGTTTTGGTAAACCTTGTGAGCAATGCGCTTAAATTTACCCATAAGGGAAGTATTCAGATTTATGCAAGGTTGGTGTCTCCGCCTGCCGAACCTTTCAAGCACAATGATCCGCTGGAACTGGAGTTTGAGGTAACGGATACCGGAATCGGAATTGCCGAAGAAAAACAGGCTACGATTTTTGATTCTTTTCAGCAGGTAGACAACTCTATTTCCCGAAAATTTGGGGGGGTAGGACTGGGACTCGCCATCACCAAGAAATTGCTGGAGCTTATGAAAGGCGCTATTCGGGTAGAAAGTGCGGAGGAAAAAGGTTCGTCTTTTATTTTCTTCATTTCAACCATCGTTGACCGCGAGGCGGAAGCCACTGCCCGTACCCGTAAAAGCGAAAGCCAGTATGCCTTTAATGATACATTGGGCGAACGGTTCCCGTTGCGGATCATGGTTGCCGAAGATAATATGATCAACCAAACGGTTATCGAAGGGATTCTGGAAAAAATGGGCTTCGAAATAGAAATTGTCTCCGATGGAAAAGAGGCGGTGGATGCGCTCGATAAATCGTCTTTTGATATGATCTTTATGGATATTCAAATGCCCGAAATGGACGGCATCACGGCAACCAAAAAGATTATTGAAAAATTTGGACAGCTTCACCGGCCGGTAATTATTGCGATGACTGCCAATGCCATGACCGGAGTCCGGGAAGAATATCTCGCCGCCGGAATGGATGATTATATCAGTAAACCCTTCAAACTTCAGGATTTGGAGCAGGCCATTGTCAAGTGGGGAACCCAGATTCTCGAAAAGAAAGTGCGAAAAACCTGATCCGGTTCACAAACCTACTTTCGCAGTTGGTACATAAAGTATTTCAATACTTGTAATAAATTTCTTATTTCGTCAGGGAATCTTTAAATTTCAGGCTTGAAATCCTGTGTTATTAAGCTTTTCCCAAAGAAATATACCCAAACAACTATGAAAGAAAGTTGGCATAACTTGCAAAAAGTAATCGCTTTTTCAGGCATATTTTTGTTCTTCCTCGCTGATCTCAGCGCGAATGACTGTTCTACAGCGATTGGTCTTACCGTAGTGACGCCTGCGGCTCCTTACAGTTGCGCTACCCCGGTAGTCGGGACATTCGCGACAGCCTGCTCCAATTTGTTCAACTATACTCCTGCAGGCTGTACCAACCAGGCTACCTGCTCTCAGGACCTCTGGTTTCAGTACGATCCCAATGATATCAACAACCCCACAGACCAGTATAATGTGGATTTTGAGCTGAGTTTTAATTTTGCAGCAAATGCAGAGGTTCGTTACTATTTGCTGTACGCTGAGTCCAAAGACAGCGGAAACGGCGATCCCTGTGCATGGATTAATACCAATTCGCAGGCATTCACACTTCGCTATTCGGGCTGTTGGGCCGTGACTACCGGTGGGTTTAACGTTACGCTCAACGCGCGCGGCATGGATGGATCCGGAACCTACTACCTTCTGCTTGAAAGGGTTACCGGAACAGGTGGTACAGTCTCCATTTGTACCCAGCTCGTTTCAACCTGCAATCCACCCGCAAATGACCGCGCCTCCAGCCCGACAACCATGACTTCCGGCAACGGTATCGATTCAAACTCTGCTGCGGGAGGGTCGGGAAGCTGGACCGATGCCATCAGTGGTACGACCATTTGTGCAACCAAACAAAGAATGCAAAATGAATGTGGCGGACCCAATACAGAAGACCACTTTATCGATAATGATGTTACCTGCTTTACCGATGGTTCTATCGGAGATATCTTTTTGGCAGGTACAGGCGCAAGAATATTTCGCTGTACAGGCCTGAATGAATCGCTCGACAATAGCGTATTTTTCCAGTTTGACCCTCCGGTTACTCCTCAAAATGATGACTGGTATCTGCATATTGGCAATATGGATTGTCCTGATGCGGGGCCTGATTCCCTTACGGTGATGGTATCCGATGTGTTTGATCCGACAGATGCAAAAAATACGGCGATTTTATTGGACAATTCGCTGAATTATACCTGTGGCAATATTGGGCAGCAGAATAATTTTCCTTCGGCAGATGGGGTTTTTGGGCCACTGACCCTGAATAATGGGACTACTTATACCATCATTATCGACGGTATCAAGGGCGCAGGTTGTACATTTGATATGATTCTTACACGAAGCATTATCAATCCTGTGTTACCCGTAGCGTTTAGCTATTTCCAGGGATTTGGTGAAGGAATCAACAATATACTTGTCTGGGAGACAAAGGCCGGAACGAGTAAATATTTTGTAGTGGAAAGAAGCCGGGATGGCAGGGAGTTTTTGGCGATTGGAGATGTCTTCGTTTCATCATCCAACGCCTACCGGTTTGTGGACGAAGCCGCACCGCAGGGGCTTTCCTATTACCGCCTTCAGGCAGTGGATATAGATGGAAATCACTTTGCATCAGAAATTGTACAGGTTGACAGGGCTTCGCTGGCGTTCAATTTACATGACCTGAGTCCTATGCCTTTTAATGAACAATTGGAAATACGGTTTAGTGTAAAAACAGAATCAATAGTTTCTCTGGAAATTACCGATATTACTGGTAAATTACTCCTCAGTGAAAACCGTTTATTTCCCCCTGGAACATCTGTTTGGACTACCGCTACCCGCACATTACCTGCCGGTGTGTTTATCCTTAGGTTGAAGGAAGGGAAGGAAAGTATAATCAGAAAAGTGATTAAGCAATGACACACGCAAAAATTGCCGGAATCGGCTACTACGTACCTGAAAATGTGGTGACCAACCACGACCTCTCCCAGCGATTTGATACTTCTGATGAATGGATTCAGGAGCGTTCGGGAATTGTGCAGAGAAGGTATTTTACTCCGGGAGAAGATACCGTCGCAAATATGGGAACCCGCGCGGCACGAATGGCGATCGAAAGAGCCGGGCTACAGCCGGAAGATATAGATTTTATCATTTTTGCCACACTCAACCCTGACTACATGTTTCCCGGTTCAGGTGTACTGGTGCAGCGGGAACTTGGTTTAAATACCAAAGGTACTCCGGCGCTTGACATCAGGTGCCAGTGTTCGGGATTTATTTACGGGCTTTCCATTGCAGACCAGTTTATCAAAACCGGGATGTACAAAAATGTGCTGATGATCGGTAGCGAAATCCATTCTTCCGGGCTGGATTTTTCTAATGAAGGACGAGACGTAACCGTGCTGTTTGGGGATGGCGCCGGAGCCGTGGTGCTTCAGGCAACAGAAGAAGAAGGAAAGGGGATTCTTACCACTCATCTTCACGCCGACGGCGAACATGCCGAGCGTCTGGCTGTGCTCACACCTTCTGGCCACCAGCCCCGGCATATCACCCACGAAATGATCGACAGCCGTGCGATCTATCCTGTAATGAATGGCAAATATGTCTTCAAGTTTGCCGTAGAAAAGTTTCCGGAGGTGATTATGGAGGCACTAAGTAAAACCGGATATACCCCGCAAGATATCGATATGTTTATCCCACACCAGGCAAATCTTCGCATAGCAGAAGCGGTAAGACGCACCCTGGGGCTTCCTGAAGAAAAAGTCCACAACAATATCCAGAAGTATGGCAATACTACTGCGGCTTCTATTCCCATCGCGCTGAATGAAGCGTGGGAACTCGGCAAAATAAAAGAAGGCGACCTGGTATGCCTGGCCGCCTTCGGAAGTGGTTTTACCTGGGCTTCTGCCCTGATTCGCTGGTAGGTTATTTTCCTACTGGTATCTTACTGATCAGCTTGATATCTTTCAGGTCAGAATAATCATACTGATACAGGCCACCATCGCCGATGGCGAGGAGCAGGTTGTGCAACGGAATGACGTCCATGACCTGAATGTCGCTAAACTGAGCCAGAAGATTCTGGTTGATCTTGCTTACATCATTGGCGTCATACACCTTTAAACCTGACGGGCCATCACAAATAAAAAGCACACCATTGCGAATGCCAAGTCCACTGGGGTTGGTCATGCTGTAGGTATATTCAATGTAGGGCTGGGTGATATTCGAAATATTGATTACGTCTAGTTGATTGGTAAAGCCGTTACATACATCGCCATTACCATTTCTAAGCGTTACATATGCATAATTTCCTTCCACTACCACCGGGTCGCAGCTCCTCACATGCGAAATCATGGACAACATAGTTGGGGTAACCGGATTGTCAAGCGAATAAATATACATTCCGGTCATAGAGCCAATAAACAGGCGGTTGTTGTTGGGGAATATGGTTTCAATATCCCATCCAATCTGCGTTTCTCCAAGATCCCGCGGATTTGAAAGGTCTGAGATATCGAATACTTCCAGATCTGTCCAGGTAACCGCGTAAAGATAATCATTGACGATGGTAAAGCGGGCGAGTGAGCCACCTACGCCTACACCGATTTCGCTGTTTCCGCCGGCGGCAGCCTCGTTTTTAATCGAGCTGTTGGAAGCAAAATCCTGTACACCAAAGGCCAGTACATCATTTCGGGTGAAAATATTGGGGCGTCCGAAACCTCCTCCATTATTTCCGCAATCTACTGTTTCTACGATCTCCTGCTCGATCCAGTCAACGGCAATACCGCTGTCAGGGTCAGCCCACAATCCATCATGATTCCAACCGTAAGGAAAAACGTTCTCCTCGCGGTCAAGGACTGTGACGTCTGACAGATTTGAAATATCAATTGCGACCAAATCGACATAACTGTCGGCATACAGAATATTGCCTTTGATGGCCAGATCGTGGTTGCCGGGGATATTGATAAAGCCAATATTTTGCGGGTTGGCTGGATTGTTATTGTCGATGATATGGATACCCTTATTGACTTCACTGATAAAGATCAAGGCATCTTTAAAATACATTTTGCCTGGTGCCAGGATATCCTGTGCGGCTTCGCTTTTTACAGAAGCACGGATCTCTGCATAACTTTTGTAAACAGGTTCGTAAGCATAGTAGGTAACAGTCTGCTCGCATTTGTCCTGAATACAGCCACTCAGAAAACTACTGAACAGAGCGGCTAAAACAATTGCCGGGGTGAATAACTTTTTCATAGATATGGATTGATTTGATGTATTGAGCCTGTAGATAATAGATATCGAATAATTTACCTGCTTGACGGAGGGAATGGTGAAAATGCTGCATGGAATAAAAAAATCAACGAAATTTACAGCCAAATCGCGAAAAAACGATTTACGTATGAGCATAGCACAAAATTTAAAGGAAATACGGTCATCTATTGATCAGGCAGCAGCCAGGGTTGGCCGGCAGGGGAGAGATGTAACCCTGATTGCAGTATCCAAGACCAAGCCGATTGAAAGGATCCGGGAGGCATTTTCGCTGGGACAGAAAGACTTTGGCGAAAACCGGGTTCAGGAGTTGAGGGAAAAACAGGCATTGTTACCGGAAGCCCGCTGGCATATGATCGGTACATTACAGCGCAATAAGGTCAAATATATTGCACCTTTCATCTATTTGATTCATTCTGTGGATTCGGCTCGATTATTGGACGAAATTAACCAGCAGGCTGAAAAAAATAACCGGGTAATACCCTGTTTGCTTCAACTGAATATTTCTGAAGAAGTATCAAAGTCGGGAATGAATGAGTCTGAATGTTTATCAATTCTCCACAACATAGACCAGTATCCACATGTGATGATCCGGGGGTTGATGGGAATGGCCGAATTTACCGACGATGAGACTGTTATTCGCAGTCAGTTCAGAAGATTGAAAAACGGCGCACAACTTTTTTCCAGTGAAATTCACCCCCGAATATCAATGGAAATACTGTCAATGGGCATGTCCGGTGATTTTGAGGTTGCGGTTGAAGAAGGCGCAACGATGGTGAGAGTGGGGAGTTTGGTTTTTGGCGAAAGATAAGGCAAATAGTCTTGATATATGGCGAAAATATTTTCCAGATGATGGATATTTGGCTTTTCTGCACTTGGATTTTTAGGAAAACAGTTTAGTTTACAAGCGTTTTGCATGGCCTTATATCTGTACCTGTTATTATGTTTCAACGCATTATTATTCTTATTGGCATATGCTTGCTCCCTTTGTCATGCGGAAAGTCCCTGTTTGAAAAAAAGCTTTTCATGGGCCCTTCGTTGATGGCCAAAAATATCAGAACAACAAATATTCAAAAGCCGGATACAACCCATCGATCGGGTGAACCGGTGGTGGACAAGTTTCAGGAGGCGTATTCATGGTCTATTGACAGCCTGTTTCTTGATCTGCAAAAGAACAAGGAGTTTAGTGGTACTGTACTGATCGCCAAAAGAGGAAAGGTGATTCATACCGGTGCATATGGTTACGCAGATCTGGCAACCAAAGAATCGCTTACTACAGAATCTGAATTTCAACTCGCTTCTGTTTCCAAAACTTTTACCGCAACAGCTATACTGATTCTTCAGCAGGATGGCATGCTGGATATTGATGATAAGGTTCGGTATTATGTACCGGATTTTCCTTATGAAGAAATTACCATCCGGCATTTGCTCAATCATCGCTCCGGTCTTTCCCGCTATATGGGCGCGATGCATGCTTCATGGGACAAAAGAAAATTCATGAACTACCTGGATGTTATGGATTATTACGTCAAACATAAGCCTGCCGTAAATTTTCAACCGGATACAAAGTTTGAGTATTGCAATACAAATTATGTTTTTCTGGCAGCGTTGGTCGAGTATATTTCTAAAAAAACTTTTGCCGATTTTCTGCAGGAGCGCATATTTAACCCTGCCGGAATGGAACATACCTATCTGTGCAATTATATCGAGCGGGCACAGAAAGAAAACCATACCAATGGTTACCAGCGGCTCCGCTTCAGATTTCAGAAAATAGAAGGGGATTATCTCGACGGCGTTTTCGGCGATAAGGGTGTGTATTCTACGGTTATGGATATGTACCGTTTTGACCGGGCATTGACAGAAGGTAAGCTGCTTGATCAGCGATGGCTTACAGAATCATGCCTTCCCGGAAGCCCGGAGGAAAAAGACCACAACTATGGCTTAGGCTGGCGAATGAAGCCGTTTTTCCCCGATCTGGTGTATCATTTTGGCTGGTGGCATGGATACAGAACCTGCTTTATCCGCGATTTGCAGGCAGAAACTACTATTATCATTTTAAGCAATCGCGACAATCGTCAGAAGCCCTTCAACTTCTGGTATGTGTACAAGTTTGTAAATGGTTGGGTCGGAAACTTTGTTTGACCGGCCAGAAAAAAAATCGCAAAAGGCAAAAAAATTTCCCGGCTCATGTTATATTTGAGCCATTATTTGCGGATTTCGGTTTTCAGACGTCAACAATTAAACCTCATCAGGATAGAAATTGTTTATTGTTTGAGCAAATTATTATCGGATTTGAAAATTTTGTTTAAAAATTGATCTTCCCGTGGGTATTTCTCGTATTAAAAGGACAGCTGGTTTAATTCGATTATTGTAAGATATGGCTGAATTCCCACTATGGAAAGCCATGAGAAACAGAGAATTTTACAGTCAAATCTACTCGTACTGGTTGCTGTTTACATTATCCTTAGTCGGGATACCAATATCGTTTAAATGTCTGTCCAAATGATTTCTATCGATGGTGCCGTTCTAAATCGTTTTGAAAAAGCTATTCAATATGAATGGCTGGAAACAAATGGTCTTGGCGGTTACTCCTGCTCAACAGTGATTAATGCGAATACGCGTAGATATCATGGTTTACTGGTTGCGGCTACCCGCCCTCCGGTCGGCAGGATGGTGATGGTCTCAAAACTCGAAGACAAGGTGATCGCGGGTGATAAGGTCTACCACCTCAGTAGCAATAAGTACCGGGGAACGATTTACCCTACAGGTTATATCTTTCAAAAAGAATTTAAACGGGATCTGTTTCCAGAATTTCTCTATCAGACCAATGGGATTGAAATGCGCAAAACCATTGTCGCTTTGCATGGAGAAAATACCGTACTGGTTTTGTATGAAGTGCTGAAAGCGAATAAAAATTTTACGCTTGAGCTAAAACCTTTGCTCGGTGCCAGAGGCCATCATGAGTTGTCTCATTTCAATCACAGGATTAACCCTGTTGCGATATTTGAAAATGAGGTCATGCGTACCCGATCTTATCCTGATGCGCCTGAAATTTTTATATCAGCTCCTGGTGGACATTACGAGCATGTGCCTGACTGGTACTACCAGTTTGAATATGTGGAAGAGCAAAAGCGCGGCGAAGAAGCGCATGAAGATTTGTTCAGCCCCGGGAAGTTGTATATTCCCATGGAAGCGGGTTCAAAAGTTGGCCTGATTGTTTCTACCGAAAACCCTCAGGGCCGCGACCCCTGGGCACTTTTTGAGATAGAAAAACTGAGAAGGCAGAAACTGATAAAAACAGTAGGCTCTCCCTCTCCGATGCTCCAGTCTCTTACCCTTGCAGCAGACCAGTTTCTGGTGGAAAGGGGAGAAGGCGGAAAAAGCATCATTGCTGGCTACCCGTGGTTCTGTGACTGGGGCAGAGATACTATGATCTCCCTGCCGGGCATCTGCCTTGCCAATGGAAGACATGAAGAAGCCAGACAGATCCTTCGGGCCTACGCCAGGGAGGTGGATTCTGGAATGATTCCCAATCGCTTCCCGGAAAAAGGAGAAAATCCTGTGTACAATACCATCGACGCGACTTTATGGTTTTTTATCGCAGTATATAAGTACTTGCTTGAGTCGGGCGACAGGGACTTTGTAGAACATGAGATCATGCCTGTGCTGTCAGATATTCTCCACTGGCACGAAAAAGGTACTCGCTATAATATTCATACAGATGAAGATGGCCTCCTTTGTGGCGGTATTGGTGGTGTACAGCTTACCTGGATGGATGCCAAATGTGGAGAATGGGTAGTTACTCCCCGAATGGGAAAAGCAGTAGAGATCAATGCACTCTGGTATAATGCCTGGGAAATATTTTCTTATCTCAATACGCTAGCCGGAAATAAAGCCATAGCCGGTAATGCTTCCCGAAAAGCCAAACAAATAAAAAGACAGTTTCAAATTCAGTTCTGGAACCAGGAAAAAGGCTGTCTATATGATTATATCGATAAAGATATTCGCGATGAGGCCGTAAGACCTAATCAGATATTTGCCATCAGCCTGCCCTTCCCGCTGATGAGTAATGCAAAATCCTATCAGATCCTCAAAGTGGTGGAGGAAGAATTACTTACCCCCAGAGGGTTGAGAAGTCTTTCCGATGGGGATACGAAATACCAGGGTAAATATCAGGGCGACCTCATGACCCGTGACGGGGCCTATCATCAGGGAACGGTATGGGGATGGCTTATGGGACCTTATATTGATGCTTTAGTCAAAATCAAGGGGCTGGCGGGAAAAGAGGAAGCCCGGGCGTTGTTTCTCAATATGGACGAACACCTGAGAGAAGGCTGCATCAGCTCTGTTTCTGAAATTTTTGATGGAAATAGCCCGCATATCGCCCGTGGCTGTTTTGCCCAGGCATGGAGTGTGGCTGAATTGCTTCGCGTCAATCATGAATATTGCCTGTTTGGTACCACGGCTCCTGTGAAGAAAGTACTGCGAAAACGCAAGGTGAGGCATATCGCAGTTCCTGAAAAAATTTAAGATAACGGGCATTCCCGATATTTTGAATTTTCCCCAGCCTAAACCGCTGTATCTTCGATTTCAGCTCCACAAAGCTTGATTTTATTATCATCATTATCGGCATAATGGGTTGCAGGTAATCCTTGGGGTTTTTGCATAGGTAACCCGTGTACCATCTGCTATTTAATGAAACAAATCATAGCTACAGTAAAAGGTGTTTTACTCAGTTGAGATCCAAAAACGAATGATTCCCTCCAGTATTCCCGCAAATTCAAAAAAATCTATAGGCTTTTGTACAAAGCTGTTTGCCCCCAATTCATAACACTGATGGATGGCAGCTTCATTGAAGGTAGAAGAAAAAATAACGACAGGCAACTCGCAGATGAAAGGCGTAGCCCGTATGATTTTCAATACATCCAAACCATGCACTTTGGGCAGTTCGAGATCAAGTAAAATAAGATCCGGATAGGTGGGGTTGTCAGGTTGGGGGAGAATATGATGTAAAATTTCAAGAACTTCTTCCCCATCTTTGGCATATTGAATTTCTACCGGAAGATCTAATTCCTCTAACGCAAACAACATCAGGTTAAAATCTGACTTATTGTCATCTGCCAGCAGAATATGTATTTTCTTTAGCATCTCCAAACACCTCCTTGATTCCGGTAAATAAATGTATGAAAATATACACGGGAATGCAGGCTAAATTCATGTATATGTAAAATTTTCTGGTTAATAAATTAATCCATCGCTTTTTTTGTTCGAAATTCGTTGCTTAAATAAAATACCGTGGACACTCCCTCTGGCACAAATCATTTTTCACCCATCATGAGAAACTTTTTGTTGTTCGCTTTCATCTTGCTTTGTTTTTCCCGGGGTTTATCTCAGGTTGAGGTGAATATTAAAATACTTCCGGGCAGAGCCGACCTCCATACTTTTTTTGGGGAGAAAAAAGGAGCTATATTGACTAAAGAGGATATTTCACCCGCACTGACTGCAAAATATAGTTTCCTGCCTGATGTCCAAAAGGTAATTCCCCTTTCAAATAACAAAGTAAATCTTTCGGATATTGATGGAATTTTTACCCTTACAGTTCGCGGTACCAATGTTCGTGCAGAAATAGATCGTTTGCTCCAGTCTGGCGATTTTGCTTATGTGGAGGAAAACCGAAAGTATAAACTGGATCAGACAAACTACACGCCAGAAGATGATTCGATTTCCCGCCAGTGGTTTCACACCGCGATCCGGTCTTATCAGGCCTGGGATATCACCCGTGGCCGAAACGATATTCGTATCGGCGTTATCGACACCGGCCTGGACTTCAACCACCCGGAATTTGACGGGCAGGTTGATATAAATTCTGCTGAAGACGCAAATGGCAACGGGCGTTTTGAACCCTGGCCATCCACAGAAGTTCGCGGTGGTATTTCCGGTGACTTTGATGATATCGACAATGACAACAATGGCTTTGTCGATGATGTAGTGGGATATGATTTTACCGATCAGCCCCGAAGTCCTTTTGGGGGAGATTATCTTTTTCCAGATCCTTTCCCCGAAGATGAAAATTCGCATGGTACCGTAGTGAGCGGAATCATAGCAGCCAAAGCGGACAACAAGACGGGAGGTTCTGGTATTGCACCGGATTGCCGGCTGGTTGTCTTGCGCGCATTTGCTGCCAATGGCTCGGGGGAGGACGATGATATTGCCCGGGCGATTATTTATGCTGCAGATAATGGGATAAAAATCCTCAATTTTAGCTTTGGTGATATCTATCCATCCCTGACAATGCATGCCGCTATCAAGTATGCCTATAGTAAAGGCGTTGTGATGGTATCTTCTGCCGGAAACGGAACCGGTGATGATTTGCATTACCCCTCGGGATTTGACGAGGTGATTTCAGTTTCCGCTTCTGATATGGATCCAGCCAGCGGGCGAGAGTATCTTTGGCCATTGAGCAGCTATGGCCTTACGGTGGACCTTTGTGCACCTGGAAGCCGGATATTCACTACCACACAGTTGGATACCGCATCTGATGGAACGATTAAAGCATTTACGACAACCCAGGGGACCAGTACCTCTGCCCCAATGGTGACGGCAGCGGTGGGTTTACTGTTTGCAAAAAATGGTTATCGTACCCCCCAGCAGGTAAGAGGTTTGCTAACCTCCACAGCAGATGATATTTCGGACGAGGGGTGGGATCATCTCACCGGCGCTGGCCGGCTGAATCTTCAGCGGGCGTTGCAGGCAATCGGGGCATCTGTCGTGCAGATAACCTCCCCCGTCAACGACGGGGGGAGCCCACGTGATACAGTTTATATCACCGGTACGATTCTCGACCCTGAATTCTCCCGCTACCATATTGAATGGCAATACGGAATCGAAGACCGAAACCCCTGGCATTCGATTGTCTCAGACCAGGAATATCAGCAGAAGGACGATACCCTCGCATTTTGGGATCTGTCCGTTTTGCCCTCAGACCTTAATACTCAGGGTTTTCCGCTGAGTTGGGACGGGCAAACCCTGCCAGAAGGTGATTATACCCTTCGCATAAGAGTCGAGCGTACTGACGGTTTTACCACTGAAGACAGAATCCGGTTTGTCAGGGACAAAACCCCGCCTCAGACGACGATTCTTTCTGCTGCACCTGCATGGGACAATCATGAGCGTAAGTTTTTGTTTATCTTCAGAAGCTCTGACCAGGCATATCATACCTTGTATTACCGCCGAACCGGAACACAGACCTTCAAAAAGGAGGCTTTTGCACGCACGACCCGCAACGGGGAGTTTTTACTGGGTGTACCGGAAATCAGCAACGGAACCTATGACTACTATATAGAATCACAAAATCTGGCTGGACTGGTAAGCCAGACCGCTCCGGCTACATTCACTTTTCAGTCTGACTATATCAATCGTTCGGGCTTTACAGAACTTTCCTACACTTTGCCTATGGGAAGATTTTTGCCCGGCACCTATGATTTTGACAATGACGGGCTCAAAGAAGTTGTGATGAATGAATACAGGCCCAATCTGAGCTTTGGCAAACTGAAGCTCTATGAGTTTAACGGGAGTTTTTTTGTTGAGGCAGATTCTCTGGACTTTAAGCCCGTGCTCATTCCCAAAGATGTAGCTGATTCAGATGGCGATGGCCTGTTGGAAGTATTATGCTCGGTAAACGATTCCAGCTACATTGTCGAACAAAAAACCGCAGGTCTTTTCCCTCAGGAGATTGTCTATTCAAACCTCGGTGATTCGCTGCGAGCTGAAGGATTTGCCGATACTGATGGAGATGGGCAGATGGAACTCCTGCTAAAAGATGATGTGGATTTTTATGTATATGAACGCGGGGGAAGCAGTTGGTCTCAGGCTGCCGTTCTTGCCGATAAAACACCGGGTTATCTCGGGGGAATCAGCCCACGTGCGATTAGCGGGGATTTTGACCGGGATGGAAATCCGGAGGTGATTTATGGTGATTTTGATGGAGACATCATTGTCTATGAACATAAATCGGGAAATACCTATCAGGATATTTTCCAGAACCTTACCAATCTTACCAAGTCAGGCGTTTACCTGACCCAAGGCGATTTTGACGGGGACGGGTTTCCGGAGTTTTTTGTTGCGGCCCATACCAGTTCACTTAAAAATGCAGATCTCGAATACGACACTCCCCACTGGTGGCTGCGGATCTTCAAAAGCTTTGAGAATGATAGTTTTGAAGTTGTATGGGAGGATTTCCTATATGATATTGACACTGATACCTATAATGCTGCGACTGCGGGAAATCTGGATACAGATCAGGCTGACGAGCTGGTTTTTACCACATTTCCGCGCACTTATATTCTTGATTATAATGGTTCTGGCTATTATTGGCAGTGGTTTTACTATGGTTCGCTGGCAACACATCATGTCATCGGAGATTTTAATGGCAATGGCATACAGGAAGTCGGAATTGGCCGGGGCGATACCACGTTTTTTTATGAAAAGAATGTGCTGTACACAGGGCCTTCCCCGGTGGGTTCATTGCGCGGGGTAGTACTGGGGCAGGCCGCGATAAGGCTGGACTGGAATCAGGCGGGGAATGCCACCGGCTATGAGATCTGGCGGGTCAAAGATCCCCTCAACAGTGATACTGCGACAGTGCTGGGACCGGTTACCGGAACTACATTTACTGACACCAATCTTGAAGAAGACCAGTTGTATCTGTACGTATTGCGGTCGGTCAACCCTTCGCTCAATCCGCCGGTCAGTGGTTTTGGCAATGCCGTATTACTTGAGCCACATGCTTCCCCGGTAGTGGATAGTCTCAAAGCGATCGGTGCCAATCAACTGGAAATATGGTTTTCTCAGGAGGTGGAAGACCGGGACGAGGATAAGGGCCGTTTTGTCGTCAACGGAAAGTTGACGCCGGTTTCGATTCTGAGAGCGGGTGATTATGGCAGGCGATTGATCCTGTCTTTCACCGGAAACTTTGAAGAAGGGTGGAATAACCTGAAGATCGACAGCACATTTACGGATGCGGGTCTGGCATATATTGCGGCAGGAAGCAGAGAGCGAAACTTCTTTTATGAAAAAAATGAAGACGAAAGTCTGTATCTCACACACTGGGAATCTCAGGGCGAGAAGGAGGGGATTTTATATTTTAATTTTCCACTGGAGGAGACACAGGCACTTGATTCTGCCAATTATACCCTTTCTCCGGTGGGCAGTATTTCGAAGGTAGAATGGGCCTCCGACGATATGGATGCCGTAAAAGTGACGGTCAAGGATGCGCGATTTGGCGCATTGGGTTATCCGTTGTCAGTGAAGGTTGAAAATATCTGTGCGATCAATCTGGTTTGTGTAGGCGATGAAGGGAATGTAGCTACCTTTTCGTCGCACAAAGACGATTTATCCGAAGCCTTTGTATATCCAAATCCTGCTTTTCCGCATGAGTTGTTTGAGGGAGTAAGATTTGCCAATCTCACCAGGCAGGCCACGATAGAAGTGTTTACTATCTCAGGCAGATTCGTAAACAGGTTTGAGGAAACGGACGGGGATGGCGGGTACGAATGGAATCTTCGCGACAAGGAGAATGTGAGAGTCAAGCCAGGCGTGTATATTTTCCACATTTACACCGAGCAGGAAGGCGTGAAAGCCTTTATGGGTAAATTTTCGGTAGTGGAATAGCTTGAATAAAATGACAAACAAGGAATTACAAAGGAGAAAGACTTACTTTTTCAATTGTGATGGAGTATTCCTTGTTTGTCATTGAATAATATTTTGAATTAGAGGCGGTCGAGTACTTCACAAACTTCACGAACCGCTACTGCGGAGTCCTGAAGAAGTTTCATTTCCTCATCATTGAGTTTAAGTTCAATGATCTCCTCAATTCCGTTGCGGCCAAGTTTTACTGGTACACCGAGGTAGAGGTCATTGATACCATATTCACCGGTAAGCCATGCACAAACAGGGAAAATTCTCTTGGAATCTTTCATGATGGCTTCAACCATTTGGGCAGCCGCAGCACCAGGTGCATACCATGCGGAGGTTCCGAGCAGTTTTACAATTTCCCCACCCCCACTTTTGGTTCTGTCAACAATTTCGGAGAGTCTGGCAGCATCAACCAGCTCAGTCACAGGAATACCTGCAACTGTGGTATAGCGGGGCAGGGGCACCATGGTATCTCCATGACCGCCCATCAGTACAGCCTGAATATCTTTGGGGGAGCAGTTGAGTTCTGTAGCGAGGAATGCACGGTAGCGTGCAGTATCGAGTACACCCGCCATTCCCATAACACGGTTGCTGGGGAATTTGGAGGTGAGGTAAGACTGGTAGGTCATTACATCGAGCGGGTTGGAAACCACGATGATGATACAGTTGGGTGAATGCGCGATTACGTTTTCTGTAACGGTTTTCACGATTCCAGCATTGGTCGAGATCAGATCATCACGGCTCATACCGGGTTTGCGGGGGATACCAGAAGTGATCACAACGACGTCAGAACCAGCAGTTGCCGCGTAGTCATTGGTTGCGCCGGTGATGCGGGTGTCAAAATAATTGACGGCAGCAGTCTGCCACTGGTCGAGGGCTTTACCTTCCGCGAGGTTTTCTTTGATATCGAGCAGGACCACTTCGTTGGCTACTTCTGCCCTTGCTACACATTCAGCACAGGTTGAACCCACATTACCTGCACCTATAACGGTTACTTTTGACATGGAATAACTTTTATAGTTTATAAATAAAAAATCAATTATCTGAGGGGCAAAATTAATGTGACTGCCGGCCAAATCCAACCGTATTTTTCAAACGGCACAGAAGTTGTGATAATAAAAATCCGGAGTGGAAAATGTCTGTTTAAAAAACATTTTAGCTGAAAACCTTACTTATCCTGATGTTATTCTTTAAGGTAATTTTTTTTTGGAGGCACGGATATTGTCAGAGCTTTGAATAAGGGGTATTGTTCAGTTTGAACATCACTTATTCAAATATTCTAACCTATTCGGGCGTTCAAAACTCTGACCAGGGGTTTTAGTTCGTATGAACATTTTTTACTTTTGAATAATTACTAATAAGAATTTTTGCAAAATGAGGTATTTGTCGGTCTTTATGTTTTCCATGCTTGCCCTGTTTTCTATGATTACCACTGCTTATGCCCAGGAACCAAAAGATGAGAAGAAGTTCTGGAAGGACAAGGCCAAGATGTACACCAAAAATCCCTTGTCTCTCAAAGCTGAGTTTGAAAACTACCAGGAGCAGATCAAAGATCTGAAAGCCCGTAATAAGGAGCTGATGAAAAAAGGCCCTGCAACCGGGAATGCTGACCTTGTCGACAGCCTTCGCTGGGCATTGATTCAGATGGAAGGGGAACTTCAGGCGCAGCGTAGTCAAAAAGAAAAGCTTGAAAAAGCCTATAATGCACAAAAAACGGTCAATGACATGGGCATTCAGGCCGGTCTTTCGTTTCGTGTGCAGATAGGTGCATATGTATTTTATGAAATGAATAACCCGCCTGACCAGGCTGCAGATTTTGTCGCCGAACGTGCCGACGGCTTCAACAAATATGTGATCGGAAGTTTCCGGATATATGACGAAGCACAATCTTTCCGCGATGAGCTCCGCAAAATGGGCATGAAAGATGCCTGGGTTGTTCCTTATATCGACGGCGTAAGAGTTACCATTGACGAGGCCAATCGCTACCTGGAAAAGCAGGGAAAGACTACGTTTTTGAATAACTAACAGCCATTTTACGAATACTACATTTCCTAAGAATAAGACTGTACAGGCCTGCCTGACAGGCTCTTAAGGATTTTTATTCTCATTTTGCAGATATTTTTGCAGCCGCCTTACATGTTAGGGCGGCTGTTTTTTCGTTGTCAGAACTGATTTTATTTGCTACATTCATATCTGGAATGGAAATCTAACCACATGCCTTTTATTCGTCTTGAAAATACAATTCCCGGCGTTTCGCTGGGTGTCTGGAAAATAGAAGAACCGGAGATTTACTTTCTGGAGCGAATTAAGCTCTATGAAAACGAATGGGCTCGCCTTGCAGAAATTAAACATCCCCAAAAAAGACTAGAGTGGCTGTCCAGCCGCCTGTGTATGAAAGAGATTCTGAAGATTGCCAACAACATGCGGGTCGAATCACTCAATGGCGAAAACGGAAAACCATACCTTACCAATAACTCCCATAATATTTCCTATACGCATTCTACCCACTATTCCGCTGCGATTGCTTCCCTCTTTGGTGAGGTCGGGATTGATATAGAATTTATGGCCCATAAAAGAAACCGCAATACCCGCTTTCTTTTTATGGGAGAACCTGAACTTGAATTTTACAACTCCCATGAAAAAATGGAGATATTCCTGCTGATCTGGAGTGTGAAGGAAACGGTGTATAAGTTATTCGGCCGGGGAATTGCCTTTAAACATAATATTCAGATTGATTTCAGTAATTTTTTGCCCGGACAAAACGGTATCCTGCCCGTTGACGTAAACAAAGGTGATTTGCACAAACAGTATGAGGTACACTACACCATTCATTCTGAGTTTTTGCTTACTTACGTTTGCGACTGCCTGCCATCCCTCGAAGCAGGAGAAAGGCAACCCCGTGCAGGGCATTGACCCAACAGGTACCTTGTCTCTGATTTCCAAATCTGAAAGACCGTACGTCCTCCTCAATTTTTATACTACACAGTCCGAAACTTGCGTTAAAGAAATACCTGGTTTGGTTCAGTTAAATAAAAACCTTGCTGAATCCGTAACAGTGATATTTATTTCGGTAGAAGATTTTGCTTCCTTTCAACAAAATGCGCCAAAGTTTTGGCGCAAAAATAAAGGCAATAGCACTTATTTACACATGAACGCAGATACCGCAGCCTCATTCGTCCGAAATTTTAATCCTGACTGGCATGATCACTTTCCCGTGAACCTGCTTTTTACCAATCAGGGACACCTTGTGGAAGTAACCGGGATGACTGACCCGATGGAATTGCGTATGTTGATTTCCAAACACCGGAGTTTTTATTTTCAATGAATTAAACCTATGAGTAAGTTTGTGTATGTAACCTTTCTGGGGTTTATCATTGGTCTGTTTGCCTTTAGCAAACCCCTCTTTGCGCAGGATCAGATAAAGATATCCCGTTTTTCGCTTGAGAATGCCAGCGGTAAATCCTTTTTGCTGGATTCAATGGCCGGCAAAAAGCTTACAGTCGTAGTATTTACCAGCTCTCATTGCTCTTGGGCAACCCAATATGAGGAGCGTCTGGTTAAATTTTATCATAACTATAAGGATAAGGGCGTCAGCTTTATTGCGATCAATAGCAACGACCCCAGTATGAATGGGCGTGATTCGGCTTCGCGAATGCAGACAATCACCGCTTTTCCCTTTCCTTACCTGAAAGACAGCGACCAAAAGGTCGCCAAGATGTTTCACGCTACCAAAAACCCCGAAGCGGTGATTCTGGTTTCCCGGGAAAAATACTACGAAATCGTGTATCGTGGACAAATCGACGACAATCCACTGGATACAGCGTTTGTAAAAGAGCCGTATCTCGTCAACGCCATAGATAGCCTTTTGGCAGGTAAAAAACCTGCCGTATCTGTCGTCCCGTTGAGGGGCTGCGATATCAAATGGATCGATTAGCGCTTATGCGGAAGAAGTGGTTTTGCCCGTACGCAGGGTGATCACGGGTACTGATGCGTGATTGACCAGATTGGCTACGCCGTTTTCATCTTCTGCATAATGGCCTTCCCTTACATTTGTATATAAAAGCAGCAGGTCATACCCGTGAGATAGTGCATACTGTCGTATGCCCTGACGGGCATCAGTACCTTCCTGTATCACTGCCGTGATTTTGCCAAGCCCTTTCCCTACCCATTCTTTGGTAGTCATCTGGTGAAATAGCTTATAGTCGTTTTTCCTCAAATCAGAAGCGTCAGGTGGAAGCACAGAAAACAGCGTGATTTCCGGAGCCATAAATGACAGATATTGATCCAGGTAACGATAGATTTCCGCTAATGGCGAATTTCGGTTCACTGGAATGAGAATTTTCCTGAACCCTTTCCTCGCTTCAATCCCGTCGGGTTTGTTGGCGCGGAAGGTCATCACCGGGCAATCGGCATGAAGCACCAGATGATCGGTGTATGAGGCCTTTCCTGAAGCATCCGAAGAAGCCATTTCGGGCAGATTGAGCACAATCAGGTCCGCACTGATTTCATCAGCCTCAAGCAAAATCTGCTCGGCGTGGTTTCCCACCCGAATACTGGATTTGCAGGTAACCGCATAGGGTACATAGTTCTTTTTGGCTTCGCGCAACAATGTTCGTGCATTCTCAGTCGCTTTCTCAACCATATTATTGGAGTTGATATCGAGACCAAAAACGACACCAAAGGACTGCGGTAAAACATTGATAACGTGTAGCAGGGTCAGGTCAGCCTGGAAAAGCTGGGCAAAAAAACTGGCCTTCTCGATAGCCTGATAGGAGGCCTCGGAAAAGTCCACCGGGCAGAGGATGTGTTTTAGGCGATTCATAGTCCGAGAAAATACGAAAAACCTGACAAGTTTCACAAAAGTTATTAATTCATTTTATCGTTGACTATCTTGGGGCCGTATCCTGATTATTACAAACATTCACTTTTCAATACATAATTTTGTTATGAAAAAATTTAATCTGCTGCTGATTATTCTGATGACAGGCCTGTTTTTTGCCTGCGGTTCAGAAAAAGATTCCAATGCTGCCGAAGGGGATTCAATGGCCGGCGAAAACAAGATTAGCCTTTCTCCGCTGGAAGGTTCCACGCCTTATGCAACGGCGAATCTGTCCCTGATTTCTTCCGAACTGACCGACGATGCAAAGGTTAATTTCAACTTTGAGGTTCAGAATTATGAGTTGGGCGCTCAGACGCCTGCGATTGCCGGCCTCGGGCTTGCCAATTCCGGAAAAGGGCAGCATGTTCACCTGATTGTTGACAACAAACCGTACTCCGCTCATTATGAGCCTGTTTTTTCGACGGATACGCTTTCCGAAGGAAATCATGTGATTCTGGCTTTTCTTTCCCGCTCCTATCACGAAAGTGTAAAAAATACAGGACCGGGCGCCGTATCGTATTATCTGGAGCAATTTCAGGTAGGCGCATTTTCCGGTGAAAAACCTGACCTTTCTGCTCCGCATATGTTTTATAGCCGGCCAAAAGGGGTTTACAAAGGCGAAGAAATCAAAAATGTACTGCTTGATTTTTTCCTTGCTAATGTTACACTTTCACCAGATGGCTATAAAGTACGCGCTACAATCAACGGTGAAACCTTTATGCTTACAGAATGGGTGCCTTATGTTATGAGCGGGTTGACTCCTGGTGAAGTTACCATAAAGCTCGAACTTCTGGATGCCGCAGGTAATCTCGTGCCTAGTCCTTACAATCCTGTAGAAAGAACCATCACCCTCGAAGCCGAAGCTGCGCAGTAATAGTTTATGTATCGTCAAATTATCCGGCCTTTACTTTTTCAGTTTGATCCGGAACGGATTCACCACGCTACCTTGCGAATGTTGCGGGGAGTACTCTCTCTGCCGCTGGCAGGTTTTGCCTTTGACTTTAAGTTCAACCTTCAGGATCAACGGCTGGAGAAAAAACTCTGGGGATTAACATTTAAAAACCCTGTAGGACTTGCCGCCGGGTTTGATAAAGATGGGGTACTGGCCGACCTTTGGAAACATTTGGGTTTTGGTTTTGCCGAGCTCGGAACAGTCACCCCAAGACCCCAGCCAGGCAATCCCCGGCAGCGGCTTTTTAGACTGCCGGCAGACCAGGCCATCATCAACCGCATGGGGTTCAACAATGCAGGTGTTGCGGCAATGGCAAAACGCCTGAGTAAACTCGATAAAGGCGACCTGATTATCGGTGCCAATATTGGGAAAAACAAAGATACTCCCAATGAAAATGCGGTAGATGACTATCTCTATTGTTTCGAACAACTGTTTGATTACGTGGATTATTTCGTGGTAAATGTAAGTTCGCCCAATACTCCCGGTTTGCGAAGCCTTCAGGAAAAAGAGCCGCTTACCCGGTTGCTGGGGACCATTCAGGAAAACAATTACGCCCGTAATACTTCCCGCCCGCTTTTGCTCAAAATTGCCCCGGACCTCAGCGATGAGCAACTCAATGATGTGATCGAAGTTGCAGCTGCCACCCGGCTAGACGGGCTGATCGCTACGAATACAACCATTAGCAGGGAGGGGCTCATTACCCCAGAACCCATACTGCAGCAAATTGGTAATGGCGGACTTAGCGGTGCACCACTTACGGCAAGAGCCGGAGACATTACCCGTTATCTGCATGCCAAAACCAGAGGGACAATTCCTCTGATTGGTGTCGGGGGTATTATGAATCCCACACAGGCAAAAGAACGGCTCTCTGACGGGGCCAGCCTCATTCAACTATATTCAGGGTTTATTTATGAAGGTCCGGGTTTTGTACGGAATATACTAGAAGCTATTGTTCATTCGTAGTTGTATAACCCCTATGAAAAATATCCATCATCCACTGCTCGCCACGATCGCCTGTATAGTGTTGCTTTCCGGCTGGAGCCATTCACTTTTTGCACAATGTGTGATTGATTCCGGTGTCCCGGCTGTACCCGGTATTTACCCCCCCGTACTCAATGATGCAGATGGGTGCGAGTTTTATGAAATGGATATCACCTTTTTTCTGCCCAGAGACACAACGGTAAATTTTGCCGGGCAGAATCTGACATTCCCCTTTAATTATTTTAGCATTGACAGTATAGCAGGTTTGCCTCAGGGACTTTCCTGGCAGTGTAATCTGGATTCTTGTGTGTATTACGTACACCCTGACAGTGCAAATGTAGATACGTTGGGTTGTATCAGAATATTCGGGACGCCTACCACTCCGGGTTTTTTCCCCATCGTCGTTTACATTACTGCCAATGTCATTATTTTTAATAACCCTGCAGATCAGCCAGGGACTTATGCTGCCTCGCTGAAAGTAGGGCCGTGCCCGTTTATCGGAGACTGCTATACCTATAACCTCAGTTCCTTCTGTGAGCCAGCTGTGCTGGATATTGCCAATAATATCCCCAGTAACGGTAAACCTGGTTTTTCTTATTCGTGGAGCCTTACAGGGCCGGGTGGGCCGGTTTACACTACGTCTGACGAAGATCCGTTCCCGCAGGTTTTAGGGGAAGGCGGAGATTATATTTTACATTATCAGGCTACTGTAGATACTACGGGCTATTTTCTCAATAGTGTAGTTATCGATTCTACCAATTGCAATGATCTGCTGGATGCCGGGGACCTTTACTGGATTTTGAAAGACCCTGCAGGAAACGAATTGATCAATACTTCTGCAAACCCGATCACCAATGGCAGTGCCAATCTTCCGCTGAATACCGGAATTGCCAATATACAACTCGATACGGGAGTATATGAATTTCAGGTTTGGGATTATGACCAAATAGGAAATGACGATGGCTGTGCTACAAATTCGGGTGGCTCCGGCGCTTCTGTTTTTCTGACGGTGCCACCGCTAAACGCTGGGGTTGTTACTGTGGTAAACAGTGGGTTGCGAGTGAAATTTACCATCGATCACCCCGTGCAGGTGATTACTTGTACAGATACGATTCACGTCGATTCGCTTCCGGCAATTCCGGCTATTCAGGCTGATACAAACCGTATTTGTCTGGGTGATTCGCTGCGGCTATCTGTCAACACGACGGATTCGGTTCAATGGTATTTTGATGGAAACCCCGTTGCGGGCGCGAAAGATTCTGCTCTGATGGCCGGTGCTGCCGGCAACTACTATGCAGAGGTGATTGACAGAAATACCCTTTGTGCAGCTTCCAGCGCAGTATTTACTGTGCAGACTGTGTCAGTCGGTGCACCCAGCATTGCTTTTGACGGAAGTTTTACCATGACCATAGCTTCTCCCAATCCCAATTATACCTACAGTTGGTATAATGCGAATGGCACACCAGCCGGTACAGGCACTTCGTGGATGCCTTCAGGGTCAGGAAACTACTATGCCGTAGCGGAAGATACGCTGACCGGATGTCAATCAGAACCTTCAGCTACGATACGTGCCATCCTGTCTGCCATTGATCCGCTGGCCGGTATTTTAGCGGATTTCCGGCTATACCCCAATCCTGCCAGCGAAGAAATTCATGTTGAAGGCGAACTTTTTGGTACAGAGGAAGTCTTTATAGAAATCACCGATCTTTTAGGAAAATCGGTGTACCAGAAAGAAACAAAACTGATTCCCGGTCATTTTAATCAGACGATCGGAGTTCGTAGTTTTGTGCCCGGTGTATATTTTTTCCGATGGGTTTCTACGAAGGGAATCCATACGCAAAAATTTATGATTCACCGGTGATTGTACGTTTTTATCCGGAAGTTTGTAGGATGAAATTGATTCCTGTTTGAAAAATGGGTATATTTGGGAAATTAATTAAGGTTCTCTGAATCAATATCTTCCGGGGCGTTATTTACATTATTACCTTAATGGCAAAGCAAACATCCACCCGTAGAAAAAAGCAAACCGACAAAAATAAGCCTTCCGGGCCGATTTCGTCTTTTCTTGCCATTGCCGAAGCTTTTAAAACGAATCCTCCCAACCGGGATCAGAATAGAAAGATTTTTGCATGGTCACTCCTGTTTTTCTGCCTGATATCTATTCTCGCCTGTATCTCCTACTTTTTTACCGGCAATGGCGATCAATCGGCTACCGAAGCGGGAATTGAAGCCGCAGCAGAAGTGAACAACTGGCTGGGATTTGTCGGGGCAAAACTTTCAGACTTCATCGTTCGGAGGGGTTTTGGTATTTTCAGTTTTGTGCTGCTGATCTACGGGGTAATCGTCGGACTCGTATTCCTGGAAAATGATTTTTATGAATACGCCAAAAAAATCCTGAAGTACGTGTTGTTTATCGTACTGTTTGGCTCTGTATTTTTTTCCTACATCGAAATTCTGATGAATTCTTCCACTTATGATCTGGGTGGAGGCTTTGGTTACTATATCAATCACTTTGTGTTTCGCTATGTCGGTCGGGTCGGAATGGCCTTTTTGCTGCTGTTTGCTCTGATCGTATTTATCGTGATCAACTTTAATGCAGAAGTTAGGGCTTCTCAATTGATAGAAACGCTTCGCGCTGCGGTATCTTCGACAAATCTGCGGGTGCCTATTCAGAAAGTGCAGACAGGGATTAATCAAAGCATCAAAAAGAACCGTCCCACCGAGCCCAATAAAACAGAAGAAAGGCAGGTATCTGTGGAAATCGTCAATACCAAACCGGAGGTGAAACCCCTACAGGAAACCAAACCCACACCGGGTGATGGCGTCCGGTTTGAACTTTCGGTGCCTACTGATGATGAAATCAAGGAAAAATCCCGATCTGTCAGCGGTACACCTCAGCTGGAGTTTACGATTGTTGAGACAAAAGAAGAACCGAAATTTACCGTGCCCAATTCCCGCAACTTAGAGCAAATTGGTGATGATAATATCGGTATGGTTGCGGGTGATGAAGAGCGGATCGAAAAGATCATTCCTGAGGAAGATCTCGAAGTGGACAATGCAGATGACTTGCTGGAAGAAGAATTTTACGACCCTACCCGGGAACTCTCCGATTATATCCCACCGCCATTTGAACTGTTGGAAGACCACGGGTCCGGAAAAGGGCGGGAGGTCAATCGCGAAGAACTGGAGATCAACAAAAATAAAATTGTCAAAACCCTGGGGGATTACGGGATAAAAATCGATCACATCAAAGCCACGATCGGTCCGACCGTAACGCTGTATGAAATTGTCCCTGCTGCGGGCGTGCGGATTTCCAAAATCCGGAATCTGGAGGATGATATTGCGCTCAGTCTTGCAGCGCTGGGGATTCGTATTATCGCCCCAATGCCAGGGCAGGGGACCATAGGCATTGAGGTGCCAAACTCAAATCCCGAAGTAGTTTCCCTGCGCGGGGTCATGTCCACGCAGAAGTTTCTCAACTCCAAAGCCGAGCTTCCCATTGCGATTGGGCGTACCATTTCCAACGAAGTTTTTGTTGCTGACCTCAACAAAATGCCCCACCTGTTGATTGCGGGGGCTACAGGTCAGGGCAAATCAGTCGGCCTTAATACAGTCATCACATCCCTGCTCTATAAAAAACATCCGGCGGAGGTCAAGTTTATTCTCATTGACCCGAAAAAAGTGGAAATGAACCTGTATCAGGCACTCAGAAACCACTTTCTTGCTCAATTGCCAGAGCAGGGAGACGATCCGATTATCACAGATGTCAGAGATGCCGTCAATGTGCTGAAAAGCCTCTGTATCGAAATGGACATGCGTTATGACCTGCTCAAAAAGGCACGTGTGCGCAACCTGAAAGAATATAATACCAAATTTACCAGCCGGAAACTCAATCCGCGAAAAGGCCATATGTTTTTGCCCTATATCGTCCTGATTGTGGATGAGTTGGCGGATATGATGATGGTCGCCGGAAAAGAAGTGGAAATGCCGATTGCCCGTCTGGCACAGCTGGCCCGTGCGGTGGGCATTCACCTGGTGGTGGCTACGCAACGCCCTTCGGTGAACGTCATTACCGGTATTATCAAAGCCAACTTCCCCGCCCGGATGTCATACCGGGTAATATCCAAAGTAGATTCCCGCACGATTCTCGATGCCAATGGCGCAGACCAGCTGGTTGGGCGCGGAGATTTGCTCCTGTCTACAGGGAGTGACCTGATTAGAATACAGAATGCATTTATTGATACACCCGAGGTTGAAAGAGTGGTCGATCATATTGCCAAACAACGAGGGTTTCCTGAGCCCTATTTCCTCCCGGAAACGCCTTCAGACGATGAGGACGATGATGGAGAGGACGAACCATTTGAGAAAGACTCAAAATTTGAAGAAGCCGCAAGAATGATTGTGCGCTATCAAATAGGCTCAGCATCGTTGATTCAACGTAAAATGAAACTCGGTTATAACCGGGCCGGAAGAATTATCGACCAGTTGGAACGCGCAGGTATTGTCGGCCCGCATTCCGGCAGTAAAGCACGTGACGTTTTAATCACGGATGAAGCAGAGTTGGAACGGTATTTGAGCAATATTACAGGTGATTAAAAATAAGCTTTAAATCAACAAACTTACATAGAATGAAAATTTTTGGTTTTGTTATTCCCCTGATTTTGGCCATGTATCTGGGACTCACGGGATTCTCCGTTAACACTGACATTTCCCAGGGAGTACTTAGTGAATCAAAGGCCATGCTGGAATCTCTTGGCGATTTTTCCGCCGGGTTTAAATATTCCATCAGCAATCCCAACATGCGTCCGGTAGCAAAAGCCGGAAACATCAAATACAAAAAAGGCAAGTATGTAATTTCTCTGGAAGATCAGAAGATTTTCTGTAATGGAAAAACCCTCTGGATTTATCTTCCCGAAGTAAATGAAGTAAACATCATGTCTTATACAGAAGACGAAGGGGTGAATGTGGAAAGCATTTTTAAAATCTATGAGTCGAGTACCAAATCCCGCTATGACGGTGAAGTAGAAGTACACGGGGTTGCCTGCCACAAGATTTTTATGGCGGTCCAGAGCGATGAGCTGGATTACAACCAGGCTTATGTCTGGATCAACAAAAAGACCAAATTCCTCGAAAAAGTAGTGTTGGTCGACCGCAAGCAGACTCAGACGATCTACGAATTTCTGGATATTAAAACGAATGTGGGTTTTGGCGATATGGAGTTTGAATTTGACGCCAAACAATATAAGGGTGTAGATATCTATGACGAAAGATCTTAATTGATAAAAAAATATGTTGAAATTAGAGGCTGTCTCAATTGTAGAGATAGCCTCTTTTTATTGTATGGATTTTAAGTAATGGTTATGTCGAAAAATGATCAACAAACCCTTCCAAGGGTTGCTTATTTTTGTATGGAGTATGCGCTCCAAAGCGATTTCAAACTGTATGCTGGCGGCCTGGGCATTCTTGCCGGAGATTATCTCAAGGGTGCGCATGATCACGAATTTCCTATCGTAGGCATAGGAATCCGTTGGAAACAGGGTTATACCGATCAGTTGATCGACAAATCCGGGCAACCGTATGATACCTATCACAATTACACGCATGATTTTCTGGAAGATACTGGCGTAGAAGTTTCTGTTGAAATCCGTGGCCGCGAAGTAAAATGTAAGGTCTGGAAAACGGAAGCTTTCGGCAATGCTCCGCTGTATCTCCTCGATACCGATATCCCCGGCAACGAAGATGCCTGGATCACCGGGCAGCTGTATGGATGGTTTGGCGAAGAGCGGATCGCCCAGGAAATGGTGCTGGGAATTGCCGGCGTGCGTGCCCTGCGCAAGTTGGGGATTGAGATAGATGTGTATCATTTTAATGAAGGCCACGCGCTGTTTGCCGGATTTGAACTGATACGCGAAAAAATGGAAGCCGGAATGTCTTATCTGGACGCAAGAGAAGCCAGTCGTAAAGAAGTGGTATTTACCACACATACACCGGTAGTCCAGGGAAATGAGTCTCATCCGATCAGCCGGCTGACTTATATGGGCGCAAACCTGAGCCTCACCGCCCGTCAGTTGAAACAGCTGGGAGGAGACCCCTTTAACATGACGGTGGGGGCACTGCGGTTGTCGCGCATCTCCAATGCCGTGGCGCAGCTGCACGGAAAAACCGCTAATAAAATGTGGAAAGGCGTAAGCGGGCGTTCCAAAATCAAGGCCATTACCAACGCCATTCACTTGCCGACGTGGGTTGATCCGGCGATGATTGACGCAGCCGTATCGGGCGGAGATGTGTGGGCGCCGCATCAGGCCAACAAACGAAATCTGATCAATTTTGTCGCTGAGCGAAACGGCGTAACGTTGGATGAAAATAAACTCATCATCGGCTTTTCACGCCGGGCGGTGCCTTATAAGCGGAGCAATCTGATCTTCTCAGAGCCGGAGATCATTGAACCATTGCTGGATTCCGGGCGGGTTCAGATCATTTTTTCGGGCAGAGCGCATCCTCTGGACGATGGCGGTAAGGCGATTGTCGCAGAACTGGTAGAGATGACCAGACGGTGGCCGCAGTCGGTGATATTTTTGGAAAATTACGATATGGAGATCGGCACGATGCTGACACGCGGTTCTGACATCTGGCTCAACAATCCCCGCAGGCCGAAGGAAGCGAGCGGTACATCGGGGATGAAAGCCTCGATGAACGGCGTGTTGAATTGCAGCATTCTCGACGGCTGGTGGCCGGAAGCCTGCAAACATGGGGTCAATGGCTGGCAGTTTGGCGACGGGTTTGAGCATGAAGATGAGGCGATTCTCGATGCCCATGACCGCAAGGGATTGTACAAAGTATTGACTGAAGAAGTAATACCGACGTATTATGACAACCCCGAAGGATGGAAAAACATGATGCGTGCGAGTATTCTGGACACATATGAGCAGTTTGCCGTAAAAAGAATGCTGGAAGAATACTATTCAGAGTTGTACCAATAAAAAATCTGTCGTACATTTGCCCACGCAAAAAGGAGAGGTGGCAGAGTGGTCGAATGCGGCGGTCTTGAAAACCGTTGTGCCGCAAGGCACCGGGGGTTCGAATCCCTCCCTCTCCGCAAGCAAATCTAAGGTTCCCGATCCCCCAAGGATCGGGAATTTTTTTTTCATTCAAGCAAAAGGCACCGGGGGTCGGAGATACCTTTTGGTATCGAAGATGCCTTTCGGTATCGTAGATGCCTTTCGGCATTCGAATCCCTCCCTCTCCGCTGCAAGGAATGCCCAATCAGGAATGCCCAATCAGGAATGACAAACAAGGAATACCAAATTACAAAGTAGAGACATCTCTTACTTTGTAATTCCTTAAAATCTTCGAGAGAGTATGTTAAGCTACGCTTAAAATACTGGGGATAAATCATCCCGATAGTATCATAGAAAGAGCTTTGCTGATAAAAGTTGGGCTGTATCCATAGTCTGTTTCATTAAACCCCAATCGCTGCCAGAGAAAAATCTCCGCAGCCATCATGAACCCGTACTTTCGGCCATGCGGGAGGAACAGATTTTCGTATTTTTTTGTATAAAATGCCAAATTTTGGCTAAATAAAGTTCCCTTCCGGCATCGCCTAAAAGACCCAAAACCTGCAACCAGGTAAAAATACCTGCTTACCCCCGTAAAAATACCTGTTTTATCAAACGGGTATTTTTACGCTGTTGGGGGGCGGTTCGAATTCCCAACTTGCAGGAGATCAGCGCTTCAACAGATCCCACAAAAAATACATCCCATGACTAATAAACCTACCCCCTGTTTTTTTCAATCCATAACCCCATTTATCATGCAATTATTCTCCCCACGATCGCTCATTTTTACCCTGCTCTCCGCCTGGTTTCTGGGCGGATTATCCCCTTACGCTCACGGCCAGGCCTCCCTGGTTGCGGATATTGTTCCCGGAATTGGGGGCAGTTCTCTCGCCTATCTTACGAATGTGAATGGCACGCTGTATTTTCGGGCCACTGACGTTACGAATGGCACTGAATTGTGGAAAAGCGACGGGACGACTGCTGGAACGGTACGGGTGAAGGATATTTATCCCGGAAGTGTGGGCAGTTCTCCCACCTATCTCATCAATGTGAACGGCACGCTGTATTTTCGGGCCTCTGACGGTACGACTGGCCAGGAACTGTGGAAAAGCGACGGTACGGCTGCGGGCACGGTACTGGTAAAGGATATTAATCCCGGAAGTGGGAGCAGTTCGCCCAACTATCTTACCAATGTGAACGGCACGCTGTATTTTGCGGCCAATGACGGTACGAATGGCAATGAACTGTGGAAAAGCGACGGTACGGCGGTCGGAACGGTATTAGTGAAGGATATTAATCCCGGAAGTGGGAACAGTTCTCCCTACTATCTCATCAATGTGAACGGCACGCTGTATTTTAATGCCAATGACGGTACGACTGGCCAGGAACTGTGGAAAAGCGACGGGACGGCTGCTGGAACGGTACGGGTAAAGGACATTAGTCCCGGAATTGGGGGCAGTTCTCTCGCCTATCTTACGAATGTGAACGGCACGCTGTATTTTAGTGCTACTGACGGTACGAATGGCATTGAACTGTGGAAAAGCGACGGTACGGCTGCCGGAACGGTACTGGTAAAGGATATTAATCCCAGTGGGAGCAGTAGTCCCCAGTATCTTACGGATGTGAACGGCACGCTGTATTTTGCGGCCAATGACGGAACGAATGGCTTTGAACTGTGGAAAAGCGACGGTACGGCGGCCGGAACGGTACTGGTAAAGGATATTAATCCCAGTGGGAGCAGTAGTCTCAACGGCTTTACGGATATGAACGGCACGCTGTATTTTAGTGCCCATGACGGAACGAATGGCAATGAACTGTGGAAAAGCGACGGTACTGCGGCCGGCACGGTGCAGGTGCAGGATATTAATCCCGGAAGTGGGCATAGTTATCCCTACTATCTCACCAATGTGAACGGCACGCTGTATTTTAGTGCCAATGACGGTACGAATGGCCAGGAACTGTGGAAAAGCGACGGTACGGCTGCCGGGACGGTACTGGTGCAGGATATTAATCCCGGAAGTGGGCATAGTTATCCCGCCTATCTTACCGATGTGAACGGCACGCTGTATTTTCGCGCCGATGACGGAACGAATGGCACTGAACTGTGGAAAGCCGGCGCGCCAGCGGCGACGGATCTGGAGTTTGTGGTGGGCACCGGCACTGCAGGTCCCAGCAACACGATCACCGTTCCGGTGTCGGTCAATAACTTCACCGGCATTGGCACCTATCAGGGTACGATCACCTTTGACCCTGCGGTGCTGAGTGTGGCTTCGGTCAACGCCCTCAACCTCCCGGCTACGAGCTCCTTCGGCCTTCCGGGTCAGGGCAGTGTGCCCAACGACGCGCTGACCTTTGTCTGGTACGAGTCCACGCTGACGCCCGCCACCGTCGCCGACGGCACTACCGTCATCGAAGTTACCTTCACAGTCTCCCCCGGCGCGACGACCGGCTTCACCGATATCGAGATCGACGGGTCTGTAACCCCGCTGGGTTATGCCACAGATCTGACGGCGACAAGCCTGTCCACGCCGCTGGTTACCCAGGGCGGCCTCCAGATCGATGCCGATGCGCCCACGACGCAGACAGCGAGCATTTCGAGCAATAATGCCAACTCGGCGTCCCTGGCGACCGTGGGCGATGTGATCACGCTCGTATTCACGACCTCGGAAGCCCCTGCGGTAACGCCCGTGGTAACGATTGTGGAAGGCGGCGCAGGCGTCGTAACGGTCAGTGGTTCGGGCACTTCGTGGACGGCCACCAAAACGGTAGCCACCGGCGGCGACGGGCTGGTTACTTTCTCCATTGAAATTGAAGATATCTATGGCAATAGCAGCACGCTGAGTGCCACGACCGATGCGAGCAGTGTCACGGTCGATACCGAAGATCCGACCATCACCTGTCCGGCGACGATCAACCAAAACAACGATCCGGGCAACTGCACTGCGGTGGTTACTTTCACCACCCCGACCGGCAACGACAACCTGGCGGGCTACAGCGTAACCCAAACCGGCGGCCCGGCTTCGGGTGCGGCTTTCCCGGTCGGTACGACGAGCGTTACTTTTACGGTCACCGATGCGGCCGGCAATACGACGGACTGTAGTTTTGATGTGATCATCACCGACAATGAGGCGCCCGTGGTTCTGACCCAGCCGGTCACGGTCGAACTGGATGTCAACGGTCAGGCCAGCATCGTGCCTGCCGATGTGGACAATGTTTCCTACGATCAGTGTGGCATCGCCACGCGGACCCTGGACATCGACCAGTTTGACTGTACGGATGTGGGTACCCCGGTAACGGTTACCCTGACCGTAACGGATGTCAATGGCAATGTGGCTTCGAATACTGCGGTAGTAACGGTGGTAGCCAACCCGGTGATCGGCTTGTCGGGTGGGGCGTATTATGCGCTGGCGACGGTTTCGACACCGATACCAGGCGTGGTCTGGGATATCAACGGCGATGATGGTCCTTTGTCAACGACGGGTTCGACCTTCAGTTTCCTGGCCACCCCATGTGGAACCACCAATGATATTGGTGCCAACAAGATCGACGATGCGGCCACCAACAACGGGGTAGATGTCAATGATGCGGTGGATATCGTGAAACATATTCTGCTGATCCAGCCCTTTGCCAGCCCCTACCAGCGGATCGCGGCAGACGTGGATGCCACGACCTCGATCAACGTACTGGACGTGATTCAGGTGCTCAGGAAAATTGCGAATATCAAGCAGTACTTCACCAACCCGGTTACGCAGGTGGAAGATGCGATCTGGACGTTTATTCCGAGCGACTATGTATTTGCGAACCCCTCGAACCCCTTCCCGTTTGAGACCCGGCGGACGTATATCTCCCCTTCTCCCTCGACGGGGCAGGACTTTAACGGCGTGAAGCTGGGTGATGTAAACAATAGCTGGAACCCGGCGGTATTGCGCCATACGGCACCGGCAGATTCCTTCTACTTTGCGATGGATGATGCAGGGGTACTTCCCGGCGAGCGGATGACGATCCCGGTACGGGTGAGAGACTTTCAGGATATCGCGGGTTATCAGTTTACGATGAGCTGGGATGCCAGTGTGCTGGCTTACCGGGGCGTAACCCCACGGGCACTCGATGGCGTGTACGGAAGCGCAGAAGCGGGCAAAGGAAAAATCACCTCCGCGTGGGTGGACATGGCCGGACAGGGCGTAACGCTGAGCGATGGAACGGTAGTCTTTGAGTTGGAATTTGAGGTAGTGGGTGCCTGGGGCAGCGAGACGAGCTTTGAGATGACCTCCGAAATTACGATGACCAAAGGCGTCAAAAATGACGATACCGATTTGGGAATCGGCATGGTATCGGGGAAAATCGAAGTGGGTGGTTCGGCTACGGGCATTGACCCCTATGAGCTGAAAGGCTACAGCCTGGGTCAGAATGTACCCAACCCCTTCACAGCAGAAACGACACTGAATTTCTCCCTGGGACAAGCCGAAGAAGTGCAGATTGAAATCTACAATGTAACGGGCCAGTTGGTGAAAAGCTTCAGCGGCAAATACCCCGCCGGGCAGCACGAACTGATCTGGAACGGAAGCAGCGACAGCGGACATGAAGTCAGCCAGGGAGTCTATATGGTCAACCTGCAGGCAGGCGGATATGTCTCTGCGATCAGAGTGATGAAGGTGAAGTAAACCAGGTAAAAATACCTGCTTACCCCCGTAAAAATACCTGTTTTATCAAACGGGTATTTTTACGCTGTTGGGGGGCGGTTCGAATTCCCAACTTGCAGGAGATCAGCTCTTCAACAGATCCCACAAAAAATACATCCCATGACTAATAAACCTACCCCCTGTTTTTTTCAATCCATAACCCCATTTATCATGCAATTATTCTCCCCACGATCGCTCATTTTTACCCTGCTCTCCGCCTGGTTTCTGGGCGGATTATCCCCTTACGCTCACGGCCAGGCCTCCCTGGTTGCGGATATTGTTCCCGGAATTGGGGGCAGTTCTCTCGCCTATCTTACGAATGTGAATGGCACGCTGTATTTTCGGGCCACTGACGTTACGAATGGCACTGAATTGTGGAAAAGCGACGGGACGACTGCTGGAACGGTACGGGTGAAGGATATTTATCCCGGAAGTGTGGGCAGTTCTCCCACCTATCTCATCAATGTGAACGGCACGCTGTATTTTCGGGCCTCTGACGGTACGACTGGCCAGGAACTGTGGAAAAGCGACGGTACGGCTGCGGGCACGGTACTGGTAAAGGATATTAATCCCGGAAGTGGGAGCAGTTCGCCCAACTATCTTACCAATGTGAACGGCACGCTGTATTTTGCGGCCAATGACGGTACGAATGGCAATGAACTGTGGAAAAGCGACGGTACGGCGGTCGGAACGGTATTAGTGAAGGATATTAATCCCGGAAGTGGGAACAGTTCTCCCTACTATCTCATCAATGTGAACGGCACGCTGTATTTTAATGCCAATGACGGTACGACTGGCCAGGAACTGTGGAAAAGCGACGGGACGGCTGCTGGAACGGTACGGGTAAAGGACATTAGTCCCGGAATTGGGGGCAGTTCTCTCGCCTATCTTACGAATGTGAACGGCACGCTGTATTTTAGTGCTACTGACGGTACGAATGGCATTGAACTGTGGAAAAGCGACGGTACGGCTGCCGGAACGGTACTGGTAAAGGATATTAATCCCAGTGGGAGCAGTAGTCCCCAGTATCTTACGGATGTGAACGGCACGCTGTATTTTGCGGCCAATGACGGAACGAATGGCTTTGAACTGTGGAAAAGCGACGGTACGGCGGCCGGAACGGTACTGGTAAAGGATATTAATCCCAGTGGGAGCAGTAGTCTCAACGGCTTTACGGATATGAACGGCACGCTGTATTTTAGTGCCCATGACGGAACGAATGGCAATGAACTGTGGAAAAGCGACGGTACTGCGGCCGGCACGGTGCAGGTGCAGGATATTAATCCCGGAAGTGGGCATAGTTATCCCTACTATCTCACCAATGTGAACGGCACGCTGTATTTTAGTGCCAATGACGGTACGAATGGCCAGGAACTGTGGAAAAGCGACGGTACGGCTGCCGGGACGGTACTGGTGCAGGATATTAATCCCGGAAGTGGGCATAGTTATCCCGCCTATCTTACCGATGTGAACGGCACGCTGTATTTTCGCGCCGATGACGGAACGAATGGCACTGAACTGTGGAAAGCCGGCGCGCCAGCGGCGACGGATCTGGAGTTTGTGGTGGGCACCGGCACTGCAGGTCCCAGCAACACGATCACCGTTCCGGTGTCGGTCAATAACTTCACCGGCATTGGCACCTATCAGGGTACGATCACCTTTGACCCTGCGGTGCTGAGTGTGGCTTCGGTCAACGCCCTCAACCTCCCGGCTACGAGCTCCTTCGGCCTTCCGGGTCAGGGCAGTGTGCCCAACGACGCGCTGACCTTTGTCTGGTACGAGTCCACGCTGACGCCCGCCACCGTCGCCGACGGCACTACCGTCATCGAAGTTACCTTCACAGTCTCCCCCGGCGCGACGACCGGCTTCACCGATATCGAGATCGACGGGTCTGTAACCCCGCTGGGTTATGCCACAGATCTGACGGCGACAAGCCTGTCCACGCCGCTGGTTACCCAGGGCGGCCTCCAGATCGATGCCGATGCGCCCACGACGCAGACAGCGAGCATTTCGAGCAATAATGCCAACTCGGCGTCCCTGGCGACCGTGGGCGATGTGATCACGCTCGTATTCACGACCTCGGAAGCCCCTGCGGTAACGCCCGTGGTAACGATTGTGGAAGGCGGCGCAGGCGTCGTAACGGTCAGTGGTTCGGGCACTTCGTGGACGGCCACCAAAACGGTAGCCACCGGCGGCGACGGGCTGGTTACTTTCTCCATTGAAATTGAAGATATCTATGGCAATAGCAGCACGCTGAGTGCCACGACCGATGCGAGCAGTGTCACGGTCGATACCGAAGATCCGACCATCACCTGTCCGGCGACGATCAACCAAAACAACGATCCGGGCAACTGCACTGCGGTGGTTACTTTCACCACCCCGACCGGCAACGACAACCTGGCGGGCTACAGCGTAACCCAAACCGGCGGCCCGGCTTCGGGTGCGGCTTTCCCGGTCGGTACGACGAGCGTTACTTTTACGGTCACCGATGCGGCCGGCAATACGACGGACTGTAGTTTTGATGTGATCATCACCGACAATGAGGCGCCCGTGGTTCTGACCCAGCCGGTCACGGTCGAACTGGATGTCAACGGTCAGGCCAGCATCGTGCCTGCCGATGTGGACAATGTTTCCTACGATCAGTGTGGCATCGCCACGCGGACCCTGGACATCGACCAGTTTGACTGTACGGATGTGGGTACCCCGGTAACGGTTACCCTGACCGTAACGGATGTCAATGGCAATGTGGCTTCGAATACTGCGGTAGTAACGGTGGTAGCCAACCCGGTGATCGGCTTGTCGGGTGGGGCGTATTATGCGCTGGCGACGGTTTCGACACCGATACCAGGCGTGGTCTGGGATATCAACGGCGATGATGGTCCTTTGTCAACGACGGGTTCGACCTTCAGTTTCCTGGCCACCCCATGTGGAACCACCAATGATATTGGTGCCAACAAGATCGACGATGCGGCCACCAACAACGGGGTAGATGTCAATGATGCGGTGGATATCGTGAAACATATTCTGCTGATCCAGCCCTTTGCCAGCCCCTACCAGCGGATCGCGGCAGACGTGGATGCCACGACCTCGATCAACGTACTGGACGTGATTCAGGTGCTCAGGAAAATTGCGAATATCAAGCAGTACTTCACCAACCCGGTTACGCAGGTGGAAGATGCGATCTGGACGTTTATTCCGAGCGACTATGTATTTGCGAACCCCTCGAACCCCTTCCCGTTTGAGACCCGCCGTACGTATATCTCCCCTTCTCCGGCGACCGGACAGGACTTTAACGGCGTGAAGCTGGGTGATGTAAACAATAGCTGGAACCCGGCAGTATTGCGTCATACAGCACCAGCCGACTCCTTCTACTTTGCGATGGATGATGCAGGGGTACTTCCCGGCGAGCGGATTACGATCCCGGTACGGGTGAGAGACTTTGCGGATATCGCGGGTTATCAGTTTACGATGAACTGGGATGCGAGTGTGCTGGCTTACCGGGGCGTAACCCCACGGGCACTTGATGGCGTGTACGGAACGGCAGAAGCGGGCAAAGGGAGAATCACCGCAGCCTGGGTGGACATGGCCGGACAGGGCGTAACGCTGAGCGACGGAACGGTAGCCTTCGAACTGCAGTTTGAGGTTGTGGGTGCCTGGGGCAGCGAAACGAGCTTTGAGATGACCTCCGAAATTACCCTGACCAAAGGCGTCAAAAATGACGACACCGAGCTGGGCATCGGCATTGCTACCGGAAAAATCGAAGTAGGCGGATCGGCGACGGGCATTGACCCCTATGAGCTGAAAGGCTACAGTCTGGGGCAGAATGTACCCAACCCCTTCACGGCAGAAACGACCCTGAATTTCTCCCTCGGACAGGCAGAAGAAGTACAGATTGAAATCTACAATGTAACGGGCCAGTTGGTGAAAAGCTTCAGCGGCAAATACCCCGCAGGGCAGCACGAACTGATCTGGAACGGAAGCAGCGACAGCGGACACGAAGTCAGTCAGGGCATCTATATGGTCAACCTCCAGGCAGGCGGATATGTCTCAGCGATCAGGGTGATGAAGATGCGGTAAGAATCAAAAAAAATCATCTTTAATAATTACAAAAATGTTCACCAAATCCTATCGATTCACCCTTCTGTTGGTTTTGATGATTATAGGAATAAGTCAGGGTCTGCGTGCGCAGACCCTGACCTTCACCGTGGCCACCGATACTGCGGGACCCGGCGATATAGTAGAGATTCCCATATCTGTATCCAATTTCCTATCGATTCAAGGCTATCAGGGAACAATTGCATGGGATAGTGCAGCATTGGATTTTGTATCGCTGGTCAGCCCGACACCGGGAATCAGCAATATCTTTGGAACTCCGGGGATGGGATTGGTTCCGCTCAATGCGGCCACTTTTACCTGGGTTGATTTTTCAGGGGTAGGCAAAACACTAAGTGCAGGGACCGTTGTAATGAAAATCACCTTTCAGGTCAAATCTTCTGCCTCTTTCGGTGTTACGCCGGTGATTATCAATAGCTCCGTAACTCTGCTGGGATATACAACCGGTTCAGGCCTGATAACCCCCAATGTCAATCAGGGATCGGTTTTGGTCACCGGATGTATTGCTACGGCTGACCCTTCATTTACTTATCCCGCGACTGCATGCCAGTTTGGCGCAAACCCCTTAGCCAACATAACCGGAGACCCCGGAGGTACTTTTACCGTTGACCAGGGAGCTTCCATCAATCCTGCCACGGGCGAGCTGGACCTTGCCACCACCCTTCCCGGCACGACGTATCAGGTTACTTATACAGTAGGGTCTCCCTGTCCGGCGGTGTCCAATCGGTCCATTCATATCCAACCGCTTGACGATGCCTCATTTACCTTTGTGGATTCTGTTTGCTTCAACAGTGCTAACCCGGCGGCAGTAGTTACGGGGTTGAATGGCGGGACATTTTTTGTAAATAACGGCGCAACTATTAACCCTGCAACCGGCATACTGGATCTGACTACAACCGCGCCAGGCCTTACGTATCTGATTACCTACCAGACCCAGGGTCTTTGTCCTGATTTTAGCAACCAGAGCGTATATGTGGCTGATACTGCGGATGTATCTTTTGTATATCCCGCATCTGTTTGCCCCGGAAGTGCCAATCCGGTCGCGACAATTACAGGTGCGGTCGGAGGGATTTTCAGCGTTTCTCCCTCAGCCAGCATCAACCCGGCAACAGGCGAACTGGACATCAATTCCATTACCCCCGGGATCATTTATACCATCACCTATAGTCTGAGCGATATCTGCCAAAGCTTTTCCCAGCGGCAGATTGTGGTAGAAGATACGACCCCACCAACGGTGATTTGCCAGAATATTACGGTTACGCTGGACAGTACAGGATCATCCGTCATTGATGTTTCGATGATTGATGCGGGCTCTGCGGACAACTGCGGTATTTTCAGTCTGACGCTGAGTCAGGACAGCTTTGGGGTCGCCGATATCGGTGTGCAGACAGTCACCCTGACGGTGGTGGACAACAGTGGAAATAGCAGCAGTTGTGAGGCCACGGTAACGGTAGAAGGTACTACTTCGATCAGCGGGCACATTACCCCCGGACTATCACTTTCTGTTTATCCCAATCCGGTGGAAAATGTCCTGAACATGCAGTGGGATAGCCCCTGGCAGGGAAAGGTATCCATCGTGATGGTAAACGCCCTCGGTCAAATCATTTCCACCGAAAACAAAATCAAACATTCGCAGCAAATGGAAGCCGAACTGAGCTTTGGCGCGCTACCTTCCGGCATGTATATCATTCAGGTAAGCCAGGATGGCTATACGCAGCATAAGCGGGTGTTCAGGAAGTAGGGGCGTTGAATTGAGATTTCCTGATTCAAATGCCCAATTTCCCCGAAAAGTGAAAATTGGCAAGTATCGGGTGAAAAATGTAAAGTCCTTCCGGCCTCATAAAAAGAGCTTTGTAAAAGTTGGAACGAACCCATCATTCCTCTTTACCGCTAACTCTTTTTATCATGACTGCCGCAACATGCAAGGGGGAATACTAGTCTGGGGGAAGCTATTTGTCCCGGTGGCAGCATTGACACACCCACCGAGATTATCAACATAAACGGAACGCAGTATTTTAGTGCATGTAACGATAAGAATGGCTATGAAATATAGAAAAGCGACGGGACGGCTGCAGGAACTACCCTCTTGCCGGTCTGGAAGATGCAGTCAGCCCTTTTATTTCCGGTGATGTTGTCGCTTACCAACCCGAACGCTTTCCCGTTTGAAGCGAATGGCGGCTTTATGGTTCTTTCTTCCCACCCCTACCGTGTTATAGTCCCAAAGAAAATAAGGTGCAAATTTTCACAAATGTTATTCCTTTTTAGCATTTAAGGGTAAGAATTACATTTGTATATACCCAATTCCATTTTTATTACTAAATTAGAATTATCGGACTATTATTTATTGTATTCTTTATCTACTCTACACTCTAATTTTTACTATGAAACATTTACTACGCTACTCACTAAGTTTGGCATTAATGATCTGGTGTCTGACATCAGTTCTGTATGCCCAAACTTCCGTTTCAGGTAAGGTAGTGGATCAAGCCAATGGATCCCCGCTTACCGGCGTTTCTGTAGTTGTGAAAGGGACAGCGCGCGGTGCCCTGACAGACAACGATGGAAACTTTAAGGTCAGTGCATCTCCTTCAGATGTATTGTTATTTTCTTACTATGGATTTACGAATGTCGAAGTCGAGGTCGGAGAACAGACTACATTTAATGTATCCATGAGTGAAGATGTTGCTTCTCTTTCTGAAATCGTAATCGTTGGTTACGGAACCCAGCAAAGGAGGAACATTACCGGTTCTATCTCTTCCATCGATGCGAAAGCCGTTGGGAGTATCCCCACCTCCAGTTCTCTTCAGGCTATGCAGGGACAGGTTGCCGGGGTAGATGTTGTCTCCCAGGGTGGAAGACCCGGACAGGGAGCTTCTATTCAGATTCGCGGTCGCCGCTCTATTACCGCTTCCAATGATCCACTCTATGTAATTGATGGTATTCCGATGACCAGTACAAGTGGGGGAAGCAGCAGTACCAATGCAATGGCCGACATCAACCCTCAGGACATTGAGTCGATTGAAGTATTGAAAGATGCTTCTTCTACCGCTATCTATGGTTCACGTGGTGCCAACGGGGTTGTACTGATCACAACCAAAAGGGGTTCTACCGGCAAAACCGTATTATCCTATGACGCTTTTTACGGGATTACTAACCCGCTGAATAAGGTCGATATGATGAATGGGGAAGAATTTGCTGCGATGAAGCGCGAATCCCGCAGAAGAGACCCTGTAACCGGTCAGGTTGCATGGAATGGGGTGATTCCTGATGATAATTTTGTTTTTACCGATCCGGTAGAGCAGACTTCTTTATCTCAGACGCCTATCCGCAGTACAGATTATCAGGATCTTATATTGGGTTCCGGATATCAGACCAATCACCAGTTGGGTCTTCGCGGAGGTACACAAAAAACCCTTTTTAACATCTCTGTAGGTGTATTTGACGAGCAGGGGATCATTGTGAACCAGGATTTCAAACGCCTTTCAGGCCGTATCAACCTGGACCATACGCTCAATGACCGGGTCAGAGTGGGTACTTCTACGCTGGTGTCTTACTCCGTACAAAACTGGGGATCAGACGCTACGCTGGGTGAAGCACTTTCCAACAACCCGCTGGGTGTTCCATATGATGATGCCGGAAACCTGATTTTCCTTCCTACCAACGATGGTATCCGTACAAACCCACTGAATGAAGTAGCGCCCAATGCTTATATCGATGAGCGCACATTTGCCCGGGTTTTCCCTTCTATATATGCCGAAGCTAAACTGTTTGACGGTCTTACGTTGCGGTCCAATATCGGTGCGGATTTCCGCTCCGGAAGAAGAGGTATATTTTCGGGAAGTCTGACCAATACCAACAGAGGGGGACCAGCAAAGGCTTCGCTTATCTCTGATATAGACCTTGGTTATACATGGGAAAACGTGTTGACCTATAGTAAAAAAATCGGCGCTATCCACGACCTGAAGATCACCGCGCTCCAGAGTATTCAGCAAAATACTTACAATTATAGCCGGATCGATGTCGCCAACCTGCCCTATGAATCAGCGTTGTTTTACAACCTGGGCGTAGCAGAAGTGCGTCAGGCCGTAGCAAGCCGCCTGGAGCAGTGGGCCCTGGCTTCCTTTATGGGACGTGTCAACTACGATATCGCCGGAAAATATCTCATGCAGTTTACCCTCCGTGCAGATGGTTCTTCCCGTCTGGCTGAAGGCAACAAGTGGGCTTATTTCCCAGGTGTTTCGCTTGGATGGCGGATTGTTGACGAGGAGTTTATGAAAAATGTGAGCTGGGTTGACGAACTGAAACTGAGAGGTTCTTATGGCGCCGTAGGAAATACTTCTGTGGATCCTTATCAGACACTCGGTGGTCTTCGCCGTACCGTTTACTCCTGGGATGAAGTACCCGCCTTTGGTTTTGGTCTGAATCAGATTCCTAACCCCGATCTCGGCTGGGAAGTTTCTTCGACTACAGACGTAGGTCTTGACTTCGGGTTTTTTGATGGCAGAATTTCCGGTTCGTTTGACTGGTTCCTCACCAATACTACCGACATTATCCTGAATCGCAGTCTTCCTCCTACTTCAGGTTATAACAGCGTACTTCAGAACATCGGTGCTACCCGTACACAAGGGCAGGAACTTACCCTGAATGCCAATGCCCTGTACAATCCTGACGGTCTTCGCTGGGATATTACTTTCAACATTTCCCGCTATAAGGAAGAAATTGTATCTCTTGCCCTGCAAGATGAAGCCGGCAATCCGATTGACGATGTAGGAAACCGTTGGTTCATTGGTCAGCCAATCCGCGTATTCTATGACTACGAAAAAATCGGTATCTGGCAGAAAGACGAAGTAGATCTCGCCAAGTCGATGGAAAACAAAGTTCCCGGTGAAATCAAACTGAAAGATCAGGACGGTGATGGTCTGATTACTCCTGCCGACCGGGTGATTTTGGGCTCAGACGTTCCCAGCTTCTACGGTGGTATCACCAACCGGTTTGAGTTTAAAGGCGTGGACTTCAGCTTCTTCTTCTACTACAAAGTAGGTCAGATGATTCGTAGCCGTTTCCACGACGACAACAACTCTCTGTTTGCCCGTTACAACAACCTGGACGTAGATTACTGGACGATCGACAATCCTAGCAATGAAAATCCAAGGCCAAACGAAAACCAGGAGTTTCCCCGCGACGGAAGTACACGTAGCTACTTTGACGGATCATACCTGAAGCTTCGCAACGTATCTCTGGGATATACATTCCCCAATGCTGTTGCTGAGAAGCTGAAAATGTCCAGACTCCGCCTGTATGCAAGTGCACAGAATGTGCTGTTCTTCTCCAAGTATGAGTCATTTGACCCGGAGAATAACAATGACATCAACGCCGGTGACGTACCTACCAGCAGACTGATATTGCTGGGCCTGAACCTCCAATTCTAACTCTTACTACTTATAATTATTACAGAAATGAAAGCGACTATTAAATTTTCTGCGATCGCGATTCTGTGTTTATCCTTCATCTCTTGTGAAAACTTTTTGAAGGAAGAACTGATCTCCGACGTGTCTGCGGGTAGTTACTACACGACACCTCAGGGATTTGAAGATGCTGTCAAAGCAACTTATTCTGAAATGAAATATTTCTGGGGCCCTGAAAGAGGGTTCACCATGACTACTTTCGGTACAGATGTTCATACCAATGGTGCCGATGGAAGCCATAAGCCTATCAACTTTTATGATGGCGGATTAAACCCTGCTCAGGGATTTGTACAGGATACCTGGAGAGATTTCTACCGTGGAATCAACCAGGCAAATGCTGCGATCAATCGTTCACAGAGCATAGAGATGGACGAGACGCTCAAGGCATCCCGCCTGGCCGAAGTTCGTTTTCTGAGAGCGCTGTATTACTTCACCCTGGTGCAATTTTACGGAGACATTCACCTCACGCTGGAAGAAACTGAAGGCGTGGAAATCGTCGCCAACCGCACCGATGCTTCTGAAGTATATAAGGCAATTGTTGCCGATCTGGAAGCTGCCATTTCGGTACTTCCTGCTACCCAGAGTGATTATGGTCGTGTGACCAAACCCGCAGCAGAATTCCTGCTCGCTAAGGTTCATGCCACCAGAGGTTATCAGCCTTATGCAGAATCCGGAGATTTCCAGAAAGCTGAAGCACTGATGACTTCCGTTATCAATAATTACGGTTTTGAGCTTCTCGATTCTTTCGACAAACTCTGGGACCAGGACAACCAGCGCAACAGCGAAGTGATTTTTGCTGTACAAAACTCCAAAGCTTTGGCTGATACCCGTATCGATACAGAAGGAAACCGCGGACACCTGTACTTTCTTATGGAATACGACGTGCGTCCCGGTATGACCCGCGATACAGAAAACGGCCGCCCATGGAAGCGTTTCCGCCCTACCGATTTTGCGCTTAGCCTTTGGAACCGCGACATTGACGCCCGTTATGATCTGAGCTACAAACACGCATGGATTTCCAATAACGCAGGCACAATTCCAAAATGGACGCAGGCTGATGCAGACAATGGCTATGTAGATGCGTCTAAAGTCGGACAGCGGAAATACGAACTGGGCGATACCGCATTCTTCATCCCCGGCCCAGGAAGAGATCATCTTTGGACAGCAGATCGCAAAGCGCGTACCCGCTATATCGTCTATACACGTGATGAAAATTATGACGAAAAAGTTTTCCCGACTTTGGCCAAGTTTATCGATCCCCGCCGTCCTGACCGTCAGCACGAACCCGGATCCAGAGACCTCGTGTTGATGCGTCTGGCTGATGCCTACCTGATGCGTGCCGAAGCCCGCTTTATGCAAAACAAACTTGACGAAGCCGCTGCAGACATTAATATGGTACGCGAAAGAGCTGCATGGCCAGGAAAAGAAGCGGAAATGATGATTTCTGCCAGCGATGTGACGATTGATTATATCCTTGATGAGCGCGCAAGAGAACTCGACGGTGAAATGCATCGCTGGTTTGACCTTGCCCGTGTAAAAATCAATGGTGTAAGTAAACTGATTGAAAGGGTTCGCCTCCACAACCCACAGGCTGCACCCAACATTCAGGATTATCACATCTTCCGTCCGATTCCACAAAACCAGATTGACCGTACCCTTGGCGGATACCCACAAAATTGTGGCTACCCAGGCGCAGGTTGCTAATCGCTGGTAAGTATTATTAAAAATAAATGCGGGTCTGTGAAAACAGGCCCGCATTCTTTTTTATGTGAGTGTTGATTACTTCTTTGCCAGATACAAACCAACACCCGTCACCGAAAGAATCCCAAACAGAAACAGATCCATTCTGATTCCCCCAACCATCGACGGCATGTGAAAAATACCGGGGAATGAAGAAAGAATAAACAAAACCAGACCGCCCAATGTGATAAAAGGCATGAGCAGCGTGGGTTTATGAGAAGAAAATAATCCAAGAAAGATCATGGGAGCCATCAGGGAAGTGCCTGCAAAACTGGTTCTTGCCAGCAATACCAGTTCATTGCTGCTGAATATCGAAAGCAGAAATGCAAGTCCTGCAAAAAATATCAGGAACACCTTGGTGATAAGCAAAAGATCTTTTTCGTTTCCTTTCAAAAGCGACATTAACTCAGACCCCAGGGCAAAAATCTGTGAATCTGCTGTCGAGATCGCGGCAGCGATAAGCCCGATCAATATAAAGGCTGCGATAAAACCTGGCTGATCGATAATCAATGCATTGCGTAAAAACGTATCTGTATCCGCGTCCGGATATGTCACCGCCCCATACATACCGACAAATAAGGTGGGTAAAATGACCAGCATAGCAAAAACTCCCACTCCTACCGCCATCCGGTTGAGCGACCGGTTGTCCTTCATGATGAGAATCCGGGTAGATACCTGCGGTTGCGTGTACGGTATCATGATGATCGCCAGCATAGATGCCAGCATAAACTGAAAAGTAAATAAGCCTTTGGGACCGGGGTTGGAGAGAAGCGCCTCATTGGTCTGCGATATCTTTTCAAACATGTTCGACCATCCACCCAACATGCTCAGACAGTTGGCGCCAATGACCCAGATAGCAATGAGTAATAATACGCCCTGAAGCGTGTCATTGTATATAATTGCCTTTAATCCACCGGTTTCACTATACAACAAGACGATCACCACCATGCCCAAAGCCCATGCCCAAAAAGGTAAAACATCGGGAAAAGCTCCCTGTAAAAACATGGAAACTCCCCGTATCTGTACGGCTACATAGGGCAGTAAAAATGCGAAAGCACCAAAAAAGGTGATGTATCCAGCCCAGGGAGAATGGTATTTTTCAGAAATAAGGCCTGTGATACTGAATTTTTTTCCTTCCGTCCCTTTTTGTTTCATTTTCCTTCCTACCCATATCAGGCCAAAAACCATTCCGGCATCGGCTACGGCAAGAAATATCCATGCGCCCACGCCATGGGTGCGAAAAAAGTCAGGCATACCCAGAATGGTAAACGCGCTGAACAGGGTTGCTGCGAAGGTAAACATTCCCAGAACTGTGCCCAGTCCTGCACCCGCAAAGAAGTAACCTTTGGAATCTTCCTTCACAGTTTTCCTGGCACGTAACGAAAGGAAAATCATGGCCCCACCGTAAAGCAGGCCGATCAGGATTACATATAACTTCATGATTTTGTGTCGTTTTTGTCAGTGGATTGAAGTTGAGTTCCCCACCAGGTGAGGGCCGTGAGTATCACACTGGCCAGAAGTCCTGTCCACAGTGCGTAAGGAGTGCCGGCAAGCATAGGTGTGACTTTGCCTGCCGGAATCAGCAGGATAAACAACAACACCAACACTGCAGATATCCGACATAAAAGCCAAAGGGTAGATTTATTCATCGTGAGTAGTATTTATCGTGTTAAGTAGTTCATTTACAGTCGGGAAAGCGTAAGTCCTCCATCCACCATCAGCACCTGTCCGGTTGAAAAAGGCATATCCCGCCTCGCCAGCATGGCAACGGTTTTGCCCACATCTTCCGGAAAGCCCCAACGTTTTTGAACGGAGAGCCCATCTGCGATCAATTTATCATATTTTTCTTTAACCCCACCAGTCATATCGGTCATGATCACGCCGGGGCGCACTTCATATACCGGAAGATCGTACTCTCCGAGGCGTGTTGCAAATAGCTGGGTAACCATACTCATCCCTGCTTTTGATACGCAGTATTCACCACGGTTGACTGAAGCCACGGTCGCAGAAATGGATGAGACATTGACAATGCAGCCCCAAAAGGCAGCGTCTGCGATTTTCTGCTCTACCAGCCAGTTTGCAGCGGCCTGACAAAGAAAGTAAGTGCCTTTGAGGTTGATATCCATGACATAGTCATAACTTTCTTCCGTCGTCTCAAGAATGTCTTTTCTTTCCTTTGGTGCAACGCCGGCATTGTTGACCAGCATATTCAGCCCGCCCAGTTCGCTGCGAACTTTCGCCATCATATTTTTCCTGTCGGCAGCTTCGCCCACATTCCCCTGACAATATATGACTTTTACCCCGGTTGTTCTCAGGTTTTCGAGAACCTGAGTTACCGAACTTTCCTCCCTCACGCCATTGATGGCCAGATCCCAGCCTTCGGCTGCAAGATATTGGGCGATGCCGAGGCCTATGCCCCGGCTTCCACCCGTTACTAATGCAATTTTTGACATATCTGTTGGGTTCAACCTGGGGTTTATGCTAATTCTTCCAAATTCACCCAGGCGCGTTTTTGCCAGCTTTCGATGCCTTTTTCTGCCAACTGTACGCCCTTTGCTCCTTCCAGCAGACCCCAGGGAAACGGATCATCCCGCACAACATGTTTGAGAAACAACTCCCACTGAGCTTTAAAGGCATTGTCATGTACTTCCTGGTCGGGAACTTTGGACCAGTCGTTGTAAAAATTGATCGGCTGCTCGATATCCGGATTCCATACCGGTTTGGGCGTATTGCCGTAGTGCTGAATATGGCAATGGCGAAGGCCTGCTACTGCCGAGCCATGCGTTCCATCGACCTGCAGGGTGAGCAGATCGTCGCGACGTACGCGTACGGTCCATGAAGAATTAAAATGGGCGATGACCCCATTCTCCAGCTCAAAAGTCGCGTAGGCACTGTCATCAGCTGTACAAACATAGGGTTTGCCCTGCTCATCAATTCGCTCCGGTATATGCGTTGCACCGAGACAGGATACCGCTTTTACTTTGCCAAATACCTGGTCGAGTACATATCGCCAGTGGCAGAGCATATCGACGATGATTCCTCCGTCGTCTTCCTTTCTGTAGTTCCATGATGGTCTTTGTGCAGGAATAGAATGTCCTTCAAATACCCAGTAGCCAAATTCTCCTCTTACCGACAAGATTTTTCCGAAAAAACCAGACTCGATCAGACGTTTGAGTTTCAGAATGCCGGGAAGCCAGAGTTTGTCCTGTACAACACCGTGTTTTACGCCAGCTTTTTTCGCCATATAATACAGGTCAAGCGCTTCTTCGGTACTGACGCCTGTCGGTTTTTCGCAATACACATGTTTGCCCGCTTCAATGGCTTTTTTTACGGCCGAGTGCCGCCGTCCTGTGGTCTGCGCATCAAAATAAATGGTGTTGCTGCTATCTGCGAGTGCTTCGTCGAGGTTGGTCGTCATTTTTTCGATTCCCGCCGCTTTGCAGAGTTTTTCCAGTTTGACTGCATTTCTGCCTACGAGGGTAGGGACCGGCATAATGGTCTCCGCCGGACCGAGCCATACGCCTCCCTGGCGGATAATTTCCACCATAGAGCGCATGAGATGTTGGTTGGTACCCATCCGGCCTGTTACGCCGTTCATGATGATACCTACTTTATGGACTTTAAGGGAAGGGTTCATTAGCTATAGTTTTGGTAAGCGTGAATGATATTTTTTAAAAAATTGTGTTGATCCATTGCCCAATAATGGTTGGAGAAAATTTCTACTTCATTGTAGCCGGAGAATCCTGCATTTTCCACCCAGCCGCGGATTTTTTTTACGGGAATACATCCTTCGCCCATGAGTCCCCGGTCATTGAGGAAGTCCGTTGTCGGAACTTTCCAGTCGCAGATGTGGAAGGCAAAAAGATTTTCATTGACTCCGCAACGCTGAATCTGCGCTTCGAGTCCGGGTTCCCACCATAGATGATATACATCGACGGCAATTCCTGCAAAAGGTGAGTTGATGGCTTCCGCCACGTCATTGGCGGAAGCAAGGGTATTGATCGCTGATCTTGTATCTGCATACATCGGGTGAAGCGGCTCGATCGCCAGTTTTACGCCGAGTGACTCTGCCCTTGGAATAATCGCTTCAATCCCCGCCTGAATCTGCGCCCGCGAGGTTTCCAGAGACTGGCCCGGAGATGCCCCGCAAACCAATACCAGCATGGGTGCGCCAACTGCGGCGGCCTCATCCAGAAGTTTGAGATTGTTGTCTATGGCCTTTTGTCGTTCGCTGAGAGCCGTATTGGGAAAAAAGCCTCCACGCACGTAGGAAACCACATGCATTCCGACAGATTTTAGCAATTGGCCTGTCCGGGTAAAACCCATAGCAGCCGCAGCATCCTGCCATACACTGATGCCAGATACACCTGCCGTGAGGTAGTTTTCAACAGCTTCTTCCAGCGACCACGGTTTAGTGGTAATGGTGTGAATACAGAGTTTGTTCAGATCGGGGGTGCTCATTTTGCGGAAGAATAAAAGTTATAGTAAGGCTGGTTTTTGATCAGCCTGTCGAGGAAAAGCACCACTTCCCGGATATGATAATCCCCCCACATGCTGGATTCACCACAGGGGATTTTGCTGCCTTCCGGCACATAGTCCCATCCGTTGGGGCGGTGATAAATCGAATGGAGCAACAATCCCTGGTGATGGGGATTAGTGCTGAGGTAGGGTTCGTCCAGCAGGGTATTGAGAGATGTAAGGCCTGCCTGCCAGTATTTTTTGCCCGCTTCGACCTCTCCCTTTTCTTCGAGGTAAAGCCCCAGCCTCAGAAGGCCCTGAACGCCGATGGCGGCAGCTGTCGAGTCTACCGGTTCGAAGTCATTGTAAGGATCAGCAGGTCGGGAGAGATAGTCGCCCATATGTGCGAGTCCGGGTGCACCGGTATCCCAGTACGGGATGCCATCGGTAGCTGTATTTGCGATGAAAAAATCACAGGTGGCTTTGGCCGCCCGCAAAAACTTTTCTTCAATAGCATCGAATCCGCCGAAAGGAAGGAGACGATCTTGCGGTAAATCGCGAATAAATTCGAGTTGTTCGGGAAAACCGGCCATTGCCCATGCCAGGCCACGGGTCCAGGTGGAGAAACCCGTATATCCTTGTTGTGAATTGGGGCAACGGAAGTTTCCGTCATTGACATTAAAAATGCTCTCATGTGCGGTGCGTCCCCAAACGTCGTAAATATCGCGACCGGTACCATAATAAACAGCATAATCGGCGGTAGCGATACAGTGCGCAATGGCGCGTTCCAGCAGGCTGGTTTGTTTATCATTTTCCCCCCACAAGGCATACCCCAGCAGGTGGCTGACTTCCACGGCTCTTACGGTGCGGATGGTATCGACAAACAGCGAGTGCGGGCCGTTGAACGAATACATATATCCCCCGCCATTTTTAATGGGGGTCCACCGCCGTGCCTGCACGGCGCCGGAGAGTTTAAGCGCCATTTCATAGAAATGTTTTTCCCATTCATTGAAAGGTGTTTTCCCTTCTTTCATCAGCCGCAACAGGTTGCCATAGGTGCTGACATTGTTGAATCCATGATCGTGAACACCAAAATGCCCGACATGCGAGGCCATAAGCGCTACGGTAGCTTTGCGGCCATATTCGAGAGCAACTGTATCATCTGTGGCATCAAATTGCAGCACTTCGGAGCCAAACTGGAACCCCTGGGTCCATTCGGTCCAGCCCCGGGTGGTATATTTCCCGGCTGCGGTAAAAACCGGTGAGCCGTTGGCGCTGTTGTACTCTTTGCGTATCAGATGGATTTTGCTGCCTGACAATTCCCAAAACCGGTCGATTTTTGCACGCAGGTCAGCGGCATTAAGCGAAAAATTAATATTCATGGGTAGAAAGATAGATCGTGTAAGGTGCAAATATATAACTCAAATCAGCGCAGGTAAATGAATAATTCCGGTCATGGCTGGTACTTTTCCTGCATGGATGCTCTGAAGGAGGAAGGGCTGTGTCCGGTCTTTTTCCTGAAAATCCGCCCAAAATAGGAGGGGTCTGTAAATTGAAGCTGATAGGCAATTTCCTTGGCATTCAGATCTGAGAAAAGTAGTAACCGTTTGGCTTCCAGTATAATACGGTCAAGAATCATCTGGCTGGCTTTCTTCCCGAGTGTTTGCCTGGTAAGGCGATTGAGGTGGTCGGGTGTGATCGCCAGGCGACTGGCATATTCGCTGACCTGATGGTCGGTGAGGTAGTGTTTTTCCAGCAGCAGTTGAAATTTCTCCACGATAAAACGAGCCCGAACCTCCTCTGTGTCCGGCGTCTCGGTTTGTTGCCGGTAAATATCGGCACTGCGAATGAGCATGATTTTCAGCCAGGCGCGGAGCAGGGATTCTTTGAGAGAATTAGTTTCCAGATAATCCTTTATCATATTTCCCATGATAGAGCGGAAATAGATAAAATCCTCTTCTGAAAGTATGATTGCGGGCTTTTCTGCACTGGCGCGAAAAAAAGGGACATCGTCAAGCAGTCTGCGTTCTTCCTCTTCCCGGCAGAAAAATTCGCGGGTAAATGCAATGACATACCCCAGACTTTCGGGACTGCCTTCGATCCGGTGAACTCTTCCCGGCCCGATGAAATGCAGCCCGGGTGATTGGATCACTGATTTGCGAAAATCCATTTCTGAATCACCTGAGCCCTGTATGAAAAAGCAGATTTCATAGAAAGGATGGCGGTGGGGGATATGGGTTTCGCGGGGAAAAGTGTACAGCCACTCCTGCTGTTTTCCTTTCAACTGGAAAATCTTAAATCCGCGTTCAGTATCGCCTTTTCGTACCTCCGGGATTTCATATAAGGGAATATTAGCAGGCATAACCTTTCTTTAGGCAGAAAATATACATTTCTCCCGTGAATTTTGTAACTTATCCCCTGAGAACTTACGACACCGATATGCGCATTCAATCTCTAGCTACTGCCGGCGAGATCGGCATATTCTTTTTACTTGTCATGATGTCAACTCCGGGTTTTGTGGCGCGGCAGCTGAATAAGCCTGCGTCGGGTATTTTGGTTGCTCATCTCGCAGATGGGGATAAGAAGGGGATTGAGCCTATTCGCAAGATTTTTGCGATGAAAAACCCAGGCTACGAGTTGGATTATTTGTCAGGAAAAACGACTATCAAAAAATCAGATAAGGAGGCGCAAATCGTATTTATCCAGACCGGAACTACCAATGTGACCCTTACCTCAGGGGAAAGCTCGCAGGTATCGGTGGGAGATATCGTTTTGCTCCGCAAAGGTGAAGGCCTGGTCGCTGACAGTGCGCTCAATATGCTGGTGTTTACAGCTCCTGAAGCGCCATCGATGGAGATTCCTTCATTTGTGCGGCCAGATTGGGACCCCAAAATCACGGATACGCCCGGCGGTTGTGCGACAGAAACCAATGCTTACCGGCGCATTTTGCTTACCTGGCTGGAAAAGGTCGGCGCATATCAGTATCACAACCTGAATGCCCATCGGGTGAGGATTATGGATTCATTTTCGCATTACCACCCTTTAGAAGGCGGATTTGACGAATTTTACCTTGTGCAAATGGTTTTACCCGGGGGCAAGCTACTTACCAGCGATCAGGTGTCGTTGATAGAAACCCCGGAGCAAATCACTGAAAATCAGGCGAAAGGACTGATTTTTGAAACACCACTTGCCGTTGGAGATCTGGTATATATCCCACGAGGCGTAATGCACCGCGGAGTTGGAGGCGTATTGGCCCAGGTAATTACCGTTCCCGGTTTTGTTCCCGGCTCCGAAATAGGCGTTGACCATCACCTTCGCAAAATCAGCGAGCGGTTTGGTTTGGAAGGAGAAAATGCCCTGCCCTACAATGTAGATGCATCAGATCGGGCAGTGATCAAGTAATCGCTAATTATTCCGCCAGTTTTTTGGAGGTGAAATAGCCGTACACCCATCCTTCCTGTCCTTCAAATTCAATTTTGTACCAATAGTCATTCATTTCGCGAATGGGTATCCGCTGTCCTTTTTCAAGGATGGTACAGATGTCGCCATCTTTCAGTTTGAAGACGATATTATCGGATCCGTTATCAGGGGCAGAGCGGACGTTAAGAACGTCAGCGGTGATGTACAATTGGTTGGGAGGGAGTTCTTCTCTGTTGGAGACTTTGGCCAGGGCTTCATCTGCCATAGATATGAGGGAAGACTGTTTGAATGTACTATTCTCAACGAGTGAGGTGAGGGCTTCTTTTTGTTTTTCGGGTGTTTTTTCTTCCATTGCCCTGTCGACGAGGATGGCAACAGTTACATCCACTTCGTCAGTGCTGATTTTATCACCACTTTGGATCCAGCCTGATTTTTTCTTTTCCTTACCAAAAGCTTCAGCCCAGCCGGGTTTGTCGCTGGCAATGATGGCGACGATCTCACCACGGGAGAATTTTTCATTATTGAAAGTGGTGAGATCCGGTCTTTTATAAATTTCGATATCTTCGATGGCCACACCCCGTTCGGCATTGATGGCAAAGAGGTGGTCAAAAGACCAGCCTGTTTTCCCATCGGAGAGGGTCATTTCGACATAGTTGCGTTTTTCGCTGGCCACTTCTTCGGCGTTTCCGGTGAGGGTAACAATTTCTCCAAAATTGATACTTGCGAGGTATTTATTGTTGTTGCCCATACCAGGTTTTTCGCGTAGACCGGCAGGAGACCAGAGGCAGATCGCGAGGTTGTCGGTGGCGGAATGGGCTGTGGTTTGCTCTACGGCATCAGGAGAGTCGTTGGTTACATTTGCGGCTTCTTCAGAGGAACTTTCCTCATTACCACAGGAAGCTAAAAAAAACAGAACGGCAAATAATAGCCAATGGAGAGAATTTTTCATTTTGCGTGTGTTTTGGGGACAAGTTAATAATTTTTGAGAAACTTGATTAACACTCAGCCTCCAAAACCTTACACAATACTTCCCAGACATTTTCCATTACGATTTTATGCCCTTCCACCGTCGGGTGAATACCGTCACCCAGGTTGAGTTTTGGGTCACCGGCTACCCCATTAAGCAAAAATGGAATCAGTACCAGGTTGTTTTTTTCTGCAAGTTCGGGATATATCACCTGAAACTGTTTTCCGTAGTCAGGTCCCATATTGGGGGGAACCATCATACCGCAGAGCACAATTTTAGTATTGCTGTCATTGGTCCGTACCTTATCAATGATTTCCTGAAGATTGCGCCGTGTTTCTGCCGGGTCGATGCCTCTCAGGCCGTCATTTGCACCGAGCTCCAAAACAAAAACAGCAGGTTTTTGCTTTAATAACCAGTCCACACGGTTTTTGCCGGAAGAAGTCGTCTCTCCGCTCAAACCTGCATTAATTACCTTATAATCAAGAGAAAGAGAGTCCAGTCGGTTTTGGATCAGTGCAGGGAAAGCCTGTGAAAGTTCGAGCCCATAACCTGCGGTAAGGCTGTTGCCAAAAAATAAAATGACAGGCTTATCCGTCTGTACGGTTGAGTTCGCAGAAAGCGTGTCGGAAGGTTTGTTTTGATCGGTTGTTTCTGTCTGTTTTTCAGGAGAATTGCAGGCAAATAACAAGGCAAAAGAAAAGAATAGACAAAAGAGTCTCATGATTAATTTTTTGTAAAAATATAAAAAGTAATTTAGTCTTTATAATGGTTAATGGTTAATGGTCAATGGTTAATGGGGAATTAAAATTTAGTTGAAGTGAATCATATTTTATCTGTAAAAAATCTTACAAAAACTTATGCCAGTGCCGGACAAATGTTGACGGTGCTGGATGATGTGAGTTTTGATATTCATGCTGGCGATACCGCTGCGATTGTGGGGCCGTCGGGTAGTGGAAAAACAACTTTGCTGGGGCTTTGTGCGGGCCTTGACCGGGCGAGTTCGGGTTCAGTCTATCTCAATAATATCCGGCTGGATGAGCTGACGGAAGACCAGCGCGCTGCTGTTCGCAATGCGCATGTAGGTTTTATTTTCCAGAGTTTTCAATTGTTGCCAACGCTGACGGCGGTGGAAAATATCATGGTTCCGCTCGAATTACGCGGAACTACCGGTGTGCGGGGACTTGCCATGGAGTTGCTCGACAGGGTAGGGTTAGCAGACCGGTCTCATCATTATCCAGTGCAGCTTTCAGGCGGAGAGCAACAGCGAGTCTCAATGGCAAGGGCATTTGTCAATCAACCGAAAATACTCTTTGCGGATGAGCCAACGGGGAATCTGGATGCCGAGACCAGCCAAAAAGTCGAAGATCTTTTATTTGAACTTAACCGCGAAGCGGGCACAACCCTCGTCGTCGTCACCCACGACCTCGAACTAGCCGCCAAAACTCAGCGAATCATCAGGCTCAAAGGGGGGAAAGTCGTCAGTGAATAGCGCTGTATCAATCATATACAATAATGAACTTCGAAAAATATAAATGGCTCTGGAAAATGGCGTGGCGTGATAGTCGTCGCAGCCGATCCAGGCTGGTATTGTTTACGTCTTCGATTATCCTCGGAGTGGCGGCCCTTGTTGCAATTAATTCATTCGAAGACAACCTGCGGGAAGAAATTCAGGGGGAAGCGCGTAAGCTGTTGGGAGCAGATCTGATGATCAACAATAACCAGGCATTTAGCGACTCTGCGCTGATATTTATGGACTCCCTGGGAGGCAAACAAGCCAATGAACTGTATTTCGCCTCCATGGTTTATTTTCCCAAAAGCATGGGCACACGATTGGTACAGGTTCGTGCTCTGGAAGGGGAATATCCGTTTTATGGAGAAATAGAGGCACTCCCGGCAGCGGTGTCGCGCACTTTTCAGCAGGGGCAGTACGCGCTGGTAGACCAGACCCTGATGCTTCAGTATAATGCTGAAATAGGTGATTCAGTAAAGATTGGCAATCTGATGTTTGAAATTGCCGGCAAACTCCTGCGTGTACCGGGCCAAAGCGGAATCACCGCTACGGTAGCAGCCCCCGTGTATATTCCCATGCAATACCTCGATCAAACCGGGCTTGTCCAAAAAGGTAGCCGCATCAACTATCAGCGATACTATAAGTTTGACGATGGGCGGGATGTTGAGAAAATGATGAAAGGTCTTGAGACCAAAATGCGCGCACTAAGCCTTCGTTATGATACCGTGGAGGAGAAAAAAAACGATACCAGTCGTGCCTTCGCCAATCTGAGCGAATTTCTCAACCTCGTAGGTTTTGTGGCATTATTGCTGGGTTGTGTGGGTGTGGCAAGTGCCGTACATATCTATATTCGGGAAAAAATTGATACCGTAGCCGTACTTCGGTGCCTGGGGGCAACGGGTAGCCAGGCATTTCTGATATTTTTGATTCAGATTGGTGGGATGGGCTTTTTGGGTTCGGTTGCGGGGGCACTTCTGGGTAGCCAGATACAGACGATTTTGCCAGCGGTGCTCCGGGATTTTTTGCCTTTTAAAGCCAATTTTGGCATTTCTGTTTCTGCTATCCTGGAAGGAATTGGCGTTGGGGTAATTATTTCCATGCTTTTTGCGCTCCTGCCTTTGCTGGCCATTCGCAGAGTTTCCCCGCTGAGTGCCATCCGTTCTTCCTTTCAACCCGAATCTTCGTCCCGGGATTACCTTCAGTGGGCAGTAAGTGGTTTGATTGGTCTGTTTATCTTTGGTTTTGCTTATTTACAGATCGGACAATGGCGGAGTGCCTTGATATTTTCACTTTCGCTGCTAGGGGCATTTTTACTATTGACCGGACTTGCCTGGCTGACGATGTGGCTGGTGAGAAAATATTTCCCTGCGCGATGGAGCTATTTGTGGAGGCAGAGTCTGGCGAATCTGTACCGTCCCAATAATATGACCCTCACGCTGATTGTGTCCATTGGCCTGGGTACAGGACTGATTTCCACTTTGTATTTTGTACAGGGCCTGCTGGTCGAAACCGTAGCCTTTTCCGATAAAGGAAACCTGCCCAATATGGTGCTGTTCGATATTCAGACAAACCAAAAGGAAGAAGTCGCCACACTTACCCGTTCATTTGGGTTTCCTGTTATGCAGCAAGTGCCGATTGTGACCATGCGACTGGACTCGCTGAAAGGAAGGAGCCGGGAGGAGTTACTGGCCGACACGACAGAAGGGGTGAGCAGCGGCACATTAAACCGTGAGTATCGGGTGACTTTTCGCGATACGCTCATAGATACAGAAAAGATTGTGGAAGGGAAATGGTATGGGAATGCAGGCGATACGATTTTTATTTCAGTGGAGGAAGGTTTTGGAAAGGGGGCGATGGAACTGTCCCTGGGAGACGAAGTCGTATTTGATGTCCAGGGCGTACCTGTGAAAACATATGTGGGTAGCTTCCGGAAAGTGGATTTTCAGCGTGTGCAGACCAATTTTCTGGTGGTTTTTCCGACAGGTGTGCTGGAAAATGCGCCACAGTTTCACGTATTGATTACGAAAGTGAGCGATCAGGAAACCTCCGCCAAATTTCAACAGAAAGTTGCCCTTACCTATCCGAATATTTCTCTGGTGGATTTGGGCCTGATTCTTTCTACCGTGGAAGAAGTGCTGAATAAGGTCTCCTTTGTTATCCGGTTTATGGCAATGTTTAGTATATTTACCGGACTGATTGTGCTGATAGGCTCGGTGATCATATCAAAGTACCAACGAATACAGGAAAGCGTATTGCTGCGAACTTTGGGTGCCAGCCGTCGGCAGATATTGACAATCAATGCACTGGAATACATGATTTTGGGAGGATTAGCTTCCTTCTCCGGAATTTTACTCGCATTGTTGAGCACATGGGGACTGGCGGTATTTACTTTCGAAACAGCATTTGTGCCTGATGTGGTTCCAGCCCTGGTTGTATTTGTTGTAATAACCGGTATTACGGTGATCATCGGACTGACCAATAGCAGGAGTGTACTCAATAATCCACCGCTGGAAATTTTGAGAAAGGAGGGGTAGTTTTGGGGTTTGTACCCCGTTAACGGGGTACAGCGACCTCCTTACAACGTATATTCCGGCAAATCGGTTTTCCCGCCTTCAAAAAATTTCTACTTTTCTGAAAAACTTATCTATGCGCATTCTCCTCATTCTGACTACCATAATCTTCGCGGCATGCACCCCTGGGCCGGTTGCCGATTTTGTCCTTATAAACGGCAATATTTACACCGTAAACCCTGCGCAGCCTCGTGCAGAAGCGGTGGCGGTTAAAGGTGGAAAGATTATCGCAGTTGGTACTGCTTCCGAAATACATTCGTTGACCGGAAGTAAAACGGAAATTCTCGACCTGGAGGGCAAAACGGTGGTTCCTGGTCTGATAGAAAGCCATGCGCATATCATGGGGGTAGGGGAAAATCAGCGGTATCTCAACCTCATGACGGTGAGTAGCTACGAAGAATTGGTGGAAAAAGTAGCAGCCGCTGTCTCCAAATCTAAACCTGGCGATTGGATACTCGGAAGGGGCTGGCATCAGAGTAAATGGATCCCTCAGCCGGAAATGATTACCGGCTACCAGACCCACGAAAAATTGAGCGCCGTTTCACCCCAAAACCCGGTCTTCCTGACACATGCCAGCGGACATGCGGCGTTTGCCAACGCAAAAGCCATGGAATTGGCTGGTATTACGCCTGGTATGACCTTTGGCGAGGATGGCGAAATTATTCAGTATCCCGATGGCCGTCCTACCGGCATTTTTACGGAGAGCGCTGCCGGACTGATCGGCAAATTTGTGCCGCAGGATACCCCCGAAAGTCTCCGGCTGGATCTTCAGGCTGCCATTGACGAATGCCTGGCAAACGGACTGACCAGTTTTCAGGATGCAGGCGCTGGCCCCGCTGCCATAGAAACCTTTCAGGCTTTTGTGCGCGAGGGTAAAATGTCTGTTCGCCTCTGGACCATGCTCGACGGGAGTAATGAAGAACTCCTGCAAACCTGGTATGCAAACGGACCACAAACAGAAGATGAATATCTGACCATACGGGCAATAAAACTATATGCTGATGGTGCACTGGGCTCCCGGGGTGCGTGGTTACTGGAAGAATATTCGGACAGACATGGACATTTTGGCAACCCCATTATGCCGATGGACTATGTGGAAACTGTAGCACAAGATGCCCTGAAATATGGATTTCAGGTATGTGTTCACGCCATTGGCGACAGGGCTAACCGCGAAGTGCTGGACCGGTTTGAAACCGCTTTTGCACAACACCCGGAGGTAAAAGATCCTCGTTTTAGAATAGAACATGCCCAACATCTTGATCCGGAAGATATTCCCCGCTTTGCCCAACTAGGCGTAATCGCTTCTATGCAGGCGATTCACATGTCTTCTGACAGGCCCTGGGCGATTGACCGGCTGGGGAAAAAACGTATTGAAGACGGCGCTTATGTCTGGCGCAAACTGATAGACTCAGGCGCAAAGGTGATCAATGGTACAGATGCCCCTGTAGAGCCCCTTAGCCCTATCGCCTGCTTTTACGCTTCTGTCTCACGTAAAACCCTTGCCGGAGACCCTCCCGGCGGATTTGAGCCCGGCCAGAAAATGACCAGAGATGAGGCACTTCGGTCCTATACGCTCGACGCAGCGTATGGTGCTTTTCAGGAAAATGAAAAAGGTTCTCTGGAGGTGGGAAAACTGGCAGACTTTACGGTCCTTTCTCAGGATATTATGACAGTGGAAGAAGAAAAACTACTAAATACTGAGATTGAATACACAATTGTAGGTGGGGTTGTGAGGTATAAAAAACCTTAGTTACTTTGCAGTGCTATTTACCCCAAACCGCATGCAGAATACCACTGAGCTAAAAGCCGCCGTAGAGAAGTATATAGAAAATCTCGGGCTGGACAATCGGAAACCAGCCAACTTGTACCAGCCAATGGCCTATATCCTGTCTCTAAAGGGAAAAAGAATTCGCCCGATACTGACGATGCTTGCCTATCAGGCCGTCTCCGGGCAACAGCCTGCCCATGCGATGAACCTGGCAGTGGCGGTGGAAGTATTTCATAATTTTACTCTCGTTCATGATGATATCATGGACCGTGCACCAGTGAGAAGGGGAAATGCCACCGTACATATCAAGTGGGATGAAAATGTGGCTATCCTCTCCGGCGATGCACTGCTTGCATTTTCCATGGATATGGTGACCCGTGATTTTCCCGAAAAGGCAGCACAACTGGTGAAAGAATATACCCATGTTTCATTGGCTGTCTGCGAAGGACAGATGGAAGATATGGATTTGGCGATTCAGACCAATGCCACCATTCCCGATTACCTGGAAATGATTCGCAAAAAAACAGCGGCTTTATTAGGGGGCTGTATGAGCCTCGGCGCAATTGCTGGCGGAGCAGACCTCGAAATTGTCAGCCAGTTTAGAGAATTTGGCGAAAGCCTGGGTATTGGCTTTCAACTTCAGGATGATCTGATGGACGCTTTTCCGCCGGAAGGATTTGGCAAACAGGTAGGCGGTGATATTATTGAAAATAAAAAAACCTACCTTTTGCTGAAAGCTCAGGAACTTGCTGATCCTGGCCAGAAGTCCAAAATTGATGAATTGTTGCAGAAAAATACGGAATCCAAGGTGGAGGAAATGCTGACCTTATTCCGCGAACTGGATATAGAAGCCCATACCCAAAAACTTATTCTCAGCTATTTTGACCGGGCCAAAGCTCTGGGACAAGCGCTCTCCCAAAAGACAAAGTTTGAACCCCTTCGGTCTTACCTCCAGGAAATCGCCAACCGGCAGATATAAGGAGTTGCTTCCGATGGCTTCGAGAACCTCAGCCACCAGAAGCAACTCCTCAGCCACCGGGTGAATTCCCCAGTCACAGGACACTACTTCGAATCCTCCTGATTCAGCCACCCAAAAAGTGTGATAGATTTCCCGTAATATTGATTTTGGAATTATTTTTCAAGTGGGTTATTTGTATTCCGTAATAAACACCTGAAAAGATAATGGCTTTATCCTACATACTGGAGGCACCCGTTGCACTTGGCATTTTACTGATTACCCTGGGATTGAGCATCTGGGGATTGCTGGATGAGAATTTCCAGGATAAAAATATCCTCGTTCCTTATGATATGCTGATTTATAAGGAATACTGGCGAATTCTTACCAGCGGGTTTGTGCATGGCAATTATTTACATATGCTCATGAACATGGTCTCCTTTTATTTCTTCAGTTTTATTCTGGAACATCGCCTTGGCCATTGGCAGTTTTTGGCACTATATATATTGGGGCTGCTGCTCAGCAACCTGTATGTGGTAATCCGTTATAGAAATGACACGTCTTATGAAGGCTCCGTAGGGGCCTCCGGGGCCATTAGTGCGGTTGTACTGAGTGCGGTCATCTGTAATCCTTATTTGAAGTTTGGTTTGCCGGTCATTTCAGAGAAATGGCCCGTGCTGCAACTGCCCGGTTATCTGGTTGCACTGGGATTTATGATATATAGCCTGGTAAATATGTTCCGCAAGTCAGAGATGAAGATCAATCATGCTGCACATCTTTGGGGCGCATTGGCGGGTATTGCCCTTACCTTCCTGCTAAAACCGGATGTAACGGACATTTTATACCGGTGGATGAACAGATTTTGAGATGAAATATAAAGGACTGAAAATGAGATAAGTACAAATTTTTAAGTCATTTCCTGAATTAGTAATTCATAAAAAAACAGTTAAATTTTTATGAATTATTCAAAATATTTTAAAAATCTTTTGCAGATTGATAAAATAGTCGTAAGTTTGTTAAGAAATCTTTAAAGCACTTATGTTTTACTTAACAAATTATTATGAACCAATTCAGGCTTTTAGGATTAGTAACTTTCTCTTTTCTGACCGTCAGCATGTTTGGCCAAAGCGCCAGTAATCTTGCAAGTTCTTTAAACGAACCACAGGTCAGTATTGTTTCGAACCCCGTTGGGAATTTGTTTCACCTTGTATATAATTCACCTACCCAGCAATCGCTTCGCATTCGTGTGGTTGATGCTGAAAATCATGAATTATATCGGGAGAAAGTCAAAGAAACTTCCGGGTTTATCAAACCGCTCAACTTCAGTCAGGCTCCCAAAGGTGATTATGTCGTCATCGTTACCGGGGAAGACGGAGATTTCAGACAGGAACTGGCACTTAAGGTGGAAGCTAAACCCGCTCCCGTCTTTATGGCCGACGTGGTTACCTTCGCTGACTCCAGAAAAGTTCGATTGAATGTTTCGGGTGAAGAAGATGGCTCTGTTTTTGTAGAAGTACTTGACAGCAGACGGAAAACGATTTTCTCCGATGTTGTGAAACTCGATGAAAACTCCGGTCGTATGTTTAACCTGGAAAAAGCATTAACCGATCAGGTTATTTTCAGAGTGTACGGTGAATCAGATGTTGTTGAAAAACTGGTCGCACTCAAATAAAATAATTCAAGAATTCGTTTTGTGAGTAGTAGTAGTAGTAGTTAGTTCGTAAGCAGGCTCCCCAAGGGCCTGCTTTTTTTCATTGTGTCTCCGGATGTGTATCTTGCTTTCAAATCCCCTTGCCATGCGCCAATATTTTTTCTTTTTACTGAATTCCTCCGCACTTTTTTTTCTGCTGTCGCCCACGACCCTGGCTCAGGATCATGAAAGAATTTTTTATGAATACATAAAACTCAGCAGCCAGACAGAATCATTAGCTGATATCCTCACTTCTTCGGTCGAATTTGGCCGGGGCCTGGCCGCTATCGGAGACCTCGATGGCGACAATGTCTCTGAGATCGCGGTCTCCGCCCCCAACGATGAGGCCGGTGCGCTCTGGATTCTTTTTATGGACAAAGAGGGAAATATCAAACAAAAGAAAAAAATTGCCGCCGGCATAAGCGGTTTTACCGGAAATACAACTCTGGCGGGAGGGTTTGGCTCCAGAATCGAAGCCGCCGGCGACTGGGACAAAGATGGGATTCCCGATATTCTTGTCGCAGAACCCCGCGCGAAACTGGGGGTACTTGAATATGGAGCTATCTGGCTGCTCCTTTTACAAGCAGACGGATCTGTAAAATCACATTATTTCTATAGCGGAAGAACCCCCGGAATCATGGGGCAACTGGCTAAAGATCAGTTCTTTGGCTCGGATGTCGCCCTGTTAAAAGATATGGACGGAGATGGGATCGATGAATGGGCAGTTGGAAGTGCAATGGATCCCGAAAAAGGAAAAGGAAACGTCTGGATTATTTTTCCGGATGATAAAGGTGAAATCAAAAAAACAGTCATTATAGAAACAGGAAGTGGGGGTTTTTCGGGGAACCTTACCCGTGGCGACCAGTTTGGGATTTCTGTCGAATCGCTGGGGGATCTGGACCAGGATGGCGTTGCAGATCTGGCCGTAGGTGCTATGCTCGATGATGAAGCCGGTTTTAATAAAGGGGCGGTATGGATGCTGTTTCTCAACCCCGATGGCTCTGTCAAAAGTCATCAGAAAATCATTTCAAACCAAAACGGATTTTCGGGATATATCGATCTGGACGATCGTTGGGGAACTTCCCTTGCCCTGGTAGGGGATATGAACGGAGATACGATTCCGGATCTGGCTGTCAGTGCCTATTCAGATGATGATGGCGGAAAAGATCGGGGCGCCGTATATATTTTGTATCTGAAACGCGATGGGACGGTATTGGACAATCACAAAATCAGCGAAACCTCCCGCAATTTTGAGGGAATTTTTGAATCGAAATACCAGTGGGCCCTGTCGGTAAGTCCGCTGGGAGATCTCAATGAAGACGGAAGAAATGATCTTCTCGTCAGCGGGCAAAATGACAGTGATCGTAAAGGCTCCGTTTGGATGTTGTTTCCTGCCGCATGGCCTGAGCGGTTGATGCGAAAGGGAGTATGGGCCGAAGGCGCCGGAACATTTTCAGCCGAAGACAGCGCCATGCTGTATAAAGGCGCCAAAACGGCGGAGGATTCTGCCCGGGTGGACAGCAGCTACGACCTTTCAGGATACGCCCCCAATAATTTGATATTTTTGCTGGATGTATCCGCTTCCATGAGAAAACCCAATGGATTGCCATTATTGCAGCATGCTTTTACCGAGCTGCTGGCCTATATGCGTCCTGAGGATAAAATATCTGTAATTACCTATTCCGGCAGGCCGACGGTCGAACTCAGCGGGGTACCGGCATCAGAACAGGAAAAAATAGCGGCTACCATCAACCAGTTGATTTCATCGGGAGAAACCAAACCTGTCAGAGCCGTAGAGCTGGCCTATGAGGTCGCTCGTTTGCACTTCATAGAAGGCGGAAATAACCGGATCATTTTTGCCACAGATGGCGGATTTGAAATACAGGTTCTTGACAAGCCGCTGGAAAAACTTCCCACCAAAGATATCCCGCTCAGCGTTTTTTACTTTGGCAAACTACCAGCATTTAAGATTGCCGAAATGAACGAAATTGCCCGCAGAGGATTTGGCAATTCCGCCCACATTACTTCCGGTTCCGTCACCCAATCGTTGTTGCAGGAAGTGAAACAAATTCGGATGAAAACAACCGGCAACTAACCCAAGTTCAGACTTTTTTGGGAAATCCTCCCACTCTTCCCCAGTTATTACCACTTTTTCCCATGGTCCAACCATAGGGAATTTGCTTATTTTATTATCATTTGCATCAAAAGTTTGGATTTTTAAACTAATATTATTAGTATTGTTCTGTATTTAGCTAATACCATGAGTTGTTGTGACAATTTGTGGAAATTTAGTATAGAATTCGTGGGAAAAAGTGGGAAATTGTGGGAACTTTTTTATAGTTTTACATAATTGATTTAGTGTCCATAATTATGACCTCACTGATCGGCGAATACAATTGCAAACTGGATGACAAGGGCAGGTTTCTCCTGCCTGCGGGACTCCGTAAGCAATTGCCCGAAGATCAGCAGTCGGACTTTGTCATCAACCGGGGGCTGGACAAATGTCTGGTATTGTATCCGGTGCAGGTTTGGGAGAAAGAGTTGGAGCGTTTGCAGTCTCGCAACCAGTATGTGAAGAAAAACAGGGCATTTACCCGAATGTTTCTGAATGGTGCGACACAGTTGACGTTGGATGGCAGTGCAAGGGTATTGCTTCCCAAGCGTTTGATGGAGTTTGCGGGAATCGGCAAAGATGTTGTATTGGTAGCGCAGATCGACAAAGTAGAGATATGGGACCAGGCGACATATGAAGGTTGGTTGGAGGAACCGGGGTTTGATTTTGAGACATTGGCTGAAGAAGTCATGGCAGGGGGGGACGAGGAATGAGTTACCACATACCGGTTTTGTTACAGGAGTCGGTAGACCTCCTCGCAGTCAAACCCGGTGGAATATATGTGGATGTGACACATGGCGGAGGAGGGCATTCAGCTGAAATATTGTCAAGGTTGGACAAAAACGGGCAATTAATTGCCTTTGACAGAGATAAAGATGCCGCAGAGAAAGTAGTGAAAGATGATCGGTTGAGGTTCTTTGCGTCAGATTTTAAGTTCATTGAAACAGTTTTGAGTAACGCAGGCATAGGTCCTGTGGATGGGATTATTGCAGATCTGGGCATATCTTCTCACCAGATTGATACACCCGAAAGGGGGTTCAGTTTTCGGTTTGATGCACCGCTCGATATGCGAATGGATATTTCCCAGCCGCTTACTGCATCTTCCATCCTGAATGAGCTGGATGAGCAGGAACTGACCGTTATATTTTCCCGTTACGGAGAAGTGCCCAATAGCCGGAAGCTGGCCCGGGTGGTAGTAGATGGCAGGCAAAAGGCACCCATAGTGACTACCCGGCAGTTTGAGATCCTGATTGAAAGTTGTATCCCCGCCCAACGGAGATCCAAATACCTCGCTCAGGTGTATCAGGCACTTCGGATTGTGGTAAACCGGGAAATGGAAGCGCTGGAAGCTTTATTGCTGGCTTCCCTGAAAATCCTGAGTCCGGGCGGTCGTATCGTAGTGATTGCTTATCATTCTCTGGAAGACCGGATGGTTAAAAACTTTTTCAGATCCGGAAATCTTGCCGGAAAAGAAGAAAAAGACTTCTACGGAAGACCCCTGACACCCTGGACAAAAATAACGCGGAGTGCCATTCAGGCAAGTGAAGCGGAAATTGAACGCAATCCCAGAGCCAGAAGCGCGAGACTCAGAGCCGTCGAAAAAACAGAAATTTAGTCTTGATTTTACAAATACCAAACGCAGCGAAATAGTGAAAATTCTTAGTAAATATCGTTTACCCTTGCAGAAAAATGGAAAACCCGGCACCGGTGCAAAACGCCGCGGCGGTATATCCATGGGCGTGGTGGATGACTATATTAAGTTCATGCTATTCCTCGCCGCAATTGGTCTGGTATATATATGGAACTCGCACCACGCTGAGCGCCAGGTCAAAACTATGGAATCCTACCGCGTTGAAGTAAAAAGACTGAAGTCTAATTACCTGCTTAAGGAATCCACACTCAGCGCAGGTACCCGCCTTTCGGAAATTCAGCAGATCGTGGACACCATCGGACTTCGAACGCTCGATGAGCCCGCTTATAAAATTATTAGTACGCATAATTAATATCCAGCTCTACTCTTTAATCCTTTCGCCCAATTCTGCTCTGTTCCCTGACATAAACCCGGTCCCTGTTGGACTGAAATATTTGTTTAAAATTTTTAAGAAATGAATTGATTGCCAGGTAAAATGAAAAGTGTTTCCAATCACATATTACTACGGGTTTATACACTCTTCGCCTTCTTCCTTTTGTTTGGCGGGCTGATCGTTTTGCGGGTGATGACCATTCAATGGAACAAAAGTGAATGGGTACAGAAGGAAATCGAAGACCAGGTGTTCTTTAAAAAGATGGTCGCCGACAGAGGCAATATCGTTTCTGAAGATGGTACCATCATGGCTACGAGTTTGCCCTTTTACCGTATTGCCATGGACCCTTCCATCATCGATACGGCTACCTGGTTAAACTTCAACGATTCTCTGATGCTGCTGGCAACAAACCTCGCCAGCCATTTTGGAGACAAAGAAGAAGATACCCTTATGTATTATCACCGGATCAAAGATGCCCTGGTCCGTGGAGACAAACACGTTTACCTCTCGCGTAAAAAACTCAACTTCAAGGAGCTTGAAATGGCCAAAAAATGGCCCATTATTAATATGGGGCGCTATAAGGGAGGCCTGGTTATTGAAAAATTCAACAATGAACGTTACTATCCCATGGGCGAACTCGCCCGAATTACCCTGGGGCGCCTGGTTGACGATACGCTTGGAATCCGGGGGATTGAGTATTCGTTTAACCGCGAATTGAGAGGCCGGGATGGTTATATTATTGCGCAGAAAGTAGTCGGGGACTCGTATGTTCCGCTTGATGAATTTGGTGATGACGGATCCAGGGATGGTCTCGACGTAGTGACCACCCTTAATGTAGATATGCAGGATGTCGTAGAAAATGCTCTCCGTAAGGGGGTGGAAAAACACGCGGCCAAATATGGAACTGCCATTCTGATTGAAGTGGAAACCGGGAAAATCAGAGCTTTGGCCAACTATCCTGAGAATTTTAACTATGGGATCGCCACACAGACAGAGCCTGGCTCTACCTTCAAAACGGCTTCAGCGCTGGCTTTGCTGGAAGACAACCTCATCGATGTATGTGATACTATCGATACAGGCAATGGCTCCGTTATGTACGATGATAAAGAGGTTACTGACAACGGCCACGCCTGGGGAGAGATTGAGTTTGAAAAGGTGTTTGCACACTCATCCAATGTTGGGATGTCCATGACGGTGAATGAGCACTTTGGTGCCAATCCGGATCGCTATATGGAGCATTTGAAAAACTTCGGCTTTTTTGCGACCAGTGATTTTCAACTGTTTGGAGAGCCGCAGCCGATTATCATCACACCCGATAGTAAAGATTGGACAATCGCTACTTTGCCTTCTCTTTCTTATGGTTACTCCATTCAGGTTACGCCTCTGCAAATGGCTGTGTTTTACAATGGCGTCGCCAATCAGGGCAAACTCATGAAACCCTGGATTGTCAAAGAGGTGAGAGATAATTCGAGGATTATCCAATCTTATGGCCCGGAAATGCTGAACCCTCAAATGTGTACCAAAGAAGCTGCAATCAAAGTACGGGAACTCATGAAAGCAGTGGTTGATTACGGTACCGCTCAGCCGGCTTTCCGTAACATGCCATTTGAAGTTGCCGGAAAAACCGGTACAGCCAGAAAAATACAGAATGGCCAGTATGTAAAAAAATACCGGGCATCGTTTGGTGGGTTTTTCCCCGCCAATAATCCCCGCTATACTTTGTATGTCATGGTGGATGAACCAGAAGGTGGATATGCTTCCGGTGGTACAGTGGCCGCCCCGATTTTCAGAGAGATCGCCGACGAAATTTATGCGATGGATATGAAACTCTCGAAGATTCCCCGGAAAGAAGATCCCCGCCCGACACGTAAACCGGCAAATCAACTGATGTTTACCCAAAGCGCAAAGATGGTTTATCCTGAATTTGGGATCAATACCAGCACACTTCCAGAAGGTGAATGGGTGAAAGCAGAAACGAACGGGCACCAGATTAATCTGGCGCCATTTGAAAATAATAAAGAAAATATGACCATTCCCAATGTCAGGGGCATGACCAGTCGCGATGCGATAACCCTGCTGGAAAGGATGGGAGTACGAGTTATTTTAAAAGGTACCGGAAGGGTAAGGCGACAATCGCTTTTACCTGGGTACAAAATAGGGAATGAGGCCTCGATCACATTATTTCTCGGATAGAAAAAAAAGAACCAGTGAAACTCGCAGCATTACTGAATCAAGTACCTACAATTACGATTCATGGTACTACAGACCGGGAAATAACAGATGTTCACTTTGATTCGAGATCAGTGAAGGAGGAAATGCTGTTTGTCGCTGTAAAAGGTACAGCAAGCGACGGGCATCAGTTCATTGACATGGCGATAGCCAAAGGTGCAAGTGCAATTGTATGTGAAATATTGCCTGAAAAGCTGGAAACAACTGTTACCTATGTGCAGGTAGAAAACAGTCAGCGGGAACTTGCCTATATCCTTTCCAACTTTTACGGAAATCCTTCCCGCAAATTAATTGTTGTGGGAGTTACCGGTACAAATGGAAAAACTACTTCTGTAAATCTGTTGCACAGGTTGTTTCAACAGATGGGATATATGTCGGGTATGATTTCTACAATCGGTAATAAAATCGGTGAAAAAGAAATACCTGCAACGCATACCACACCTGACCCCAGACAACTCCATATGCTGTTTGCGGAAATGGTGAAGGAGGGCTGTGAATATTGTTTCATGGAAGTGAGTAGCCATTCACTGGTACAACACCGGGTCACAGGAATTCCCTTCCGCCTGGCAATGTTTACCAATATTACTCACGACCACCTCGACTACCACGGAAGTTTTGCGGAGTATATCAGGGCTAAAAAAATTCTGTTTGATCAACTCCCTGCCGATGCTGTTGCGCTTATCAATGCAGATGATAAAAACAGTAAGGTGATGGTGCAGAATACCCGGGCAACTGTCAGGCAGTTTGCAATAAACCGAATGGCTGACTACCACGCAAAAATCGTTGAAAATACTTTTCACGGTTTGCTGTTGCGTCTCGAAAATGAGGAGGTATGGTTTCGGATGATCGGCAGCTTTAATGCTTACAACCTCCTGATGGTGATTGGTGCGGCAGTCGAACTTGGGCTTGACAGGCGGGAAGTGCTGGAATGCCTTAGTGGTTTTGATGGAGTTTCGGGGCGATTTCAGGTTATCCGAAGTAAAAGTACTGCGATTACAGGCATTGTCGATTACGCGCATACTCCTGACGCGCTGGAAAATGTACTCAATACGATTAAGAATATTCACCAGGCAGGAGGAAAAATCATCACGGTTGTAGGTTGTGGCGGAAACCGGGATAAGGAAAAACGGCCGGTTATGGGAAGGATTGCCGTGGAAAAATCAGATCAGGTGATATTCACCTCTGACAATCCCCGCAATGAAGAGCCGCAGGCAATTCTTGACGAGATTGAGCGGGGAGTGTCGATCACACAGAAAAAAAAGACGCTGGTGATCGAAAACCGCAGGGAAGCGATCAGAACCGCCAGCCGGCTGGCCAATGCCCAGGATGTGATCCTGGTCGCAGGAAAAGGACATGAAGATTATCAGGAGATTAAAGGGGTAAAATATCCGTTTGACGACAGGGCAATATTGAAGGAAGCATTGGATGAGTTTCACGGTTAATACCTAAATAAAATAGAAATAGTAACAGAGGATAAATTGAGGCGAAGTGCATCACCAAAAAAAATAACAACAAGAGATGCTTTATTACTTTCTGGATTGGCTGCATAAAACTTATGACTTACCCGGGTTTGGGGTATTCCAGTTCATTACGTTCAGGGCAATCCTCTCAATTATTTTCTCGCTCATTATTTCTTTGCTCATAGGCAAAAAGATCATTGACTTACTGAGAAAAAACCTGATCGGAGAAGTTGTAAGAGACAGTTCTACCGGTCCTGACCACGCCGCAAAAGCAGGGACTCCCACTATGGGCGGACTGATTATCATTGCCGCAATTGTGATTCCAACACTGTTGTGGGGGGATATTCAAAACGGATACGTCTGGCTGATTTTACTTGGGACTATCTGGATGGGCGTTATCGGATTTGTTGACGATTATATCAAAGTCTTCAAAAAAGATAAGCAGGGATTGAAAGGTAAATTCAAAATCATTGGCCAGATCGGACTGGGACTGATTGTCGGGATCACGATGTTGTTTCACCCTGATTTTATGGGAAGCCGGGCAAATATTACCCAGCTAAATAAAATCAAGACCAACCGCCTCCTGCGCGATGCTGGATTTTTGACAGGCGACGAATTGGTAAAAATTAATGGTGAGGCTTTTACGACTTTTCCCGATGGCGAAATCTACGATGAGTTGGCGCTATATCGGGTGATTCGAATAACAAAAGATTCTCTGGGTGAAACGAAACCTGAAGAAAAAATCATTTTGATCCCTCAGGAACAACGCAAGCTCATAGCCAGTGAGCTTTTCGGGCCTGAAGATCAGAGTTTTATATACATTACAGATTTTCCTTTTTTCAAAGAATATGTCTTTGACTATTCGAAGGTGTTTTTTCTCGATCGGGTGATTGACCCCAATGTTCTTGGAAGAATTGTATATCTGCTCATTGTCATATTTGTCGTAACCGCTGTTTCCAATAGTGTGAATCTTACAGACGGTATTGATGGACTGGCTGCCGGAACCACCGCAATTGTAGGCGCCGGACTTGGGGTATTTGCTTATGTTTCGGGTAACTATGTCTTTTCCAATTACCTGAACATTAGCTATATACCGCTTTCCGCAGAGCTTTTGGTATATGTGGCGGCATTGGTTGGTGGCTGTTTGGGCTTTCTCTGGTACAATGCTTACCCCGCTCAGGTTTTTATGGGAGATACGGGAAGCCTTGCATTGGGAGGAGCCGTCGGGATTCTTTCTTTGATGGTCAAAAAAGAATTGTTACTGCCGATTCTGTGCGGAATCTTCTTCGCAGAATCCATTTCAGTGATTGTTCAGGTTTCGTACTTCAAGTATACGAAGCGAAAATATGGAGAAGGAAGGCGGATTTTTAGAATGTCCCCGCTGCATCATCACTATGAGAAGGCCGGGTTACATGAATCAAAAATCGTCGCGAGGTTTTGGATTGTGGCAATATTGATGGTTTTAGTAGCATTTGCAACCTTAAAACTTAGATAACAATGGCCAAAACAGCAATTCTGGGAGGGGGGGAAAGTGGCGTAGGTGCAGCTATTCTGGCAAAGAAACAGGGGGAAGAAGTATGGCTATCTGATACAGGGTCGATAAAGGAGAATTATAAAAGTGAATTGATACAACATGCGATTCCATTCGAAGAAGGAACGCACAGTATAGATAAGTTCTTTGAAGCAGATGTGATTGTGAAAAGTCCGGGAATTCCCGGTACCGTGCCAATCATTCAGCAGTTGAAAGCAGCGGGTAAATCCGTGATTTCCGAAATAGAATATGCTTCCCGCTATACCCATGCGAGAATCATCGGAATCACAGGTAGTAATGGGAAAACCACTACTACTTCCTTGATTTATCATTTGCTCATAGCAGCAGGAAAAGACGTGGGTCTGGGTGGTAACATCGGCCAGAGCTTCGCCTTACAGGTTGCCATGGGCAAAAGGGAAGGATATGTGCTGGAAATCAGTAGTTTCCAACTGGACGATATCCAAAATTTCCACCCCGAAGTGGCTGTTCTGCTGAATATTACGCCTGACCATCTGGATCGGTATGGCTACAATTTCGACAACTATGCCGCAGCAAAATTCAGAATTACAGAGAATCAGACCATGCATAATGCATTCATTTGGTGTCTGGAAGATGAACAAAGCTTGCGAATGATGGAGAAAACGAAGGTGTCGGCCCAAATGCTGGGATTTGGTCTTAAAAAAGCGCCAGATTCTGCGGCGTGGATGGAAAACCATCAGCTGTGTCTGGCTTCTACAGGGCCTTTGATGGATTTCAGGGAAATGAAACTCCTTGGAAAACACAACGAGGCAAATACCCTGGCTGCACTTCTGGCAGTTGAAGCCTATGGCGTGGATGTAAAGGCGGTTTTGCCGGCACTGAAGACATTCTCCCCGATTGAACACAGGTTGGAGCCTGCTGGCGACATGGATGGTATTCGGTACATCAATGACTCCAAAGCCACAAATGTGGACGCTGTCTATTTCGCATTGGAAGGACTGGAAGGGCCAATTGTATGGATTGCCGGAGGGGTTGATAAAGGAAATGATTACACTTCACTTATACCGCTTGTCCTGGAAAAGGTGAAGGCCATTGTTGTCCTGGGAGAAAATAAAGGAAAATTTCTCAAAGCGTTTCATGCGCCGGTATATCAGGCAATGAGTATGAGCGCAGCGGTTGAGACTGCCCGGGGACTATCACAATCAGGAGATACGGTTCTGCTTTCACCTGCATGTGCAAGTTTTGATCTGTTTAACAACTATGAAGACAGAGGAAAACAGTTTAAAACAGTCGTACAGGAAATGATTCAAAAGAAGAAAAACTCATAAATACAGCAAAATGATACGCTGGATTCTACATAGACTAAAAGGAGATAAGATCATCTGGATTCTGGTGATCCTGATCTCGCTTGTAAGTATTCTGGCTGTTTACAGTGCATCCAGTGCTTTATCCTTCCGGCTTCACGGGGGCGATACAGAGTATTTTTTGGTTAAACATACGATACTGCTGGGAATTGGCTTTTTTGTCATTTTCGCCATTCACCTGCTGGACTACCGGATTTTTGCACGCATTACAAACATTTTGCTGATTATCACAATCCCCCTGTTGTTATATACTATTTTCCAGGGTAGTGAGGTGAATGAAGCTGCGCGATGGATTTCGATTTTCGGCCAGTCTTTCCAGCCTTCCGACCTTGCGAAGCTCACCCTGATGATTTATCTGGCAAAGCTTCTCACACAACGGCAGGACGTGATCAAAGATTTTTATGAAGGTTTTCTTCCTTCGCTTTTTTGGGTATCGGTGATCTGTGGATTGATTGCACCTTCTGACCTTAGTACAGCAGCGCTGATGTTTATCGCCAGCATTATGGTCATGTTTATTGCAGGGATTGATATCAAATATTTGGGCATGCTGGCCGGAATTGCATTTATCGGACTGATCATTCTGGTGATGACTGCAAAACGTTCTGAAACCTGGCAGTCGCGCTGGGGCGATTATGTAGAGCGAATGACCAACGAGTATTACGATGGCAACGTGCAGACCACTCAGGCCAACGTGGCCATCGCTTCCGGCGGATTTTTTGGAAAAGGAGTGGGCAAAAGTGCACAGAGAAACTTTATCCCGCTGGCACATGCTGACTTTGTGTATGCAATTATCATAGAAGAATATGGCCTTTTGGGAGGAATGATTGTAATCGGATTGTACCTCATGCTGCTTTTCAGGAGCGTGAGTATTGTTACTGTGAGTAAGACATTTGGGGCCCTGATGGCGGCAGGATTATCATTTATACTCGTTTTGCAGGCTATGCTAAATATGGGGGTTACCGTTGGATTGTTGCCGGTAACCGGGCTTACCCTTCCTCTTATCAGTATGGGAGGTACCTCTATCCTTATGACTTCGATCTCGTTGGGAATTATCCTGAGTGTAAGCCGTGAGGCAATGGACCCAAGTGAGAAGAAACAGGCAAGAAAACCAGGCGTTTTTAAAAATATCAAACCACAGGGAAACGTAAAATTTAGACCCGCACGTCAGGCATGAGCAGAAAAGTTATCATATCGGGAGGTGGTACAGGAGGCCATATTTTTCCTGCTGTATCAATTGCGAATGAAATAAAGCGCCGGGAACCGGACGCGGATATTCTGTTTGTCGGTGCCAATGGCGGTATGGAGCTGACCGTGGTGCCTAAATATAATTTTCCGATCGAAGCGGTATGGATCAGTGGCATTCACCGCCAGATCACGTTGCAAAACATTGTGCGCAACCTGCTCTTTCCTTTAAAGTTTGTGGTAAGTATTGTTCAGGCGCTCACGATTGTCAACAGGTTCCGCCCGGAGATTGTAGTGGGGGTGGGGGGATTTGCCAGCGGCCCTCTGGGAAGAGTAGCTGCATGGAAAAAAATCCCGCTGTTTATCTGTGAACAAAATGCTTACCCGGGTTTGGTCAACAAATGGCTTGCGCCTAAGGCTTCTGGTATTTTGCTGGGAAATGCAGATGCAAAAAAGTATTTCCCAACAGGAAAAGTAGTCGTTACGGGCAATCCGATCAGAACCTTCGGCCTGTCTCCGAGAGCAGAAGCCGCAGCAAAACTGGGTATGGATCCCAACAAGCCGGTTTTGTTGAGCCTTGGCGGAAGTCTGGGTGCGTTGACGCTCAATGATGCTTTGCAGCAAAACCTGCAAAAGATCATTGATGCAGACGTTCAGCTGGTCTGGCAATGCGGCAAAAGGTATTATGAGACGCTGGCTCCGGCAATTACCAGCCATCCGAATATAAAGTTGATGCCATTTATCGATGATATGGCTGTTGCATATTCGGCTGCGGATTTGATTATCAGCCGTGCAGGTGGCAGTACGATTTCGGAGTTGATTGCGCTTTCAAAGCCATCTGTACTTGTCCCCTCACCCAACGTAGCCGAGGATCATCAGACCAAAAATGCTCTGTCTCTTTCTGAAAAAGATGCTGCCGTTTTGGTTCAGGATAAAGATGCCCGGGCAAAATTGGTAGATGAAGCACTGGCTATTCTGGGAGATAAAAAAAGACTGACACAACTGACTGATAAAATCTCTGCCATGGAAAAACACAATGCGGCAAAAGAGATTGTAGATGAACTCTTTAGTACTGGAAAAATATGAACGAAGTGAAAAATATCTACTTTTTGGGGATCGGAGGAATCGGAATGAGTGCGCTTGCACAATATTTCCATCTGAAGGGAAACCGCGTGAGTGGATATGACCGTTCGCGGTCCATCGTTACCGACCAGTTGGAGTCAGAGGGGATGACAGTTTTTTACACCATGGATGCTGCCCATCTGGAAGGACAGGATCTGATGATATATACGCCTGCGATCAGCAAACAAAGTGTGGAATATACGGCTGCCGTAAACGCTGGCGTGCCTACCATGAAACGCTCTCAGGCGTTGGGCGAAATCAGCCGCTCTTACCGTACGCTTGCGGTCGCCGGAACCCATGGCAAGACGACCACATCCACGATGCTTACCCATGTATTGCAAAGCAGCAATATTAACTGTACAGCATTTCTGGGTGGAATATCCAACAACCTGAAAGCGAATTTTATGCTGGGAACCACCGACTGGCTGGTGGTCGAAGCAGATGAATACGATCGTTCTTTTCTGACATTGACACCAGCGTTTGCCGTGATAACTTCTCTGGACGCAGATCATCTGGATATCTATGGTACACCGGAAGCCATGCGCGAAAACTATACTGTTTTTGCCGGGCAGTCGGAATATTTGCTGATAGAAGAAACGCTGAAAGACCAGTTTCCTGATCATAAGTCAGAAACATTTGGACTTGAGGCTGGAACCTATTATGCAGAAAACCTTCGGTTTGAAAACCTGACTACTACTTTTGATTTTGTAGCTCCGGGTATAAAAATCGCAGATCTGGTACTGCCTATGCCCGGAAGACATAATGTGAAAAATATGGTTGCAGCTATAGCGGTTGCATTGCATTGTGGCGCAGATGAAGCAGGGATAAGAAAGGCGGTTACCTCATTCAGCGGCATTTACAGAAGGTTTGATGTGCATGCGCATAGCGAAACACTGACCTATGTCGATGATTATGCCCATCACCCTACGGAGATAGCTGCTGTGGTCAGAACAGCCAGAGACCTGTTTCCGGAGCGTAAACTGATTGTGATTTTTCAGCCGCACCTGTTTACCCGCACGAGGGATTTTATGGACGGGTTTGCCGAAGAATTATCTAAATCAGATGCGGTAATCCTGATGGATATATACCCGGCCAGAGAAGAACCGCTGCCAGGAATTACTTCCGAAAAGTTGCTGGAACGAATAACCTGTTCGCAGAAAGCAATGGTGACGAAGGAGACGATGGCGGACCAGTTGCGCGAATGGATAGAAAAACCTGCCGTCATTATGAGCCTGGGAGCAGGAGACATTGACCGGGAAACAATAAAAATAAAGACCCTGACAGAACAGATAGATAAAACTTACTAACCGAACAAATTTAACGAACTACCATGTTTTTTCTGGTAAAAGCATATTCACCCCGCACAGCAGCTCCAAGGCTCAACCGGCCTTTTGAGGAAATCGATGCGGAGAAAAAGAAGCGCCGGAAGACGTCTGTTTCCTTCGGGAAAATCAGAATGAAAAACGCACTTCTTTATCCGGCAATAGCAGCTGTTGTGCTGGTCTTGTTTTCCCTTGCCGGGCTGTATCAGCAGAATATGGCGCTGAGTGATATTCAGGTCAAAATAGAAGCTGACAGTGATAATCAGTTTCTGAATGCAGAAGATATTACCAAAGTCATTACAGATAATGGGGAACGCAAGATCATCGGCGAAAAAATGAACCGTCTGGACCTGAAAGAGCTGGAGACAATCATCAAATCAGATCCAACGATTGAGGAGGCGGAAATCTATAAAAGCATACAGGGCGCCTTGCATATTGAGGCGAAACTTCGCAAGCCGGTAGCAAGACTCATTAATAATGACGGAAACTCCGTTTACCTCGACGAAGGTGGCCATAAGTTTCCGGATTCATACAGGCATGCTGCCAATGTAGTGCTGGTGAGAGGAGATTTTAACGAGGCAATTGTAGATACGTTTGAGTGTACCACAATCCTGGCAGCACTGCCGGTATTAAACTACATCAATACCCATGAATTCTGGAATGCCCAGATTTCAGAAGTAGAGATCAAACAAAGTGGAGAACTGGTATTGTATCCACAGGTAGGGGATATGTATGTGGAGTTTGGCCAGCCTGTGAGAATCGAGGAGAAGTTCAACAACCTGTTGGATTTTTATCGTCAGGTGGTGCGGGAAGTAGGGTTGGACAGGTACCGGTATGTGAGCGTGGAGTTCAGAGGCCAGGTGGTGGCAAAAAGAAAACGATCATAAAAATTACGTCATACTTGCTCAGCTAAGTAACGAAAGTCCTAAAAATTAAACGCAAAGCTATGTCTTCAGAAAAAGGAATGTCAACCGAAAAAATCGTCGTAGGTCTGGACATTGGCACAACAAAAATTTGCGCCATTGTCGGTAAACGCAACGAATTTGGCAAAATCAACATCCTGGGTTTGGGCAAGTCTCATTCCGACGGTGTAAGCCGTGGTGTTGTTGTCAACATTGAAAAAACAGTTCAGGCGATTCGCGAAGCGATTGCCGAAGCTGAAAAACAGTCAGGAATTAAAATTGAGGTGGTTCATGTCGGAATAGCCGGTGAGCATGTACGCAGCATGCAACACAAGGGTATTATTACACTGAACAATCCCGATTTTGAAATTGCTCAGGATGACGTGAGCCGTCTCCACATGGACATGTTCAAAATCGCTACCCAGCCTGGTACAGAAATCATCCACGTACTTCCGCAGGAGTACACGGTTGATGCGCAGTCCGGAATTATTGATCCCGTAGGCATGTCCGGGGTACGTCTGGAAGGCAACTTCCATATTGTAACCGGCCAGACTACCGCAGCCAATAATATCTATAAATGCGTGGTACGGGCCGGGCTTGAAGTGGCCGAGCTTATCCTCGAACCGCTGGCATCGAGTGCTGCTGTGCTGACTCCTGAGGAAAAAGAAGCGGGTGTTTGTTTGGTTGATATCGGTGGTGGTACGACAGATATTGCAGTATTTGAGAATAATATTATTCGCCATACCGCAGTCATTCCTTTCGGTGGAAACATCGTAACTGAGGACATCAAACATGGCTGTAAAGTCATGAAAAAACATGCAGAACTGCTGAAAGTCCAGTACGGAAGCGCTCTGGCTGACGCAGTAACGGAAGATGTGGTGATCAGTATTCCCGGACCACGCGACCGGCCCGCAAAGGAAATACACAAGAGCATGCTGGCTCGTGTGATCCAGTCAAGGATGGAAGAAATTACCGAGTTTATTGCCGCTGAGATCAAAAATTCGGGATATGAAGATAAACTGGTTGCAGGGATCGTGGTCACCGGCGGTGGCTCTCAACTGCAACATATGAAACAATGTGTGGAGTATGTTACAGGAATCGATACCCGCATCGGTCTTCCTGGAGAACACCTGGCCAGCGGTCTGGTGGACGAAGTAAACTTCCCTATGTATGCTACCGGAACCGGTCTTGTGATTATGGGACTGGAAGCAAATGAACTAGAACCTGTCCGCACCAGTGCAAAACGCGAAGCTGTTTCTCAGTTTCAACAGCGCGGTGGCGGCCCCAGAATCAGTTTCATCGACAAAGTGAAAACCTGGTTTGAAAGTACACTGACCAATACCGGTGATTTTATTGAATAAAAAGAGACTCACATCAAAAAATATTAGCCATGCAATTTGAATTTCCAAAAAATCAAAACTCTATCATAAAGGTAGTGGGAGTAGGTGGCGGCGGTGGGAATGCAGTGAACAATATGTTCGAAAAAGGCATTGAAGGCGTTGACTTCATTGTCTGTAATACTGATCTCCAGGCATTAAAAAATAGTCCTATCCCCTCCAAAATTCGTTTGGGTGCCAACCAGACCGAAGGCCTCGGCGCAGGTGCAAACCCCGAAATCGGAAAAAAATCTGCTATCGAAAGCCTCGAAGAGGTGCGTTCTGTCCTGAAAGAAAATACCAAAATGGTATTTATTACTGCCGGGATGGGCGGCGGTACCGGTACCGGTGCTGCACCTGTGCTCGCAGCAATGGCCAAGGAAATGGGCGTTCTCACGGTTGGGATCGTTACCACACCCTTCAAATTTGAAGGCCCGCGCAGAACCCAGCAGGCACTCGCCGGTATCGCCGAGCTTCAAAGTGTCGTGGATACGCTGATCGTCATTGACAACAATAACCTTCACAAAATCCTCGGATCCAATGTGACCATGAAGCGGGCATTTGAAGAAGCTGATCAGGTGCTCTGCAATGCTGCCAAAGGGATCGCTGAAATCATCACTACCGAAGGGTATATCAACGTTGACTTTGCAGACGTATGTACCATCATGCGCGATGGCGGTAAGGCCCTCATGGGTACTGCGACAGCCGAAGGCGATGGTCGCGCTATGCAGGCCGTTGAAATGGCGATTAACTCTCCGCTGCTCGATAATATCGGGGTAGAAGGTGCACGTGGTATTGTAGTGAATATTACTGCTTCTGAAGACTCTCTCCGTATGGACGAAACCACACAGGTGGTGGAATATGTGCAGGAATGTGCCGGTAACCAGTCCAACATCATTTACGGTATCGTATATGATGAGTCTATGGGCGAAAAAATCCGCGTTACCGTAATCGCTACCCGGTATGATGAAGTGAAAAAACAAGCAACTCCGGTCGTAGAAGCCGAAAAAACTGCTTCGCCGGTAAAACATCATCAGCTCGACGAAGAAGAAGTGATTCGCCGCGAAAAAGAAATCCGCCGGTTGAACCACCTCGAAAGAGAACAAAGAATCAAAAAGTTAAATTCCAAGGTTTATGATCTTCATGACCCGGAAAGTCTTCAGGGACTCGAAACCGTACCTGCGTATTTACGGAAAAGTGTGCTTGTAGACCCCGAAAAGCCGGATCATAAATCCCAGCTTTCGCGTTTAAGTGTTGACGAAGACCACGACAGAAAGTATAAACTCAAAGACAATAACTCTTTCCTGCATGATAATGTAGATTAAGAGAGAAGAAATTTTTTTATACTTTCAATCCCTTCCCGCTTTCTATTTACAGGAAGCGGGATTTTTTTTGTTTAGATTTCTCAAACAAACCATATGGGCTTAAATTCGGCACGATATAAGCATCTATTCCACATAAAGCTTGTCTTATCTTTGTACTTTAATCTGAATGAACCATGGGGTATTATCATAAATTTCTGTTTTTTGTCACACTGACATTTCTTTCTGTTACAGGTCTTTTTGCGCAGACCTATATGACCACAGCAGGTATTCGTCTGGGAAACTCTTATGGCCTTACCGTCAACCAACGAGTGATGAAAAAGGTCACAATAGAGGGCATTCTTCAAAATGATTTTAAATCAAAACAGAATAACTTCAACAGCACTACCTATCTCCACGTTCTGGCCCGCAGGCACAATAGCATTCTTTCGCGCAGAGCGAATGTCTATTACGGTGCAGGTCCGCACTTTGGATTTCAAAACGGGACGGGAGGAATTGCCGGTGTGGACGCCATCCTCGGAGCAGAAATGACCGTAGCCGGGTTGAATATTTCCGCTGACTTCAAACCGCATCTTACCTCCGGGGAAGGAAATGGTTTTGGGCTTAATACGGCAGTATCGGTACGCTACGTTTTTGTCAAGGATAACGCGGTGGATAAATGGAAACGCAACCAGCAGAAAAAGAAAAAGAAGCGGCAGCGCCAGCGTGAAAAGGATCAGGGCGAGAAAAAACCAGGGGAGGGGAAGTTTAAAATCAATCTCCCTAAAAAGAGTTAGTGGCCTGTCATCTGACCACTATTTTGGATCTCAGTATATCGCCGCCTGATAACGTCCTGCTGTCAAAGGAAAAATCCGGGGGGAGAACCGGTGCCGGAATGCCTGTGCCGGTTTTCGCCATTCCCTCAAAACAATACATCTCGTCATATACGCCCTGATCTATAAACTGCTGCAAAATTTCCCTTCCTCCTTCAATCAGGATGCTGCAAATTCCTTGTTCTGAATATAATTCCTCCAAAAGGGCGGAAAAATTGGTCCATTGGGTGGGGGAATAGTAGGCGACGTTTTCTGTCTTCGTTGTTTCTGCTCCCAAAATCATCGTTTTGTTTCCATCCGTAAACAGTTTCAATGTGCGGGGAAGAGAACCTTGTCTGTCGAAAACGATTCGCAGCGGATTTTCTCCCGGGTAATGTCTGGTGGTAAGGGATGGATTGTCTGATAATGCAGTTTTCCTGCCGACCAGAATCGCCTGATGGCTCGCTCTCAGTTTGTGAACCAGTACGTCGGACGGGAAATCTGTGATTTTTATGGGAATACCATTCCCCGCCTCATCGTGTCCTGCAATAAAACCATCGGCAGTCTGTGCCCATTTCAGGGTGATATAGGGGCGATGGTACAACTGGTTGACAAAAAAGGCGCGGTTGGCAAAGGTGAAAGGGGTAGTATCTTCGGCTAATTCTACTTCTACTCCATTTGCCCGGAGTCTTTCGATGCCTTTGCCTGCTACTTTGGGGTTGGGATCGAGGCAGCCGACGACCACGTGGGGAATTTTATGCTCCAGAATCAAATCCACACAGGGAGGCGTTTTGCCGAAATGATTGCAGGGTTCCAGGCTGACATAGATGGTAGAAGCGGGTAGAAGGGTTTGATCTTTAACATCCCTTACCGCTACGACTTCAGCATGCGGACCGCCGGAGTAGGGGTGGAATCCTTCGCCGATAATTGTACCATTGTGAACGATGACGGCACCTACTTTGGGGTTGGGGACAACCCTTGTTCCGCCCAGTTCTGCCAGTTGGAGGCAGCGGTGTAGAAATTGCAGGTCGGAGGTAGTCATGGAAAATTTGGGCAAAAAAAAAGGGGTAAGAACTATATCACACCGATCAACCACTTACCGTTGCTACCTTTCGGTCCTGGCGGAGTTCAGTAGGATCTGGTCGTACAGCCTTACCCGGTGCAAAAGTAGCTCGGGAAATGTTGATTCCAAAATTTTTATGAAAAATTTTATATATCCAGCGCATCCGTATCCATAGCGCGGAGTTTAAACCCCGCGCTACTGATAGGCCTCACCCCACCACAAAATGATACCCGACTCCCTTCAGCGTGATAATCTGCACTTTCTCATCGGCTTTGAGGTAGTCGCGCAGCCGGGCGATATATACGTCGAGGTTGCGGGAGTTGAAAAATGAGTCGTCGCCCCAAACCTGATTGAGAATGTCTGCCCGCTTGACTGAGTAGTTCCTGTGATCGGCCAGGATACCAAGAAGCTGGGCCTCCCGGTGGGAGAGTTTACGCACTTCCTCTCCGTGGTGTAATTCATATTTCTGCGGAAAAAAACTGTACTCTCCAAGTTGAATGGTTTCCTGGCTCAAACCCTGATTCTTTCCGGTTTTGGTCAGCTTCAGCAGGTTGTTGATCCTCACGATCAGTTCCTCCACACTAAATGGCTTCCGGATATAGTCATTTCCCCCCGAAGAAAATCCGCTCAGCAAATCCTCTGTCTGTACTTTGGCAGTGAGAAAAATGATGGGAATAGAAACATTTTCCGCCCTTATTTTTTTGCCCAACTCAAATCCGTCCACATTGGGAAGCATCACGTCGAGCACGCAAATGTCGGGCACCTGCTGCCGGAAAACCTGCATGACTTTCGCCCCATCGTGAACCATCACCACCTCAAAACCCCGGCTCTCCAGGCTTTCTCTGACGATTTTGGCCAGAAAAGGCTCGTCTTCCACATATAAAATCCGGGTCTTAGGCATGATCGGCGGGCAATAAAACGGTAAAACACGATCCTTTGCCAGGCTGGCTTTCGACGGAAATTGTGCCCTGATGTTTTTCCACTACACTGGCAACATAACTCAGTCCCAACCCATGCCCTTTGATATTGTGCCTGTCTCCGGTGGGTACGCGGAAAAATTTCTCGAAGATTTTTTCCCGGTACTCAGACGCAATTCCCATCCCCGAATCTTTAACCGAAAGGCTGATCTGCCCCTGGGCTTCTGCCAATGCGATTTCTATCTGCGGATGTTCTCCGCCGTATTTTAAGGCATTGTCGATCAGGTTATAGACGACGCTGGTGAGATGGAGCCGGTCGCCGGTAAGGGAGAATGGAATTTCGGGTGAATGAAAGGACACCTTTGCAGACAGCCTTTCAAACTGAAGTTTCATCGATCCGAGTATCTCCTGAATGATTTCCCGCAGACTCACGGTTTCCATTTTCAGTTCGGGTTCTGCTTTTTCAAACAGCGACATTTTCAGCACGCGATCCACGAGGATTGCCAGGCGGTTGAGTTCCTGCTGGGAAATGTCGAGATATTCGCGGGTGCGGTTGGGATCGTCCAGTGCGTTAAAATTGCGCAGGGCTTCGATAGCCACGCTTACGGTCGTGATGGGCGTTTTTAGCTCGTGGGTGACATTGCTGATGAAGTCGTTTTTGAGCTGGTTGAGCCGCTGCTGGTTGCGAAGGTTGCGGTAAGTAAGGTAAAATGCGAGAGAAATACATACAAACAGGAAAATCGAAAAGAGGATTTCGGGAACGATTTTTTTGAAAATATAGCCCTGATAATCATTGATATATACTGCATAACCTTCTTCACTGGGAATGTCAATATAAGAATGGGTGATAATTCCGCTAAATACAGAATCTGTATCCGCGACTTCCCCCAGTTTATAAGGCAAACCGAGCCCCGTATTTTTAATTTCCTCATCAAATTTTTGCTCAAGCAGGGGTTTTAGCGAAAGCTGACTTATCAGGGGTTGCCCGGAATCCAGGGTTCGCAGCGTATCGGTCATCGCAACAAACAGTGAAATGGAGCCTTTCCGTTTGTCTTTGTCATCTTCATTAAATCGTGAGCGAAAGGTAAACCGGAAGGTAGAATCTGAACCGGACAGGTTTGTGCCCGAACTTTGTCCCAGAATCGTGATTTGTTTGTCAGTATCTGTATTGATCCTTTTGCGGATACTAAAATGTTCATCCTTAGGTCTGTTGACATGAACCATCAGGGGATCGATATAAATCTGCTGTACAAGCGAATCTTCAATGTCGCGGATGGCATTGACAAATAGCTGGTCGGTCTCTTTTCGGAGGTTTTCCACCTCGGTCTGCCACACATTGCGCAGCCACAAAAACTGGAAAACCAGCAAAAGTGCCAGGCTTCCGATCATCAGCGATATGGATAATTGATTTCGGTTCACAAAGGTAAAAATACCGAATCCATGGATACCTGCCGCAGATTTTAACCTTAATTAACATTAAATCAAGGTTGATTAACCCGCCGGTAAATTCCCTGCATGTAGTTTTACAGTCAAAATAAATCTTTATGAAAAAACTACTAAACTTTTTATTTGCGCTGTTGCCGCTGTTTGCTTTCAGCCAGTCAGTTGAGGGCGAAGTAACTTATGAAGAAGTCATTCAACTGAAAATCCATCTTGAAGGAATGGAAGACGACGAAATGATGGCTATGCTGCCCAAAGAGCAGGCGGCAAAAAAGACACTCTATTTTTCTCCCGACGCTTCCCTCTACAAAGATGCGGAATCAGATGAGGACGAAAATCAGGAAATCAGTGGTGGAAGTGGCGAAATGCATTTTAAAATGATTATTGCCCGCCCCGACAACAAGCTCTATAAAGATCTTCAGGAAGAGCAGAAAATCGAGCAGCGGGAGTTTATGGGGAAAGTATTTCTGATCAAAGACGAGTTGAAATCCTACGAGTGGAAACTGACCGGCGAACAAAAACAGATCGGTGAATATATCTGCCAGAAAGCTACCATGGCCGACAGTGTTACAAAGACGGAAGTGTGGTTTACCCCGCAAATTCCGGTTTCCACCGGGCCGGGCAACCTGGGCCGTCTGCCGGGACTGATTCTCGAAGTGAGTATCAACGACGGAGAACAGACCATTGTCGCCAAAGAAGTGAAAATCGGCAAAGTGGAAAGCGACTTGATGGCTGCGCCTTCAAAAGGAAGAGAAGTCACACAGGCCGAATTTGAAGAAATCATGAAAGAAAAAATGAAGGAAATGGAAGCCGAAATGGGCGGAAGCGGAAGCGGTGGCGGAACAACCATCAAGTTTATTCAAAGGCGAAATTAAAGGCTAAGAAAAAATAACCACGAAGCACACAAGGGAAAACCATCTACTGAGCAGATACACAAAGAAAACGTGTAAGTGTTGTCTTCTGTAAATTCATACACACCAGAAACCTTAGTGTACTTCGTGAGACCTTAGTGTCCTTCGTGGTTAACAGTAGCATCTTTAGCGTTCGTCGTGGTTTCGAGAGATAAAAACAATTTTAACCAAACTACTCTTCCCCATGCCCAGAATTTTTCTCATTTCTATCATATTGGCGTTAATCACCCTGTCCGTAAATATGTACGGACAGGAGGCGACAACCATGGTTTCCGGTACAGTACTCGATACCGCCAACGCGCCTCTGATGGCGGCTACGGTTACGCTGTTGAAAGCGGCCGACTCTGTTCTGGTTTCGTTTTCGCTCAGCGACAAGACGGGGAAGTTTCTCTTCAAAAAAACTAAGCCTGGTGAATACATCCTCCAAATCACCTATATCGGCTACCGGCAGGCAAGCCGTACACTTTCCGTCAAAGGTGATACACCGGAAATCAATCTGGGCGATATTCCGCTGGAGCCTCTTGACCTTTCACTGGGAGAAGTTACCATAGAAGGACAGCGAACCCCCATTCTCATCAAAAGAGACACGATCGAATACAACGCCGACGCTTTCCAAACCCAGCCCAACGCCGTAGTCGAAGATCTCCTCAAAAAACTTCCCGGCGTGGAGGTTGACCAGAACGGTACCATCAAAGCGCAGGGAAAAGAAGTGCGGAAAGTATATGTGGATGGGAAAGAATTTTTCGGAGACGACCCCAAAATCGCCAGCAAAAATCTGCCTGCCAATGCGGTGGACAAAGTGCAGGTTTATGATAAAAAGTCAGACTTTGCAGAGTTTACCGGCATAGATGACGGGCAGCGGGAAAAGACCATTAACCTTTCGCTGAAAGAGGACAAAAAGAAGGGGGTATTTGGCAATGTAACCGGTGGTTACGGCACAAAAGACCGGTTTGAAGGCCGCGCCAACGTTAACCGGTTTACCAAAAAACTTCAGTTTTCCGGCCTGGGCATGCTCAACAACACCAACCAACAGGGGTTTGGCATCGATGATTATATCAACTTTATGGGCGGGTTGCAGAATATGATGTCGTCAGGTGGTGGCGGAGGTGGTGGTTCTTTCCGCATTTCGCTCAATGCCAGCGACCTGGGACTGCCTATCAACAATGCACTGGGAAGCGGATTTACCACAACGGCAGCCGGAGGACTGAACTTCAATTACGATTTCAGTAAAAAGACCGAACTCAGTACCAACTACTTCTACAGCGGAATCAAAAACGAAACAGAAAGCAGCACCTTCCGTCAGAATTTTCTCGGCGAAAGTGTGTTTAATTCGGACGAAAATACCGACCAGACCAGCCGCAATCAAAATCACCGCATCAATCTGACATTGCGGCATGAGATCGATTCATCTAAGAATATCATTTTCCGCTCCAATTTTGGCTTTAACGATGCCGGGCTGGACCTCAATAGCAACAGCCGCGCACTGAATGAACTCGGATTTACCGAAAACAGCAGCCTGCGTACCAACACTTCCGACGGAACGAATCTCAGCTTTCGAAACAACTTCACTTATCGCCAGCGGTTTGCCAAAAAGGGCAGGGCAGTGGTGGCAAACGCAAATCTCGGTCTTACCAGCAATGACCGGACTGCGCTCATCGGATCGATCAACCGGTATCTGCCTGAGGACCCGTTGTACGCCTTCTCAGACAGTGTAAATCAGTCGCAAATACAAAATGGCGATCAGCTTGACTATAGCGCAAGGCTGACTTATACAGAACCTCTGGGCAAGGGCAAGTTTCTGGCTTTTAACCTTTCCCATCAGAACTATGGCAATAAGCTGATCCGCGATGTGTTTGACATTCGCCCCAACGACAATCCCCGGGAAATCCTCAATACAGACCTGAGCAACCACTACCAGCGCGGCTATTTTTACGAAAGAGCGGGTATGGATTTTCAGTACAACCGCAAAAAGTTCAATTTTACTACGGGGGTAAACCTTCAGCAGTCGCGCCTTCGTGGAGAAATATTTACCAGCGGGACCACCATTCGCCAGAACTTTCTCAATATCCTTCCCCTGATGCGGGCCAATTTTAATTTCACCACATCTACGAGTCTGGGACTTGACTACGAAACCAGCGTGCGGGAACCTTCACTGGAGCAGTTGCAGCCCATTGCGGACAACTCCAATCCGCTGAGCATTGTCATTGGCAATCCGAACCTCCGTCCGGAGTATTCCCATCAGATGAATTTGCGCTACAATTCATACAGCGCGTTTACCTTTACCAGTTTGTTTGCCAATCTGGAGGCCACTTATACCCAAAACAAAATCACCAATTCGCGGAGCATCGATTCGCTGTTCCGGCAGATCACAACACCTGTAAACGTAGCCAGAGACCTGCGAATTGCCGGGAGTCTGAGTTTTGGTACGCCCATCAAACCCATAAAAAGCAGAATCAACCTGGATTTAAATTCTATTTACAACCGGGGAATATTGTTTGTCAACAGCCGCGAAAACAATGTGGACCGGTTGATCAATTCGGTGGGATTGAGCATCGAAAACCGCAACAAAGACGTGGTGGACATCGTGTTGGGGGTAGATTTTGATCACAACCTGACGCGGTATTCGGTGAATCAGGATTTAAATCAGGCATTTTTGAACAAGCGGTATTACGCCGACTTTTCTGTCAACTTTGCCAAAACCTGGGCCTTGCGCACGGGCATCAACTACGCCGTATATGCCGGTACAGCTTTTAATGAAGAGACCCGAATTCCGCTGTGGAAAGCTTCACTGTCGAAGTATGTGCTGAAAAACCGCAGAGGCGAGATCAAACTATCGGCATTTGACATGCTCAATCAGAATCTGGGCTTTAGCCGCACGAGCGAGCTGAACTATATCGAAGAAGTGCAGACGTTGACATTGAGCCGGTATTTTTTGCTGGGCTTTACGTATAACCTTTCAAAGTTTGGCGCGGCGGGAGAGCCCGGTGGGAGTGGGATCAGGATTATCCAGCGGGGGAAGTAGGGCTATGTCCGGCGAGCAATATGAAAGGTTTGTGGAAAACAGGAAATTGTTCAACTGGAAGCTAAAAAACCTGTCAGCAGATAGTAAATTTTCTGTAGAATAAGTACATTTCGCTGAGAAACGTAACCTTCAAACGAATGCCCAACCCATTGACGATCACCCAAAATATCGCAATACAGGCTACTCCTGAGGCGATTTTTAAGATTCTTGCAGATGTTGAACACTGGCATTTGTGGACGGCTTCTATAAAAAAAATTGTCCTTATCAACAACACTGTACTTGGTCCTGGTGTCAGTGCAAAAGTTTTTCAACCCAGACTACTTCCCAATGTCTGGAAAGTGATACAATACGAGGAAAACCGATCTTTTACGTGGGTATCAAAATCTCCGGGTTTGACGATGACTGCTGGTCATGCCTTGTCACCGGGCGATAATCATACAGCCGTATCGCTAACGATGACCTATGAAGGTTTTTTGGCTAAGCTGTTATACAAGATGACGGCTAACCTGACTTCCCAATATATGACCATGGAAATTGAAGGCCTGAAAAAAGTGTGTGAACAACGCCCGTCCGGTACGAATTAATCGCGATTTTTAGGCCAAAACCTGAAGGAATCAATAATTGAAACGTATTCTATCCCACAACACAGGCTTTAGCCTCATGGTTTCCGCCCCTCAATTCAAACTCTTATACTCCACCGGGCTCATGCCGGTTTTGGCTTTGAATAGTTTGGTGAAGTGCTGCGGATACTCGAAACCTAGTCCGTAGGCAATCTGGCTGACGGGTTCGGTGGAGCCGAGCAACATCGTTTTTGCCTTGTCGATCACAAAATGGTGAATATGCTCCTGGGCATTTCTGCCGGTTTCTTTTTTCAGCAAATCGCTGAGATAATGCGAAGACATATTCATCTGCTCACCGCAGTATTTGACGGTCGGGAGACCTGATTCTGCGGGTTTTTGGGAGTTGTAATAGTCCCGCAAGAGGTTTTCAAATTTGGAGGCCAGATCCTGGTTGAGGTTGGACCGGGTGTAAAATTGCCGGTCATAATACCTTGCGCAGTAATTGAGCAGGAGTTCGATATTGGAGACGATCAGCCCCTGGCTATGTTTGTCCAGATTAAGGCTCAGTTCTTTTTCTATTTTTTTTACAATCTCGGTCAATGATTTTCTCTCTTCCTCAGATACGTGAAGCGCCTCAGACACTTCGTAGTCAAAAAAGGTGTAGGTGTGAATTTTTTTCCCCAACTCTGACTTCCTGATCAGGTCGGGGTGGAATAATAACAACCAGCCTTTTCCATTTTGGGTATTATTGGGTACGCCTGTATGGGTGAGTACCTGCCCGGCTTTCATAAATGCCAGCGTCCCTTCCCCAAAATCATATGAATTACGGCCATAACCAATTTCACACTCAACCCCTTCCTTCATCCATATTTGAAACAAATCCACTCTCACCCGGAAGCCAATTTCCTGAGGGATATGGTGCAATTCGTTTTGAGGGATAACCGAAACGAGCGGATGTTTGGGCTTTTTTACACCCAAAATCATATGGGCTTCGGTTACAGTTTGGATCAATTGAAGATCTTTCATTTTGCCTGGATCATATTATTGTCGATCAGCGACTGGAAAGAATCGATCATCGTGTTTTCCAATGACCGGTATTTCATGCCCAGCTCCTTTTTGCTTTTGAGGTTATCGGCCCGCCACACCTGATTGACGTTATTTCTGACAAACTTCCTCGTAATCGCTTTGTTTACCATCGGGCCAATCAAAAACAACAGCCATTTGGGCAGCGCCGAGTTGGGCACTTTGTACTGGCTGCCAAATTTTGTGTGCAGAATTTGGGCCATTTGAAGGAAATTGGTGTTGTGGCCGGCAATGATATTTCTGCCATTGGCTTTCGGGATAAAACCTGCCTGATAATGTGCTTCTGCGAGGTCTCTCACATCCACGACTCCCATTCCGATATTGGGCACACCCATGCGCAGTGTACCATCGCCCAATTGCTTCAGGAGATGAAAACTTTCGGAAGTTGCGGTTTTGGGGTTCAGCGGCGGTCCCAAAACCATACATGGGTTGACCACCACCAGATCCCAGCGGGATTGGTCTTTGACCATTTTCCAGGCTTCCTGTTCGGCCAGTGTTTTGGAGTAGGAGTATGGCTGATATTCGAGGGAAGCTGTTGTATTCCAGACTTTTTCTGTCAGAATACCATCGGGTGCGGCCTGCACGTCAATACAATCGGTGTAGATCGCGGCACAACTGCTGGTAACCACCACCCGTTTTACCGAAGCGGTCTGATTGGCCTGATCCAGCACATTTTTCGTACCGAGGACGGCGGGGTCAATGAGCTCTTTTTGCGGATCAGAGAAATTGCTGGTGAAAGGCGAAGCCGTGTGGTATACCAGTTCGCAGCCTTCCATAGCTTCGGCATAACTGCCATTTGCCAGCAGGTCAGACTTGAAATATTTGATCTGACCTTTGGAATTGGCGGCCAGCTCGTTGAGGTGGCTCAGTTTTGCGTGGTCATTGGGATTTCTGACCGCAGCGTGGACAGTCAGCCCTTCTTCCAGCAATTTTTTGATTACCCATCCGGCGACATAACCGGTGGCGCCAGTGACTAAGATTGGTTTGGATTTATCTATGGTTACCATTTTCTGAAATTTTATAAGGCAAAGATGGCGACATTCGTTTATACGAAAGTATATATTTTGCAGAATGGCTTATACTTTTTGCATTTTTGTACTGAACCTTTTTCCGATCAAATCCCATGAAAGACTCCGACAACGAACAACCCAACAACCCCTTACACGGCGTGAAGCTGGCCGACATCCTCGCGTATTTAGAGGAAGCCTATGGTTGGGAAGAATTAGGTGATCGCATCCCGATTCGCTGTTTTACTCATGACCCTTCCATCAAATCCAGCCTCACCTTTTTGCGAAAAACACCCTGGGCGCGGGAAAAAGTGGAGCAACTCTACCTTCGCAGCATCAGGCGAAAATGAGCCAAGGGTTTTTCTTTGTGGTTTATATTCTCTGTCCCCATAATTTTACGGAATTATAAACTTGTTGAGATAATGAACCGCTAAGGAAATCCGATGCCTAACCTTTCTTGAATAGCCACGAATCACACGAATTTCCACTAATCGGGATGCCTAAACCCCAATAAGTTTATAATTTCATTTTTTATATTGGGTCGAAAAATACTACCTATGAACCGCCGAAAAGTCCTCCAGTCGCTCGCCGCCACCAGTCTGGCAATGCCGTTGTACCCTTATGCCCGGGCTCATTCGCAGGCCGAAAGCCGGCAAAAAAGGGGCAGTTTTGCCCTCGACGGCAATCACCTCCGGTTTTTTAATACGGCAATTGAAAAGTCTTTTCAGATTACCATGCTGGCCGATACGCACCTGTTTACCGACGACATGCGAGGCGAGTTTTACCGCCCCTACAGCGCGCGGATGGCAAAGGCCTACAACGAAACCCGGCACTTCCGCACGGGCCTGCCGACGAATCCCGAAGCTGGCTTTCGCGAGGCACTGGCGATTGCCCAGGACGAGCAGTCAGAACTGGTCGCGCTGATCGGTGATATCTTCAGCTTTCCTTCGGAGGCGGGCATCGAATGGGCGTTGGCGCAGCTCCAACAGGCCGGTCTTCCCTACCTCTACACCGCAGGAAACCACGACTGGCATTATGAAGGTCTGCCCGGCCCACATGCAGCGCTACGCGCCACCTGGTGCGAAAGTCGCCTGAAACCGCTCTATCAGGGCGAAAATCCCCTCATGGGCGTGAGGGAAATCAATGGGGTTCGTTTTGTGTCGATCGACAACTCCACCTACGAGATTCTGCCTGAGCAACTGGCCTTTTTCCAGGCCCAGGCCGCCTACAAACAACCGATGGTATTGCTCCTGCATATTCCGCTTTACGCACCGGGCCGGACGGTGGGCTATGGCTGCGGCCATCCCGAATGGGGCGCCGCCACCGACAAAAACTACGAAATCGAGCGGCGCGAACGCTGGCCCGAAACCGGCCATACGCCTACGACCTTCCGCTTTCACCGCGAAGTATTCCGCAGTCTTCACCTTATGGGTATCCTCGCCGGACACATTCACAAGCCCACCCTGGACGTGATCCAGGGCATTCCGCAAGTGGTGACAGATGCTAATGCGACAGGCGCGTATCTGAAGGTGGAGTTTGTGGCGGAGGGGTGAGGGCAACCGCTGTAGAGGCGCAAACCAAAATGTCGCATCTGGGGTTTTGCGAGTCTGGTTATTGGCTATTTGCTATTAGCTGTTGGCTATTAGCTATTAGCTGTTGGGGGTTGGCTTCTGATTTCTGCCCTCTGACCTCAATGCGGGCTGTCGGGATTGGGATTAGCGCTTTTTGTCCTCATGCGCGCTGCCCGGTTTCTCCAACGGAGAAACCTTTTTCGCTCTCATGAGTAGCATCTCCTTCTAACAGATAACACCGACATTTTGGTTTGTGCCGCTGTACATGCCAGCTTTTCTGCGATTAGATTTTATTTCTCAGACTCATCCAACTGCCGCCGTTGTGAACGTTGGTGTAGCCGTTGGCGATCAGAATGCTTTTTGCAGTGGCGCTGCGCATACCGCTGGCGCAGCAGGTGATGATGGGCTTATCTTTTTTCAGCTTTTTCAAATTATTGCTGAGGGTATCCACGGAGATGTTGACAGATCCTTTGATGTGTCCGCCCGCATATTCGGACTTAGTTCTGACATCGAGGATAATGGCCCCTTGTTGTACCAGTTCGGCGTAATCGACTTTGGGGCCAAAGCCCAGTAAATTTTTGAGTGCGTTGAGCATATTTGTTGAAAATTATGATAAAGGGGTAATAGGGCTGGTTTGCGTTGCAGGATACAATTTCATGGGCACGAAGGTCGGTCGGGAATTTGTGTAGTACAGCAACTTATGTTACAGAAGGGTGATTTTATTCCGGCCCAGTTGCACGAGGTTTTCGGTTTCCATTTGTTTCAGCAGCCTCGATACCACGACACGGGCAGTTCCGAGTTCGTTGGCGATTTGTTCGTGTGTGACATTCAGGATGTTGCTCTGTGTGAGGGCGCATTTCCGTTTGATGAAGGCCAGCAGGCGCTCATCCATTTTCTTGAATGCGACAGCATTTACCACTTCCAGCAAATCCTCAAACCGCTTGTGATACAGTCTGAAAATATAATCCAGCCATTCGGGATACTCCTTGATGAGGAGGCTCACCTTGTCTGTCGGAATAAACAGAATTTCGGTTTCCTCCTCCGCGACAGCCTTCACCTTGCTGGTATCATGATGCATCCCTCCCAAAAACGACATGATGCAGCTTTCCCCGGCGTGGATATAGTACAAGAGAATTTCCCTGCCCTCCTCGTCGGTGCGCATCACCCGGATGGAGCCCCTCGTGACGATGGGAATCGCTTCGATCCATGCATCCTCCCGGAGAATCACCGCTCCCTCCGCGAAAGTTTTCGATGAACCCATTTCCGCCAATTTCTCCCTCAGCTCCGACGAAGACTTAAACTCAATGATATTGTTTAATTCCATGTGGGAAATTTAAGCGTTTTTTGGGAGTTTTTGGGTATTGGTGGGGGGATACAATGTTTGAATATTAGATTCCATGCTCTCTTACAATAGCAGTTTCCAACCCCACTGTTTTTTCACTTGATTATATGATTTTATTGCAGATCCGGTAAAATGCAATCCATCAGTAAGCTTCAGTTTTGAAACTAATGAAGGATGGATGAAAACATCATCAATGAATCCGAATGGTTTACCGGTAAGTATTTTAACGATTCCAGATACTTGCTTTAAAAATTGCATCTTAAACGCTTCGTCATTCAACTTGACTGCGGTATAGAGTTGATACATTCCTTCTTTGCTTCCGCCCTGAAATCGTACCTTCAAAGTATCTCCAATCTTCACATCTGAGAAAAAACGATCATATTTGAAAAAGCCAAACTTAGTTTCGGAGGCAATAAAATTAAGCATCTTCTTATCAGAGTTTACAAATTCAACAATTACTAATTCCTCTGGCACATCGCTGAATAAAAGTGCTTCAGCAATGGGTACATAAGCTTTATAGAATTCCCAATTGGATTTGGCTGCTACAGCCGTTTTGTACCATTCCGTAGCTTGCCATTTAGTTACTTCATTAGGTATGTTAAACCCATGCTCACTTCTTGCATAAACTAACAAATCTATCTCTGTCCTTGCCTCGTTATAGAGTTTTTTTGCGATTAATATCCTTGCCATTTTTTGCCTTAAGTTCACCAACATTTCATCCGGACTTTTACAAGATAAAGCTTTGCAATAGCAGGCAAATACTTTTTCAGGATCGTTTGAAAAAGCCTCTGCAAGGATTTCCCATACCCAAAAATCATTTCGTTTTTTCTTGGCAAAAGGCAACAATGATTCAAGCATATTGTCCTTGTCACCTAATGCTAATAATAATTTTGCATTGAAATAGGCCGGATACTGAAACTTTGGATAATCTTCAACTATTGCTGACAATATGGGTAAGAATGCCTCAGCCTTCTCTTTATTAAATATAATTTCACCGTGTTGTGTCTGTTTCGGCAGTAAATGCTTTGCATAGGTAATATAAGCTTGCTCTGCTATTGCCATTACCTCATTGCCATTTGGCATTCTTTCCTTTTGGAAATTTTCGGGCATGAAATTTTTAAAATCCCACCAATCAGCAAATTGAATATAATTGTCAGTTTCCTTTAGTGATTTATGTAATGCTTTAAATAAAAAGCTATAACCTTCTGATGGTTTTGGAAAATGGAATGATTGAATTACTTCAAATAGACGTACCCCTTTGTAATGGTCAGTCGGATTACTTCTTAGTAAACTGAATGCGATTATACCAACCTGCCAGCACAATTTTTCAAACAGCATTTTTTCTTCAAGAGGCAAGTCTAATTTTTTGATTTCATCAAGCCACGAAACAAATACGTCAAAATGATCCGGTGAATTATTCTGTTTCAAATAGTCATAATACACCCAGCTAATGTTACGTTTAGGCCAAATATTATCCGGATCAGCCTCTAATTCTGTTTTTGCTAAGCTCAGAGCTTCCTCCAACTTACCCGCCTGACGTAGTTCTTTTATTTCTTTAGCTGGCATATTCTTCTTGTTTAAAGGTTAGTAATGCCGTTTGAATGTCGGAAATCAACATCTGGCTGTTGGTTTGATTTTGAATCGGGACAACCCTTCCAAAGAAACCATTCTTTTTATATTCAAAATCTACAACGGCTGTTTCATTATTTCGCTTATATGTATAGCGTTCTTTGTATTGCTGATGTTCAATATTATCAATCATAATATCTGTTTCTTTAAACAACAATACTAAGTCATCAAACAAACTTCTTGTAAAAGGAAACGCCTCCTCTAACTCAAAGTCAAATTCTATTTGGCTAATAATCGTTTCGGCAGTATTTCGTTTTATAGAAACGTTTGGTAAATGATTTAATATTTCGGCAAGTGTATTATTGAATGCACTATTTGGAGAAAGATTTGGCATTGAGGCAAAAGGTTTTCTAAATTCATTTTGGCCATTGACATACGTTCTGAAAACAGCTCTGTCTTGTTCCCTTATAAGAGTGAATCGAACCTCATAGCCTATTTTCTCCCATCCAACTACTTCAATATATTGTCTTCTTACTGCATGGCGTACTTTGATAAAATGATCCTGTAATTGAATTGGTTGATCTAAAAGGTTCAAACTAGATAATTGTCGTAATAATTCGTTATCCAGACTGATTTCTTCTGTTTGGACTTGATTGCCGGTTAATTCATTTAAAGCATTCAAGACTGTTACATCGAGGAATGCCATAGCTGAATATGAGTTGAAAAACGGAGGATTTAATGCATACAGCGTTTTTGATGCCCGAGTGATAGCCGTGTATGCCCAGCGATAAAAATCCTGATTTGTTTTACCTGCTCTTCTTTGTTTATCAATAAAACAGTCGAATCCTTCCATATTATCATTGTCCCAAACGGTAAATACATTATCCCATTCGCCACCTTGTGCCTTGTGGCAAGTAACAGCATAACCATACTTCATAAACAGACAATTGAAATATTCATCCTGCATGATGGCGTCCTTAAACGCTATTGTTTTGGGTTTTAATCCTTTGTGCCGGGAGGTGAAATCTACATACAGCGCCTGCATTTCTTCCGGCTTTAAATAGTTGTCACCATAAAGGAAATTTTCAAGCATCTTACCCTTTACAATCTTATTATTGCTTTCAGCATCTGGGAAAACCAACTCCACATCACGCCAGGTTAAGGTTACCGGATTCTTACCTCTTAATGCAATTGTTCTCTGTGTGACTATATCACTTACTTCATTGATAACAGCAAACTCACCATTGAAAACACCTTTTCGATAATTGTTACCACCCATGATAACAATATCACTTTTCTGAACAGGCAAATCAGCATTGCCAAATCTCCTTTCTCTTATTTGCAAATTGAGGTCAAGACAGGTTTTGTTTTTACTTGCAATGATAATTTTTGGACTTGCTGCTTCTTGCCAGGTGTCAAGGAAAGTTTCATAAGTAGGATTTAAAATATCTTTTCCATTGGAACGCAAATTGAAGTCGTTAAAGAAACGGGCTGAAATACTCTTGCGTATTTTTGCAGCTGCTCTTAATATGCCACTATCACCACCTTGCCTTTTCACTTCCTTCATTTCGGTTTCTTCAGAAGAAATATTGAAATGCTCTTTTAGATAACTGGCTTCAAAAGCTTTTGAACTATTATCACCTACGGGAGGTAACTGACAAGGGTCTCCAACGAAGATGATTTGTAACTACTTAGGTTCCCTCTCAAGGAAATAAAAAAAAAGGAGAGACCTGAAAAAAAATAATAAATTAGATAAAAAGAGCGCAGATGAACTTACCCGAAACGCTGGAAGGCTGTCATGAGTTAATACGGGAATTAATGGCCCAGGTGTTATCCTTAAGTGAGGACGTGAAGCGTTTGCGTGCGCAGTTGGACCAAAACAGTGGGAATAGTTCGAAGCCCTCGTCAAGTGATGGATTTCGGAAGAAGATTGTGCTGCCGAAGAAGAAAGGCAAAGGGAAGAAGTCGGGGGGGCAGGTAGGTCATAAGGGTCACACGCTGGAGATGGTAGCAGAAGCAGATGAGGTAGTGGCCTTGATACCGGATCGATGTGAGTGTGGAGAAAGTCTGGCGGGGGGGGAACCCCAACTGGCAGCCCGTCGTCAGGTGTTTGATTTGCCCGTTCAAGCGTTGTATGTGCGGGAGTATCAGTCGTATGAATGTCGGTGCCCGAAATGCCGCTCGGTGATCTACCAACCGTTTCCGAAGGAGGTGTCGTCGCCGGTCCAATATGGTTCCGGGGTCAAGGCGCTGGTGGCCTTATTAAACACGAAGTTTCATTTATCGTGGCAGCGGACGAGTGAATTATTTCTGGATTTGTATGGATATTCGATCAACGATCATACGCAGGAACAGGCACTGAGTCAGGCCTACGAGCGGCTGGCGCCGGTAGAAGCCGAAATCAAGGCACAAGTTGCGGCCTCGGCGGTGGTTCATGCCGATGAGACCGGGGTGCGAACGGCGGGGAAATTACACTGGGTGCATACCAGCAGCACCGCCGATTATACCTACGTCTATGGGCATGAAAAGCGGGGTCGGGAAGCGCTGGGAGACGCCTCGATTTTACCGGGATATTCGGGCACACTGGTGCATGATTGTTGGGCTCCCTATTTTTCTTTTGAACACATACGACATGCGCTTTGTGGGGCGCATTTGGTACGGGAACTTCAGGGGTTGAAAGAAAATGGATCCCGTTGGGCCGCCCGGATGCAACGACTGCTCTTCACCCTACATCAAAAAATCCAGACTGAACCGACCTGGCAACTCACCCCGGAAGATCCCTTCTGGCGACGCTACGATCTCATCTGCAAAAGTGCCAATAAGGAAGAACCCCCGCCGATCAAAAATCTCCGCGGAAAACCCCGACAATCCAAGGGCAGGAATTTATACAACCGCCTAAACAAATTTAAATCCGCCGTCTTATTATTTGCCTCACAAACCGATGTGCCTTTTACCAATAACCAGGCCGAAAGGGATATTCGACCGCTGAAGGTCAAACAGAAAAATGCGGGTTGCTTCCGAACCAAAATCGGACTGGATCGCTTTTGTCGGATTTATTCCTTTTTATCCACCCTCCGAAAACGCAACCGCAATGCCCTCGACGAGTTGACCACTTTGTTTGATGGAAAAAATTCATTCTTTCCCCTCTTGAGTACCTAAGTAGTTACGATGATTTTAGAATTTACATTTGGCTGTGTTACTCTTGTGTAGGTAATCAAATCAGTCAATAAGTGGCTTGAACCAAAACGAAAAAACTCTCCTTCGCTTTTGGCATCAGATAGCATTGAGGCTTCATCCACTATGAATATCTTGCCAGCCACATCCACATTATTCCGGATTTTATAATAGTAATAGAAAGAATCACCTTCTTCAATCTCTACCATATCCTCATAACTGTAAATAGACTTATGAATAGTAAAAGCCTCTTGTCCGGTTTTTTCTCTAATTACTTTGGCTGCTCTGCCCGTGGGTGCCATTAAGGCAAAATCTTTTTCTGTGGCATTAAGATATTCTACTAACCCTTGCAGAATGGTTGTCTTACCGCTACCTGCATATCCCTTCAGCATAAAAACCTGCACCGGACTGGCTAAAAAAGCCTCCAGCTTAGTTAGGGCAGCCTCCTGACCTGGACTTAGGTTTAAATGCTTGAAGTGATTGAATATGCTCATGTCTTTTTATTTCTATGTAAATGTTGTATTAAACTGTGCGGTGTAACTGCACAGTTTAATATTTTTAAAAAGGCAATATATCGTCTTCACCATTTGGAATAAAATCATCCGTATTAACGGTATTATCAGAAGTGTTTTGAGTGCCTGTACCTGCTACCTCTATTTTCCATGCTTTAATATCGGTATACCATTTACTGTTGTATTCCCTGCTTTCGATGTCAAAATCAATTTGCAATGAGTTACCGATTTGCAATTGACCTTCATTGATCTTATCTCCCCAAATTGAGACGCATACTTTTTTAGGGTACTGACCATCTGTTTCAACAATGATATCTTGTTTTTTCCATTCTCCATTTTTACCTGTACCGGTTTGGATTGGAAGCAGCTGCGTGAGTTTGGCTGTGAGTTGCATAGAATTTACAGATTTTTAATTATACTTGTAACAGAAGTTGACCATTTCAAAATTTCTTTCGACTGCAAAACTTTTAACATACTTCTCTTTGAGGAATCTGAATGGATGAAATCATTACGGTAATCAGAAAGAGAAATTAAATCGATTAAGATACTATCATCTGTAATGTTAAGTTTTTTCACAGCAAGATTTAGGGTCTTGTTTAAAGTAGATTTTAACCATTCGGGTTTTATTCTAATTTGTTCTTTAACCCTTTTCTCCCTATTATAATAATCTAAACGATCTGTTGGCTTTTTCCATGCTTTTGAGTTTTTATCAAAATAATCTACAGGTACGTTGTCAAAAAATTTTGGCGGCTCATCCCATGCAATTTTCTGATAAAAAATCTCATTTAGGTATTCCAATATTTTATACAGCATTATCATCGCCATACCATATCTGTTTTCATTATTTGTTTTAAGTATTTCAAAAATTGCATCTAACTCCTGGAGTAGTAGATTTTGATATTTAATACCATTTAATTGTTCCTTTAAGTGCCTTGGAAAGTACTTAGTTGTCAATGGATTCTTAGAAAATACTTTCTTTATTTCCTCAAACAAATTCCATATCTCTTTGAGGTAAGCGTTTGACAAACAAATTGTAATTTGTTTACTTAATGAACTTAAAGCTTCGTAAGTATATGAACTATTGATTGTCAATTCAGGAGATTCCTTTAAAAGAAACCCATCAGCACCATTAGCTTGCAACTCTAATAAATTCCACACTTTATTGGAAGCTGTAAATATTATTACCTGGATACCGGGATTGATTAATTTTATTGCATTCAGTACTTTGTATCCGGTTAAAAGCGATGAATTGTGAGAATTTGTAAAATCGGAATCGGACAAACGCAAATCCAATAAAACTACATCCGGTTTAAAACTTTGAATTTTCTTATCGCATTCTTTTAAAATATCCTGATGCGACCTGTCCTTAAAATCGTACTTCAAAGTTTCGAACTTGATTTCCGTAGATGATGTAGCAAAATAATTTGATAAAACTACATTCCATCCTTTATTCCACTCATCATCAATATAAAGAATACGACCTTTCCCATTTATTTTAAAAGCTGCCTTATCTGGCTCTGCTTCTATCGGATACTTAGCTTGAAGAAATTTGTAATACAATAAGCTTTCAATATTAATCCTTACATCTTTTAAAGCTTCTACTTCAGTGGCTATACCAAGCACCTTTGCCCATCTTAAAATACTCCATTCATTTGCAATAGAATGGTGAGAAAGATAATTTGAAGGCGGATTTATAATTATTGAATTTACAAACGAAGAAAAATCATCCAAAGGCTTTATCCTTCCATCAATAAACCATTTCAATGTTTTTTTATAATCATCCAGCGACTCCTTTATAAGATATATACCTTTAGTAAAAAATATTGAAGGCTCAGGATGTGTTAAACCCAAGTATTGGAAACTTTCTTCAGCAATAAAAACAATTGGCATATAAGCTTTTGTTCCTATGCTCTTTGTCAATCTAATATGATATGCCAATCTCAAACCAAGGTATTCTAAATAGTTCTTCGATAGAGATACTTTAATGAAAACGATATCACATTTTTCAAGTTTTTGCTTCAGACCACCATCAGTCAGATTTTCATTTATGTAAAAATCAACATCCTTGTCAAAGTCTACATCAAATACAAACTGCTCCGCCAACGGAAATAATTCGGTATTGTTGAAAGAGGTGTTATTGCTATGTATTAAAAGTTTTTTCATGCCATTTCATTTATTACTCTGTCAATTACGTATTTTATATCCTGAACCTGGTCAAAAGAAATCGGTGTTAAGTCATCACCTGAAAAAATTACATTCGTTTTCTCATTTATTAAGTCTGCTTTTATTGCGTTATTAATTTGCAAGTCTCTCACCCTTTTAATCAATTCACTGTCATCAATTTCAGAATCCGGGAATTGTACTCTTAACGCTTCCTTATTTAAAGCCACCGCAATATTATTCCTCAGGTTAAGAAGCAAACTCAATTTCCACTTCTTGCCAAACTGCAGTACCAATAAATTAACAGCATTACTTTCTTCAAAAGCTTCAATAAATAATTTAAGATTCTCAGAATAAAACTCTTTTGAATTAATATGCAGAAAGGGGAAATCTAAATCTTTCAAAACACTTGTTGTAATACCACCGGAAAAGAAAATCAAGGGCTTTCTATTTATTCTGCAATATTCCTTTAGTGTATCTCTTACTTCATTTGATAAAGCAGACCGGTGACTTGCAATACATTCATATTGATCAAGTGGTTTTGTATTATTACTCTTAAAAGAGCCTATAAGGTTATCAAATTCTAAACCTGTAATTATTGTAACTGATTTGCATTTCTTCAACTCAAAATCAGTATACTGTTCAAGGCGTGCTATTCTATCTTCAATTATGGCAATTTTCATCTTCTATTTATAAAAGGTTAGTATGTGTTTAAAGCCCTCTGCTGACATTATTTTTTCATATGCCGGATTTTCATTGTCCGATACGAGATAATTAATGCGGTATGCACCTTCAGCAAATTCAGATTCTATGCACCAATCACATAGATTTTGTAACTTATCTTTTATGGTGCTAAAGTCACCCCGTTTAAGATTTAGCTTATCATCATAAATTGACAAGCCGTTCTTAAAAGAATTACGATGTAGAATGGTAAGAACCAATCTGTCATTATTATTTTCAGTTACAGCATATTCCACAACTGGATGCTGAGGGTATTTTTGTATTCCTTCAAAAATTAAATCAAGGGCTTTACCGAGCCATTGTATGTCAGTATAAAAGGTTTTGTTTTCCAGATTAGAAACCTTAGGGGCAGAAAAACTAATTAAATAATTATCATGCTTTTGAAGAATAAGGTTTAGCAAAGCGGAATTTTCATCTCTAACTTCAATCTCATTCTTAAACACATCTATTATGTGTTTAAACTTTTGTAGTGTTTTCCCAGACCGCTGAATCTGAAACTTCTCCGGCAGAATGAAATCTTCAGGGTTTAATGAAATATCATTTTTACAAGCTTCAAGTAATTCAGGCGAACTCCATCCGAAGTAAATACGTTTCTTTGGATTTATATCACCCCATCCGGATTTGGCTATCTCCTTATTGAATAAAAAGTTATAAATCTTTCCATTTAGGTTTTCACTAAGCCCCTTTAAGGCATAACTAAACTTGCTATACTGAGATTTGGCAATTGATAGAAATTCAGATAAATCTTTAAACATGTTAGCATCTCGGCCAGCATCCCAACTATGTGTTGTGTATTTTAAAGCACTATCATTTACAGAGAAATTTTTCAAAAGCGCAACCAACTCTTTAGGTTTATGAAACACAGGTATTGGTTTTTCTTCAGCTTTAACCTTAGTAGGAACATCAATAATTTTCTCCTCTGAAACAACCATAGGTTGTTCAGTAAGGCCAAGCAATAGCTTCATCAAAGGTGTATTACTTATATCGGCCTCCTCAATTTCAATTAGGTTTTTTGATACAGTTGCAACTTTCCCTGTAAGCTTTTCAAATCTGGTTTTGAGTTTCTGATACAATTCATTATCCGCCCCCCTAACCATTTTCAGGTAATCAAGTTTGCCGGAAATAACATTTGCCATATCTGGCTTGCCATTCTTTACATGGCCTTTGTCGGCAATGTATTGCTGTAAAAAGAACCCTGATGCTCTTTCGTAACCATACCTTTCCCAGTAATAAAGCCACATACGCAATTGCTTGATGTATCGCTGCTGCACATTGGCTTTTTCATTCACCAACAGGCCGGTTACTTCTTTACGGTAGCCATCTTTTTGCAAACGGGTTTTACTTTCTTTAATGTGAAAGTTTTGCTCTGCAATGATCCTGTGCAACTCCTTCAAAAACTCACTATCCGGTTGATACACATTGTGCATGGAACTAAAAGTGATGTCATCGGCATAACGGCTGTATTTTAGGCCAAAACGCTTGGCCACCGCTGAGAGTAAATAATCCAGCCGTTGGCAAACGATGTTTGTTATAATTGGTGAGGTAGGAGCTCCCTGCGGAAGTACATTGCGTGTTACTTTTTCCCATTCACCTGCTCCGTTCTTGCGTTCTACCTCCATTGTGGTACAGCACAATGATGCAATGATATTCGCAATATCCAGGCGACTTGTATTCGCAGAAGTTACTTTATTTAGGTTAAATGGTTTTAACTGTAAACATTTCCACACCCTTGCCTGATCAACTGAAGGGAAAAAATCTTTCAGGTCGATATTATACACAAACTTACTACCAACATGCAATTTGGCATTATCCACTATTGATCTATCTCTAACAAAACCCATCGCTGCATGGTGCGGTTCAAAAACACATTGAAGCACAAAACTCAAGGTCTTTTGAAGAGATTTTAGCCCTTTAACGGGTGCATGTATGGAGCGTTCTGCACCTGATTTTTTCTTGATTTTAAATTCCGTATATCGCTTTCCCCCTAGTTTTGGATTGGCATACCAGCTTAGCTGTTTCAATTCAAATGGAACAGCCTTCTCTCCATAAACCAGCGGTTTCGCTTCATTCAATAAATGAAGAAAATCTCCCCTGGACTGCATTTTTTCAAAAGCAGTTCTGATTTGGTCGATATGCGCTTGTTCCAGTTTCATCATTTTAATAAGGGTTCAATGAAGCCTGCTGCATTATTCTTTGTTGATGAACCCAACCTTTGTCTATGTCCATAAATAATAAATAATAATATTTCGACATAATCTATCTTTATATAGCTTACAGAAGTATATAAAAGACAATTACCTAGAAACATTCATCCCGGATTGCTCCGGAACACCAACCGATCTGAAACCTTCTTGCGAAGGCTTCCAGTTGGCACAAATCAATATCGTGCAGCAGGCTTTCAAAGAACCATGTGCAAAGTAATATTCCAACTGTGCAGTGTAACTGCACAAAAGTAATTATTTTCAATTAACTTTGTGCCTTGTGAGACACAGTTAATTGAAAGCAAATAGAAATCTTATAGATGAAGTGTCTCTGCACAGCATAAAGGTTTAGATTATGGCGACGAATAAAAATGCCCTTATACGCTATAAAGTACTGGATAAATGCTTCAGGAATCCGGGAAGAAGATATTTTATTGATGACCTGATTGCAGAATGTGAAATTGTGCTACTTGAAATTGACCCTGGATCAAATGGAATCAGCAGAAGGCAGATATTTGAAGATATTGCTTTTATGGAAAGCAAGGAAGGGTGGAGCATAGAACTTAACAAGCTTCGTGATGGGAAAAAGGTTTATTACCGGTATGCAGACATGTCTTTCTCTATCAACAATATGCCTTTGAACGAAGTCGAAATTAATCAATTGAAAGCTGCGGTGGATATACTTTCACAGTTCAGGGGTATGCCTCAATTTGAATGGGTAAATGAACTGGTTCCTAAATTACAACAGGGAATTGCTTCTGATGAGGTATCCGCTACTATTATGGAGTTTGACAGCAACCAATACCTGAAGGGTATTGAGCACCTGGGACCTTTACATAATGCCATTTTTTACAAAAAGGTGCTTTCTATTAGCTATCAGCCATTTGAGAATGATACTCCTTTTGATATTGTGATTCATCCTTACTTTTTGAAGCAATACAATAATCGTTGGTTCTTGTTTGGCTATAATCCTGAAAAGGAAAAGTATGATTGGAATCTGGCTATAGACCGCATCGTTTCAATTAAGGAAATAAAAGGGCAGTATCAGAAAAACAATAAGATAGACTGGCTGGAATATTTTGAAGAAATTATCGGAGTTACAAAGCCCATTGATGCAGAACCTGAAAAAGTAATTTTACATTTTACAGGTAGAACAGGAAACTATATGGAAACCAAGCCGCTTCACGGTTCACAAAAATCAAAATGGATTGATATTAATACCCTGGAAGTAACATTGCATATTATCATCAACTATGAGCTGGAAAGGTTAATACTTTCGTATGCGGACAGCGTTGCTGTTATACAGCCATTGACCCTTACCAAGGCCATAAAAAATAGGCTAGGGGAAGCGCTGAAGCAGTATAAATGACCTTTACCAAAACCACAAATGCTACAGGCCCAATTCTGGCAGGTTTTCCTTTTCTCCATGCAAACCTAAAGACAGAGAGATTAGCCACCGCGAAGAATGTCGGAGAATTTAAAGAGAATCTGAAGAAGGGGGATGAATGGTGTTCAGTTCCTTTTCTAATCTCTTCAATTTTAAATTGAGTTCAACTTTTTCATTAAACTGTCTCGAGTTAGTCATTGCAGATTTTACTTTAGCGATTTCCTTTTGGAGCGAGAAAATATTTTTTTCGAAATCAATAAGCTTTTGAAGGGAATGAGGTGAGAGCTTCCCACTAATAGACAATTGAGCACAAAAATCCAGATATACGGCGTCAAGGCTTTTCTTTAGCTGCAACTTGTATTGGTTATCTGGAAGCTGAAACCAACCGGTTTTGAATGTCCAATCGACAATTGCATTATGCTCATTTAGGGGATGTTGGTGTTTTGCGGAGGTTGAAAAATAAATTTGGCTATCGTACACTACGATAAAAATAATAATATAAGGAATAGCTTTGTCTATAATATCCAGAACCTGCTTAATATCTTCTTTAACTTTAAGTTCGACCGTAAAAACCTGGATTTCCTTAATATCTTTAAAGTCAAGATTGACAGTATCCGTTGAAATTTTATGTGTCCATGTGATCCTGGCTATGCAATCAGTAAACAGTTTTTTTTGTTTCGTATTGGTATAATTATCAAAAGCATTTTTAGGTATTACCCTATTTACTTTTGTCGTATATGGAAGACTAAATATTTCCACTTATCGTACAATTAGAAATGAAATAAGTTTAAAATCTTCTATTCCCCTAAACCTATCTGTCAGCGCCGCGGTGCCGCCAGATTTAAATAAGCTAAGCACTTCCTTTTCCTCCTCAGTGTGTAAAATAGTACCGATGCTTTGTTTTAAAAGCAGCGAATATTCATTCATATTGTGGTAGTCATCGGTCTCTTCGCTCAAAAGTTTACAAAGATCAGTTATGGGTTCGATTTTCCCCTTGCAAAGCAAGCGAATGGCATCTAATACCTTTTTTGACTCTACATGATTCAAATAAAGCTCCCCCGATTTTTTAAGGTAAACCAGATAATATGGATGCAGACGGTTTAGTTTATTGATATTGACACTGGAGTTGACATTTCTCAATACGAAAATCACACCAGGCGGTAAAGTTTCGGTTGCTTTTACAGCTGCATGAAGCCCCTCAGGAAGTGAGGCAATTTCTCCATAGGTTTTAATATAATTACTCAGGTCAACGCGAAAATCATTAAGGCCAAGGTCCGTAATGCTCACCCCTTCTCTCAAATCTTCAAGGTCGATTACTTCGTCCTGTAGCTTTTGAAGCTGGATTTTACGATACTCCAGGTCTTTTTCATCAGTATTCAGTATGTTGTCATCTCCCGTACTGGCCATATTGCTGATCAGCATTCGACTTTCAACACGCTGCTTTAAATTGATATAAGCATCCAGCGTTACATCTGGCCAGAAGTTTACCATAGTAATACTGTCGTTTATAGAACCAATCCGGTCAATACGTCCAAAGCGTTGGATGATTCTTACTGGATTCCAGTGGATATCATAATTGATTAGGTAATCACAATCCTGCAGATTCTGCCCCTCAGAAATACAATCTGTGGCAATAAGTAAATCAATAGACTCCCATATTCCAGGATATAAACGAGCTTTATCTTTGGAAACTGGAGAAAAGCAAGTGAGCAGGGGGTTCAAATTAGCAGGGATATTTTGGGCATTTGTAATTTTGCGTGAGCCTGTGATTAAGGCGCTATTCAGTCCATAAGCATCTTTTAAATAGCCCGCAATATTTTCATACAGATAGTTGGCTGTATCTGCAAATGCTGTAAATACTATTACTTTTTTGTTGTCAGCGTTGAATGGCTCTGCATTTTTCTTATCAAGCAATGAAATTAATTTCTGGAGTTTATAATCATTCTCACCCCTGATATCTACTATATGATTCCATAATTCATTTAATAACGAATAATCCTCCTGGAGGTCTTCTTCCCACTTACGGGTATCCATATCTGCAATATGAACCTTGACCTTTTTCCCAATTACACTTTCTTCATCTCCCCAGTCCGCTTCCCAGTCAAATTCTTCGTCATTCATTTTGGCGTGAATACCTTCATATTCACCCTGAGATCCATTTTTGATTATTTTTAGGGCTTGTTCAATCTGAAAAATAATGCCTTCCAATGTGATTCTGAAGGAATCAACAGAACTCTCCAAACGCTTGAGAAGATTAATCCGCATAAGGATGCGCAGACTATTATCGCGATCAATTTGTGACAATTTGCCTCCGCCTGATCTCACTGCTTTTTCATATAAGCTTCTGTATGCACTCAACTTACTGGGCAGAATATAGTTCAGCGGAGTATAAATTGACAGATTCAACAAAATCAGGCGCTCGGCTATTTCTTTGTATGTGATTTCGTCATTTTCGGTAAGCGGACTTTGAATGGAAACAGGCTTATTTCGTGTCGGAAATTTGCCAATTGCTGTTGTATCATAATAGGTCGTAATATGTTTTCTGGAACGGGCAATAGTCAGCGAGTCTAGAATTTCAAAAAAATCAAAATCAAGCATTTCGAGCAGGCTTTCGGTGGTTCTCTGTACAGCACTGAGCTTACTCCATACATTAAAAGCCTGCTGGGCACGTCGGAAAACCACTTCAATCCCCATATCGGTATCAAGCTTTCGGTCTATACTTTCTGAATTTCCTTCATAAGCCAAAGCCAACTGATTTCGAAGATCATTGAAACGATTGTTTACTGGTGTTGCTGATAACATCAATACTTTCGTTTCAATGCCTTCTTTTATTACTTTTCGAAGTAGCGCCTGATATCGGTTTTCCCTATCCGCATTTGCATTATTATTTCTGAAATTGTGCGACTCATCAATCACTACAAGCCCATAGTTCCCCCAATTTACATTCTCCAACTGACGGCCATTGCTTGTTCCGTATTTTCGGCTAAGATCCGTATGGAAAAGCACATCGTAACGAAAACGATCCCCTGCCAGCAAATTCGTTTTGTCATTGTATCGGTAGGTATTCCAGTTGTCTTCCAACTTTTTGGGACACAGGACAAGTACGTCCTTGTTCCGCATTTCGTAGTACTTAATAATACCCAGGGCGGAGAAGGTTTTTCCTAATCCCACACTATCCGCCAAAATACAGCCTTTATATTTTTCGAGTTTGTTGATCGCTCCTATTACGGCATCTTTCTGAAAATTGTATAGCTTACTCCATATAATTGTATCTTTAAAACCTATCTGATCATTGGGGAGATTTTCCAACGATATGTCCTGAAGGAAGTCATTAAAAATATTATAAAGCGTAATGAAATAGATAAACTCCGGGCTATTTTCTTTGTACGCATTCGCAAAATACTCCTGGACTTTCCTTGTTACTTCTTTCAAATCCTCCTCGTTTTCCCAAATCTGATTAAACCATTCAAGATAGGCCTGGCTATCCGGGAAATCTGTTTTTTGAATAAGTGTCGGAAAACTCTTTTTGTGTGTTATTCCTAAATCAGATGTGGTAAAGCTGCTTACATTTAAATAGGCGTATTCCTCCTTGCCTGGATTCTGCACATGGATCATTCCATTCAATGGAAGCTGATGATGTTTGTTTGATTTGAAAGTAACCTTTTCGTTAACCCATTTTGAGCACTCTTTCGCAATGGATCGTTGGTTTAATTGATTTTTTAAACGTAACTCAAACTCTCCTCCGCATAAATCTACTTCTTTGAACAGGTGCGGAATAAAAAATTTTGGTACTTCCTTTTTGAGGTTTTCTTCTACAAAGGTTGGTGAGCTGAAAATGAAGCGTAATTCTTCAATCTTCTCCAACTCTTTTTTCAAGGCTTCATATGCGTAAATAGAGAAGGATGATGCCGCAATGCTTAGCTTGCTGCCCCTTTTTATACTTGCCTTCAGGTCATCGCCCAAACGGCTATTTACGTTGTCAATCAGCTTCATAAGGCTTTATTTCAATTGAACTATCTCCATTAGCCTCTCATAGCTACTCACTTTTGAAAACTTTACAATTCCGCCACTGATCGTATCGAAATGTTTTTCGGCGCAATGTATTTTCAGCTTCTCTATCTCCCTCAAATCCATATCTGAATCCGAACCTTTCGTTTCGGTTACAAAGTAGATATGCCGCGCTTTATCCTTATCAAATACAATCGCCCAGTCCGGGCTGTAATTTGCTACCGGAGTCGATATGTAAAAGCTCCGTGGCAACTTGGCATATACCACCACATCTGTGCTGTTCTCTAATGCCCGGGCAAAATCAGTTTCAATCCTGGAGTCGGAAGTCAGGTAGTCGTAAATATGTTTCTTTAAAAGCTCGGAATTGCGAAATGCATTTTTATCGTTGGTGAAAACGGTCTTTGCATCATACGTTTCTTCTATCTTATGATAAACGATATTGTGAATGATAAGGCGTGCTTTTACCTCGTTTATAAGCTTGCTGCATTTAGCAATAAACGCTTCAGGGTTTTTTCGAATCAGAAGAAATTTTTCTTCCCGGATAGATTTTAATATCGATACAATTGTCCTGCGGGTAAGTTGTGTACGATCTTCTATTTCGCCTACGATGTCATAGACAGCATCTGAATAAAGATCGTTTTTGAGCTTCAAGTACTCCCTCTGTGTCTCCTGCACCAGATTCCCTTCCTCCATCTGCACTTTGGTACCATCTCTTAATTCCCCTGTTTTTACCTCATAAACCCGGTCGCCTATGTGGAGTTGAGAGTTGATCTGACTTTTGCTGTCTTTGATGAGTTGTTCTGTATCAAACTTTACTTCATAGATAGTTTTCAGGTTGATCTTTTCCCAAAGTGCCTGAAATTCTTTCTTTTTGAAGTTGAGGTTGGTGTTGAGAATGATGCTCTGCCGCTCATCTTCCGGCTTGAACTCTCCACCTGAGTAAATGGATTGTAAAAGCTTGCAAACAGACTCTTTGAAAGGTTCAAGCTTCTCAGGTAAGGCAACTTTGCCTTGCTCAATGAGTTCTTTTCCTTTTGATGTTATCTTGTAGTCTTCGTCAATGATTTCTCCTACTATGAGTTTGAACTGAAGCTTTTTGGCATCATCTTCTGTAATGCGTAATTCTTCACCTTGCTCATTGGTTACCACCTTGCCCACAAAATATTCCACTTCTGCTTTTTGCGGACGGTCTTTCAGCGTAGCGGCTATTTCGCTCTGCAGCCCCCTTGCAAATGCTTCATAACTTTCTGATGCTATTACTGTGAGTTTGTTGACTTCATGCACCTGTTCCCCTATAAGCTCAAAATCCTGGCGAACCCCACGCTTATCCACACACAACCGCATTCCCCGGCCTACCTCCTGCCTTCTGCGGGTCTGACTCCCACTCTCTGCATTTTTTAGCGCGCAAATTTGAAATACATTCGGATTGTCCCAACCTTCTTTCAATGCGGAGTGTGAGAATATAAAACGGGTGGGTTCCTCAAAACTCAGTAGCCTTTCCTTATCTTTCATAATCAGGTCGTAGGCAGAAATGTCTTCTGAGTCTTCGCTACCTCTTTTTACAGTTGGATCAATAGATTTGCCTTTCTTGTCGATGGAGAAATAGCCCTCATGTACCCTGTGTGCATCATCTCTGTTAAGATATTCGGCATAATGGGTTGGCATATAACCTTTATGCACAGTGCCGGGATCGGTATCTCTTAAATAATCGTTATAATCCTGATTAAATAAATCCAGAAATTCATTTCTAACCTTATTGTATTCTTCTTCGAATATTTGCGCATATTCCCCCAAAGCCTGCTCTCCCGCTTCATCATACACACGGTATTTTTCCACCGAATCAATAAAGAAAAGACTCAACACTTTGATCCCTTTTTCATAGAATTGTTTTTCCTTTTGCAGGTGTGACATGATGGTTTCCCGTATCTGCACCCGGCGAAATGCTTTTTCATCAACATCGTTCAAGATATCTCCGGGGTAAATATCCGTCCCGTTTACCACTACTTTATTCAGATAACCATTTATCTCAGTAATATTTTGGTTTTTATAGGCCGGAAGATTGCCTGAAAGCTCATAGAGACTAGCTCCTTCTCCCAATTTCTGCCTTACTTTTTTCACACCCTCACCCACACGTTTTTCAAACTCAACTACGGCGTAAGGTGGTTTGGTCGTGCTCAGGCTGATTTGCTCCAGGTATAAATAACCGGTGGTGCCGGTCGAACCTTTCAGGCTGATGCCTTTCACCTGTATTTTCTTTACAAGGCGTTTATTGTAAGCATCCAGGGCATCCAGCCTGTAAATCTTGTTGTACTCTACTTTGTGGGTTGCTGAATAACGCAACGTAAACAATGGGTTGAAGTCCTGCATGCTTTTCAGGGTCTTCTCACCGTCCACCGATTGCGGTTCGTCAATGATGAGAATGGGGTTGGTTTGGGCAATAATGTCTATCGGCCTTCGGGTGCCAAACTGATCCAGTTCCTGATAGATACGTCTTGCATCTGCCCCGCTGGCATTAAAAGCCTGGGTGTTGATAATCATCACACTGATGCGGCTGTCAGATGCAAAGTTTTCTATATCCTGTGGCCTGCCTGAATTGTATATGAAAGGATTGATTTTGTGGCCGTACAATTCCTGAAAGTGATCCTGAGTTACCTGAAACGATTTGTACACCCCTTCGCGTATGGCTATGCTCGGTACGATGACAATAAACTTGCTCCAGCCATAATGCCTGTTTAGCTCGTACATGGTGCGGATGTAGGTATAGGTTTTACCTGTACCTGTTTCCATTTCTATCGTAAGGTTATACCCCAGCTTTACGCCTTTTGGTCGCTCTATCTGAGCGCTCTCATTCAGGTCGTTGTGTTTTTGCACTTCCTGTATGTTGGTATGTACTTGATTTTCGGAAATTTGGACAGGACTATTGCGGTAGCCTATTTCTTCAAGTACTTCCGTTTCAAACGCAACAGCCTGCACTCCGCCCAAAGCAGCTTGTTTTGTTTTCCTGATAAGTTCTTTGCTGCGTTCCAACGTGAAGCGATTGGTCCTGAGGGGTTGCCCCGCAAAACAATCTACCACTGCTTTTACCGCCTGAACCTGAAAGTCTTGTTCTTTGAATTGGAGTTTCATCATTTTACAATCAATTTCATGATTTTTCTGCCTGCTTCAGTTATTCTGTACCGCTGATTGGGACTTGTCCTTTTATCCGGATATTCCATTCGTATCCAGCCGATATTAATTAAGGGATCGAGGTACTTCTGTCTATTTGTTGTATGATTACTTAACCCCATTTTATGAAACAATTCTTCTCTTTTGATCCATTCTTTTGCTGTACTGAGTACTTCACTTACTCTGGTATGTACTTGTTCACGAAGTAACTTCTTAACCGGGTCACTAACTTGGTCACCAGCTTCACCATCAACCCCATGATCAGCGCCTTTGCCATAGTCAATTACCTCTTGTATTGTGCTGAATACGAGTGGTTTAGCTTTTTCGCCAGCTTGGTCACTAACCCGGTCACCCGCCTGGTTTCCAACAGATCTCCTTGCAGGAAGTGTAACAAGCACATAACTAACATCATCTGTTTCAAACATTGGCGTAGAAGAACCATTTGCCTCCATAGCACCATATATAACAGGGAAACCCGTTCCTCTTCCTTCAGTCAGTCGGAGTTCTTTGAGAAAATCCCCAATTCTTCTATTCCGATATTCTCTGGCAATGATCCTTTTTTGGGTAGATAATACGTCGGCATTCACCGGAGGTACGGGACCTGGGTGACTCAGGATCGTCATTCTGTCCGGAAATATCTGTATTTCTATGGGTGCTCCATGCTCATAGCTTTTGTGATATACTGCATTGGATAACGCTTCCTCAATGGCTACAAATGGGTAATTGAAAAAACGCTCTGATTCAGCTTTGTCAGCATGTTTCATTACTTGTTCATTCACAATATTTGAGCGAATGAAAGATAGCGTATCACGCAATTGCTTGTGCAGGGGGCCTTTAAAGTACACTTCTTTAAAATTTTTACCTGATTCATCTTTATGCCAGACCAATTCAATCCATGCCCTTTCAAAAAAACGCTCCGGTTGTTTTGAGAAGAATAACAACCCCACATTTACCGGCCTGAAGTCTTCCCTGGGGCCTTTGCCAATCAGCATCGTACGGCATAGGTCTGCGAATGGCATTTTTTCACTTTCTTCCAGCAGGTTGCTATTGATCTCCTGTAAATACTCTCGTATCAAACCCAGGTTCAGGTCGTTAATGGTTGCCTGATTATTTACACGGTCATCAAAAGGTATGCGTGCAGTCAATTCATGCAGTCTGCGCAAATTTTCTCCCTGAGCCACGATACTCCGTGAGCCGATCCGCACATAATAAGATCGCTGTGCCCGGTCTCCCAGGGTAGAAGGAGCCGAGTAGGGGCGATTATCACCCGCCGGACACCAGATAACCAGGATATGTTTCGCATACAACACATAAGGCGCTATTACGGGAAAGTAAGTGGGCTGAATTCGGGTAGCAAGACGAATGATTTCTCCCTGAATGCGATCCAATTGATTAGGCTTCAATCCCACCGGAGGAAGAATGGGTTGCCCCTCCTGCTCGGCCACCCCAATAATGATATATCCGCCCCCCCAGTTGTGCAGGTCATTGGCAAAGGCACACATGGTGTGGATCACATCCTCTGGGTTCCAGCCTTGCTTGAACTCCAGCCGTTCCCACTCAATGGTTTGCCCGTGTATCAGGTCTGATAGATTAATAGGGAGTGCCATGTTTTTAATTGTTAATATGTACCAAAGCCTGCACTCTGCCGGAAGCCGCCTGAACCTGAAAGTCTTGTTCTTTGAATTGGAGTTTCATAAGTGGTTGGTGGTTGGTGGTTGGTGGTTAGTGGTTAGTGGTTAGTGGTTAGTGGTTGGTGGTTAGTGGTTGGTGGTTAGTGGTTAGTGGTTAGTGGTTAGTGGTTAGTGGTTGGTGGTTAGTGGTTAGTGGTTGGTGGTTTGTTTGTTCTGCTTCGCAGTTTTAATAATGGCGGTGCATAACCTGAGTAGTTCAGAAGCTTCTTTGTGCAATTCATTGAAGCTCATTTCAGTGAGATATTCTGTTGCATGCAGCAACTCCAACCAATACACCGTTTCATTACACTCCTTTTGTGCAATACCCATTTTATGAATGAAATCGGCTTTACTTTCTCCATGTTCAGCTTCTCGGTGTAAGGCACCAATAGCGGTAGCTGAACGCAATAATTGTTTACTCAAAACAAATTCCTTCTGCTCTGAGCTCAACAACTTACAGACTTTAACGACCTTAATGGCAAAACCAAAACTCTTCTCCCTAAAAACATGCTTACCCATAACCAAAAACATTTTTAACTAACAACTGACCACTCATCACTCATCACTCATCACTAACCACTAACCACTCATCACTCATCACTAACCACTCACCACTCATCACTAACCACTCATCACTAACCACTCATCATATCACCTTCATCTCCGTCTCCGGACTCAACTGCTTGAGCAACTGCTTCACATTCACCTTGGCGGTGTCGTCTTTAAAGCTATTATCCCGAAAGACAATCCGCAAGGGCTGATCTTTGGCTATTTCTTTGGCAAAGGCTTCGTCAATCCCGCTATCAAAGCAGGCATAGAGCGAGTTTTCGGCGACTTTGAATACCTGCCTACCCGCTACTTTTACCTGCTCGATCTTCAAGCTCAGCAGCAATCCCCAGTCCAGCATCACCTGCGCCAGCAGGTCGTCTGCCGTGCGGTCGGGCTTTACATTGTCGGCAAAGAGGTCCAGGTTGGCTTGTTGGTAGTCTTGCGGGCGATAATACACGTCCTGCATATTGCTGCTGTCGAGGCGATAGACGCGGAAGCCGGTGTCTAAATGGTTAATGGTTAATTGTAAATGGTTAATTTCTGCTAGCAGGTTTTTGGCTTTCTCATCTATGATTCTCCCCTCCGGAAAAACCCATTGACCATTCACCATTGTCAATTGACCATTAATCTGCTTTTCTAATTGCTGCTTCTTCTCATTAACCATTGACCATTGACCATTCACAATTGATTTTCCGGCGCGGCGGATACGCTCTTTTGCTATTTCTGATATAGTGCTAAAGCCACTTTTCTTTGCATTACTATCTTCTTCGGTTGCTTCAGGTATTTGAATTTGAATGAAGTTTCTATTTAACCTATCAGTCGCATTTAAATCAAGAACGGCATGCCCTAGAGTTCCTGATCCAGCAAAGAAGTCAAGAACAAAGTCTCCGCTTCCAATATTTGCTAATTCCATTAGATATTGGATGAGTTTTATGGGTTTTGGTGTATCAAACACATCTTCTGGCATCAACTTAAGAAGCTCATACTTTGCTTGTCTGTTATGCCCGCTCTTCTTTAAGTCAATCATTAAAGTTGAAGGAGGAAGGCCTGCCATATCTTTTAAATATGTCCTTCTTCTAATATTGGTACTATCTTCATTAAACCTTATTTCTCCTGAATCAATCTTTTCGTTCATTAATTTCTGAGACCATCTCCAACCATTTTTGGGCGGTTTAATGATATTTCCATTTGGTGCAACCAAATCATAAATAAGATTTTCTCGATAATTTGGAGAATTGAGTGGGTTGCCATCAAAGTAAGGGCCGAGAGGATCATTGTCAGGATTTTTAAAGTGTGACTGCTTTGATTCATCTTTTATCCTTGCTGGTTGCCACTCTTGTTTTTTTGAATAAACGAGAGTATGGTTGTGGTCTAAAGAGAATCTTTTAGCGTCATTGTTACTGTTGTCTTTTGATCGCCAAATTGCATCTGCTATGAAACAAACTTCACCAAAGACTTCATCAGCTATTTTTTTCAAATTAGCGGCTTCATTATCATCTATCGAAATAAAAATCACCCCATCATCGGTCAATAGATTCCTCGCCAACTTCAACCGGGGATACATCATTGACAACCAATCAGAATGGTAGCGCCCTGCGGTTTCGGGGTTTACGACAAGGCGCTGGTTGTACTCGTCTTTTTGGCCACTTTCAAAAAGTTCTTCCTGGCCGGTTTTTGAAAAATTGTCTTTATACACAAAGTCCTTTCCCGTATTGTAGGGTGGGTCTATGTAGATCATTTTGATCTTGCCGAGGTAGCTTTCCTGCAGCAGCTTGAGCACTTCGAGGTTGTCGCCTTCTATGTAGAGGTTTTGGGTATTGTCAAAGTCCACGGAGTCGGAGCGCACGGGGCGCAGGGTTTTGGTAGTAGGGAGGTTGGCGGTGACGATGGCTTCGCGCTTGCCGGGCCATTCGAGGCGGTAGCGCTCTTTGTTGCCTTCCACTACCTGGTGGCTCAGCTCCTGCTTCAGCAGGTCAAAGTCTATGGCTTTGCCCCCGGCGCTTTCGGTCACGCAGTGGGGAAAAAGGGCGGCGAGTTTTTCGAAGTTTTGATTTACAATATCAGGAGATTGCAGGTCGAGTTTGTCGGTCATGTCGTTGTGTTTTTTCGATAAAAACAGGACTTCCAAGATAATCAGAAAGCTGATAGATTTTTCATTTTTGTGCTAAAACTTCGCAAAACAGAAGGGGTAGGGCGCATTTAATCCTGTTTGGCAAACAACCTTTGGGCCCTGCCATCAATCTGACAGGCGGATTTTTTTTCGTCAGAGAGTAAAGAATGGCTTTAGCTTGAGGAAGCTTTCATCGAAACGGGGCCCAACTCATGGCCAAACATGGCCAGCACGATATTGACCTTTTCCACATTGAGGTTGCGTTTGCCCTGTTCTATTTTCCGTATCACCGTAAGCGCAACACCTGCCCGGTCTGCAAGCTCCGGCTGGGTAAGGCCGGCCTCTTTCCGGCGGGATTTTACAAATTCACTGAGGCTCATTTATATGGAATCAGATATAATTACGACTAAATATACGTTTTTATATCTAAAAGAATATAATGCTGCGGGAAAATTTATAATTATATCTATTTAGATATAATTAGGAGGAGGGTTTAAGGTTGTTTCTCTGAGGAAAAACTACCTGAAAGGTTACATTGTTAGCAATAGCCGCAGGGCGGTGAGTTATTTGTTTAATCCCCATCAAATTTTTTCAATTAAGGTAGTTCTTACTAATTCGTAGGCTTTTTGCGGATTGTACGGTACATCCGGTCGGAGTAATGCAGTGGTATCTCCTAAAAACTCAACATCCTGAATTTTTGCTTCCATATTCAGAATAAATTCACGCTGACTGGGAGGGTTTTCTACAGAGAATCTCATGTATTCACGATAGCTTTGCAGCAGGGCATCAATATCCATATCTGGTTTTTGGGTTAAAGCAATGTACATATCGTAAAGGTCTCGGCCTTTTCTGCGTTGATATAATGCCCGAAGCTTCGTTCCCATCAATTCTTCTAACCGATAAGTAGTGAGTTGACAACTACCGGTAAACCATGAAGAGTTGACTGTAAATGGGAATTGATGGAATCCATGGATTGAAAAATGCTCTCTTGTATTCGCCTCAACTTTTAGTCGTAATCGTATGATCGGTGGAAATTCGGAATCAAACCGGCAGATGATTTGAGTACCGTCTCTCCTGGGTTTAACAACAGAATCGCCCAAAAATGCCAGAACATGCTGCAACCTTTGTACAGTTTCTTTAATTGGCTCGGCCCTTATCTGTACCAGGTCTATATCTTCTGAATAGCGTGATTGCGCCTTAAAATATAGTTTGTGCAAAGCAGTTCCTCCTCTGAAGGCCAAACTAGCTGCCAACCATTCATCAGAGAATATCTCAACCAATGTGCGGCAAATCACCAAATCTTGTTCTACTTGCTCATTGCTTTGCCAGGGTACCTCCTGGCGCCATTCATTTATATAAGCCTGTGGTATCATTCGTCTATTTCAATTGAGGTGTTTACAATTACTTTCCAGCGGTTTTCTGATGAATACCCTCTGGTTTCAGCAGCTGGTTTTAGGGGTATTCGGAATAGCAGAAGCCCTTCCTCAGCCATAGCAGAAAACAAAACATCAGCCAATAAATGATTGTGGCACACTTGCTCTAGTATAAAACCAAGTCTCTGTAAAGCTGTCGAATGGCTGTGATGCAGGAGTTCAGGTGTAAAATCTGAGGGCCTGATACTTTCTATCAGCTCGCTGAGCACAGCGGCAGCCCGATTAAGACCGCCGATTCGTTTCTCAAATTGAATCAGGTCGCAAGCAGTCAATATAGCATTGGAAATCGTTATATAACCCGCTTCAGTTTTTCTCTTTTCCAATAAAATGTTTGGAATTTGCCTTATGCTTATATAATTGATTTTCAATCCTTTTTTTTGCATAGGTCGTAGCACGGGGAAATTTGTCAATACAAAATACTCTTGCGGTTGCTGGTGGGATGCGCCATGTAAAGCAGCAGCACTAAGTAAAGACACATAGTATGGCCTTTTTAGATAACTCATAAAAGCATCCAGAAATAGAGCAGGAGGCAAAATTCCCTTCAAAGCATATTGAGGGGGCAGAATGACGTAATACCCCTTATAAATGGAGACAATCTTCCCCTTCTTTGTTAACCTGCTTAAAGCTCGCTTAATGGCTGTCGGGGTATAATCCGGCAGTTCTTTTTCTAATATTCTCAATGCGAACCCATAAGAACCTCTGGCCAATAACCTTTCTAGCCAGTCTTCTACTCGGATCTCATTCAATTCTTTCATCGCGAGAGTAATTTTTTGCGAAAAATACCGATTTTTGGTACTTATTGCAAAAAATCTATTCAGAATCAGATTCGGTTGTTTTTTTGGGGGCAAACATCCCTTCCCTATACTAAAAATAACCAGCACTGGTTATTAGCTGGTTATGATTTTTTTGTGAAAAAACTACCTGAAAGGTTACATTGGCAGCAAAAGCCGCAAGCGGTGAGCTATTTGCTTAATCACCATCAATCTTACCAAACTCCTCATCAATCACCTGTTGTATTTCTTCTGCTTCCGCCGGAGATATCACTGCAAAATAACGGTTCATTGCATGTTTTTGGCTTTTTGCAGGCTTAGAACCATAGGATTTTAGTACCTGCCATACCTCGAAAAGGGGTTTGAGCAGTGCTGGTGGGGCCTCCTGTATATCCTTTAGTAATATTTCCCGAATACTCATGTTCCCTGTACTTTTTGGTTTGTACGTAATTTATGTCTTTTTAGGTTGATTTCCATATTTCGTCTAAAGAATAGAAAATCTATTTCCCTATACAAAACTTCGAGAAAATATTCCCCAGTATCTCTTCGGTGCTGATGTCGCCTGTGATGCTGCCGAGGTGGTGCAGTACGGTGCGGATGTCGATGGAAAGCAGGTCGCCTGTGAGTCCGCTGCGGAGGCCTTCTTCTACTTCCAGCAGGGCTTTCCGGGCCTGCTGAAGTGCCTGAATATGACGGGCATGGGAAATGATCACCTGCCCCGGGGCATCGTTGCTGAGGCTGCGCACGGTGTCCACCATCCAGGTTCGCAGGCCGTTGAGGTGATAGCCGGTTTTGGCCGAAATCCCCAGCCATGCATACTTCAGACCGGCGACATCGTGCTGGCTTACATAAGCTTCGGAGTCGGCGATCTGGTCCAACTTGTTGGCGGCCAACACCACTTCTACTCCTTGCGGCAGCCCAAGTGCCGCTACTGCCTCCTGCGCCATTTGGGGTGTCTCCAGCACTGCGTCAAAGACGTAAATGAGCACCTGCGCTTTTTGCGCCAGTTCGAGGCTGCGGTTTACACCTTCGGCTTCGATGATATCGCTGGTATGCCGCAGTCCGGCTGTGTCCATCAGGCGAAACTCAATGCCGCCGATATGGAGGCGGTCTTCGATCACATCGCGCGTCGTCCCCGGTATGTCGCTCACAATGGCGCGGTTGTCCTCCAGCAGGGCGTTGAGCAGGGTGGATTTGCCTGCATTGGGTTTGCCGACAATGACCGTAGGTACGCCCTGGCGCAGGGCATTGCCGAGGCGAAAGCTGTCGATCAGGGAAGAAAAATGCGCCATCATTTCGCCTGTCAGCGCCTGCAACTGACTACGGTCGGCAAATTCGACGTCTTCTTCGCTAAAGTCGAGTTCCAGTTCGATCAATGAGGTGAAATTGAGCAACTGCTCGCGCAGGTCTTTCAATTCGCGCGATACGCCGCCACGCAACTGGTTCATCGCGATCTGATGGGCACCCGCGGAGGTGGAGGCAATCAGGTCGGCGACGGCTTCTGCCTGCGCGAGGTCCATCGCACCGCTGAGATACGCGCGGCGGGTAAATTCGCCGGGCTCGGCAAGCCTTGCGCCGTTTTCTACCAAAAGCAGCAGCACTTCGCGCAGGATATAGGGGCTGCCGTGGCAGGAAAATTCGATTACGTCTTCACGCGTATAGGAGCGCGGCGCGCGAAAAACAGCGGCCACCGCCTCGTCCAGCACTTCACTGCCTTTCAGGATATTACCGTAGTGGAGGGTGTGCCCTTTCGCTTTGGAAAGGTCGCGCGAAAATACAGCATCAGCCATAGCGATCGCCTCCGGCCCGCTAAGCCGGATCACTCCCAATGCGCCCGAACCTGCCGGTGTGCTGATGGCGACGATAGTGTCGTTAATTGTCAATTGTTAATTGTTAATTGTCAATACAGGATGCGACTTACTCATCAAAAATCCCCCCAAATTAAGCATTAACCATTGACAATTAATCATTCCTCATCCCCCATTAACAATTAACCATTGACAATTAACCATTATTAACCCGTTTGGTTGATTTAATAATACTTGTGATAATTTTTATCAATTCTGTCGCGTCATCGTGCAATGAATCAAATAGATCCTGATCTAAAAAATCGGTGGCATTGAGCAATTCAAGCCAGTACAATACCTCATTACATTCCTTTTGCGCGATGCCCAACTTATGCACAAAATCAGCCTTGCTCTCTGCTTGTTCTGCTTCCCTGTACAAAGCCCCAATGGCAGTACCTGACCGCAAAAACTGCTTACTCATCACAAATTCTTTTTTTTCACCCACCAAATATTTATACACATTCACAACCCTGATTGAAAATGCAAAGCTCTTATCTCGTATCGGATTTTCTCTCTTCATTTTTAATTGTCAATTGTTAATTGTTAATGGTCAATACAGGAGGCTACTCACTTTTGAATGGTCAATTGTTAATGGTCAATTGTCAATAAAGGAGGCGACTTACTCATCAAAAATCCCCCCAAATTAAGCATTAACCATTGACAATTAACCATTGACAATTAACCATTGACAATTAACCATTGACAATTAACCATTGACAATTAACCATTGACAATTAACCATTGACAATTAACCATTGACAATTAACCATTGACAATTATCTGTGCTCATCCCTAAGCAGATCATTCACCGTTTTTACAGGATTGAAGGTGATAATGGGTACTTCGACAAACAGTGTATTCCAGTCCGACATGGCGCCGTTCCAAAGTCCTGGCAATTCCAGTGCTTTGAGGTCTTTGCCGCCCTGCGATTTGGAAGAAATGAAGCCTGTCTGCGGGTCGCGGTGCTGAAGCAGATCAAAGGGTTTGCCAAACCGGTCGCGGGGAGCACAGACGAGATCCACGGGATTAAAATGTGTGGCTGTCTCCATCAGGTCTTTTTGGCTGGGATCCTGCGTATCGATTTGCGCGCTTTCGGCGATCTGGAGGGATACGGAGCCGTCGCTGTTTTGCGCCCAGAATGGGCCGCCGCCGGGTTCTCCTTCATTTTTCACCATTCCACACACGCGGATCGGGCGGTTGAGTTTGGTCTGAAAATAGGCCTTTTTCTCTTCTGTACTTAAACTGGCAAATGCAGCGGGCGGCTGGGTACAAAGGGTTTTTTGGATAAATTGGTCAATTTCTCCCAACAGGGTCTCGTCAGCAGTATCGAGTTTCGCCAAATAGGAAAATACCTGTGCCTGAACGTCCAGCAACACCCCTGCGAGGGCTTTTTTATAGCGGTAGGTTTCGCCTTTAATCCTGTCAGGCACCACGTTGTCGATATTTTTGATAAAGATAATATCGGCATCTGTTTCGTTGAGGTTTTCGATCAGTGCGCCGTGGCCGCCGGGACGGAAAAGCAGGCTGCCGTCAGGGTTGCGGAAGGGCTGGTTTTCAGGGTCAACGGCAATGGTATCCGTGGAAGGTTTTTGGATGGAAAAGGAAACCTCAATTTTTACCCCATATTCTGCTTCGATGGCTCCTTTTTTGGCTGCGATATGGCTGGTGAATTTTTCCCGGTGTTCGGGAGAAACGGTCATGTGGAGGTAGGCGGTTCCGCCGCGAACAGTACAGGAGTTGGCGGCTTCGACGAGGTGTTCCTGAGCCGGAGTGCGTTCTCCTTCCTTATATTTGTGGAATTGCAACAGCCCTTTGGGCAGATTTCCGTAATTCAGGCCAGCTTCAGTAAGGAGGTGGCGGAGGATTTGGGGATAATTTTTTTCTGCGAGGAGTTTGTCCCATTCGGCTTCAGAAAAAGTCGCCTTCAGATCATGGAAAAAAGCAAAGTCTTCCAGGTGGTTGAAAAAATAGTAAACAGACTGAAAACTTTTATCTTTTTCAAATTTTGCGTCGTCCTCTGCCGTGCCCTTATAGCTGTCCATCAGGGTAAACAGCGACTTAAACATCCGGCTGGCGGCGCCTGAGGCAGGAACAAATTTGAGTACTTTCTTTTTCGGAAGGGCCTCCTCATACTGGCTTACAGCCTGATTGACAGCGGCTTCTTCAAGACGGATAATCCCATCTCCAACTGTAGCCGCACGGATAATTTTGAGAAAGGGAAAACCCTGGCGAAAATCTTCGATTTGCTTTTCAACAGTAACAAGTGTCGCGCCCTGGTCAGCGATCTGGCGAAGGTCTTTTTCAGTAAACATAGGGGGTATATATGATTAAATATCTTTTACACATCGGAAGCCTACATGAAACAAGCCGGTTTCAGGCGTCGAACCTGACCGGCCCGATACCCGGTACCCGTGGCAATAGTTGGGGTCGCACATAAACGACCCCCCACGCATCACTCTTTCGGGCTCAGCCGTAATGACTTTGTCGGGGTCGTTGGGGTCGTAGGATTTGTACCAGGTCTGGCACCATTCCCATACGTTGCCGCTGATGTCTTTTAGTCCGAGCTGCGTTGCGGGAAATGCACCTACCGGTGAGGTAAATGGAAACCCGTCGGCATTGGTATTAAATGCGGGAAAAACGCCCTGCCAGAAATTGGCCTTATACCGGCCGTTTTCCTCAATTTCGTCACCCCAGGAGTACCTTGCCCGCGAATTGTTGCCATTGCGCGCGGCATGTTCCCATTCTGCTTCGGTAGGGAGGCGTTTGCCCGCCCAGTCGCAATATGCGACTGCATCGTTGTAGGACACCTGCGTTACGGGATGATCGTCGGGCGCAATCGCATGGTCTTTGCCCTGTGGATATTCCCAGTAAGCAGTTTTTTTGAGAAACCAGTTTTGCCCTTCCATATCAAATACCGCTGCATCGCCAAATTTTTCTGCCTGGGTTACATATCCCGTGGCTTTGACAAACTTGCGGTATTGCCCTACCGTTACGGGCGTGATGTCCATAAAAAATCCTCTGATGGAGGAAGACCATACGGGCTGTTCGCGGGGAAGGCCATTCTGGTCGCCAATATCGGTAATGCCTCCGGGAATGAAAACCATGCCTTCGGGTACAGGCGTATTTTCCGGTAGCTTAAACAGCAAATCTTTGTCTCCGGAAAGAGAGACCTGCTCATCAGATGGAGACCTGTTTTCATTCCCGTCGGCTTTGCGACTGGGCGTATTTTTTACAGCATTGGTGCGGCTGAGGTCGAGTTCGTTTCCTTCAGTTACGGCCACACTTTGTTTGTCGGAAGATGATTCGCCACATCCCGCTGCCAGCATCCAACAACAAGCCAAAACTGTCCAGGCAAGGTATTTCATAGATAAACTTTTCTCCAATTTAAGAAAGAATACCTGATAATACGCCCTTCCATCGAGAATATAAATCTTGCAATTGCTGCGAATGCGCGGTATTGGGGTGGATTTCAGAGAGTTTGGTCAGTCCGGCAAATGTCTCTTCACGCCCTGCATAATATCCGGCGCCAAGTCCGGCTGCTCTTGCTGCACCCTGGGCACCATCGGTGTCGTAAAGTTCGATCGGCACGCCGGTAAGTCCTGCCAGTGTATCTCTGAATATTTCGCTGAGAAACATATTCGCCCGGCCGGCCCTGATCACTTTGGGCGCAATGCCCATGTCTTTCATGATTTCCATCCCATAGACAAACGAGCAGACAATTCCTTCCTGCGCAGCTCTCAGCAAATGCCCTCTGCTGTGGCGGTTAAAGTCAATTCCGGAAATCTGACACCCCGGGTTTCTGTTTTCCAGCACGCGTTCTGCGCCGTTTCCAAAGGGCAATATCACGAGTCCTTCCGAGCCAATAGCCACTTCTGCTGCCATCTGGTTCATTTCCTGATAGTCCCATTCGGTATGGAGATTGCGTTTGAGCCAGCTGTTGAGAATACCCGTTCCATTCACACAAAGCAATACGCCAAGACGGGTTTTTTCTGCAGTGTGGTTGACGTGGGCGAATGAATTGACCCGGGAGAACGGATCGTATTTTACGGTACCACTGACGCCATAGACTACGCCTGAAGTTCCGGCTGTTGCGGCAATGTCGCCGGGTTCCAGTACATTCAGGGAGAATGCATTATTGGGCTGGTCTCCGGCACGATAGGTAACGGGAATGCCTGCGGGAAGTCCCAGCTCGGCGGCAACCGAAGCCCGCAAAGTGCCCTGCGGACCAAATGTTGGAACGAGGCCGGGGATCAGCGACTGCGAAAATCCGTAATGATCCATCACCGGTTGGGCGAGTTGATTTTGCTGAAAATCCCAGAATATGCCTTCTGACAGCCCAGAAACGGTGGTGGTAATTTCGCCGGTAAGTTTCATGGCGATATAGTCGCCCGGCAGCATGATGCGGTGGATTTTTTCATAAATAGCCGGTTCATTTTCCTGTACCCATTTGAGTTTGGATGCGGTAAAATTGCCGGGCGAATTGAGCATACAGCTCAGACACAATTCTGCGCCGATTTCTTTAAACGCCTGGTTGCCGGTTTCTACGGCGCGGCTGTCGCACCAGATAATGGAAGGGCGAAGCGGGGTAAATGACTGATCCACCGCCACCAGCCCGTGCATCTGGTAGGAAATACCGATGGCGCCTACGGCTGCCGCTTCGGCCTTGCCCGCAGTAAACAATTCCCGGGAAACTTCTTTGATGCAGTTCCACCACGTATCGGGCGATTGTTCGGCCCATCCGGGATGTGGCGCAGAAATCGGAAGCTCCTGCCGGGGGTATTGCGCCGAAGCGATACATTTTCCCGTAGCGCCATCAATGATTGCGCCCTTTACCGATGAACTGCCGATATCAAAACCTAGTAGTAGCATAGAAAATGACTTTTGACTTCCTGTGAACCCCCTTTCCGCCGTGTCGTCCCCCTTTGAAGGGGGACTGGCGGAATAAGGTGTGAACTACAGATATTTGATTTGTAATTTAATCAGGATATCAGTTCTGACTTCCTCTAATTTAGCATCTCCATTGCCTGATTAAATACGTTTTCGGCGGTGTAGCCAAATTTTTCGTCCAGCACTTCATAAGGCGCTGAATAACCAAAATGGTCCAAACCGATCACTTTGCCGTATGGGCCAACAAGCCCCTGAAGTGTTGCGGGCAAGCCAGCGGTCATGCCCAATACGGGGATTCCGTCGGGAATGATCTGTTTCTGATATTCGGCAGACTGCGCGCGGAACAACCCTTCAGAAATGGCGGAGACGATTCTTATTTTCAATCCTTTTTCCTTGCGGAGTTTTTCTGCACCTTCGACGAGGGTCGCTACTTCGGAGCCATTGGCTACGAAGATAATGTCGGGGGTTCCGCCGTCTTCCTGCACGATATATGCACCTTTTTCAGCTTCCTGGGCATCGAGGTAGCGGTTGCCCGATTTGGAAGGCAGATCTTTGATATTCTGCCGGGAGAAAATCAGGCCCGTAGGAGTATCGGTATTTTCCATAGCCATTTTCCAGGCTACGGTGGTTTCATGACCGTCGGCAGGTCTTAATACAAGGAAGCTGCTTTTTCCCGAATGGTTTTTGAGTTGTTCGAGCAAACGCACCTGCGCTTCCTGTTCGATCGGCTGGTGAGTCGGGCCATCTTCTCCCACGCGGAAAGCGTCGTGTGTCCAGAGAAACTTCACGGGCTGCTGCATCAGGGCGGCAAGGCGCATCGTGGGTTTCATAAAGTCGGAGAAGACAAAAAATGTCGCACAAACCGGGATGATTCCGCCGTGAAGGGCCATGCCGGTAGAGAGGGCCGCCATCGTAAGTTCGGATACACCCGCCTGTAAAAATTGCCCCGAAAAGTCTCCTTTGGTAAAGGGATGTGTCTTTTTGAGGAAAGAATCGGTTTTGTCGCTATTGGAAAGGTCGGCAGATGCTACGACCATATTTTCTATATGATCGGCAAAATAGCTAAGAACGGCACCGGAAGCATTTCTGCTGGCAGAATTGGGTTTTTGTTCGATTTTGCTGTAGTCAATGGCGGGAACTTTTCCGGAGAGGAAAAAGTTGAGTTTCTCTGCAAGCGCAGGATTTTCAGCTTCCCATTTTGCCTGAACGCCTTTTCTGATTGCTGCGTTTTGTTTGTTGTGTTCATTCACTTTGGCATAATAGGCCGCTACTTCGGGGAAAATCTGAAACGGATCTGCCGGATCGCCGCCGAGATTTTTGATTGTATTTTCGAAGGAAGCGCCGGCTTTGCTCAGGGGCTGTCCGTGGGTTTCGACTTCCCGCTCAAAACTATGTCCGTCAGCGGTAACGGCGCCTTTGCCCATGATGGTTTTGCCGATGATCAGCGAAGGGCGGTCGGTTTCAGCAATGGCTGCTTTCAATGCTGCGCGAATCTGATCCTGATTATTGCCCTCGATGGTCTGAACATGCCAGCCCCAGGCTTCATATTTCTTCGCAGTGTCTTCATTCATTACATCAGACACGACAGAAGAAAGCTGAATATCATTGGCATCGTAAAACATGATGACGTTGCCGAGTCCTAGAAAACCCGCGGTACGGCCTGCGCCCTGGGAAACTTCTTCCTGAATGCCTCCGTCGGAGATGTAGATATACGTTTTGTGTGCCATCCATTCGCCAAAGCGGCTGGCGAGGAATCGTTCGGCAATCGCTGCCCCAATCCCAAAAGTATGCCCCTGCCCGAGCGGCCCGGAGGTATTTTCAATTCCGCGTTTGACGTCAATCTCCGGGTGGCCGGGAGTAGGGCTGCCCCACTGGCGGAAGTTTTTAAGATCTTCAAGAGAAATGTTCCCTATCAGCGTCTGAAGGGAATAGAGCATGGCAGACATATGGCCGGGGTCCATAAAAAAGCGGTCCCTGTGAGGCCAGGTCATATCGGAAGGATCGTACTGGAGGAATTCTGTAAACAGAATATTTACAAAATCAGCACCTCCCATAGCGCCGCCGGGGTGGCCGGATTTGGCTTTTTCCACCATGGCGGCGGAGAGAATGCGGATATTATCCGCGGCTTTATCTGCAATAGAGCTGTTTGCCGAAAAGGTCGTAAAATCGGACATAATGATCGGGGTGTTAATTGCTAAAGCTGAATATTTTCTAAACCGGTTGAAATTTGAGCTGTAAAGTAACAAACTTCCGGAGCTTTTTCCCACCCATTCATGCAGAAGATATTACGGGTTTAGGGGAATATTTGGGGAGGAGACAGATTTACGGAATATCCTTGGGGGTTATTGGCGTACTTTGCAGGCGGAAATTTTACTCATAGATGTCTTTTCGATGCCCCAGGTCAATAACATTTACTTGGAGTATATCATCAAAAATATCATAAATAATACGGTAATCCGCTACACGAATACGATATCCATCTCTGCCTTTAAGTTTTTTGCATCCTTGTGGGCGGGGATTTTCGGCGAGGCGGTAAATAGCTTCTTTGATAGAGGAATAGTAGGGCTCACTAATTTTTTTCAGAGATTTAATAGCACCTTTCCTTAAGGTAATCTGATAAGCCATTAAGATTTATTTTTCGTTTTTCGGTTGCGTTTGGCTTCGATTAACTTAAATGCCTCATCAATGGGCAGTGAGGATTCATTTTTCGACTTGGCCTCGTCATAAAGCCGGATATCCGCCAATTCTTCCAACTTTTCAATTAATATCCGAAACTCCTTCATCGGCAGGATGACGGAGATTTTTTTGCCTTTATTGTCGGTGATGTATTGTGGATGTACCGTAAGCATAACTTATAAATACTCTTTTTACAGTTAAAAAAATAATGCCGATTTATGGGAGAAAGCTACCAAATCTCAATCGGAAAAACAATACGATCATCTGAGACAAGACCAATTAGGCCAACGAGTAGTTTCAACCGTAAAATAAAAAAAGAGACCTGGCTATTAAACCGGGTCCCCATTAAGGCAAATACGATACTTCTTGATACTTTTTGTTTTCTTAAAGAATTGGGGGCCGGGCCCTTGCGTGTTTCCGACCCCCTTGATTCCCCCATTTAATCCGTTACCAGCACGAGGAACTTCGAGGTTTTCCAGAACTTAGCCGGATTCGTGATCTCGAGGCTGGTTATTTTTTTATCTTCCTGATTGAAGACATATGAGTCTGAAGGATGACTTGTCAACAGTTCTGCTTTTTTGGCGTCAACCGGTATGCTGCTGATCTTTGTGATGTCGATCGAGGTGAAAGCTGACTCGCTCAGGTTGCCAGACAGTTTGGTTTTGCTGTCTAATACTTTGCGATCTTTCAGTTCTTTGGTCGAACCGGCGATATAATAGGCAGTGTTGAGTTTGGTGGTTTGTTCGTTGAGTTTTTGAGTCTGCGCATCCAATGTCTGCTCCTGGTCGGCGAGCAGGGTACTTTGCTGCTCATTTTGCTGAGTCAGATTGTCGGCTGCATCTTTTAAGGTATCAACTCTGCGGTTGAGCGTTTCGATAGAGAAGTTGAGGTCAGCCAGATTGTTTTTTAAGGAAGCGACTTCTTCATCTTTGGTAGCCAATTGTTTTTTCAACTGGTTGACCATTTTGCGAAACTCATCGGTTTTTCCTTCTGAGGCCTGAAGTTTTTGATTCAGGTCATTGATGATCGCTTCGTTTTGTGCCAGCAATTCATTGATCGTTTGGATATCTTCCAGAATCTGATCTTTAGATTCTTTCCGCATCTCTGGGTTTTCATTGCTCATATTGACCAAAGCTTCACGCTCTTTGATCAGATCCAGATTTGCCTGGAATGATTCAAATGAAGACACGAAGTCATTCAAAAGAGAGTCTTTCTGTTGTGTCTGCTCTGAGAGTTGTGCATTTTGTAGCTCAAGTTCTGCGATCTTAGCTTTGTTACAGCTAAACAAAACGGAAGCAAGCAAGACTAAAATGATCAGATATTTTTTTGAGGAGATATTCATAATGCTCTGTGTTAAAAATTTCTGTGCTTGTTTGTTGAATGGTAAATGGCAAAGCACATTCCATTTTGGCACAGAGCAGTAAGTGGCTGAAAATCAAGTATTTAATTTTTGGCCTATTTTCTTTTTTTTCTCAATTTGAGAAATGACCTGTTAATTTGGGAATTGGGTTGCGCAATCTGTAAAATATATCCTACTCTGATACCCGGTTTTTCGAAATGATTCCATTCAACCAATAAGTCCCGGCCATAAATCCGAAAAAAATCGCTGCCAGTACGGGGTTGTAGATCGTAATGGCGATCAACGCTACAGTTGAGATCGCCAGCGCAATTGCCGGAAACCACGGATACAGGGGCACACGAAACGGGCGCGGCAGTTCTGGTTCGCGTTTTCTGAGCACAAACAGCGACACCATCGAAATCATATAGAGACACAGGGCACCAAAACACGCGATCGTAATGATTTCCGCGGTTTTGCCAGTCAGCAGGGCAATGATCCCGATGATCATATTAAATATGAGCGCATTGGCGGGAGTTTGCCTTTGTGGAAGGGTTTTTCCCAATGCTTTGGGGCCATAGCCCATTCTGCCAAATTCGAAGGTGGCTCTCCCGGCTGCGAGGATAATACCGTGGAATGAGGCGACCAGGCCAAACAGCCCGATAAATGCCACGCCTGACGTAAGCCAGTGATGATCTCCCATGACCCTGGCCATGGCCAGCGGGAGGGGCGAATCCAATGGCTCCGTACTCCCCGGCTGATACACGACACTTTCCCAACCGCCTGCACCTACAGAAGCGGCAAAGGTAAGCCCGCACAGTACCACCAAGGTAAGGATCGCCGAACCAAATCCTACCAGCACATTCCGCTGGGGGTTGATGGTCTCTTCAGCGACATTCGCTACGCCTTCTATCGCAAGGTAAAACCAGATCGCAAAGGGAATGGCTGCGAATATGCCTCCGACACCGTGTGGGAAGGCATTCTGCTGAAGATTTTTCCACTCAAAATGTGGCAGTGTGCCACCCGCAAAAAGCAACAATCCTAATACGGCAACCACCGTTACCAACAGCTCAAAGCCGGCAGCGGCGGCTACGCCATATATATTCAGCCCCGTAAAAATGAGATAGGCAAAAATTGCAATCGCCAATATCGGCAGCCAGGGCAGGAGGAGATTCAGGTACGCGCCAATGGCAAATGCAATGGCTGGTGGGGCAAAAATAAATTCAATATTTTGCGCCATTCCCCCTACAAATCCCCATTTGGGTCCCAAAGCCCGGGTGGCATAGTCAAAAGCTCCCCCTGCTTTAGGGATCGCGCAGGCCAACTCCGTATAACTAAAGGTAAAAGTCAGATACATCAGGGTGATAAACAGCGTGGCAACCGCCAGTCCGCCCGTGCCGCCTTCCGGCAAACCGAGGTTCCACCCGAAGTACATACCGGAGATTACATACCCTACCCCCAGTCCCCACAACATGACCGGACCAAGGGTTCGCTTTAATCCGGCGGATTCATTTTCTGGAATTTCCATAAATCAGGATTGGTTAATTCCGGAAAAAATAGCAAAACCTTTTATATATTTGAAAATTCGTTTTTCGCACAGGCCAGACTCAACTGCTGAATTTAACTGTTTTTCCCTATGAAAGTATATCTGGACAATGCCGCGTCTTCACCTATGGCCCTGGAGGTATTTGAACACATGAAGCCATACTTCCTTGAATTTCAGGGAAATCCGTCTTCAACACATGCGCATGGACGGCATCTTCGCAATGCCATTGAAGATGCCCGTAGAATCATAGCCACCAATCTGAAGGTATCTCCTTCCGAAATATTTTTTACCAGTGGCGGTACAGAATCTGACAATACCGCCATCGTTGGGGCCGTAAAATCTCATCATATTCAACATATCATTTCTGCCCGGACCGAGCACCATGCGGTTACGCATACCCTCGAACATCTGGAAGCGGAAGGCAAAGTTTCCGTCACCTGGCTTTCCGTTGACGCCCAAGGGCATATCGATCTGGCTGAACTGGAAGAAGTGCTGGGTCGTACGCCCCAGACGCTGGTAAGCCTGATGCACGGCAACAATGAGATCGGTACACTCCACGATATTGCTGCCATAGGAGAAATATGTCGCCGCCATAAAGCTTTATTCCACTCTGATACGGTGCAGACCATGGGCAATGTTGCCCTGGATTTCAGTCAGATTCCGGTAGATTTTGCTGCGGCTTCGGCACATAAGTTTTATGGCCCCAAAGGCGCCGGATTTATGTTTGTAAGGAAAGGGGTAAAAATTCCTGCTTTGATATATGGTGGTGGCCAGGAAAGAAATATGCGTGCCGGAACGGAAAATGTAGCCTTTATTGCCGGGGTAGCCTGTGCGTTTGACCATTGTAATCAGACTATGGCCCAAAAGACCGCGCATATTCTGGGGTTGAAAAATTATATGAAAGCGCAATTGCAGGAACAAATACCCGGTGTGCGGTTTAATGGCGAAACAGATCCACAAAGATCTTTGCCATCAGTGCTGAATACCACTTTCCCCTGCGGGGAAGAAGATGCGATGCTGCTTTTTCATCTCGACCTGGCCGGCATTTCTGCTTCGGGTGGTTCGGCCTGCAGTTCCGGTGCCCTGATGGGATCGCACGTACTGCGCGAGATCGGCGCTGATAAAGAAACCCTGCTCAACTCCGTGCGGTTTTCTTTTGGTGTACAAAACACAAAAGCGGAAATAGATTATGTAGTGGAAACCGTCAAAAAACTGGTCCCACAAACCGTAAGGTAAGATTTCCTGAATCCTTATCGCAAAAGCTAAAAATAATTGAAGCAAATTTTCACTAATTTTGCTACCGCTATCGTTATTCCTCAGATTACCTGTTATTTCGACCCTTGTTCTTCTTCCTGTTGTGGAACTTTAGTTTAAGAACAATTTGTTTGTGAGGATTGATGGAAGGACAAAATGTAGCTATTTACCTGGATTTTGAAAATCTTGCGATATCTGCTGAGACGGTTTACCCCTCAAAGCGGAAACCATTTTTAATAGAACCGCTGGTGGATTATGCCACGACCAAAGGCGCAGTGCTGATCAAAAAAGCCTATGCTGACTGGTCGAAAGACATATTTTCCCAATACCAGAATTCACTGATGGAGCAGGGGTTTGAACTCATTCACCTGCCGGAAACCAACCTTCAGGGGAAAAATGGTTCGGATGTACGCCTGGCCGTAGATGTCATGGAGTATATGGAGTTGTTTCCCCGCATCAATTCGATTTTGATCGGTTCGGGCGACACAGATTTTATTCCCCTGATTCAGCGGTTGCGTGCCAGAGGAAAAGAAGTCATCATTGTAGGATTTGAGCACAGTGTCGGCAAACTGGTTAAGCGGAACAGCGATGAATTTAAATCGCTCGAAGAGTTGTTGGGCAAGCCGGAGGCGGAATCACCGGTTTCGGGGCTTTCCGATGACCTGGATATGGTGTATGGCCGAGACCTGATGTTGCGGTTTCTCCGCAGTCGTAACGAGGATGAGCCGATGCTCATGTCCAAACTCAAGCAGCAGTTGCTGCGGCTGGATCCTTCATTCTCTGAAAAGGAGCTGGGTTTCTCCACGTTCAAGCAGTTTGTGGAGTCTCTGATAGGAGATCTTGTAGAAAAAATCGAGGCCGAAGATCAAAGCCTGCCACTCGTATTTTTTGCTGAAGTACCGGAGGAAGAAATTACCCGGGAAGTCAACACCCGCGAAAATGCCATACAGTTTCTGAATAAAAAACTACGCTACCAGAAGGCCGCACCTAAAAGAATAGAGCTTTCGGGCGTTTTGCTAAAAGCGCTGAAAGAGGACAAGTCCATGTCGATGAATCAAATGTTTGAATATGTAAGCGAAAATCTCGACAGGAAAATTCCCAAAACAGACATTAAAAAGTATATCAATACGCTTTTTACCGGCGGTGCTTTCCAGCCCAGTGATAAAAAAGCAAACGGCCCTTTACTATCCCGGCCATTTTACCTGAAAGAATCTCTCCGAAACCCGGAACTTCTGGATGTCATATATATTCAGCGGGTGAGTGAAATATTACAAAGCCGTTACACAGAGCTTGGCGCGCAGGAAATATTGGAGATGTTGATTTGATCTAATTCGTTCAAACACAAATATTGTCAGTTGGCGGTAAAAGATGACAGGGTGAACAAACATTCTCCTATCTTAGTGTCGCTTGCCTTGATATCCATTTTTATTCCATAGCCTCTTTCTTGTACGTCCTCGTTCACGTAATCAGAAAGCCGTTTTGCTATGTTCAGTCCGTTAAAAGAAACTCATACACCAAACACCAACCGCTCTAAAGCTGGCTCAGCCGGAACCGGTAAAAAACTTCGGGCCAAACAAACAAACCAAGAGGAAGAAGTAAAAATTGTTCCTCTTAACGAATCACAGCATAACAGTGACCTTTTGTCCAGTAAAAGCCCCAAAAAGACTTCTCCGAGAATAAAAGAATCAGGAGAAAACAAGGTAATTGTCCCGGTAAAAAAAGCGTTCAAAGCTCCGGGAAAAGGAGCGAGAAAATTATTTACCGAAACAGAAATCTGGGTTTGCGGAAAATGCCAGGCTGAGAATCCTGTCGCCAACACTTCCTGTCTCGGTTGTAAAGGCGTGTTACCTGTCATTACCCTGTTTAAGGCGAGTCACAAAAAAATCGCATTAGGTACACCGATCCGTCTTTCCTGGGAAGTTTTTGAAGCAGATACTGTCGAATTGAATCCCGGTGAAGAAGTCCTTCCAAAAAAAGGGATGATGGATGTGATGCCAGATGAGACGACCGAATACATCATCACCGCAAGAAATGAAATCGGCGCCCGTACGCTTGCCGTGGAAGTTGTATTGGATGCTCCCCAAATTCATTATTTTGATGCGACCGATACCCAGATCCAGGTTGATTTTCCGATGATTTTTCACTGGGAAGTAGAAAATGGCGCAGAATTGTCGCTCGATATGGGGATAGGAGATGTTTCTGGCAGAAGTTTTACCGAAGCCATGCTCACCCAGCCGGGCGTTTGTACGCTTACGGCGCGCAATAAGTCTGGCGAAGATTCGGTATCTATTACCCTTACGATCGGCAAACCTGATATCATTTCTTTTTATGCCGGTGGCGAAACGATTCGCGTCGGAGAACCTAATATCCTTTACTGGGAAGTCCTCAATGCGGAAAAAGTCATTCTCGAACCCGATGGGCTGGAGTTGACAGGCCTATCTTCGACTGAAGTATTTCCGGACAGAACCACAGCATATACGCTGCGGGCAGTAAATGCAGCCGGAGATGTATCCCGCTCTCTGACACTGACACTTCCCCCTCCCAAAGTCCTGCACTTTGGCGGGGAAAAAGAACTTTCAACGGAGGGAGAACCCCTCGACATTTCCTGGCGGGTGGAAAATGCACATACGGTAACCATCGATAACGAAATCGGTGAGGTGGAAACTTCCGGAGAGATTCGTTTCCGGCCTGTACAGGCTTATACCTACCTGACACTCACAGCTACAGGGTATTCGGGGGAAATCTCACAAACAATTCAGCTTACCCGATTCCCGATTCCGCTGGAAGAGTCCCTGATTCCTGTAAACCACGAATTATCAGATGACATGGATTTAAACGAAAAACAATTTGACCAAACAATCTCCGAGCTCGAAAAACTGGAAAATGAACTCCAGAAAGCGCACAAACAAAGGATAAAAGAAGCGCAAATAAAAAAAGCCAGAGAAATGAGTCTTACAGACGAAATGCTTTCGCTTAAAAAGGCCAGTGTGCGCTCTGAACTGCAACATATTATCCGGCGATTTAAGTCTATGTTTTCATCTAATAATTAATCCCATCTTCTTTAATATATTCTGCAATTATGGATCAGTATTCAAATTATATAGATTCCGGTACTTATGACGATTCGCCGGAGCGGCCAGGGGGATTTAAGCGATTTTTCTTCGCCTGTGCCGGTGCATATATCAAAATTCTGGAAGCCTGTCCTTCAGAACATACCAAATATGTAGGGATCGGCGCCACAATTTTCCTCACCGCCTGTCTGGCCGTAATCTCCGGATCATTTGCCATTTATACCCTGATCGACAATGCGTTTGTGGCATTTATGTTCGGACTTTTGTGGGGCGCGATGATTTTTAACCTCGACCGGTATATCGTATCAAGTATCCGGAAGGAAGGCAAAACCTGGAATGAACTTGGGCTTGCCATGCCACGTCTGATTCTTGCAGTGTTGATTTCTATTGTCATCACCAAGCCGATCGAAGTAGAGTTGTTCCGCAATCAGATCAATTCGGAGATGTTTGCTTATACCACTCAGCTTGAAAAAGAGGCCGAAGCCAAACTCGACAACCGCCTGGGGCTTGACTCCATCCGTATGCAGCTTGCTTATGTGGACAGTATCCGGATGGAATACAAAAAGCTGAAAGAAGGTAAACCTACTTCCTTTGATTTTGGTGAAGTCTCTGCCGAATACCGCGTGGCGAAACAAACCTATGATAGTATTGTAAATGTCTATATGCCGCGCATTAAGGCCAACGAAGCGCGGAGAAGTTACCTTTGGAATAAATATGCCACGAAGGTATTTGCCGAAGGCGAAGATGGCAGCACGAAGTTTATCCGCTGGGATTTTCCCGAAAAATGGCAGGAAAGCAGCAACCAACTGTATCTCGTCAACAAACGCCTTCAGGAGGAGATTGATGCACAGTTTGCCATTGTCAAAAAACTGGAAGGAGAACGCCGCGGCGCCCGGGAAGCTTTTGCCGAAGGGATTGATGAAGAATTGCGCCTGCTCCAGATTCAACGCGACGAACTGATAGCCGCCAAACAGGAACGCGATGAGATCCGAAAAGAGCAGGTCGGAGGCGCGATTGAAAAAGCCCGCCGCTATGGTATTGGTTTTCCCGCCAAAATTCAGGTGCTGGAAAAAATGAAAGACAATGACTCTACGATCTGGTGGATCAGCAACCTGATTGTCATGCTGTTTATCCTGCTGGAGACTTCTCCCGTTTTTGTCAAACTTATCACCAAACGCGGACCTTACGATTATCTCCTCAGCCGGATCGAACACCATAAAAAAGTAGAGTCTCTGCGTTATATTTCCGATATGAATTACGACCTCAACGCGACCATTAAACTTCAGTCCCGCAAACATTCAGGTACTGGCAGTGTCAATGGCGTCAATGGTGTCAACGGTAAACATGTAGAAGAAATATTTGAAGAATCAAACTGATCCATTTCATTCAGACATTTATAGAAAAAAGCCCGTTCTGTTAACAGCACGGGCTTTTTTTGTGGCCGGTTTTTTTCCCTATATTGTCCACTGATTCCCCATTTTTTTTTCAAAGTCTCACACCTAATAATTATCTGTTTATGGATACTACCAACTTCTTTCTTTCAAAAACAAAGGGAATCATGGTTTTTGTGATGGCCAGCCTCTTGTCCATTTCCTGTAATACCAGCAATGCGGTCAAAGGCGGAGCAATTGGCGCCGGCACGGGCGCTGTGATTGGAGGTGTGATAGGCAAAAAAGCCGGTAATACCGCCGTAGGTGCAATATTGGGCGCAGCTGTAGGCGGCACAGCCGGTGCACTGATTGGCCGTTATATGGATAAACAGGCTGAGGAAATCCGAAGAGATGTCAGAGGGGCAGAGGTAGAAAGAATAGGGGAGGGTATAAAAATTACTTTTGACTCTCAGGCTATGTTTGATTACAATTCTTCCGAACTCAAAGCAGGAACTAAACGAAGCCTTCAGGATCTGGCCCAAATCCTCAATAAATACGGCGATACGCAGGTACTTATCGAAGGCCATACAGATGCTTCCGGTTCGGATGAATATAACCAGACCCTTTCCGAACAAAGAGCTGCGGCTGTAAATCAGTATCTTTCTGTCTTGCAGGTAGATCCTGCGCGAATGACAAATGTCGGTTATGGCGAATCCCAACCTGTGGCTGACAATGAAACCAATGCAGGAAGACAACAGAACCGCAGGGTTGAAGTAGCTATTTATGCTACTAAAAAATTAAAAAAACTGGCCAAAAAAGGCAAAATAGGGTAGTTTTAACCGATGATCACCGTTCGCTTTACTTCCGCACTGAAACGTTTTTTCCCCCGGCTGAAAGAAGAATCTGTCAGGGGAAAAAACCTCGCGGAAGTTCTCGCCGAACTGGAAACCCGATACCCCGGCCTTCGCCATTACCTTACCGATGATCAGGGCTGCCTTCGCGAGCATGTCAATATCTTTATCGGGCAGGAACTCCTCGCCGACAGATATGATCTTTCTGACCACCTGAAAGATGGCGACGAAATTTATATCATGCAGGCGCTTTCGGGTGGATGATGCTGGATTTTCGCATTTTTTCCGGCTATCTTGCGTAATTAATCATTCTGCTCTATGGAAGCTTATGCACAGGTTTTAAGTTATGCAATTCCGGGTTTCATTTTGCTGATCATCATTGAGGCGATCGCCGCCAAAAGGATGGGCATGAAGGTGAATTACGGCATGGACACTATTTCCAGTCTCAGTTCCGGTATGACCAATACCCTCAAAAATCTCACAGGCCTTTCCATTGTGATCATCAGCTACGAATGGATGGAAAGCCATCTGGCGATTTTTGAAATCAAGTCGACTATCTGGCTATATGTGCTCGCCTTTATCGGAATTGATTTTGCCGGCTATTGGTCGCACCGCTTTGACCACGTGGTAAACCTGTTCTGGAACCGCCACATTGTGCACCATAGCAGTGAGGAGTTCAACCTGGCCTGTGCCCTGCGGCAGAGCATTTCGGCTGTGGTGGGCATTTACTTTTTTCTCTACATTCCTATGGCGATCATCGGTATTCCGCCTAAAGTAGTGGCAATTACTGCTCCGCTCCACCTTTTTGCCCAATTCTGGTATCATACAAGGCTGGTAGGGCGAATGGGCTTCCTCGAATATATCATCGTTACGCCTTCCCACCACCGCGTACACCATGCGATCAATCCGGAATATATCGACAAAAATTTTTCGCAGATCTTTATTTTCTGGGATAAATGGTTTGGCACTTTTCAGGAAGAATTGCCCGATGTACAACCTGTATATGGAACGAAAGTTCCCGCGCATACCTGGAACCCGGTACTGATCAATTTTATGCACGCCTGGTCACTGGCCAAAGACGCATGGCATACCCGCAACTGGTGGGACAAAATCAGGCTTTGGTTTATGCCCACTGGCTGGCGGCCTGAAGATGTAAAGGAAAAATACCCGGTCAATATGGTGAAGGATATATATAACCGACCCAAATACCATACCGGTGGTTCTGTCCTGTTTCAGGGTTGGGTATGGTTTCAGCTAATCGTCAACAACCTGTTGCTGTACCATATGATGGTACAGATCGGCGATTATACATTCCCCGAAATCCTCCTCTATGCGCTGGTACTGATGGTATCTATTTTTGCCTATACCTCTTTGATGGATATGCACCCGATTGCCTTTCCCGCCGAACTGGTAAAGTTGGGTATGGGGGTATGGGTGATTTTTTCTACGGGCGGATGGTTTAAGCTGGACGAAATCATACCCGGGGGAACAATGATTGTGGCTGCCTATCTCATAGTTTCAGCGGCGATGGCGGGATATTTTCACTTTGCCATCAGGTCGGCCAGACTTTGATTAAACACTTCCAGCATTTCCTGGCGCAGTTCCTGAAAGAGTTTGCGGATATGGCAGGTGACTTCGTCGTGGCATTCGTCGCATTTTTCGTAAAAATTTTCCGACACGCAGGGGATGAAGGCGATGGGACCATCCATGATGCGCATGATTTCGACTACCTGAATTTCTTCGGGAGATTTTCGCAGCGAATAACCGCCATTTATCCCCCTGTCGCTTTTCAGCAGAGCCGAGCGGGTAAGTTCGCGGAGAATGGCCTCCAGAAATTTGGGTGGGATATTTTCGGTTTCAGCAATAATCCTTGAAGGCAGGGGTTGTCCGGAAGTATCTCTGGCGATTGCCATTAGGGCTTTGAGCGCGTATTTTGCACGTTTTGAAAGCATATGTAGCGAAGATATGCACGAGACGGGGAAAAACAAAAGGAGCCTGGGCCAGATGGCAGCCGGGCTTCACATTGCCTGTGCATCTTTTCCCGCAGCGATGGCTTTTCTCTTCAATCCATGCCATCAATATGCCTGCTAAACCTAACGAAATATCCGGAAGATCACCGGATTTGCTCCATATTTCCCAGCAGTTCAAGCACCCGCACATCCATCTCCTTTGCCGTTTCCACCGTTATTTCCCTGTCCGATTTGAAATACAGACGGTTGTCATCAGGACCATAGGGCACGATAAGCGACACCTTGTAGGATTTTCCGTTGAATGAAAATAAGTAAACCCTCATCCAACCATTTTCCTTCACCAAATCAGCCGTCACACTGATTACTCCTCCGGGAAACCTGGCAAGCTTGTCTTGCGAAGGCAGCGTTTCCATTTTCACCTTATCGAAGTCCGTTTCCCTGCGCATTTGGGTAAGTACCTCCAGTGCCCATGCGTTTGGGTCCCCCTCCGTTTGCTCAAAAACGACCTGAGGATATGCCGTACCAAGTCGGTCGCAACGCCCTATATGATAGCTGTTTTTTTCCGAATCATAGGCAGCCATTACATTCCCCCTCACGTGAAGGCGGAGCCCGATTTTGGGCAGGTCGAGTGGCCGCAGAATGCTGCTGTAGCCAGGGTCGCCAAAGATTTCAGCACCTATAGCAGAAAAGTTCTCATTTACGAAGACCACATCAATTATCAATATCTGGCTGCCGTTGAAAAAAGCCTGCACATAACGCACGACATTGTCTCTGATGTTGTCAATAGTCAGCATGGCATCATAAAAGGTCCATCCCAGGTAGTGGGTATGACTCTTTTGCGTGAGCGGACGAAATTTTCCGGGAGATCCATCCGCAGTGGCGGCGTACCGCTCCATCATATTGTAGAAAGTATCAGCCTTTGCGCAGCCCCATTCCGGGTACAAATACATATTGGCGATAATTTTTGCATTCTTATCCTCGCTATTGTACGCATACTGGATGAAACTTTGGCTGCCGCTTCCTTTTAGCGTCGACTTACCGGCCTCCTTGAAAAATGGTATGCTGATACCAAATTCTGGAAACTCGTACCGTTGAAGCGTGTGCTGTGCAGTGGCAATGCAGAACAGGTGCAGGCTGATTAGCAGAAGGATTGATTTTACCATAGAAAACATAAAAGTGCCTCTTTGGAGCCTTCGTAAATACCCATTGGTTTCAAGCATCTGAAAAAGAATTTGGAAACCTCAATCCTTCAGATACACGACTTTGGATGACATGAAATCCGGCTTTTTCATGGAAGCAACTACTTCCTTTCGGAGCGCCTCTCTGCTGGTCACAGCATCTATCCCCCCCTCCAGCAGGCTGACATCGTGGACTATCAGATCCTCACCATCAAATACGTAATGATAGTGATAAAACTTCTGGTCGTTTTCATCATGGGGCTTGCCAAAAAGAAAGGATTGGCCTTCGAGGGTTGTCACCCAGGCATCAAGGTAGTCAACCTGGAGAGCATACATCTCGCCCTTTTCCAATACGTGGACCTCGTAAGTATAGTCGTCTTTTTTTGTGAGGGTCAGTTTCTGCATTTCGGCCTCCCCGCTTTGGTCGATCCACGTACCAAGCAGCCGCTCATCAATTTTTTCTTTCCCGGGGTCACCCAGCGGGAAATCTAAGCCCACCGGACAGCCCGAAATCAGAACCGCAAACACCAAAAGCATAGTTGAAAACAACAGGTTTTTCATTTGACAAAAATTTAAGATCACTGGTGATATTTTGAACTTTCCCGGATGGGTGTCAAACAGGCAGATGTTTCAGTGAACCTGGTTTTTAAATTACTGACGGCCAATCACTTGAAATATTTCTGCTCGCTTGTTCCGGCAACTTCTATTCTGCACATATTTAATGAGATTCAGGAAATTTTACAATATGGTATATCAAAAAATTCCCTCTCTCCCCAGCACCAGTTTCTGTGTCTCAGTTTTTTCTGTACCAAATGCAAAAGCACTCAGTACAAGTTCTTCCGTTCCGGAGATTTTCTCCATTGATGCAGCGTGAAGGGTTGCCAGCACTTCGCCTGCATGAACAAAATCCCCCGTTTTTTTGTGCAGCACAATTCCGGCTGCCAGGTCGATATTTTCTTCCTTTGTTTTTCTTCCGGCCCCCAACTGCATGGCTGCATTGCCGATGGTGCGCGCATCCAGGTGTGTAATGTATCCACTCTGTCTGGCTGCCAGCGCAATCGAACAAACGGCTTTGGGCAACTGTGTCGGATCAAATACCGCTGCCGCATCGCCCCCCTGGGCGATGACCAACTCTGCGAGTTTGGCAAGGGCTTCGCCATTGTGGAGTTTTTCTTCCAGAATTTTCCTCGCGACAGTCTCATCAGGCGCAAATCCAGAAAGCATAAGCATTTCCGCTGCCAGTACGAGGCATATTTCCCGGAGATCTTCGGGCCCCCCGCCCCGCAAAGTGTCGATCGCTTCCTGTACTTCGAGGGCATTGCCGATGGCATATCCCAATGGCTGCTCCATGTCAGTGATAATGGCTACGGCTTTTTTGCCCATATTCGCAGCAATCTCCGTCATGGTTTTTGCCAGTAAACGTGCAGATTCAAGGGTGTTAAACGAACCGCTGCCTGTTTTCACATCCAGCACGATCACATCTGCGCCGGAAGCCAGTTTTTTGCTCATAATACTGCTGGCTATCAGCGAAATCTGCTCCACTGTGCCCGTCACATCGCGCAGGGCGTAGATTCTTTTGTCAGCAGGAACGAGCTGCGCCGACTGCCCGGTGATGGCGATGCCCACGCGGTTGACATTGTCGATAAAAGTCTCCCTGCTCAGCTCCATGTTTATGCCGGGAAATACGGCAAACTTATCAACGGTTCCGCCTGTATGCCCCATTCCCCTGCCCGACATTTTGGCGACTTTTACCCCACATGAAGCGACCAAAGGCCCCAGCACGAGAGAGGTTTTATCGCCCACGCCACCCGTGCTGTGTTTGTCGGCTTTTACCCCATCGATTCCGGAAAGATCAATTACTTCCCCCGAATACATCATGGCACGGGTGAGGTCAACGGTTTCACGGGCATCCATCCCTTTAAAATAAATGGCCATCAGCAGCGCCGAAGTCTGGTAGTCAGGGATAGAATTGTCGACCAGTCCGGAGATAAAAAAATGAATCTCATCAGAAGAAAGGGCGAGTCCGTTTCTTTTTTTCAGAATGATATCGATCATTCGCATAAAAATCAGCTTAGAGGGTACGGATAATTTCTTTGAGTAGAGGAATGACCCGGGGTTTTACCTGATCCATGGCGGCGAGTACATCCTCGTGTTCGAGCGGTTTGTCGGAGATTCCTGAACCCATATTGGCGATATAGGTTACTCCCAGCACGTCGATGCCCAGAGCAAAAGCCGTAAGTGCCTCCGGCACAGTGGACATACCCACGGCATCTCCTCCCATACGGTGAATCATTTCGATTTCGGCGGGTGTTTCAAAACTGGGGCCAGTCATAAAAGCGTAAATACCTTCTTTGACAGCCACCCGGATATTATGAGCAGAAGCCCTGGCAACTTCGAGCAGGCGGGCGGAATATACATCGGGGTTGCGGAGGAAGGATTCAGCAAAATGTATCCCCAGTTCGCCCCAGAGCGGATTACCTCTTACGACATTGAGGTGGCCGGACAGGAGCATAAGGTCGCCGGGGGTAAAGGAGCGGTTGACCCCGCCGGAGGCGGAGGTGATAATGAGCGTGCGAATCCCCAGCCCAGCGAGTACATGCACGGGAAAAGCCAGTCGCGTCATCGGGTGGCCTTCATAATAATGAAAACGACCTTGCATGGCTGCGACGGTTTTTCCGCCAAAGGTACCGACCACCAGCTGTCCGGCATGGCCGATGACAGTTGTCGGCGGGAATCCCGGGATTTCGCTGTAAGGCACAAAGACAGGGTCATCAAGCCCCTCGGCCACAGGGCCGAGGCCGGAGCCCAGGATGATACCTGTGTCGGGAATCCGCTCACCACAAAAAGCCCTGATAGCAGCCAAAGCCTCAGGAAGCCTCTCTATATATATTTGATTTTTACGCATAAAACCCACAAAACCAAATCTCACGATTTCTGGAACCGGATTCAAGTTACGAAAAATGATAAAAGTCACTCTATAAGTTGACCACACGCATCTTTTACTTTCTTCCAGCCCAATACTTTTGGGGAAACAAATTTCTACATGAGTGCAATAATTATCCTGATCGTCTTGAGCCTCGTAGTTGCCCTGGGATTTCTGGCGGCGTTTCTATGGGCAGTCAAATCGGGTCAGTTTGATGATGATTATACGCCGGCAGTAAGAATGCTGTTTGAAGAAAAAATTCAAAACCCCAATACTTATGATCAAGAATCCCACCCTGAACACCGAACAGGAAGTGAGACCAGGCCAGATTGAACATTTTGCCTACGACAACGTCATCGTAAAAAACTTTGCTATCGCCAGTGTATTCTGGGGAATAGCCGGTATGTTGGTCGGGTTGATTGTGGCACTGCAGCTGGTTTTACCTGAATTTGGATTGTGGGCCGGTATCGGAGAATTGTCCTTTGGGCGTATCCGGCCACTGCATACCAACGCTGTCATTTTTGCCTTCGTTGGTAATGGTATTTTCATGGGAGTGTACTACTCTCTTCAGCGTTTGTTAAAAGCATCTATGTACAGCAAAGCCCTGAGTAATATCCACTTTTGGGGTTGGCAGACCATCATTGTCATGGCCTTGATTTCGCTTCCTATGGGGATTACCTCCGGAAAGGAATATGCGGAGCTCGAATGGCCGATTGATATTGCGATTGCGCTGGTATGGATTGTTTTTGGTTTGAACATGTTTATGACGATGATTCACCGTCGTGAACGCCACTTGTATGTGGCGATATGGTTTTATATCGCTACATGGATTACGGTGACAGTACTGCATGTTGTCAACAGCATTGAGCTTCCTTTTAGTTTCTTAAAAAGTTACTCCGTGTATGCAGGCGTGCAGGACGCACTGGTTCAGTGGTGGTATGGTCACAATGCGGTTGCATTCTTCCTGACTACTCCTTACCTCGGATTGATGTATTACTTTATCCCTAAAGCGATCAATCGCCCGGTATATTCTTACCGACTTTCGATTATTCACTTCTGGGCACTGATATTTATTTATATCTGGGCAGGTCCTCACCACCTGTTGTACACCTCACTGCCTGACTGGGCGCAGTCGTTGGGAACGGTGTTTTCCATTATGCTGATTATGCCTTCATGGGGTGGTATGCTCAATGGTCTGATGACACTTCGCGGTGCATGGGACCGTGTGCGCAACGAGCCTATGTTAAAATTTCTGGTTGTAGCGGTTACTGCTTATGGTATGGCTACGCTGGAAGGCCCGCTGCTTTCTGTAAAGAGTTTCAACGCGATCACACACTTCACCGACTGGACCATCGGACACGTACACGTGGGCACGCTGGGCTGGAACGGCTTCCTTACTTTTGGTATCCTTTACTGGCTCATACCCAAGATGTGGAAAACACAGATTTTCTCCATCAAACTGGCCAATGCACACTTTTGGATCGGTACACTGGGCATTATTTTCTACTGCGTACCGATGTACTGGGCAGGTTTGACCCAAAGTCTGATGTGGAAAGATTTTGATGCAGATGGGTTCCTGGTTTATAAAAACTTCCTCGAAACCGTATTGCAGATTGTTCCTATGTACTGGATGAGAGCTTTAGGCGGAACGCTGTACCTTGTGGGTGTATTTATCATGGTCTATAACCTGATGAAAACCGCAGGTGCTGGCAGCTTTGAAGCATACGAACAGGCAGAAGCACCTGCACTGGAAAAAGATTTCGAAGAGAAAAAAGGCGAATACTGGCACCGCTGGATCGAACGTCGCCCCATGCAAATGCTGGTCTTCAGTCTGGTAATGATTCTGATCGGTGGTATTGTGGAGATGATCCCCACCTTTATGATCAAATCCAATATTCCTACCATCGCTTCTGTTCAGCCCTATACACCGCTTGAACTTCAGGGCAGGGATCTTTATGTGAAAGAAGGTTGTTATACCTGCCACTCACAGATGATTCGCCCATTCCGCTCCGAAACAGAGCGTTATGGTGAATACTCCAAATCCGGTGAGTTTGTTTATGATCACCCATTTCAGTGGGGTTCCAAACGCACAGGGCCTGATTTGCACCGTATTGGCGGTAAATACTCCGACAGCTGGCATTATCAGCACATGCTGGACCCGAGATCGATGTCTCCCGGTTCGCTGATGCCCAACTATTCGTGGCTCTTTGAACGCCAGATTGATATTGCTTCTACTGAAGCGAGAATCAGTGCCATGCAGACCCTTGGTGTACCTTACCCCGCCGGTTTTGAGAAAGAGGCCAACGATGACCTTTTCCGTCAGGCCGACGAAATTGTCGCAAGGCTGAAAGCAGATGATATCATTGACGCAGAAACTGGTGCCTATATCCGGGATAAGGAAATCATCGCTATGATTGCCTACCTGCAAAGAATGGGTACGGATATCAAGGCCCAAAACAAATCCGGTCAATAATCCCCTTACTTCTATTAACGCTACAATTATGTATAAAGACGTTTTGAGATCTATGGATGATGTGAGCATGTTTCCCCTGGTGGCCATCCTGTTATTCTTTGTACTGTTTGTCATCATATTTATCTACGTGATGCGAATGGACAAAGGGACAGTGGACCACATGGCCTCCATGCCGTTGAAATCGGGTACAATCTCCGATCTGACCAATGATATCTCCCTTAACGGTAAAGCAAAATGATCATGAATCGAAAGTTGATAAAATATATTTTCATGGCAGGGCTGGGAACATTTACCTTCCTGCCTGCCTTCAGCCAGACTGCTGCTACGTCGACCACTCCGGCTGCCAACATGCAGACCCAGTTGTTATGGTTACTGGTATTTTCTCTGATTGTACTGGCCTTTACCATCCTTGTCCTGACTTTTACAGTTATGGCACTGGTGAGGAAAAATCGCGAATTGGAAACCTCAGCAGAGGCAGTAGTAACCGAAGATGGCACGACAGTCGTACCCGTTGAATCCACTCCTTCAGCTTTTAGCTGGACTTCTATCCGGCAAAAACTGGTAGGCGCCGTCCCCGTAAGCCGTGAGTCAGAAATTGACCTTGGCCACAACTATGACGGTATCCGCGAACTGGACAACAACCTCCCACCCTGGTGGAAGTACGGATTTTACCTTTCTATTGTATTTGCGGTAGTATATATGATTTACTATCACATGTCGGGCAATGGCTGGTCTTCCAAAAAGGAATACGAAACAGAAGTCGCAGAAGCAAATGTTCTTAAAGAACAGTACCTTCAGAAAGTTGCCAATCTTGTCAACGAGACCAATGTAGCCGTACTCGAAGACGCGGTAAGTCAGGAAAACGGGAAGAAGATCTATATGACCAACTGTATCGCCTGTCACGGTGCACAAGGACAAGGTGGAGTAGGACCTAACCTGACTGACCAATACTGGATCCATGGCGGTGGTATCAGCAATATCTTCAAAACCATCAAGTATGGCGTTCCCGAAAAGGGAATGATCTCCTGGCAGGATCAGTTGAAACCGAAAGAAATGCAGGAAGTAGCCAGCTTTATTCTGACTTTCCAGGGAACTAATCCTCCGGATGGGAAAGCGCCGCAGGGCGATCTCTACCAGCCGGAAGAATCCGCTCCTTCGCCAGAAGCAACCACTGATACTACTACTGTTGCAATGAACCAATGATTATAAGTAATCATTAATAAGTAAAAAAATGTCTGCCCAATCAAAAGAAACCAATCAGTCCAAAACCTCAACCCTTCCTGAAATTGACTATGAGGCATTTCGGGATACGATCGGAACTGTAGATCAGGAAGGGAAGAGGCGATGGATTTATCCAAAGAAACCCGCTGGTCGCTACCATCGGAGAAGGATAGGTGTTAGCATTGTCTTATTATCATTGTTGTTTCTGGGGCCAATTCTTAAGTGGAACGGTCAGCCGATGTTTCTATTCAACATCCTCGAGCGAAAATTCATCATTTTCGGGTTGACCTTCTGGCCTCAGGACTTCCACCTGTTTGTACTGGCGATGTTGTCCTTCATGGTCTTTGTTGTACTTTTCACCGTAGTTTTTGGCCGTGTATGGTGTGGCTGGGCCTGTCCTCAGACGATTTTTATGGAAATGGTTTTCCGTAAAATCGAATACTGGATCGAAGGCGACCGTAACCAGCAGCTCAAACTCAATGAAGCACCCTGGAATACTGAGAAAATCATTAAAAAGGGAAGCAAGCTGCTGATCTTTTATGCCATCTCTTTTCTCATTGCCAATACGCTCATGGCCTACCTGATCGGCCTGGATGAAGTAGCCAAAATTGTTACCGAGTCCCCCTTTGAAAACTGGGGGAAATTCACAGGCGTAATGATTTTTTCGGGCATATTTTTCTTCATTTTCTCCTATTTCCGCGAACAGGCCTGTATTGCGGTTTGTCCTTACGGGCGTCTGCAGGGAGTCATGCTGGGAAAAGATTCAATCGTTGTGGCTTATGATTTTCTCCGGGGAGAGCCACGCCAGCGGGTAAAGAAAAATCAGGTCCGCGAAGGCGGAAATTGTATCGACTGTAGCCTGTGTGTGCAGGTTTGCCCCACCGGCATCGATATTCGCAACGGTACCCAGATGGAATGTGTCAACTGTACAGCTTGTATGGATGCCTGCGATGATGTCATGGACAAAGTCGGTTTTGACCGTGGACTGATTCGTTACGATTCATACAATGGAATCGCCAGTAAAACTCCCTTCCGGTTTACGGCCCGAATACTTGGGTATTCCCTGGTATTGGTAGCCCTGCTTTCGGTTCTGGGTTTTCTGCTTGCCGGTCGTTCTATGGTAGAAACAACCTTGTTGCGCACCCCGGGTATGCTTTTCAAAAAGACCGATGACGGAATGATCTCCAACCTCTACAATATCGAGGTGGTGAATAAAACCGCAGAGACCTTTGAAATGGAACTGAAACTCGTCTCTCACGATGGAAGAATACGTCAGGTGGGTGCAGAAAAGCTGCATGTCAACCCCAGAGATATCACCAAAAGTGCTTTATTTGTGGATATTCCTCCGGACGAACTTACCGGTAACAAGACTCAAATCGAAATAGAAGTATGGTCAGGAGATAAAATGCTGGATCATGTTACCACTAATTTTCTTGGACCTGTAAAACACTAAGCTATGAACTGGGGAAAAAAAATCGCACTCGTATATACCATCTTTGCAGTTTCGATGATATCGGTAACGGTTTACTGCTCTCAGCAGGATATCAATCTGGTAACTCCGGAATATTACGCTGAAGAATTGGGCTATGAGTCTCATATTACAAAAGTGAAAAACGCCGGTGAGCTGGCCGATCCGCTACAGATTTCGTACGAGTCGGGGGCAAAAAACATTCTGCTGACTTTTCCGGCAGGCATGACTGATATCCGGGGAGATGTAAAGTTGTATCGCCCATCCAATTCACGGCTGGACAAAGACTTCCCGATTGCGGTCAGCAATCTTCAGCAGCAAATTGCTGCGGGTGAGCTTCAGTCAGGGCTCTGGCGGGTAAAAGTAGAGTGGGAGACCGCTTCAGGGGCCTACTTTCAGGAAAAATCGATTTTTATTCAATAAGCTAACTGTAGACGTAGTATATGTTCCTCCCAGCTTTCATCCTCGGTCTGTTTAGCAGCCTTCACTGTGTAGGTATGTGCGGACCGATTGCGCTGGCGCTGCCAGGCATACGGAAGCCGGGAGGACAATTTGTCTTGCGCCGCCTCCTCTACAATCTGGGACGGATTGTAACTTACACGCTCCTCGGAGCGGTGGTCGGTGTCTTTGGCCAGACGATTTCCTTCGCTGGCTTTCAGCAATTTTTGTCTATTGCTCTGGGTGCGATGCTCCTGGTACTGGTCGTCGCCACTGCCAACTGGGAATCACGCCTTCACCTGATACCCGGGCGCTGGTTGTACCGGCTGAAGAGCCGGATGGCGACATTTCTCAACAATGACAGCCCCGCTTCACAGTTTAATATCGGCATCCTCAACGGGTTTTTACCCTGTGGATTTGTTTATCTGGGACTGGCAGGCGCACTGGCAACCGGCGATATCTTTAAGGGAATGTTCTATATGACCGTTTTTGGACTCGGTACGCTCCCTGCCATGCTGAGCCTGTCGCTGGCTAAGGGGTTTCTTCCCGCATCTTTTGGCACCAAACTGCGCCCCATTCTCCGTGGGGTTGCCATTACATTTGCCTTCCTGCTCATCCTTCGGGGAATGAACCTTGGCATTCCCTATGTAAGTCCGGTAATTTCGTCGCCAGGCGAAGTGGCCGTTTGTGAGTGAGCGCATTTCCGTATCCATCTTATGTATTGAGCAAAAAAAATCGGGCAAATCCATTGGATTTGCCCGCCGTTCCGCATGGCGAAGTTGTCTACCCGTACTAAATTAACGCTTCTGCGGACTTGTTACTTTAGCGCGTTTTAATGGAATATCTTCTTCCGGATCTTTGATCACTTTCCAGGATTTTACCTCATTGGCATTGATGGTCAACACAGGGGTCTCCAGATGATTGACCAGATTTTCGGTCAGACTACCCGTAAACACACGCTTAATAGGCTCTTTTCCAAAGTGTGCGATAGACACAAGGTCCGCTTTCACTTCTTTGGCGAAATGCGTTACGCCCAATTCGAGGTCAACATCCCCACGACCATAAACCGTACATGGAAGTGCCCAGCACATTTTTTCAAAGGCTTTCATTCTGGTCAGATCTTCCTCGTTTACCGTAAACTTCGGATAAGCTGCTACATTCAGGAGATGGATATGTGATCCAAATTTCCGGGCAAATTCAATCAGTTTTTCAAATGGTTTTTTTGCCAGATCGGAAAAGTCTGAAGCAAATACAATGTTTTTGAATATTACTGTATTTACGGGATGTTTTACCACCAGTACCGGGCAATAAGCATTTCTGACAATCTTCTGGGTTTGGGATCCCATCACCATTCCCTTTAATCCCGAAGCACCGCTTGAACCCATTACGACCATATCAATATTTTCTGTACTGATATAGTCAGTTACAGTTTTGACCAGATCGCCTGAGGAAAAAGTGGTGATGATCCGAAGATTGGAGGAGGCATATTGCTCCCGTATTTTGTAATATTTTTTCTTGATAAACTGAAGCATGGCATAAGATTCCATAGACTCCTGTTGCGAAACCGTAGAGGATTCATCAAATGCAGGGTCTATGTCTGCACGGTGATAAATGTGCAGCTCTGAACCAAATTTCTCAGCAAGTTTGACTGCCGTATCGAGGGCATAACCGGCGCAGTCGGAAAAATCAGTGGGTATAAGTATCTTTTTCATAGTCTGGTTTTTAGGTATTAAAATGTCTTACTGTTTACTCAAATTGTCTTTTGAAATTTTTCCTCTGTATCCGGTTTTTCCGTCGCAAAACCGGATAAAGGTCTGATAACCCAGATCGGTATATCAAAATCGTATGCGAGTGTTTTTTCTGTTACGCTACCCACAAGAAAAGAAGTAAGGGCCGAATGGCCTTTGGCTCCAATGAGTAACATATCGCTTTGTTGAGAACTGGCAAACTCATAAATATGACGGGCAATGTTCATGTAGTTGTTCTGAATCATGATCGGTTCTATCCTGATGCCTTTATGCTCAATCTGCATCAGGTACTTTTGCATATAATCCCTGATATTGTCCCGGATCATCTGGGCAAAGTGCGCATAGGTGCGGCCAATCTGATAATGAACACCATCAGGTACCTGGTAGATATTCAGTAGTTGAATTTCTGGTGCGGGATCAAACGTGGATGCAAAATCGATGGCTTGTTTCAATGCAAGAGTCGAGTCCATCGAAAAATCTGTGGTTACGAGCAATTTCCGGACGGTGGTTTTTACTTTTTCCGGTACAAATAATACCGAGCAGGGAGCATTTCGGAGAAATCGCCTTGCGCTGATACCACTACTTTCATTGCTGAATTTTTTTCCGAGAATCACCATATCCACCTTTTTGATCTCACTCCAATGGAGCAACTGGCGGGTGACAGAGCCTTCTACCACATCAAACTCAGTATCAAATAAACCGGGTTTTATCTTTCTTCCGACTTCCGATTCCATTCTTACACGGATCTGCTCGTCAGGGGGAATAGAAGGGATTTCCATTTCTTTGTAAAAATTTTCATTGCCGTTTGGCACTTCCAACCCCGGACTTACATGAAAAAAATAGGCCTTCTCTATTGGAAACCTTTCACCCATAAAACGCGCATAGGTCAGTAGCGCGTAATCCGTGTCAGAAAGGTCCATGCCGACAAGTATTTTTCTGAAAGTGTTCATTTTCGGGTAGCTATGGGCTTAATTCTTACATTACAAATCTCGTATTACCGAAGGCCTGTCGAAAGGAGGGCCGTCATACAGGGTGGTGATTTTAATCATCTGCGAAAAAAGATTCCTCCCAATCGGCAAAAATTGCTTTTTAAAGCGTGTTTCGTTTGTGTAACTTTGAACTCATGAATCTTTCATTCACTTATTCTCCGGCCTGGATTTTCCTGATTGTAGTTCTGGCTGCTGGTCTTACCTGGTTGATGTACAGGGGAACCCGGGATTTGCTCCCTGCTGTTCCTCGTATTCTGCTGAGTGTTTTTCGCTTCCTCGTATTGACGACGATCGGAATCCTACTGCTTCAGCCCCTTATCAGTTCCTTTTCCAAAATCTCCTATGCACCGATTGTTGCTGTATTGCAGGACAATTCGGAAAGTCTTATTATCCAGAAAGATTCTGCCTTTGTAAGGGATACTTATCCTGGCCTGCTCACAGGCTTCCTGGATGCGTTTCCTGAAAAAGATTATCAGGTTGATCTCTATGCTTTCTCCAATGATGTTAAAGCCGGGGTTTCGCCCGATTCGCTGAAATACAACCAGACCGGCACCAATATCTCACAGGGAATCAAAGCGGTGCAAAACCTCTACCAAAATCAAAATCTGGGCGCAATTGTCCTTGTCAGCGATGGCATCACTACTGCGGGTATCAGCCCGTTGTATGCGCTTGAAGGGATTCGCCAGCCCGTATATACTGTATTGCTCGGCGATACAACTGCCCGCCAGGATGTACGCATCAAGGAGGTTCTCTTCAACGAGATCGCTTATATGAAAAATGAAATGCCGATAAAGGTCAAAGTACAGAGTGTCGGCTATGACAAGGCAGATTTGAAAGTAACGCTGAGCAGCCAGGGGAAAGTTCTTGGCAGCCAGCCACTTACGCTGGGAGAAAGTAAGCAGGATGGTGAGGTGAACTTTTTTGTATTGCCCGAAGCACCCGGCCTTCGCCAGTACACTGTGCAGGTATCCCGTATGCAAAATGAAATCACTTACCGCAACAATACCTCCCAGATATTTATCAATGTACTGGAAACCCGCGTAAAAATCGCCCTGTTTGGCGGTTCACCACACCCCGACCTCGGGGCACTCACCAAAGCTTTTGCCCGGGATGACAGTTATGAGGTTACCGAATTTATTTTAAAACAACCTGGTGTGTTTTATAATGACCCGTCTAAGTATAATCTCGAAGATTTCGACCTGATGATTCTTCACAATTTTCCCCAAAGCTCACTAGACAGCAAAACGGTAACCGAAATCGCCGGGCAAATCAAAGACAATAAAAAACCAGTGATCTTCTTTGTCGGAATGTTTACCGATCTCCGCGCCCTTTCGCCATTGTTTGAATATATGGCCATTACTCCCAAAAATTTCGCGCAAAAATCAGAAGAAGTTATCGCCAATTTCAGCTCCGAATATCGCAACCATTCTACTTATACATTTCCCGAAAACTGGATACAGTGGGCAAATTCGGCTCCGCCTGTTTTCCGCAATCAGTCTAATTGGGAAGCGAAAAGTACGGCCGAGGTATTTGCCACAGCCAAAATCAAAAATATCGCACTCGACTATCCGGTATATGCGCTGCAAAATTATCTCGGCAGAAAAAATATGGTTTTCCTCGGAGAAAATTTCTGGCGCATGCGGGCGCATAGTTACCTCGAATCCAGTGATTTTGAATTGTTTGACGCCTGGCTCTTCAACAATATCAAATACCTGATGGTTGCCGACGACAAACGGAAATTTCGCGTCGCACCGGCTAAAAAAATATTTACCGGAAGTGAAGCCGTTATCTTTAAAGGTCAGGTATATGACGACAGCTACAACCCGATTCCCGATGTAGAAATCAAACTTACCATGACTTCTCCCGACGGCAAACAAAACGAGTATTACCTCAATGAAACCGGACAGGCCCAGTATTTTCTGGAATTGTACAATCTGGCAGAAGGAACTTACAGCTACCAGGCGGAAGGGCGCCGAAATGAAGTCCCCGTCGGGTCAGACCGGGGGCAGTTTTCCATCGGTAAATCAAATGTCGAACACTTTCAACTGCAGGCCGACAAAGACCTGTTGCAACAAATTGCCCTACGCACCGGCGGCGAATTTATCTATGCTAAAGATATGGGCGAACTTTCTGACAAAATCAAGGCACTGCCCGGACTAAAACCTTTGGTAGATTTCAAAAAGGCAAACACGCCTTTCAACCAGTTTTTGTGGGTAATGGCTTTGCTGCTGATTATGCTTTCAGTAGAATGGGTGGTAAGAAAACTCTATAGCCTGCTGTAAAATCACAAAAATATAGTCAGCCCCACTTCCATCGGCGGAATGATGGGGTTTTTATACCCGGCACCTCCACGCGGCGGGTCATTGGCAAACTCGTCAAACAGGGCACTCAGCCTGAAAGAATAATACAGTGAAGCCCATTTGTACCCAACCCGTGCATAAATACCATATCGGATTCGCTGAAACTCATCACTGATTTTCTCCAGATCGCTAATCTGAGTTTTGACGCGCTGCCCGTCCGAATTGACATATTTGGACTTATAGGAGGCTGAAAACAAATAGCCCAGATAGCCTCCCCCCTCTACAAAAAATTTCGGATCATTGTCCTCGTCACGGCTGATATTCACATAAAACCCTAGCGGCAATTCGGCATAAATTAGACTGTGTTTTTCACCTGTAAGGGTAAAACTCAGCGAATCAGGGATGGTGGGGAATGTTTTGATAGAAGTCTGGTTGTACTGGATGCGGGAAAAGGCAATCCCAGGCGTAGCCCGAATCCCCATCGTGTTGTTTGCCAGCGGAAATTTAATTCCCCCACCAATAAAAAATGTGCCTGAGTTGCTGCCACTGATCGGAACAGAGTCCTGGGTAGAACTTACCAGCATCAATCCCCGGTTGAAAACCAGATCAAAACGCGACGGCGGGTCAGCAGGAAGATCATCTGCGGCAGGCTGAGGCGGGAGAGGTTGTGGTTTGATTGTGTCCTGAGAAAAACTAACACTAAACAGAAAAACTGTGTGTAAAACTGTAAGAAAAAATGTTCCGATAATGTATTTCATATGCGTATTATTGGGACAAATTTAAATGAATTTTGGCGAATGAACCGGTTTAATATACGTGTGTACGGGATTTATATTGAGCAGGGAGCCCTGCTTGTTACAGACGAAATTCGCTATGGGCAGCGCATGACCAAACTTCCCGGCGGCGGGCTTGAGTTGGGAGAAGGGATTGAAGAAGGACTGAAAAGAGAGTGGCTCGAAGAGCTGAATGCCGAAATAACCGTAGGAGATATCGTCTATGTTAACCCTTTTCTGCAAGCCTCTGCTTTTCGGGAAACAGATCAGATGATTTGCCTGTATTTTCTGGTACAGGTGCATTCTCCACTGCAAGGCCCTTTCAGTGAACTTCCACAGGATTTTTCGGGTGATGAGGATGATCAGCAAATCTTTCGCTGGGTTCCGCTCGAAACTATTTCTGCGGAAACATTTACTTATCCCATCGACCGCGCCCTTGTACCCAAATTGAAACAGCTGCATGGTTAATCGCCTGAAAAAGTTGTGGATGACTGACTTTGGGAAAAGTGTAACTACACTGGTCTCGGGTTCGTTGGTGGCACAGCTTATGGGCGTAATTTCTATTATTGTTCTTCCCCGTCTGTACGACGATAATGCTTTTGGTCTGTTTGGCTTTTTTGTAGCGACGGTAGCAATTATCGCCGTAGTGATCAATGGCGGCTACGAACATGCTATCATGTTGCCGGAAGAAGAGCCAGTTTCGCAAAAACTCACCGTTCTCAGTCTCTGGATTGCAGTTAGCGGATCGTTGCTGCTGCTGGTGGTCATGGCGGTGAGTGGAAAATGGATACTTGCGTTTGGAGAAGTTTCCGAATTGTATGGATGGCATTTGCTGATTCCGCTGAGTATTTTGCTGGAAGGCTTAAGCCAACCTTACCGCACCCTGCTCAACCGAAGCGAATCTTATCGCGCGCTTTCGCTCAGCAAAATATCCCGATCTCTGGTATTGGTCGCAGTCAGCATCTGGCTGGGCGTTCTTAACAGCGGTTTTTCCGGGCTTATTTTGGGTTATATCGCCGGACAGGTAGCCGGGCTGGTGATTTTGCTGGTATATGTAAAAGGAGAAAATAAAAACCACAACCGTTGGTTTCAGTGGAAAAAGTTACTGGAAGCTGCGGGTGAGTTTAGCGATTTTCCCCGGTATTCGATTGTCAGTGCCTGGCTGAATACCGCTTCCAAACACCTTCCCTTTTATATGCTGATACCACTATTTGATGCGGGTGTCGCCGGGCAGTTCAGTCAGGCCGATCGCGTGTTGACGATACCGGTGGTACTGGTTGCGATGTCGATTGGTACAGTTTACTATCAACACGCCAGTAAGGCCAATCTGGTGAGTGAAGAGGCGCTGGCCGGGGTGACACGTCGTACATTTTTCAGGCTGTTGATACCGGCGGTTCCCTTTTTGGCGATCACGATGATTTGGGGGCCAGATTTGTTTGGTTGGGTGTTGGGGGACGAATGGCGTACCGCAGGAACATACGCCCGCTGGCTGATGCCGTGGATGTTTATGGTGTTTATGGCTTCGCCGTTGGCGTATCTAATCGATATCAAACGCAAATTGCGGGAGTTTTTGTATTTTAATATCACCTTGTTTGCCATAAGGCTGGTGGCTTTATGGCTGGGCGGACTGTATTTTTCGGCGGAGGGCGCGATGATGATTTACGGTTTTTCAGGCATGTTGATGGTGGGGTTGCAGTTGGTGTATTTACTTCATATTGGAGGGGTGTTGCGGCTACCGAAATCCATTTTACCGACATTACATCCCTAAAGAGGCTTGTGAATTCAGAAAAAAGGGAAGATATTCGTAAACAGCGACGAAAGGATGAAGGGGATGGGAAACAAAGGTAGTGAGGGTCATTTGGATAGGGTTTACGATGGATAGCAGGATTGGGGGTTAAATATAGAAAATGATGGGGATTTTTGGTAGGGGATAAGCCACGAATAACACGAATGATATCTGAAATGCGGGGTTTTACCGACAGGCAATACTAACACCCAACAGCTAACAGCTAACACCCAACAGCTAACACCCAACAGCTAACACCCAACAGCTAACACCCAACAGCTAACACCCAACAGCTAACACCCAACAGCTAACACCCAACAGCTAACACCCAACAGCCAACACCCAACAGCCAGACTCCCAAGACCGCAGTCGATTGCGGGGTTTCGGAAGCAGGTGGTAATGCCGAAGAAGCAAGGAAAGACGAAACCCTCAAGGCGACTTCCTGACGATTTTCCAATTGCCGGATTCATCACTGAGATAGGCAATTCTGTCGTGGAGGCGGCTGACTCTTCCCTGCCAGAATTCAAAATAATTGGGAATCAGCCGAAATCCGCCCCAGTTTTCGGGTCGGGGAATGATCTCCTGGCCTTCAAACCGGGCTTCCAGTTCTGTTACTTTTTTTTCCAGCAACTCCCTGTCGGGGATGATCTGGCTTTGCGCCGAAGCCCATGCGCCGATACGGCTGCCCCGGTCCCGGGAAGCGTAATAGTCGTCAGACTCTGCCGATGTGGTTTTTTCGATGCGCCCTTCAATATGGATCTGCCGGTGCAGGTCTGCCCAAAAGAAACTGATGGCAGCTTGCGGGTTTTCCGTCATTTCCTTTGCCTTACGGCTTTCATAATTGGTATAAAACACAAAACCCGTTTCGTCAAACCCTTTCAGCAGCACAATCCGCAGAGATGGCCGCCCGCCTGCGGCTGTAGCCAGACTCATGGCATTGGGCTCTTTGACCCCTGCTTCGACCGCAGCGGCAAACCAAACTTCAAATTGGGTAAATGGATTATCTGATACCTGGGATTCATCCAGGGTAAAGAGATTATAAGATTCTCTAAAATTGCGAACTTCTTTTCCTAAAGACATAAGCGCATGGTTTAGTCCTTCAATTTAAGCCAAATAATCGTAATTTTCCCCCATGGAACCACGCTTTATTTACATTACCTGCCGCGATGAAGCGGAGGCCGCGGTAATAGGAAAAACACTGGTTGAAATGCGTCTGGCTGCATGTGCCAATATTCTTCCTCCAGTCACTTCTTTTTACCGGTGGAATGGCAAACTGGCAGAAGACAGGGAAGTCGTACTCATTGCCAAAACGCTCGAAAACAGGGTGGAAAACCTGGTAGAAACCGTGAAAACGCTCCACAGTTATGAAGTCCCCTGTATCGTGGCATTGCCTATATTGCAGGGAAATGAAGCCTATATCCGTTGGATAAAAGAAGAAGTAAACCCCTATGAGTAACAATATAATTGCCATAAGAAAAGGAGTAACCAAAGATATTCCGGCGGTTCACCAGTTGGTATGCGAACTGGCAGCGTACGAAAAGGCCCCGCATGAGGTCGCAACAACTGTCGCACAGTATGAGCAGGACAGCACAGGCCCACGACCCTGGTTTGAATTTTTTGTGGCAGAACATGAGGATGAGGGAATCATCGGAATGGCCCTGTATTATTATGGATATTCTACCTGGAAAGGCAAAAAACTTTATCTCGACGATTTGGTTGTGACCGAAAGATGGCGTAGAAAAGGCATCGGGCAGATGTTGTTTGATCAATTGGTTTTTGTCGCGCTCGAAGAGCAAGCGCAGGTAATGAGCTGGCAGGTGCTTGACTGGAATACGCCAGCGATCAGGATGTATGAAAAAATCGGGGCATTTCTCGATCCGGAATGGATCAACTGTCGCATGAGTCGTACCCAAATGGAACAGTGGCTGAACCGCTGATGGGGGAGAAAATCAGTCAGATTGTAATAACTTAGCAATATTGGCTACTATTATAACCAAACGGCGTTTTAAATAGCGTCAGAAATGATTTGATAAAACTTTATTAACTTGCAAACTTAAGCTGAAATCAGGAACTAAATTTTTATTTATGACTAAGAAACTTTTTGTGTGGCTGTTATTCCTTGGGGTTTTTTCTCTCAACTCTGTTTGGGCGCAGGAATCCAATGTGCAATCTTCCAGTGAAGGAATGTGGTTGCCGCTCAAGGTAAAAGAACTCAATTATGAGGACATGGTGAAGAAGGGAGTTGAACTTCCTGTTGAAAAAATATACAACGAAAGCGAACCCAGTCTGGAAGATGCAATCGTAAAACTCAACGGCGGTCAGTGTACTTCAGAGATGATTTCTCCCGAAGGGCTGATGCTCACCAACCACCACTGTGCTTACGATGCGATCGCGTCACTAAGTACCGAAGACAATGATCTTCTTACCAATGGATTCTGGGCAATGTCTCGTGGAGAAGAATTGCCAATCCCCGGCTCTACTGCGGCTTTTCTGATCCATTCAGAAGATGTGTCGGAGAAAGTACTGGCAGCTGGTGACGACATCGAGCAGGTGATTGATGAAATTGTTTCCAAAGCTACCGAAGGTACAGACTATACAGCGGAGGTGGAGGAAATGTTTCACGGCACCGAATACTACCTCTTTGTCTATCAGGTTTTCCGTGATGTACGTCTGGTAGGCGCGCCGCCCAGCTCTATCGGGAAATTTGGCTTTGATACCGACAACTGGGTATGGCCACGGCATACCGGAGACTTCTCCCTGCTAAGAGTGTATGCAGGTCCGGACAACCAGCCTGCCGAATATTCTCCCGAAAACAAACCATACCAGCCCCGTCATTTTCTTCCGATCTCCCTTCAGGGGGTTGCTCCCGAAGATTATGCCATGGTAATGGGATATCCAGGAAGCACCACCCGCTATCTGACGTCTTCTGCGATCCAGTTGGCACTTGACCAATCCAACCTCGACAAAATCGAGCTTATGGGAGAGAAAGCCCGGATCATGAAATCGTATATGGATAAAGACGACAAAACCCGTATCGCCATGGCATCTGATTATGCCAGTCTGATGAATACCTACAAATATTATATCGGTCAGACAACCATGATGAACCGCTATGATGTGCCCGGACAAAAGAGAATGGAAGAAGTAGAATTCCAGAAATGGGCTGACAGCGACCCCGCGCGTAAAGAAAAATATGGTACCGTACTGAAGGATATTGATGAACTGCATACGTTGTACAAACCGGCAGACCATTTTATGAACTATCTGTATTACGGTGCGCTGGCTCCTTCCGCTTCGGTATTCTCCTATTTTGAATTTTCCGGCTTACTGGGAGCGCTCCAATCGGGCGATACTGATGCGATCGCAGGAGCAGTCGCAGAGGTGGAGGAAGCCAAAGGAGAACATTTTAAAACCTTCTTCTACGAGGCCGACCGGGATATATTTGCGGCGTCTTTTATCAGCTTCTACAATAATATAAGCCCGCAGCTTCGCCCCAAAATCTTTGATGAAGTCCTAAACCCTGTGGCTGTTGTCGAAGAAGTAACCGGGAAGAAGAAGAAAAAGAAGAAAAAATCAGAACCGGAAATTGTCCAGCCTGTAATGCCTATCGATATCAATGAGCGAATCAAAGCCTGGACAAATGCTGCCTATCAGACTTCTCTTGCAACTGATGAAGGACGCCTCGAAGCATTCCTTAAAAATCCTGATGCAGAAGTGCTGACCAAAGATCCGATTTTTCACTTTGTAGCAGGTGTCATCGATTTTTATCGCCAGAGAGTAGGTCTGGCTCATGCTACCTTCAATTACCAGATCGAAGGATTGAGAAAAACCTATGTGGAAGGATTGAGAGAAATGCACCCTGAGAAGAACTTCTATCCCGATGCAAACTCTACCATGCGACTCACTTATGGGAAAGTGCGCCCTTACGATCCTGCTGATGGAGTTTCCTACCACTATATGACCACACTTGATGGGGTAATGGAAAAAGAAGATCCTACCAATGAAGAATTTATCGTTCCGGCCAAACTCAAAAGCCTTTGGAAGGATAAAGATTATGGCAGATATGGAAAAGGCGGTGTCATGCCCCTTTGTTTTATCACTACCAATGACATTACTGGTGGTAACTCCGGATCACCCGTTATCAACAGCAAAGGTCAACTGATCGGAGCAGCTTTTGACGGAAACTGGGAGGCTATGTCGGGCGATATTTATGTATTCCCCAACCTCAACCGTACGATTTGTGTAGATGCCCGTTATATTCTCTTTATCATTGACAAATATGCAGGTGCAGGTCATCTGTTGAAGGAAATGACGATTGTAGAATAGTTGATATTCTTTTTTTAAAAATAAGGCTCCTGATTTCGGGGGCCTTTTTTTTTATAAATGCTTTTTGTCATTTTCCATAATGGCAAGGGATTAGTACTTTTGCGAGTCTCTAAAAAAAAGAAAGATGGTAAAAATGATCAGAAGGCTGGTTGAGTATCTGGCAATTGTCATACTGATAGGAGGAATAGTCATTATGATCCTCATGGCAGGAAAATTCCGCAACCATAAAAAGATGGAAACCGCCGGCAAGACGGAGGGAAGCTCGGAGCTCGTTACGCCGTCAGACCTCCATCTATCGGAAGACACAGCCCGGTGACGAAGGCGGCTTCTGCCGAACAAAGCCAGGCGATGCCAGCCGCGATATCTTCCGGCTGACCATATCTGCCCAATGGAATACTCTGCACGAGTTTTTCTTCCAGACGGGGATCAATTTCAAACATTTTGTCCACCATGGCTGACCGCGTAAAAACCGGGCAAACTGCATTGATCCGGATATTTTTTCGCGCATATTCGACCGCTGCCGTTCGCGTAAGTCCTAATACTGCGTGTTTACTGGCACTGTAAGCTGCGCTTAGCGGCAAAGCTTTCATGCCTGCAACAGAAGATACATTGACAATTATCCCGCCTTTGGCTTTGAGCATGTGCCGGAGTTGGGCCTGCATACAGTAAAACACTCCGTTGAGGTTGATATTCATAATGTCATGAAACTCCTCCGCAGAAATTTCCCCCAGCCGCATCCGCGGCCCGCCTACTCCCGCATTGTTGATACCAACGTCCAGTCTGCCATAATGGGAAACCGCAAAATCCATCAGCTGATTGACTTCTTCCGCCGAACCTACATTTGCCTGAAAAAAAACTGCCTGCCCACCCGCTGCGGTGATTTCAGCCACCGTTTGAATTCCGCCTGTGGCATTTACATCAGAAACTACCACATTCCCGCCCTTAGCGGCAAAAAGCTGTGCAGTCGCTTTGCCAATGCCTGAGGCCGCGCCTGTGATGACAATTGTTTTTCCGGAAAATAGCTGTTCCATAAAAATGATTGATAAATCTACTTACAAAAAGAGCAGTGGGAAAGATTTGTTAAATTTGTCATCCTGAATATACGAATCAAATGATGATAAGGAAATTCCTGACGATTGTGTTTTCCTTTGTGCTGCTGCTACTGGCGGCCTGCCACTCGTGGCTGAATATTTCCCTGCCCGTGTCTCAAACCCGAGAAGAACCCGTACCCATTCCCGCGTATCCGCAGTTTGTCGGTGGCGATCCGGACGCAGGGCTAAACTATCTGATCTATGGCGACTATATCGGCAGTGGTATTCCCTGGGATCTGTATCAGGAGTTGTTTGGCGAATATACAGATACCCTTCTGCGCAGGGAAGGCGACAATCTGCATGTGCCCTATTCGAGCAATGTATTTACCGCTGCAAACGGAGTGAAGGTCGTGAGCGGGAATTGTTTTACCTGTCACGCGAGCTATTTCAACGGAAAACTGGATCTGAGCATCGGCGAAAGCTGGTCTGACTTTACCGCCAATCAGAAGCTGAAAGTAAAACTGCTGAATCTCAAAGTTGCGCTTACCTATAAAAAAGATTCTCCGGAAAGGCTGGCTTTTGAAAATCTGGGGCACTTCCAAAAGGCGCTGGCACCGCATATTATCACCGAGGTCAAAGGCGTAAATGCTGCCTTCCGCCTGGAGGAGGCTTGTGTTGCCTACCGCAACCCCGACGACCTGACCTATCAGGATAAACCCTCCTTCAAGATGAATGGTTTTGATATCGGCGCAGATGTACCGCCGCTATGGAATGTAAAAAAGAAAAATGCGCTCTATTACAATGCAATGGGCCGGGGCGATTTTACCAAATTGCTGATGCAGGCTTCCGTGCTGGGCATTAAAGACAGTACCGCCGCCCGGGAAGTAAATGGGCATTTCCGCGATGTGCTCGCCTGGCTCAATTCGCTTGAAGCGCCTGCCTATCCCGGAGAAGTTGACGAAAAACTCGCCAGAAAAGGGAAAACAATTTTCACCCTTACCTGCAAAAAATGCCACGGTACGTATGGCGAAGAAGAAGAATACCCCAACTTGCTCGTTCCGCTTTCTGAAGTGAAAACCGACCCCTATTACGCCTGGTATTTTTCTCAGCAGTCTGGGCTCGCCGACTGGTACAACCAAAGCTGGTTTTCCCAGTCAGAACCTAAGTCCCGCATGGAACCCTCACTGGGGTATGTCGCCCCGCCACTCGATGGTATCTGGGCTACTGCACCTTACCTTCACAATGGCTCTGTCCCAACACTCGACGATCTGCTTTACAGCCCGCAGCGACCGCTGTACTGGCGCAGAAGCGGAAAACGCAGCGATTATGACTACCAGAAGGTCGGATGGAACTACAGCGTCGAAACCAATGCCAAAGAAGACTGGACTTACGATGGTACGATCGAAGGGTATGGAAATCAGGGGCATACATTTGGCGACCACCTGACATCTGAAGAAAGAGCGGCGCTGATCGAATATCTGAAGACCTTGTAAATAGCTCCAATATGAAAAAACTACTATTACTCTCCTCCTGTGTATTTTTTATTTCCACAATCTCCGCACAGAAAGTCATTCGCCTCTATGAAGGCAAAGCACCCGGCTCTGAACGGTGGACCTGGACTGAACAGACAAGTACTGTCAATCCCTGGAACACTGAAGTGGTCTATAATGTGGCCGATCCGACCATCACTGCTTATTTACCGCCCTATTATCTGGCGACAGGAACGGCTGTCATTATTGCGCCAGGAGGAGCTTTCCATACGTTGAGTATCAACAGCGAAGGCGTAGATGTTGCCAAATGGCTCAATACACTGGGAATCGCTGCGTTTGTATTAAAATATCGGCTGGCGCGAAGTTATACCGATGATCCTGTAAAAGAACTTTCAGCTAAAATGGGGGACTTTAACAAGCTGGATGAAGAGAATGCGCCAATCATTCCGCTGGCGATGGCAGATGGCCTGGCTGCTATTCAATACGTTCGTGACCATGCTTCGGAAATGGACATCGACCCCAACAAAATCGGTATCATGGGTTTTTCGGCAGGCGGAACGCTCGCAATGTCTGTGGTTTACAATGCAACCGATGAAAACCGCCCCAATTTTATCGCGCCGGTGTATGCCTACGAACCGGCCATCATCGGCAGTAAAATACCGGCTGTAAAGACACCTGCTTTTATTGCCGTCGCCAGTGACGACCAGTTGGGTATGACGCCTTTCAGCCTGAACATTTATAAAAAATGGCTGGACGCCGGGCAGCCAGCCGAACTCCATGTGTACGAAAAAGGCGGACACGGATTTGGTATGCGGGTACAGAATCTGCCAGCAGATACCTGGTACGAGCGATTCGGAGAATGGATTCGTTCGCAGGGATACCTGAAAAGAGTCTATCCCAGCAAATATGAAAAACTATACGGCGAAGAGGCCGTCAGACTCGGTGAAATCAAAGAGATAGAGCGTATGAGAAAAGATTTTGGCAATCTGGCCCGATATAAGGAGGCTAACAGCCAGGTAAAACCGCCAGCCGCAGGCGAAAACAGGGTGGTGTTTTTGGGAAATTCCATCACAGAGGGATGGGTAAGAGCTGATCCCGATTTTTTCACCCAAAACCACTACATCGGAAGGGGGATCAGCGCACAGACTTCTGTCCAGTTGTTGTTGCGTTTCCGGCAGGATGTGGTGGCACTCCAGCCCAAAGTGGTGGTCATCCACATCGGCACAAACGATGTCGCCGAAAATACCGGGCCCTATGACCCCGAATTTACCCTGAACAATATCCAGTCTATGTCTGATATTGCCCGCGCCAATGGGATAAAAGTAGTATTGGCTTCGGTTCTGCCCGCAACTAAATTTGAGTGGCGGCGCGCCCTGGGCGACCGTTCGGATATGATCGTTGACCTCAACCGACGCATCGCAGCATATGCCCGCCAGCAAAAAATCCCCTATGTTGACTACCATTCTGCCATGAAAAATGATAAAAATGGATTGGATACCGACCTTGCCGAAGACGGCGTACATCCTACCCTGAAAGGCTATAAAATCATGGAAGAACTGGTGCAAAAGACGATCAAACAAGTGCTTAGCAAATAGCCCTCAATGAAAAACATTACCACAGCCCTCCTACTGTTCGCCGCATTATATCTGCCGGTTGCGGCTCAAATGCCTGTTCCTCATCTCGCAAAAAAGGGCAATGCCACTCAACTTCTTGTCGAAGGGAAACCCTTTCTGATTTTAGGCGGAGAACTGGGCAATTCGTCAGCAACAACCATGCAGTATATGGAGCCCGTCTGGTCCAAACTGACCACCATGAATCTGAATACCGTTTTGGTGCCGGTGTATTGGGAACTGATTGAAAAAGAGGAAGGTAACTATGATTTTTCGCTATATAAGGATTTGATCACAGAAGCCCGTAAACACAAACTGAAAATCATTTTCCTCTGGTTTGGTAGCTGGAAAAACAGCATGTCAAGTCACGCCCCTGCCTGGATAAAACAAAATCAGGAAAAATACCCGCGGGTAAAGGACAACAACCAGCGTAGTCAGGAGATATTGAGTGCTTTCAGCGAAAATGTGCTACGGGCAGACCAGCGGGCATTTGAAAATCTGATGCAGTTTATCAAGGAATTTGACATTTGGGAGCAGACGGTGATCATGGTTCAGGTTGAAAATGAAATCGGCATGCTGCCTTCTGCAAGAGATTATCATCCCCTGGCAAATAAAGCTTTTCAGCAAAATGTGCCCGCCAGATTGCTGAACTATATGCAACAGCAGAAAGCGCAACTCGTACCGGAGTTTTTACAAATATGGAAAACCAACGGCTACAAAACCTCCGGCACCTGGGAGGAAGTGTTTGGGAAAGGCGTACATACAGACGAGATTTTTATGGCCTGGTATTATTCTGTATTTGCCAACAGAATTGCCGAAGCCGGCAAAAAAATATACCCGATCCCGATGTTTGTCAATGCAGCCTTAAACCGACCCAATCGGGAGCCCGGCCAGTACCCCAGCGCAGGACCACTCCCTCATCTTATGGATGTGTGGAAAGCCGCGGGCACTTCTGTAGATTTTCTTGCCCCTGATTTTTACAATCCCGATTTCCGGCACTGGTGCGATCTTTACACCCGGCAGGGCGATCCGTTATTTGTGCCCGAACATGCATTTGATGCAACCGTGGCCGCAAAATCGCTGTATGCGATTGCGCAATATGAGGCCCTCGGATTTGCCCCTTTTTCGATCGAGTCAACCCAGAAGCCCGAGGAAGAAACACTGGGAAAAATGTATGGATTGATTAAAGAATTAACGCCTCTCATCATTGCCAATCAGGGGCAGGGGAAAATAAAAGGCGTGCTGGCCTCAAAAACCAGTCAGGAAACCATCGTGAGAATGGGAAAATACGAGCTGACCTGCAAACACGACTATACCCTGAGCTGGACACCAGGCGCCCGAACCGATGACTGGCCTGTCACTGCTGCCATGATTATTCAGACCGGCGAAGACGAATTTTTTGTCGCGGGTACAGGCATTGTCATCACCTTCAAACATGTAGATAACAAAAGTCTCAACGTAGGCCTGCTGAAAGTGGATGAAGGAAAATTTGACAACGAAAAATGGATGATCAGCCGCCATTTGAATGGCGACCAGACGCATCAGGGCAGGCATGTCAGCATTCCGGTGGGGCAGATAGCGACACAGCGGGTGGAGTTGTATTTGTATGAGTAAACCTTAAAACTGAGAGAAAACCAGCGTTGTGCCCTGATTGCGGGTTGCGACAATCAATTTTTCCTGTTTAAGGTAGATGATTTTCCGCACGTCTCCGTCAAGTTTTAACCCGCTTTCATCCATCGGGCATTCCACAAATTTGCCATTACCCTTTCCGAGCAGAAGCACCCCGTATGACGCATCGCTTTGCCCAAATATCGGTTCGTTGGGGTAAAAGTTGCCGGCAAGGAGAATATCCCCGGTTCCATCGCCATTCAAATCTTCTATAAATAAATCATTTACCGGTGCCTGCTGTGCGGCCAGAGGGAAAGCGGTGAATGCAAATTTACCCGTACCGTCGTTGCGTGCGATGCCTGAGCGCAATTCTGTAACCTGATAGTCGATCGCGCCTTCTAAATCCCCTGAGGTGAAAAGATCGCTTAAATCAGCCTGCGAGTAATCCTTAAAGAGCTGATATCGTTTTTTGAATTGAATGATCTGGTCAGTCAGGGTGCCCAAAGGATGAATGGCAACTTCTTTGTCTTTGAGGAAAAGTCCCCAGATAGGATCTATCCGGCCGTCTGCGTTAAAATCTTTGGCGTAAAGCGTTACCGGCTGCGAAGGCGAAGCTTTAAATATACAGTTCAGGCCTTCGTTGCCCAAAACAAGGTCAATGTCTCCATCGTTGTCAACGTCTGCAGGTTTTACACAATTCCACCAGCCAGAAGGCAGGTTCAAATTTTCTCTCACATATTCTTTTCCCTTCTTTCTCAACAGGATTACCCCTGACCAATATCCGGTCATTACCACATCCATGTCACCATCCTGATCAATGTCAACCGATTCCATGTCTTTAATTGCCATATCATCGGGCATCCAGTCAGATTCTGCCTGACGGAAAATGCCGTCCTGCTGAACCAGTAAAACGCTTTTGCAGGTATTGGGATAAGTATCAGGGACATAACTTCCTCCCAGGAGAATGTCCATTTTCCCATCCTCATTAAAATCCTGTGCCAATACACTTTCAGCGGAGATATTTAGCGGGGGCAGCGAAGGGTTTAAGGTAAATCCTTTTCCATTTCCCATAAACAACAACGGCTGAAACGCTTCGCGCTGCGTCATAGGATTTTCACTTGCACCCGGGGCGATAAAGATATCCGCAATGCCATCCTGATTGGCATCAAATACAGCGATAGCTCCCACTTCCATCTGGTCAGTGGGTAGGGTATCTTTGGGGATAAAACTTCCGTCGGGTTGTTGGTAAAAAATGACGGTAGGGCTTCCGTTGAAAGCGCCGCCAATGACTATATCGGTGCGTGTATCTCCATCAAAATCACCTTTTGCGATGACCGGGCCATTGCGGGTAAGCATTTTTTGAAGGGTAGGGGTACGGAGAAAATCGACATAATTTGACTCTTTATGTTCAAATTTCAGGAGGGAGTTTTTCTCTGTAAACAATGCCTGTGATGGTAGATTTTTTTGGTCCGTTTTGATGGCATCCGCTTCTTCAGCTACAAGTTGCTGGCCGGCAGCCACATCTGAAAATAGCTGTTTTTTCCCTCCTGTCCAGGTTATTTCCAGTTGATCTATTGTTTTGTGATTTCCCAGCCCAATAACCAATGGCGTATTCATACTTGACAAGTATCCATGTACCGGGAAATAATCATAGACCTGACAAATAGAGTCTGTCCAAATTTTTACGGAAGCGCCTATTCCTTCCTTATTGCCCTCCAGGCCTTTGAAAGCCACTTCTATATAGTTTTTATCGATGCTTCTGTTTTCATAGACAAAAGCCGCTTCGTCGATATTATTTACCACAAGATCCAGGTCTCCATCCATATCGAGGTCGGCATAAGCTGCGCCATTGGAGTACGAGGCCTGGTCAATGCCCCATGAGGAGGAAGTATTTTGAAAACTGTGGTTGGGGATATTTTTAAAAGCGTAGTTTTTGAGTTTGATCTCCGGAATCGCCTTTAGTATTTCCTGTCGGTTTTGCTCCTGAGTTTGTCTGTTGCCGAATATATTTTGGGTTTTGTTATAAGTAATAAAATCGAGGTCAGTCACATTTTTGCGGTAGCCATTTGTAATAAATACATCCTTCCAGCCATCAAGATCAAAATCAGCCATAAGCACACTCCAGCTCCAATCTGTTGCCGCCACATTATAGAGGAATCCCTGTTCGCTGAACATCGGAATGGTGTCGCTGATCCCTAAATTGACCTGAAGGGAATTGCGCATGTATTGCAACTGATAATTGAATTGAGGTGCCTGGCTCAGGCGTTTTTTGTCATAGTCGCCACGGGCAATCATCTGTTTTTGCCGTTCGCTATCCTCCGGCAGCATATCGAGCTGAAAAATATCGCGGTGAGAGTCGTTGTTAAAATCTGCGGCATCTATGCCCATACCGTATAAACTGGTATGTTTTACGGCCTGTTTAATGATATTGGTAAAGGTTCCATCTCCGTTGTTGAGATATAGGGCATCATCGCTTTGGAAATCATTGGAACAATAGACATCGGTGAACCCATCCTGATTGACATCAGTGAGTGCCAGACCCAGGCCGAGGCCTTCAAAACGGATGCCTGCTTCGGCAGAAGCATCTTCAAAATGCCAGGTTCCGTCGGCTTGTTTTCCTGTATTTTTAAATAACTTATCCGACGATGGGTGAGTACCATTATTGATGGAAAGTCTGAGGTGATTGGGATTAGAGATATCAGGCGCTGTATTGAGCATAAAAGCATCCAGATCTCCATCCTGATCATAATCAAAGAAGGCCGTTTGCATGGTAAATCCGGCAAAGTCAAGCCCATAAGCCTTTGCTTCTTCCCTGAAGCTGGGGATTTGTGTTTTTTGGTTGATATATAGCTGGTTGACGGAACTTTTAAAAGAAGTATGCTGCGCCATAGACAGGTAGATATCCGGCCAACCGTCCTGATTGACATCTGCAATACTGATACCGGTTACCCAACCGGGATTTAAGAGACCCGTTTGTGCAACTTTTTCAAATTTCAGGGAACCTTTCCCAATGTAAAGTTCGGGGTTTGCCTGGTTGGCGGTAAAACAAATATCGGGGATCCCGTCCTGATTAAAATCTGCAATTCCCACCCCTCCACCATTATAGAAATTGGTAAAATTAAAGGCATTGATCGTATCGTCGGGGAAGAGGTCGTTTCGGAAACCGATACCGGTTTCGGAAGTGTCGAGGCTTCGAAACAATGTATTTTGTTTGCCAACACAACCGATGAGTAATGCAAAAATGGCGAGTGGAAAGGCGTAAAATTTCATCTGTTTTCCATTGAAAGAAAATCAAACTGATTAAATATCAATAAACGAAAAAACTCCCGATATCTAATGACAAAGGGAGTTTTTTCATTAATCAAGGTTCTAAATCAATAGCCTGGGTTTTGGTCGGCTTGTGTCAGTTTTGGATTGTTGTCGATCTCGGTTTGCGGGATTGGCAACAGTTCATGCTTGTTGGGCAGGAAATAAGAGATAGGCTCCTGGTCGAGCTTACCATTCTTTCTCCATCGTATAATATCAAAATTGCGCACCTGCTCACCAGCAAGCTCAATCATACGTTCGTGCTGAATGGCTTTTCTCACTTCGCCCTGGTTTCCGGCAGGAATATTTGCTGTAGGAATAGGCGGCATATCAACGGAAGGCCTTGCACGTACCTGATTTACAAGACTAATGGCGGCTGGCTGGTTGCCCAGTTCATTTTCACACTCAGCGAGCATGAGCAGTACATCTGCATACCGCATAATACGCTGGTTGATCGCGCTGGTAGCATAACCTGCATCGAGTTTATACAGGACGGAATATTTTTGCCAGGATACTTTTTGTTCGACACCATCGACAATGGAAGTATTGCCCTGTACACGGTCAGGCGTCATGATACTGTTGCCATTGTTGAACGGTTCGTTTTCCAGCCAGTAGCTAAAGTCATAGCGAGGATCATCCTTTGCATCACCTTTGGAAACCCGCTCATAGGAGTTGAGGAGTTTGTTGGAAGGGATGACGTTTCTCCAGCCTACGGCAGAATATTCCTGTGTGCGCACAGTTTCTTCCTGCACGGCCTGGCCGTCGCTATCTGCGCCCCAGTTATAAGAACCACCGGAAGGAGAGTACACTACTTCAAAAATGGATTCACTGTTAAATTCACCTTCTTCATTGGTAAGGTCGAGGTACTCTGGTGTCAGGGAATAGAGTCCGGAATTCACAACTTTTTCCAGTTCTGCTTTAGCGCTATTGTAGTCTCCTTTTTGAAGGTAAACACGAGCCAGCAGGGTTTGCGCAGCAGCTTTGGTTGCTCTTCCCAGGTTGTTGGCATCATAGGTAGCGGGCAGCAATGTCTGAGCGGCAATAAGGTCTTCTATTGCTACACCATATACCTCGGTTTGGGAGGACTTGGCGTTGGAACCATCGACGGTCTGTACAAAGTCGGTGTAAACAGGAGCACTTCCGAAAAATGTGCCGATCTCATAATAAGCCCATGCGCGAAGGAAGCGGGCTTCTCCTATCAGCCGGTTGCGCAGCCCATCGTCAATATCTTCAACGGTAGGCGCTTTGGAGATAATTACATTTGAGCGGTGAATGGTGCGGTACCATCCCTGCCAGATGGCATTGACCAATGCATTGCCGGGGTCGTGTACCCCGATCAGCAACTGGTTGCGGGGAGTTTCCAACTGACCTCCGCCGGAAGCCATTTCATCACTGCGAAGGTCATGAGTAAAAAACCATTCGCGGGAAACGAGGCTGTTTGACTGCACCAGTGCATAAATAGAGTTGACACCTGCTGTTAATTCTGCACCATTTCTAAAATATGTGTCAAGGGTAACACCATTTGGGTTTACCTTGTCGAGATCTTCTTTATTACAACTTGTAATGGTACCTATGATAAGTACAGTGAAAATTATGAAAATCTTTTTCATCATTTTATTATAAATAACTTATATCTAATAATTAGAAACCAAGGTTTATACCTGCCATAATCGTTCTGGCCTGAGGGAACTGACCATAATCAATACCTTGTGTGAGCAATGCTCCATACTTGGAACCCACCTCCGGATCATATCCTGTATATTTGGTAAAAGTCAACAGGTTTTGTGATGAGACATAGATGCGAATTCTGTTGATCACATTGTTGGTTGCGTTACCAATGTTTGGAATTGTATAGCCGATGCTCAGGTTTTTCACACGCATGTAAGAACCATCTTCGAGGAAACGGTCAGAGGTTCTGGAGTTTTGATTGGGGTCACCACTCACGGCACGAGGTACATCGGTATCGGTGTTTGAAGGTGTCCACGCATCCAGTACGTCAGTAGAAGCATTAAACAAGCGCAGCATACCCTGACCAATGACTTTGGTTCCGTTGTACACTTTGTTGCCATACACACCCTGAATATAGAGGGTGAAGTCAAAGTTTTTGTAGTTACCTGTCCAGTTCAAACCGTAGGAGAATTTAGGCAGATAACTTCCAAGGAAGTCGCGGTCATCAGCGTTTACCTGGCCATCGTTGTTCACGTCAACAAATTTGATGTCGCCGGGAGCCGTCTTGTCATTCTGATAATAACCGTTGGGTGCTTTTGCATTGAGAGCATCAATCTCTTCCTGAGTCTGGAAGATTTTTTCTACCTGCCATCCAAAGAAAGACTGAATCGGCTGTCCTTCCTGTGTGCGGGTAATCGCAAAACCGCCAAAGTCTGAGTTTGCGCCTGCATCAATGGTTGCATTGGCAGTAGCCAGACTCTGTACCTCGTTGCGGGTGATATCAAATGTTCCTGACAGGCTCCAGTTGAAGTTGTCGCTGCTGTGATTGTAACCCAGGCTTGACTCAAATCCGTAGTTGCGCATACTGCCTACGTTGGCCAGCGGGCTGGAGGAATAACCGATAGATACCGGAACGGGAACACGCAGCAGAAGACCATCTGTCTGACGGTTGTAATATTCAGCGGTAAGGAAAACCTTATTGTTCCACAACGACATATCTACACCAAAGTTGGTCATAGTTGTAACCTCCCAGCTGAGGTCGATGTTTCCAAGCTGATTGAAGTATGAGCCCAATGCAGGATTATTGCCAAAAGGATACAGCGTGTTGTTGGCCTGTACCAGCGGCTGCCACTCGTAATCGCCTATGGCGTTATAACCAGATTGTCCCCAGCTTCCGCGAAGTTTCAATTCACTGATAGCAGGGACGGCATCCATGAAGGCTTCTTCACTAATTCTCCATCCCAAAGAAACGGCTGGGAATGTACCCCACTTTTTACCGGGTGCAAATTTGGACGAACCATCACGGCGTACCGATGCACTTACCAGGTATTTTTCAGCAAAGTTGTAGTTCAGACGTCCGATATAAGAGAAGAGCGTATTTTCCGAAATGGAAGAATTGGTAGAAGGGTTAGAAATACCCTGCAGCACCATGATATTGTTGTCCGGACGCTGTCCGCTGGAATTCAGGGACTGGAATTTCGAGTCCTGACGTTCAGCTACAGCCAGTATGTTTACGTTGTGTCTGCCAAAGCCTTTGTCAAAAGTAAGGGCATTGGTATAAACCGTCGAATTAAACTGGCTGCGGTTGTCCTGAAGTGAGGCGAGTGGGCGCGTGCGGTTCCCATCATCATAGATCGGAAGGAAGCCGTTAAACCGGTTGTTGGCATAATCAATCCCCATCGTAAAGCGGTACTTCAGCCAGCTGGTGAAATTCACGTCTGCGAATAAGGAACCGATCATTTTGAATCCATTGTTGACCTGGTTTTGTTGTTCCTGCTCTGCAACGCGAAGGGGATTTTCAGGGTCGGTAGCATCAAGTCCCTGAGCGGTGGTACTGAACCCGCCCAGTTTGGTAGGATCTCTTTCAGGCCAGTAAGGAATCATACGCATGGTATTCATTACGAGGCTGCGTCCCCCACCGTCTCTTTCCGCTACTTGTTGATCACCAGCGATCATCAGGGTCTGTCCGATCGTAATAAATTTGTTAACTTTGTGATCGGAATTGATCCGGAAACTCTTACGGTTGTAGCTGGTAAATGGCATGATACCATCCTGTGAGAAATAACCCAGAGAAGTGTAAAAACGAGATTTGTCATTACCTCCACTCAGCGAAATTTTGTTGTCGCTAATGGGTGCATTGCGAAACATGACATCTTGCCAGTCTGTATTAGTTTGCGCAAAAGTTGTGCTTGCGCCATCGTAAACCGGGGTATTCAAGTTGGTAAAACGTCCCGGAACCGGTTGCCCCGAAGCTGTGAGCAGGGCAGTGCCATACTGTATATACTGGTCGCGATCCAGCAGATCAAGTGTACGCCACGCAGATTGCATACCATAGTAGCTGTCAAGACTCACCTGCATTTTGCCAGAAGAACCTTTTTTGGTAGTAACCAGAATAACACCGTTTGCCGCACGTGATCCGTAGATAGCCGCCGCACTCGCATCTTTCAGTACTTCAAGGGATTCGATGTCCTTGGGGTCGATATTGTTGATGCCACCGGCAGGAATACCGTCAATCACATACAGCGGATTGGGGTTAAGGCTGACAGAACCTACACCCCGTATCCGGATGATAGGCTCGGTACCAGGGCTACTGTTGTTGGTAACCTGGACACCCGGAACACGGCCCTGGATAGATTGAGTAAGGCTCACAACCGGGAGCGCTTTCAGGTCTTCACTGGAAACGGATGAAACCGCACCTGTTACAGAAGATCTTTTTTGTGTACCGTAACCGATAATTACAACCTGCTCCAGGGATCCGTTGGTTTCTGTCAAAGCAATGTCAATGACTTTTCTTGAACCTACCGTCTCCTCTACCGTTCCATAGCCAATGTAACTGAATATCAGTACACTGGATGAGGTCGTTCCATCAATACGGTATTTGCCATTGTCATCAGTGAGAGATCCCTGACTTGTACCTTGTACTCGTACGGTAACACCAGAGAGGGCTTCGCCACTTTCAGTAGTTACGGTACCTGTTACCTGTGCAAAAATCATAGAGTAGGGTAGCAATGCAATCATTAGCCCTAAAAAAATTCTGGAAGGGAATGATCGCCAAGCCACGTCGCGAGAGAAATAGTCGCAGTTTTGTTGCATAGTTAGTAGTCTTAGAAATTTAGTTTTTGCTAAATGGTTACATAAATCTAATATTCTTTTTGACTATAACTAATTTTTTCTGAAAAAAGTTGGCTGCCTTATAAAAAAATCTTACAGGAACGGGAATATTGGTCTTTCGGCAAATAGCGATTTGTATTTTGGTGCAATCCTGTATAAATAGTTGTATTTCAAATATTTGTATATTATCTGGACTAATGTATTCAGGCATTTTCAGCATTTTTATGACTCTTTTCTGTCGGGATAGATGAGCATTAAACAAAAAGACCTCCGGAGGATATTTCCCCTTTAGATTCTCTTTAAATTTCCCGCCCTACTTCACGGTGGCGAAAGCTTTATATTTACATATATGGTCAAACTCCTGATAGTTGAAGATGAAGCACCCCTGCTGCTGGAACTGGTGGACTATCTCTCCGGGATGGATTACCTGTGTGAGTCTGCGGCATCTTTCTCTGAAGCCGAAGACAAAATTGCACTTTATGACTACGATATCGTGCTGCTCGATCTGATGCTCCCTGGTGGAAACGGACTGTCGCTGCTACGGCAATTAAAAAAGAAAAATGCGCGCACCGGCGTCCTCATCCTTTCCGCCAAAGACTCCCTCGACGACAAACTCACAGGCCTTGACCTTGGCGCTGATGATTATATTACCAAACCTTTCCACCTCTCCGAAATCAATGCCCGCATCCACGCCCTCATCCGCCGGAAACATTTCCAGGGAAGTGAAGTGATCCATTTTGGCGCTATCGGGCTGGATGTCAAAGCACAAACCGTAAACGTAGAAGGACAGAATGTGGAGCTTACAAAAAAAGAATACGACCTTCTCCTGTTTTTTATCATCAATAAAAACCGTGTTCTGAGTAAACGCTCAATTGCCGAACACCTTTGGGGCGACGACTACGACATGGCCGACAATTATGACTTTGTCTATGTCCACGTCAAAAATTTACGCAAAAAACTCCTGGCCGCAGGCAGTCCCGACTATCTGAAAACCATTTATGGTATGGGGTATAAATTTTCGGAAGCATGAAACTACTGCAAAAAACCAACCGGCTGCAATTGCTTTTTACGGCTATCATTCTGGTGGTTTCATCGGTCGTTTTGCTGCTTTTGCTGCGTTGGATGGTAAATGAAGAACTGGACGAACAACTGCTCCTCAAAGCCGAGAGGCAGATTCAGATAGTTGCTGAGGGACATTTTTCCGGTGATCCGCTGACTGTACTTACGCCTGTACCAGAGGTCAAAACAGGCAGGCGATATGCCGACACGATGATCTACGACCACCTGAGCCAGGAGAACGAAACCTATCGCCAGTTGTCTTTTGACCAGAATATCAACGGCAAACCCTTTCATATATGGGTGGCCACTTCCCGGCTGGAGTGGGAAGATTTTTATACCGCCATATTTGGTGTTTTTTTGGGCATGGCACTTTTGCTGTTGATTGCCAGCCTATGGATTCACCGCGCCGTCTCCCGGAGGCTGTGGGCACCGTTTTTCGACAATCTGGTCATTGCCCGAAAGGCCTCTGTAAAAAGCGAGGAATCGCTGCGGTTTGAGCCTTCGGACATAGAAGAGTTTCAGGAACTGAAAGAAACCCTGGAAAACCATATAGCCAAAGCACGCCACGATTACCGGCTGTTGCGCACATTTGCCGACCATGCATCTCACGAAATACAGACACCACTGGCGGTGATTCTCGCCAAACTCGACCGCCTGAGTCAGCATCCGGCCATGGACGAAAAAATGGCTGAAACCATCAACAGTGCCCGCGAAGCTGCGGAGCGACTGTCCCGGCTCAACCGCAATCTCCTGCTGCTTACCCGACTCGAAAACCGCCAGTTTGACCTCGAAGAACATATACCCCTGACCGACCGGGTTCAAAGCCACCTGGCCCAGATGTCGGAACTATTTGACTATGAAGCCCTCTCGGTACACTCCCGGCTTTCTCCCGCTGTACAGATTATCGGCAACGGATTCCTTACCGACACCCTGATCATCAATCTTTTTTCAAATGTTTTGCGGTATGCAGATAACGGCTCCACCGTGGAGGTGGTGGTGGAAGATAACCGTTTGGAAGTGGTGAATGAGGCACCGCCATTGCCCTTTGAGCAAGAGGTGTTATTTGCCCGTTTTCAAAGTGGCAGTGATACAACCAAAGGTGCAGGACTGGGACTGGCAATTGTAAAAGAGATTTGTGAAATCAGCAAGTGGCAGGTAGAATATACCTATGAGGACGGGAAACATTTTTTTAGGGTCTGTTTCCCCGTTTAGATTCTCTTTAAATTTAGTCCCCATGTTTACATAAATCTATAAATAATACCATGATGAAAAAAGCTGTAACGTTGTCAATGATTTCCCTGTTGGCGCTGTACCTCGCAGGATGTAAGCAAACGGAAAGCCTTTCTACCACTGTTCCTGCCGCAGTAAGCGCCGCTTTCGCTGCAAAATTCCCTAAAGCAAAATCTGTGGAATGGGGAAAAGAAGGCGAAAAGGAATACGAAGCCGAATTCAAACTTTCTGGAAAGGAAATGTCCGCCAATTTTTCCGAAACCGGAGAATGGATGGAGACAGAAGCTGAAATCAACCCCCAGGACCTGCCCGCAGCGGTCAGTGAATCCATCGCCCTCAATTTTGCAGGATATGATGTGGAGGAAGTTGAAGTGGTTGAAAAACCCGAAGGAGCAACGGTCTATGAAGTAGAAATGGAAAAAGGAGAAAAATCCATTGAAGTGGTTTTTTCTGAAAATGGCCAGGTGCTGAGCCAGGAAGATGAAGGAGACGACGATGGAAATGACGAAAATGGACACAAAGATGATGATGACGGAGAAAAATAACCCGATAGTAATAGTATGAGGTATTTCAGGTCTATCAGCAGGTTTGTCATAAACCTGCTGATAACTTTCCTTCCGGTTTTTTCCACCGCCCAAATGGCTACGTTACCTGATTTCCTCGATCAGGCAAAAATGAATAACCCTCAACTCAAAGATTTTGTCAACCAGCAGGAAATTGCTGGTTATGAAAACGCAAAAATTCATGCCACTTATCGCCAGCCTTCTGTAGATATCCGCTCCCAATGGATGCAGGGCCCGATAATCAAAGGTGTTGGGTACGACGAAGCAATCACCAACGGGGCACTGTACAGTGCCATTGCCGGAGTTTCGTATCCTTTATTTACCCGCAGTTTTCTCGAAACGGAACAAAAACAGCAAACCCTTCTTCAGGAAAAAGCAAAATGGCTGTATGAAGCATCGTGGCGACAGCTGCAAATGGCCGTTTCCGACCAGTACATCACGTGTTTTTTCGACCAGATGTACATTCAAAATGCAATAGAACTTCGCGAAACGCTTGCAGCACAGCTAAAAATGGCTGAGACTCTCGCAAGAAGCGGAATCATGAAAGCGAGCGATGTGCAGTTGTTGAAAATAGAAACCGGCAATCAGAAGCTTATTCTCGCAGACCTCAATGCACAGCTTCTTCGTGATCTCCGGGACCTGTATTCACTTTGTGGAATAACTGACACCGCAAGGGTATCACTCAGCGAACCCCAGATACGTCTCTCCGAAAAACCAGGCGAAGCCAGCCGATTTGAAGAACAATTTTATATTGATAGTTTGCTTGCACAAAACCAGCTCGACAGATTTAATCTGAAATATAAACCCCAGGTTTCAGCCTTCGCAGACGCTGGTCTGAATGCGGTTACCTTGCAATACCCTCAGAAAAACCTCGGGGTTAGCTTTGGGATCAATTTCAGCCTGAATATATTCGACGGACACCAAAAGCAGCTCACCCGTGCGCAGACACATCTGGAACAGCAGACCACCGCGGGTTACCAACTGTATTTTAACCAGCAAAAACTACAGCTACTCGACAAATATATCGGGCAGATAGAATGGGTGGACAATAAAATCAGTATTATCCAACAGGAAGTGGTGGATTACAACAACCTGCTCGAACTTTACAAAAAAGAATTACAGCGTGGAGACCTTTCGGTCAATGATTATCTGGTAACCTTCCGCAATTATGTGCAGTTCAACCAGCAACTGATCGAACAGCAAAAACAAAAATATTTATCCATCAATGCATACAATTATTGGAACTGGTAAGCATTTTCTGGTGCTGATGATCTGTTTGTGGGCGGTTGCCTGTGGACAAGGGGAAAATAAAGCAGACGAGGCGCAAACGTCAATCCCTGTTAGTAAAGTACGGGTAACCCGTATTTCAAGAGCTGATCTGCATCCTTCGCGCAGCATTCCAGCGACAGTGACTTATCTCGACAAAAGTAATATCGCTGCCCCTTCCGCCGGATTTTTGACCGAAGTTTTGGTGCAAACAGGAAGTTTTGTGAAAAAAGGTCAGCCCATGTTTACGATAGAAACGAAAGAGCACCGGTCGCTGGAAAATGATACGACCTTTCAGAAAACGGAAATCGCAGCTTTTGGTCTTATTACGGTCGCTGCATCTGCCAACGGATATATAGCCGGGCTTTTGCAGCAGCAGGGAGAATATGTGCAGGAAGGAACCCCCCTCTGTACATTTACGCGTAGCGATAAAGCGCTTGTTACCGGTTACATGCCTTTCCATTTGCGAAAGGAAGCGGGTTTAGGTACGAGATGTATGTTACTTCTTCCCGATGGCACGCGGGCTCCGGGCAGAATCGCCAATATACTCCAGGTGCTGGATGCAGCATCCCAAAGCATTCAGATTCTCATCCGGCCTGATGTAATGCAAATCTGGCCCGAAGGGCTAAATCTTGAAGTCAAATTCGAGTCCTCAGTTGTCAAAATGGCTCAGCTATTGCCAGAGACTGCGATTTTGAGCAATGAGCAACTCGACGAATTTTGGGTAATGAAACTTGCCGATGATACTACCGGTGTAAAAATACCGGTCGAAATTGGCATGCAAATTCATGACTCTGTACAAATACTCGCACCAGAGTTTGACCCTTTGGATCGCTTTATTACGGAGGGTGCATACGGATTGGCAGATACGGCAAAAATCACTGTGGCAAAATGAACAAACTGTTTTTCAGAACCTACCGTACTCCCCTGATTTTTGTAATGCTCATTTTACTTGTGGGGGGCGTTTATGCCTTTCTGCAGATCCACGTGTCGCTTTTTCCACCTGCTACTTTTCCGAAAGTAAAAATTATCGCAGAGAACAATGAGCAGCCCGTCGATAAAATGATGATTACGGTAACCCGACCATTGGAGGAAGCCATCAAAAAAATTCCCGCACTCAGCGGCATCAACAGCATTACCAGCAGGGGCAGTTGCGAGATATCCGCTTTTCTGGACTGGAACACGGATATTTATACCAGCCAGCAGTTGATTGAGTCGAGGATCGCAGCCATCAAAAATGATTTACCCGCCGACACACGCATAACCGTAGAACGCATGGATCCGTCAATTTTGTCTGTGATGGGATTCTCGCTGGAGAGCAAAGACAAAAACCTTATGGAGTTAAAACTCCTGGCCGATTATACCATTAAACCCTATTTGTCACAAGTACAGGGAGTCTCCGATGTACAGGTGCAGGGAGGGAAGGTGAAAGAATACCGCATTTCTCTTGATCCAGACAAATTACTTCAGTACCGGCTGAGTGCACAAGCAGTCAGTGATGCAGTGGCAAAAACCGGCTTTATCAGTTCCAATGGCTTTATGAACAGCTACCGCCGACTGTATCTCAACCTGACAGATGCGGGGGTATACTCAATGGATGAAATTGAAAATATACCAGTCAGCATGGGAACCAATACGCCAGTTTTTATTAAAGATATAGCCCGCGTAAGTATTGAGGAAAAAGTTGAATATATAAAAATCAATGCCAACGGGCATGAAGGGGTTCTGATTAATATTTTGAAACAGCCTGACGCGAACCTCATCGACGTAACAGAAGCTACTCGGCAGAAAATCAGCGAGTTAAAGCAATTGCTGCCAGTTGGAGTTACAGTAAACCCATATTATATTCAGGCCGATTTTGTCAATACTTCCATTATTAGTATTCGGGATGCCTTATTGATCGGGTTATTACTGGCGATCGTCGTTGCGATCTTGTTTTTGCACTCTGGCCAGGCCAGCATCGCTATTTTGGTGACCATACCTGTAACGCTTTCTGCGGCTCTGCTGGTCATGCATAATCTCGGTTATACGCTCAATATTATGACGATTGGCGGCCTGGCTGCGGCCATCGGCCTTGTGATTGATGATGCAGTGGTGGTGATCGAGCAGTTGCACCGTACACGGGAAGAGCACCCAGAAACCCCTGTTTTTCAATTGGTGCAGCAATCCATGAATTATTTGTTTCCCTCATTGATCGGATCTTCGCTCAGCACTATGGTGATATTTATCCCATTTTCTCTGATGACAGGGGTTGCCGGAGCCTATTTCCGAATCCTTGCCTACACAATGGTCATCACGCTTGCCAGCTCATTTCTGGTTTCTTCTCTTATGTTACCTGCATTATACGGGTGGCTGGTCGATATACTCCCTAAAAGGGTCAAGCCAATTTTGCATAATGAAACCAGAAGGTGGATTAACTACCTTGTTCACCGCCCCGTGATTTCTTTATTGTTGATTGCAATTCTGGTAGCTGCCTCGGTTGTCATTTTTCCCCGACTGGAAACAGGCTTTCTTCCTGAAATGGACGAGGGGGAAATCGTGATGGACTACAATTCTCCTCCGGGTACTTCCATTGAAGAAACCAACAACATATTGACGCGGGTGGATAGTATGATTTTACAAATCCCGGAGGTCGTCGCCTATTCGAGGCGTACAGGTGCTCAAATGGGGTTTTTTATTACAGAGCCCAACCGCGGGGACTACCTGATCGAACTCAATAAAGACCGCCAGCGCTCCACCAATGAAGTAATCGCTGCTATTCGCCATCGGGTAGAAAGCGAAGTGCCCAACCTTACGATCGACTTTGGGCAGGTAGTTGGGGATATGCTGGGAGATTTGATCACATCCGTGCAGCCCATCAACCTGAAGGTGTTTGGGCCGGATCGAGAAAAACTTCAAACGTATGCTGCGCAGATTTCCTCTTTACTGGAAAAAATACCAGGTACAGCTGATGTGTTTGACGGAGTCGTAATTGCTGGTCCCAATATTACTGTTCATCCAGACTTTGCCAAAATGGCTGTTTATGGGATATCGCCCTCCGATCTCCAGTATCAGTTGCAAACAGCGATGCAGGGTGTGGTAGTAGGGGCCGTCATAGATCCACAGCAAATGACCGATATTCGGATGATCTATGACGGCGGCACAGATCTCAGGGAAGGTGAATTGCGGAGAATGAAAATTTTGTTGGCCGATGGCAAATTTGTGCCGCTTGAAACCATCGCAACAATAACCATCCAAAGTGGGGTGGCAGAGCAGGAGCGGGAAAACCTCCAGCCAATTGTAGGCATTACTTCCCGGCTGGAAGGGCGCGACCTGGGTAGCGTGATGCAGGAAATTAAGGCATCTGTAGCTACAAATATAGCTTTTGAAAAAGGATACGGGGTATTATATGGAGGCGCATATGCCCAGCAACAACAATCCTTCAGAGAACTGTTGTCCATTCTGATTCTCGCTTCGCTTATGGTACTGTTGGTGCAGATGATCCTTTTCCGAAATCTTCCGGTTGCACTTGCCATTCTGTTTGTTTCCCTTTTAGGCATTGGCGGAGCAGTAACCGGCCTTTACCTGACTCATACCCCTCTGAATGTGGGCAGTTATATGGGGATGATTATGATTGTAGGGATTATTGCCGAGAATGCCATATTCACCTACCAGCAATACAGCACGGCAAGGCAGAAAAACAGCCGGGATGATGCCCTTAATTATGCTCTCGCTGCAAGGCTTCGGCCCAAACTTATGACCGCTCTTGGAGCAATTATCGCCTTAATGCCACTGGCTTTGGGAATAGGAACAGGTGCACAACTGCATCAGCCGCTGGCAGTCGCTGTCATCGGTGGATTGATCGCTGCGCTGCCGTTGTTGTTGGTTGTCTTTCCTGCAATCATCCGAATGCTAAACCAGCCACCCCCTCCGGTAAAATAATTCTTTTAACCAGAAGGAATGGCTGGCCGGCACTTTGGAAAAGCCTACTTCATCTTGTTAAACATATATCGGGCGATTTTCCAGCTACCACTGGTCTTCTGAAGCACAAATAGCTCTCTGTTTTCCTCCGGAACCGTCTCCCCGGTAGCATGGATAAGGGTTGTACCTTTTGATGTGGTACGTGCTAAGGCAAAGTCACCGTTTACGACAATCTCATCGATATAGAATTCGATATTCAACTGAATATTGCTAAATACAAATTCATAAGCGCCTTTTACCTGCTCCTGCCCGACTGAAGTTGGCGCAGAAGAAGGCATAAATACTCCATCTTCGGTATATAACGGTAGTACTTTGCTGACATCTGAGGCATTCAGTGCATCGCGATAAGCAAAAAGCATGTTCTCAATAGCGGCTTTTTCGGTGTTAATGATCGTTTCCATTTCAGTTTTTTGATTAAGGGTTGAAGATTGATTGGGTTTGCTCTGGCTGGCCATGATCAACGATAAAATGACTGCCGAGGTAAAGATTCTTTTCATTGTCTTTTTTGTTTATTGACAATGTAAAGTTGGGCTGAAATGGACGCAGAAGCCTATAAGGTATATTAATAAATACCCTTAAACTTGTTTAAGCTGGATTTGGAAAAAAAGACTGATTATGTGAATCTGACCATTAATAATACATCTAGTCAAACGACTTTGAATTTCTTACTGCTTCTCAATATTCCCACTGGTTTTTGGTCGGATTAAAAAAGTTGACGCCAAATTTGATCTGACCACTGATGGCGTTGGTGTGGTTGCTGTAAGAGACCACGTAAAATCCGCCTATTCTGAACCGCTGCTTTAATATCCGAAACGGCCACTGCAATCCGGCAAATACTTCCGTGTGCAGAAAATTTCCATCTCTTATGACAAGGGTGGCAGCGCCTGCCGATTCCTGTAAGGGTGTGCGCTTCAGCAGCGGGATTTTATCGATCCATATGCCGTTGAAGTCGTGCACAAAATGGGCGTGTAGGTATTCATTTTTTGTGCTGATTGTCGGCCCAAGCAGCTGAAAATTTTTCATCGGGTTGGCAAAAAAATAGGGATCAGAGCCTCTGAAAAACCGGTAGTCGGTAAAGCGGATATTATTTGCCTGAATGAATTTGCCCATTGAAAGGCTCCATCGTGAAGTGCCCAGTGTACCTGGTTTAAACTCGTGGTTGAGGCCCAGTTCGAGAAAATCGTAATTCAGTTCACTGCCGAATATCCCCGGTAATGCTTTTTTGTATTGGGCATAAAACGTCGGCCACCGGCTTCCGGTAATAATTTTCCGGTATGGCTCCATCTGATATTTTTGTCCGGGCGTCCAGGTGAGCTTGAGTTCTATCAGAAATTCTCTGTACGGATCAAATGTGCGGGGTGTGTTCAGGTCGCCAAATAGTTGTTTGGACCAATCTTCCAGCTCAAGCTGATCTATGGCACTCCGGTCGGCAAAGTCCAGGGATGCATTCAGGTACAGGCCATTCAACAATTCGATATTATTTCCTACCCCGATAGATTTCTTCTGGATAAAATTGCTTCGACTCAGAAAAGCAAAAACAGTCTCATAGTTGTTGATAAAATCGTAGGTATTACCCGCCCTGACATAGGCGCTGGCAAATCGTTTGGGGGCATAGGTAAATCTGAGCGTTCCCGTTCCCCTGACATCCTGATTTTTAAACCCGTAGTTGATTTCTCCTCCCACCCTGACGGCTGTGTATCGGGTCCAGCGTTTTCCTACCGACCCGCCCAACTGATGCCGGTATCCGCCTACTCCCAAAGGCTGAATCTGTTCGATTAGCGGGTTAATATAATAATCCATTTTTCGCGGACGGTCGCGCCATTTTACCCCATAGATGAGAAAATCCAGAAAATCGAGGTGGTTGTAGGCGGAGTCTTCCTTATAGCGAAATTCGGGGCTGCGGCGATAGGCAATGATGCTGTCCTGGGTTTTGATAAATGATTTTTCAGCCATTCCCAGCCCCATTGGCCGGATGCCTGCCCAGGTCGCGGAGTCTTTTTCGAAGGCTTCTTTATCGGTGCGGCGGAGTTCGTTTTTGAAAAAATTGTTGGGAAAATCCACATTCGCCTGGTACTCGGTATGAATGGCCAGACTCTGACCGTAGTAAACAGCTTTTCCGTCTTTGATCTCGTAGATATATTCCTCCCGCGTTTTGTAGCGATAGTTGTCTTCGGTTTTTCCAAAACTGTGCAACATCCGGAAGCTTCGGAAATAACTGAGTGCTGATTTTTGCACTTCAAAATCCACTGATTTCACCTCCCATGTTCCGTCTTCTACAATAAACTGACCGGAAAAACAGGCGCCTTCCGGATTGATGGGCGTTACACTGATGAGATAGGTGACGCGGTTGTCTTCAAACCAGGTTTTTTCGAGTTTGTAGCGGTAGGTAACCCGCCAGAGAGTGCTGTGGAAAGGCGAAACAAAAGGCCTGTCTCCCAGGGTTGGCGCGTCGATGAGGTTGCGGTAAAAGTTAAAATCCGCCTCCGAGACATCCTGAAAAAACAGATAGGGATCGTTGAGGCCGGAGGAATAGCCCGTAGCCGGTCCTTCGTCAAAATCATAAACCGTACTGGAGGCTTTAGCCGCCGAGTAATTGCGATAAGCGTGAACGATGGACTTGTACTTGCCGGGGGATTCAAAATACGTTGTGGACTTCGATTCGATCATTTCTACCGGCTTGCGGTTTTCCCCGGGTTCGGGCAAAGAATCTACACCGAGCGAGTCGATCAGTGCTTTGCGGGCTTTGCCCTTGAGCAGGGTATCCGCTTCGAGGATAATTTTCTGATATGTTTCACAGGTATAGGAACTTACTTCATCGAGTATATCCTTTTTTGCGTCGATGATCTGGCGCACAATATCGTAGGCTGGGTCGCGTTTTCCACCGCGGATTTCGATCGTTTCGAGCTGGATATCGCGGGCATCAAGCGCAATGTCGAGGTTTTGGTTGCCGGTAATTTCGACCGGGACAACCTTCGTGATGAAGTTGAGATGTTGAAAAACCAGCCGGTACGAACCTTTGGGCAGGGAAACAGAGAAAGATCCGTCCGCTTTTGTGAGGGTGGCAAAGTCAGAACCATCCGCAAAAACCCGAACCGATTCGATCGGCGCACCTTCTGTATCGGTTACTTTCCCCCGAAGGGTTTGGGCGGAAAGTGTGTATCCGCAGGAAATCAGAAAGATTACTAGTAGTAAATTTTTTGTCATACCCCTGATAGACGGCAAACGGGGGTTGCAGGTTGTATGGGGTGAGGAATCTTTTCAATCCTCCACCATCCCTACATCCAGCCGGGAAATTTTGCCGTTTCTGACTTCAAATTTCCAGAAGGTGGGAAAGGTGCCCCATTGGGCGGAGTGAAAATCAGAAAGTTTCAGAATTTTTGCCAGTCGGAGCGAACGTGTTTGATGGATAAAATCGTAATGACTTCTTCCTCAAATTTGTAGAGGATTACTACCTGAGGTGATTTTAAAAATCCACGTCGGATTTTTTGTTTTAGCGTATTGCCAGGATTCAGGGTTGAATTCAATTTTGAGTAAAAAGTCACCCAGGCTATCAATAAATATATCACCTGCACCCTGTTTGCGTTCCTCGAAGAAGGTGAATAAATCCATGATTTCTGTACTGGCGCCTTCAAGGATAACTAATTTATATCGCTTATTTCCCGCCATAGATCCGCGTTTTCACTTCGTCCCATGTATAAGTCGCGGATTTCCCTTGCTTATACTTTTCATCTCTTTCTAATGCTTCTTTTATCCATTCATCCGGAACCGTAAATAAATGTCCTACCTCATCACCAGAAATGGATGTGGCGATAAAAGCAATTAACTGCAAACGCTCTGCTACAGGTAAAGCCAATATTTGTTTCTGAAGTTCGCTCATACTGCAATATACAAAAAAATAACCGCTCAATCATCCACCATCCCTACATCCAGCCTGGAAATTTTGCCGTTTCTGACTTCAAATTTCCAGAAGGTGGGAAAGGTGCCCCATTGCGCGGAGTGAAAGCGGCCATATATGGTCAATCCTTTATCTTCGACTCGTTCGATGGACTGAATAAACCCTCTTTCTTCGCTGAATAACTCGGTATTGCTCCATTCTACAAATTCCTGACTTGTGCCGTCATCGGTAAGCGAAACATCTTTAGAAAAAAGGGTAAACCACGCTTCACTATCGCTATGGTTCATCGCTTCAATGGCTGCTTTGACTACGGGATGCATAAGTTTGTCTGTTGCCATTGTTGTCGTATTAGTGTTTTACAATATGGTCAATTTCAGGGGGGGAAAAAAATTTCTGCCGATAATCTCCGGAAAACCGCTCCGGTACTGTAAATTGTTTGCATTAAACGGAAACTACTCACCCTATGAAACGATTAGCCACTATCTGTCTGCCCGTATTTATCCTCCTGTTTTCCTGTAATGTTATGGTCTATGCCCAGAAAAGTGAAACGCTGGTTTTCAGACCTTTGTTTAATGGAAAAAATCTGGACGGATGGGTAGATGTGAATACTTCCCCTGAAACCTGGAAAGTAAAAAAAGGCACGCTGATTTGCAGTGGATTGCCTATAGGGGTGATGCGCTCAGACCGGCAGTATGAAAATTTTATCCTCGAAGTCGAATGGCGGCATATGACTGCCGGGGGAAATTCGGGAATTTTTATCTGGAGTGAAGGCACGCAGTTTGAAGATGACCCGCTGACCAAAGCCATCGAGGTACAGATGCTGGATCTCGAATATGCGACCATCCACAATGTAACCGATGATTATGTACATGGAGAGTTGTTTCCCACCATGGGGATGACGGCCGTCCCTGACAATCCCAGAGGCATTCGCAGTAAATCCATCGAAAAAAGATGCAAGGGAAAAGGCGAATGGAATAAATATGTAGTAGTAGCCGTGGACGGAACGGTGAAATTGTCTGTGAATGGAAAGTTTGTCAATGGCCTTCGGGATTCCGAAAGAAAAAAAGGTTATATCTGCCTCGAAGCTGAAGGCGCTGAAATACAGTTTCGCAACATGCGTATTATGGAACTTCCGCCCGGGGTGACATCAGCCGCACAAACTGCACCGCTGGTAGATTGAGCATTTTTAATTTTTTTTAATTTTTTTTTCATTCCCACCATGCAACACTAAAAAAACTTTTGTCTTAGGGGTATATCACAAACTTCCAAAGGTTATGAAATACAATTTACCCCTGGTCTTCTCAATTCTGGTTACACTTCTGGCCGCCGGCTGTACGCCCGCAAGTCAGGTCGCGCAATCCTCCTCCCAGCGCCCCGCAACCCCTGTCGTAAAACCCCACAGCGCTGCTACTGTGGAAGAATCCCCCGCCGAGACAAAAGGCTTCATGGCTTTTGCCGGTGCACCTGAGATAAAAGTTAATGTTGATACTGCTATGCAAACGGAACCGTCTCCTTCCCAAAGCAAACTTCCCAAAAACCTGGATGATCTTTGGAGCCAATTCACCCAGCGGCAGTCTGCGGAAGGAGAGCGGTCCAAACCCAATTCAAACACCGACACCCTCACCACTTCATTTGCACAACCCACCCACCTTTCATCTACCCAAACCCAGGCAGTCTCTACGCCTGTTTTGCGCACAGCCAATACAACAACCAAAGCTGCGGCTTCTACTAGTGCTCAATCCGTCCCAATTTCTGCTGAGTCCACCTCACGCGGTGAAATGATCACCGTCGTCATCTCAGGCGACAAAGCGCTGATGTACGGCGAAGAAGGGAAAGCACGATTCGAAGAAGCCCTGGCCGCCATCAAACGCGGTGAACACGTGGCCGTAACGCTCGACGACCCGCTCGATCTTCCGGTCAGTGATTTTCCCGAAGAAAAAACTTCAGAAAAAGAAAAATTTGACAATCCCAACGACATGCTGCTTCATCTGATGGAACAACGTGTCGCGGACAAACCCACACCCAAACCTTCCTACGAAGTGACTGCACTTTCTATCCCCGGAAATCAGTCCGTAGTACTGGACGAAAATCTTCTCATCCAATGGGAAAATGCCATAGCCGCCCGCAAAAAGGGAGTGTATTCTCCTACTGCAGTACCCGCCTGGGTCATGCAGGGCCTCGAATGGCTGACCCATGCACCCAAGGAGGAACCTGCGCGCAGTCAGACAATTATGCCGCTGTACCGCCATATGGAAGCCTCCGGCCTGTTTGCCGACGTCAATGTCTCCAGCATGAAACCCGACCAGGTGGTCAGCAAACTGCGCCTCTTTGTGGATGAGATGAATCGTGAAAAAAAAAATTGGTAGATAGCATGGGGTTATTCGAACCAGAGGCAGGATCAATCCTGGTCCTGCCAATAGGTTCTCCTCAGGCAAACCCGCTCACCTACACAATCTCCGCTCCTGCTCCCGCTCCGGTCGCTATCGAAACCCCTGAAGTTTATCCTGACCCGATTACCCCCATTCTCTCAGAGGAAAGTACGGTCGCAGATCAACAAATATGGGGAAAGGCTTACCGCAAAAAATTACTCCGTGTTTCTCCCAGAGTTCATTATGGTACTGGTTTTTATAAGTCTGCAATGACCTATACCCTTCCCGATCTGAACGCAGGCCTGGATGTAGTCAAAGCAGAACTAAAACCCACCTTGCCCTGGGTACCCTGGGAAAAAATTGACCTGACGCCCTATAATACAACCAAAGAACGGGCACTGCGCAAACAAGGACAGTTTTTTGGCAGAGCAGGCATTAATCTTCCGCTCTTTTTCATAGACGTAGAAGGAGGCATTGGCATGTTTAGTGAGTCAATGGTTGAAGTGGGGGACGTGGTTCCTGTGAAACAGTTTTTCAACGAACAAAATCTGAAAGAGTTGATTCTGAAACAGGTAACTACCCCCCGGCCCAAAGGCGCACTTACAGCAAGAATGGGAATGGAACTCAGCCGCGTACTGCCTGATCCCTGGTTGCCAAGGGTGAGATTTGGACAGGTAGCGATGGGGGTGGATGCTTCAGGTTATTATATGTTTGGTACGGATATGAGTTATCAGGCTGGTCTTGAACTCATTGCTCCGGAAGCTGTTACAAACCTGGAATTGCTGTTTGACCCGATTCCACTGATTCCGGCCAAAGCCAAAACAGAAGCAGCCCAAACCATTATCGCCCGTGTTGAATCCAAACTTCCTGCTTACTTCTGGCCACCCGCCCTCACAGGTTATGGCCTCTCAGGAAAAGTGTATGTGGATGTAGGCAGATCGCTTCGCTTTTCGGCCTGCTACCACTACGAAAAAGCAAGGGGCATCAGCTTTGAGTCTTCAGAATGGCTCGGTCAGGGCCCCCGCGTCATCAGAACTTTTTATTCTTTCGGAATTGAATCCCAATTATAATCCTACTAATGAAAAATTTATCCTTGCTAATCGTTTTTGCGGCAATCGCTTTCCACGCGACCGCTCAGATCACCGACATTCAGGTTAGATTTGGTGCCGACATCTGGAAACTTGGCTACACAGCTTCGAGCCTCCAGATCAACTGCGGACTTTGTCCCCAGCTTATTGAACAGCAGCCCAATACGGTCTTTGCCATCAACAGCCTCAAAGATTCTTTGATTTCTGAAAATTATATCAACCGTGGGGCGGTCATCGCAGTAAGTGGCGCTATCTGGTCTCCTGCCATTCGCGCCGAGATTCAAATCAGTCCTTCGATGCGCAAGCTCGACGGCGAAAATGCACAGGGTCGATATGTCAACCGCAACTTCAGCACAATGATCGGTATCAACCCCCTTCAGTTCTCAAAGTTTGCCGGCCGATTTTACCTCGGTGAAACACAGAAGTTGTTTCTCGACTTTAGCGACGGGGGAGTGTATGCTCAGTTTAGCTACGACGGAGGGTTTGAGGAATATGTCCGCAGCACCAACAATATCGCGCTGATGGCTCGCTGGCAGCCTACACTTTGGACCAGCGACCAGAAGCGTTTTGGTATCGCCCTTCGCGGAGGAGCCAAAGTATGGATGCTTGGAAATGAAAACCCCGAAGGTCCATTTCTTACCCCTACCGGATTACCCAAGAAAGTACGCCCCGATACAGACTGGTTTATGGGTGCGGCGATCCGGATGACTATTTTCTAAAAGCTTCTGTATTATGAAAAGAACTATATCCCTGGCCTTTATCTCTTGTAGTTTTCTTGCACTGTTTGTTTTTTTCTCTTGTAAAGAGAATTTTCCCGACAATTTTGGTAATGCCGTGGTGGTGGGAGAGATCGTCAGTCAAATCGACGGTAACCCCATCCCCGGTGCCAGAATTGAGCTCTGCTTCCAGGAAGTCATGATGCTGAAAGAGGGGCTGTTTATCGGGGGAATTAATTGCGACTCTGCGGATCGCGTCGTTCAGACCGATGAAGAGGGGGTCTTTGAAATCATGCTGAATGCAGATACGACCGGACTTCCCACGTATGTATGGTTGCGTGTTTCTCATCCGGGTTATGAGGTGATGCACGAAATGTATGTACATGTGGGCAAAGGGGGAAATTCTCTGGGAATGATGCCCCTTCGCCCTTCCGGAAAACCCTCCGATATCGCGGGCAGCCCCAAAGCTCCCCGAATGATTGTGCCGCGCGACCCTTATATTTTTACACATAGCGTGAAGAGTTTGCGAAAAGTTTTTCCTGTAAATAGTCTGGATCTGCTTCCCTCCGTTACCGAAGTTTTTCCCGAAGGAAATTATGCGCGGTTTTACCAACCCATTCGCGGCTACAATACCATTCCGGAAAATTTTAGCCTGAAAAAATGGGACACCTGGGAAACCATCATTATTCCCATGGATGCAGCTATGGCAGGGGTAACGGAAGGAGAGGTCGGAGAATTTACCGATCACCCTGAAGCGCTCAAAACGCAAGCCATCTGGGCCAGAACGTATGCGCTTTACAAGGGCCTCATGTTTCGTATGCCGCAGAACCTTCAGATGGCTTTTCGCACCTGGGTCAGCGATCGTACCCTGACCGCAAGTCGGGAAACAAGTGGTATGATCCTGACTCACCCTGACGCCCCGGGAGGAGAAGGGTATCCACTCATGGCTGTGTACAGTGCCCAATGTAATGGCGACTTCACCCAATCTGGCCGGCTGGCCAAGTGGAGTGGCTGCAAAGTAGGCGGTACATGGGTTCCCTATCTGATCGCGGTTGAGTGTAGCAAACACCCCAATTGTTTTCAGACAGGCAGCAACTCCCAGTCCTGCTGTAATGTCGATCCCGAGTGGCAGCGATATGTCTATGGCCATGGTGCCGGCGGCTGTCAGCATGGGATGCGGGACTTCGCAGAGGGAAACTTTCCCAAAGGGAAACAAGGTCTGCCGCATACCGTCATTGCTCCGTACTATTTCTATGGTTCCAGCCTGATTCAGTTTAAGGAAGATGTCTGGCTGATGAAAAAACCTTCTGCCCGCCCGAAACTCGCCCTCAACGAAGAGTAATTTCCTTTTTCTCTCACTCCCATACCCCTGAAAAAATGAAACCCCTACTTCTGTTGCTGCTTGCAGCGGGGCTGAATATGCCCCTTTTTTCCCTGGCCTTTGCTCCTGATACCCTTTTTTGCGGCGATACGCTCTTCGCTGTTTACAACCCAGCCCTGGGTGGTTCTACCACCGATTCTCTATTTATCTGGACAGGAAACTGCGCTTCTTCCCTTCGGTTTGACTTTACTACTGCCAGCGTCCCCGATGGTGCCACCATGTTTTATGTGGACATATTCGGGAATCTCACCCCGGCAGGAAGTATGCCCTGGTTTGGCGGTAACTGTTTCAGTACGGGTAACTATTTCAACGATTCAGCCAGTTATCCCCTTTCGACGATGCTCGACCCCGGGCACTGTGTGCCCGGCTTTCTTGAAGTATATGGCCGCGGGCTTCCCCTTCAGGATTCTATTGTCCGGCGAAATGTCCTGCCGGCAGATTTCAAACTTCCGGGTTCTGTCGCAGAAAGTGCCAGGCTTCATCTGACCATTCCGCCGGGCTCTGTCGGGGTACTGTTTGTGATCGAGTTTCAGCCTGGCATCTACTCCACGCTCAATGCTTTGTGGGACTGTTCTCCCACCTGCTGTATTACTGCTTTGAGTCAGAATATCTGCGCAGGAGACAGCCTCCGGCTGACTACAGAATTACCCGCGCTCGGGTATCAGTGGACAGGGCCCAACGGCTTTACCTCTACACAGCGGTCGCCGGTCATCGCCGGCGCTACCCATGCAGCCGAAGGCTGGTATGTAGTCAACGGTTTTTACCGCCCGGGGTGTGTGGCAACCGATTCGGTTTTCGTCTCCGTCAACGGCCCTGTCGTTACGTTAAACCCTGCCAAAGCCTACGTTTGCAAAGGCAATTCGATCCAGCTCAAAGCCAGCGGCGCAACTTTTTACGCATGGGACATGAGCGCACAAGGGCTTTTGTCTGCCTCCGGCCCCAATGCTACCGTCGCTCCCGGCGACTCCGTAGCCTATACCGTTACCGGTGTGGATGTCAATGGTTGTGCAGATACCGCAAGGGCCGTGGTTGTGGCAACCCAAATCCGCGCTGACCTCTCAGGTTTGGACCCTACCTGTACCGGCAAAAATGACGGCAAAATCGTCGCCACAGTACAGGAAGGCCGGTTTCCCTTCGAAATCAGGCCTGCTGGCGCCACCTGGATTTCCGGCCTTAACCTGACAGGTCTGGGGGCGGGTTCCCACACGGTGGAAGTCCGCGATGCGGGAGGCTGTACCACACAGGAAACAGTCGTACTCGAAGAACCGGAGCCTGTATCTGCGTTTCTCGCTACAGGCGACGCCCACTGTGCCGGCGACTGCAACGGCGAACTGATGATTTTGGCCGATGGGGGCCATTCGCCTTATACCTTTCAGATCAACGGACAGCCAGCCGCACAGGAAAACGGCGGGCTTTGTCCGGGAGAACATGAAGCCCTTGTCACTGACACTCACGGCTGTGAGTGGAGAGAAATATTTACGATCGATGATGCAGAGCCCTTTGAAATAGACCTCGGCAAAGACCGCAAGGTATATAAAGGCGAAAGGCTGGAAGTCGCTGTTATGGCCAACGAACCGCTCGAATCCGTTGTCTGGCACGGGTTGTGCAATTCTGGTTGCGAGTATTATTACCATCTCGAGCCTGACACTTCCCTGACTGTTTATGCGACTGCTTATTCCCCGCACGGCTGTGCGGCTACAGACAGTGTGCAGATCACGGTCAAAGTCCAGGCATTGTGCAATCAGGATATTTACGTACCCACTGCATTTTCCCCCAACGGCGACGGGATCAACGACCAGTTTACCTTTTACGCCGACAGAGAAACCGCCGACGTCAAGATTGTGGAGCGACTGATGATCTATAACCGGTGGGGAAATAAAATCTTTGACCGGGGCAATATATTGCTCAACAACCCTGATGAAGGCTGGGACGGCATGATCCAGGGCAGCCCTGCCGATGTGGGCGTGTACACCTGGGCCGCCTCATTTTTGCGGGAAGACAATCACAGCTTCGAATGTGGAGGCACAATTACGGTGGTGCGGTAAGAAAATTTTTCCACCTCTGGCTTGATTCACTGTATTTAGCCTATATTGGATAATCGAAGTTTGCCATGTCGCAAAATCCCTTTATCTCCTATTGCTGAATATGAAATCAACGCTGGTTTGCCTTTTGCAACTTTTTTGGATTTTTGAAGTGTTTTCTCAAAATCCCGCTGTTGAGAAGAGCCCTTTGTGGAAGAATACCGGAACTCACCTGATGCAATTCTGGGCAACGACTGAATATCGCGGTGATGCGCAGTGTTTTTCGATTGTTCAGGATCCAAGCGGTATTATCTATGCGGGTACGCCTCCCGGAATTGTTGAGTATGACGGAAGCACATGGAAGACGATCAGCATGCCTAATCTTGTCGCTTTTTCGATGGATGTGTCTGATGCGGGTGTTGTGTATGCCGGCGGGCCGTCTGACTTTGGTTTTTTATGGCCTGATTCGGTCGGTAACAACCAATACCACTCGCTCCTCAACCAGCTTCCTAAAGAAAAACAAGATATTGCCCAGGTTTGGGGAACTTTTGCCATTGGGGAAGATGTGTTTTTCCAATCCTTTACCCGCCTGATTCGCTGGCGACCAGAACCCAACGTAAAACCTGATAAAGGCAAAATTACGGTTTGGGAATTTCCGTTTGCTTTTTCCTTTGCTGCCAGTGTCAGGGATGAACTGTACTTTTTTACCAGAGAGCGCGGGGTCACAAAATTAGTCGGAGATAGCCTGAAGACGATTCCCGGTGGCAGTGTGGAAGCCATTTCCGATAAACTGGAGACGATATGGTCGATGCTTCCCTATCCCGATCCTGAAGGTAAAAAAATACTGGTTGCGACTCAGGAAAATGGGCTTTTTCTCTACGATGGAAATTCCTTTACCCCTTTTGAAAGCCCGGCAAATCGTTTTATTGTCGAAAGTCAGGTCTACCTGAGAGGTGTTTTGCTGGAAGAAGGCGTTTTTGCTTATAATTCACTGGGGGGCGGGATTATGATTATTGACTCACACGGAAATATACTCGAAAAGGTAGATGATCAGTCAGGACTTATTTCTAATAGTGTTTTGAGCCTGTATGTGGATAAAGAAAAAAATCTATGGGCCTCTCCGCTCGGGCAAATCATCCGAATGGAGATCCCCGGGCAAATGACGGTCTTTGCTGATAATATGGCTGATGCAGAGATGATTTACCACCAGGGCAGTATGTATTTTGGAAACCTTACCGGCATTCGGTATAAAACGCTCTCCGATACTCAAAATTCCAGCCTGATAAATATTTCCGGCCCCATTACACAGATTTCGAGATTCCATGAAATAGATGAAAAGCTGTTTGTCTCTACCCGTGACGGGATTTTTGAAATCAGGAATAAGACCTGGATTCCGCTTTTTCCGCCAGAGTTACAATCTGTAATGGTATTAAACTCTGATATTGTTGTGTCCCGGTTTGTACCCAACCAATGGTATATAAACATCCGCTTCAATATAGGTATCTACAATCCACAGACAGGTAAACCCCCATTGAAGATAACTCAGATTGATGAAATCGTTGAAAATATTGAGGAGGAAGGGCTTGGGTTGCTTTGGGTAAAGACGCAGTCGGGGAATGTATTCAGGGTAGAATTTGATCCTTACGCAAAGGCAGCCGCATTGGCAAAAACAACCCCTTATGGCGAAAGTGAAGGTTTGAAAACCATGAATACCTACATGCTTTCTTTACATGATAAGATGCTGTTCTCAACAGAAAAGGGACTGCGTGAATTTGATGCAAACACCAAACGGTTTGTTCCTTCATTTGCCCTCGGTAAAAAATTTGCTGATACAACCCTAAATATTGACCTTCTTCAAAAATTGCCAGGAGAGAAACTGGCGATTGGCTATTCGTCCGCAGAAGGGGAAAATATGTTGGAAATTCTCCAGCCCAAAACGGAAGGTGGCTATTCATCAATTTTTCTGCCAACCCATAAGATATCGGGGGGGGAAACGATAAAAGAAATTATTGAAGAATCACCCGGTGTATTCTGGATTCTGACCATTACCAAAACTGTGCGATATGTTTATCCCGTGAATGAAACAAAAACAGCTGTTCCGCCCTTCAAGGCATTGGTTCGAAAAGTAACCTTCAACCAGGACTCTCTGATTTTTGCAGGCAACATTGTGCCCGGTTTTGATAGCTACCCCGCTCTTCATCTGCCCTATTCAAAAAACAATATCCGGTTTGAATATAGCGCGACCACCTATCAGACACCAGAGAATGTCTGGTTTCAGTACCGACTGATAGGAAATAACGAAACATGGTCTTCATGGACAGAAGAAAAAGTAAAAGAATATACCAACTTATGGGAAGGTGCATATCAGTTTGAAGTCCGTGCAAAAAATATTTATGACCAGATCAGCGAGCCTGTAATATACAGTTTTTCGGTTTTTCCTCCCTGGTACAGAACCTTATGGGCATATCTGGGCTATTTTATTTTGGCTGGAGGAATGGTTTTTCTCCTGCTTCGCTTTCAGAAAAAGAGACAGCAAAAATTGCACGAGAAAGAGCTGAACAGGGAAAGGGCCATCAACGAACGCCTCATACAGATTGACCACATGAAGGACCAGTTTCTGGCCAACACCTCCCACGAACTTCGCACTCCGCTCAATGGGATTATCGGTATAACAGAGTCGCTGTTTGATGCATCTGACGATCCGCACGTCCGTAAAAATCTGGGCATGGTGGTATCTTCCGGCAAACGACTGGCCTCCCTGGTTGATGATTTGCTGGATTTTTCCCGGATTCGCAATGCCGATTTGGAACTGAGACAACGACCCACAGACCTGCATACCCTCGTGGAAGTTGTGCTTCAGGTTTCCCAGCCCATGACACAGGGGAAAAAGATCACTTTGTATAATGAAATCCCCGCTGACCTTCCGGCAGTCTATGCCGACGAGGACCGGATCACCCAGGTGCTTTACAACCTGGTGGGTAATGCAATCAAATTTACCGAACAGGGATTTGTAAAGGTTGGAGCCAAATTGGAAAACGAGCAGATGGAAATATCGGTAACGGACTCAGGGATCGGTATTCCTGAAGATAAAAGAGAAGCGATCTTTGAGGCTTTTGTGCAGGCCGATGGCTCCATCAGCCGGACATATGCCGGGACAGGTCTCGGGCTGAGTATATCCAGAAACCTCATTGAGCGACACAATGGACGGATTTGGGTGGAGTCAACAATAGGTGAGGGGTCAACCTTTTTCTTTACCTTGCCCGTTTCAAAAGAAATACCCGAAACATTTGCCGTTACCCGGTCTCTGACTCCCCTTGTGGATTCCAGCTTGTCTATTCCCAGACATCCTGCGGCAGAATTAATACCCGCAAAAACTTCGGAAATTGTGGCAACAAATGGGTTAATCCGAATTCTCATCGTAGATGATGAACCTATTAACCATCAGGTACTCAAAAACCATTTGCCGGAAAATTTATATCAGGTTTTTTCTGCGATGAATGGAAATGAGACCATGAGTATTCTGGAAAATGAAAAGAAACCCTTTGACCTGGTACTTCTCGATGTGATGATGCCTCGAATGTCAGGCTATGAAGTCTGCCAGCGAATCAGAGAAAAATATCTGCCCAGTCAATTGCCGGTTATCATGGTTACAGCAAAAAATCAAATCAACGATTTGGTTCAGGGGCTTAACACTGGCGCCAATGATTATCTTGCCAAACCCTTCAGCAAAGATGAATTTCTTGCGAGGCTGGGTACTCACCTTAATCTGCATCGCATCAACCTGGCTACCAATCGCTTTGTACCTTCCGAATTTATCCAGACCCTGGGGCGCAAAGCAATCACAGATGTTCAGCTTGGAGATAATATTTACCGGGAAGTGACCGTCTTTTTTTCCGATATCAGAGGTTATACCACCATCGCAGAACAAATGACCCCTGTCGAAAACTTCCAGTTTGTGCAGGCGTATGCGCAGCGAATGGGGCCTGTCATCCAGCGAAACAACGGATTCGTAAACCAGTATCTTGGCGATGGAATTATGGCGCTGTTTCAGGGCAGTTCAAAAGACGCACTAAACGCTTCCATAGAAATGCAGGCGGAAATTGACCGTTTTAATCAGGAACTTAAGAAAAACGGATCTCTGATTTTGCAGGTCGGAATGGGCTTTCACACCGGCCCACTTGTCATGGGGATTATTGGCGACATGGATCGATCTAATCCTGCCATTATATCTGACACGGTCAACACTGCAGCCCGTCTGGAAGGACTGACGAAATACTACCACGCGAAAATTATTTTTAGTGAAATCAGCTACCAAAGTTTAAGCCCGGAACAAAAAGAATTGTGCAGACATCTGGGATTGGTTCAGGTAAAAGGCAAAAAAGAGCCTATGGGAATTTATGAATGCCTGAGTGGTGAGTTACCTGATATCAGGGACCAAAAACTGGCTACCCGCAATGATTTTCATCAGGGCATTCAGGCTTATATTAAAGGCGATTTTATGCACGCCGTGGAGGCCTTTAAGTCTGTACTTACCCGACATCCGGAAGACGAGACCGCCATTCATTTTTTGCGCAGGTGTGAAGAGCTAAACACAAAAGGAGTCCGGAAAAACTGGGCAGGAGTGGAAGAAATGAGCGAAAAATAAAGAAGTCAATCCACTATTTTACCGCAATCTCTGCGTGGGGTAAGGCCCATTCCCGGTCTTGGGTCATCAGGACAATTTTATCGCCTGATTTGCAGCGAGAGAGGATTTTGCTGATCTCGATTTCTTTATAAGATTCTCCGGAATACATCCAGTAAGTCTGTGTCACTCCGTCGCGAATGGCTACCATAAAGGCTATTTCTTCACCTTTAATATCGCCATCCTCGTTCAGACTGATCTGCGATACCGAAAGTAACCCTTTTGCCGACTGTGTTACTTCGCAAAATCCCTTTGTCGTATATTCGTTGACTAGCCGGGTTTGCCCCAAATAAGCTGCTGCACAACTGGTGAAGTCAGACTGGGCCCGGGCGGATAAAACACAGCTAAACATCAAAGCCAGAAGAAAAAAATAATTTGATTTCATTTTATGTGTATTATGGATTAGAATGTATTTCAAACCTACGACCCTTCTGATAACCTTGCCGTAAAGCCTGGGTAAAACAGTGTAAAAGAAGTGTAAAAGCTATGACTGCCGTCATGTTTTTCCGTAAATTGAGCCTCAGAAGGTTATGAATATGGCCAAAACTCACCTTTTATTTTTTTTTCTTCTCATTTTGCTCCAGACATCTTTGGAGGGAGAGACACTATGGGGAGAAACAGATTCCCGGGCAGAATCCCTCAATGCAGAAAGTGTAAATCTCGCTTTACGCCGTACAGGACACTTGCTGTTGCTGGCAGAGGAAGATTCTACGACGACCATTCCGCCAGTAAAACAGTTGGACGTGCAAACATTTATGCTTACGCTCCATGAAGGATTTGACTATGATCAGCTGCCAGGTATCCTGAGGGAATCCTTGTACCTGCGAAATATTACGGCAGATTACGAGGTACAGGTTTTTGACTGTGTGACCGATACCTTGATTTTGGGGTATTTTTATATGTCCCAAATCCCTGATGCCCCGGTCCCCTGTGTAGGCAGAAACCTGATACGGGGCTGTAGCCATATAAAAGTGGTTTTTCAGCCTGGCCCAAAAGCCGAGAATGGGAAAGGACTGCTGATGACATTGATCATTGTTATATTTGTGCTCGCTGGCCTGATTTTTTTCAGAAATTACAAACAGCCACCACCCATTTCAAAAGATGAACCCGCCACAGCATCGGGTATTCATCTATCCGCCACTGTGTTTGATCTGAGCAAACTTAAAGTCGTTGTAGCGGAAACGGAGCGCGATCTTACCTTTCGCGAGGCAAAACTCCTTCACTATTTTTTTCAGCACCCCAATGAATTGCTGGAGCGTGACCGCATTCAAAAAAATGTATGGGAAGACGAGGGCATCATCGTTGACCGAAGCCTGGATGTATTTGTATCGCGCCTTCGGAAAATCCTGGCAGAAGACCGGGGACTGAGAATCGTCAATGTACGTGGCGTGGGGTATCGGTTGGAGGTAAATGAGCAATAATTGACCTTTTATTTAATTTTTTTTCACCCCCACCGTGCAACTTCCCTAAATCTTTTGTCTTAAGGGTATAATAAAGATTTTTACAGACCCAAATGAAAAAAATGACGGCGTAATACAGTTTTTGTAAATTTACCGTTAATAGACTATCTCGAATTATACAAACTGCCTTGCTGTGAATGTAACAGTATTTATCTTGCTTCTGTGCGCTTTAGCGCTTATGGCTGAGAAAGGTCTCAAGGGATTTTCTATTGGCGAACTGATTAAACAATACTTTAGTAGTAAAGAAAATCAGGTTGCGCTCGAACTGTTGTTGCGATATAAGGAAGCTTCGGAAAAAGAACGCGGGGAAATCATCTGGTCTCTCCTCGCTCCTCACCGGAAAGACCTGTCGAAAATTATAGCAGCGATGAATGAAAATCCGCAGGATGAAATTCAGCGACTCTATGTCAGGCTTCACCACTTGTTTTTGCAGGGAAAAATCCCCGATAAAAACTGGAAATCCTGGCTGGCTCGTATCCTTCGCAATGATCTCATCAACCAGAAAAAGCGAAAATCGCCTGTAATCTCCCTGTCATTCGAACATTTGCCTGAACCCGAAAATCCGCAACCGGATGAGAACATGAACACAAACAAACTTCACGAGGCACTCAAAAAATTGCCAGACGCACAACGTCAGGTGATCGAACTGAGATACATGCAGAGTGAGGATAAAATCATGACCTACAAGGAAATCGCAGTTCTGATGAACTGTTCCGTAGGTCAGGTACATGGATATCTTGACAGAGCTAAGGAGAACCTAAGAATGAATCTCAATGAATACGTTTGAACCGATAGACAAAGACCGACTACGCCATGTTGACCTGATGATTGCTTATCTGACCGATACCGCCAGCCTGGATGATGTCGAGCAGATCGAAGCCCTGATGGAAGAGGATGACCTCTACCGTCTTTCAATGGAAGAACTTTCTGCTGAGGTTGTCAAAAATCCCGGGGCTGCCAGAGAAAAAGTCCTTTACGCTGAAAAAAATATTGATGCCCTCCTTTTGGCTGGTAAAAATGCGTTCCTTGAAAAAAATGCCGGTACGACAGATGCAAATGACCTGATCGCCCGATTCCGGAAAACACCTTTTATCTATCGGTTTTTTGGCGTCCTTGCAGGCCTTCTGGTGGCAGCTTTACTTATCTGGCTGCCGCTGCGAAAATCCAATCTGCCTTTTGACCCGACTGCAAATCTTATCGTTGGCGAAGACCTTCAACTGGCGACAGTCTTTGTGGGTAGTTGTGATGATAAAGGATTCGGTCGCCCGAAAAATGAAGTTCATGAAGGGGTTTCAATTTCCTCTGCCCTCGTTGATAATTATGCAGAAGGCAATTTCGAAGTTGCTGCATCGCAGTTTACCGAATTGCTTGCCAACCCCGCTTTTTCTGACTCATGTGTTGCATTGATCAACTTCTATCAGGCCAAAAGTCTGATGGCTGTCGGAAATAATCAACCCGCTATCGCCGCTTTTTCACAAACTATCAACCAAATTGCCGCAAAACCTTCGGTAATTAATGCCAGTCATTGGTATATTGCTAATCTGCTTCTTGTCACCGGAGACTATGCTGCCGCCCGTCAACATTTTGAAAAACTGGCGTCTTTAGAGAAAACGGATAAACAAAACCATTTGCCTTCACTCTTGTCGAAAAATTATTTATCCGAAGCCAGGCAATTTTTGGAATATTTGAAATAGAAATTTTAAATTACTTGGTGCATTTAATTCCCCAAAAAAGTTATGTATCAAAAAATGTTCTTTACGGCCTTCCTTACGCTCTTGTACCTGACATTCTGCCCCTCTATTACCCTCGCTACCCCTTCCGGTGATGATGATTGCGAAATCCAGCTTTCCGGCAGTTATAATATTACTCCGGAAAAAGGCTCCGATGCTATTGTAATTACCACCGACAACAAAAAAAGCCTCAACATCCGGTTTATGCTCAGTTGCTGTGAAGCAAAAAACCTGGATATTACCGTTGAAGATCCGATGAGTCAGTCCCTGAAGGCTGAGTTGGTCGAAGGTAATATCTTCGGCTTTACAGCTAAATTATCAGGCCCTGAAAATGCATTTATCATTTCGGCCAAGTGTAAAAAAAATAAGGTAGCTGAGCAGAAAATCATTATCCGCGTACAGGAAATCCCTATCGACCGGGAAGATTATGCCGTGATTTTTGCCGTGAGCAAACACTACAAAAAAGCCGCTAAACAAGGCTGGGTAGATCTTAAATATTCTCTCGAAGATGCACTCGCCCTTCAGTATGTGCTGGAAAAAAGATATGGATTTAAAGTCCGGCTGTATGCTGACCCCACATGGGAAGAAATGAACACGGCCATGCAGGATCTGATCGAACGCGATTGGGGTATCCATGATCAATTGATGATCTTCTATACCGGTCACGGCCACAAAGGCCCCGACGGAGGAGGGTATCTTGTGCCCAGCAATGTAGACGAAAGCATCAAAACCTACTATAAAATGGAAGACCTGAGAGATCAGGTTGATCAGATTACCTGTAATAATATTGTGGTGGGAATCGATGCCTGTTTTGCCTCCTCCTACCTCGAAAGAGGAGGAAAAGATCTTGTCGTGAGGGGGGAAGGTGTTCCCTTCAAATATTTTATCGGTTCCTCTCCCTCCAACCGGGAAATACCCGAAAAAGGTATCGTCATCAAAGATCCCAAAGCGCATACCGACAACTATAAGTTTGGCGGCAAAAAGTTTCAGGTCTCCGATTTTATGATGGTATTGCTCGAATCAATGGAAATGGGTGAGAAGGAATACCGGGGTAGCTCTGTACCAGTATGGTATGTCGGCAGAAAAGTAGAAGAACTCTATCGCCCCAAAAATCCGGGTAAAGGAGAAAATATCTATGCACGAGCTACCCGATACGGTTCTCAAAACGATCAGGGATTCCATTTTTCAGCTAAAAAATAGGGGAGAATGAGGCATCTCCCAAGGCGAATTTTCTTGCTGACAGGTATCTTATGGGTGTTCTTTTCGCCGGCAAATATATTTGCTCAAAATCCCGTCCCCAGAGATAGATGTATAGCGATCCTTCAGAAACTCTGGGATAAGCAGGGGGGCGAACAACCTCCCTCGATCTCTATTCGCCCGATCAACCAGTTTGGCAAACCGGCGGAGTATGACTTTGCGACGCGTACGATTGTCATTGACCCCAAAGCCTACGACCTCTGCATGACTTTTTCGGGAAATAAAGACGATGCCCTCGCCTTTCTTATCGCCCACGAGTTGGTTCACTCCTTTCAAAAAAATTTGTTTGACTACGAGTCTCCGGGTTTCTATACCCCTTCCGAAACGCTGAAAAACTGGGCAAAGTCTGAACGGGAAAAACGCAAGCGGATGGAAACCAAAGCAGACATATGGGGCGCAATCCTTTGTTATATGTCGGGCTATAAAGTCGATGATATTCTGCCCCAATTTATCGAATCCATTTACGATTCTTTTAATCTCAAAGAAGAAGATCCGCAATACGACTCCAAAAAAGAGCGGCTGGCCATCGCCCAAAGGTCGCAGGAAGAGCTGATGAAAACGGTTCATATTTTTGAGTTGGCCAGCTACCTCACGGTTCTTCAGCAATTCGAAAAAGATACCATCCTGTATCAGTATCTGATCGACGATTTTAAGAGCGCAGAGTTTTACAACAACCTGGGATTAAGCTATATTATGATGGCCTTGCCCAAGGTGCCTGAACCTTATCGCCATTGCCCGTACCCGTTTGCGCTGGACACGGATACGCGGCTGGAGCAGGCACTTAAAGGCCGAAATAATACCCCGCTTTTTTTCCTTCAAAAAAGTCTGGGAACGCTCAATGAGGTCGTAAAACTCAATCCGGGATACCTGCCGGCACATATCAACCGGGCCGCAGCTTTCCATCTGATCAGTGCCGTGGATCAGGCTTCGAAAAAAGACGAATATATTGCCAAAGCAAAAGAGGATATCAGTTTTGTGAAACGTGCAAATACCGGCACAGGCACTGATGTAGAAAAAAAGGAAACAAAAAATATGGTGAACGCCGCGAATCTCCTTGCGACGATTATCAACTCCCCTCAAAACTGCCCTTCCCGTTCGATAGAAATGCCACCGGTTGCGCCAGCTTCGGCATTTGAGCAGATCGAGAAAATTAAATATACCTGGTACGAAAAAGTATCCTTTGCACAAGATATTACGGTAGCCGGAAAACAGTTTGGCGGGACTACTATGCTTCTGTACAACGATAAACTCAACGGGCATAAGTTTTATCTCCAGCGCGTAACCAAAGATATTGCCTCACTTTCTGCTAAGTATGAGGCGTTTATATACCCCATCGGGAGCACCATACCCGACGCAGACCGCGCACAATTGCGAAAATCCCTGCCTACAGTCGAAGGAGATTATTTCCTGATTCACGACAAACTGGGCATGATCTACAAAATGGGTCAGGATCACAGGATCAAAGAATGGGCACTTTTTCGCGGGGTATAAAAAATTTACATTTCCACCATGCAATTTTAAAACCGGGGTTGTCTTAAGGGTATAACCTATTAACCCAAACCCTGGCTCCATGAAGAACCGCTACTTTCGTATTCTGGTGATCATCATTGGAACTTACGTACTTCGAGTGGTTGTCGATTCCTACTGGAACACCTCAAACCTGGTCGCTTCATCGCACCAGGGAAAATACGAGGACCAGATGCGACTCCCAACCCTAAAACCCGTAGCCATAGAAGCACCCGTAAGTAGTGCTTTTGGTATGCGGATTCACCCCATTATCAAAAAATGGCGAATGCATACAGGCGTCGATTTCCCCGTCCCTGTAGGTACTCCAGTCAGAGCTGCCGGCTCTGGTATTGTAACCAAAACGGTAGATCGCACAGGACTCAGTTCGTATGGCAAGCACCTGATTATTTCACATGATCAGGTTCACAGCACCATGTATGCACATTTGTCAAAAGTTTTGGTAGAACCCGGCCAATCAGTACAGCAGGGTGAAACCATCGCACTTTCCGGCAATACCGGTCTGAGTACCAGTCCACACCTGCACTTTGAGATTTTCAAAAATGGCAAACGAGTGGATCCTGAATCTTATTTAAACTTCAGTCCTTAGTAATCATCACTTTTATGGCCTTCATTTACCTTATTCTTATGCTCAGTTTTCCCGGAATGAATCCTTCCGTATCTGTTGAAACAGAGGCTGGAAAAATTCTCCGGTCGATGCATCAGCAGATTGAAGCAATCAGCTTCCACAGTTATCGGTTGAAGGTGGAAGAACGACGTACCGACAACACGATCCATGAGGCGGAAATGTTTATCTCCGTGCAGACTCGCCCGTTGAAGGTTCAGCTGGAAGCCATTAAACCCAATAAAGGCACACTTGTCGAATATGATGAGGCTACGAATACCCGTGAAGCAATCGTAACGCCGAGCAAATGGGTACCAGCGATAAAGTTTAGTGAAGATATCCACGGCAATATGTTGCGCAGAGGCCATTATGCAGTAAATGAAACCTCGCTGGGATATTTTGATCAGGTAATCCAAAAACTTGAAGAGACATTTGAGCACAATGAGGTGTACCCCGCCAATGTACAGTACCTCGGCGACGAAATGGTAGAAGGCCTGCCATGTTACCGGATCGAACTCACAGACCCCGCTTACCGGATCGCCAATTATACCGTGAAAGAAGGTGAAAACCTGATCACTATTGCCCGAAAAAAACTCATTAACCCCTACAAAATCAGAGAGTTAAATCCTGATATAGAAGATTATTACAATATATATCCGGGGCAGATTATCCGAATCCCCACCTCTTATTGCCGGCGGTGCGTGGTCATGCTGGATAAAAACCAGTTTCTTCCCCGCCGTATGGAAATTTACGACGAGAAAGGCTGTTTCGAACGGTTTGTTTTCAGCGAACTGGTTGTGAGCAGGTAATGACCGTGGCTTCATATCCGGTGACTTCGAGAGCCTCAGCCACCGGATATGAAGCCAAACAATCGGTGGCTTCGAGAGCCTCAGCCACCGGATATGAAGCCCCGATAGCACTTAATAAAATTTCATTTTACACCTAAATACCCCTTCTAACCTATGGATTCTGTATTTATTCTCGAACTTGCTATTGTAGCAATTATCATTGTAGCGCAGTTCCGTGTGTTCAGCCGCAATGGCGTTTCCATCCGCACCTTAGCGGAAATATTTCCCAAAACTGAAAACCTGAATGTATTTTCTCAGGTAGTAACCGATCCGCGCGAGCCTGCGGGAACAGAAAGCCAGAGCTTTTATCTGATCGAAGATCAGGAAAGTTATCAACCCGAATTCCGCGAAATCCTTCACAGCACCAATGCATGGCTTATTAAGACCCAGGGTGCAGCAGAAACCGAGACCCTGGAGCAAATTGCCGAGCGTAAGGTTGATTCTGTAGAGCAATCTATTGAGTCGAATATTTCTCTTCCGCTGTATATCGGGTTGTTGTGTACATTTTCAGGTGTGATCATCGGTCTGGTGAAAATTGCCACGACGGGCGTGAGCGACCTTGCGATACAGACTTTTATCGGAGGTGTGCTCATCGGAATGATTGGCAGCGCAACCGGTATGGCTCTTACCGTCAGAAGCAATTATCTGTTTCGCGAGAGCAAAAAACTTCGCGATAAAGGCTTGTATGAATATTTTCACTTCCTTCGCGCCAATATGCTTCCGGTGGTCCATCGCGAAGGGTGGGAATCTGTTCAGGATTTTCGCGAAAACCTGGTAGCGTTTAATGATGGATTTGCCAAATACCAGCACCATACCAATGAATCTCTTTCTGAAACGCTGCGCCTGTTTAATGAAATGCGAAACGTATTTGAGCAGATTCGGGTAATCAAAAAAGGCATGAGCAGTATAGGCGAATACCTCAACGCCAATGACGGACTACTTGACAAGCAATTTGCCTGCATGGATGCCTATGCGCGGAAAGCCGAAGCCCTGACAGAAAAACTGCAACGCCATCATGCGTATGTCGATAAAGAGCTGGCCGGAATCGTTTCTGAGAAAATGGCGGTGCTCGAATACCAGACACAATCCGCTTATCAGGATGTAGATTATTATCTCAATGGCGGCTACAACGGCAATGGAATGAGTTATGCAGAAGCCATTGATCGCGACATTTCGCGCCTGCGCGGAGATTTACAACAAATACACAACAATGGCTACCAGACCAACGGGAAACTGATCGAAAGTCTGGTGCAGGAGAAAAAATCCCTCGAGGAAATGACCGATCAGGTCAGGGAAATGAACACACGCATGGCGATGATGCTCGCCGGGCAAAGTTCCCAGTTTATGAATACCAGCACTTTTCGGGCATTTATTTTCACCGGAATCGCTGCATTCTCTGTGGGTATTGTGGGCGGATTTATTTACCTGATAAACACCCTGATAGCATGAGATCGGAAAGTGGAAAACTGTTCTGGGTGAGTTACGCCGACCTGATGACCTCCCTGTTTATCATCGTGCTGGTGTTATTTATTCTGAGCTATCAACTGTTTAAAGTCAGGGAAAATGATTTCCTGATGACAGAAGAACAACTTCGCCTGCGAAGTGTGGAACTTGAAGAACAAAACCTGACGCTGGATAAACTCAGGGTGCGCAGTCTCGAACTGGATAAACAGACCGTTGCGTTCAACGAACTGAAACGGAAGCTGACAAATGAGGAAATCCATGCGGGAACGCTTATTCAGCAACTCAACGACGAAAGAAACCGCCTGGCGGTGATGGAGATCGAATACAAAAAACTCCGGGAAATACAGCGGGCGATAGAAAACCTGGATTCGCGCTATTTTGCCTACCAACCCGAGTACAAACGCCATGTACTTCGCGGACAGGTGCAGTTTGCCAAAGGAGAAAGCAAGATTGATCCCCAATACAAATCCATGCTGGTAGAATCAGGCAGAGCCTTAAAGAGGTTGATGGACAGGCTCGATCCTGACGACAATATCAACTATATGCTGGTGATCGAAGGAATGTCTTCCCGCGATGCTTATAGCCGCAACTACGAACTCAGCTATGAACGCGCACTTTCCCTTTTCCGGTTGTGGGAAAATGAAGGACTACACTTTGACCCGGGAAAAGTGGAAGTGATGATCTCCGGAAGCGGCGAAGGCGGTATGGGAAGAGACCGCTACAATGAACAGAAGAACCAACGGTTTCTTATCCAGATTATCCCCAAAATCGGCGAATTGAAAGCAATAGCGCAGGGAAACGACGACGCCCGTGCCATTGTCTCCAATTGGTAAAAAAAGTAATCAACAGAAACTGTTGAAATGTGGATAACTCGATACAATCGGAGCGGGGTAAATTCAGTTACTTAGTAGGAACGCTTTTGATAACGCCGGTTACCAGCCTTCCGAACTCAATTAACACCACTAAAAATCATTAGTATGAAAGGACTATTACCCCCGGTTTATCCCCTGTATCTGGCTGGATGCTAAAGCTTTTTCTCGCAAAAACCTGTTAAAAACCAAGCAGCTGAACCCCAACGGTTAGTTTTCCCATAGTCGGGAGGCAGACCAATGCGTAAAAACTATCTATCAACAAAACAAATACCCGTCGTCATGATCTCACCATCCATCAAGTCAAAAAAATCTTCCAACGGAAAACATCACGCAACCTACACCTACCCTGAAGTACTGCCGCAAGCAGTGAAATATTTCAACGGAGACGAGCTGGCCGCCAATGTGTGGATAAACAAGTACGCCATGAAAGATTCTTACGGCAATATTTATGACCGGACGCCCGATGATATGCATCGCCGGATTGCCAAAGAAATCTTTCGCATAGAAAGTAATTATCCCAACGGATATACAGAAGAAGAGATTTATGAATCCCTAAAAGACTTTACTTATATCGTTCCGCAGGGAGGTCCTATGACCGGTATTGGTAATGACTATCAGATTATCTCTCTTTCCAACTGCTTTGTCATCGGTCATGACAACCTCGCCGACTCTTATGGTGGTGTGATGAAACTCGACGAAGAGCAGGTGCAACTCATGAAACGCCGTGGCGGTGTAGGACATGATCTTTCCCATATTCGCCCCAAAGGCAGCCCCGTGATGAACAGTGCCCTAACGTCCACAGGGGTTGTCCCTTTTATGGAGCGGTACTCCAACTCTACCCGTGAAGTTGCTCAGGACGGAAGAAGAGGTGCTTTGATGCTCAGTATTTCGATCAAACACCCCGACGCAGAGCGTTTTATCGATGCCAAACTCGATGGTACCAAAGTGACAGGTGCCAATGTCTCGGTGAAAATCGACGATGAGTTTATGCAGGCGGTGAAAGACGGCAAACCCTATGTTCAGCGTTATCCGCTCGATGGGCCAAGTCCTGTTGTGGAAAATGAAATTGATGCCCGTAACCTTTGGAAAAAAATCATTCACAATGCCTGGGCATCTGCCGAACCGGGTATTCTTTTCTGGGATACCGTGCGCAAAGAGTCTATTCCGGATTGTTATCAGGACCTTGGATTCCGCACCGTTTCTACGAATCCGTGCGGTGAAATCCCCTTGTGCCCCTATGACAGCTGCCGCCTCTTGGCAGTGAATCTCTATAGTTTTGTGGATCACCCGTTTACGGCAAAGGCGAGCTTCAATTTCGACCGCTTCCGCAAATATGTCACAATGGCACAGCGGATCATGGACGATATCGTAGATCTTGAGCTTGAAAAAATTGACGCGATCGTCACCAAAATTGAAGCTGATCCCGAAGACGAAGAAGTAAAACGCACAGAAAGGCTGCTTTGGGAAAAAATCAAAGAAAAATGTATCAAGGGTCGCCGCACGGGTGTGGGTATTACTGCCGAGGGAGATATGCTTGCCGCTTTAGGCCTTCGCTATGGAAGTGAGGAAGCGCTTGCTTTTTCGGTGGAAGTGCACAAACAACTGGCGCTGACCGCCTACCGCTCTTCGGTGGACATGGCCCGCGACAGAGGCGCGTTCCCGATTTACAACGCGGAGCGTGAAGCCAATAATCCGTTTATCCAACGCATCAAAGAAGCAGATCCTGCGCTTTATGCAGATATGGTTAAATATGGCCGCCGCAATATTGCCCTGCTCACGATTGCTCCTACCGGTACGACTTCTCTGATGACACAGACAACCTCAGGTATTGAACCGGTATTTATGGTGTCGTACAAACGCCGCCGTAAAGTCAATCCCAATGACCAGAATATCGTCGTGGATTTTGTAGATAGCGTAGGCGATGCGTGGGAAGAATTTCACGTTTTCCACCACAAATTTGTCCTCTGGCTGCGTGAACAAGGGTACAATACCCAGACGGTTTCCCGCATGAGTGAAGCGGAGCTTCAGCAACTGATCGACCGCTCGCCGTATGCCGGCGCCACAGCCAACGATGTGGACTGGGTGATGAAAGTCAAAATGCAGGGCGCCATTCAGCAGTGGGTGGATCACTCCATTTCCGTGACCGTCAACGTCCCCAATGACACCACGGAAGAGATGGTGCAGAAAATTTACATGACGGGTTGGGAAAGCGGTTGTAAAGGAATTACCGTTTACCGCGACGGCAGCCGCTCCGGGGTACTGGTTTCCAATGATGATACGGGCAAAGGCAAGAAGGCCAAGAAAAAAGCCAATGAATTTACCGATACGCTGGCGCCCCGTCGCCCTGATAAACTGGAAGCCAGAGTAATCCGCTTCTACAACAAGGACGATGCATGGGTCGCAATTGTCGGTTTGTTCGCTGACCGTCCGTATGAGATTTTCACCGGACTGGCCAAAGATTCTTTCTCCGTATTGTCTCAGGTGGACAAAGGCTGGGTCATCAAAACAAAAGATGACAATGGCCGTGGACGTTATGACTTCCAGTATGTGGATAAAGAAGGGTACAAAGTCACGATTGAAGGCCTTTCCCGTACTTTCAACAAAGAGTACTGGAACTATGCCAAACTGATCTCCGGTGTGCTCCGCCACGGGATGCCATTGCCCTATGTGGTCAATATGGTCTCCAAGCTGCACCTCGACGCCGAATCTCTCAACACCTGGAAAAATGGCCTGGTTCGCGCCCTGAAGCAGTTTATTCCCGATGGAACCGAAGCCGTAGAAAATACCTGTAACGAATGCGGCGCTCCCGCGTTAGTATATCAGGAAGGATGCCTCACCTGCAAAGAGTGTGGCTACAGTAAATGCGAATAAGTTTACGTTTACAGTTTGATACTCAAAAGGCTGCCTTCGGGCAGCCTTTTTTTATTGATTTCTCACACCTTCACAAACAACGGTTTCTGTACAGTACATACAAAAACAGCCATACCAGTCCCATGGCGCCCAAAGCCTGAAGGCAGGTATCCTTTTTTTGGGGTTACTAAGAGCCTTCATACTTCACAGAATCTTCCAATAGCCATTGCGGGGGGAACCGATGCGAGTCAACAGGTCGCGCGCCTTTAGGCGGGCAATATATTTTTTTACATTTCGGGGATTGATCCCCATGTTTTCAGAAAGCAGATCCGTGGTTATATGTGGGTTTTTTCGAATTTCATCCAATACCATATGCTCCTTGTCAGACAGGGTTTGCGTGTCTTTATTGGTGTCTTTATTAGTGTCTTTATTAGTGTCTTTATTGGTGTCTTTTAATGGCAGGGGGCAGATGGTGCCCCACAAAGTTAGCGAGGCCATATAAAATTGTACTTTCCTGTATAATAGGTTTTCTTCAAATACCGGAGATCATCTTCCCATTGATTAATAGCAATAGAATAATCCTTTTCAGAATTTTTTTTAGCCTGTTTAGCAAATGTAGCAATTGAGTTTGCCATTTTTTTTAAGCGCTTACCAGTTTTTGGTTTTCCCCATTCTACATGATATGTTTCACCGTTAATCTTAGGTAAATCGAAAAAATAGACAGTTTCCAGAATCAACCATCGATCTTTTTGTTGTAATCCCTTTTTTCCAACATGATAACCAAGAACCCCCAACATACCATACTCATACCAGTCAACATCTTCTAAGCTTTTCCGGCCCTTAATAACATTCGTTTGTGGCCATTTAAATTGCTCTAAGAGCAGGTCGCTAAATCGGGTTTCTACTTTCTCCCTTAGTTTTTTTGCACCACGTCTATTTCTTAACGAAAACTCGTGCATCAGGTCTTTAAGAACCGTTAAATTATCTGAGTTTTTCCTAAAAATGATGTCCAGATCGGTCCAGTAATAGTCGATATATTTCCGGTCGTACGACATATACTTATAGTTTTACTTTCTTCATTATTTAAGGCAAAAAATATATCCCTGTCGGGGATAAGAAATAATTGAGTTGGTATCATGTATGCTGATCGGAATGGGCTCCCAAAAATTTGATTTTTATTCGTTCATTATTCGTGTCGTCAGATCCCCGCAGGAGTATTCGTGGTTACTTCTGTTTGGGGTTGGTCTACAAGCCATTATGTTTTGGGTATAAATTAGTAAAAATGACTTTTTAAAGACTATTATTTGCACCTAATATATACCCCGACTACACCTTCACAAACAACCGGTTTCTGTACAGTACATACAAAAATAGCCATACCAGTCCCATGGCGCCCAAAGCTTGCCACACTTCGTGCCAGGGTTCGGCAGTCCATGTATAAAAACCTTCAAACAACAGCCGCGATGTATAACCAAAGTCTACAAACCGGTACACCAGATAAATCGCCAGTGAATTCAGCCCGATCACTCTGAAGAAAAATGCCCATTTGCGATAGCCGAGAATATCAATCACGCCGTAAAATATCGCCAACGCCAGAAAACCCATTCCCCCGGTCAGTAAAATAAACGCGCTGGTCCACAGGTGTTTGTTGATCGGAAAATGAAGGCTCCACAACAGCCCCAGGGCTATTCCTCCCAAACCCGCAGCAATCAGGTAGTTGAGTTTTTGTTTTTCACTTTTTTCAAGCCGCAATATATCACCCGCAAAGGCCCCCAGCATAGCCAGACACATAGCGGGAAACTGTGTCAACAGCCCCAACTCGTCATATGTTCCCTGCAACAGTCTGCCGGGCAAAAATGTGCGGTCAAACCACCCCACGAGATTTCCTTCAAACGAGAGATCGCCCGCTCCATATCCCGGTACAGGTACCAGAAACAAAGCAGCATAATAACCCAGCAGTATGCCTGCAATCCAGGCTATTCTCCCCCGGGGGGAAAAATTGAGGTAAATGATTGTGGTGACAAATCCGGCAAGGCCGATTCTCCCCAATACACTGACAAATCGAATTTTTGAAGGTTCGAAAAAGGGAACCGGTGCATTTTTATACAGGATACCCAGGCCAATCAGGATTAGCATCCGGAAAAAGGCTTTGCGGTAAAGGTGTTGTTTACTAAGGCCTTTTTTTAGTCCGCTGTTGAGGGAAAAAGGCAGGGAAACGCCCGAAATAAAGAGGAACAGCGGAAAAATGAAGTCGTAGAAGGTAAAACCATTCCATGTGGGGTGCTCAAATTGCATAGCAAGGGCATCTACCCAGGAGAGACCAGTTTTGCCATGAAGCAGAAAAAAGAAACTTCCGGCACCGGAAATCATCAGCATATCAAAGCCCCGGAGGGCATCGATGGATTCAAGACGGGAGGCAGGAGCAGGTTCAGCCATATTTTTTTTCGAGAATATAGGCTTTTTTCCTGAATTCCTATTTTTCGCTTACCGGCTCTTTTACAGAGATGAGTGAAACAAAAATTCCTGCCAGCAGAGATACCAGGATAAATGTCAGCGAAAACCACTCTGGAAATTTAAAATGATGTACCAGCAACATTTTTATGCCGACAAATGAAAGGATAACCAGCAGGCTGTATTTGAGATGGTGGAACCGTTCGAGCATATTGGCGAGGAAAAAATACATCGAACGCAAACCCATAATGGCCAGAATATTGGAACTAAAAACGACAAAAGGCTCCGAGGTAATTGCGAGAATCGCAGGGATGCTGTCCAGCGCAAAGATAATATCGGTTACCTCTATGACAATCAAGGCGATAAATAAAGGCGTGGCTATATGAAGATTTCGTTTTTTGATGAAAAAATGCTCTCCGGACATAGTCGCTGTTACAGGGACAAATTTCCGAACAAACCGGTATACCCATGAACCTTTAGGATCAAACCCCTCCTCACTGTCGTCTTGTTTCAGCATTCCAAAGGCTGTATAAAGCAGGAATATACCGAAAAAATAAGTGGTCCAGGTAAACTTCTCAATCAGAATTACGCCGAACAATATCATCACTGCCCGGAAAACAATCGCGCCCATGATACCCCAGAACAAGACTCTGTGCTGGTATTTTTGCGGAATGCGGAAGGATTTAAAGATGACGGCAATGACAAAGATATTGTCAATGCTCAGCGATAGTTCAATCAGGTAGCCGGTAATGTATTTTAATGCAGCTTCCTGAGGGGCGATATTGTGCACATTGGTGACCAGGTGGTGTTTATACAACCAGTAGATCACCACCGAAAAACTCAAGGCTATGGTCACCCATATACCTGTCCATACCGAAGCCTCTTTGGTTCTGATAATATGAGGATTTTTGTTAAAAACCCCCAGATCAAGTGCAAGAAAGAAGAGAATACATACAATAAAAATAATCCAGACAGCCATATCTCGTAATTCATTCGGTCCCCGGGTTCTTATACGTTACAAAGGAAATAATGATTAGTTCCAGAGTACGGGTTAGAACGCGAAAGGGAGCTTTTTGTTTTCTCTTACAATATCAACATCTTCAGACAGACCGGACTGGGCACGCTCACATTTATTCCTGCGTAAGTAAGCTTTCCGGTTTGGGCATCGCGCCTGAATCCGACGATATTGTCTGAATTTTGATGGGCGACAAACACAAATTCCCCTTTGGGGTCTATCATGAAATTGCGGGGTGTTTCGCCCATTGTTTCTTGAAATCCGACAAGGGTAAGTTTGCCCGAATCTGCATCGACCGAATAAATCACCAGGCTATTGTGTCCGCGGTTGGATACGTACAAAAACTTTCCGTCGGGGCTGAAGTGAATGTCTGCTACGGAGTTGTATTGGGTAAAGGTATCGGGTAAAGTCGATAGTCTTTGAATTTGCTCAGTGATCCCTGCATTGACATCTAATTCGTGTACACTTACTGAGCTGGTCAGTTCTTCTCCTACATACAAGCGTCCGCTTGATGGGTGAAAGGCAAAATGCCGGGGGCCGGATCCTGGTTCGGTAGCCACAAAGGGAACCGGAGCTGGGGTAATTTTGCCGTCTTTCATTTCGTAGATCATGAGTTTGTCTAGTCCAAGATCTGCGACCATAAAATAAGGCGTACCGGGGATAGACTGCGCGGAATGTGTATGCGGTTTTTCCTGACGGGTGGGGTTGACACTGCTGCCGGTATGGGTAAGAGAGTCAGCCAGTGGACCGGCAGCGCCATTTTCTTCGACAGTAATTACAGAAACAGAGCCTCCGCCATAGTGAGAAAGGAAAAGCCAGTGCCCATCTTCTGAAAACTGAATATGACAGGGGCCGGATCCGTAAGCGGAAACTTCATTGATCAGCGAGAGTTTACCATCGGCCTGATTGATGGAGAATGCACCGACAGAGCCAAATTTAGACGTCGAGTCAATTCCCTGGCCATTGATAGAATAGAGAAAACGGCCATCGGCGCTAATGTCAAGAAATGAGGGATTATTGCGGGTCGTAGCAGTTTGGATGACCGCTAGTTTGCTGCTATCTCTTTGAAATTCAAGGACATAAACCCCTTCGCTACCGCGAACGGAGTACGTGCCGGCATAGATATATTCACGCTGAGGTGTGGATACTTCAGCCTGAGGCGTGCAGGAAACTGCAAGCAGGAGGAGGATAGGGAGTATAGTTCGGAGCATGAGGGCTGGTGTTTAATACACGAAAGATAGGGATTCTTTGCGATAGTTTGCGAAAAATGTGCAGCCAACGCCCGTCAGATAATGTTTATGCGTTTGGAAAATGTATTGCGGTCGCTCCGGATTTGCACGATATAGGTACCAGCGGGCAATGGAGGCAGGCTCATTTCAATGATCGCTTCCCAGGGTCGTTTCGTGCTGATGACCTTTCGCCCGGTAATGTCTGTTATTTCGATAATTAGTTCTTTTGTCTCCTTTGGTTGCGGGAGGGAAACAAACAGCTGTCTCTCTGTGGGGTTGGGATAGATATGGATTTCTGAATCGGAAACCTCTGTTTCAATGGACGTAGAAGCGTTACATGGCCAGGAAATCGCGTGTGAACGAGGTTTACAGATGCCAGAGACTCTTTCGACATAATATTCGCCCGGTGTGGAGGGCAGAAACTGTTGACCGGAGCCGACCAATTGACCCTGAGTATCGTACCAGGCCGTGGCGGTTGAGTCTCCTGAGTCGAGGGTATCATTGTGGCAGCTAATCACAGGAATACCTTCAGAAAGTGTGATATCGAGGTGAAAGGTTGTGCTCGTTACCAGTTTGGTCGTGATGACAACTTCCAGGTTATGGGCTGGCTGAAAAAGGGTATCGCCGGTAATATTTGCCGGCACCAGCACATACCCCAGATCTTCCCCCGAAAGATTCCAGCAGAAGGGCCATGCGATCATAAAGTCGTATTCCCAGACTGCGATACGGAAGGCCTCACGTGTCAGTATTCCGTCTATCATAAAATCAACGGGGGGAAAGGTATTATAAGCTACAGGAGTCGAGGTGTAGAATGTGCCGCCGGAAGAATTGTAGAAATAAAGCCGAAGGTCGGGTTTTAGATCGCAACTGCCTGCATCATCCCAGACATTGCTGATCTGGGTAACAGTGATTTTATCTATCACCCGGAAAGGTGTATTGTCGGTAACAGTGAGGCTCAGTGCGTAAGAACCTTGTTCCTCATAAGAAACAACGGGTGGCTGATAACCCGGATAAGTGAAACCATTTCCCAGATCCCACATATAGGAATCAAAAATGTCGGGAACCAGCATATCAATGTGTACATTCTCACCCGGGCAGGGAGATTGACCGTCGGGCAGGTAAAACATGGGTTGCGAAAAAACCCGCTGCGCGAAAAACGAGAGTAGTATGAAGCCGGTGATCCGGGCGAAGGGTAGGGTCGTCGTCATAATATTCGCAGTTAGTGTATATGTTGAGACGGAGTTTTGGCTGCGAAAATCAAGAACCGGGGGTGTCGCGGGCAAACCATTTGGGCTGGTGAAGGAATGTTTGTAGATTTATGATTTATACGAAGACAATTTACAGGTGAAATATTTCTAAGTATTGAGATATGAACTGTAATTCAGAGTTTTAGGTATGGATAAACTAATACATGACATAAAGCAAATTCTGGAACAAGCCCGCCGAAATGCCTATGCTGCAACTGCTTCAGCAATGATTGAAGCCTACTGGTTAATGGGTAAACGAATTGTTGAAGAGGAGCAGGAGGGAAGAGAACGAGCCGACTATGGCAAAGAAATTTTAAGCAGACTTTCTTCGGCCCTTGGCAAAGGATTTAGTGCCAGAACTTTGAGGGACTATCGCCAGCTTTATAAGACCTTCCCTGAGTGGAAACATTTGGCACACGCTTGTGCCAAATTGAATTGGTCGCACATACGGCTGATTATGAGAGTTTTAGATAAGAATGCTCAACAATACTACCTGAAAGAAGCCTCCGACCAAAACTGGGCAGTACGTACATTGGAAAGAAATATCAATACACTGTATTATCACCGTTTGCTTTCATCGCAGATGCAGCAACCCGTGGAGGATGAAATGAAGGAAAATACAAAAGCTTTTCAGCAGGATACTCATGAGTTTATAAAAAACCCTACCGTACTGGAGTTCCTTAACATACCCACCCACTATGTGTACACTGAACAACATTTAGAACAAACTCTTATCAATAATCTGCAACATTTTCTGCTGGAACTGGGAAAAGGTTTTGCCTTTGTAGCCCGGCAAAAACATATCCGAACCGAAACAAAGGATTTTTTTATTGACCTGGTTTTCTACAACTATATCCTGAAATGCTTTGTGATTGTGGAACTCAAAACCGATAAAATCACCCATCAGGATATTGGTCAATTAGACATGTATGTACGGATGTTTGACGATTTGGAAAGAAAAGAGGGAGACAACCCCACGATAGGAATCTTACTCTGTACAGAAACGGATCGTACCATTGCCCGCTATTCTGTATTACATGAAAACAAACAAATTTTTGCCAGTAAATATCTGCCTTACCTGCCTACGGAAGAAGAACTCGCCGCAGAAATAGAAAGAGAGCGACAAATCATCCGAGAAAAACTAGCAGATAACGAATTATAAGAGAATCATCTCTCTGACGACTAACTCGTAGAGTAGCCCCAAGACACGTAGTTCTGCATTTGGGTTACCCAATGTCGTCAAAAGTGTATGGCGTTGTGACGCAGTTTTTCCCCGAAAATCAAGAACCGGGGGTGTCGCGGGCAAACCATTTGGGCTGGTGAAGGAATGTTTGTAGATTTATGTGATTAATTATAAATCCGTCGTATGAAATGTAAACACATGCGATATTGTCTTATATTTTTTATGGTTACATGGGGAAACCCGCTTTTTCCCCAGGCAGAAATCATCACAACGGATATTGATAATTTCTGGAGGGCATACGACCTTCTGGCAGAGGCCCGGAGCAATGCGGACAGTATAAAGGTTTTCGAGCAGGAGTATATAGCGAAAGCCTCAAAGGACAACCAGCAGTTTATCAAACTGCGCGACTTTACTGCCGGGGAGATCGTCAAGGTGATTCGCCGGTACCCCGGTTATCTGACATCCATCAGGGAAAACACGCTGAAAATCGAACACCAAAAAGCCGAAATAGAAAAATACTTATTGATGCTTCAGGATATTCTTCCTGGATTTAAGCCGCCGCGGATTTGTTTTGCTTTTGGATGCCTCCGCACCGGCGGCACAGTTTCGAAAGGCCAGATTCTGGTCGGCACAGAAATGGTGGCCGCTGATTCTAGTGCTATTATTTCCGAGCTTTCACCCTGGCTTCGGAGCACAATAAACAAGACTGGAAATGTAGTACCGGTTGTGGTCCACGAAGCCGTTCATTCATGGCAGAAAAATAAATACACCCGGGACCTTGCGTCCACTGCTATGAAAGAAGGATTTGCAGATTTTGTCACCCGAAGCCTGCTGAAACTCGACAGCAATCCTTTCCTGCACGAATATGGCGCACAACACGAATGCGGGTTGTGGCAAAAATTTAAGGCAGATGTGAATAAGGGTATAGCCGATTACTCAGATTGGGTTTATGGGGGAAGTGTGGACGAAAATCAACCTGCAGATCTGGGGTATTTTGTCGGAATGAAGATTGTGGAAGCGTATTATGCCTCCAGTCCGGACAAAGCGAAAGCAATCAAACTACTGTCTGACTGCAAAAACTACCCGGCGATTTATTCACAAAACCTGTACACCGGGAGTTGCCGGTGACATGCTCACTGCTTCACCTCCTGCTTCCGTGTGGCATTCATCGCCACTGCTACTATCAATCCTACCCAGGGTAGTCCGTGCAGCAGGGTGTCAAACCAGTCCATCGGAGCCATACCCACGGCACCGCCAGCGATCCACTTGATTTTGCCCCAGATATGCGGCTCAGGGAAAAAAGGTGCCAGACCCAGTGTCAGGCTTATCATCAGCCAGAAAGAAATATTGGAGAAGGGATTGTTTTTCATGGGGCAAAACTAATGTTATCTTTCCAGGCTTTCTGTGATGTTTGTTACCAAACAAGATTTTTGACAAGATCATCCATTGGAATAATGGGAAGAAGAAATGATTCAAACGGTGTCCCTGAGCTATAATGCGCGAGCAAGCCCCTTGTATGAGAAATCGAAATTGATAATAATGTATGGATAATTGAATCGGGAATTTCATAAGATATTCCCTTTTGGAAAGAAGCCAAATCTTTAACAAGGAAGGTATTGTCCACAGTTAGAGAAAATAACCTGTTATCAGGTGATTCTTTCCAGTAAAATACCCCTACAGTAATAATTAATACATCGCGCGCTGCTTCAACCGTGAGGGAAAAGTTATAGCTTATTTTCAATTCACCCTCAGAAGGCGAAGTATCTGGTTTATTTAAAAACTCGCGTACCTTCACAGACTGAATTCCTAACTCTATTTTTAGGTTCCGGCTTTCTTCCATCTCCTTATGCATAATGTTTTATCTGTTCTGATCCATATTCTAATAATTCTGGCTCTGAGGCTATATTAGATTGAGCGTAAACCGTACTCATACGGATGATCCTGCCTGTATTATTCTTTGATTGTATAGGAATGCTGGTTAGCATTTCATTTGCATTGCGAATCGTAATCGTTTCTAAATTTTTTCCGGAAAGAAATTCATTCACCGACAAAACCCTAAACTCCGGAACCTTCCCGATGGAGAGTAATAGCTCTACGAGCTTTTTTATAGTAAAATTAAAGTTACCATTCAGTATCTGTGAAATATACCCTTTGGTAACTCCCAGCCGGGTTGCCAGTTGAGTCTGATTAAGCCCTTCTTTTTCCATATATGCATGTAGCTGGCGAAACAGTTCATTCTGAATGCCTTCCAGCCAATACTCAGGGTATTTTTTGAGTTCTTCTTTCTTAAACATAGGATTATGATTTGCTTTAATTCCGGCTTTCAAAATATTCATGAATGATTCTCCTGAATCTTTTTATGTCTTTTTTCTGTGTTGATTTTTTCCCCGCACAAGCTATGATTTTGCCATGAAGTTCTTCATAAAATAAATACACTCTCAGGTCCCGGGTTTTAACTTAATATTCTTTTATCCTGCTCTTTGAAGGCGTTATATCCCGAAATTTTGAGACAGGAAGTAGTCGCATATTCGCAACGTCTTCCAAACGATTCTGAATAACAGCGAACTGAGCCTCCAGGTTTCCTTCCTTTCTTATCTCCATACAAAATTCATCAAACTCGCAGTGATCATCTCTGAAAAGTTTGTAAATGCGAACACGGTTTCCGCTGACTTCTTCTATTTCTTTAATGGTGAACCTGGGCATAAAACGTCAGCATTGTATTGTGCTTTCAATCATTCTATACTTACAAATTTACAAAATGTTTAGTCATAACTAAACATTTTGTAAAGATTTTTATCTATCAACTTTCCCCATCCTTTTTATCATCTTTGCATTCAAACTACGCCCCTTATGAAACTTATTGATTTTCCCATGATCGTCGCCGAAGCCTGGAAGGCGTATGATCCCAAAACGCCGGTCAAATCTATCACCGACATCAGCGCCAAAGTCTCTACCAACCATGTCTATAAGGTGAAACTTCAGGGCAAAAAGCGCTTTGTTATCGCCAAACTCTCCTACTTTGGCAAATACGAACATTTCAAGGAAGACCACACCATTATCAATGTTCTCGCCAATAGTCTGCCCAAACCTTTCAGCAAATTTCTCGCTCATTCTCTGCTGAAAGAGGGGGAAGTGTTTACCTACCGCTTTAAAGATGAAATTCAGGACGTATGGGTGGTTTTTTATCAGGCCATACACATCAAACAAAAAATGCCCCGCAGGCTTGACGATGCCCATATTATCACGCTGGGGCAGCAGGTTGCGCTTTTTCATAAAGCTTGTGCGTCCATTGTCTCTCAGCTTCCGGCTTCTTCCAAGACGGTTCAGTCTGATATCATCGACCTGCAAAATATCCTCGAAACCGGTGCAGGCCGGTTTGAATACCGCCTGCAGATAGATCAGATCAAAAGTCAATGTGAGTTGTTTCTGACCAATACTGAAAAAATCGGTTACAACAACTTCCTCAAGCTTCCGGTATTTGTTGACTGGAACATTGGCAACTTCTCGATCAGGGAAAATGGCCAATTTTACAGTCGCTGGGATTATGACTGGTTTCGAATGGCCTCCCGTGTGCTGGATTTCTACTTTTTTAGCCGTGTAGTATCTGATGCCGGAGACCGGACCGTTTTCAGTTATCTCGTTTCTCCACTAATGGAAGACCGGTTTTTGCTGTTTCTGAAATCGTATCACGAGATTTACCCGCTCAGCGAAGCGGAAGTATTATTTATTAAAGAAGCTTTTCGTTTTTTTATCCTTAACTATGTCATTAAGTACGGAAAACACTTTTTCCATAGTTTTTATGCGGGCAAACTACAAAAAGAAGCTTATGAACTATATTTGCCCTCACTCGACGCTCAATTTGATCCTGCCCCCATTCTTCAGGCATTAAATCTATAACCGAACGCATTCATGCATTTACACGATTTTAAGTCAGTCGCTCAGAATTACCGCGCCATTTTCTTTGATGCTTATGGTGTGCTGAAAAACCATAAAGGGTTGATTCCCGGAGTAGAACAGACCTTCCAGTTTCTCAAGGAAAATGATATCGATTTTTATATCCTTACCAATGATGCATCCCGGAGCCCGCTGGCCCTTGCATCAGTATATCAGGAGCGGGGGATCGCGGAGATCAATGAGCATAAAATCATTTCCTCCGGAATGATCGCCCGCGAATACCTCCGGCTTAAAGTCAAATCAGGCGTTATCGCTTATCTGGGTACACCGCAATCTGCGCATTATGTGGAGGCCATTGGGTTGAAGGCTATATCCATTCGCGATCTGGAACTCGAAGATGCTGACAAGATCAGTGCGCTTGTCCTCCTCGACGATGAAGGATATGACTGGAATCACGACATCAATAAGGCGATTAACCTCGTGCGTATCAAAAATATGCCTGTCATCGTCGCCAATACAGATGCTGCATACCCGGTTTCAAAATACGACCTTGCCGTAGCGGTAGGGTCTATTGCCAATATGATGGAGCATATTGTGGGAAAGAAATTTATCCGTTTTGGTAAACCTGATGCGCAAATGTTTAACTTTGCTTTCGAACATATTCAGAAAGAGCGCCCCATTCAAAAGAATGAAATCCTGATGGTAGGAGATACCCTTCACACAGATATTATGGGAGGGAATAAGTTTGGGATGGATACGGCCCTGGTTCTTTCAGGCAATACCCTTCCCAACCGCGCCGAAATACTCATTGAAGCCTACGGCATTATTCCCAATTATATTTGTGAGTCGATTGCTATTGGGTAGCTAACGCATTTATTTTTTCACATCAATCCATATATTACCTATGAAAAGATCAGCAACTGCTTTCTGGCAGGGCACCGGAAAAGAAGGCCATGGGCATCTTTCCACCCAAAGTACAGTGCTAAATCAGACACAGTATTCCTTTAGTTCTCGTTTTGAAAATGGTGTGGGCACAAACCCTGAAGAACTGATTGCCGCTGCGCATTCCGGATGTTTTACCATGAAACTCAGCTTCAACCTCAGCGGAGCCGGGTTTATCCCCGACCAGTTGGAAACCCGCTGTATTATTACCCTCGAAAACGGAGCGGTGACAAGTTCTCAGCTTACGCTTTCTGCTAAAGTACCCGGGATTTCTGAAGAAAAGTTTGCCGAACTGGTAAAAGACGCAGAATTGAACTGCCCTATTTCCAAACTCCTCAATACGGAGATTTCGGTAGAATACACCCTCAACGCTTAAGATCATGAGACGCAGAGACTTCATCAAGACAGGATCAATTCTGGCTGCCGGCTTACCGGCGATTTCGGCGGCTCCTTACATTCAGCGCCAACCAGAGGTCATTATCCTTGGAGCCGGATTGGCCGGCCTCGGTGCAGCCCTGCGGCTTCAGGAAATGGGTGCAAAATACACCGTCCTCGAAGCTCGTAACCGCATCGGGGGCAGGGTCAACAGTCATACTATTTCCCCTGAAAATGGCCTCACGGTTGAGCTTGGCGCTGAATGGATTGGCGAATCGCATACCGAATTGCTGAGTCTCTGCGAATCTTTTGGTCTCGAAATTCTCGATCACCGCTTTGATACGGCGCTCCTTCTCAATGGCTCTTACAGTAAAGCCAATGACTGGTCATGGGAGGCCGGCCACAAAAAACTGGAAGAACAACTCAAGGCCTTCACCTCGGCTTCTGCGAAGGAAGAAAAATCGCTCGATACGACAGACTGGTGGCGTTATCTCAAAACGCTCGGTCTTTCTGAGCGCGACCTCGAAATCCGTGAATTGCTCGACAGCACTGATTTTGGGGAGACTATCCGCAATGTTTCGGCTTTTTCCGCGCTTTCTGAATACGCCTATTCCAGCCCCAAAAATGAAATGGACTATATCGTCAAAGGGGGAAATTCGAAGATCATCGAAAAACTTGCAGACAAAACCGGCCGGGAAAATATTCACACCAGCCATAAAGTTACCCGTGTAAGCCAATCGTCGGGAAGGGTAACCGTTACCTGCGAAAACGGAAAAACCTTCACCGCAGACAAAGTAATCTGTACGCTTCCGACTTTTGCCATTTCTCAGATCCAGTGGGAGCCCGCTTTTCCGGAAGCCAAACAGGAAGCCATTTCTGCACTTCAGTACTGCCGGATTATGAAATTCAGCGTGCTGTTTTCCGAAAGGTTCTGGAAAGAAGAGGCATTTGACCTGATCACCGACACACCTGCCCATTACTTTTTCCATTCAACCAAACTCCAACCCGGAAAAGAAGGTGTTCTTACAGCTTACGCCACCGGTGATAAAGCTTATCTCATGTCCAAAATGAGCCCCCAACAGCGCAAAAAAATGGTCGCCGAAGCCCTGGATATTCCCTTCGGAAAAGTGGATGATTATATTCTGAAAGTTGCCGGATATTACTGGGGCAATGACCCGCTCACTCAGGGTGCTTATGCGATTTACGATACCAACCAGTGGTTTACCCTGTTGCCTGTACTGCACAAACCTTTCCGGCATATCCATTTCGCTGGTGAGCATATCGCTGAGTGGCAAGGATTTATGGAAGGCGCATTTGTGACAGGGAAAGAAGCTGCGGAGGCTGTGGGGTAGGATAGGGTAATATCCAAAAAGGCACTCCTGTTGTTGTGGGTGCAATTTTTTTTTCCGAACTTTCAGTAATACCGCGCGGCTATGAGGAATTTATTGAAAATATTTCCGGCTATGCAGAAAAACGTGAACCGCTCATTAATTCCCAATTGTAAACCATCAAATATTCCCGATTTGAAACGGGTTATGGGCAGAATTTGTTCTAAGCAAACGATTGCTCATGAGTTTTAACTTTTTTCTAAGGTCAGAAAATCTACTTTTAGAAAACGTAATACCTGATTAACGCTTTCTTAAATACGTGCTGGGGCAAAAATATAGATCACTCAAATACTAAGTCAATGTCTAAATCAGCCACTTCTCTTTTCTGTTTGGTGCTTGGAGTATTTTTTATGGGAATACACTCCATTTATGCACAAGGGTCCGGTAATATTTCGGGATCAGTAGTTGAAAAAGCATCCGGTGAAAAGATTCCGTTTGCGGGTGTTCGATTGGAAGGAACCAGTCATGGCGCCTCTACTAATGATGATGGGGAATTCATTCTTAGGCAGATTCCTGTAGGAGATTATCAGTTGGTGATCAAATACATTGGTTATGTAGAGCAAAAAATACCCGTCTCCGTAGCTGCGGGAAAAACGCTGGAAGTCAATGTTGAATTAGATTACGTCGGTGTTCAGGGTAAAGAAGTAGAAATCTCTGCCCAGGCTTCCGGTCAGCTAAATGCTATCAACGAGCAGTTGGCCTCTAATACCATCAAAAATGTTGTATCCGCAGACCGGATAAGAGATGTTCCGGATGTAAATGCCGCAGAATCCGTATCAAGGCTTCCCGGTATCTCCCTGATCAGAAATGGAGGGGAGGGCCAGAAGGTGTCTGTCCGGGGTATCTCGCCACAATATAATGTGACGATGGTCAATGGGGTGCGCATGCAGTCAACAGACCGGGATGACCGAAGTGTGGATTTGAACATGATTGCTCCCAACATCCTTAGCGGTATTGAAGTTACCAAAGCTTTGACACCCGATATGGATGCAGATGCGGTGGGGGGAACCGTTAATCTCAAAATTGCGAAGGCGCCTGAAGGATTCAGAAGCAATATCGGGCTGCAGGGGGGATATGGCTCCCAGGCAAATACCTATGGAAACTACCGGGTAAACGGTTTGCTTAGTAACCGGTTTTTTAAGAAGAAGCTTGGGGTGCAGGTTTCCGGGTACTTAGATAATTTCAATAGAAATTCTGATGTCCTGAATGCCGGTTATGCATTAAACGAAGAAGATTCACTGGACGGCGGGTTTATTCCGATCGACCTCAACCAGGTGAGCATCAGCGACAGAGTTACGGAAAGACAAAGATTGGGAGGAGGATTAGTGCTTGACTATCAGTTTAAAAAGGGCTCCATACTTATGAACAATTTTGTAAGTAACCTTTATCAGCATCAGATAGAGCAGCAAAATTCACTTACCCTTATCGGGAATCAATGGTCAGGATTTGCAGCAGACAGAGAGATGAGCAATACGGTGCTTAGTAATGCGCTTCAGGGAGAATTTAAATTTTCTTTTTTTACTGTTGATTTCTCCGTTTCCAATTCCATTTCCAAACAATACAACCCCGGCGACCTTAGAATGAATATAGGGATTGCCCAAAACGAAGCCGGTTTTACAACGCCATCGCTGGATGAACCTGTTAAAGCAACACCCAATGAGTTGTTAAGCGCTGCTAAAATTATTCAGGGAACCAGTGCGAAGCGGGTGACAAATTTTACCACTTTAGAGCGGGATGTTCAGGAGTCCGCCCAGGAGGCAATGCTCAATGTTAATGTTCCTTTTAGCCTTTCAAAAGCGGTTTCGGGTAAAATAAAATTTGGCGGTAAATATGTGCGCAATGTCAGAAATAATGATGAAACACAACATTTTAGCCAACCCGACCGGAACTTCTGGGGGGAAGAATTTGTAAGGGTATTAAAAGATTCGCTTTGGACAGATTTGGGTCTGGAAAATCTCGATCAGAATCTCGGAATCAGGGCTTTTCTGTTTGAAGATCCTTCCTATAAAGTGGGAAATTTCCTTGCAGGGGAAGAAGGCGTTAATGATTTATTTTATAAAGCGGATATCTGGAAAATGAATCACTATGAGGATTTAGCCGTTAATAGTGGTTATTATCTCAAGGCAGTAAAAGAATCGATTCAGTATGATTATACCTACAAAAAAGACCTTTATGCCTTTTATGCCATGTCAGAGATTAACGTTGGCAAATATGTCACACTCTTTCCCGGTATCAGGTATGAAAATTTTGCCTTTGGTTACAATTCATTCCTGACAGAAAGATTCGGCCCCAACCCGGAAGATTTCAGAAATTCAGAGCTGTCCGCAGACAATAACAAGGGCCAAAACTGGTTTCCTCAGCTCCAGGCTCGTGTGAAGCCGGTGAGCTGGCTGGATGTTCGTCTGGCCCGAACAAAAAGTATCATATATCCCGATTACAGGGCTATTTCTCCCTATATGTATTATGATTCGTACAGTGGCCCTGCGCTGGATTTAGGTAATCCGGTCCTTCTGCCAGCCATATCTCAAAACTATGATGTTTATGCTTCGGTTTATAAAAATCGCATTGGTTTGTTTACTGCCGGATATTTTTACAAAGAGATTGACAATTTAATTGTTACTACCAGTTTTAGAACCAAAGATCCGGCAAGAATTGATAACAGATTTAATTTAACACCAACCCAGCAAACGGTTGTTAATACCTGGATGAATCTCGATGGTATTTCTTATGTCAAGGGATTTGAGCTGGACTGGCAAACGCATTTCTGGTATCTGCCCTCATTCCTTAAGGGTTTTGTCTTAAATGTTAACTATACCCATATCAACTCAGAAACCACTTATCCCTATCAGACATCGGTTAAGTTAGGAACAGGGCCATTTGCGCAAACCATATTTGTCGATTCCACACGAGCAGGCAGGATGCCTAATCAGCCCAATGATGTATTTAACTTTACATTAGGTTATGATGTCGGCGGTTTTTCGGCTCGTTTATCCTTCGTATATCAGGATAATATTCTGACGGGTGTAAACAGAACTTACGATGAACTGGATGCCTATACGGCTGCTTACAGACGTTGGGATTTTACCGCTTACCAGAAACTACCCTGGCTGAATGGACGATTCCAGTTGTATATGAATGCCAATAATATTTCCAACGCAGCCGATCGTTCGTTTATAAGTGTATTACAAAAACTTTCTTCTGTGCAATATTATGGAAGAACCATTGACATAGGGATTCGCTACGGATTTCAATAATTTAAACCTTAACTTAATGACCTTTTTTAAATCGTACTTATTATGAAAAAAGCTATTACTCTTTCATTTGTGTTTGTGTTTCTGGTTGGACTGTTTACAGTTTCAACTGCACAAACAGCTTTGGATCCAAACTCGTTCGTCAATACGCAGATAACCGGCCCGGGTGTTTACACAGTTGCTGCTGGTCAATATTACGCGTTTGACGGCCGTATTGACTTGACATTTGATGTAACCATCGTGGGGCCTGATGATACCTGGATTATGGATCAAACCACCCCTCCCGTTTTGGTAAATACACCTGCCGCTGACGGTACTGCAAGAACTTTCTTTGAAATTAAAGCCGGAGGATCACTGACCCTCAAGAATGTTCTTTTTAGTGGTACAAACAGCAACGGTGAGATTAGTGGTAACTTCGTCGCAAATACCGGTGGTAGCAAAATGATGGCAGTGAACTGCGTATTTACTGACTGGCGGGATTTTGCACTCAGAAACCAGTTTAAAGGCGATAGCACCCTGATCACCGACTGTGTATTCATCAATGGCGTTCGCCCACTTTTTAATCCTTTCGGTGGCTTCCCGCTCCGTATGGATGTGGCTTGTAATAATGTCGTGATTGAAAACAACTCAGTTGTAAACTCCGGTCGTTTGACAGGCAATAGTGGCCCGTGGCACAATGCCAAAATTCATGAGATGCACAACACCTATCTCAATCAAACGGTAAATGGCCACGAGCAGCGCGCTTTCGAGATGATCACTGCCAATAATATTTTTTATAACTGGCTGTTTGTAGGCCGTAAAAATGAAAATGCAGCAACTCCCAGCAATACCTATGATTCGCATTTTACCACATGGAATTATTTTGCCGATTCCAAAACCAAGCTGGACAGTATTTCACTGTATTTAGGTCAAAACCTGTTTTATCGCGAGCAGAAAATTTTAGATTGGTTTACCACATCTGGTGGTGATTCTATTGCTCCCGGCCTTTTGTGGGAACATGCTGATGTGGACTCATTTATCACAATTGATGATAATTATACCATTGGTACAAACTACGCCGAACGGGATCCCGGATTTACTGTTCATCCCGGAAATACAGATTCGATCGTTAGTTATATAAATTCCCACTGGTATAACCAATCAGGAACCTGGCCTGACTGGCGTGTTACTTCACCCGTATCATTTGATGGAAATGGCTTGCCCGTACTTAGCTGGCCTCCGGCATTTGACCTGAGTTACTCAAATACATATATGCAGACAGCTGGAACAGACGGATTACCGCTGGGTGATTTGAACTGGTTCCCTGATAGAAAAGCAGACTATATAGCCGGCAGAGCGAATATTGTAGCAGCAATCAGAGATTCAATGGCAAATGCTACCGCAGTTTACGATCCTCTTACTATGGATAACACGCCGATGATTGTTCCATGGGCTACTTCTATTGACAAAGTGCTGCCGACGCAAATTTATGCTTTGAGCAACTATCCGAACCCATTTAACCAGACTACCACCATCCAGTTTGGTTTACTCCAGCCCGCAAATTCAGTTACACTGAGTGTATCCAACCTTTTTGGTCAGAAAGTATTTGAATTGACTGAAAGCAGATTGGCCTCAGGTACACATGAATTTAATTTTGATGCTTCAAACCTTAGCAGTGGTATCTATATCTATCAGATCAATGTTACAGGTGTAAACGGTCAAAATTTTGTGGCCTCTAAGAGAATGATTTTGTCTAAGTAGTAAACCTGCTGTAGATACTTTGAGGTGGTTTCCAATTCTGTCAAAAGATTGGGGACCACCTCATTTTTTATATGGATTCATAACTGCCTGGCGAATAAGTAGCAAGGCACTTTTTCATTTCTTTAGTTCATAATTGGTACTTCTTCCTCCCGCTGGTTTTTTTGTAATATGTCTTTATCTATCAAGTCGTTAATATCTCTAATCGCTGTATCCTTTGAACATTCAGCAATCTTTGCCCATTTCGAAGAAGTCAACTTCCCCTCAAATCGGAATTATAAACATATTGGGATAAACCACCAGGGACACCAGGAAGCCACAAGGGACACAAAGCGCAGTTTCCTTGAGGCCTTTGTGAGTCTGCCCAGGCAGATGGTTTCTGCTTCGCTTCGGAAAGATCACTTTCTCCCAATTACTTTATAATTCTGTTTTTAAATGCACCACAACATCCAAACGGGTTCCTCTTCTAAACGAACATATTTTTGACGTTGTCCTGCGGGTTTGAGTATATGAATATTTCGTTGTTCACAGAGCCGTATCTCATTTTTCTTCTGTGAATTTGTCGTATTCGTTCCAATAAAATTGTGCGCCTTCTGGATCAATTGTTTTGTAATACTCCAACAAGCGGATAAACAAATCATTGGCTAAGCCGTGAATGGTAAGCGAAACCAATGTGTCCAAATAACATTCAATTGCATTGCCGTTAGTTGTTTTACTGGAAATAAGCGTGTTTACTTCGCTTTCCAACAAAGGCAGTTGCTGTTTTATACTATCGTTAAACTGCTCGATGATTTGCTTAATGTCGTCAAACATGTTATCGCTCATTGGTCTTTATCCTGTAATTGGTTTTCTAATTGCTCAACTGTGGGCAACTGGTTTTGGAAATCTTTTGGTAAGGCTTGTGTTAAAATATATTCGCTGATGCCAATGGGTTTATTGATGTCCCGAAGGGTGTATTCTGCTTCTACCTTATCTTTGTGTTTGCATAAAATAAGTCCAATACTCGGATTATCGCTTTCGTGTTTCAGTTGGCTATCAACTGCTGACAAGTAAAAGTTAAGTTTACCAGCATATTCAGGTTTGAATTTTCCTGCTTTTAGTTCAATAACCACAAAACAGCGCAGTTGCAGGTGATAAAACAAAAGGTCTAAGTAATACTCATTTTCACTTACAATGAGTTGATATTGCCGCCCAACAAAGGCAAAACCCTTGCCCAATTCTATCAAAAAGCGGGTAATGTGTTCCATCATTGCGTTTTCGATTTCCCGTTCCAAAGCATCATTTTCTAAACCTAAAAAGTCGAGATTATAGGGGTTTCTAAGGGTTTCTGTTGCCAGTTCAGATTGTGGTTGTGGGAGCGTGTGCTGGAAATTGGTTATGGATTTGCCTTTGGTTTCATAATATTTATTTTTAATAGCTATATCTAAATTGTCTCTGCTCCAACTGTTTGCCATGGTTGCACGACAATAAAAAAGAGCCTGTTCCACATTTTTTATTTTGCTTATTATCAGTCGATTATGCCCCCAGGGGATTTGTGCCACAAGCTGTGGCACAATTGGGAACTCTTGGCTGTAAAACAGATACCATTGCCTGATGGCATATAGATTTCTGCGCGAAAAACCATTGATATTCGGGAAACTCAAACGTAAGTCAACGGCAAGCTGCTCTAAAACAGCATCGCCCCAGTTGGCTTCGTTTTGCTTGTTTACAATGTCTTTTCCCAAGTCCCAGTATAATTCTATAAGCTGGGTGTTTACGCTTATGGCTGCTTTCAGTTGGGCAGATTTTATTTTCTGCTTTATGTTTTCAAACCATTGTTTATAGTTGTTGTCTGCTAAATGCATAGTTTAAACCCCACGGTTTAAAAGTGGCAATTATTTATTTTTGAAATGTCTGTTTTGATGAAGTTCATTGAAACGCTCAGTTTGATTGCCATGATTTCTTAGCCTCCGCCAATGAGGGGTAAGTTTCATTGAATTCGTCTGTTGGAACTTAGTTGAAATTTCTGCCTTTCCGAAAACTAAAGCTGCTACCGTCACTACAATAAATGTCAGTATTGTTTTCATTATTCGTTGTCGTTTTTTGTTCCTAACATGCCCTTCTTGACACTTCCGAATATCCTTCCTTTCCCCCGAAATCACAACTATTTGGCGGAGAAAAAGGCAGGTATATAATATCACACAAGGCTGTAGCGGTAGAGGTTTTGGTGATTTTTGCCGACGGAATTATAAATTTATTAGGACATAGAATAGAACCATCTGCATAGGCAGATACACAAAGAAGGCAACAAGGATACAAAGAAAACCACTTAGATCACGATGAAAAGTCCTTCCTGAACTTAGTGCGGGCCTTGTGGTCATTGTGGTTTCTCTACTCCTTCCCAAAAGTCCCTATATCCCGATTTATAATTTTGTATCGGTATTTTGCCCTGGCAAAATTCCTATCTCATCACATTGTACTTCTCAAGCAGGTTTTCAATTCTTTCCTTTTCTTGTCCTTCTGTCATGTCGAGAATTACGACTTTGTCAATCAAAATGTCTTCATCATTGGCCGCAAAAATTGAGAACCAAACTCCTTCATCAAAGTCATGATGCCAGGTGGTCATTATATCGTGTTTCGGTAAATACAAGTCTTCAATGTCCAATTGTCTGTACACAATCTCCTCGTCAATCAAGTCGTGATTTCGTTCACAAGCCTGTCCAACAGTAGAAACCCAGCAAACGTCATTGTTGATGATTTTTGAAATTACTTCAGCAACATAGTTCCGCGGTTGTCCGTTGTCTACGAGGATGCATAGCCAGTTTGACTTGGGTAAGTCATCTGCCCAATTTCTCTCTGTCGAGTATAAAATGAAAATTATTTCTCTGTCATGGAGTGTCATAGAACAAACTTTATCCCTATTCTGAACATCAGCATTAAAGAAGCATAATGCTGTGCACAGTTTTTTCATTCTCTGAAGAATTGTTCAACTTCTTTGTCCGTCAGTTTTCTTTGTCGCCTGGTCCAATTTTTACTTTCTGGAAATCCATTTCTACAAAGTCCAATTTCATTTTTAAAATCTATAATTGCATGACAATAGTCGTTGATGATCAAAGCAGATTTAGAAAGATCATCTGTCCAGAATATTTTTATTTCAGATGGCACATTTTTATGGACTACAGATGCAACGTCATAAACATGTACAGCGTCCAGAATCATTAAAGCTGTTGCGTCTGATTTCTCAATTGCATAAAAATATCCGGTTTGTCCATCATCTTCAAAAACTACTCCTTTGTCAATAGAGGCCGGAAAACTGTCAACAACAGTTTCTTGTCCAATGCTTAATTTGTCTTCTGTCAATAAAAACATTTTGGAAAATATTGTGGGCAACGTTTAATATATGAAGCGTAGCATCCCGCAGGGTGCTATGATTTCATATATAGTGTTAGGTGTTTTATTCAATTTATAATTTTGGTTTTGGGGAGATATGATTGCAATCTTATCAAATCCTGATCACTTAATTTAACACCTTGAATAACCAACTCTTCAAGGTGACTTAAGTTTTTAAATTCTTCAGTGACGTTAAAGGCTTGATTAAATGATGCGTTTATTTTCCTTAGATGTTTAATCTTAGATAATACAGCTATTTCGTTAGCTAAATCAAAAGAATTCTGACGAATTGATAATTCTTCAAGATATTTCAATTTTAAAATCGAAATGGGTATTTGCCTTAATTCGCACATAGACATTGATATTGACTTTATTTTGGCAGTTTTAGAAATAGTTGAGAAAACTTTTTCAAAGTTCATTGACCTATTTGCATCTAAGTCGATACTTTCAATCTGATCCAATTGCTTAAATGATTCTGGGAGGCTGCGGATGTCCAATACACCTAAACCTAAATGCTTTAATGTTCTACAATTTGATAGTGATTCAAAAGCTTGGGTTAATTCTAACTTTGGATTATTGCCAATGTCTAATATTTCTAAACTAGATATTTGATTTATGTTTGACGGTATACTTGTAAGGCCAGTGCTTAAAAGATTTAGCTCTTTTAAATTTGGCAAACGGCTTAGAACTTGAACGTTTTTAGATAGTTCAAATCTTTTGTTGTATGCGAATGAAACCACCTTAAGCTTACTCAGATTACCGAAAGACTCTGGCAATACCTGCAAATCATTTGACCATATTTGCAACTCTTCTAATTGATTTAAACGGCCAAACGAGTCTGGTAGTTCGCTTAGCTTGTTTCCTGAAATTTGCAGGTATCTTAGATTCACGAGATTGCAAAATGTATTTGGGATTGTTTGAATGTCATTTCGCCTGATATCTAGAAATTCTAAATTGGGTAACGATCCAAGATTAATAAAACTGAGCGAGTCTTTTACAAGATTATTGGATAAGGAGATTTTATTCAACCCTTTTAGATAAGATATATTCTTATTTATTTGAGAGACCTCACACTTATACATCATTAGATGTTCAATTTTAGTGTTTTGTATGTATTGGAATATTGAATCAAGAGGCAACGGCTTTTGTCCTCCTAAATTTAAATATGTGAGATTATTAAATTTGGCAAGTTGAGCCAAAGGCTCGTCTTGTGAATACCACAAACTCATTCCATAAACCGAATCTGCTTTATCTATGTTCTCAACTATCCCACGGTAGACTTTTCCATCAAATGCCATTGACCCAAAACCGTCTTGAGCATTACCGCAAACTGTCAAGCCTATCAATATTAAAGTTGTCAAAATCTTAATTCTCATATTCGTTTTTATTACACCTAACGTTTTATGGTATGGTGTCGTGCGGGATTACGAAGCACTTTCCTATCAGTTTACACTAACCTTTTTTACGAGCCACAAACTCTCGCAAACCACTGAAACCCGCATGCACTATACCATGTGTTGGCAGCAGTAATTTATTCATATTTGTATTTATATGTCCTATGTTTATCTTCATCTCTATAAACGAATTCCTTATAATCTACAGAGGATTTTAAATCAAGTTTAGCATTCAATTCTTTATCTGTTAAATTATAATGTCTTTTATTTAAGAATCCTACTGTCCTAATTGTTGGATGTTCAATAATCGGAGTTAAGTCTCCATCAAGAATTTTTGTATCTACAAATCTAAAATCAATCAGTTTGGGGAAATTGCTAAGAAATTTTAGATTGTCAAGTGGCGCACATACATTTAAGCATAATACTTTTAAATTCTTAAGTTCAAATAGTTCTGGAGTTGGAATAAATTTTTTGGATTGATTAATATGCAAAAATTCCAACGAGTCTTTTAGTGAGGAAATCCCTTTATCATTCGCAAGTTTAAGACAATAATGCAACTCCAACCTTTTTAAATTATTAAATTTCTCAATACCGCTTAAATCCTTGAAATTTGCCCAATTCATCTCCAAGTATAGAAGTCTATCCGATTGCGGTAACTGGTCAAATGCCAATCCTTTATGCTTAAAGTGAAAAGTCTTGGCATACTCAACTTTATCAAAATCAGTTTTTGTCACTCGATTATCCTTATAATCACAGTGAAAAATATTGTTTTGGTCAATATGGTCAAACCATATCGTATTATATCTCCAATCCATTAAATCAAGTTATAATTTATCATTGTCGTAGGGCTCTGTTTTATTGCTGCCAACATCCATATAAACGCTACGCGTAGCGTTTATGTCCTTATTGACTGAGTCCAATATCCTCACTTCCCCCCGAGATCACAACTGTCTGGCAAAGAAAAAATCAGGTCGCAAATCCTGGTAAGAAGCTTTTGAGGAAATGCATGACGAGGGGGCAGATCAGCTATTGATGGATGAGGTGTTTGAAGATGAAAATTTTGACGAATGGATTTGAAGCAATACGAAATTGTGCTGGTCAATCTTGATCCGACAGTGGGAAGCGAGATCAAAAAAACACGCCCCTATGTCATAATTTCTCCGGATGAGATGAACAAATATCTCCGGACTATTATCATTGCTCCAATGACAACACAATCAAAAAAATATCCCACCAGAATAGAGTTCAAACACGAAAACAAAATCGGCTGGATAGTGATTGATCAGGTCAGAACAGTTGATAAGCAGCGAATTATCAAAAAACTGGGCCGTCTCTCCCAGCCTGAAATCAAAGAGGTGAAATCCGTTATCAACGAAACCTTGGTGCGGTGACCTCTGTGGTTTTTCTGTAAGGTTTAGCATAAAACACATCAGGCACAAAGATTCTCTGTTTCTATTCCCCTTACTTCTTCCCCACCAATCTCTCCGCCAGGTCGCGCCTGTCAAGCCGTAGGAGTTTGTCCTTGATTTTGGCCTGGTTTTCGGGTTTGTACCAGAAGAAAAATAAATGCTGGTTGCGTTTTTCTTCCTCGGTTTTGGCGGTGTAAATGGGCTTCAGGGTATAGGGGTGTACGCCTGTATAATAAATCACTTCCGCAACGGTCATCGGCGTCGGGGTAAATCCCTGTACCTGCTCCAGCCGGAAACCCATGTCTTTGGTCTCAGCAGCCAGATTGGCCATGTCCTGTTCCTTGCAACCGGGATGACTGGAGATAAAATACGGAATCAAGGGCTGCTCCATATCGTTCTCCTCATTAATGCGGTCGTAGTTTTTCTTAAACTCGTGAAAATGTTTAAACGGCGGTTTCCGCATGATATGCAGCGTATCGTCGGAGGTATGCTCCGGCGCGACTTTCAGCCGGCCTGAAATATGGTTTTTTACCAGTTGCTGCATGTAGTCCTCGATATCGTCCGCGTCGCCCTGCTTGTTGTAGGATTTGGTCAACAAGTCATAACGAATTCCACTGCCGACAAATGCTTTTTTCACCTTAGGGTGTGCCGCCGCTTCTTTATAGATTTCGGTCAGGGGCTTATGGCTCGTGTCGAGGTTGTGGCAAACCACAGGATGAATACAAGACGGACTGCTGCAACGGTCGCAGATTTCCTGTACCTTGCCTTTCATCTTGTACATATTGGCCGAAGGGCCGCCCAGGTCGCTGATATAGCCCTTGAAGTCGGGCATTTTCGTCACTGCATCCACCTCTTTCATGATGGACTCTTTCGAGCGCGAAGCGATAAACTTGCCCTGATGCGCTGAGATCGTACAGAAACTGCATCCGCCAAAACATCCGCGGTGCATATTGATCGAAAAGCGGATCATCTCATAGGCCGGGATGGTGCCGCGTTTGTTGTATTTGGGGTGTGGCTGGCGGGTAAATGGAAGGTCAAACGAAGCGTCAATTTCGTTTTCCACCATCGGCGGATAGGGCGGATTGACCACCAGCATTTTTTCGCCTATCCCCTGAAGAATGCGCCGCGCCTGCACTTTGTTGGACTCCTGCTCGATGATTTTAAAATTGGCGGCGTAGCGGATTTTGTCTTCCAGACAGGTTTCGTGCGAGGCGATTTCGACGTCGGTCCAGTTTTTGTTTTTGGGTACTTTATCTGCCGATTCAGCCAGAAAAGCGGTCTGGGGAATGGTTCTCAGGGAGTTGAATGGAACCCCTTTTGCCAGCAATTTCATGATTTCATTGAGCGGTTGTTCCCCCATGCCATAGACCAGCATATCGGCGCCGCTGGTTTCGAGGATGGAGGGAAACAGTTTATCTGCCCAATAATCGTAATGAGAAACCCTTCTCAGCGAAGCCTCAATGCCACCGATCAGCACCGGCACATCGGGATAGAGCTGTTTAAGGATACGGGTATAGACATTGACGGCGTAGTCGGGGCGAAAGCCCGCTTCTCCACCGGGAGTATAAGCGTCTGTGGATCGGCGGCGTTTATTGGCGGTGTAGTGATTGACCATCGAATCCATACAGCCGGAGGAAACGCCAAAAAACAGCCTTGGGCGCCCAAATTTTTTGAAGTCGCGGAGGTCGTCCTGCCAGTTGGGTTGGGGAATGATCGCCACGCGATACCCCGCATGTTCGAGGATACGGCCGATGACCGCCGGGCCAAAGGCAGGATGATCTACATATGCATCACCGGATATCAAAATGACATCCAGTTCTTCCCATCCGCGTTGCTGAACTTCCTTCGCAGTGATGGGCAACCAGTCGGTAATCGGTCGCTGTTTTTCCACATCACAAAGATACGAAATTTCCTTATATCCCAACCCATCCTTGCACCTTAGCATGGTTGGGGCCCATATCGTCGATGACGGTGTGGCTCATGTAGAGATGCCGGGCGTCGCTGATGAGGTAGGCATCGAGCTGAAGCATGACAGGAATACAGGAAACGACGGTTTTGTCGGTTTGCCGGATGTCGCCAAACGCAAAAGATTTGACAAAACCCACCTCATCACCGATGAAGGGATCGCCGGAAAGCATGAGCTTGCAGTCGTTCTGGACAAGCGTGACATCGGTCGGGTAATTGAGCCTCAGGGTATCATTTCCATAAAAATAAAACAGTGCAGAGTTCCACCGGTCGGGGATGAGCGCATAATCACCGGCGCTGGTCAGGGAGTATTCTATGGGTTGTTGAAAAGCGCCGCTCACATACATGGGAGAGGTGGGGGTAAGTGATTCACGGAGGTGGATTTGGCCGCTTTTTTCGATGACTTCAAGGATGAGGGTATCGCCGGTAAATACAAAATCTTTATTGAGCTGCTGGCAGGTGGTGGTGTAGTGGAGGAAAAGGGATTTTTGCCCTACTGCGGGTGCGGCAAAATTGACGGCGTCTTTGTTTTCTGCCGGGTCAGGTACAACCGGCGCCACTTTACAGGCAGCAAAAGTCAGAAGTGCGAACAGAGAAATAAAGGTTAGCTTGTTCATGGTTTTGGAGAATTAGGATTTTCTCCTATGACGGAAGGAAGGGGAGGAATGCTGCGTGGGGGCGCGGAGGAATCAATAGAGGCTATCAGAAGTAATTTTGGAAAACCTCGTAAATTTTGAGAAATTTAAGCTCATAGATGCTAACAAAACTTAAAGATGGAATTGAAAATAAAAATAGCATACGAGCAGGTAATTGAAATTATCAGACAATTACCGGTTAATCAGATCGCCAGGCTGCTGGTAGATGCGAAAGGTATTCTTGAAAAAGAAAAACCACATGAGGATATTTCTGCTTTTCAGCGATTTTTATTGACGGCCCCTACTATGTCCGATGAGCAGTATGAAATGTTTGTGGAAAACAGGAAAATGTTCAACCAATGGCGAAAGAAATAATTTGTCTGGATACGTCTATTCTGATTGATTTTTTCCGGAAGAAAAAGAAGGAAAATACAGTCTTTTACAAATTAACTTTAACATATCAGATCTTTGCAGTATCTGTAATAACAGAGTATGAGATTTTTTCTGGCAGTACTACTGACCAACTAGGATTTTGGGAAAGTTTTTTCTCTCAAATCTCAGTTCTTCCTTTTGATAGTGAAACGGATGCGTTTGCTGTAAAAATATTCAAACAACTCAAAGCCCGAAATAAACTAATAGATATACCTGATATATTAATAGCCGCAACTGCAGTTAAAAATAACATGAAACTAGCAACCATTAATAGAAAACATTTTGACCGGGTGGGTGATTTGGAACTCGTTGATATTACTGTTTCATAATTCCACTTCACGGCCAAACAACTCATTACCGCTTTCTCTGGCTTCCTTTAAAGAATCATTAAAATCTGACTCAGGCATATCAGACCAACTCCCTGCCAGGGCAAGAATCGCTAACAGGTTTTTTTCTTTATGTGAAATCCGACTTCTTAAGTTTTCTAAATAAGCATTCACCTGAACAAGGTATGCTTCAGGAAGCAGGCTTAAGCTTTTTAATACTGATTTATATAATTTCGCTTCCATCTTTTTTCTCACAATCCACGAATTTCATCTCTCACAAAACTTCCTGTCTTAAAGGTGCGATTTTTTATATTTTTCCACCCGCTTTATCACCTTCTCCACCCGGACTCGTTTGGCGTCTTTTTCTATTTCCCCCAACCTGCCTGAAAGCGTATCGATAAAGCGCGATTTATTGTTGGCATTGACAATGGGCAGAGCTCTTTCGGCATACATGGGCAGCTGGTTTGTCGGGCTTTTGATCAGCCGCTCGATAAGCAGGGAAAAAGCATCTGCCTCATACGTTTTCACGGCACAGAGTTTAATCAAAATTCCGACGCAGTGGTCATTGGTGATCACAGAGCCTTTGTCAGCTACGGCGATGATTTTGGGTAAGGCTTCATAAACAGCCTTTGGGCTTTCAGCTGCAATTGCATCCAGCGCTGTCATAGCGCCCCATTGCAGGCGATTGTTTTTGCTGTCGAGCAGTGTGATGAGGTCGTCTGCAAAAGGGGCAATCAGCACCGGCTTTTTCTCCCCGATTTCATACAGGACTTTGATGCAGTTGCTTTGGATAGACTTATCCTTATGGTGAAGATTTTCCACCAGTTCTTTGATCGCAGCGAGGTCTTCATTTTCTGCGATTTCCTGCGCGAGTTCCTGATTGGGAACTTCATCTTTTCTGCCCAACGAAGATGATAATCGGTCGGTTATGGACATAGCATCTGCAAATTTTACTGTCCGATGGGATGCCAGGTTGTTTTTGTCTCCTGTGTATCGCTGATAAAGTAAGGCCCCTGGGCTTCCTGTGAAAACCAGTCCGCCTGCTGCCAGGCAATTACCCGCTTGAGATTTTCTGCTGCCCGCTCGCGAATGCCGGTAAGCATCTCCCGGTTTTCATCGCAGTAAATCATGGCATTTACATCCTTATGACTGGAGAAGTGAGAAACCAGCTCTTTTTTGAATCCGGTGAGTATATTGATCACCCCTCCCGGCAGGTCGGAGGTCTGGAGTACTTCCGCAAAGGAAATCGCAGATGTAGGTGCGGCATTGGATGCAAGGACAATTACGGTATTGCCGCCCGCAACGGCGGGAATGATGGCTGAAATCAATCCCAGCAAACCGGGGGGTTCGGGTGCAAATACAGAAATCACGCCCATGGGCTCCAGCACCGAAAAGTTGAAGTGTGAAGAATCCACCGGATTCACTGCGCTGAAAATCTGCTGGTATTTGTCTGTCCAGCCTGCATAATAGACCAGTCTGTCTATGGTCGCTTCTACTTCCCTTCGTGCGTTTTCGGGTGTTTGGCCCAGCGCAACCAGTTCTGTTTCAAACTGTTGTTTTCTCCCCTCCAGCATTTCTGCCATGCGGTAGATGATCTGCCCGCGATTGTAGGCCGAGCGGGCAGCCCAGCCGGGCTGGGCATTTCGGGCACTGACTACTGCATCGCGAAAATCCTTTCGCGACGCCTGGCAAAGATTTGCCAGCAGGATACCTTCCGGGTTTTCTACTTTGTAAAAACGCCCTGACTCCGTCCGTGGAAACTTTCCGCCGATATAGAGTTTATAGGTTTTCTGCACATCGAGCCTGAGATGTTCTTTCGCAGGCTGGGTTTCTTCCTGATGCGCTGTTTCTTTGCCGTTGGCAGTGGTTTTTGTTTTTGCCATATCAGTTCAGTTTGAGGTAGGAAGATAATCCATGCAGCCCACCTTCCCTGCCAAATCCACTTTCTTTATATCCGCCAAAAGGAGCGGTTGGGTCAAATTTGTTGTACGTATTGGCCCAGATTACCCCTGCTCGCATCTGGTTGGTAAGTTTGAAAATTTTGGAGCCTTTGTCTGTCCATACGCCGGCCGAAAGGCCATAATAGGTATTATTGGCTTTTTCAATGACTTCTTCTACTGTCCGGAAAGACTGCACGGCCAGTACAGGGCCAAAAATTTCCTCCTGTACGATCCGGTGTGACTGTGAAGCATGCAAAAACAGGGTAGGGCGGCACCAGTTTCCGCCATTTTCCGGAACAGGGCAATTGCTTTGGTAAAATTCTGCGCCTTCGTTTTTGCCCAGTTCGATATAGGCTTCTATTTTTTCGAGTTGTGCGCGTGAATTGATGGCGCCGATGTCGGTATTTTTGTCCAGTGGGTCCCCGACGATGAGGGTTTCCATCCGGTCTTTCAGTTTTTGCACGACAATTTCTTCTACCGATTCCTGCACAAACAACCGCGAACCGGCGCAGCAGACGTGGCCCTGGTTGAAATAGATTCCATTGATAATTCCTTCGACTGCCTGGTCGAGGGGTGCATCTTCAAAGATGATATTGGCTGCTTTGCCGCCAAGTTCGAGGGTGATTTTTTTATCGGTAGAAGCCGTCGCACGCTGAATGATTTTGCCAACTTCTGTCGAGCCTGTGAAGGCTATTTTATCTACACCGGGATGATTGACAAGGGCTGCTCCGGTAGCGCCTGCACCTGTAACGATATTCACCACGCCGGGGGGCAGATCTGCGTCCTGGATAAGTTCGGCGAGTTTAAGCGCGGTAAGTGGGGTGGTCTCTGCCGGTTTGAGTACAACGGTATTGCCGCAGGCGAGCGCGGGTGCGAGTTTCCACGCTGCCATGAGCAGGGGAAAATTCCACGGAATAATTTGTCCGGCTACTCCCAATGCACCTGGTCTCCGGTTGGGGAATGCGTATGCTAGTTTATCAGCCCATCCTGCATAGTAGAAAAAATGTGCGGCTGCCAGCGGAATATCCACACTTTTAGACTCCCTGATGGGTTTGCCTCCATCGAGGCTTTCGATGATGGCAAATTCTCTGGCCCGTTCCTGAAGCATTCGGGCGATCCGGAAAATATATTTGCTCCGGTCTGCGGGTGCCATTCGCGACCAGTATTTATCATAGGCTTTTCGGGCCGCTTGTACGGCATGGTCTATGTCGGCAGCAGTGCCTTCGGCGATACTGGCGATGATCCTGCCGTTGGCGGGATTGAAGGTGGGGAAATAACCTCCTTCAGCAGGCGGCACAAATTTCCCTCCGATGAAGTGGTTGTACTGTGGCAGCAAGTGGATATGGTCGCTGCTTTCCGGTGCGGGCGCGTATTCCCACCGGGTATCAAAATTGAGACGGGGAGTCGAAGCCATAATTTAGTCTTTGGAGAAATAGTCGAGAGATTGATAAACGCCCGTGGATTGTTTGACGATCTGCATCAGCAGGTCGTTGGCGAGGCTGCTGGCGCCAAAGCGGAAAAAGTCTGGGGTAAGCCAGGCTTCGCCAAGGGTTTCCCGGAGTACTACCAGATACTGGAGGGCAAGTTTTGCGGTGCTGATGCCACCGGCGGGTTTCATGCCGATCATTTTGCCGGTGCGGTAATAGTAGTCGCGAATGGCTTCCAGCATTACCAGGGTAACGGGGAGGGTTGCTGCGGGCTGAACTTTGCCGGTAGAGGTTTTGATAAAATCTGCTCCGGCATCCATGGCGATATCGCTGGCCTTGCGCACATTGTCGAGGGTGCTGAGTTCACCGGTTTCGAGGATCACTTTGAGGTGTGCCGCACCGCAGGCCTCTTTGATGGCAGCGATTTCGTCGAAGACAAACTGATAGTCTCCCTGAAGGAAACGGCCACGGGAGATGACCATGTCAACCTCATCGGCTCCTTCGCCTACGGCGAAGCGGGTGTCTTCAAGTTTGACCGAAGAAGAGGCCTGCCCGCTGGGAAAAGCGGTCGCCACAGCGGCTACTTTGATCGAAGTACCCTGTAAAGCTTTTTTTGCCGTGCTTACCAGGGTCGGATAAACACAAATGGCGGCAACAGTGGGAAGGCCGGGAAATGCATCGTGGACGTGCGCAGCCTTATAGCATAACTGCCTGACTTTTCCGGGGGTATCATTTCCCGCCAGGGTAGTCAGGTCCAGCATGCTAAGAGAAAGTTTTAGCGCCTCATTTTTTGAGTCGTTTTTGATACTGCGGCTGCTCAGTCTTGCAACCCGTTCCTCCGTGCCAATCTGATCGATGGCAGGAGAATGTGGGAAATAGATCGTTTTTTCCTTCACAGAATCCTCATTTAATCATTCAAGATAAGCATATTTACCCCTATCTCAAAAGATCATTCAACGATCAGCCTTTCAGTTTGAGACCAGGGTCAATCCTCGTCGTCGTCGTCATCATCCAGATCGTCGTCGTCGTCGTCATCATCGTCATCATCCTCGTCGTCATCATCATCTTTCGATTTTGGGAATTCTTCAACGTCATCGTCGATGGCATCCTCATCGTCGTCACCGACGGGCGGAGGGGTCGCTTCTACGCCGGTGGTTTCTCCGCTGTCGTCATCTTCGTCCTCATCATCGTCATCCTGAATGATGACGGCAGGGCGATTTTTGACCTGAACATGATCCATGGAGATTTCAACTTTGAGCTTGAGCTTTCCCGCCAAATGACCATTCAGGCCCTCAATGGCATCATAAGCGTCCTGCTCCCGCCGCATCTCAATAAATGCGATACTTTCGCCGGTAATTCCTTTCAAGAACCTGATGGAGGAAACTTCTCCAAATTCTTCAAACATTTCCTCCAGCCGTAGCTTGTTGATGCTGATGTCAATGGAAGATACCCGAAGTCTCATAATACTAAATCATTAAAATGTTGGAGGACCTAAAAGTAAAATTTCGAACCGCAATAAACACAGTTTTTTGCTTTAACAAAACATTAACAAAGCCCTAACAAACTATTAAGGCAATGTCGGCGTAACCATTCTAAAACAGAAACTGTGCGAAAGTACGTTTCTGGGCCGAATTTTAAGGAATCAAATACAAATCTGAAAATCAACAATGAAAAAATTTGCAGCTATCGTGTTATCAGCCATGTTAGGAAGTGCCATCACTTTAGGTGCTTTTAAGGCTTTAGACAAAAAAGATGCGAATATATATCGCATTGAGCATACATCTGGTTCTCCCGCAATTTCTGCGAGATACGATCAATCCTCTACGGGTTCCAATGGTTTGATGGACTTTACCGCCGCCGCTGAGCAGGTTATGCCAGCCGTGGTGCACATCAAATCTACGGTTACACAATCCCGGTCTTCCCAGCCACAAATGAATATTCCTGACCCTTTCAGAGATTTTTTTGGTGACGACTTTTGGGGCAATCAAAGAGGAATGCAAAACCAACCCAGGGTAGGAACGGGTTCTGGGGTTATCATCAAAGGTTCGGGGTATATTGTTACCAACAACCACGTGATCGAAGACGCTGATGATATTGAAGTGTCCTTGTATGATAACCGTACGTTTAAGGCAGAATTGATCGGCACTGACCCTTCCACAGACATTGCGTTACTGAAAATTGATGCCGATGATCTTCCTTCTGTGCCCATGACAAATTCTGATGATGTAAAAGTCGGGCAATGGGTACTCGCTATTGGTAACCCATTCAACCTGAACTCAACCGTTACAGCAGGTATCGTCAGCGCCAAAGGACGTAACATCAATATCCTCAAAGACCAGTCGGCGATAGAGTCATTCATCCAGACCGATGCAGCGGTCAACCCCGGTAACAGCGGCGGTGCGCTCGTCAATCTCGACGGACAATTGATCGGTATCAACACAGCGATCGCCAGCCCGACAGGTTCTTATTCCGGATATTCATTTGCTGTACCTTCCAACCTCGTAGGCAAAATCATAGAAGACCTGCTCAAATACGGAACCGTTCAGCGTGGTTTCCTCGGCGTGATGATCCGCAATGTGGACGGCAACCTCGCCAAAGAGAAATCACTTGACCTCAACGATGGGGTATATGTAGACAGCCTGATGAAAAATGGATCTGCCATTGACGCGGGAATCAAACGGGGAGATGTCATCACAGCTGTAAACGGCCATACTGTAAAAACTTCTGCTGAACTTCAGGTGGCAATCGGTACACTTCGCCCGGGTGATCAGGTAAATCTGACCGTTCACAGAGACGGGAAAGTCAAAGACATCCCGGTTACGCTCAAAAACCGCGAAGGTAATACAGATGTGGTAAAGAAAGAGGAAGCGACGATCTCCTCTCTGTTGGGGGCCGAATTTCAAAATCTATCGAAAGAGGATCTGAAAAAACTGGATATAGACTCAGGCGTGAGAGTAAGCAAACTTTATCCGGGCAAACTGAGAAAATATACCGGAATAGAGGAAGGATTTGTGATCACAAAAATAGATGGAAAAAAAGTAAGTAGTGTGGAAGAAGTGGAAAAAGCGTTGGAGGGTAAAAAAGGTGGAGTGATGTTGGAAGGTGTATATGAAGGGTATCCTGGCACCCGGTACTACGCCTTCGGTTTATAGGTTGATTTTCTTTTTTCACTTGAGAGGCTGCCTCAATTTTGGGGCAGCCTCATTTTTTTGGTAGATATTTTTCAGTGATTTCAGATCGGTGGTCAGTTTTGCTGCCATCTGTTCGAGTTCTTCGAATGTCATTTCCGCCAAAATGCAAACCTTTCAAAAATAGCAATAATTTCATTTCGGGGAATTAGACTTGTTACTGGAAATTAATTACCTTTCAAAGTTTCGGGTAGGGCCAGGTGTTTGTGTCCGGCTTTGAGTTTTTAAAGATATAGCTGCCAGATATCTTTCATATAGTAGAATCAAATTAAATTTATGACAAATCGCATTTTACTGCAAGTTTTCTGTCTATTTTGGTTATCTCCTTTTGGAAATGTATTCTCCCAGAATACGCAAATAGAAGAGAGAGGAAAAACATTAGGGATAATAATTGGGCGCGGATATGAAGATGGTTGGATAAATTTATCAAAGCTGCCTACTATTGGTATTGCTTATACCCATCCCATCCATAAAAGGATTGCTCTCAGGGGCCAGGTATCCTCTTTCTATCGCTCAATGCCGGATTCATATCTGTATGATGATGCAAATGGGAGGATTATGGCAAATATTATTGTTCGGGATAGTAAAAGTCCGTTCCTTGACGATATACAAAGAGATAGAATAACGTCTATTGGTTTAAAGGATCTTGACCCGAGCTACACGGTTAAAACACTAAGTGTACCGTGGGATTTTGGCGTACTCTTTTACCCTCTTATGTTCAAAAGACATGCTTTGGGATTATTTGTCGGTGGCAGTCTAACCTATGAATCACATAATTGGATGAGGGATTATTATCCTGCAGATATAACTTTGGATGATGGGAGTGTCTATGAGGGTACTTTTGTTGCATTGAATACAGAATTCAATAGTTTGACCCCTGGTGATTGTATAAAAATTGAATACTCTTACAATTTTAATAAGTTTTTAGCAACATTCGGAGTTAGTGAGAACAACCTTCTGTTGAGCCATCGTAGTTCCATCATTTTTTACAATATTTCAATTGGAATCCATGCAAAAATTTAAACTTTTTTTAATCTCTTTAAGCCTGATCGCTATCTCACCGATATCAACAGTAGCCCAAAAGGTGGGGATTGGTGGCACAATGGGGGTACGTTCAGATTTTAATGTAAAAGCGAAAGGATTTGCACAGTCGATTTATATATATAATCGATTTACAGATAAGTTCTCTATTAAATGTGGATTAGGGCACGCTATGTCTGAATCACAATCTGCTATTTATCAAAGTGGATCAAGTAATACACTGATCCGAAACAAAAATCAACCAGTTCCGATAGAAGATACTGGTTTTTTTGGCTGGGATAATAGCGCATTTCCAAACATTGACATCTCCGACAAAGGAAATCGCTATGATGACCTGTTTGTCTATTTGGCATTAAATTATAAAATAATTCAAAAACATAGGCATTTTGGACAAATTGGAGCAGGCACTAGCCTTCATAGAAGGGATCATTCGGAGCAGATCGGTTCGATCATAGCAGCTGAGGCTCATTTTCCTATTGGTATTGGTAATGTTAATGACTTAGAAATTCCTGTTTTTGCCTATAATACCTTTTTAGATTATTCTATAATTGCAGAAGGCACTTATGGATTTATTTTAACAGAAAGCCTGGATATTTTGCTTGAGTCAAATCTCTTTTTTTATCCTAAATCAAAAACAATGTCCCTAAATATTGGATTGGGATTTAATATTGATTTTTAAGGTTGTTTACTCAGTCGGATTCGCGGTTGATTCTCTTTTTCGGAATTATCAACTTATTGGGATAAACCACCAAGGACATCAGGAAGCCACGAGGGCCACAAAGCGCAGTTTCCTTGTGCCCTTTGTGAGGCCTTTCTGAGTCTGCCTATGCAGATGGTTTCTGCTTCGCTTCGGAAAGATTACTTTCTCCCAATCACTTTACAATTCCGCTCTTTTTTCACTAGAAGGCTGTCCCTGCATGTGGGTAGCCTCATTTTTTTGGTAGATTATTTTTGAAAAGAAAAATGCAGGTATTATTTTTTGCCAAAATCCAGAAATATGAAAAAATATCTGCTTTTTATTGCGATTGTCGCGGGGGGATGGCATTTTTCCTCTGCGCAGGGCTTTGGCCTGGGGCCCAGATACAAGGAAAACATTAAAGGCATAATTACCTCACCTGAGATTTTAGGCTCTGATGAAAGCGGTTATTATGTGTACCAGAATGTTTTTTATTATGGTTCTTATTTGGACAGAAACAAAACCGAAAACTATATCTACCCCAGAAAATCAGTTCCTTTCAGAAAATTTGGAAAGGATCTCAGGCTGGAAGCTAAAGCCAAAATCCAGTTTGGAACCCCAAACCGGCCCGAAAGAGCGATGGGGGGGCTTATGCTGAAAGACAGGATATTTTTGTTTTCTGTATTCAATGACCGAACGGAAGGCAGGTCGGAATTGTTTGTGCGTGAGATGAACAAACAGGCGCTGACCATTCCCGTTAAGGGAAAAAGCCTGGGCAAGGTTTCCTTTGAAAGTTCTTTTTTTAAAGGGTTTATGCAGTATTTTTTTGTTACCTCTGCAGATACTTCCCGGATACTTGTAGTGGGACAACTTCCTCAAAAGAAGGGATTGCCGGAGAAATTTGTGGTAAAAGTACTTTCCGATGATATGACTTTGCTCTGGTCAAAAGAAGTTGTGTTGCCCTATCAGGAAGAACTTTTCTCCGTTTCGAGTTTTTCAGTAGATAATAGCGGTAAGGTTTATATTCTGGGGAAAAACTATTTTGAGAAAAAGGACGAATCGGTAGGGCGGAAACCCAATTACAACTTTAAAATCCTTATCCTCGAATCTGACAAGCAAACCCCATCAGAGCTGACGATTGATCTGGAAGACAAATTCCTGATTGATGTTAATATTGAGCCAATGGAGAATGGGCAGATTGTTTGTGCAGGAGCTTTTTCCGAAAAAATAAACGCGACCAAAGTGAAAGGTATATATTATCTGGCGGTTGATCCTGAAAGTAATAAAATAATAAAGGAGAGTTATACCGACCTGCGTTTGTCAATGTTTGGAGACGATGACGACCTGGATGATGAAGATAAACCCCAAAAACCGAGGGATAAGAGGGCTTTTTACAATTATGTTTTCAGAAAAATGATCCCGCTGAGCGACGGAAGAACTCTATTAGTTGCGGAAGAACAATACGAATTTTACAACTCAACCACCACCACTACCAGCACCAAGGCTCCAAATGCGGGAGTTGTGACTTCTACAACCACTCAACACTACATTGATTTTTATCGACATAATATTATTGTAGTTGTTATCGGCACTGACGGCTCAATCGAAAAAGCCTCGATGATCCGAAAATGGCAGCATTCCATCAATGAATTCATTTCTCTTTCCTATGGAATATTCCGGGATAATTCCAATTTGTATTTTGTATTTAACGATCATATAAAAAACCTTGATGCGGAATCCGATAATAAAATAAGACCTTTTGGAAGTTCGGTTCGGGCCAAAAAATATATTCTGGAACTTGTAACCCTCGATTCCAAAGGAGAAATCTTCCGAAGCCAACTCACGACACTTAAAGAAGCCCGGTCAGTCGCGATTCCGACATCTACCTATCAGGTTTCTCCGCATGAGGCAGTTTTGTTTTTTCAATTCAATAAAAAACGCCGTCTTGGCCGTATCTCTTTTTAATATTTTTTACAATGAAAAAATATCTGCTTTTTATTGCGATTGTCGCGGGGGGATGGCATTTTTCCTCTGCGCAGGGTTTTGGCCTGGGCCCCAAATACAATGAAACGATTTATGGCATAGCTACCTATCCTGAGGTTATCGGTGCTGATGAAACAGGTTATTATGTGTATCAGTCTCCTTATCGCCTGGGTAACTTTTCGGAAATAACTAAATATGAAGGAGCCGCTTATGCTAGAAAATCTGTTCCTTTCAGAAAATTTGGAAAGGACCTCAAACTGGAAAAAAAAGCCGAAATCGGACTTGGAACCAAAAGCAGGCCCGAAAGAGCGATGGGGGCGCTAATGCTAAATAGTAGGATATTTTTGTTTTCTGTATTCAATGAACGAACGGAAGGCAGGTCTGAATTGTTTGTTCGTGAGATGAATAAAAAGACACTGGCCGTTCCCACTAAAGGAAAAAGCCTGGGCAAGGTTTCCTTTGAAAGTTCTAATTTCAAGGGGTTTATGTGGTATTATTTTGTCAACTCTGCAGATACTTCCCGGATACTTGTTGTGGGACAACTTCCTCAGAAAAAAGGATTGCCGGAGAAATTTGTTTTAAAAGTACTTTCCGATGATATGAGCTTGCTCTGGTCAAAAGAAGTTGTGTTGCCCTATCAGGAAGAACTTTTCTCCGTTTTGAGCTTTTCCGTAGATAATAGCGGTAAGGTTTATATTCTGGGGAAAAACTATTTTGAGAAAAAGGACGAATCGGTAGGTCGGAAACCCAATTACAACTTTAAAATCCTTATCCTCGAATCTGACAAGCAAACCCCATCAGAGCTGACGATTGATCTGGAAGACAAATTCCTGATTGATGTTAATATTGAGCCAATGGAGAATGGGCAGATTGTTTGTGCAGGAGCATATTCCGAAAAAGTAGATGCGACTAAAGTAAGAGGTATTTATTATCTGGCAGTTGATCCGGTGAGTAATAAAATAATGAAAGAGAGTTATTCTGACCTTCGGAAGTCATTGTTTGGAGGCGATGACGATTTGAATGAAGAAGATACCCCTCAAAAACCGAGAGAAAAAAGGATATTTTACGACTATGTTTTCAGGAGAATGATCCCACTGAGCGACGGAAGAACGGTATTGGTTGCAGAAGAACAATTTAGAATTGATCGTCAAACCACTAAAACTACCACTTCTGCGGGTCCAAATGGGGGCTATGTAAGTTCGTCAACCAGGGAAACAATCCCTGTTTTTTACCGGAATAATATTATTGTCATTTTCATCTCTCCTGAAGGTACTATTGAGAATGCTGAAATGATCCGCAAAAGGCAGGCCATCAATTATGATTTCTATTTTCTTTCGTATGGAATATTCTGGAATAATTCTAATCTATATTTTGTATTTAACGATCATATAGATAATCTCACTGCAGGATCTCGTGATAGGATACAAGTATTTGGAGACAGAGAACCCAAAAAACGTATTCTGGCGCTCGTAACCCTGAATTCCCAGGGAGAAACCTTCCGAAGTGAGCTTATTAACCTGGGGGATGCCCAGTCAATTTCGCTTTCAACTACTACCTATCAGGTTTCCCAGCATGAGGCAGTTGTATTTTTTCAAGACAGAAGAAAAAACAACCGCCGTCTTGGACAGATTTCTTTTTAATATTTTTTGTCATGAAAAAGTACCTGCTTTTTATTGCGATTGTCGCGGGGGGATGGCGTTTACTACCCGCTCAGTTGCCTGATCTGGAAATGGGGCCGGTTTTTAAAGTAAGTGAAAGCTATCGCATGAAGAACCCCGTTATTGTGGGTAACAATGAAATGGGGTATTTGCTTTATCCATGGAGTTTGCCTGAGAATGTTTATACCTACAGAAGTAATTACCCCTCCACAGGGTTTATACTTCAGTACGTATCTCCTGATCTGGAATTTATTGAAAGTAAAAGAGTTATCATCGGTATCAGAAAAGATCAGGAGGATTTTATTGATTGCTGGATAATCGACGGAAAATTTGTGTTTCTCTCATATAAAGATAACCGAAAAGAGAAACGACACGAACTCCATTTAAGAGAAGTAATCACAAACCCGCTGAGCATACCCGAAGAAGGAACGAAAATCTGGGATTGTAGTTATGTTCACCGCCCGGAGTTTGAAAATATTAGATTTGGAATTACCAGTTCTCCTGATGGTTCGAAAATACTGATCTATAACACTCCTCTAAGGAGGCTGCGACAGCCCATTATCCGGTTATCTGTCCTTGCCACGGATTTTGAGGACCAATGGGAGGCTGAAATAACTTTGCCTGTACATTCCAATAAATGGGAACTGGCAGATGTGGGAATCAGAGAGGATGGAAATGTAGTCATTGGCGGAAAAACTGATTCAGGATCAGTACAGGATTCGATCAGGGGTAACCTCAGGTACTATACCGTGAATCCACTTAATGAAAAACCTGAAGAAAAGAACTTTGAACTGAAAGAAAAGTGGTCTGATATTCTCCTGACAGATCTTTCCCACGAGGATTCTATTTTTCGTATAGGCTACTGGAAATTAGGGGCGTTTAAAAAGATCAAAGGCTACGTGTATCACTCTTTTGACCCAAAAACCGGAAAAATTGTATCAGAGAAATATCATCCCCTTTCAACTAACTTATTTACGCTGAGTGGCCTGCCGGAAGATACAGGCGAAAATAACCTTTGGGAAGGACCTTTGTTTCCAAATGATTTTACAAAATCGCCGCATGGTGTTTTCTTCGGCGAACTGAACGAAAACATGTATCAGGGCGAAGATAAAATTGCTGCATCTGAGGGTATTGTGCTAGAGATTTCCCCGGAGGGCGAACTAAGCAGAACTGCCTTTATTCCCAAACCACGTAAAAAGTTCTTTTACAGAGGCGGCAGGCTATCCTATGGATTTTTGGAGAACACCAGGGAGATATTTCTTTTGATTTCAGCGCACCCGGAAAACCCGGGTTTGAATTCCAGCTATTCACCCGAAAAATCATTTAATAGCACAAGTTTAAAAAAAATGGCGGTCAGACTTGTATGTCTGGGAGAGCCAGGTGAAGGCTATACCAGCAAAATTATTTATTCATCGGTTGAAGACGGATTTTTCACAGACCCATCACAAGTCTATCAGACCGTTTATTCCGAAGAATATTCCGAGGGAATAATGATATTCAAAAACGGTGATTATTACCGCCTCGGCCGCCTCACCTTCTGAAAACCTTCTCACTTAACCACAACTGTTACTTCCCTTTTAAAGGCAACCATCAGGCTCTCCAACAACTCTCTATCCGGCACTCCTGAGAAGGTGACAACTCTATACCTGGAGGAGTAGGGTTCACCTTTCCGGATGTAAAATCCCTCTTCCACCATGGGGGTAAAACAAAAGTAGGGCATGTCGGGGTGGAGGCGCACAAACTGCGGAAAACGGAAGTTGTCCTTATGATCCAGCACAGCGAAACCCTCGGTTTTGCCGTCGATCGTACCCGACATGGCCACCCAGTCGGGGCGGGTGTGGTTGCCATCTGCCCGCGTTTTGCCCTCGCTGGTCAGAAAGTTTGCGGTAAATCCTTCGCCCGCGACGGGGTTCCATTGCTCCGAACCGCGAAAACCCATGCCGCCGTAGTGGTATTTTGCCACGTTCAGCGGACTGTCGGTTACACACTCCTGGTGCGAGGTGATATCCCATATAAAATAATCGCTGAGGGCATAGACGGTTATATCCCAGGTTTCAGTCAGGATCACCGTTGTGTCTCCTTCGACAATACCCAGATGTTCCTGTTGGGTCTTAAACTGCCCGTAAACAGGGCCTGAGGTATGTTCTCCCACTCCGCTGTTTCGCACGGTTCCCTCTCCGTGTTGCTGGTTCCAGAAATCGGTTTTGTGCCCCTGCCAGAAGGCATTGACCCAGGCAAAAAATACCGCATGCTGGTGGGTATGGCCTTTGGGGAAGTCATCGCTCAGTACGGCTCCATCGGGTCCATACATGGGGTGGATAAACCCGCTGCGCTGATAATAGGCAGGAAGGGTGTCAGCAGGAAAAATAGTGGATATCTGATAACTCAATACAGGCTTGTCAGAATAAGAAACCGTAATTTTATCATCGCTGGTATTAATTTCCACTTCTGCGAATGTTTCTCCCTCTCTCAAAGGTCGCAAATGATAATTCGCTTCTGTTCCTGCCTTAAGGGTTGTTTCGGGAATAAAAACTGCACGTCCGTCCAGCCGCTGCGCGGGGACTTTTACTCCGGATTGGGCATTTTCCAGCACAAGGTATTCCCAGGCAGCAAACTGCGCAGGGATGTCAAAAAATAGAGGAGAGGGCACAAGGTCTTTTTCGCCAGCTTTTACTACGATTTCAGCCGAAGGGCCCGACTGGCAGGAGATCAGGATGAACAGGGCGCAAAATAGGAACAGGGGGGAAGTTGATTTTTTCATCGGAAGAGCTTTTCTCCAAAAAAACAAAAATCCTGGAATCTCTGTCTTATTATTTTTGGGAATGATACCCTCTGCGCAACTTTGCGATTCCTTTGCGGGACTCTGCGTCAAAAAACAGAGAGAGGATCTCCGATCACAGATTCTTCCGTTCACGCTGAGGTCGCTAAGAAGTGTTTTGCGTCTTCTGTGTGAATCCTTTGCTTAATAAGTTTATAATTCCGTAAAATTTTATATATTTGCGACCAGGTAGTCGCTTTTTATTATGCCACTTTCAACTTTTTTCAACTTGCCTGAAGATCGCCGGGAGGAAATTCTGCAAATATGTTTTGAAGAATTTGCTTTGCGCGACTATCAGGGCGCTTCGGTGTCCAATATCGTACGTCGCCTCAATCTTTCCAAAGGAGGATTCTACCGCTATTTTAAAGATAAAAAAGACCTGTACCTCCATCTTCTGGATCATGGTATGCAAATGCGCATGAAACAGGTGCAAAATCTGTTTGCCCAAAGTGAAGATTTTCAGGAGTTGCTGAATGAAAATTTCTACCAGCGAATTCTTTTTGATCTGAACAATCCCGTCGTGGGGCAATTTCTCTACAATGTAAATCTGGAAGGGTATAGTGAAGACCTTGGTGATTCGATGATCGAGGTAAAGGGACGTATTCTGGAAATCATCAGGCAAATGGTAAAATCATTTCAGGGAAAAGGCAAAATCCGTGCGGATGTCTCCGAAGAGGTGATTGCTTTTATTGTTTTTCAGGTTCAACTGGGAGTATATGACTTCCTGCTGACCAAACACGGCATTCACCCTCATAAAAAAATCATCAACGAAAATCCTACGGCTTTGGTTCCTGAAAAAGAAATTATGGATACGGTCAGGGCCTTCACCGAAATTCTTGTCCATGGCCTGAAACCTGCGACTGGGTAGTCGCGTATATTTTTTGACCATCGTGCGACTGGTCAGTCGCTTTTAATCATCTTCGCTATGATTTCTGTAAATAATCTTCAATTTACCTACCGTGGCAATAAAGCGCCTACTGTCAAAAACATAAGTTTTGACTTAAAAAAAGGGGAAATCCTGGGGTTTCTGGGCCCAAGTGGTGCAGGGAAAAGCACGGTTCAGAAAATTTTGATACGCCTGCTGAGTGGCTACTCTGGAGAAATCTCCATTCTCGACAAGCCGCTCCCTTCGTGGGATCACACATTTTACGAGCATATTGGCGTGGGTTTCGAATTGCCCAACCATTATCTCAAACTTACCGCCCGGGAAAATCTGGCTTTTTTTGCCTCTTTTTATAAACGCAAAACTGCCGATCCGATGGAATTGCTGGCAATGGTCGGACTTGATCCTGATGCTGATAAAAGAGTGGAGGAATATTCCAAAGGCATGAAGATGCGGCTGAATTTTATCCGCGCCCTCCTTCACAATCCTGAAGTTTTATTTTTTGACGAACCCACTTCCGGCCTCGATCCCTACAATGCCCGGATCATGAAAGATATCATTATTCAGCAAAAAGTATTGGGGAAAACCATATTCCTGACCACACATAATATGCAAGATGCAAATGAACTATGCGACAGGGTGGCATTTATTTCTGATGGGGAAATTCGCACAATCGATACCCCGCGCCAGCTCAGGATGGATTACGGACAAAAAATGGTCACAGTAGAATACCGAAATGGAAGTCTGCAAAAAGAAGATTTTCCACTGGAAAACCTTGCGCTAAATGCAGGTTTTCAGCAGATATTACAAAAACATCCGCTGGAATCCATTCACTCACAAGAGGCTTCACTTGAGGATATTTTTATTCAGGTAACGGGAAAAAGACTAATATGAAAATGCTCCTTAATACCATCGGATGGGAACTGAGACTTCAGATTCGGTACCATATTGTGACAATTACAGCACTGGTTACAATTAGTTATGCCGCGATTTTTTATTTTTTACCCATGAAGGGCTATGAAAAAATATTAATTACGTTGATATTTTCTGATCCTGCTATGCTGGGGTTTATGTTTATCGGTGTATTGGTCTTATTTGAAAAAGGTGCAAACACCATTCAGGCCCTGGTCATAACTCCCTTAAAACCATCTGTTTATATCTGGGCAAAAGCCTTTTCTCTAACCCTGATTTCTATTCCCGCAGGATTTATTATGGCTATTATTGCCCATGGCTGGGACTTTAATTATTTGTACTTGTTACTGGGAATTATTTATTCTTCCTTTCTAGCTTTATTAATCGGGTATATAGGCGTGTCGCGTGTCCGCACACTGAATCAGTATTTAATGATCCTGCCATTTTTTCTTACACCGCTAATACTTCCTTTGTTAAATTTTTTCCACCTGACAGACAGCTGGTTACTTTATTTTATTCCCACTCAGGCTGCTTTAAATTTATTCGAAGCAGCTTTTACCGGATTCTCCCAAACCGGAGATATTTTATATGCTGTGTTTTATCCTGTTCCGTGGATATGGATATTATTTATTCAGGCGAAAAAGGCATTTATTAAATACAACTGATCTTCAGTAAATAAAATGATATGAATTACTTCCTCATACTTGTCCGCAATGATATCCGGAATATTTTCCGGGACAAGGTGCTGATTATTTTCTGCTTTTTGCCGGTAATTATGGCGGTTCTTATGCGGTTTGGCTTCCCATTGACAGTCAATTATTTCCCGCTCATAAAAGACTACCGGTTGTATGTCCTGGCTATACTTTGTCTGGTGAGTGTTACCGGGCCGGCATTTTTAAGTTCGATGATTATGCTGGATGAAAAGGATGAAAACCTGTTTACAGTACTTCGGGTAATGCCGGTTTCGTCAGGAACATTTATTTTATTCCGGCTGTTGTTTATCACTCTTTTAGGGTTTTTCGCCTCGTGGGTTACGATTGTATTTTCTGAAACTGCCGGAGTTAATTTTTTTAATGCTGTTTTATTGTCTTTACAAACGGGTTTGACGGCTCCTTTGATTACACTTCTCTGTATTACTTTGGCGAGAAATAAAGTAGAAGGTGTTACTTTTTTAAAAGGGCTGAATTTCCTGTCTATGCTTCCGCTGGTATTTATTTTTGCCGTTCCGGACTGGGAGTATGCCGGAGGAATCATTCCCTTTTACTGGGTATATAAGGCTTTTGGGAGTATCGAAATTTTCACAAAAATGATAGTTTACTCGGGTATAGGAGTTTCCGTGAACCTGCTTTTTATCAGTTGGTTGTATAAAAAATTCCAGTCGATCTGATTACAGGGAGGGAAATATTTTCCACTTATTTGGCAACTACTTTTACATGATTATATTTAATTCTTTCTATTTTTATTATTTGTTGTAATTTTATAGCTAATTAGACAGCTCATGCAAGACATAATACTTTTTTAGAAAAGTATTTTAATCAATCAGTAAAAGTGAAAGCAAAAAAAATTAACAAGTGGGTACGGGAAATAAAAACCCTGAATAAGAAGCTGGCAAAAATTGAACGTATCCTTGAAGAACAATTAAGCAAATCTCAGCCAGTTGAGGTAGTGGAATCCACAGAAACCGTTGCTATGGCCGAAATCCCTGCACCTGAAGTGGTCGTTCCTGAGCCCAAAAAACGCGGTTCCCGCACGGTGAAGACAACTAAGACCGCTAAAACGCCTGCTGCGAAAACGACAACTCCCACTAAACGCCGTGGTCGCCCTGCTCAGGTGAAAAGTGAAGCTGTAACGGTGGTCGAAACTCCCGCAAATGAAGTTGTGTCAGAGGCACCCGTTAAACGCCGCGGTCGTCCCGCTGCATTGAAAAAAGCAACAGAAACCGTAGCAGATACACCTGCGGCAGAAGTTGTGGCAGAGGCACCCGTTAAACGCCGCGGTCGTCCCGTCGGATGGAAGAAGCCCGTTGATACAACTGCCAAAACTCCCGTAAAAAAAGTTTCTATTGATGCGCCGGTAAAACGCCGTGGTCGCCCTGCCGGATGGAAGAAACCTGTGTCAAATACAGAAGTGCCTCTTGTCGAGAGCTCCGCTGAAAAAGTACAGACACAATCCAAACGCTCTTCCGGCTGGAAAAGAACTCCGAAGAATCAGGCATGATATTCCTCAATGGATACCTGATTCACTTAAGTTTTATAAAAAATTATTAATCAGAGGTGGACGGTAAAAAGTTATCGTTCACCTTTTTTTTCAATACGCATACTCCTGAAACGCTCACATCTCTTTATTATGAAAAGTAAAAAAGCTGCAAAGAAAAAAGAAAAAGAAGTTGAAGCTCTCCGGAAATCCAGTATCACTGCTCTGCTCAGGAAAATAAAAAAAGAGCAGGAAAAAAAAGCCGATAAAAAGAAAGAGAAAACCAAAATTAAAGAATTGGTACTGGATGACATGATTCAATCGATGAAGCTGAGAATAGAGAAGCTTGAGAAGGTCTTGAATAAATAGGTTTCCCTATGGATTTTTCAGCATGGACCGTACTCCCTCATACCATTGACCGGGGAAATGAATATTTTCGCCAGGGAAGAGTGCAGAAGCTTGAGCGATTTGGAAATGTATTTTCTGCTCAGGTTACAGGTGGGAAAATCTATCAGGTAGTGATTGATCTCCGGATCGAAAAACCATCATTTTCCTGCAACTGTTTGTACGATGTTGCCGGGCCTTGTAAACATGTGTTTGCAGTTTCGAATGCAATACATGCAAAACAATTTATTGCCGAATATCCGGAGTTGTCCTACAGCCAGGCGGCAATTCTGGATCTGGTGAATATCAATGCTGTCCGCGACAGGGTAAAAGATTCGCTGATAAAAGACAATTGCAATCAGGCAGACTGGCTTGCCGAAATAAGCGGTTGGTTAGCGGAAGATAATATCCGCAATGCCATCCGCTATTTGCTCGGGATTTATGAAGCAACCGGTAATACGAGCGCGAGTAAAACGATCCTTCCGGAAGGATTTATTTTGTGCATGGACCGCATACAAGCTGCCATTTCCCCCCGGAAATTGTCAGTAAAAAATGCCAGAGAAATCATGGACATCATTTTTATAAGATGGGATAAATACGAACAGTTGTATGACTATATCCAACCCGGAAAAAGTTTCCGTTACGATTTTGAATTACTCCAGCCGCTGATGGTCAAGCTGACCTTTGATAAGGTGATGGTACATTTTCTTGAAATGAAGTTTTCCGGTTATGGAGTAGACCTGACAAAGCTAATATTGCTAAAAAATCAGATGCAAAAATTTGTCATTTGATAAAGTAGGCGAGATTTTTGGAAAACATGAGGAATGATAGCATTTTGATTGAATGTTCTGTTTATCACTCTACAAACTCGCTAAGTCAGTCAGTCTATGGAAATTCAACATCAGCAATCTGGCAGTAAGGGGACATTTTTTATCAGCAGAAATAATGAAATCCTGGCAGAAATGACGTATTCCCGTGCCGGTGAAAAATTAGTAATTATCGATCATACAGAAGTCTCTGATGAGCTCCGGGGGCAAGGTGCGGGCAAGGAGCTGGTTTACACTTTGGTTGAATGGGCGAGGGCAAACGATATCAAGGTAATGCCCCTGTGTCCATTTGCAAACTCCGTTTTTAGGCGTGATCTTACCATTCAGGACGTATTAACATAATTGTATGGCAGCAAAACACCGAATTTGGCATGTGGGTAACTGGTGTATCCACGTCGGCCAGACTTATATCGAATCTCCATTTGAAGCCCCCAGTAAGGATGTCGAAATCCTCAACTATGCAGCGCCATTTGTGGAAGCACTCCGCTCGATTCCCGATGCAGAAGTGATTTCCCAGCCTTCATGGGAGCTCTACCGCATGTCGCCCGAATCTTTTGAAAAACGCCTGAACTGGGCGACAGCCATTATCTTTGGCGATGTAGAAACCAAATGCCTGATGCTTCACCCCGATTTTTTTACCCGTGCAAAATGGGGAGATGAACCGGTGACTTTCCCCGACCGTTTTGATATTCTTAGGGATTGGGTAAACAATGGCGGCCATTTTCATATGAATGGCGGCTGGTTGAGTTTTGGCGGTGAACTGGGAAAAGGTGGCTGGGGGAGAAGTCGTTTTCAGGATGTATTGCCTGTCAAATGTCTTCAGCACGATGATCTCATTGAATCAACGGCGGGTTATAAAGTGCGTGCCAATACCAATCATCCTATGGCTAAAGGTATAGATTGGGACACGATCCCACCGCTGCTGGGCTTTAATGAAACTTCAGTAAGGCCCAAAGCCGAAGCCGTGGTCGAAATTGAAAGCATGGGAAAATGGTATCCGCTGTTTGCCGTACATGACTATGGAAAAGGCAAAGTAAGCTGCTTTACCAGTGGCGCGAGTCCGCACTGGGGAATAAATTTCATGAAGTGGAATCTCTACGAACAGTTCTGGCAGCAGGTATTTGATAGCCCCTCCAAATAAAATACCCGTGGAAATATTTATCTACCAGTCAGTCGATGCTTCTGTCAGGAATTTTCTGGAAAATCATTTCCCGGAAAACAGACTGGTATATGGCGACGATTTACCGCCGGAAGCGCGCGAAACTGCGTTTATGAAAGCAGAGGCAGTTTTTGGAAATGTTCCGGCTGCCTGGCTCAACCGCACCCAAAACCTGAAATATATCCAACTGGCTTCTGTAGGTGTAAACCAGTATATCGGGCTGGATTGGGAAAAGCTGGGCGAAAAAATTACCCTTACCAACCTGGCCGGATTTTTCGGAATTTCCGTATCAGAAACAGCGCTTGGAGGAATATTGGCCATTTACCGCCGTATCGACCATCTGGCAAGACTTCAGGTCAGCCATACCTGGCGTGGAAAAGAAGAGCGGGAACTTGTGCGCACACTCTGGCAAAAAAAAGTGGTGATACTCGGCCCCGGGGCAATCGGCACCCACCTGAAAAAACTGTTGCTGGCGTTTGAATGTGAAGTGATCATGTACGGGCGGAGAAAGGAAAACTCAGACATCACAACGGTTGCCGAACTGGACGCTATTTTGCCGGGGGCAGACATTCTGGTTGCCGTTTTACCTGAAACAGAAGCGACCGTAAACTTTTTGGACAGACAAAGACTGTCTTTGTTATCTCCGGAATCGGTGCTGGTAAGCATTGGCCGCGGCTCTGTGCTGGACGAATCAGCCCTGGCCGAAATGTTGCACAACGAACAGTTGCTGGGCGCTGTGGTGGATGTGACGGTTCAGGAACCGATGCCTGAAGATCATATATTCTGGTCTTGCCCGCGCATACTGTTGACGCAACATACCTCCGGTGGATTTGAGTCAGAGGTGGCGGCTTTTGCAAGATTATTTTCAGAAAATCTCAAGCGGTATCTGAGTGGAAATCCATTGGTCAATGTTGTGGATTGGAAAAAAGGATATTGAAAGGCAATTATTCAATATTTTTTCCTTACTTAAAGCTGCTATTATCTACTACCCAATCCTGTACACATGGCTGCTACTGGAAAAGAAGCACTGACAGAAGTCAAACAACCCCCCATTGCATTTTTTGATAAGCTGAAGTTTTTGGGGCCGGGTTTTATCCTTTCGGCGAGTATTGTGGGTTCGGGCGAACTCATTGCGACGACGACCCTGGGGGCGGAAGCTGGTTTTATCACCTTTTGGGTGATTTTGGTGAGTTGTGCAGTGAAGGTGGCCATTCAACTGGAATTTGGGAAACACGCCATTTACTCTGGCGAAACAGTCATGGAAGCCTTTAACAACCTTCCCGGACCGCGTTTTGGCAAGGCACATTGGACGATCTGGACCTATCTGGTACTTATGATGACCAAGTTTCTGCAAGTAGGCGGAATTATCGGCGGGGTTGCCATTACCATGAATATCGCCTTTCCCCAAATGCCTGTTCCTGTGTGGACATTTATTATAGCCATTATTGTTTCAATGATGGTTTTTAGGGGGCATTACAAGTTTATCGAGCGGGTGTCGCTGGCTTTGATTGCTATGTTTACCCTGTTTACGTTTGGCTGTCTGTTTTTCCTTCAATACACACCATATGCCATTAGTCTTTCGCAGATCGGAGATGGGCTGACTTTCCAGCTTCCGGTAGCGGCAATTGCTGTGGCGATCGGGGCATTTGGCCTTACCGGAGTAGGAGGAGACGAAATACTGTTTTATAACTACTGGTGCCTGGAAAAGGGGTATGCCCGTTATGCCGGCCCCCGGGAAGAAAATGCCGAATGGGAATACCGCGCAAAAGGATGGATCAAAGTCATGTATCTGGATGCCATTCTTGCGATGGTAGTATATACTTCCGTTACGGCTGCGTTTTACCTTCTGGGAGCAGCCGTGCTCCATGCCCGGGGCGAAATTCCCAAAGGTTATGAAATGGTCGAAACCCTTTCCAAAATGTACACCGAATCGCTGGGCCCCTGGGCAAGATCTGTATTTTTGATGGGGGCCGTGGCTGTGCTGTTTTCCACACTATTTTCGGCCCTTGCATCATGGATACGCATATATGGTGATGCCTTTAGCCAGATCGGTTGGATAGACTATAAAAACCCGGTTTCAAGAAGCCGAATCCTGGCGGTACAGGCCTGGGTGATTCCTTTCGTTTGGGGAGTATTATTTCTGATTGTCGGAGAGCCGGTATTTATGGTGCTTACCGGCGGGGTAATCACATCCATCATACTGTTTATGGTGGTGTATGTGGCCGTTTATTTTCGCTACCGGCGGCTGCCAGCTGCATTATTTCCCGGAAGGATATATGATGTGGCATTCTGGCTGAGTGTAATTTCTATCGGCTGGGTAGGATTGTTTGGCCTGGTAAAGGTGATACAACGCATTTTTTAGTGAAAGGATGATTATTTTTTACTGAAAAAAATCCGCGAAATTCCTTCAGGAAGCCATGAAATTAGAAAATTGAAAAATTCGATTTGCGTAGGAATATTTTTTATCATAGATTAAGGCGCACAATGTTTATTTCCCTGATGCTCTTAATTCTGTGCCATGAAAAATGTCTTTACCTTTCTGTTAAGTTTGTTTTTTTTATTGCAGTTGGTGAGTGCCCAGCCAATCACAGACCATGGTGTTTCGCGTGGTATGATGGAGGTGCCGGCTCCCATTTTAAATGCTTTTGAGGAATCTTTTTCCGGAGCGGAAAAAGTGTCCTGGAGCAGGTTAAACGGCGACTATCTCGCTGAATTCACAAAGGGTGGCCATTCGATGCGGGCGATTTTTGCCGCAAATGGTGTCTGGAAGTATACGGATATTGATGTTCGGGAACAGTTCCTGAATGATCGTATACGCCAGCATATCATGAATTACTATCCGGATGCTGTGATTAAAAAGACAACCCTTCACGATGAGCCTGGAAAGTCTTCGTATTCAATTGAAATACTGACTGGCGGGCGACCCAAAGTGCTTCGTTATTCCGATAAATATCTCCCTATGGATTGATCGTTTATTGAATTAACGGATCAGAAACACCCAGCACATAAATCATGATCATACCTGAGATCCCTACTATCAACAAATAATAGATAGTGGGGATCATTGTTTTTCGCAAGGTTTCGCCTTCTTTTCCAAGCAAACCTACGGTTGCAGATGCCGCAACTACGTTGTGGATGGCGACCATATTACCGGCCGCAGCACCGACCGCCTGTAATGCGACTACCATCGCGCCTGAAATCAAAAGACTTTCTGCAACCCCATGCTGAAATAGGCTGAACATGAGATTGCTCACCGTATTGCTTCCCGCGATAAATGCTCCCAATGCGCCGATAGCGGGCGCAAAAAATGGCCAGATTTTCCCTACAGATCCCGCTACCCATTCTGCCATCGCTATGGGCATGCTGTCAAATCCTGAATCATTTATCCCGGAATTGATATACACCCTTACCATTGGTACGGTGAAGAGTAATACAAATCCGGCCCCAAGCAGCATTCGCCCCGATTCATCTATAGCATTCCACAATTTTTTTCTATCCATCTTGTGAAAAAAACCAGTGATGATCACAACAAGTATCAACACCGTACCCGGCAGGTAAAAGGGTTTGCTTGATCCACTGATACCGGTTCCAAAAATATTCGTCCAGCTTACTTCTATTCCATTCAGAAAATCTTTTACCGGTAACTGCGGTAACCTCGTGATTACCAGAAAGACAGCCACGAGCAGGTACGGAAGCCACGCCTTGCCGACAGACATAGGTTTGCCAGATGGCTGGCTTAGGTTCATCGAAAGGTTGCCCGACCACCCTTCCGGCCATTGAGATTCTGCGGGAAAATGCCAGGTGTCTTTGGGGAGCAGAAACTTTTTCTTTGCAGCAAATGTCATGATTCCCAGCCCGAAAAGCGATCCCAGCAGGGAAGGGAATTCCGGTCCCAGAAAAAGTGCCGTAAGCAGATAGGGGATCGTAAAGGCAAACCCTCCGAGAAGGGCAAACGGGAATATGGAAAGTCCTTCGCGAAATGATTTGTTGGCGCCAAAAAACCGGGTCATCAACATGACCATCAGCACGGGCATGATCGTGCCGGCGACAGTATGAAGAATTGCTACGTTGCGGGAGATCACCAACAGGTAATCCTGAAAACTCAGCCCTTTTGCTGCGAGAAGGGTGGAAATCGCCGGATTTTCCAGTCCACCTTTTACTCCCACCAGAATAGGGGTTCCCACTGCCCCAAATGTCACGGCGGTACTCTGCACCATCATCCCCAGCATGACTGCTGCTGCCGCCGGAAACCGCAATGCGACCAGTAAGGGCGCTACGATTGCCGCAGGTGTACCAAAACCCGATGCCCCTTCGATAAATGAGCCAAACAACCATGCGATGATTACGGTCTGCACCCGTGGATCGGGGCTTATCTCTGCAAAACCAGAGCGAATCGCGGTAATAGCCCCCGAGTGTTTTAGCGTATTGAGAAGCAGAATAGCTCCAAATATGATATACAGGATATCGCCTGTAATAAAAATTCCCTGAACGGAAGCCGCCGCAACGTGTTTCCACGGTACTTCCCAGGCAAACAGTGCAATGAAAACAGCAAGAATATATACCAGAGGCATAACTTCCTTTGCCGGTCTGCGAAGTCCTACCAGCAGGATCCCTGCGACGAGGATAGGGGTAATGGCGATCAGCGCCTGGAAAAATAAACTCATTTCATCGGGAAATTTGATGGATAGGTGTGGAGGTCAATTCCCCATACCAGGGGTAATATCCAGTACAGATAAAAAGTGATCAGTACGATCGAAATTATATTCATCCAGATTCCGGCACGCACCATATCTTTAATCCGAATCATTCCCGACCCAAAAACTACTGCATTGGGAGGGGTGGCGACCGGTAACATAAAGGCACAGGAAGCTGCCAGAATCGCAGGAACCATCAATCCATAAGGGTGGATGCCTATAGCCATTGCCAATGCGGCAAGAATGGGCATAATCATACTGGCTGTCGCCAGGTTGGAAGTGATCTCTGTAAGAAAGTTTACCAAAGTCGTCACGACCAGAATAATCAGAATAAAGCTGACGCCATGCAAAAGTGTCATCTGACTCCCAATCCATACGGCCAGGCCTGATTTTTCAAATCCTGCGGCAATCGCCAGTCCTCCGCCAAACAGCAACAATATGCCCCAGGGAAGCCGAATGGCATTTGACCAGTTCATCAGCCGGTCTCCGGGGTGATTGGGAGAAGGAATGAGAAAAAGCAAAACCGCGCCACCGAGGGCAATCAGGGTATCGTCCAGGGCAGGAAACCTTTTGGCAAACAAAAAAGAGCGGGTAATCCAGAGAAATGCGGTGAGCATAAAAATAATCAGTACCATAATTTCTTCGGCCTGCATTTTACCCAAACCTTTCAACTGTTGGCGGATAGTTTCTCTGCCTGTGCCAGAGGGGAGATGCTGGACTTTGAAAATGCCCCTTGTCAGCACCCACCAGCATAAAAATAATAACGCAACGGAAAACGGCAGGCCAACCAGCATCCATTGCGAAAAAGTGATTTCCTGTTGAAAGATTTCTTTTACCACACTCGCAAATACGAGGTTGGGGGGTGTGCCGATCAGGGTAGCCATTCCCCCGATTGAAGCTGCATAGGCAATAGAAAGCATCAAAGGACGGGCAAATATATGGATATCCGTATTTTCTGAATGATCATTGAGGTGGGTAACCACTGCCATAGCGATGGGCAACATCATCAGTGCAGTGGCTGTATTGGAAATCCACATAGAAATAAACGCCGTGGCGAGCATAAAACCCAAAATCAGCATGGGCAGATTGGTGCCCACCACATAAATAATATTGAGGGCAATTCTTTGATGCAGATTCCATTTTTCGATGGCCAGGGCTATGATAAAGCCGCCGAGGTAAAGAAAAACAAGCGGATGCCCATAAGCAGCAGTGGTCTGTCCGATAGAAAGCCCGCCCGTAAAAGGAAAAAGCAGAATCGGCAATATGGACGTCGCTTCGATTGGTATAGCCTCTGTGATCCACCAGACGGCTATCCAGAGTGTGGTGGCTAATATACCGACGGCTGGCTCCGGCATACTGTCAGGGCCACCGGTAAGAATGGTGATAAAAAACAAAGCAGGCCCCAGAATCAGGCCGGTAAATTGTCCGGGGTTGTAGGTCGCTCGGTGAGTGGTAGTCATAAAACGAATATAGAGACTTTTCGGAGTTTGTGAAAATGCGAAAAATCTATTATGTTTAGGCGCTTTTGTGATCTATAATATTTACCCTAACCAACGGCCATGACCAGATTTTGGATAATCGCCTGTGCGCTGGTATGTTTTACTACTTACCTTAAGGCACAAACCCGAGGGGCCTATTCGCCTCCGACAAGTCTCTCTCATGTGTTTGAAGACCATTTTCCTGATGCTGAAATGGCAAGCTGGAAAAAAGATGCTTCCGGGTATGAGGTTACTTTTGTCAACCATGAATTGAAAATGACTGCACACTATTCTTTCTCTGAAGTGTGGGAACGCACCGATATAGAAGTACCGTTAAATATGATGCCGGCAGAATCTATGGCACATTTCCGGAAAAATTTTCCGGGAGCGACACTGCTCAAAACGGGTTATCTTGATGCGCCGGAAGCCCGTTACTACAAAATAGATATTTCGATCGATGGCAGACGCCGCCAGTTGAGATATGATGATAAAGGGGTCTTTATAAAATAAATCGCTGATTTATACATGAATCCCTAACACCCTTGCTCAATAAGCATTTTTTTTTTGCCGGTCCGAAAGGGCTGGCTTTTTTTATATACCATTTTTTTTATTATCATCAACGCATGAAAGGATTTTTGGACGAACATTTTCTATTACAAACAGAAACTGCCCGGTTTCTCTACCATGAGCATGCGAAAGACATGCCTGTGATTGACTACCATTGTCATTTGTCTCCGGAGGATATTGCCAATGATCGGCAATTTGAAAACCTCACCCGTATCTGGCTGGAAGGTGATCACTACAAATGGCGGGCAATGCGCACCAATGGTGTCCCCGAAAGATATTGTACCGGCGATGCCTCAGACTATGAGAAGTTTGAAAAATGGGCAGAGACAGTGCCGTGGACCATGCGCAATCCGCTGTATCATTGGACGCACATGGAGCTAAAGCGTCCGTTTGAGATTTCTAAAATTCTCAATTCCGATACGGCCAGAGAGATTTATGATGAATGTACAGCTAAACTTCAGCAGCCTGATTTTTCGACCCGCGGTATCCTCAAACAAATGAATGTAAAGGTTATCTGTACAACCGATGACCCTATAGATTCTCTGGAAGCTCATAAAAAAATCAAAGCCGACGATTTCGGTATTCAGGTTCTCCCTGCATTCCGCCCCGATAAATCACTCAATATCGAAAATCCTCCTGCCTATAATGCGTACATGGAAAGGCTTTCGGAAGTTACGGGTTTTGAAATCAGTCACTTTATCGATTTGTTGAATGCCTTACAGGAGCGGGTGGATTATTTTCATGAAAATGGCGCACGACTCTCTGACCATGGTCTTGAGACGATGTATGCAGAGGCGTTTGACTATGACGACATCAACCGCATTTTTCATAAAGTGAGGCTGGGTACAACCCCCGATCCTCAGGAGATTCAGCAGTTTAAATCAGCCGTTTTATACCATCTGGGTGAAATGTATCATGAAAAAGGCTGGACAATGCAGTTTCACCTCGGTGCTCTGAGAAACAATAGTTCCCGAATGGTGAAGCTGCTGGGCCCTGATACAGGCTTTGATTCGATCGGTGATTTTGAAATCGCCCGGCCACTGGCAAAGTTTCTCAACCGGCTCGACACCGAAAATAAACTTTGTAAAACGATTCTCTACAACCTCAATCCCCGCGACAATGAACTGATGGCTACCATGATCGGCAATTTTAACGATGGTTCATTTCCCGGTAAGATGCAGTTTGGTTCGGCATGGTGGTTTCTCGACCAGAAAGACGGGATGGAAAAACAGATCAATGCGCTTTCCAATATGGGCCTTCTGAGCCGCTTTGTAGGTATGCTTACAGATTCGCGCAGTTTCCTTTCTTACCCCCGGCATGAATACTTCCGAAGAATTCTTTGTAATATGCTCGGCAATGATGTTGAAAATGGAGAATTGCCCAATGATCGCAAATGGCTGGGGCAATTGGTGGAGAATATCTGTTATCACAATGCGAAAGCATATTTTGGTTTCTGACAATGAGAAAACAACGAATACTGGCGATTATACTTGGCGTGTGCATGCTGAGTGGTTTGTCCTGTGAAAAAATTCTGAACCATCGGTCTCTTAAGCTGGCACACGGGCTTCCGATCGACCATCCTGTGCACAAGTCGATGGAGTTTATGGCTAAAAGATGCGCCGAAATCTCCGATGGCAAACTTCTGATCGACATTTATCCCAATGAACAATTAGGCAGGGAAAGAGAGGCCGTAGAACTCCTCCAGGTTGGCAGCATTGCGATAACCAAGGTATCGGGTGCGGTACTGGAAAATTTCGCGCCAAAGCTCAGGGTACTGGGCCTCCCGTATATATGGCGAAGTCGTGAACATCAGTTTAAGGTGCTCGATGGCCCTATCGGAGAATTGTTGTTGGAAGCTCCTTCCGCTTATCGCCTTCGCGGACTGTGTTTTTACGATGCGGGTTTCAGATCATTTTATACTACACAAAAAGGTATTCATACCCCTGATGACCTTTCGGGGATGAAAATTCGTGTCCAGAAAAGTAAAACTGCCACAGATATGGTCAATCTTCTGGGCGGATCTGCTACCCCCATTGACTGGGGGGAACTGTACAGCGCGCTCCAGCAGGGGGTGGTCGATGGGGCAGAAAATAACCCGCCGAGCTTTGAAACCTCCCGGCATTATGAAATTTGCAAATATTATTCCCTCAATGAACATTCAGCGGTGCCGGATGTCTTGCTGATCAGTACGAGGTGGTGGGAAATTCTTTCGGCACAGGAGCGCGAATGGCTTATGGAAGCCGTACATGAGTCTGTCATCTTTGAAAGGAAAGCATGGGCCGAAGCCGAACAAAAATCGCTGGATGTAATAAAAGCTGCGGGCGTAGAGGTGATTTACCCCGATAAAACGCCTTTTATGGACAAGCTTTCGGGCGTTTTTGATCAGTACAAATCGGAACCTGAGTTATATGATCTCATCCTTCAGATACAAAATGTAAAGGCCGATTCAGTAAGTTCTTCCATTAACCCTTCTACCCTGACTCAATGAAAAAATCCATTGACCGGATTCTCGAAATCATTCTGATTGTATTTATGTCTCTCATGGTGATCAATGTCACCTGGCAGGTTCTGTCCCGGTTCCTTGCGCAGTGGGGGGTAATTGCAGCTGCGAGTTCTGCTTCGGAAGAACTCGCGCGGTTTTTTCTGGTATGGCTGGGCCTGATGGGTGCTGCTTATGCTACGGGTAAGAATATGCACCTGGCCGTTGACCTGCTTCCCAATAGTTTGGCCGGGCGGTCCAAACGAAACCTGAATATGGTTATTCACGGGGTGGTTTTTGTATTTGCTTTTGTAGTGATGACCCTGGGTGGTTTTTTTCTCACAAAGCTCACCTTTGAGTTGAAACAAACCTCTCCGGTTCTCTTTATGCCACTGGGTTATCTGTATATGGCTGTTCCCGTGAGCGGACTGATTACCGCATGGTATAGCCTGGCCAATATCCTTGAGGTGAAAAACAGTTAATCCATTTACTACCTACTATTATCCTGACATGACAGTTCTTATACTCGCTTTAAGTTTTATCATTCTGCTGGCTATCGGTGTGCCGATCGCTTACAGCATTGGCATATCAGCTATCCTGACGATTGCCGTAAGTATGCCGGGCGATATTGCGCTCAGTACAATCGCACAGCGTATGGCCACCGGCCTCGATAGTTTTCCGTTGCTGGCTATTCCGTTTTTTATCCTTGCCGGGCAATTGATGAATGCGGGGGGAATTGCCCGTCGGCTGATCAGTTTTGCCCGTACCCTGATCGGATGGCTTCCCGGCGCATTGGCCCATATCAATATCCTCGCCAATATGCTTTTTGGGGCTATTTCGGGATCTGCGGTAGCTGCTGCCTCGGCCATCGGTGGGGCGATGCACAGCCAGATGGTCGATGAAGGATATGACCCTGAATACAATGCTTCGGTAAATATCAGCTCCGCAACTACGGGTATGATTATTCCTCCCAGCAATATTATGATTGTCTATTCTCTTGCCAGTGGCGGTGTTTCTATCGGTGCACTGTTTGTGGCTGGTTATATCCCCGGCGTGCTGATTGGGCTGGTACTGATGCTGGTGGCAGGGGTGATCGCTGTCAGGAAAAAATACCCGACACAGAGCAAATTGTCGAAAGAAAAAGTAGCGCGTCGTCTGATGTATGCAATACCGGGCTTGTTGGTGCTGGTGGGAATGGTTGCACTCAGCAGAAGTGTGATTGGGGCGATGGAAAATACAACGATGCGTTATCTGCTCAACTTTTTATTATGGGGGGGATATCTGGCGGTGATGGCTGTATTTGGAAGGAAAATATTCACCCATAAACTTTCCGGAATCCAACGGTCGCTGAGCCAGATTGCCTTTTTGCTGTGGGGTGGGGTATATGCAAAAAAAGACAATCGAGAAGGGGAGGAATTTTATCGGTTTACGATGGGTTTCCAGACTTTTCTGGATGCTGTACCCAGCCTGTTTCTTCTGTTGATTGTCATTGGAGGAATCATCGCCGGGGTATTTACCGCAACGGAAGCTTCTGTGATTGCAGTGCTATACACCTTATTGCTGGCTTTTATTTATGGAGAAGTGAAAATCTCGCATTTGCCGGAAGTATTGTTAAATGCAGTCAAGACTACCTCTATCGTACTGATTCTGATTGCCACTTCTATGGCTATGTCCTGGGTGCTTGCATTTGAAAATATTCCTCAGGATGTCAGTGCTGCGCTTCTCTCCATTAGCGATAGCAAAATTGTCATTCTGATCATCATCAATCTTGTGCTGCTGGCCGTAGGGGTATTTATGGATATGACGCCTGCGGTATTGATTTTTACTCCAATATTTTTGCCGGTTGTGCAGGAATTGGGGGTTGATCCAGTGCATTTTGGGATCATCATGATCATGAACCTTTGTATTGGTCTTTGTACACCGCCGGTGGGTTCTGTTTTGTTTGTGGGTGCTGCCGTAGCCAATGTGAGTATCAGCAGGCTGATAAGGCCGCTGTTGCCGTTGTTTATGGCCATGCTGCTAATTTTAATACTGACCACCTACATCCCCGAAATCAGTCTCTGGCTTCCGGGAACATTGGGCATGCTGAAATAATCTTTAGTTGAGAATCTGCCAGACAAGGGTTTTGAGGACATGGGATTCATCCATGTTTGAGGGGATCATTCCTTTTAGCTGGAGGTCGGCATCCTGAATATAGCCGATGTTTCGATACACCTGTGAGAGGTTATAAGATTTGCTGGCTTCCAGATAATCTTTTGCTGCATAATAGTTGACATCGAGCTTATTTTTTACCGCATTTACATCTTTCAACTGAAACTGCTTCAGCAGCGCAATCTGATGGAAGAAGCGAAACAATCCATTGACCGTAAGCACCGGCGGATTTGTTTTCGAATTTTGAGTCAGTCGGTCAATGATCATATGTGATCGATACACATCCCTTTTTCCGAGGGCATTGGTCAATTCAAACACATTAAACTCCTTATCGACATTGATCATTTCATACACAAACTGTTGGGTGATTTTTTTCTGACCTGTAGCTTTCAGATAGAGAAACATTTTCTCCAGCTCATTTTCTATGAGGTTTAGGTTTGTACCGAGATTGGTCACCAGTATAGCAGGAATGCCGGGGTCGCATTCGAGTCCGATATCGCTGATATGCCCTGTTACCCATTGCTGCACATCCTGATCATACATTTTTTTTGCCTGATAGACAGCAGTGCTTTTATGAAGGGTTTTTGCCACAGCGGCGGGGAGGCCGGTTTTCGGTCCTTTAAATGCCATGACAAGAATCGTGGAAGGGACCGGTTGTGCCAGATAACTTTTGAGTTTGTCGGCTTCTGTTTTGTTGAGGCGTTGTGCTTCTTTCAGGATGATCAGTTTGTACTGTGCCATGACTGGAAAACTGCGGCAGGCATTGATGATTTTGCTTGCGGTTGTTTCCGGGCCATACAATACTTCTCTGTTGAAAGCTGTTTCTGAAGCGGTGAGGACAGCCCCGTCTTTATCTAGTTCTTCGACAATTTTATCGATAAAATAGGTCTCTTCACCGTGGAGATAATATACCGGTGCAAATTTTTTCTGACGTATTTCCTGAATCAGCTTTTGAAAGGACATGATTACTTGAGGTGTTTGTTGAAAAAATCCAGGCTATGCTGTAGCACCTGGGTAAGCGGCGCAGTGGTTTCTGTAAAGGGATGGGTTGCGCCAAATGTATGGGTACCATTTGGGATAATGCGCATGAGCGTGTGGTTGGGATCTCCGTAAATATTGAGATGTTCGGCTTCAAAAAATGGAACAGTTTCGTCTTCCTGCCCGTGTAGCAGCAAGAGCGGGCGCTGGAATGTTTTGGCAGCCTGAAGGATATTAAGTTTGCTCCTTCCATTTTTTTCCAGATCATCCAAAATCGGGAGTCCCATTTTTAAAATTTGTCCGGTACGGGAATTAACTACTTCGTAGTGTCCTTTTTTTCTCCACTTTTGTCGATCTTCTTTGGTATACCGGTCAAAATTTGAAACCGCAGCCCAGGTACATAGCGCTGCTACCTTTTCGGCCCGGCTCGCCGCGAGGATACTGATCCCTCCCCCCCGGCTATGACCGATCAGTCCCAGTTTGTGGTGGAGATCTTTACCGAAAAAATTGGTATGGGTGATCAGATGAATGACTTCTAAGGTTTCACTTACCTCCAGGCTGAAAGTATTTTTTTCAAACTTATCAGTCTCCGTCAGGTTTTCTTTGTCCTTTCCGATTCCGTTGTGTGAAAAGTTGAAACAGAAAAAACTGAACCCCCGCTCAGCAAAAAAATTACCTGCGTAAGGCACAAACCCCCAGTCCTTAAATCCTTTCAGGCCATGAACATATAGAATAGCAGGGCCATCTCCGAGCGATTCTGCGCCATAGAGCGTAATTGAGATAAGATTGCCTGCTGCAGTGGTAAAGCTGAAGTCCTGTGTCATAGTTCAATAGAAAGTCAGCTACGAATGTAGAAGGAATTATGGTAATTATCCAGTATCAATGTGTCGGAAGGCTATTTTCGAGTTCGGCGAAAGAACTTTCTATCACTTCACGGATTTTCCCGACCAGCGCCTGGAGCGTCTGTTGGTTGGAATGAGTTTTAATGACTTTTTCTACTTCGAGAATGGTCTCTTTTATAGAATTAATCCCCATGAATGCCACCGAACTTTTTAGTTTATGTACAGTTTTTCCAAGTTCGTCATACTCCTTATTGTCTAGTTGGAGAGACATTTTTTCAAGCATATCTGGCGTTGTTTCGAGAAATTTTTCGATAGTTTTCCGGATGATAGTCGCATCTCCTCCAGAGATTTGCTCGAGGTATGTGAGATCTGTATATTGCTTTAAAGGCATATTATCCAACGTCTTTAGGCTTTCTTCCTTTGGGGAATTATTTGAACCATTACCATTAACGTGCAGTTGCTGTTTACCGTTGGACTGCTGGGTAGAATCCAGTTTTCGTTTTCCGGTTCTGGCGTGTTGAAGAATTTTTGTATAAAGATTGGCGATTTCAATGGGCTTTGATACATAGTCATTCATTCCTACCCGCAGGCATTCATCGTCGCTTCCTGTAAATGCATTCGCAGTAAGTGCGATGATGGGTATTTCACGGTAGGGCGAATCCATTTTCTCCCTGATATGTTGGGTGGCCTCATATCCATTCATCTCAGGCATTTGCACATCCATCAGGATCAGGTCATAGTTTTTTTCCTCAAGTTTCTCGATACACTCCCGCCCGTTGTTGGCGATCTGAATATCGATTCCCCAGTCAGAAAGTAGTTTCCGGGTTACCATCTGGTTGAGCGGATTGTCTTCGACCAGTAGTATTTCCATGCCGGTAAACTTGGTCTTGTCGATGACGACCTCTGGTTTGGGCCCTTCTTCGGGGAGAGTCAGGTCAAATCCGAGTTCAAAGTCAAAAGCAGACCCTTCTCCTACATTACTGGTAACATTGATATTGCCACCCTGAAGTTTTACCAGTTGTCTGACAATCGTAAGCCCTAATCCGGTGCCGCCCTGGCGTCGGTTGTCCTCGTTTTCGATTTGCTGGAAGCTTTCAAAAATCACTTTCAGCTTGTCTTGTGGGATACCGATACCTGTGTCAGAAACTTTAAAGTAAATATTTACCTTCTCTTTCGACTGATCGATAAGTTTAGCTTCAATGGTAATATTGCCCTTGTGGGTAAATTTGATTGCGTTGCCCACAAGATTTAGTAAGATCTGCGTCAGCCGGACATTGTCGCCGACCAGTCGCTCCGGAATACGGTTGTCAAGATTAAATATAAGCTTCAGCCCTTTTCCATTGGCAGAAAGCTCCATCATGTCTTCTACATGATCAAATACCTGCCGGAGGTTAAATCCATGATGGCTGAAGTCGATTTTGCCCGCTTCAATTTTGGAGAGGTCGAGAATATCATTGACCACTGCAAGCAACGTTTCTCCAGCCGACTTGATCGCCTCCAGTTGTTCCCGCTGAGTAGAAGAAAGGTTAGAATCCAGCAAGAGGGTGGTAAGCAGGAGAATCGGGTTGAGAGGGGTGCGGATTTCGTGGCTGGTTTTTGCCAGAAATTCCTGCCGCAGTTGCATTGCCCGGGCATTCAACTCATTCATCTGCTTCAGGTCCTCGATTTGCTTTCGCTCGGTGATATCCTGAACCGATCCTACCAGCTTTTCCGGGTGATTGTCCTGATTCATCTGGGCTTTGCCCTGAAATACAGAATATTTAACCCTTCCGTCGGGAAATGCTATTCTGTGATCCACTTCGAAGGAGCCGCCATCTTCAAACACTTTTTTCAGCTTCAGGGCTACTTCCTGTTGATCTTCCGGATGTACAGCCATAAGGTAGTCCTGCAAGGTCCTGAATTCTTCTCCCTGTTTTGTCTCAAAGATTGAGTACACAATCGGGGAGCAGGTCATCTCATTGGTTTCAATATTGAGATCCCAGTTGCCTATTTTTGCGAGATCCTGTGCCTGGTGAAGATTGCGCTGAAGCTGGTTGCGTTCGATGGCATAGTTGATTACCCGGGAGAGGTATTTGGAGGAAAGATCATTTTTGGATATAAAATCCTGGCCACCACTTTTTACTGCTCTGAGCCCCAGCTTTTCATCGGTCTCACCTGTGAGCACTACGATAGGATGCAGCGGAAACTCACTGTAGATATTTTCAAAAGTATCAAACCCCATGGAATCGGGCAGATTCAGGTCGAGGAGAATAATATCTATTTTTTTGTTGAAAAGGATCTCTCTCCCTTCCTTAAGTGTACCCGCAATGATCAGGTTATAGCGTTGGTGCGTAACCTGTCGAATATATTCGTGGATGAGCCTTGCATCGGGAATATGATCCTCTATGAGCAGTATTTGGATTCTGTTTTCCACTATAATTGCTGTCTGGGGAGTTTAACAATGCTAAACCAAAAGGTTTCGATACTTCTGATTACTTCAAAAAAGCGGTTTATATCTACAGGTTTGGTTATGTAACAATTTGCATGAAGGTCATAACTTTTTTGAATATCCTGTTCTGATTCTGAATTTGTAAGTATAACTACGGGTATAACTCGTAACTTTTTGTCCTGCTTGATTTCTTTTAGTACTTCTCTTCCATCTTTTCGGGGAAGGTTGAGATCAAGAAATATGAGGTCAGGTGTTTCTGCATCAACATATCTTCCCCGGCGGTAGAGATAGTGAATGGCAGCTTCTCCATCGGGAACAACAGACAGATTTACATTATCAAAGAATCTGGTTTCTTTCAGCGCTTCTTTTGTCAACCTGACATCACCCGGATTATCCTCGACCAGTAAAATATTCATATTCATTAGGCAATAAGGATTGAAAAAAAAATAGTTTTCGGGCAAAAAACCGGGTTTACGTCCCCTGTAAACTTTGCCCTTTTCGATGAGCAATAAAACTCTCAGAAATTACAAAACTTACATCATTATTTGGTAATTAAGGTTGTATAATTGTGAAAAAACAGCAGGAATATTACCTGCGATAACCAGGGGTATTGTAAAAAAATCGCTAAAGAATGGCAAAAAGTTTCACTTAATCAGGAATAGTGAAGCGTTTCAGCCGTAAATCAAACACGCTATAATGCTTTCAGTCTTTTAAAATGTGATCAGAATGTAACAGCACAAGTATTTTTTTTCGCTTAAGGTATAATGACAAAAATCAGGCCGCTATACAGATTATCGAAAGCAGAAAATATTTCTTTTCCTTAAAATAAAAAAGCCACTACCTAAAGGCAGTGGCTTGATAATATTTCAAAACCTGTAACTGTTAATCTCTGTTTCCTCCAAAAATACGGAGAAGGAATAGAAACAGGTTGATAAAGTCGAGGTATAAAGTCAGGGCGCCCATCAGCGCTATTTTCTTGGTGGATTCAGATTCTGGATCTGCATGCATACCGATTTCCATCAGTTTCTGTGTATCATAAGCGGTAAGGCCACAGAAAATCACGACACCGGCAACCGAGATGATAAAGTCAAACATTGACGAACCCAGAAAGAGGTTGACCACTGAAGCGATAATAATCCCTATCAGTGCCATGTACAAAATTGTGCTGTATTTGCTCAGATCAACCTTTGTCGTCAGGCCGATTATTGCCATCGCACCAAATGTACCTGCTGTGATGAAGAAGGTCTGGGAAATGACCCCAATGTTGAATACCAGGAATATAAACGAAAGGCTGATCCCCGTAACCAGTGAATAAGTAGCGAAAGTGAGGCTGGCTGCTGTAAAACTCATTTTATGAATACGAGCAGACAGAAACAGTACAAAACCCAGTGGGGCAAACATCACGATCCATTTCATGATTCCTGTCAGGAAAAAACTAATCAACGCCGGACTCTGCGCTACATACCATGCAGCCATCCCTGTGATCAATAGTCCCAAAGACATGGTTACAAATACCTGCCGCAGAAAAGCGTTGGCTTCGCCGGTATCAATAAAGCTGCTTTTGCGCCGCTCACTAACCGGGGTATCAAAATAATTTCTCATAATATTTTATACTTTCTTGTAGTTTGTGTGTTTTACGAATCTACTGTTATGTACGTAGATTTCAAAATATCTGTTAGGTTACCATTCATTAACATTAGTCAATACGCACAACCTTTTTCACAAGTTTCGTTTGTTTTGTCTCTACCGTAAGCATATAAACGCCAGTTGAAAATCGCGGAAGGGGGATCTCTTTTTCAAGGGTTCGGCTGCCAGTCTGGGTAATAGTTGTTTCATACACCACTTTTCCTACAGGATCCAGCACTTGGAGTGTTACGGGGCCTTCTTCTGCGAGTTCTGCATACAGATTCAGTGACTGACTGAATGGGTTGGGGAAGACCGAGACAAAATCACGCTGGCTCTGAAATCTGAAGTTTCTGACTTCTGAATAGCCAAATCCACCATCAAAATCTACCTGCCGCAGGCGATAAAAACTTTCGCCGGAGAATGGGTTTTTGTCTCTGTATTGATAATATTTGACCCGGTCGCTGGTTCCTGCTCCGGGTACTTCATCCAGCGCTTCCCAGATATAGGAATCGAGGCTTCTTTCGATGACGAAGTGGCTATTGGACAATTCAGAGGCAGTTGCCCAGTCAAGCAGCGCGTGATTGCCTTCAGGTGTAACCGTAAATTCCAAAAATTCTACAGGAAAACCCGTACTGCTGCTGGCTGCCCCAATCCAGAATTCGCTGAAACTCGCTACTTCAAATTCCATATAATAACCTCCCGAATGGCTTCCGACTGTGATATTGGCTGGGTCTATGTAAGACAGTTGGCCATTGCTGTTGTCTCCAAAGTCGTCATTTTCCTGCAAAGGGTCATCGGCAGAAAATTTGAAAATCCCCAGGTCGTGAATATCGTTGACCAATGGGTCAGCAAGCATAATCTCATTGAGCTCCTGTTGTGTCAGGTAGAGCCGCACCCTCACCGGCCCGGATGGCGTTTTTTCAGGGCGAATCACCCAGTTTCGGTTGATTACCCGGTTGTCGTCATAGGCGCGAACAGAGCCAGTATAGAGGTACACATCCGCGGAGGTAGAACCGAGATCCCTCTGCTGTGGATTAATAGAGAGAAAAACTTCTCCGGTAGCGGATTCAAAGTGTTTCCAGTCACAACCACTCACAGACGGATGGGTAATATTGGTCAAAGAGGTAAGATCATATACATCTCCGGTTTCTGCTGCGGGTTCTTCAATCAATACAATGGAAGTAAACGGGGCAAGGGTGATGGTTGATCCGCTACAATAGGCATTCCCAATATGGTCAATGTAGTTTTTATTGAGCGTAACGGTTTTGGATGAATAGGTATCATTGTACTCAAAACGCGTAAAATCTTCCATATTGATTGTGGTAACGGTCGCTTCCTGCAAGACGACATTATCGACCCACATAGACTGGTCGGCTTCGCTGATTTTTAGCTCAAGCCGTCCTTTGGTTACCCCTTTTTCTGTGTAGAAAAGATGTTGTTGTTCCATTCTTTTACTATTGAAAGAGCGGATTCCGGCAGGTGCAATGACTTTGTTGGTTGCTTTATCCTTGAGGTAAATCGTTGTGGCGCTGAAGTCTTTTACGCCTTTTGTGCTGTAGGTAAGCAGGTATTGTCGGTTTGCCGCGATAGGGCCAGTCAGAATTTTTGCCAGCGAGGTAGAGTTTCCTGTAAAAGGATTAAAGGTTATCTGCATGCTGTTTCCGTCCAGATCTGGAATATTGGTCAGATTCAGGTCGCAATTATTGCCGGCGCCACTGCCAAAACAAGTCCATCCGTTGAGGTTTGAGTTGAAATTCCCGTTGGGAATAATATTTACCCCAGAGACGGAATTTACTTCAAATTCAGGGTAATACACCGGACTTGGTTTGGACGTAAGGTCATAGCCGGTAACGGTCTGCCACTGTTTGAGCGAAAATTCTTCCACAATTTCTTTTCCTGCCGGGTAGGTAGGATTCCAGCGCCGGCGGTTGATCCAGTCAGGGTCTTGCGGGCTGATCAGGTAATTTTTATTGATAATGCCAAAGTTGGCGACATCATTTTTGTAGGTAAACAGGTCAACACATACCTCATCCGGGCTGAGGCTGACAAACACATTCCCGATGACATCGCAGTCATAAATCGGGTAGGTGGGTTTTCCATCATCATGGCGCATATATAATTGCCGTGGAGCGGCATACACGGTATTTTCCACAACATCTATATTGTGGGAATTGTGAATATAGATGCCTTTATCGCCACACCATGCGATGGAGTTTTTCTTGATGAGCACATTGGCAGAGCGATCGTCGGTATAGATGCCTTCTCCCACGCGTTTGGTAGAATCATCCGTACCAAATCCATTTCCCTGAATATTGAGGATAATATTATTGGTGATTTCCCTGCCGGTTTCTACAACCGTACCATTGCTCCATGTATAGATTCCTGCACCGTCGTCTTTGCTGAGGCATCCGTTTTTAATAATATTCCGGTTGACTTTTACATTGCTACCAAGAAAATAAATGCCGTTGTACCCGATATTTTCGATCAGATTGTCTTCAATCAGTACATTATCACCTTTCATATGAATACCGAGGTATTCTCCGTTGCCATTGCCTCCCAGGCCGGGATCCATGGCGATATTGCGGATGACGTTGTTTCTGATAAAGGTATTGTCGCATTTGCTAAACCGGGCACCATCGTTGTGGGTGTCGTGGATATAATTATTGTCGAAAACCATGGATTCGCAGTCTTCGAAATACACACCATCTTTCCCTGTCTGGCTTACCGTAGTATTTTTACATACGATGCCTACGGTATGAGTAAAGTAAATCGCCAGTTGAAGGTATCGGGTGAAATTTATATTTTCTACGGTAATATAATCCCGGTAGCCACTATAAAGACCCAGCTCGGCAACAGGTGCTTCAATTATATGTGTATTGGGGTTTACTCCCGCGAGGTACACATAAAAAGTTTTTGTATTTGCATTATAAGCCCATTCGCCATGGCGGTCAAGTGTGGAGATATGGTTGAGCAGGAAATATCCGTATCCATCGAGCAGGGCACTGGTCGTACCGCCGTTACCGAAAGTGAGCGTATTTCCTGTGTGATTGGCGACAGGAACTCTGTCAATGATCCATCTGCGGGTTCTTACCACAGCTTCCGCACCGGTCCAGTTAGGCGAGGCGGGCAGGCTTAAATCGGTAATACTGAGCTTCCCATTGTTGTCATCTATGGTGAGATAACCGCCATTTGGCGCATCTGCATTGGGATATCTGCCTTTGGGAAGTAGTACAGAGTCGAGAAAGAGGTTGGTCGGGTAATCGGGGCAAAGCGTGCATTGTGCTTTCCAGATATTGCCGCCGGTATTGGTCCAGTTGTTTACGGGTATGGAGCCTTTAAACAGTGGCGCATCGCCCGTTCCATAGGCCCCAAAATACAAGGGTTTGGCGGCTGTGCCGCCTTCGGTAATAAGGAGGGCACCAATAAATGTGCTGCCTCTGGCAAATAAAATACTATCTCCCGGGAGGAGGAAATCCATAGCAAGATTCACTCTTCCAAGTGAAGCCCACGGGGTGGCAGGTGAGGTACCGTTATTGCCATCATTTCCACTATTACTGACGTAATAGTTTGCTGAAAATGAGACATGTACAGAGAGCAAGGCGGCGAAGGTGATACAGAGAAGCTTAGGCATAGACATTACTTCACAAATATAATCCAAAAATTGGAAAAAATTAAGATAGTAGCCATAAAACCTTTGTTCAATTGAAATGTGTGAAAAAGTTCTCCCGTTTATGAAAATTTTTCTATCTTTCGGCCCCGAATCAAACAGAGCTTATTTCCAATAAATGAGAGAAATACAATTCAGAGAAGCGATCCGTGAAGCCATGTCCGAAGAAATGCGCCGCGACGAGCGTGTTTACCTTATGGGGGAAGAAGTGGCTGAATATAATGGCGCATACAAAGTCAGCCAGGGAATGCTGGCAGAATTTGGCCCTAAAAGAGTGATAGACACGCCTATTTCTGAGATGGGTTTTGCCGGTATCGGAGTAGGATCAGCTATGCTGGGTCTCCGTCCGATCGTGGAGTTTATGACCTTCAACTTTTCGCTGGTAGCAATTGATCAGATCATCAACAATGCCGCGAAAATGTATCAGATGAGCGGTGGCCAGTTTAACATTCCTATTGTTTTCCGTGGGCCAAGTGGTGCTGCCGGTCAGCTGGCTGCTACCCACTCCCAAAGTTTTGAAAACTGGTTTGCCAATACGCCCGGTCTTAAAGTCGTATCTCCCAGTACTCCTGCGGATGGTAAAGGTTTGCTCAAATCTGCTATTCGCGACCCTAACCCGGTTTTGGTTATGGAGTCGGAAGTGATGTACGGTGAAAAAGGCCCCGTTCCTGAAGGGGAAGAATTCCTGATTCCGCTCGATAAAGCAGATATCAAACGCCCCGGGAAAGATGTAACCATTGTCTCTTTTGGCAAAATGGTTCATGTGGCACTTGAAGCCTGTACAGAACTAGCCAAAAACGGAATCGAAGCCGAAATGATCGACCTTCGCTCCCTGCGCCCGATTGATTATGACACCGTGATCAACTCGGTGAAAAAAACCAACCGCTGCGTTGTGGTTGAAGAATCCTGGCCGCTTGCGTCAATTTCTACGGAAATTGCCTATATCCTTCAGCGCAGGGCATTTGACTACCTCGATGCACCCGTTATCCGGGTGACAGGAAGAGATACGCCTCTGCCTTACTCTTCTACATTGGTAGATACTTTCATGCCCAATGCAAAACGTACCATTGAAGCTGTAAATCAGGTTCTGTACCGGTAGTGTTTTAGCGTATAGAAAAGATCAGAATATTGATTTTCAAAATATTAAATAAAAAGCTCCTGCAACGGCAGGGGCTTTTTTTATTCCCAAAAAAATGTAATTTCCCGGTCAGAGTGAGAATTAAAAAAAACTAAACCATTACGTGACTTCTTACAGAAGTTTATGTCATAAGAATGCAGCCTACAGAATTCGCACGATTGACAAAAAATGTTAAACAGCTTTCGGATGAATCGCTGATAGAAGCGATTGTACAGACAGGTAAGACCGACCTGTTTGGCATTCTATATGACAAATACTCTAACAAGGTTTATCGCAAATGTCTAAGCTTCGTCAAAGATGAGGATATCGCTCAGGATATGGTCCAGGAGATTCTTATCAAGGTGTTTACTCAATTGTCGAAGTTTAAAGGAAAAAGTCGGTTTTCAACCTGGTTGTACTCCATTACTTATAACTTTTGTGTGGAATACTACCGAAAACAGACCAAATATGGAACAGTGGATATCGATGAAGGTCCAGAGGTCTATGATGTGAGTGACGATGAAGATGAATTGCTGCACCTTCGGGTGGAACAACTCAAAATTGCGCTGGAACATATTGCTCCCGACGATAAAGTGATTTTGTTGATGAAATATCAGGATGATATTTCCATCAAAGAGCTGATGGATGTGTTTGATGTTTCCGAAAGTGCTGTGAAGATGCGCCTTGCCCGTGCCCGTCAGCGCGTGCAGGTAATTGTGAAAGAAATGGAAAAACGTGAAGAAAATGTATGAGCAACCCGTTTAAAAATCTCGACCCGGAAAGTGAATTGCCTGAATCCGTGAAAGAGCAGACAATGGGAAATCTGTATGCGACAAAAATGATCATGGATATTATCGATCTGTTTGTATCCAAAGCCGGCTCCTCTGTCCATATGCTGATCAGTCCCACTACCCCCCAACCTCAGGCGCTATTGCCATGGGAAACTAAAACCTCTGATTCAGAAAATCAGGGTAAGGAATAATTGATAAGACCTGTTTGAAATAAATTGTTGTTATGTCGTCACTGCTAGAAATTATTCAAAACGCTTTTAAAACTGTACTGGAGCAAATGATTATGGCTTTCCCTCGGCTTGTAGGCGCCATCTTTCTATTGCTGATTGGTTGGATACTGGCGAAAATTATCTCTGGGTTAATCGGAAAACTCCTGACCCGCATTGGTATTGACCGCCTGGCTGAAAAGCTCAATACAACTGATTCCTTCCGCGAAATGAACCTCACCATTAAACCTGTCGGAATCATCAAAGGATTTCTCTACTGGATGATTTTGCTCATTTTTATCCTAAGTGCTACCGAGACGCTGGGGCTCGATATCCTCACCCAACAGATCAGCGGCCTGATTGATTATATTCCCCAATTGGTAACGGCTCTGATTATTCTCGCAATTGGGTTTTATATTTCTGATGCAGTCAAAACCGTAGTCGGCAATACCTGCAAATCGCTGGGCATTCCCGCATGGAAATTTATCAGCTCAGGGCTTTTTTACCTGCTCCTTCTGATTGTCTCTGTAACGGCCCTCAGTCAGGCAGGAATAGATACGTCGGTGATTACCTCCAACTTTTCTATCATTCTTGGGGGAATTATTCTCGCCTTCGCCATTGCCTATGGCTTTGCTGCCCGCAACGTGCTTTCCAGTATCCTCACTTCTTTTTATACCAAAAACAACTTCGAGGTGGGGCAGATCATAGAATTGGAAGGTTATAAAGGCACAATTGTCAAACTCGACAATGTATCTTTTACCATTGATATCGGAGACCGTTTGGTGGTTTTTCCACTCAACCGCCTGATGTCTGATACGATTATCATCCATCAGCTTAAAGAAAAGGATACGCTTCAGTTGCTTGATGACTAATGGCTGTTGGCTGTTGGCGATTGGCGATTGGCCGTTGGCTATTAGCTATTAGCAATTAACCATTAACCATTAACCATTAACCATTAACCCATCTCTGATATGGCAGGTGCGGTTGGCTTTTTCTGCCAGTCCGAGATTGTGGGTAGCAATCATAAAAGCGACACCCGTAGATTGGGCAAGGTCAAAAATGATTCGGTAAAGTTCTTCACTGTTGTGAGTATCCAGATTCCCGGTTGGTTCATCTGCAAGGATCATCCGGGGTTCATTAATCAGACTTCGGGCAATAGAGACCCGCTGCTGTTCTCCGCCGGAAAGTTGGCCAGGTTTGTGGTGAAAACGATTTTCCAGCCCCAGCTGACTCAGCAGTTTCTCGGCTCTTGCAATAACCGCCGTGCGGGGACTTCCCAAAATAAATGCCGGCATACACACATTTTCGAGCGCACTAAACTCCGGAAGCAAATGGTGAAACTGAAAAACAAACCCCAGGGACTGATTGCGAAACTGCGCCTTTTGTTTTTCGTTCATTTGTGTGATCTCTTTGTTTTGAAAAAACACTTTGCCCGAATCTGGATTATCCAACGTACCGAGAATCTGAAGCAGCGTGCTTTTCCCGGCACCCGAAGCGCCGATAAGCGCTACGACTTCGCCTTCTTCCAGAGAAATATCAACGCCTTTTAGTACAGAAACCTGTCCGTATGATTTATAAATATTTTCAGCCTTTAGCATAATTCAATCACTGCTGTCTGTGAATGCTGGTTGTCGTGTTTTGCGATGGCCAAATATACATAAATTTGAAAGATAAGTCAGGCTCAGTTTATTTGCATCAAAAGTAACTTATATGGAAACTGAAAACTCCGCCAGCTCCCAGCAAATCCTTCGTACTCACCGCCGCCGTCTTTGGCTGCTGATCCTGGCTTCTGCAGGGATTGATATTGCCATATTCTTTTTCGAGACGCCTGTGATCATTTCCTTTTTTGGCGCTTCTCTGATCCTCGATGAAATTGTTGAATATGGGATATCCTCCCTGCTCGCCGGCACCCGGCTGAAACTGAAACGCGGCTATAAAATTTTCGGTTTACTACCTATCCCCGGTATTACTTCTTTGAGCGCCCAGGCTATCGTAGAGCTGATCCGCGCTCACCGCAAACCTGAAAAAGTACTTGCAAAGCTGGCTGAAGGCGCAGCTTCTTGAGATCATGTTTTGCGCAAATGCGATAGCACGCTGATAACGCAGATGACGCCGATTTTCGCTGATTCTTTTTCTGCGAATATCATACAAATCAGCGTCATCTGCGTGCCAAGCTCACCGCAAACCTGAAAAAGTACTTGCAAAGCTGGCTGAAGGCGCAGCTTCTTGAGATCATGTTTTGCGCAAATGCGATAGCACGCTGATTACGCAGATGACGCCGATTTCCGCTGATTCTTTTTCTGCGAATATCATACAAATCAGCGTCATCTGCGTGCCAAAACTTATGGCTCTGCGTGCCATTTATCGTTGATTGTACCACTGATTATAAGTATCAATGATCTTGTCTAATTCCTCCGGTTTGTAGAGGCCAGTTTCTATTTCCCTGGCCAGCTCCGGGTAATCTGCAAAAACTGTAGCTACGCGTTTCCATTTAAACGCAAGGCTTACCTCATATAGCTTGCCATCTGGTTTTTCAACCAATTCGAAGTATGACGGTCCTTTCTGAAGGGTGAAAAGTGATCGCTGTTTGTAAAAACGGTAGAGCGATGCCGGCCCTTGAATTCTCCTCAACAGGAAAATCGTACTGTCGCTGAATAACCCTGCAAAATAATATGGGGTAGGTTTCGCGATATAATGTTTTCCCCCATAACCAAAACCGGCAATCCGATCAGAATGATAAATGGTTTTTACCCCATAAACATCCGTAAATCGAATGCGCTTCTGATCGCGGAAATAGTTCCCGGGAGAAATCTGCCCAAAAGTAGTGTCTCCCGAATAGGAAATAATATAACCGTGGGTATCTTCTGATACCTGAGCCAGTAGATTTCCCATAAATACCAGCGAGACCAAAAAAGAAACAAACACCTCTCTGAAGAAGCGATATCTACATACTCGTGTCATGGGACGCTATTTAACGAAACATCTAAAAAATAAAAAAATCCTGATACTTTGAATGTTATGATCATTTTCTTTGCCTTTGTATTTCATTCAAATTCAATACATGCACACGTTATCTCCTCAAACCCTTTTGGACCAGCTTTTTGATATCCAGCCTGTTTCGGTCAAACCCCTTCCCGGAGAACTGGATCTCAACTATTTTGTTCGCACCTCAAACCATCTTTCCTTTATTCTCAAAGTTTCGCATGTAGGGGAAGCATGGACTGATCTGGATATGCAGAATCAGGCGATGTTACATCTCGAAACTCACCCCTGCGGGCTGAAATTGCCGGTTGTTATACCCAATCTCGGGGGGGAGTATATTTCCCGAATAGCAGATGAGGCGGGAAATGAGCGACTGGTAAGATTGCTCACCTGGGTAGAAGGAAATGTTTGGGCAAAGGTAAATCCTCATTCTTCCGATCTGATCCAAAGCCTCGGAACAGCCTGCGGCTCACTGATCTCCTCCCTCCAGGGCTTTGATCATGCTTCCGCCCACAGATGGTATAAATGGGACCTGGCCAATGTGCGCTGGATTGAGCCGCATAAGGATATTTTTCGCCTGCCGCAACAGCGGGAAATGATAGACTATTTTTTGAATCTGTACAAAACGGCTGTTCTTCCCTTGCTCCCCCAACTTCGCGAAAGTGTCAATCACAACGATGCCAACGACTATAATATTCTCGTTTCACATACCTTCCCCTCAGAAGTGATCAGTCTGATCGATTTTGGGGATATGGTTTATACTAAAACGGTATATGAACCAGCCATTGCGGCAGCCTATGCACTGATGGGTAAACCTGATCCGCTTTCTGCTGTAGCTGACCTTGTAAAGGGCTTTCACTCGGCATTTCCTCTCACAGAAACAGAACTTTCCGTTTTATTTCCTCTGATTGCTGCAAGACTGATGATTTCGGTTACAAATGCCGCAATCAGCAGGCAGGCACATCCGGAAAATACTTATCTGCAAATCAGCGAACAACCTGCATGGGATCTGCTGGAAAAACTACGCATCATTTCCCCGGCCCTGGCTGAATATACATTTCGGGATGCTTGTGGCTATACACCTTGCCCGCAACAAACTCCTTTTTTGCGATGGGCCGAAAAACATACTTTTGCACCCGTGGTCGCTGCTGACCTGTCGCCGGAGAATATACATGTTCTGGATCTTGGGGTCGGAAGTGAAGAACTGGGCAATAATTCGACATTTGAGGATTCTGCTCAGTTTGATCGCCATATCCGAAGACTTTTGGAAGATGCCCAAAGACTTGCGGGTATAGGCAAATACGATGAAGTACGGCCTTTCTACACCACTGACAGTTATCTGACCACCGGAAATGAAGGTCCTTTATGGCGAACTGTTCATCTCGGACTTGATATATTTTTGCCATCCGGTACGGCCGTGATGGCTGTATATGAAGGCAGGATCCACAGTTTTGCCAATAATGCTCAGGAGAGAGATTATGGGCCTACATTGATATTGGAGCACAATCCTCCGGACGGGCCGACTTTTTTTACCCTTTATGGGCATTTGAGTATAAACTCCATGAAAGATTGGATGCCTGGTCGAAAAGTATCCGCCGGAGAGGTGATGGGCACAATCGGTCCCCGCCCGGAGAATGGCAACTGGCCGCCGCATCTGCATTTTCAGGTCATCCTCGACCTGTTAGGTCGGGCTGGTGATTTTCCCGGCGTAGCATATCCCCATCAGCGGGAAATCTGGAAATCTGTCAGCCCCGATCCGGGGATGCTTGCAGGTGTGAATATCCGTTCTTTCCCGGAAACAAAACCCCGGGAGATTCAGCAAGTCAGGAATCGACATTTGGGCCGGAGCCTGAGTGTCTCTTATGATCGCCCGCTGAAAATCGTCAGGGGTTACGGTCAATATCTTTATGACCACGAAGGCCGTCGATATCTCGACACTGTCAATAACGTGCCCCACGTAGGGCATCAGCATCCGCGCATTGTTGCAGCAGGGCGAAAGCAGGCAGCATTGCTCAATACCAATACCCGCTATCTTCACGAAGCGATTGTGCGTTATGCAGAAGAACTGCTGGCGACCTTGCCGCCGTCTCTGGAAGTCGTTCATTTCGTAAATTCGGGAAGTGAGGCCAATGAGCTGGCGTTGCGTATGGCCCGGGCGATTGGCGGAAACCGCGATATGCTCGTAGTGGAAGTAGGGTATCATGGCAATACCAATGCCTGTATTGATATCAGCTCATACAAATTTGACGGAAAAGGCGGAAAGGGAGCCCCTGAATGGATACATGTATTGCCGATTCCGGACAATTACCGCGGTCTGTACCGGGGAGAAGGTACCGGCGGAAAATATGCAGGCCATGTGGATGTGATACTCCGCCAGTTGGCGGAGGCGGGGAAAAAACCTGCCGGTTTTATTCATGAGAGCATCCTGAGCTGTGGGGGACAGGTAATGTTACCTGAAGGTTACCTGGCCGCAGCGTACCAAAAAGTAAGAGCTGCCGGAGGCGTCTGTATTGCAGATGAGGTGCAGGTAGGTTTTGGCAGGGTAGGGGAAAAATTCTGGGGATTTGAGCTGCAAGGGGTAGTGCCCGACATCGTGACAATGGGTAAGCCGATTGGCAATGGACATCCGCTGGGTGCGGTCGTGTGTACACGTGCCGTCGCAGAAGCTTTTGCCAACGGCATGGAATATTTCAATACTTTCGGCGGGAACCCGGTCTCCTGCGCCATTGGCAGGGAGGTCCTGGCTGTAATCAAAGATGAAGCGCTGCAACATCATGCCTTTCAAATGGGCACATTGCTGCGCAAGGGCTTGCTCGAACTGCAGCAGAAGCATGCCATAATCGGCGATGTGCGCGGTGTCGGGTTGTTTCAGGGGTTTGAACTGGTCAAAGACAGGGAATTACTTACACCCGCTCCGGATCAGACCCGGTATCTTGCCAACTGCATGCGACAGTTGGGTATTTTGATGAGTACTGACGGGCCCTTTCATAATGTTATTAAAATCAAACCACCGATGCCCTTTCATGCAGGTAATGTTTCGTTTTTAATAGATACACTGGACAAGGTTTTGGGGGAGAATTATTTTACATTTGAATAATATTTTTCCCCCGCGAAAATAATAGGGCGACAATTTTGTTTTTTTAAAGTGACCTTTATTATTTGCGCCTGTCAGAAGTACATAATCAATTTATTCTTAAACCATAACTTATACAAATCAAACATGGGACTTTTTAGTTTTGTTAAAAATGCAGGTGCAAGTCTGCTAGGCTTGAAAACCGATGCACAAAAGCGCGAAGAAGCGATCGCTAAAAAAGAAGCCGTCATTAAAGAATTCGTAGCCAAATTTGGTCTTGGTATTGAAGACCTCTCTATTGCATTTTCCGGAGAAGATGATGACACCGTTACCCTGAACGGCTTTGCAAAAACCCAGACAGACAAAGAAAAACTAATCCTTGCTGTTGGCAATATCGAAGGTATCGCTACTGTCGATGACCAAATCAAAGTAGAGTTGGTAGAAACTCCGGAACCAGAATCTGTATTTTATACTGTTGTAAAAGGAGATAGTCTTTCCAAAATTGCTAAAGCACACTACGGCAATGCGATGAAATACCCGGTGATTTTTGAGGCAAATAAGCCGATGCTGAAAGATCCGGATTTGATCTACCCAGGTCAGGTTCTGCGCATTCCTCCATTGGAAGCATAGTCAGAAAAAAAATCAACTAGTACATAAAAAAAGAGGCTGACATTTTTGTCAGCCTCTTTTTTTATATGATTGATATCCGAAGGATTTAGAAAATCCCCGGTGTTAGGTATCAATGTGCGTGAATGGCAGGTGCATGTTCGTTTCTGCCCAGTTGTTTGAGCAGGCGAAGATGTGATTCCATCGCTTCTTTCAGGTCTTTTTTCTGATAATAAGGCACTCCAAACTCTTCCGCTGTCTTTTTTACAATTTTGGAAATCTCCGTGTAATGCACATGGCATATTTTGGGGAAGAGGTGGTGTTCAATCTGGAAATTCAATCCACCGGCATACCAGTTGAGAATACGGTTGCCATTTGAAAAATTGGCGGTAGTTTCCAATTGGTGAATAGCCCAGAGATTTTCGATTGTACCATGCTCGGTAGGTGTAGGCATGGAAGTTTCTTCGACTACGTGTGCCATTTGAAAAATAACGGCAAGGATCATACCTGCGATATAGTGCATGGTAACAAAACCGATCAGGAACTGCCACCAGGTAATGTCAAGAACCATTAAAGGAATAACTGCAATATAGCTATAGTAGATAATTTTGGTAGCAATCAGTTTAAACAGCTCCATACCGCGGTTTTTGATCATATCGGTTTTGCTGTATTGGATAAACTGCATGACATCTTTATAGGCTACCCATGTGAAAGTCATAAAGCCATAGAAGAATACTGCATAATAATGCTGAAACCAATGGATTTTATATCTTTTTGCTTCGGGGGAAAGACGGATGATCACCCGTTCTCTGATATCTTCGTCCATACCGGGGATATTTGTATAGGTATGGTGGAGGATATTGTGCTGTACTTTCCAGTTAGTAGAGCTGCCTCCAATGAGGTCGAGGGTAAAACCGAGGATCTGGTTGATATATTTGTTTGCGGAATAGGCGCCATGATTGGCGTCATGCATAACTGAAAGCCCGATTCCTGCCAGTCCCACACCCATAATTGCTGTCAAAATCCACATTTGCCAGAGAGGGATATTGAGGGTCAAAATGAGGGCATAAGGAATCAAATACATTGCAAACATGGACAAGGTTTTGATGACCATGGTAGCGTTGGCGTGGGGCGTTATGTTGCCTTCAAGGAAATAATCATCTACTCTTTTTCTCAATACATGGAAAAAACGCTTCTGTTCTGTAACTGGAGGAACAAATTTAACTCTTGGATTCATATTGTCGTGTGTTAGAGTAAGTTGGTAAGGATACCGGATGCAAGATATAGAATTATACGCAGATTAGCATAAGACAAAGGTGAACTTTGATAATAGACATCGCAAAACAACTAACTAATGACCTCTGGAATACCGTATGGGCCATCTTTTAATAGAAGAATAGAAGGATGATTTTTATCACTCATCCTACATGCGTATTCCACTGCTTTTTCTACCATAGCCCGCATGACTACTTCCGGGCGGTCGTTTTTATCTCTGGAAATCATCGAAATACAAGGCGTGCCGGGGAGGTATTCGTAATCTTTTTCCGGAATTTCCAGCGCACAGTACAGAAGATTTTTTTCATTTTCCAGCACGTCAAAAACTTTGCACCACATTTGCACCTGCCATTGTTCCTGGATGAGTTTCCAGTCGGGAGCCATAATCATGGACATAAACTTTTGCCTTCCGGTTGCCTGAAGCATCTTAAGAGATGTTTTATAGCCTTCTCCGCCGACTGGGTCGGGGTCGGTATGTCTGGCCACCAGAATAATCTGCCCTCCCTGTTTTACGGCCCGGGCTGCTTCTATCGCAGCTTTTGCGGTCTGGTAATGATTGACACCGACAAACCCTGCTGGAATAATGACAATATCATATCTGTGTGGAAGCGGTACCATCACATAACTCCTGATTTTTTGTACTGCCGCCTGGTGCGCCGTTTGCAGGTTTCCGGCAAAAACCCCTGTCAGTCTTTTCTCTGCATCAATGGTGGCATTTACCAGAAAATCACATCCCGCCATCAAGGCTATTTCCAGCGATTCATCGTGTAAAGGGTTGCCTTCCAGCACCATATCTGCTGCCTGTGCCGAACTTAGAAACTTTGCCCCATGGAAGATGTTGAGTGTTTCTTTCCCCACAATCCCCGGACAAATGCCTTTTCTGCCGCCTGAAGCCCCTGCCATAAAATGACTTTCTACCAGCCCGGTTACGATTTTCAGGTCGGCTTCCATATACAAACGGTTGAGCATTACCCGTGATCCCTGCCGGGTTTCTCCCAGATATGTCAATTGCTCATCGATCTCGTACTCATGGTTGAGCACGGATACCTCCTGAAATCCCGAGGCGTGCAAACCGAGCATTTCTTCAATTTCGGGCTCAAGCATATTGCGATGTGAGCCTGCGCCAATAAGTACGAGGATGTCGCTTTCCCGAAATCCGCCCTGTATCAGGGCACGGAGTATATGCGGCATCAATCCGTTTTCTCCCTTGTATGGAACCGGTCGCGTATTGTCGGAAACGACAATAACTGCCTTGGCTTGCGGCTTAGCCGCAATTTTTTGTGCGGCTATATCAACCAGAGCCAGGGAGTTATATGGATGGCGAAGGGCATGAGGAATCACATCCGCGCCAATTAGCGGAGCCGGCGCATGTTGCATACCGGCGATCTCAGTTTGAACAGGCACAGCAATTTCCAACAGACTGCTGCCATACTCGAGGGATATCATTTTCATCCAGTAAATATAATGCTGGAACCGTGAATTTTATACATGTCGGGGAGTAGCAGAAAATGACTGGATTCCTTGCAGTCTGAGCATTATTTTCAGCAGTTGAAAACAACCCATAGCATAATAAACAGTTGCCGGTGTAAATTATCCGTTATTTTACTGTTAACGATAGATTATCAATATTTCCGTATTGTTATTATGTCTTTGATTTATATCCTACGGCTTCACCTTTAAATATAGATATTCACCTAATGCAATCAGTCAGCGAAGTATTTGACGCTCTTAAAGAATCCCGTGTCAATTATTGCCACTGGAAAAGTACGGTACGCCTGAAAGAGTCATTTCAGGGGCAAACAGATTTTGATCTATTGGTAGATCGAAAGGATGCCAGTCAGTTGTATCATGTGCTGAATGAAGCCGGATTTAAACGAAGGTTGGGCACTGCGAATAAAATTTACCCCGGAATGGAAGACTATATCGGTTGGGATGAGATGACGGGTAATATTCACCATTTTCATATTCATTACGATCTGATTATTGGGAAAAAGTTTAGGAAAAATATTGTCTTACCGTTTGGGACTTCTGTATTGGATGCGTCTATCGATGATGAAATTTATCCTTTACGCACCATTATCCCGGAGCAGGAACTCATCATTTTTATCACCAGAATTGCCCTTAAGACAGATCTTACGATTAAAAATCATGTCAAAAGGCTATTGGGACGAGATATTTTCCCCAAAATGATCACAAAGGAGCTGGACTATCTGTTGAAGATTGTTAACCCTGAATTATTTAAAAAGTGTATTCATGATTGGTTTGGAGACCACCCGGTGTATGAAAACTTTGTGGAAAGTTACCGGAAGGGGAGGCTGATGAAGGATTTTCTTAGCTTACGGAAGGAAATTCTTAAAGGAATCAGCAGCTATACCCGTTTCGCTAAATCGAGTGTCGGGAAACAGGTGCAAATTAATGAGTCAGCAGCAAAATCTTCCGTAACCTGGGTAGGTGGCGGCGGATATATGCTGAGTTTTATTGGTTGTGATGGTTCGGGCAAATCTTCGACTGTTTCGACGATCGAGTCGTGGCTTTCAGACAAACTCTCCGTGAAACGGCTGTATATGGGTTTACCCCGTAAGAACAGAACCAATCGAATATTGTTACAACTCATTAAATTTGCCGGAGCGACCAAAATTAAGGCGATCAAACGGGCCGCAGTGGGATTACAAAGGGTAAATATCGCCCGCTTTAAATATCAATTGTTTATCCAGGCCAACCAACTGAAAAATCAGGGATATATCATCATTTTTGACCGCTATCCACTGACTGCTTTTTGGGAAATGCCAAAGCCGATCGATGGTCCACGTTTGCCTGAAAATACATGGTGGGGGAAACTCGAACGAAAATATCTCAAAAAAATAGGTAATCCTGATCACCTGTTTCTGATGTATGTCACGGAAGAAGAAAGTGTGCGCCGTAAACCCGAACACAGCCTCGAAAAAAACCGGATCATGATCCGCGAAAAGATCGGAGCCATAGATACTTTTATTGAGAAAAAGGCCGACTTCTGTGAGGTGATTGACACAGTAAGGGATCAAAACGAAGTAATCCTGGATGTGAAAAGACGAATATGGAGCTTGTTATAAATATTTCCGTGGATATTTCTTGTATTTGAAATATGCCTGATTTTCCTTAACGCTTCCAGAACTACAAAATCTGAAAAAAATGTACGTTTAATTTCATATTTTGTAGAAAATTGTTCATATTTTCTTTACATTTGGTTAATATTGTATGTGGGAGTTTAATATTTTCCTGACTCATTTTTAATGAAACTGATTGAATTTCTTGGTCTGCCAGGAAGCGGAAAAACGACCCTTGTTCCATTCATTAATACTGTTATGGCCGAGAAAGGCCATGTCATATTTAGCCGAAGAGACGTACGACTTCTTCATGTTTGTGGAGGATATCGTAAGTTTCAGATTGCACAAAAATTCCCATCTATTGTTAAAAGAGCGCTGGTAAAGGTTTTCTTTCAGTTTAACCATACTGAAAGTTTTTATACAGAGAAGTTTATTCAAAAATATCCCGATCTGGTAGCATATGTGTTAAAAACCTCCGCCAAAAATGGTGTGAATGAAAAGATTCGGAGAAATAGTATTCGCTGGTTTTTGAGCTTAGGAGCTATTTATCAGCTCGCTGAAGAAATCATGCCTCCGGATGCATACCTGCTGCTTGACGAAGGGTTTTGCCAAAAAGTACTAAATCTTTTTGTTTCTGTGGACAAGGACCCCAACCTGTCTAAAGTCAAAAAATACCTGGAAATGATCCCTCTGCCTGATACGGTATTGTTTATTCAGACAGATGAAACTATTGCATTTGATCGTATGAAGCACAGAGGTCCAATAAAAAGACTTTTGGATGCTACCGATGATGAGTTGAAATCATTTCTATCCAGAGCCAAAGGAAGTACCGATTTTGTAAAAATCTTCTTGAGCGATTCTACGAGACTGGTTATCCTCGACAATTCGGAGGAACTCTTTAAAGGAAAAGAAATGATTTCTTCCAAACTCTCTGAGAGCTTTTCTGCGCAACCATTGGTTTCCTGAAATTCTTTTTTATCTGATAACAACAATAAAGGCTGTCTTTTTAAAGACAGCCTTTATTGTTTAAGGACTTAATAAGAAGGGGGAATCAATTTTTTACACTCAGCAGACGTCTGATCTGTCCGTTGTCGGTGCGGATAATTACAGTGTATATGCCTGCTGTAAGTTCGGGACGAATTCTTGCTGGTTTAGTAGTTGATACTCGGTTTTCTACATGTACAACCTGCCCAATCGAGTTAAAGATTGTAACATCGATCCATTCTGCCCCTGCGATTTCAGTTTTCAGGAAAAACTCCTCCTGAAATGGATTGGGGAAAAGTTCGATATCTTGCCCTACAGTCAGGCCCGGGAAACCTGCAGTTCTTGCCGGTGCTGAGGCTGGCTGATATTCAACAAATAATTTTGGTGCGCCAGTCGTAGAGCCATCATAAGATTCGGCTGTGCGTGTGCCGGTTCCATCTATCATTATGCCCAGCGCACTACTGATTGTCCAACCGGGCCTGCTGACAATTTCCTGTATAATAGCGCTGATATCAGGTGTCTGTTGATCCGGACCTTGCTCGCCGACTGTATTCCATGGGGCAGGAACCCAGGATGTGTTTGCCGAAGTTTTGGGACGATTGGTAGCGCTAAAGTTAGAAGAAGGATATACTGCTACATTGTCACTGGCTTCTCCGTGTATTGTCAGGCTGGTAGCGCCAGTTTTTACTTCGTCTACCGTAAACTGAATATAAGCATTCAAAATGATGCTTCCCTGCGGGATATTGAGTCCTGTAAAACGCATCGCGGTCAGCTGGGCGTTTGTTCCTTCAAATCCTAATTCAAGGTCAGAACTGGTAACGTCCATCTTTCCATTGGAAATTCTTTCTTCCACATCGTCGGAAGATGCATTGATTTGGGCCATAACAGAGACGGTTGAGCCGGGAACCAGTACGTCAAAGCTCTGGTCAACATTTGCAGCGGGCTGGTACGTTGCATCGCCTCCCTGGCTGGCACGAATGATCACCGTACCGTCAGTGCCGGTCAGAGTTATGGTATTACCGTTCAGGGTTGCAGGGCCAGAAATCAGGCTAAAGCTGACGGGAAGTCCTGAAGAAGCGGTGGCACTCACAGTAAATGGTCCGTCAGTGGTTTGTTTGTTTGCCAACGGAGCAAAGGTAATGGTCTGGGAAAGCTTATTCGTAGCAGCGATTGTAATGCTTTCTGTATCAGTAGCATTGCTGTCGTCTGTGACGGTAAGTACTACAACATAATTACCTGGAGTAGGGTATGTATGGCTGACCGTAGGACCCGTAGCGGTGTTTCCATCACCGAAAGCCCATCCATAACTTACAATGGTTCCATCAGTATCAAAAGATGCTGAGCCATCAAAATTAACAGTTATGGGTGCAACACCGCCCGAAATATCAGAGCCTAAAGCTGCCGTAGGGGGAATATTGAGAATTACTTGTGGCGGAATGCTCAGTGTGCTCTCTGTGAATACAGCACTCAGCGCAGAAGTATTTCCTGTAGCATCGAATGCGGCTACCTGGAAGTTGTAGCTGGTGGTATCATCCAAACCCGAAAAAGAAAAGTTGGTATTGGATGTTGTGCCGTGAAGGCTGCCGTTTAGATATACTCTGTATCCGGCTACTCCAACATTGTCTGTAGACGCACTCCACTGAATGTCAATGGATTCGAAGGTGCGGGCTGTAGAAGAGAGGTTGGCCGGAACAGAGGGCGGAATATTGTCCTGGCTGGACATAGCCAGGCGGGAGCTCCGGACTGTGCCAGAACTTGCATGATAGGCGAGGATTACCAGGTCATTGGTCCAGAGATCTTTTGTACTGGAGGCCATATCTACGGTTGAACCATCCCGACTTAACAAGATGGTTCGGTTTGCAGTTGCAAAGTCTCCGGGAGAATTCAAATCCGCAACTTTATAAACCAGATCGCCGGCTTTGTTGTCTGGGTAGCAGTACGCATAAACCAGTTTGTTGGCAGCTTCATTTGCTACAATAATAGGCTTTGTACCTTTGTCATTAAATTCTACCTCGTAATAACTCCAGCTTTGGTTGGGCTTTCTTTCCAGTAGGATAAGGGTAGGATATCCATTTTGGTCATATGAGGTTTTGGCTGCCATAAAAAGGTGGCCATTTGATGTAGATGCCAGGTTGATATGATCATCAGCCATTCCAATCCCAACATTTAATGCATTGGCATTTCCGGGTACTTCATCAGACGACCAGGTAGTGGCCGCATTCGTATCAAGGTGATATTTAAACCCAAAACGTTTGGCGTTATGGTTTGACCAGGCTACCCCAATTTTGCTACCCTGTGCATCGGAGAATGTAGATATTGCGGCAATGTCTCGCTGATCAAGTCCGCTGACAATCTGGATATCGCTACTCCAGCTATTGTAGGGGGAATTGCTCCAGCGTACGTTGACTATTCCGTTTCTTTCATAACACATCCACATTTTTCCCTGAGAATCGATGTCCATAGAGGCCGTCTCGGTCTTCCTTCCACCACCTGACCCCAGGTTGATGGTAGTCGAATTAGGATTTGCTGACCATGCCTGATAAGTTTGAGTACTTGTATTATACTGCAAAGTCTGTATCAATACGTTATCATTCACATCTTCAAACAGAAGAATATGGGCGAGATTTCCCACAATTTTCACATCTGCGAAAAGGTTATTGCTGCTGGTAAGAGTAAATACGGAAGACCAGACAGTGCCGTTGAGCTTCCATACTCGGGTACCTGACGAATTTGCCATTACACAATACCAACTCCCGTTGTAATTCCAGGTTTTTGACTGCGGTTTGTCAGCCGTACTTGTAGAAACGGAAAACTGTTGGAGCGTGGTGTTGGTAATTTGTTGTGCGGATAGTTTTGAGAAAAAAGATAGCTGGATGAGGCAGCAGAATACAAAAAATCTTTGTAAAGAACTGCGATCCGGAACTCGCAAAGTTGGGTAAATGGGTTTCATTTCATTAAAAATTAATCAACAAACATCTGCTCAATAATAAAATATTATTGATGGAGGGCATGTTTGGGTCTGGCACGCAGATTAATGAAAAGAGGAGCTACAACTGTAAAGATAAGATAAATTTGGGAAAATACCAGTTCGCCGTGTTTGATCGGGTTTGTTTTTTGTGAAGACCCTGCTAGTTTTTTACACTCAGAATACTCCTTACCTGACCGTTGCTAGTTTTGATGATGACAGAGTAAATGCCTTCCGTAAGGTGCGGCTGTACTCTTACCGGTTTGCGTACAGAGAGGTTATTTTCCTCATGTACGATCTGCCCAAGGGAATTGATAATCGATATACTGATATATTCAACTCCGTCTATTTCAGCTTTGATGAAAAACTCATCCTGAAATGGATTGGGGTAAAGCACCAGTTCCTGCGTTGGGCTAAGTGTTTCCTGTAATGCGGCTTTTCTTGCTGAAGCTCCGTTCGATGGCTGATATTCCACATATAAAATTGGCGCTTCATTGGTAACCGCTCCATCATAGGATACCGCCGTACGGGTCCCTGTGCCATCAATCAAAATGGACAATGCACTGCTGGTAGTCCAACCTGGACGGTTGACTATCTCCTGTACGATTGTGCTGATATCGGGGGTTCTTTGGTCAACGCCTTGCTCGCCTATAACAGTCCAGTTTACAGGTGCCCAGGGTACATTTGCCGAAGTTGTTGGACGGTTACTTACATTGAGGTTTGTTGACTGGAAGGGAGATGAATCATCGCTCGCTTCTCCTTTGATATTTAAACTGATTGCTCCCTTCTTTACCTCATCCACGGTGAACTGAACATAAGCATTGAGAATTGTGCTGCCCTGAGGAATGTTGAGGCCGCTGAATCTTATGCCATTCAGCTGCGCGTTGGGACCTTCAAAACCTAATTCCAGATCAGGACTGATGATATCTACTTTCGTTGTAGAATATCTTTGTTCGGCATCATCAGATGAATTACTTATCTGAACCATCACTACCGTAGGACCGGAGGGTGCTAATACATCAAAACTCTGGTCAACATCTGCCGCAGGGAAATAAGTTGCGTCCCCGCCCTGGCTCGCACGGAGTGTTACGGTTCCTGCAGTTCCTGTTAGTGTAACTGTATTCCCGATGATTGTAGCAGGACCTGACACTACACTAAAGCTAACGGCAAGTCCTGAAGTCGCTGCCGCATTCACTGTAAATGCTCCGTCTGTAGTTTGTTTGTCTGCCAATGGAGCAAAAGTAATGGTTTGCGTTTGCTTATTGGTTGTTACAATTGTGATACTATCAGTATCTGTTGCACTACTGTCATCGGTTACAGTAAGGACTACAAGATAGTTGCCTGCGTTGGTATAGCTATGGCTGGCGGTTGAGCCGGTAGCAACATTGCCATCTCCAAAGTCCCATGAATAGCTGACAACTACACCGTCTGTATCAAAAGAAGCCGAGCCATCAAAATTAACGGTAATGGGAGCTATTCCACCAGCAATATCTGAGGCCAAAGCAGCTGTCGGTGCTACATTCGGAACCGGGGGCACATATTCTGTAACCACAAAACTCTGATCGACATCAGCAGCGGGTGCAAAAGTTGCATCCCCCGCCTGGCTGGCGCGGATGACCACAGTTCCAGCCACGCCGGTGAGGGAAACGGTATCACCGCTTATGGTAGCCGGACCAGAAACCACGCTGAAGCTGACTGGCAGTCCGGAAGAAGCGGAAGCCGCTACGGTAAACGGATCGTCATTGCTGATTTTGGCTGCGAGAGGATCAAAAGTGATGGACTGCGCAGTTTTCTCCAAAACAGAAATGACGATGCTGGCGGTATCGGTCGCGCTGCTGTCGTCGGTAACGGTCAGCACGACATGATAATTGCCCGAAGTTGTATAAGTATGGCTGGCGGTTACACCGCTTGCAGAATTGCCATCGCCAAAATTCCAGATATAGGATGTGATGACTCCATCAGAATCGGTAGAGGGCGAAGCGTCAAAATTCACAGTAACGGGCACAATGCCGCTGGTGATATCAGAAGACAGGGCCGCAACAGGAGCGACATTAAAAACCGGGGGTACATATTCTGTAACCACAAAACTCTGATCGACATCGGCAGCGGGTGCAAAAGTGGCATCTCCCGCCTGGCTGGCGCGGATGACCACAGTTCCAGCCACGCCGGTGAGGGAAACGGTATCACCGCTTATGGTAGCCGGACCAGAAACTACGCTGAAGCTGACTGGCAGTCCGGAAGAAGCGGAAGCCGCTACGGTAAACGGATCGTCATTGCTGATTTTGGCTGCGAGAGGATCAAAAGTGATGGACTGCGCAGTTTTCTCCAAAACAGAAATGGTGATGCTGGCGGTATCGGTTGCGCTGCTGTCGTCGGTAACGGTCAGCACGACGAGATAATTGCCCGAAGTTGTATAAGTATGACTGGCGGTTACGCCGGTGGCAGAATTGCCATCTCCGAAGTCCCAGCTGTAGGCCGCGATGACTCCATCAGAATCGGTAGAGGTCGAAGCGTCAAAATTCACAGTAACGGGCACAATGCCGCTGGTGATATCCGAAGACAGGGCCGCAACAGGAGCGACATTAAAAACCGGGGGTACATATTCTGTAACCACAAAACTCTGATCGACATCGGCAGCGGGTGCAAAAGTGGCATCTCCCGCCTGGCTGGCGCGGATGACCACAGTTCCAGCCACGCCGGTGAGGGAAACGGTATCACCGCTTATGGTAGCCGGACCAGAAACTACGCTGAAGCTGACTGGCAGTCCGGAAGAAGCGGAAGCCGCTACGGTAAACGGATCGTCATTGCTGATTTTGGCTGCGAGAGGATCAAAAGTGATGGACTGCGCAGTTTTCTCCAAAACAGAAATGGCGATACTGGCGGTATCCGTTGCGCTGCTGTCGTCGGTAACGGTCAGCACGACGAGATAATTGCCGGAAGTTGTATAAGTATGACTGGCGGTTATGCCTGTGGCAGAATTGCCATCTCCGAAGTCCCAGCTGTAAGCCGCGATGACTCCATCAGAATCGGTAGAAGCCGAAGCGTCAAAATTCACAGTAACGGGCACAATGCCGCTGGTGATATCAGAAGACAGGGCCGCAACAGGAGCGACATTAAAAACCGGGGGTACATATTCTGTAACCACAAAACTCTGATTGACATCGGCAGCGGGTGCAAAAGTGGCATCTCCCGCCTGGCTGGCGCGGATGACCACAGTTCCAGCCACGCCGGTGAGGGAAACGGTATCACCGCTCATGGTCGCAGGACCAGAAACTACGCTGAAGCTGACTGGCAGTCCGGAAGAAGCGAAAGCCGCTACGGTAAACGGATCGTCATTGCTGATTTTGGCTGCGAGAGGATCAAAAGTGATGGACTGCGCAGTTTTCTCCAAAACAGAAATGGCGATGCTGGCGGTATCGGTTGCGCTGCTGTCGTCGGTAACGGTCAGCACGACGAGATAATTGCCGGAAGTTGTATAAGTATGACTGGCGGTTACGCCGGTGGCAGAATTGCCATCCCCGAAGTCCCAGCTGTAAGCCGCGATGAGTCCATCAGAATCGGTAGAGGTCGAAGCATCAAAATTCACGGTAACGGGCACAATGCCGCTGGTGATATCGGAAGACAGGGCCGCAACAGGAGCGACATTAAAAACCGGGGGCACATATTCTGTAACCACAAAACTCTGATCGACATCGGCAGCGGGTGCAAAAGTGGCATCTCCCGCCTGGCTGGCGCGGATGACCACAGTTCCAGCCACGCCGGTGAGGGAAACGGTATCACCGCTTATGGTAGCCGGACCAGAAACTACGCTGAAGCTGACTGGCAGTCCGGAAGAAGCGGAAGCCGCTACGGTAAACGGATCGTCATTGCTGATTTTGGCTGCGAGAGGATCAAAAGTGATGGACTGCGCAGTTTTCTCCAAAACAGAAATGGCGATGCTGGCGGTATCGGTCGCGCTGCTGTCGTCGGTAACGGTCAGCACGACGAGATAATTGCCCGAAGTTGTATAAGTATGGCTGGCGGTTATGCCGGTGGCAGAATTGCCATCCCCGAAGTCCCAGCTGTAAGCCGCGATGAGTCCATCAGAATCGGTAGAGGTCGAAGCGTCGAAATTCACGGTAACGGGCACAATGCCGCTGGTGATATCGGAAGACAGGGCCGCAACAGGAGCGACATTAAAAACCGGGGGCACATATTCTGTAACCACAAAACTCTGATCGACATCAGCAGCGGGTGCAAAAGTGGCATCTCCCGCCTGGCTGGCGCGGATGACCACAGTTCCAGCCACGCCGGTGAGGGAAACGGTATCACCGCTTATGGTCGCCGGACCAGAAACTACGCTGAAGCTGACTGGCAGTCCGGAAGAAGCAGAAGCCGCTACGGTAAACGGATCGTCATTGCTGATTTTGGCTGCGAGAGGATCAAAAGTGATGGACTGCGCAGTTTTCTCCAAAACAGAAATGGCGATGCTGGCGGTATCGGTCGCGCTGCTGTCGTCGGTAACGGTCAGCACAACATGATAATTGCCGGAAGTTGTATAAGTATGACTGGCGGTTACACCGCTTGCAGAATTGCCATCGCCAAAATTCCAGATATAGGATGTGATGACTCCATCAGAATCGGTAGAGGTCGAAGCGTCAAAATTCACAGTAACGGGCACAATGCCGCTGGTGATATCCGAAGACAGGGCCGCAACAGGAGCGACATTGGGAAGATTCAGCGTGCTGACAGTAAGAATTGAGCTGAGTGCAGACTGGTTGCCTGCGGCATCCAAAGCTGTAACCTGGAAGTCATACGGCGTTGCCGGATTAAGTCCGGATACGGTAAAAGTTGTACCGGTGGTTGAGTCCCGAAGGCTTCCATCCAGGTATATTTTGTAGCCGGTAACAGCAGTATTATCGGTGGACGGATTCCACTGAAGGCTGACAGAAGAAATTGTACGACCAGTGGATGTGAGGTTTACCACAACAGCGGGTGAAGTATTATCCAGTACATCAAAACTTTGATCAACATCTGTAGCCGAGGCATATGTTCCATTTCCTGCCTGGCTGGCACGGATAACAACGGTTCCGGTAACGCCGGTGAGGGTAACGGAGTTTCCGCTCATGGTCGCCGGACCGGAAACCACACTGAAACTGACTGGCAGCCCGGAAGAAGCGGTTGCACTTACTACAAATGCAGCGTCAGCCGTTTGCTTATTTGCCAGGGGGCCGAAAGTAATGGTCTGTGCAACTTTAGGTGTTGCGGAAATATTGATGCTGGCGGTATCGGTCGCGCTGCTGTCGTCGGTAACGGTCAGCACAACATGATAATTGCCGGAAGTTGTATAAGTATGACTGGCGGTTACACCGCTTGCAGAATTGCCATCGCCAAAATTCCAGATATAGGATGTGATGACTCCATCAGAATCGGTAGAGGTCGAAGCGTCAAAATTCACAGTAACGGGCACAATGCCGCTGGTGATATCCGAAGACAGGGCCGCAACAGGAGCGACATTGGGAAGATTCAGCGTGCTGACAGTAAGAATTGAGCTGAGTGCAGACTGGTTGCCTGCGGCATCCAAAGCTGTAACCTGGAAGTCATACGGCGTTGCCGGATTAAGTCCGGATACGGTAAAAGTTGTACCGGTGGTTGAGTCCCGAAGGCTTCCATCCAGGTATATTTTGTAGCCGGTAACAGCAGTATTATCGGTGGAAGGACTCCATTGAAGGCTGACCGAAGAAGTTGTGCGACCAGTGTAAGCGAGATTCAGGACAACGGAAGGAGGCGTATTGTCAGAATTGTTTGCTATTTGAAGCAAAGTACTGCGTACAGTTCCGGTAGTAGGATGGTAACCCATGATAACCAGTTCATCTGACCAGGTATCCTTCATACTGGAAGCCATATCTACAACAGAGCCGTCGCGATCAATGATAATATTTCTATTGGCAGCTGCAAAATTGTCCAGGGAGTCGAGAGACGCTATTTTATAAACCATATCCCCTGCGTTATTGCTGGGGTATGCATAAGCAATGATAAGCTTGTTTGCAGCTTCATTGGCGACAACAACAGGTTTAGTTCCTTGATCATCAAATTCTACTTCATGATACCCCCAGGTTTGGTTGGGTTTTCTGTTAAGCAGGATCAGCGTGGCATACCCTTTTTGGTCATAAGAAGTTTTTGCCGCCATATACAGGTTCCCATCCGTAGTAGTGGCGAGATTGATATGGTCATCGGCCATACCGATACCAACATTAAGCGCATTGGCATTTCCCGGAATTTCATTGGAAGACCAGGTCGTAGGTGAGTTTGTATCAAGGTGATATCTGAAGCCAAATCTTTCGGTATTATGATCAGACCAGGCAACACCAATTTTACTTCCCTGGTTATCTGTAAATGCTACGATCCCTGCGATGTCTCTTTGGTGAATTCCGCTGACAATCTGGATTGTACTGCTCCAGCTGCTGTAAGGCGCATTGCTCCAACGGACATAGACAACACCACTGCGCTCATAACAAAGCCACATTTTACCCTGTGAGTCAATATCCATTGTGGCAGTTTCTGTTTTGCGACCGCCACCTGAGCCAAGATCTATCAGCGTGGCCGCAGGTTTAACCGACCAGGGCTGGTAAGTTTGTGTGCTGTTGTTGAATTCCAGCGTCTGGATATAAACGTTGTCATCCAAATCGTCGAAAAGAAGGATATGTACGAGATTGCCCACAACCTTCACATCTGCATGCAGGTCGTTGCTGGTTGTTAAGGTTACTACAGAACTCCATGACGTGCCATTGAGTTTCCATACCTTGGTTCCCGATGTGTTAGCCATTACACAGTACCAATCCCCATTGTAGGTCCATACTTTCGACTGAGGCTTATCGGCCGTAGTCGTCGATACTGAAAACTGCTGGAGGTTTGTATTGGTAATTTGTTGAGCGGCCAATTGTGAAATGAACAACAATTGGAATAAACCAACAATGAGAAAAGATCTTTTAAAAGAAAACAGGCCCTTGCAAACAGGGACATAGCTTGGCTTAAAGCGCACTTTCATTTTTTTCCAGGGTTAATAATACAAACCTATTCAACGAAATAATTTTCGATGTCTGCTTGGGTTTTGGTTTGTGGCTAATGGCTGTCTGATAAAGGATAATGAAGACGTAAATATATGACTAATCCTTTCTTATTAATTGACCAAAAACTGAACCCACAGGAATGATGCCCCACTGGTAAAAAAACGATTGTGAACAGAATGTTAATTTAATGCGTTTGTTTGTTATTTCCTTTAATCTGAAAACCTGAAGGAATACAACAACCTGCCATTCACACTGTTTCTGAAAGCAACGGTGGCCGGGCCTGCTTTAGGCTTTACCTGTGTATTGCAGTAGCTATTATCTGTGCTTGTCCACAACACGTTGTATTTCAATCCATTAAATTGATTTTTTCCAACTTCTGGTAAAATTGGGGTTTCCGTGGTAATGGGCGATTGTGTCTCTGACCGGGTAGCGATTTCCCATACTCTGGGGAGTAGTTTCAGTGACATACTTTTTTGTGCGTCTTCGGATAAAAAGATAATCTGGCGTTTGGTTTTGCTTAGATTTTTCAGAAGCGTTTTTCTGTCTTTGATCATATCTGCCGAAGCCTCCGTTTGAGTCGTGAGTGAGGGGTCAAACAGCAGATTTGGCGAGGCAATGAATACGTACTTTGATCTGGACTGATTGATTTCTTTCAACATCCATGCTTGTTGTGTTTTCTCCGGAATACCTTCATAAACAACTTTTCCTGTGATATCGCTGACTGTGCGGAATAGTTTGGGGTCGGGAAATAAAAACAGGCAGTTGCTGATATTTTGGCTATAATTCCCTGTTTTTTGGGGAGAAATGATTTCTCCTGAAGGGAAAAATGTGGGAATATTTCTATGATAGCGGGCATTGAGCGGGTCTTCTCTCAGCCATTTTTCGAATGGTTGCCAGCCGGAAACAGATTGAGAGGGGCCTTTGGTTTTGATACCAAAATATACGGTATCATTCATGCCCCGAATAACTGCTGCCGGGATTTCGGGGTCAATCCATGGGGTCGGCAATGGGTAAAAACCCTGGCCAAATTCAAAAGAAAGCCCAGATTTGGTATCCTGCGCAGGAAGCGTAAAAAAAGAACCTTTGGTACCCTGATAATTATCGGTAGCAACCTGATAAAAATAACAGGTGCCGGGTTGAAGCCCTTCGAGCCTGACCCATCCGGTATTATCGTTTTCTCCCAAAGTAGTTGTGCGGCTGATCCCGAGGGTGAGGTTGTCTTTATCTAATCCATATCTTACAAAAAAACCTCCGGGTGCAGAAGTTCGTGCCCAAATGTCCATCGTGGTACTTGCCGCTTGTCCCAATACGCCGCCGTGGGTGATATAGATACCCCCCTGCTGATCGACAAGGCTTTTCCGGAAGGGGACAAGGCCGGCGGGATTATTGGTATAATAAGGATAGTAATCCCAGGGGTTTTTCCCCTCCATTCGCGGATCTTTGGTTTGGGTTTGGTATGCTTCCAAAGAGTTTCGGAGGTCTTTTTTTATTTCTTCATATTCCGGTAGTTGTGCAAGATTATGGATTTGATCAGGATCTTTTACGACGTCATATAGCTCTTCTGCCGGGCGTTTCCCAAAACAAAGATCAAAATAGGGTTTTACCGCCGGACGATCTCTGTTTTGAATCAGGTAACTTGTGGCAGGGCCGGCATCCGTGTCTCCAAAGAGAAACCCTTGCGGTGATTGAAAAGTCGCATCTCCATGTGGCCACCGGTAAGGCGCGTAGTTTCGTATGTAAAGATACTCAGCTGTGCGTATCGCACGGGCAGGATAACCCGGGTCGTTTTCATCCTCCTCCGGTCGGCAAATAGCATGTCTTTCTCTTCCAAAAAAAACTCTGTCCCGCTCCGCTTCAATGCGTCCGGATTGTCCGGAATTTATGATCTTAATCAGACTTTTTCCTGTCATATCAGGATTTTGGGGTAGGCCTGCAGCTTCAAGGAAAGTAGGCGCAAGATCAGTAAGGCTGACAAAATCGTCCACTACCATACCCCCTTTACACTGATTTCCCCAGCGCAATACTAATGGTACCCGTACGCCATAATCATATAGTGTGCCTTTGGCTCTCGGAAAGGGCATGCCATTATCACCCGTGACCACAATCAGTGTATTGTCAAGTTCGCCGCTGATTTTCAGATAATTGAGTATCCGCCCGATCTGGTTGTCTGCATATTGTATCTCATAGAGGTAGTCGAGCATATCGTTGCGGATTTCAGGCACATCCGGATAAAATGACGGATAATTCATGAGTTTGCCATTCATACCTGATTCCCGTCCTGCACCAGTTTTATAAGGGCGATGTGGCTCAAAAAAGCCTACCCAAAAGCAGAAAGGCTGCCCACTCTGGCGGGTATTGATAAATTCATTAAAGTTGGCTGCATAGTCAATAGAGCTTAAAGCGGAAGAAATATCCTTCGTTTTATGCCTGTTAAAGGCGGTTCCGCTGGGGTTTCTTACTCTTCCCGCGATCGCAAATTCTCCCGGTGCCCAGCCTTTTCCGGTAAAACCCACATGATACCCTGCCTTTTCAAGTATGTCGGGATATACGGCAAATTTTGTCGCCAGCGGCCCATGAAGGCTCGCGCCTTCCTCCAGTCTCCAGATTTCCTGTCCGGTAAGTATCGCCGCCCGGGCAGGAGTACAAGACGGAGTAGGGACATAACCATGATTAAATAAAATGCCTTCTCTGGCAATCTGATCAATATAAGGTGTTTTTACTGTCTTTGAACCCGTTATAGAGGTGTGCAACCACGAATGATCATCCGTGATGATAAACAAAATATTGGGTCGGGACCTGGGCGAATCCTGTCCTGTCAGGTGGGCTACCCATATCGATAACAACACAAGTAACAGAGCGTTGCGCATATATGTATCTGGTGGAATTAGTATACGAAATATCAGCAGAATTTCACAATTTGAAATCATTTTTCTTTGGACAGAATAAAAAGTTTTTGTTGGTTATCACTCATTGTTATTTACTTCAAAAATTGCCCCTATGAATCGCTTTCTGTTTAGCTATTTGGCGTATTTTCTGGTTCTTCCCGCCCTCTTTTCCCAGTCTGTGCCCGGCGTTATTTCTCAGGCGCTGTCCGTCGAGACCTCCCGCTATCACTACGGGAGAATCATCCATGCAGATCCTGTGCTGGCTGCGCTTTCTGAAGGTACGTTTTCCCTTCCCAAACCCGGAGACGAAATCGATCTGGCAGATTCAAAGAAAGCCTGGCAGACCATTCAGGCAGACGGGGAGGGCTGGTTTTCCGGACCTGCACTGCGGGGTGGATATGTTTGTGTTTCTTATCGTTCTTCCAAAGCACAAATCGTCCTCCTGGAAGAAATGGGCAATCTCTGGGCCTGGGTTAATGGCGAATTTCGCATCGGCAATCAGTACCAGAGTAAGGACAATTTCGAGGCATGGGAACCTGATTTTGGCTTCTCTATGGTTCCTGTCGAACTGAAAAAAGGGAATAACCTGCTGGTGTTTCGCTGCAACCGGGGGCGTTTTAAGCTGAAAATCCACGAATCGGCTGCGCCTGCGTTTCTAAATGCCAGAGACGCCACGCTACCTGATCTTCTTATCGGGCAAATACCCGATTATCTGGGCGCAATTGTCGTAGGTAATGCCCGCAATCAGCCCGCAGAAGGGTACCAACTCCAAATTTCTCTTCCCGATGCAGAAATGCAAAAAGTAGAAATCGGTTTCCTCCCCCCGCTGGGTTTGCGAAAAATTCCTTTTAAAATTTTGGGTAAATTTCCGGTAGATCATAACGATTCCAGCCCGCTTCTGCTCAAAGTTACGGATGCTGGTGGGAAAGTGCTCACAGAAACTACACTTACCCTTCGTCACCGATCTCCGCAGGAACTCCACAAACGCACCTATCAGAGCAGCGTCGATGGAAGTGTTCAATACTTTGCCGTCAATCCCGCCAATGGCCCCAAAGGCCCGAAAGCGCTGGTATTATCTGTCCACGGCGCTAATGTCGAAGGCCTGAATCAGGCGGCTTCCTATTACCCAAAATCGTGGGTAAATATTGTTTCTCCCACCAACCGCCGCCCGTACGGTTACAACTGGGAAGACTGGGGAAGAATGGATGCGCTCGCCGTACTGGAAGAGGCAAAAAAATTGTACGAAACCGATCTTCAGCGGGTATATCTTACCGGTCATTCGATGGGCGGACATGGTACCTGGAGCCTGGGGGCTACCTTTCCCGACCATTGGGCAGTGATCGCTCCCAGTGCAGGGTATATGAATCTGGTCAATTACTACAGCAGCTTTGTGCCTCAGCAGATGCCGGAGGAAAACACCCTGATCAGGCGAAGCCGAAATATGGCCATGACTGACAGCATGGCGATCAATTACAAGCAAAACGGCGTGTATATCCTTCACGGCGGAGCCGATGATGTGGTAAGACCCGAACAGGCGCGTTACGCAGTTTCTGTTTTGGAAAAGTTTCACAAAGACTTTGTCTACCACGAAGAGCCGGGTATGGGCCACTGGTGGGATATTTCGGATGAGGAGGGAACGGATTGCGTGGACTGGCAGCCGATGTTTGACTTCATGGCCCGCCACATTCGCCCCGGAAAAGATAAAATCAGGGAAATCAATTTTACTACAGCAAATCCTGGTGTTTCTTCCACCAACTACTGGGCGACGATCTACGACCAGTGGCACAAACTGGCCTTCAGTAAAATCCACCTGCGCCTCGATCCCGGTCAGAACAGAATCGTTGGTACAACCGAAAATGTTTCCGTCCTGGCCATTGACGGTGATGTACTGAACGTAAACCGAATCATTACGATCGTGCTCGATACTGATACGCTCAGACTTTCGTTTCCCTCGGATCAGTATTACTTTACCCACAACGGAAAAAACTGGACGGCAACCGGACAGCCTGCTCTTACTCAGAAAGGCCCTCATCGTTACGCCAATTTCCGCGATGTGATTAATCATCGGGTGGTGTTTGTGTATGGAACGGCAGGAACTGCAGCAGAAAATGCATGGGCCATGCAAAAGGCCCGTTACGATGCCGAATCGTTCTGGTATCAGGGCAATGGCTCCATTGAAGTCATACCGGATAATCTGTATTCTTCCGAAAAATACACAGGAAGAAACGTCGTGATTTACGGGCATTCACAGAGCAATCTCGCATGGAAACAACTGCTGGAGGACAGTCCGGTTCAGGTAGTGCGGGGGGAAATCATTGTGGCAGAAGAAACCTATACCGGCGACGACCTGGCGACGATATTTATCCGCCCGATAAAAGGTAGTGAAAACAATATGGTGGGAGTGGTCAGTGGTACAACGGATAAAGGCATGCATATTACCGATCAGATGTTGTATCTGTACCCTGGGTTTGGCCTTCCAGACCTGGCGATATGGGATGCGAAGACCTGGACAGGTGGAAAAGCCGTGCTGGCCGGGTATTTTGGTTCGGACTGGTCGGTAGAGAAGGGGGAGTGGGAATAAACCACCACAATCAGTTGCTGAAGTTGTCCAGCATCAGAGAAAGTTCCTGCTCCAGTAGATCCAAATCGGAGCCGGACTTTTCCTTCAGAACTTTGAATCCGGTGTTTCGGATCGATAACTGGTCCAACCCACTCTGGCTTAGTCCGCCTGATTTCTGGACAAATACCAGGAACACTTGCGAGCGATTTTTGATTTCTTCCCAACGATCTCCCATCACAACTTCGTGTAAACTGGCGCGATGCTGGCTGATAGATTCAAATAAGCCGCCAAACTTTGCCTTGAATATTTCTGTCTGTGAGTTGTAACTATTGGACCGGTTATTAAGCTCGATCTGGTAATTGCTCAGATCGGTTTGCCCTGCCATCACTTTATCGTTGATTTCATCGACGATATCCAGCAATGCCTGCGTCGCGGTTTTGAGATTGTGGATTGCCGTTTTGAATTCTGTCTGAGAAACTCCGATTTGGGATTCCAGTGTTTGCCTGTCTGCGGCATTCACTTCGGGCAGAAACAGGGTAGGGCGAATGACTTTTTCAGAAGAACCACAAAGTAAGGCCCAGTTGGACTTGCTTACTTTTACATATTCCATAATGCTGGATACGTTTCCATTGGCGCAGCGGTAGGTTCCGCTGTTATAACTGTCAGTTTTAAAACTACCATGGAAAATCAAACCGTTGGCCTGGTGTACCGATACCATTCCGTCCGGAATCCGGAGGTTTGTAAATACGGTTTTAATCGTGTCTCCGCTTTCAGATTCACGGATCATTCCCGAAAGGTTTTCTATTCCGTTTAAAAACCACCCACTGCAAATATCACCCGACACCAGAGTCAGCGTGCCCCGACCGTTAAATACCCCGTTTTCAAATCCTCCTTCATACATATTGCCACTGGCATCCTGATATTTTCCTGTACCCGTCTGGCAATCTCCGCTCAGACAAGTGCCTGTTTGTGCCAATGGGGCAAAATGTAGCTGTTGGGCCGGAAGGGTATAAACTCCCATAAAAATCAGCCCCGATAACAGTGATTTGCTGAAAATATTCATAAAACAGAGGTATGTGTATGGAAAACTATTGGATAAATATGGCGACGTTAAATTGCAGACCATACAATTTTACACGGGTTTCGCCGACAGGGTAAGGGGTGCCAATGCCTGTAAGCGAACTGTTGAGCGATTGCATTTCTATTTTCTTTAATGGCAGACGGTAAAAAGGTTTGACCTGGAATGCTGCTTTTGAGCCGAGTGGAATTTGCACAACCGCCATGATCCCGCCATACAGGCTCCCGGTTTTGTTTACTCTGATATACCGGTTGGTTCCCATTTCACTAATTCTGAAATTGGCGTACATATATCCAAGGTCAGAAGTGATACCGAGGAATCGATTTAGCATATAACCCGCCTCCCCTGAAACGGTATAAAAACCTGTTCTGATACCGTAAAGCGCACTGTTTGAGTTTACGTCTGCGATTACCCCATTTGCCTTTTCCGTGTTTTGGTATTTGGAATAGGAAAGATTCAGCCAGGCGTGTTCGGACTGATAACCGATAAAAACCACTGGTCCGAGGAAAGGATCAGGCGCGACAAAAGGCTCCGAAAGGTCTGGATTTGCCGTGTTGATATAATCCAGAAATGCAGCATATTCTGCCAGATTCGCTTTTCCGTAATTGTAACCCACCCCGATCATGGTTTTCACTTCTGATTGTGCAGGCAGGGTAAACCAGAGGAAACAGGCGAGGAAAACACACCCAAAGATTTTCATTTTAGTGGGATTGATCTGTTTGATGGAAATTTCTGAATAGCCGCCTAAAGTCAGAAAAAAAAACAACAGAACAATAATATTTCTTAATATTATACTATTTGAATTCTCTTTGCCTCACGGCCTCAAAAATAACGACTGCGGCAGTTGTGGAGACATTCATCGAGTCAATCGCGCCTTTCATGGGAATGATAATATTGGCCGTCGCGTTCTCAACCCAGATGTCGGAAAGTCCGGTTGCTTCTGTACCCAAAACAATTGCGGAAGGGATGGTAAAATCGGTTTTATAGTAAGTAAAAGAAGCTTTGAGGTAGGTACAGTAGATGGCGATGTTTTGTTGTTTCAGCCAATCGATGGTCGCTTGGGAGGATGCTGAGGCAATCTGATTGGTGAAAACACAACCCACACTGGATCGGATGACGTTGGGGTTGTAAAAATCGGTGAGCGGGTCGCAGATGATGACCGCATCCACGCCAGCGGCGTCGGCGGTGCGGAGAATCGCGCCCAGGTTGCCGGGTTTTTCTACCGATTCGAGCACAAGTACCAGCGGGGATTTGCTCAGCTTCAGGTCGCTGAGTGAGTGCGGTCGCAGCCTTGCGACCGCTAGCAGGCCACCCGAACCTTCCCTCACGGCAATTTTATCAAAGACTTCTGCCGAAACACTGACCAGCCGCAACTCCGGTAGATTCAGCAGATTTTCCACTTCGTCTCTGGCGATAAGCTGTTCGCAGTAATAGACACTTTCCAGCAAATAACCTGCCTTTACCGCCAGGGTAATTTCTTTCCTGCCTTCAATGAGGAAAACACCCTGCTTTTTCCTTTCCCGTGGTTTCTGAAGGGATATCAGGTTTTTGATTTTGGGGTTAGCGGTGCTGGTGATGGCAGGTTGCATATATGAGTACAAATCTATGACTATTTTCTATAAATACGATAGCGGCTTCTCTTACATAATCCCAAACTCCCGGAATGCATCTACAGCGCTCATTCCGCCTTCGATAGCTTTTTTTACCAATTTTTCGCCCCTGGCTTTTTCGATGGCCAGGCGAATCATCTCTTCCTCTGCCTCTCTGGGAATGATACATACCCCATCCAGATCGCCAAAGACGATATCGCCCGGTTGTATCTTCACTCCCTGAATTTCTATTCCCACCCGAAAATCCATTACTTTCCCTCTCGGTCCCTGATCCTGGGCATACCGTCCATAGCTGAAAGTAGGAAAATTGAGCGCCAGTATGCCCGGTGTATCGCGTGAGTAACCATCGACTACTGCGCCCACGGCTCCCAACTGTTTGGCGCGGGTGCTCATCAGTTCGCCCCAAAGTGCATAGCGGGGGGAAGATCCTGTGCATATATAGACTTCGTTTCGCTTCAGGTCATCGAGCGCTTCGAGCATCAGTCCGAAGGATTTTTGCATAAGGGGATTGTTGCTTCCGACCGATTTTTCCTCAAACACATCCGCCTCCAATACGGTCATCGCCCGCCCGGCTGTCACCATATCGTCGCGCAGGGGCTGAATTTGCGGCGGCAAAAACTGATGAAGCAGTCCTGCTTTATCCATCACATCACCCACTACAGCAGTAAACAACTCCTGCCGCATCAGTGCAAAAAGCTCGTCGTCATTTTTCCATAATTTCATAAAAGCGTAATTAACAGTTGATCGTACCTGCGTAATATTAACATTCAGCCGCGATCTTCACAATGGTTAGGAGGTTTGACCAGAAATGTTTAATATTTACCTATGTTGAAGAGGATGATACTTACTTCGTGTTTGGTGACATTATGGGCGCTTTGTCTGTTTTCCCAGACCTTGCCGAGACTGGAGCTTTCTGCGAATGACCATTCGGTTGCCAACCATATTGACATTGAGATGCCTGCCAAAAGTTTACGGCAATTGCAGGATTTGCGGGAGAAAAAAGACCTTTCCAGAAAGGCCCGGATGCAGATAAATGGAGAACAAATATCACCGGAATCCATCCGTATCCGGGGACAGAGTAGTCTGGAGTTTCATCGAAAAAGCCTGAACATCAAGCTGGAAAAGAAAGCAAAGTTCCGAAAAGGCGAAGAAAAGTATGCTATGAAGGAGTTTTACCTGATCGGGATGACGATGGACAAATATTATTACCGGAGCTATTTGTCCTATAGCTGCCTGCAATCTATCGGGCTGTTTCCTATGTTTTTTGCTTATACAGAAGTATTTATTAATGGAGAAAATCAGGGGGTATATATGGTGGTGGAAAAACCCCATGAGTGTATGAAAAAGCAGGATTCTCCCTGTGTCATCCGCCGCGGGTACAGTCATAAAATTGAAGAGGTGAAGTTTATGGCGAAGAAGACAGATTTACCCGAAAGAGCCTTTACCGACGCTTACGACCATCTGTATGAACTACCGGAAAAATTTACAGGAAAAGCCTTGTATGATGAATGGAATAAATGGCTGGATGTGGATGGGTATATGCGTTGGCTGGCTTTCAATTTTTTTATTATGAATGGCGATTATGCAGATGAGCTGTATCTGTACGCCGAACCTGTCAGAGACGGCGTGCGGTTTGGGGTGATTCCCTGGGACTATGACGATATCCTTGTGGGAAATCCTCACCGAAAAGATCTGGCAATTTTCCATAAAGGCTGGCACAACAAGTATATGTATATGGCGGAGGAACAAATCGATCAGATTATCGCCTCAGACAAATGGCTTCAGGCCCGGTATATAGATGCGCTCAAAGCCGTGCTCAATGATTTTTCGCCCCAAAAAATGAAGGAAATCTATCAGTCTGTGTACACCGGGCTGTCTCCTTTTTATCAATCACCTGAAACGATTGCCATGTCAAGGTATGACGAAGACGGAGAGGTGAAACCGGGCGATTTTCCCGAAGATTTTTCCGCTTCTTATGAATATCTGATGTCGAGGCGCGCCTGGCTGTTGGCGAATATGGACGATTAGCCGATAGGAATTTTCGTACGCACTCTCTATCTTGAATTTTCATTAAACTAACTACCAATTAAAACAACAACTACTCTCGAAACATGCAAGATCCACAAAAAAATCAATCTTCCACCTCTCGCAGGTCTTTCCTGAAAAAAGGTGCCATCGCCTCATCTTTTTTTATTGTACCCAGATTTGTGCTTGGCGGACCGGGATATACCGCTCCCAGCGATCAGTTGGTGCTCGCCGCTATTGGTGCAGGTGGTAAGGGTCGTAGTGACATCATGAACGCTTCGGTAAAAGGCCGGGAAAAAGTGGCCGCTTTGTGCGATGTCGATTTTTCGGGATCTGCTGCCGCTTCTGTAGAGTCATTTCCCAAGGCCAAAAGATATAGTAATTTCCGGGAAATGCTGGACAAGGAAAAAGGCATTGATGCGGTTACGATTTCCACACCGGATCATGTACATGGCCCTGCTGCAGCCTATGCCATGGAAAGAGGGATCCATGTATATGTACAAAAACCCCTGACCCACAATATACGCGAAGCCAGGATGTTGACAGAAATGGCCAGAAAGCATAAGATTGTCAGCCAGATGGGCAACCAGGGCGGCTCCAATCCGCTGCTGGGTATGGTGCAGGGCTGGATAGACTCCGGCAAGCTGGGGAAAATATCCAAAGTGCAGATTTGGACCAACCGTCCCGTATGGCCACAAGGCGGCGCGATGCCTGCCCCTGACCCTGGCAAAAAGCCTGCGGCGCTGGACTGGGATCTCTGGCTGGGCCCTGCGCCTTATATGGACTATACACCCGACCTGCATCCATTTAGCTGGAGAGGCTGGTGGGACTTTGGTACTGGCGCACTCGGAGATGTGGGTTGCCACCTCATTGATATCCCTTTCCGAACCCTCGGGCTTAAGTATCCTACCGATGCCGAATGCAGCGTAGCTTCTGTATATTCACAGATGTGGACGCCTGATTATCACCCACAGGGTTGTCCGGCGGCTTCATTTATTACCCTGCATTTTGGTGCTACCGATAAGAGCAAATCGCCGATCGAGATGACCTGGAGCGATGGGGGAATCAGACCTTCTCACCCGGATATCATTCCCGCAAACAGTGATATCGGGGGGAAAGACAGTGCAAACGGTGTGTTGATTATTGGCGAAAAGGGCATTATCTCTACCAATATCAATGACAGCTCTCCGCTGATGCCCAAGTTGTACATGAATGATGGTACGACAGATTTTGGACCCGAAACAGAACCCAATGACGAGCCGGAATACGGCCATCACCGTAAATGGGTGGACGCCTGTAAGGCCGGGTTTAACAGCCCCGAACATAAAGCCCTGACTTCTTCTTTTGACTATGCCGGCCCGATGACGGAAACCGTTTTGATGGGCAATCTGGCGATTCGGAGTTATATGCTCCGAAAAGAAGATGACAAGGGGAAAATGGAATTTTATGCCCGTAAAAAACTCTTGTGGGATGGCGAAAATATGCGTATCACCAACCTTGAGGAGGCCAATCAATTTGTAGGCAGAACCTACCGCAAGGGCTGGGAAATGTAAGATGATCCTGTATGGCCGGGGAATCTGATTCTCCGGCCTTATTCGTCACGCAAAGTATCTGCCGGGTTAGCCCGTGTGGCTCTCCGGGTCTGTAAATAAATCGTAATTCCCAGCAAGGCAGTAGTGGCGAACAGCGGCCATATATAATGTCCCGGCGAAATGTCGGTGTGGTAGGCAAATGTTGTCAGCCAGTCTGAAACGCTGTGATAACTCAGGGGAATGGCAATCGCTGCACCTGCTGCCAGCATAAACAGATACTCTCTGCCCAGCAGCAGAATAATATCCTTCAGTCCTGCACCCATCACCCGGCGGATAGCAATCTCCCGCATACGCGTGCGAAGCGACCAGGCCAGCAGGCTGAAAAGCCCCATAAACGCGATAAATATTGCCATCGCACTTACTGCCGCCAGCAGGCGAAGTTGCACGCGCTCTGTTTTGTACAAATCTTCATACAACTCATCCAGAAAGTGATACTCCATGGGGTAGGAGGGGTAAATTTCATCCCAGGCATTTTGTATTCTGCCAACGGTCTGCTGAACATTCGCTGTCTCCACTTTGATCAGAAATGTGCGCAGCCATATTGGCTCGAATAAAAATACCAGCGGGTCAATTTTGTTTTTCAGTGTCTCCTGATGGTAGTCTTTTACAATGGCGGTCACCGGGCCGGTTGCCAGTTGGAAGTTGCCAATAGACCAGCTGACCTGCTGCCCCAGGGCAGAGTCAGGGTCCTGCCATCCCAGCATACGCATGGCGGTTTCGTTGAGCATATAGTTGCGGGGGCGTTCTCCGAGATACTGTTCGGGCAGATATTCGGCAGAAAACTGTGGCGGCTCGCCATAAGGTATACTGCCGGTTTGATCCTCACCGGCGATTATTTCCAGTCCCATCGTCTCTATAAACCCCGGGCTGATCACCTGCACATCCGAAACCGGCGCTTCCTGTGGATTTCGCCCCAACACAACCAGCGGCCCTGTATCCCTGATTTCGCGGGAAGGGACTTCCATACAGGCTGCCACGCTGACTATACCAGGGATCACCGAAACCTTGTCCCGAAACAGTGGAAACCCCTCTGTGACTTTGTCAGGCACACCCGGTATGGCGAGTATCTGTTCGCGGGTGATGCCCAGGTTTTTTTTATGGATGTACTGAAACTGCGCCCAGGAGACCATGGCGCTGCCCGAAAGTAGGATAGCCAGTCCCAATTGTACGGCGACGAGTACACGTCTCAAATCAAAATTATTTTTGCCGCTGCGGGTCAGACGTGATCTGAGCATTTCCATGTTTCCGTTGGTAAGCAGGACAATGGCCGGATAAATACCTGCAACCAGTCCGCTGAGCACCGCAATACCGGCCATTTCTCCCGCCATTACCCATGGATTCATCATAAAAGATACACTGGTGAGAGACTGAAACCAGGGAAACAGCAGCCTGATTACTCCCACACTCAGCCCTGATGCCAGCAGGGTATAACTGACCGATTCTGCAAGAGCCAGAGAGACCAGTTTTCGGTTTCCTGCACCCAGAATCCGCCGCATGCCGATTTCCCTTGACCGGCTGATGGCCAGGGCGCTGCTGAGGTTAAGGTAGTTGATGATGGCGATAATCAGGATAAACAGACCGGCAAAGGAGACGATTTGCACGTAGCGGGCATTGCCGTTGGGTACGATTTCCCGCGCCAGGTCTGAGTGTAGGTGAATGTCTTTTATGGGTTGAAGATTCAAAAACATTTGCCCCTGATTTCCCTCCGGTTGGGTGTTTTCAATAAATCCGGGCAGTTTTGCTTCTACGCTTTGTACCTCAGCGTCTTTTTTAAGGAGAATATAGACATACGCCCACCAGGATCGTTCGGTTGAGTCCCGAAAAGAAATCAGCATATCGATGGGAATATGTGTATTGGGCGGAAGATCCCGCATAACACCGGTAACGGTATGGGGCGTTTCCTCCGGGGAAAAATTGCCACAAACATTCAGCGATTTTCCTACAACATCTACTGCTCCGAAGTAAGCTTTTGCCAGCGATTCTGTCAGCACTACGGAGTGTGGATTTGCCAGTGCTGTCCTGGGGTCGCCTGCCAGAAAGGGGAAATCAAACACTTCAAAGACATTGGCGTCGGTAAGATATGCGTGTTGGGGTTTGAATTTCTCCTGCCCAATGCGTACGTATTTCTGCTCCTGGTTTTGGAAGCGGATCAAAGTTTCTACTTCCGGTATCTGGCGGGGAAGTTCGTTGATAAAGTCGGCATAGGTACGTGCCCAATGGACATCACTGCCGTTGTCGAAGACCTGGCGGTGTGTAATCCTGAAAATCCGGCTGGCTTTGGAGTTGAAGTTTTCAAACCCGGTCTCGTAGTCCAGATAGATCAAAATCAAACCAAAAGCTGTAAAAGCAATGAGCAGCCCCAGCAGGTTGAGTATTGTGTACAATTTGTGCCTGAGGGCGTGGCGCAGCGCGACTTTGAGGTAGTTGAGGAGCATAATGGAAGGGAATAATGGAAGATCTGTTACCTTTTACACCCTGGTGGCCGGGAGGTTCAATGTTTAGACGGATTGCGTGTGGCGTGATAAGGAGCGGGAGTAGGTCAAACAACAGATAAGCGGGGTTTGTGACGGGGTTGGTATAATAAATTCGAAACTTTTTGAGTATATTAGTGAAAATTTATAAGGAAGATGGTGAAGAAAATTCAAGAAATTTTGCCTGCAATTCGAGCCTTATGTCAAAAACATAAGATTGAAAAGTTGTGGCTTTTTGGATCAGCGCTGGATGAACATTCATTTCTGGAAAGCTCTGATGTTGATTTTCTGTATCAGCTTTTACCAATTTCCTCCGGGAGAGAATACCTTGACAATCTGTATAATTTCCGGCAGGGACTTAAAACCCTGCTTCAAAGGGAAGTAGATATCCTTGAATACAAAAAGTTTCAGAACCCCTATTTTCGTGAAGAAGTGGAAAATACTAAGGTATTAATCTTTGAGCATGGCAAAAAGTACGAAGAAATATCTGTTTGATATTCTGCTTTCTATTCAGCGGGTTTTTGATTTCCACCTTTCGGGCATACACTCTTTGTAAGATTTGGAAACCAATATTACCGCTGCATTTGCCCTTGAAAGAGAACTGGGGATTATAGGTGAAGCGCTCAATAAGCTTCAAAAAATGGGCGTAGTACTTTCCCATTCAGACTGGGCAATTAATTTCCGCAATACACTGATTCATCAATATGATGCAGTTTCTCGTCGCACCATTTTTGAACATGTTCATCAGGACTTACCACATCTAAAGTCAGAGGTTGAAGCGTTATTAGAGGATTGAATAGCTTCTCTGCTCTAATCTGCCTTACTCCCCTACCAAAGCTTGAATTTCTTTTTCCTTCAACGCCCTGTCAAACACCGCCAACCCGCCGATCTGCCCTTTGAAAAAATTGCCCATGCCTGATTTGAGCAAGACAGCGCCCACAGTAAAATCTGAACCATTATTGCCCATTCCGGCGGGGAAATGATAGGGATTTTTGATCTGTGTCAAACCTTCGGGGTAACCTTCAAACCCTTTGGTATGATCGATCAACTCGGGCTCCCGGGCTTCGAATACGCCATTTACATAAGACTTGATGTATTTGCCATTGTAGGTAAAAGCCACGCAGACCCATTCATTGGGCGTTACTTCCTGTTTACTTGCAGAATAATCGATCGAATAAGGGAAGGGTGGGGTTGGTTTACCTGTTTGGGAAATATGCCCGCAAACCTGATTTTTACCGTTGTAATAGGGCAATGAGACAAACAGGCCGTACTGCCTTTTTCCTCCGTCGAGATATTCATTCCACATTCCTCCCACAAAACCTGTTTGCTCTCCTGTCCATTTTACCCAGGCTATGACGGTTACGCCTTGCTTTTTTCCGAATAGGTTTAGTTCACCGGTTGCTTCATTGGGTAAAGAAAGAAATGCTTTATTGCCAAACCGGGCAGAATAACCAGACAAGGGCCCTTCAGGAATGCGGGGAATTGTGCCATTTTGCTCGGTCAGGGGAAATGTGCCCTTACCCTGGGCTATGCGGGCCTGACCAGCTTCTTCTTTAAAGTCCCAAAAAGCGATCAGGCCTTTGGTTACGAGAATCTGTTGGGCAAATACTGGCGAGACGCATAAAAAAAATAATAAAATTGCCACTCGAAAAAGAGCCATGAATTCTGTAAATTTTTAATAATCCGAATACTCCGTCGGGTACATAAACATGATATCCGCGTGCGACACATTGTTCTTGTATTTCTCTATGGCTTTCAGTTCTGTCCATTCCGGAGAGGCAAAAAATTCTTTCCAAAGCGAATCCCTCGTCACCTGATCATTGAATGTGGTCATATACATGAGGTTGGGCATATGCGCGCCTGACAGCACTTCGGCATAAAATACTGCGTTAAAGTTCAGCCGGTCAAACAGTTTGATTTCGCCTCCGGCATTAAACATATCTACTTTGTTGCGGTATTTGGCTTCGGTTGCAGACTCATAACTACGCAATTCATATACACGGTCCACTCTCGGGCCATCCAGTTTGGGAACATCCATGGCCGGCATATCCGGAAAGGCTTTCATCAGCACAGACTCGATTCTTTTGTAAGGTGCATTTTCAGGTGATGCATTGATGAAATCTTCTCCTGCTGCCAGATATGTTTCGTCTTTGAGGAGGTTTTCTTCGAGAGATGCAAACTGGTCCATTGAGGAAAAGGGAATCAGAACATATATTTTTCTCAGCGTATCTTTTTCATCCAGTCTTGCTCTGAATACGCCGGTTTTTCCTATTCCCTGTTTTTTCAGGGCGGGGAGATATGCATGTTCGAAATAATGGTCAGCCGCTTCTTCCTGAATATCCGTGTCAAAAGAATAGATTTTAAGCTGATAAAACTCGCGGGAAGCTGCCGCATGGCTACTGGCCTGACCGCTATTATTCTTTTCACATCCAGCGAAAATCAGGAGGAAAAGGACGGGAATTGTAAACAGGTAAATTTTCATTTTTGAGGAGTAGGTTAATAGTTCCAAAAAACAGTATCTGTTGCAAGATATAAGGTTTCTGCAAATAGTCTGAGAGTATATTTATACTTAACACACTATAACTTCATGCGTGGCTGCTGTTTTCCCGGATTGTACCGAACCAGTTCATGACCCGTTTCTTTTTCTAATTCTCTTGCAAGGCGATACGCTTCATGCTCATTATATTTCCTGGCTATAAGGAAAAGTTCAAGATGATTGGGGCTGGCAAAAGATACTTCAAATATTACCGTAGAGGTTGTCATTATAGTGCTTCCGGTTCCATACATATTCATTCCATTGCTTCGATTTCTTCTCAAAACAAGGATATCAGGATAACTATCGAGGGAATACCATTTGCCAAATTTCATAAACCATATTGAGGTATATTCCTTGATTCGTTTACGTTCTGTATCCAGTATTATCCCTGTGATGGAAAACGTTATTGTCAGGCCAACTAATAGTGGAATAAATCCCCCCCAAAAGCCGTCAAATAAAGCTAATCTGCCTCCTGCCAAAGCAATCACAACTCCAAATAATGTAAAACCCAGTGGAGATTCTTTACCAAGTATAAACTTATGATAATTCTGCTTCATCAGCATCGAATTCAAATCACAACAGACTCTTAAACCTCGGTCTTTTAGGCGTAATATCTCCAAGCCGTGCTTTTTTATTTGCTTCGAAGTCGCTGAAATTGCCCTCAAAAAATATCACTTCGCCATCGTCTTCATAGGAAAGAATATGTGTTGCCAACCGGTCGATAAACCACCGGTCGTGAGAGATCAATAACACACAGCCTGCAAAGTTTTCAATGGCTTCTTCCAGCGCCCGCAGGGTATTCACGTCGATATCGTTAGTGGGCTCGTCGAGCAGGAGAACGTTTCCGCCTGACTTAAGCGTGATGGCCAGATGCAGCCGGTTTCTTTCTCCTCCTGAAAGTACGCCTACCTTTTTTTGCTGGTCAGCACCCACAAAGTTAAACTTGCCGAGGTAAGCACGTACATTGAGCGTACTGCCGCCTACCTGAAGAAACTCAGTGCCGCCACTCACGACTTCGTATATCGTTTTTTCGGGAAGGAGGTCCTTGTGGGATTGATCCACATATACCAGTTGTACCGTACTTCCGGTTTCAATCGTTCCACTGTCGGGTTGTTCTTCTCCCATGATCATGCGGAATAGGGTAGATTTACCTACCCCATTGGGGCCGATGATTCCGACAATCGCATTGCGGGGGATCGAGAGGTTGAGATCGTCAATCAGTACCCGGTTGTCGTACGACTTACGGAGGTTTTTAATATCGATGACATTATTTCCGAGACGTTGTCCGGGCGGAATAAAGAGTTCCAGTTTTGCTTCTTTTTCTTTGATTTCGGCATTGTTCATCTCTTCGTAGGCGTTGAGACGGGCTTTGCCTTTAGCCTGACGCGCTTTGGGAGCCATTCGTGACCATTCCAGTTCGCGGCGCAGGGTTTTCTGGCGTTTGGATTCTGATTTTTCTTCCTTGGCGAGGCGCTCGGCTTTTTGTTCGAGCCATGAGCTGTAATTTCCTTTCCATGGTATGCCTTCGCCGCGGTCGAGTTCGAGTATCCACCCGGCGACGTTGTCTAGGAAATACCGGTCGTGGGTAACGGCGATGACGGTACCCGGGAAGGATTTGAGAAACTGTTCGAGCCAGTGTACACTTTCCGCGTCGAGGTGGTTGGTAGGTTCGTCGAGCAGGAGGATGTCGGGTTTGCTCAGGAGCAGCCGGCAAAGGGCCACGCGACGGCGCTCTCCGCCTGAGAGTACAGATACTTTTGCGTCATCGGGCGGACAGCGCAGCGATTCCATGGCCAGTTCGAGCGTATGGTCGAGGTCCCATGCGTCAAGATGATCCATTTGTTCGAGGAGTTCGCCTTGTTCTTCGATGACCTTCATCATTTCATCGTCGTCCATCGGTTCTCCCAGCTTCATAGATATCGCTTCATAGGCATTGACCACATCGACGATATGCTGAACACCTTCCTGAACGACTTCCTTCACGGTTTTGGTTTCGTCAAGCTGGGGTTCCTGGGCGAGGTAGCCGATTTTATATTCCTTGTCAAAGGTGATGGTTCCCTGGTAGTCGGTATCCAGGCCTGCAATGATTTTCAGTAAGCTGGATTTCCCTGAACCATTGAGCCCCAATACACCGATTTTAGCTCCGTAGAAAAAGGAGAGCCATATATTTTTTAGCACTTGTTTGGAGGGCGGGTAAATCTTGCTTACGCCCTGCATCGAGAAAATGATCTTGTTGTCTGACATGGGGGCGAATATAGGCAAGAGGAATGATCTTCGCCACAGATTTCAGAAAATTACGGAGGAAGATTGTATTTTAACATCCTGTTTATTTTCCCAATTGATCTTGCACAAACAGCGACGGAATGATAAGTACAAAATCCTTTTATATATTCTCTCTTTTTCTGGCAGCAGCAGGCTGGAGTATGAATGTTTTGGGGGCGAATGTTTTTCCATATGGGGTGGCTTCCGGTGATCCGTTGTCTGACCGGGTAGTTATCTGGACAAAAGTTGAAGCAGATGATTGGGAATCTCAGGTGACGCTAACCTGGGAAATGGCATCAGACAGCAGTTTTAGATTGGTGGTCGGGACTGGCGACCTGGAAACTTCGAATGAAAAAGATTTTACCGCAAAAGTGGATGTATTGGGGTTAAAACCCGATACCCGGTATTTTTATCGTTTTTCTGCCTCCGGTCAATTTTCCCCTACAGGTATTACCTATACGACCCCCGAGACAGATACTGATCAACTGAAATTTGCAGTGGTTTCCTGCAACAATTACCAGCACGGCTATTTTACTGCTTACCGCCATATTGCAGAGAGAAAAGACCTCAACGCAGTGATTCATCTGGGCGATTATATCTACGAGTCTTTTGCATCAAAACGCGACCCCCGCTGGCCCAAAGAGCGTATCCACGAGCCACAAAAGGAGATCATCACCCTGAGCGATTACCGCCAGCGGTATGCGCAGTACCGAAGTGATCCTGATCTTCAGGAAGCGCATCGGGTACTTCCGTTTATCACAGTCTGGGATGATCATGAGTCAAGCAATAACTCCAATAAAAACGGCGCACCGGGGCACAATCCGGAAAGGGACGGAGAATGGGCAACGCGCCTTCAAAATGCCAAGCAGGCATATTTTGAGTGGATGCCTATTCGCGATTATCCCGGACAGAAAGTTTACCGGAAAATCAGTTATGGGAAAATGGCCGATCTGCTGATGGTTGACACTCGTACGGAAGGGCGCGACCCACAGATTTACGATATCGACCGGGCCGAATTGTCTGATTCCAACCGTTCTATTCTTGGGGCAGAACAACTGGACTGGCTGTTGAAAAATCTGGAAAGCTCTCAGGCGCGGTGGAAGGTATTGGGCAATCAGGTGATATTTTCGCCTTTGTATGCCAGCCACCTGAGTAAAAAAATCGAAAATGCGATGTTGGACATCTGGGACGGTTATCCGGCAGAGCGATTGAAAATCACCCGGTTTTTGCAGGAGGAAAAGATTGACAATGTGGTCATACTCACGGGCGACTTTCATGTGAGTATGGTGTTTGATGTGCCGGTGGACGACTGGAATTTTCCCCTGACGGGAAATGCGCCTGAATACAATTCCGAGACAGGCGAGGGCGCAGTGGCGGTTGAGTTTGCCACGCCCAGCATATCTTCAGGCAATTTTGATGAATTTGCCCGTTCTGTCAGGGTTGTCAGATATACCGGTACAGCAAGAGCCGGAGTCAGGTGGCTGGAGGGCAATCTGGGAAAGGACTACCGGCGAAACCGTAAATACCCTGGCGGTCGCCAGCCGATAAATCCCCATCTGAAGTATATCAATTTGCGAGATCACGGATATTTTGTGCTGACTTTGACGAAGGAAGAGGCCCGGGCGGATTATTATTTGCTGGATAAGGTAACGAAGAAGGATTCTCCGGAATCTTTTCGGGCAGGATTTTTTACACGGAGCGGGGAGAATCACCTCGCGAGGGAGGGGCAAACAATCAGGGTAAAATGAAGAAAGTAAGTCAGATAGTAATAGCTACGCTGAATCTGACAATATGCCTGGGTCAATCGGTTTATTTTTTTTGTCTTCTGCTAAACCAAACCTGGCCAGTCTGGCAAAGTGAGGGGACGTAGCGGCGTTCAGTTTTAATAAAAAAATCCAAACAACCATAAGGGAATTTTATTACCGATTCCTGTTTCAATTTCATCTGCGGCAATAAAAGCATTTTGGACATCTTTGATTTGACGACTGTCTTTTCCTCTTCCTCCTACTTCAAATATATACTGATCGTTGACGAGAAAGTCTCCGGTGTTGGGGTAGCTAACCTGATGTTTGTAGCGTAACTGATTCAGGAAAAAAGTTTCCCTTGAAACAGGTTTGAGGTTGTTGAGACACGGCGGTTATTGATTTCAAACAGTATATCCATGAGGTTGCATTACAATGTACAAAACAAATGTAACGTGTAAAGAAGCCCGAACCAGTCTTGCAACCGGGCGCAAACCAAAATCCGGGCTAAGTATTTGCCAGTCTCGCGTATTTTTTGCACATTTAACCCCGTAAATCCACCAAAAAAAAATTAATTAACGGGGTTAAATGAATTATCTTTCCCGAATTGCCGAGCAAGAAATCCTTGATCTGTGCGCATATTTCCCTGCAGTAGCGATTGTAGGGCCACGCCAGGTCGGAAAGACATCGCTTGCCCTTCATCTGGCGGACCATCTGGACCGCCCAGCGCTGTATATAGACCTGGAGCTGCCGCAGGATCTTGCCCTTCTCCAGGAGCCTACGCTGTTTCTTGAGCAGCACCGCGACAAAACCCTCATCATAGACGAGGTGCAGCGGGTACCCCATCTGTTTCCAGTCCTGCGGGGACTGATAGACCGGCACCGTCAGCCGGGCAGGTTTATCCTGCTGGGCTCTGCCTCGCCCGATCTGATCCGGGATGCCTCTGAGTCGCTGGCCGGGCGGATCGCGTATTATGAGTTAAAACCACTGACGCTGGCAGAAACAGGGCCCGGCACCGACCAGCGCCAGCACTGGCTGCGGGGCGGATTTCCTGAGGCATTTCTGGCACCGGACCAGCGGCGCAGCATGCAGTGGCGGCAGAACTTTATCCAGACCTATCTGGAGCGCGATCTGCCCATGCTGGGCCTTCGGGCCGACCCGATGCTCATCCGGCGGCTTTGGACCATGCTGGCGCATCTCCACGGTCAGATGCTCAATATCAGCCAGCTAGCTGCTTCGCTGGGGATCAGCGCTACGAGCGTGCGGCGTTACCTCGATTTTCTGGAGGCCGCTTACCTGATACGCCGCTTGATGCCCTACCACGCCAACATCGGCAAACGTCTCGTCAAGTCTCCTAAGGTGTATATCCGCGACTCAGGGATTCTGCATGGCCTGCTGGATCTCCCGGCCTATGATGCCCTGCTGCGGCACCCGGTACTGGGCACTTCATGGGAGGGATATGTATTGCAGGAGGTCATGGCTACCCTGCCAGCCGGAAGCGATGTGTTCTTTTACCGTACTGCCGACGGTGCGGAGGCTGATATCGTGATTACCCGGGGCGGTATGCCAGAAACATTGATCGAAGTCAAACACAGCTCAGCCCCTTCGCCATCCAAAGGATTTCATATTGCCAGTGCCGACCTGAAAACCCGGCGGCATTTCATCGTCTATCCGCTGGAGCGGAGTTACCCGGTATCAGGCGGGGGCGTTGTCACAGGCGTGCAGGGGCTCCGGGCAGCGCTGGAGCAGGAATGACCGCGGCAGGTGTGCTGTGTACTGTTCCCGATAGCTCAGCACGATCACCCGCCTCATCCCTTCGGGATTTTCGCCTGCGGCGAGTCTTCAGCAAAAAGCCCTCTCAGAATCCTATCAGATTGTTGGAAATTGCAAATTTGACCCGTGCTGCGGTGTTGCACTTCGAGCCTTAATACAGACCTTCTTATTTAAAGGTAGTTTTTCAGCAGAAGCTGGATCTCCTGATCTGAAATCGTTTCTTTTTCACCTTTATTATAGATGGAGATGAGCACAACGGTTGTTTGGATGATCTTTACAAAAGAAATCACTCTGGCTCCTCCGGATTTTCCTTTGCCTTTTGACGCGATAGCCATGCGAATTTTGTAAACATCATTGCCAAGTGGAGTTCCTTGCAGAGGGTTTTGGGAAAGTTCTTCGCCTAAAACTTTCAGTTCAGATTTAAGCGAGGGATATTTCTTGATAAGCCGCTTTGCTTCCCGGATAAAATTTTCTGAAAGAATTACTTCAAAGTTCATTCAAAAAATCTTTAAGCGGCGTGCCTTGGATTTTGCCTTCCCTGAATAACTTCATTTCTTCAAAACCGCTGATCAGGTTTTGGGTAATGGCTTCTTTTGAATCTCCTTCATCGGCTTTTTCGATGGTTACAAACCCCAGGCTTTTGATGAGCTTGATAAAAAACTTATACTCTTTGTCGGGAATTTTTAAGGTTATTTCTTTCATAATTACCTGTTGGTTAGGTTTTATATACCTGCCAGCCCAAGTTTGACTTGCGATAAAAACAAATTTAATCAAGGAAATTCTTGAAAAAAACTATTCAACGGAATAAGCATAAATTTTGTCGGTGGAAAGTCTTCAGCAAAAAGCCCGCTCCTAATCATATCAGATTATTGGAAATCGCAAACTTTACCAGCGCTGCGGTATTTTTAACAGAAAACTTTGCCAGCAGATTTTTGCGGTGGCTGTCCACCGTCAGCGGGCTGATAAACAGCTTTTCGCCGATCTCGCCATTTGTCAATCCCTCCGCGATCAGATTGAGGACTTCCTTTTCCCTTGTAGTCATCCGGGGAATAAGATTGGGATCCGTCGAATCGGGCCGCACGATCATTTGCATCACCTCCATATCCATATACATTTGTCCTTCAAAAGCCATCCTTACCGCGGCTTCCAGTTGTTTGCCCGGGATATTTTTCAACAGATACCCGGAAGCACCGCTTTCTATCATTCGGGTGATATAACTTCTCTCTTTAAAATTGCTAAGTCCCAATACCCGGATATCCGGACGTACTAGTTTGATCTGCTTACATAAATCTATCCCGGTCATATCGGGCAGGTTGATATCCGCGAGTACAACGTCTGGTAATAATTCTTCTATTTTTTGGATTGCCTCGCTGCCTGAATTAGCGGTTCCCGCAATCACAAATCCTTCTGCCGCTTCGAGCAGGCTTTTTATGCCTTCAACGACCATCGGGTGGTCATCTACAATGAATACTCGGATTTTTTCAGACATGGCTTTCAATATTTACACTTAAACCTTTACCTGGAGCTGTATGCCAATCGAGAATTCCATTGAGATACTGGACCCGCGAGACAATATTCATCCAGCCAACGCCCGGTGATGTTTGTAAAATCTGTGGATCAAACCCTTTTCCGTCATCCTCGACGGTCAGATGAACCTTATTGCCATCCCGGGTGATTTGGGCAATGATATCTGTAGCGCCGGAGTATTTGACGGCATTGTTGAGCAATTCCTGTACTATCCTGAACAGCACAATTTCTTTATTTTCCGGTAGTCTGTCTTCCAGGCCGGAAGCGAAAAAGTGAATTTCGGCTTTGGTTGCTTCTCTGAGGTGGTCGCAATAGTCTTCCAGCGCTTCTTTTAACCCAAAACGCAGAAGCGCCTCCGGCATCATATTTCGGGCAATATGGCGAAGCTCAGAAGTGCATTGGTCCAGCTCCGTAATCGCCCGGTTTAGCGATGGGGCAATATTGTCAGATTGCCTTTCGAGAGATTGAATATACTGTCTTACACCCGTAATTCTTCCCCCCAAACCATCATGCAGATCTCTGGCAAGTCGCCCTCTTTCTTCTTCCTGACCTTTCATCAGAGCTGCTGCTGTAGCTAGTTTTGACCTGTTTTGCAGGTTTCTGTAACCAAGAAATCCTGTTATTAGAAGGAGCAAAACCAGTCCGGCAACGCCGTAAAGTTGCAGCGATCTTTGTCTAAGTGTAAGCTGGCGTATGGCTGCTTCCTGGACAAGGGACTGGATCTGTTTTTCCTTTTTTTCTGTCTCATAGCGGGTTTCCATTTCCTGTACAGCGTGGATCAGGTCTTCATTGGCAACAGAATCACGTACATTGTAATACCGGTTTCTATATATCTCCCATTTGTCCAAATCACCATGTGCGAGTGCAAGGTCTGAGAGATCGAGGTAAATGACATAGGTATAACTACGCATTTCAAGTTGCTCACCGATACGGATGGCTTCCAGGTAGTTTTCTCTTGCTTCACGATATTTTTTCTCCCAGAAAGCAATTTTCCCCAGGCCATGTATATCTATCATTTTTCCATACTCATCGTTGATCTCCTTTGCGATTTTTAGCGACTCTTCCAGTAGTCGCCTGGCTTCTCTAAAATCTCCCTTGTCAAGATAAAAATCAGACATATTGCTGAGAGTCGTGACAATGACAGTCTGATAGTCAGATATTCGGGCAAAACTCAGCGCTTCTGTAAAAGCAATCAGCGCGCTGTCTGGTTGATGAAGGTTTTTCAGGGCATTGCCAATATTCAAAAGGGCAGTGGCAGCGGTTGCTGTATCGTTTAATGCGATAGCCAGATGGAGACAGTTTCGGCTATTGTCCAGTGCTTTTTTATACAGTTTCAGATCAAGATATAAAACAGAAAGATTATTTCTTACTGCAATCGGGAAATAGGGCGGAACCACGGCATTTTCCATCGCTTTCAGACTCTTTTCATAATAGTTCATGGCCAGGTGCCGGTTTCCCTGATAGTTCCAACTGTTGGCAAGGGTGTTGTAGGCTGCCGCAAGTTCTTTCTTTAAATGGATCTCCTGACAGATAGGAATCGCTTCCTGACAGAGATCATTGGCAAGCTGGTATTCGCCCAGGTCATAAACTGCATTAGCCAGATTGATCAGACAGCGCGCTTCCCCTTTTTTAAAGCCTGTTTTTCTGGCAAGCGTTAAGGCTTTTTCCTGATACAATCTGGCCGAGTCTGCATTGTGCTGATACCACGATTTTCCTGTTTCCATCCATGCCCAAATCTGCACTGTGTCTTTGGCAGAATAAGTGCCCAAAGGCTGTACTGACGAGCTCAACATCTGTTCCCCGGGTTGTCCACAAAGATGAAAAGAAAGTGTATTAAACAGAATAAAGCCCCCAAAAGCGGCAACAATAAATGAGCCTTTTTTCAAAATGAAGAATAGGTTTTTGATCGGTGCCATTCTGGTAATTGCTCTGGTATAGTAAGTTGGGATTTCGCGTGTGATAGTGCTGAGGATGGAGTATCGCTGATCAATCTAATTTATGAAATTATTTCCTTTCTCAAAACAGGCGATTTATCGTCGGTTTGCAGGGGCATCCCTGTTTTCGGGGATATAGTTAATTCCTCTTTTGAACGGATTGTGGGACGCGATATTTCCCACCAACTTTGTATTGTCCGATGAATGATTATTTCAAGTTTTTTCACCTTTTAATCTTTCTTTTATGAAAACAACACAAATTTCCCCCCTTGCCGCTGTTCAGCAGATTTATACCTGGTTTGGTGAAGGCAATATTCCTGCAATCCTTGATATGCTTACAGAAAATGTATTGTGGAAACATGCTGGTGATCACAACGTCATCCCGTTTGCCGGAACATTTCATGGAAAAGCAGGTGCACTGGACTTTTTTCAGAAACTAGGTGGATCTTATCAGATCACAGAATTTGAGCCTCACAATTTCTCCGCAAACGGACTCATCGTTACAAACGATGTACATGTATCCGGAACGGTTATTTCTACCGAAAAAACTGCCCGCCTCACCAGCCATTTTACCTGGATGTTTAATGAGGAGGGAAAAGTCTTTAGCTGGGAAATGACGGGCGATACCCACGAACTGGATATGGCCTTTCACTAAAAATTATTCTCTTCTCGCAAACACTATTTCTGTATCCCTTAACCTTTTACAACATGAACTTTAAACATTTTATCATCGCTGCTTGCAGCGTGCTGGTCTTTCCGTCACTTTTCGGTCAGAGGACAGCAACCACAATCACAACTTCAAACAGCATCCAAAAGGGAGTTATTCCACCTACGACGATCTACAATCCAGACCCGATTGTGTTTAATCCCAACAATCCGGTAGATTATATCGGTCAGATGCACAACAGCGCTGTGGAATTTCTCGGCAAAAAAACCGGATGGCAGGAGGTGCCCGTTGATACGCTGGTTTACTGGACAGATGTGTATATCAAATTGCTGGACGATCAAAACGATTATTCCTCTCATTACAAATCCAATCGTGATTTTCTGGGTGGCTTCATCTCGTCTTCCGAGACAAAGCAGACAGAAATTCTCAATACCACAGTACTTAGCCGTTATGAAGCCTATTATCTGAAACGTCTTCTGGCTACCCTCGGAGATGAATCTGCTACAAATAAGGCAACTGTAATCACCAATATCAAGAATATTGAGTCTGAAATCATGGCGGATACCCGCCTTACGCAGGACCAGCGGGATGGACTACTGGCAGACGCAGCGGTAAGCCGTTATAGTCTGGATTTCTGGTCAACCATGCTTGTCACCAATCCCTCTCTTATGCCTTCGGGGGCAGGAATGACCACTTTTAATGTATCCCAGAAAATTGCCAAGGCAGATGTCAAAGGCGGCGTAGCCGGTGGTTATAAAGGGGGGATCGTGGGGGGCATTCTCGGTGGCCCCGGTGGTATCATTCCCGGAATATTAGGTGGGATAGTAACAGGTGCAATTGTCGGTTCTGCTGTTGCCGCGCTTACAAATTAATTGAAAAACCTAGATTAATCTCCTTTCACTTTTCAACAACAAAACAATGAAAATCATCAGATTTATTCTCGCTGCAATGCTCCTGCTGAGTTTTGCCTATTCACAGATTGTCCGTCCCAGAAATCAGGACTTTGATCCCAAACCACAAGCAAATCCAAAGAACCCGTTTGATTTTTTTGGTGAAATGCACAATGACGGGGTAAAAGAGATTGGCGACCTGTTAGGCTGGAGAAGATCTCCCAAAGATACAATTTATGCCAAGACCGTCTGGTATATGACCAAAGAGGGGAGTAAAGATTTTGCTGGGATGTATGCTGCCCGAAAAGCTTCTTTTCAGGCAAAGGACATGCCTTCGATGGATTCTATGCTGGTAAAACAAGGAGCCTCTAAAATGGATATCCTGTACATACGCAAGCTGATGGCGCTTCTGGACAATACCAGCCTTACTTCCAGGCAAGCTTATATCACAGAAGTGAAAAAACTGGAAGATCAGGTAATGGCAGAACCCGGAATTACTACTGATATGGGAAATCTGATTCTTGCCTCAGCTTCCGTTGCGCGGTACAGTGTGGAGTTTTGGGATGGAATGGCTCAAAGTAACCCTGAAGTTGTTGGAATCAGTGCCGGCAGCACTTCCGGAGAGTCTTTTGTCAAGGTAAAAGACGTGGTGAAGGGCGATGTAAAAGGTGCAATTAAAGGCGCGATTGTCACCGGGATCACAGGATTTCTTGGCGGTGGCCCTGCCGGTGGTCTTGCTGGTGCTGGAGCCGGTGCGTTAGGCGGAGCTATTGGCGGATCGATAGCTGCTGCATTATTCGACTAATTCTTTTTCATTAAAATCTCTCATTCATCACATTATGAAAGCTTTCAAAGTTCTTATGTTGATGAGAATGCTGTGTCTGCCACTGGCAGGCACAGTGTTTTCTCAAAACACTTCATCGGGCGTACTTACTGCTTCCGAAGAGTATATTGACAAATTATTTATTTTCGTCGCAGAAGCCCAGTTGGTGCAATATGACCTGCTCAACCAGAACTTTGATGAAAATTCCCGTGCCATTGCGCAGAGAGGGGATGTTTTTCAGGTGATCGGGACAACTACAATCGAAGAAAACATCTGGTATGTTTTTCGTTTTCACCATACCGACAAATCTTCTCAAAACCGTATGCACACTTCTGAAAAGGAAACACCTGTATTTTACGGTGTGCGGATGCTTGATTTTCAGGCCAAAACCCGAATCTATAATAAAATATCCTCGGTCAGTTTTGGGGCAATCATGGTTCCGGTAAAATTTCGTTTTCCCAATAAAGAGGCGGCTTCTTTTGATCTATCCAAAGATGTAGCCATTGGCACTTCTGTCGGATACAAACAAGGGCTGTCGCGTTTCAACCCCTACTTCATCAATTTTTTATTTGCCACAGGTGTTTCTTCTATTTCTGCCTTTCCCGAAAATACCGGCGGAGCAATTACTTCGACTACAGATGTCGCCGGACTTACCACGAGTCTGGGCATCATTCTGGAAATGGATAAAATCCAGCTTGGTGTCTTCAGCGGAGTAGATATGGTACCCAAATCTCCCGGAAAAGTCTGGACCTATCAGGGCGCTCCCTGGCTTTCGGTTGGAATCGGGTTTCAGATGATTTCGTGGAATGCAGGGCTATAGTTACGTGTGATTCATGAGTTTTTGGAGAATATTTTCGGCAGCATCGGCAATGACTGTCCCGGGGCCAAATACACCCGCAACGCCCGCATCAAACAAAAATTGATAATCCTGTTGAGGAATAACCCCTCCCGCCACGACCAGTATGTCTTCTCTGCCGAGTTTTTTGAGTTCTTCGATCAGTTGTGGAATAAGGGTTTTGTGCCCAGCCGTCATGCTGGAAATGCCTACAATATGCACATCATTTTCTGCGGCCTGCATGGCGACTTCAGCAGGTATCTGGAATAAGGGCCCAATGTCCACGTCAAAACCCAGGTCGGCAAAACTGGTGGCAATGATTTTTGCACCCCGGTCATGGCCGTCCTGGCCCATTTTGGCGACAAGGATGCGCGGACGACGACCTTCTTTGCTGGCAAATTCGTCGGCCATCTTTCGGGCTTTTTCAAAGGCGGGGTTTTTCATGACTTCCTGAGCATAAACTCCTGATACCGATTGTGTGGTAGGACGGAAACGGCCGAAGGCCTTTTCCATGGCCTCGGAGATTTCTCCGAGGGTAGCGCGCAACCGCGCAGCCTCTACAGCCAAAGCCAGCAGATTGCCTTCTCCGCTTTGGGCCGCATTTGTCAGCGCTTCCAATGATTGGGCTACTGCGGCAGTATCTCTCCGGGCTTTTATTTCTGTCAGCTGTCTGATTTGTCCTTCTCTCACCGATACATTGTCCACTTCCCGTATCTCAAAATCTGTGGTTGTTTCTGCCTGAAAACGGTTTACCCCCACAATCACGTCCTGCCCCGAATCGATTCGCGCCTGCTTGCGTGTTGCAGCTTCTTCGATGCGCATTTTGGGTATCCCGGCTTCTATGGCTTTGGTCATTCCCCCCAATTCTTCTACTTCCTCAATCAGCGCCCACGCTTTATGGGCGAGTTCGTGGGTGAGTCGCTCTACATAATACGATCCCGCCCAGGGATCAACGGAATGGGTAATGCCCGTTTCTTCCTGAAGGTACAATTGGGTATTGCGGGCGATGCGCGCAGAGAAGTCTGTAGGTAGGGCAATGGCCTCGTCAAAACTGTTGGTGTGCAGCGATTGGGTGTGGCCAAATGTTGCCGCCAGGGCTTCTACACAGGTGCGGGCGATATTGTTGAGCGGGTCCTGTTCCGTCAGACTCCATCCCGATGTCTGGCAATGGGTGCGCAGGGACATGGATTTGGGGTTTTGGGGGTTAAAGGTTTTTACCATTTTGGCCCACAACATCCTCGCCGCGCGCATTTTGGCGATTTCCATAAAGAAGTTCATCCCCACAGCCCAGAAAAAAGATATCCTTGGGGCAAAGTCGTCCACATTCAGTCCGGCTTTTACTCCTGCGCGGAGATATTCCAGCCCGTCGGCAAGGGTATAAGCCATTTCCAGATCTGCAGTTGCGCCTGCTTCCTGCATATGATAGCCGCTGACTGAAATGGAGTTAAACTTTGGCATATGCCGGGAAGTATAGGCAAATATATCACTCACAATCCGCATGGAGGGCGCCGGCGGATAGATGTAGGTGTTCCTCACCATAAATTCTTTGAGGATATCATTCTGAATCGTTCCGTTTAACTGTTCGGGTTTTACTCCCTGCTCTTCAGCTGCCACGATGTAAAATGCCATGATGGGAATAACCGCACCGTTCATCGTCATGGAAACAGACATTTGGTCGAGGGGAATTTTGTCAAACAGGACTTTCATATCTTCCACGGTATCAATCGCCACTCCGGCTTTTCCCACATCGCCTTCTACCCTTGGGTGGTCGGAATCATAACCGCGGTGTGTGGCCAGGTCAAAAGCAACGGAGAGCCCTTTTTGCCCGGCGGCCAGATTGCGCCGGTAGAATGCGTTGGATTCTTCGGCTGTAGAAAACCCTGCGTACTGGCGAATAGTCCATGGTTTTTGGGCATACATCGTAGGGTAGGGCCCGCGAAGAAATGGTGGAATGCCTGCCGCGTATTTCAGATGTTCCAGTCCTTTGAGGTCCTCAGGGGTATATGTTTTTTTTATACTAATATCCTCCGGCGTTTTCCACCAGGGTTTTTCGGGCTCGCCTGATTCTATCGCAATTTCGCGAATTTGGGCAGGGCTTTTATAGGGAATATTTTCAAATTTGGGTCTCATATCCTGGCTGCAAGTTTTTGTAAAAATTCAAGGGCATTCATGCCTGCAAAAATATAGTCATCTGCCTGGAGTGCTTCTACGCCTTCGGGCTTTCCTGCTATAATGATTACAGCGCCCGGTGCCTGTTTTTTTGCCTTTTCGATCATGGTTTTTCCATTTTCGAGATAATCTGCATCGCTGCTGCACAGGACAACAATGTCGGGCGCTGCCGATTGAATCTCTCCTTCTTCCCCGATTTTTAATCCAAGGCAACCTAGCAGGTTGCGGGCAAATTGTTTTCTGGCGTTTCGCATTTTTACATCGCCAAATGTCATCAGAAAAGCCACCGGGCGTTTTCCGCTTTGGGCTGTCCGCTTGTCCATTTCCAGCCGCAATACTTCGAATGGGGAAAGAAATTCATGGGCATGAATGTCGGGAAAGGCTTCTGTACTACCAGGGTATTGATTGACCCCTACCATAACGGATTTCCGGCTGGCAAAATCTGTATCTTTTTTTTCTGCCGAATGTTCCAGCAATTGCAAAATCTGCCCTTCTTTCATCATCTGGCTGAATCCGCCGAGTTTTTCGATCTTTTGGAAACGTGTCCATGCGGCTTCTGCAAGCTGATCAGTGAGGATTTCCAGATGCCAGGAACCCCCGCCGGGGTCGGTAACTTTGTCCAGATAGGACTCATGGCGAAGGAGGTGCTGGATATTACCGGAAAGTCGTGCAGACTGAATATCTTCCGGCCCTTTCATGCGGTCAAAAGCGGTTACGATCAGTGCATTTGTGCCTCCTGCAATAGCTGAAATCGAGGCTGTTGTTGCCCGAAGCAGGTTGTTGTGCCGGTCGTAAAGGCTAAGATTCTGGCGGGAAGTGCGTGTGATGAGAAATGGAGACTGAAGGTCTGCACGGGTTTCTCCCCAGGCAGCAATAAGTTTGGCGTATAAAATCCGGAAAGCGCGTAGTTTGGCGGCTTCCATAAAAAAATCGCTTCCCGCAGAAAAGGTGATCGCGATATTTTCGAGAATCTCTTTTCGGGCTAATACGGACTTTGTCTGTTCGAAAAAATCGAGGTAGTCCGTCACCACAGCCAGTGCAAAGGCAATTTCTTCGGTGATCGTTCCGCCCATTTCCTGTACCCATGAAAAATCCAGCCCCAGTGTACGGAAGTTTGGGAGGTTGCGCCCGTTGATCAGTCCCCCTTCGCAATGCGCCATCTCCACAGGGTGAACAGCTTTTCCTGCACTAGCCGCTTTGGAGATCGGGTCGTTGTAGAGTGTGCCGGTGAGTTCGTTTTTGCGGAATTTTCGGATAAGGAGGAGTTTGACCAGATCGAGCACGGTTTGTACCGGACGTTGGTTTACTTCGAGGTGAACTGCTGTGGAAGGCAAATGAATCTGGGAAAGCAGGGCTTCTGTTTCTTTGGGTTCCGGAAGGCGGTAATAGCCAGAAAGGGCGATGGCTTCGGGAGGGTGGGTAAGGATTTTTTCCAGAATTTGTATTGCCTGCGGCTGGTCTGCGCTGATTTCGTTGACGATCTGCCAGCCCGGACCATAGGCATGGAAGCGGTTGCCCCGGCGGAAGGGAAATTTTCCGGGGGGAATGAGTAGCTCATGGTTAAGGTGGCGAATATCTTCCTCCCTGTACCAGGGCGCAAGGGAAAGAAATTTTTCCGGCTCAAAATGCAGCGATTCGATCGTGCGCCCCTTCAGCGCTGCTTCTGCCTGTTTTCGCCATGCGTCAGAAGACACTGGCGGAAATTCCTGAAATAACGGTAAACTCATAACAATCGGTTGTGAAGAAAGTATGTAAACTAACAGTATTTTTCCGAAAAACAGAATGACACAGTATATTCAAAACCAGTAAACGGTTAGTTTTAAGTAAATGTTAACAGGTAATATTATGGCTGCCATGCAAAACGTCAGGTTTGATAATGTTGAAGCATTTTTGGACTACCTCCCCGACAATGAGCGGGTCATTGTTGACGTGCTCCGGCAAATTATTCTGGATTGTATTCCCGATTGCCGGGAAAAATTGTCTTATAATGTCCCCTATTACTGGAGACATAGCCGGGTGTGTTTTATCTGGCCATCAGCCGTGCCATGGGGAAACGTAAAACTCAACGGCGTACAACTGGGTTTTTGCCAGGGGTATAAACTCAGCGATGAAATAGGATTTCTCGAAAAAGGCAACCGAAAGCAGGTCTATAGCAAAACCTTCACCCGGGTGGAGGAGATTGATGAAGAGTTGGTGCGGGCGTATTTGTATGAGGCTGTGGAGGTGGATAAAGACTTCAGTCAGAAGTGATTTTCCCCTGAATATGCGTTTTGTAGTGTTGTACAAAGTTAAAGGGCGCTAAAAATATAGGTCCGATTCCGGCTTTTCCAGTTACAGCGCTTATATGCTCCCGGATGTATGGGTAAATGATCGCAGGGCCGTTGATATATTTGAATTGCTCACGATCGAATGGTAGTTCTGCCGGGAGTATGAAAGCTGCTTCCATCTTTACCTTTGCATAATAAACTTGTTCACCTTCATCAGAGGGCGTCAAAGTTATCGTGAGTTCACAGATGGTAATATCCTCGCTTTCTGATGCCCTCAATTCAATATTGATCAGTGTATGCTGCTGAGGCCATTTTCCCTTATCTCCAAGCTTCTTAAACTCAGACTCAACCAGCAGAATATCGCGAAGACTAATTTGTGGAATAGTTTCTTCAGACATAGGTTATGCAGCTTGTAAATAAGAATCTTCAATATTCGTATCTATGTGTTGATTCAAATCTTCATTTATGTTGAGAGTTGTGTCAGGTGCAGGAACATAGAAAGAAGGTTCCTTACCATAAATAATGGATTCGATAATGCTGGTATCATTTGACAGATCTTCCGCGGAGACAAAAGGAGCCTCATTTTGAAAGTCTTTGGTTGAAATAATAACTATCTCTGGCTGGTCCAGCTCCGTCAGTGCCCCTTCTGTAATAAATGCCAGCGATTCTCCAAAGGATTCGAAAAACATTTGCGACCAGTCCAAATCCTTTTCAAGGAATGCGGAATCATTGTAAATCTCCGCCGGAAGCTTGATAAAGTGTGTTTCAGACGAAATCTTATATTGATAGATCAGATGAAGATTTGGATAATCCTTCAGCAGGGCTTCAATAATATTATGAATAAAGTTTAATACGGGTGTCATATTGAAAATACTTTTTTGAGTATATCTTGAATTTCTTCTGCTTTCAGCCTGGCTTTATAACATTTTTCCTGGTTTACAGGGCTGTCGTCGTAATCAGACTCATGTCGGAAATTTTTCAGGTCTTTCATAGTAGCCTGAAATGAACGGGCAATTACAGGATCTTTTTTGTTTGCGCGAAGTTCCTGAGTAATTCTTTCAATCAAAAAAGAATGAGTTCCCTGATTGGTTTTTCGGTCAAATGTCTGTTGTTGAGACCATGATTCTTCCGTTTCCCCCAATTTGTAAAGAAGAATATACTTGAGCGACTGGAGACATCCATAGTAGAGGCAATGAATGGCAGGTGCATAATACTTTTGTTGTGAACTCCCTGATTTTTCAAACAAAAGAGTAGCTGCATGGAAATTTTGGGTTGACTTATCCAAAAGATATCGCATCGGGCAATATTGTGAATGGGTGCTGTTGTACTCAAAACTGAACAACGCAATTTAATGCAATTAGATAAGAATTTCAAATTCTAAAATGACTACACCACTGGTTATGAAAGTTGTCTTTTTCTACTTCACGTCGGAGAATTCTTTTTGGCGATCTAAAGGCTAAACATTAATTTTCATGCTTATTCCCTTACCAAAATCCACATAATGAAAAAACTTTACGTGCTTTTGATGTTGTGCATTCTTATGCCATTTTCTCAAATGGTTGCACAGGACTCCCGCTATGAGGTGCTCCTCAAGTCGGGAAAAGAACTCTTCCCGGAAAATCTTGCTGCTTTCCTTCAAAATCCGGATATAAGGCCGGATGAGGTAGCCGAAAATCAATTTTTTCGCTTTGTTCAGTTTTTCAATATCCCCGACCAGGCAGACAAAGAACGGTTCCTCGCAACAGGTGTCCGGATCGTCGGTTACGTTCCCCGTTATACTTTTCTGGTAGCTTTTCCCTCCGGCTATAATACCGATCAACTGCAAAACTTTGCAATCAGAAGCGTAATGCCTGTATTGCCCCGGCACAAAATCAATCCGGTGCTGGACAATCAGTCTGTGCCTGACTATGCCCTTCGCGGCAATCGGGTCGAACTGGTAGTCGAGCATTATCCGCAGATTTCTCGCCAGACGGTCGTCAGAGGGCTGCTGAAAGCCGGAGTTGAAATCGCTGAGGAGAATAACAATTCCAATCTCCTCACCATTCTGGCGCTTCCCGAAGACATTTACAAGATCGCTGCGCTCTCCTGTGTCAGCTATATCGAACTCATATCTCCGCCACCCGTGGCTGAAGATACCCGCGGCAAAAGCCTTCACCGCGCCAATGTGCTCAACTCCGAGTTTTCGGCAGGGCGCCATTACGACGGCGCTGGAGTCAATATACTCTGTCGCGACGATGGGATTGTCGGGCCCCATATAGATTTTAAAGGCCGGATCGACAATTCGCTTACCAATAATGCAAACGGCACGCACGGCGACGGTGTTTCGGGTATCATGGCAGGCGCAGGTAATCTCGACCCCAATATTCAGGGGATGGCGCCGGGTGCGTTTCTGTATGTGACCGACTATGTTCAAAACTTCCTCGACACCACCCTCGGGCTGCATATCTATCACGATGTGATGGTGACCAACAGCTCGTATAGCAATGGCTGTAATGCGGGTTATACGACCATTACCCGTACCGTGGATCAGCAGTCATTTGACTACCCTTCCCTTCTTCATGTATTTTCAGCGGGAAACTCCAACAACTCTGACTGTGGTTATGGCGCAGGCAACCAATGGGGAAACATAACGGGAGGGCATAAGCAAGGGAAAAATGTCATTGCCACGGCCAATCTTTTGTCCAACGACGTGCTGGTCAACAGCAGTAGTCGCGGCCCGGCGCATGACGGACGGATCAAGCCCGACATTTCGGCCAATGGGAATGGACAGCAGTCCACCAGCCCTGATAATGAATACATTACCTTCAGCGGTACTTCCGCTGCTGCCCCCGGCATCGCCGGGGTTTCTGCGCAGTTGTACCAGGCCTATAAGTCGCTTCACGGCGGCCAAAACCCGGAGGGATCGCTGGTAAAGGCTGCCATGCTCAACACTGCCGATGATATCGGCAATACCGGGCCGGATTTTCAATTTGGCTGGGGCCGTATCAATGCGCGTCGCGCTGTGGAGGTGTTTGAAAAAAATACTTTCTTTTCCGCTACCATCACCCAAAGTGGCAATAATACGCATACTATTTCTGTTCCTGCCAATACCCGTGAGCTGCGGATTATGACCTACTGGATGGATCCTCCTGCCGCCGTACAGGCAGGTATTGCCCTGGTCAATGACTTGAATATGCAGGTTACTGCTCCCGACAATGGCATTCACAATCCGTGGATTCTCGATCCGACCCCCAACCCTGTCAACCTCAATGCACTGGCTACCACAGGTATTGACAACCTCAATAATGTGGAGCAGGTGCTTTTGCTCAATCCCCTTGCCGGAAACTATACAGTGAATATAAATGGATTTTCTGTTCCACAGGGACCGCAGAAATATTATATCGTTTACACGTTTGTCGCTGACGAAATCGTGGTGACGTATCCTTACGGAGGAGAAGGCGTTGCGCCTGGCGAGCCTGTACGGATCCGCTGGGATGCGCCGGGTTTTACTCCGGGAGATGGTACATTTACGATTGAATATACGCTTGACAATGGCTTATCATTGAACCCGATTGCATCTAATGTCGGTTCGAATGTAAGGTATTACGACTGGGGCGTTCCGGCAAATATCTCTGGTAATGCGCGCGTTCGTGTCAGCAGAGGCGCAAACAGCGATGAAAGCGATGCCGATTTTTCTATTATCGGCGTACCCGTTATTCAACTTTCCTCCTCCTGCCCCAGTAATTTTACGATTAGCTGGCCGGCGATTTCCGGTGCGGTTGCTTACGATATTTTTTTGCTGGGCCCCCAATACATGGATTCGCTGACGACCATTGCTGCAACTCCCAATCCTTCATTTACCTATTTTGTACCGATTCAGGAATTGCACTGGATTGCCGTGCGCGCCAGAGGTGCCAATGGAGAAAAAGGAAGAAGGTCTGTTGCCATACTCAGGGAGAGTGGAATCAGGCAAAACTGCCCCATCAGCAATGACGTGGGGCTTGTGGAAGGCAGTTCGGGAGTTGAAGGCCCTTTTCTGGATTGCCGGGCATATTCGATTCCGGTGAAGGTGGTTTTGAAAAACGAAGGTAATAACGGAATCGCCAATATTCCGGTGTTTTATCAATTGGGAAACAATCCTCCTGTTTCCGGAACCTATTCAGGAACGATTGCTCCAAACGGAACTATATTATTCACATTTCCTACGCTTCTCACGTTATCACAACCGGGCATTCAACCTTTGACGATCTGGACTGAATACGCTGCGGATTCTGTTCATTATAATGACACTACGGTTCAGTTGGTAAATGTACTGCCCGGTAATCTCGTAAGCCTTCCCTATCAGGAAGATTTTGAAACTTTACAAAACTGTGCTACTACCCCTAATTGCGGGGAAGAAGTGTGCAGCCTGTCCAACGGATGGTTAAATGCAGCCAATGGTACGGAAGATGATATAGACTGGAGGGTAAATAATGGCACCACCCCAACAGGTAGTACCGGCCCCACCGCAGACCATAAACCAGGAACAGCATCTGGAAAATATCTTTATCTCGAATCCTCGGGGGCATGTAATCTGCAGGAGGCGATTTTGCTGAGTCCCTGTATTGACCTGACCGGAGTAACCGCAGGTGAATTTTCGTTCTGGTATCACATGTTTGGTAATAATATGGGCGAGTTACATGTGGATTTACTTATCGGGAATGCATGGATAAATGATTATATACCACCCATAGCTGGCAATAAGGGTAACACATGGCAAAATGTCAAAGTAAACCTCATGCCCTTTTCCGGTCTGACGGTCAACATCAGAATCAGGGGTATTACCGGAACCGGATTTCAAAGCGATATAGCGATTGACGATATAGCGGTTTATGACCTCGCAGGGCCTCCGCTGGCAGATTTTGACGCCTCCGTAAAATACACCTGCCCGGGACAGTCTGTTCAGCTTACTGATATGTCTGCAAACAATCCGCAGTCATGGGCATGGTCTTTCACCCCTAATGCAGTTACATATATTGGCGGAACCAACCAGACTTCACGGAACCCTGTCGTGCAGTTTTCAGCAGCAGGAGTGTATGAAGTAAGCCTTACGGCGACCAATCCCAATGGCAGTGCCATGCAGGTTAAAACTGATTATATTACAATTACCGAGGGCCTGGTTCCTGACCTTGTTGAAACATTTGAAGGAGGCGATTTCCCGCCTCAGAACTGGTGGGTTTTAAACCCAAACGGCGGTACCACCTGGGATACACTGACAGTCATCGGAATAGACGGTAACCCTTCCCGGGCGGTGTATATCGATCATTTCAACAATTCAATCGTCGGGGATCCTGATAACCTGATAAGCTGGAAAGTGGATCTATCTGTGGCAGATCAGCCTATACTGGTTTTTGATGTGGCTTATGCCCAGTTTAATGAATTTTCTAACGACCAGTTACAGGTATCTGTTGCGCAAAACTGCGCTGAAAATTTCACCACAACCATTTATTCGAAACCAGGCCAGATACTGGCAACTGCTCCTCCTACTGACGACCCGTTTTTCCCTGCCCAGGGCTCAGACTGGCGGCGAGACACCGTTGATCTCAGTCCTTATAATGGAAGCGTGATTACACTTTTATTCCGCAGCGTAAATGGTTCTGGCAACAATAACAATATTTCACTTGACAATATCCAGGTGATTGAGACCGGGGATCCGGGGCCCAACGCAGCTTTCTCCCTTACGCCCGAAGCTATTTGCGAAGGAGAAACCATTATTTTTGCCGATCAGACGACAGGAGGAACCAATATCAGCTACAACTGGAATTTTGGACCTGATGCAACGCCCTCCTCAGCAGGTACTGCCGGGCCACATGCCGTGGTCTTCAATGCTCCCGGCACCCAGATTGTATCCCTGAGCGTAGGCGATGCCAGTGGCACGACCATTTCTTCACAAGCACTGGTGGTAAGCCCGCTGCCCGACCCCGACTTTACCTATACGACTGTAGGAGCGGTATATAAATTTACCAATACCACTGTAAACGGAAATAGCTGGTTTTGGGATTTTGGCGACGGCGTTACCAGTACGCTGGCCGATCCGCAGCATTTATATACCCTCAACAACTCCTACCAGGTCATGCTGGTGGCGTGGAACGATTGCGGCCCGGATACCACATTCCAGACGATTGATGTTACTACCGTAGGGCTGGAAGATGATTTGGGTGGAACGCAAATTTCCGTTTATCCGAATCCAGGTCAGGACTTATTTTACCTTGAACTGGCCGGAGGAAAAACAGGGACATTTGATTGTGTGGTGGTGGATATGACCGGAAGAGAGATCGTGAAGTTTGAGGTGGAAAAATATTCAGCAGAAACCACCACAGGCTTTAGTCTCACTGGCCAAACGCAGGGAATCTATTTTCTACGGGTACTCAGCGGCAGTCAGGTTCGATTGATCAAGTTGATGAAGGAATAGGGCGAGTCCTGTTCATAAAAATCAAAATACGCTATCCTGTTTGGGGTAGCGTATTTTTTTTTGAAAAAAACAAGGGCTACTACACCAGGTGCCGTAACCCTTGTCCCCAATATACTTAAAAAAGAAGATATCTTATCCTCCCACTACTTCTTCTACCTGCCGGTCGATGACTTCCTGGGGAAGTTCGGTGGGGCAGATATAGTCGGTGGTGGGAATTGATGTTTTGAGCAAAGCATCCCATCCGCCTTCGACGTCAACAATGCTGGCGATGCCTCTGGCTTTGAGGATAGACGCTGCAATCATGGAGCGATAACCGCTTTTGCAGTGGAGGAAAAGCGTTTTTCCTTTTTCGATGCGGTGCATATTCTGGTTGATAAAGTCCAATGGGAGATTTTCTGCACCATCTACATGCTGAGACAGGAATTCGGAAGGTTTGCGCACGTCAAACAGGGTATCTACTTCACCGTGAACAAACATTTCTGCCACCTTCTCTGCCGGCATTCCTTTTACCTGATCGACCTCTTTACCTGCTCTTACCCAGGTTTCCAATCCACCTTCGAGATACCCCAGGGTATTGTCGTAGCCTACGCGGGCCAGGCGGGTAACGGTTTCTTCCTCTCTGCCTTCGGTAGTAACAAGCAGAATCGGCTGATTGAGGTCGGGGATGAGTGCACCTACCCAGGGAGCAAAACTTCCATCCAGCCCTATGAATATCGAGTTGGGGATGTGTGCCGCAGCAAAATCACTTTTATTGCGGGTGTCCAGAACCAACGCACCCATATTTTCGGCGATTTCTTCAAAGTGTGCAGGCGAAAGCGGGATTGCGCCTTTGGCGAGTACATCGTCAAAGCTGCCGTAGCCATCTTTATTGAGGCGGGCATTTTTGGCGAAATACTGCGGCGGAGGCAGAAGGCCTGAACTTACTTCGACGATAAACTCCTCACGGGTCATATCTGCGCGGAGGGCGTAGTTGGTGCGTTTCTGGTTGCCGAGGGTATCCCAGGTTTCGCTGGACATATTTTTGCCGCAGGCAGAACCCGCGCCGTGGGCAGGGTATACAATCACCTCATCAGGCAAAACCATGATTTTGTTGCGGAGGCTGTCAAATAACCAGCCGGCAAGGTCTTCTTTGGTGATTTCCCCGGATTTCTGTGCGAGGTCAGGTCTTCCGACATCGCCGATAAACAAGGTGTCACCGGTGAATATCGAATGTTCTTTTCCTGATTCATCGTACAAGAGATAGGTGGCACTTTCAGGTGTATGGCCGGGGGTATGGAGGACTTTAAACGTAACTTTTCCGACTTTTAGCTCTTGTCCATCAGTAGCTTCAATGATTGGAAAATTGGTTCTGGCAGTGGGACCAAACACAATCTCCGCACCGGTTGCCTTTGCAAGGTCAACATGACCGGAAACAAAGTCCGCATGGAAATGCGTTTCGAAGATATATTTCAGGGTTACGCCTTCGGCGTTGAGTTTTCTGATATATGGCTGTGTCTCGCGGAGCGGATCAATGATCACAGCTTCGCCTTCACTTTCAATATAGTAAGCGGCCTCAGCGAGACATCCTGTATAAATCTGTTCTACTTTCATGATATTAATATTTGGCTTGCCACGGGCACGTTTAGGGGTTGTTGTTACAGGGAAATTTTGCAAATATACGAAGTTGCGGAGTTATTTTACACTTCTCCATGAACCGCCGTTGGTAATATTTTTCAAACCCTGCTCTTTGAGCCAGCTTACTACCTGTCCGCTTCTGTTTCCTGAAGCACAGCAAAAAATCAACGGCTCCTGCATTTTTTTAATCTCGTCCACTTTCTGAGCGATTTTTCCCATAGGGATATTCACTGAGTTTTCTACATGTCCAAGCATAAACTCCCAGGGTTCACGAACGTCGATAACAGTTGCTTTTTCCATTGTTTTAATGATTAAATAATTGATTAATTAGATTGAAGTGTATATGGTTTAAACTTCGAATTATAGTTTGTTTTGTCAATTCCGTCATGGAAATCCACTGCTTCCTGCACATCCATAAAGCAGTTTTCTTTTCCTATTTTTTCAATCAGCCCTGCCCGGAAGAAGGCATCCCTCACCGGGCCTTTTACTGCTGCGAAGTAGATTTTAAGGCCTATGCGGTGATAGTTTTCGATAATCTCTGTTAGGCCTCGTATCCCGCTGCTGTCGATGTAGTTGATACTCTCTGCATGAATAATAATCGCCCGAAGTTCTTCTCCCCGCTCCTCAACACAGTCGTTGAGATTTTCTCTGAAGTATTCGATATTGGCAAAGTAGATCTGTGCATCAAATCGGTATATGAGTAAATCTTTTCGCACTTCCAGATTCGTAAACCGCTTTTCATTCCTGTAATGTGTACTGCCGGGTACTTTGGCCAATACAGCTGTATGAGGCCTTGAAGTGCGGTAAATGACCACTACCAAAGACAATACTACCCCAGAAATAATCCCTGTCTGTATACCCAAAAAAAGCGTGGCAAAAAACGTTGCCGCCAGCATCCAGAAGTCTGTGCGATTGGCATTCCAGAGTGTCCGCGCTTCTTTTATATTTACCAGACCCAATGCAGCTACCATAATGATGGATGCAAGAACAACCAACGGGAGGTAATAAAATGCAGGCGTAAAAAACATCAGGGTAATCATTACTACCACCGCACTGATGATCGAAGCGAGATTCGTTTTTGCCCCGGCCTGATCGTTGACTGCCGAACGCGCAAGTCCGCCTGTTACCGGATAACCTTGAAAAACCCCACTTCCCAAATTGGCCATTCCAAGGGCGATCAGTTCCCGGTTGGGGATAATTCGCTGCCCGGTATGTTTGGCTGCAATGGCCTTACCGATGGCAATCGTTTCGGTAAAACCGATAAGAACCAGTGCAAGTGCTATGGGGAAAAGGTCTCCGATATTTTTAGGTGTAAGTGCAGGCAGGGTAAATGCCGGCAAACCGCTGGGGATATCTCCTAATATTTTCACTCCTGCCTGATTGAGTCCCAGCCCCCATGAGGCAAGTGTACCTATGATTACCAGTGTGAGAGAGCCTGGCATGGAGGGAAAATATTTTTTCCCCAGCTTTATGAGCACAATTCCTAAAGTTCCCATTCCCAGGGTAAGCAGATGCGTCTGGTTGATATTGGCTACCGTATCGATAATGATATTGAAGAAATACTGGCTCCGCCCGATATTGACCCCCAGCAGGTATTTAAATTGGTTTCCCACTATAATCAGGGCTGCAGCAGAAGTAAAACCACTGATGACAGGGTTGGACAGGAAATTGACGATAAAACCCAGCCGCAATAAGCCAAATAGTAACTGCATAGCCCCGACCATAAAAGCGAGGGTAAATGCGAGGGTAATATAGTTGATGCTCCCCGGTTCGGCTATTGCCCCGATGCCTGCGGCTACGAGCAGTGATTCCATGGCTACCGGCCCTACTGAGAGTTGGCGGGAAGTGCCAAAGATACTGTAAAGAATAGCCGGAATAGCCGCAGCATACAATCCTGTAACCGGAGGAAGGCCGGCGATCATGGCGTAAGCCATTCCCTGAGGGATTAGCATGGCGGCTACAGTCAGCCCAGCACCAAAATCTCCAGGGAGATTTTCTCTGCGGTACTGCCTGATCCAGGGAATGTTGGGAATAAATTTGCTGATTTCCATTAATGCTTTTTCCAAAATCTACCCAAAGGTATGATACGGTCAAAGTCGATTTCAGTGATGAGTATCACATTGGTCAAAACAATCTATTTGAAAGTCACAGTTTCTTTGATTTCAACGGGATCGCCAACCTTCATGATTTTTCCTTTTTGATCCGGACTCAGGTAAGTATTGACGGTCAATTGATAGGTATTGCCATAATGCAGCAACGTGCTGTCCTTTGGCAAGGAACTTAGCCTGCTTCGCATCATCTTTTTTATAAAAGACTTATCAGTTTCTCCATTCATCGGGTTACGAGGCGGAACATTGCAACGGGCTCTTGGACTCACCCCGATCATTTCAACTTCACCCACTGTGAATCGCACCCCAACCCCCGGCACTTGAAATAGTTTTTCCTCCCAAAAAGCCTCAACCCCTTCAATTTCAATATTGGCCCTGAATCTCAGCCTAAGGTCTTCAAGCGTATGATCTTTCAGATCATTTTGTAGAGATTGTAAAGTAGCGGTGCTGATTACAGTTACACTACTTTGTGTGGGTATATCCATTAGTTTCCCATTGGAGTTTTGCAACAAAACTAGTTTTATTCCAAAAAAATCTTCCAAATACCCGACGAGTTCCGAATTTTCTGGCTTTAATTCGAATTTATGGACAGTCTCTTCCCCCCTTCTGGATAGAAAAACAAATTGATTTTCCAAATCGTAGGAGGCCTTGAGCTGATTGACCAGGCCTGTTCGTTTACCATTGATAAAGCGGCCATCTTCACCTAAAAGGGCAAAGCTTCGATCATATTTTAGTGAATGAATCCCAACCTCTGCTTGCTGCACCTCCACGGGATCAAGAGATTTTATGGGATAAATACGAATCCTTTGAATAAAAGGTCTATCCATCTTTTCACTGCTTGTCTCAATCCCAAATCCCTTCCTCCTCAATCTCAAACTCTGCATCTTTCTCCCAAATCTCCATCTCACAGGGCTTGCAGTTAAACTTCAGCTTGTACTCCACTTCTCCATGCTTGAGCACCAATGGCTCCACGACCTTCTCGCCCATGGTGGCCCGTTGAAAACGCGGGCATTTGCCCAACTCATATTTGACGCAGTACTTGGTTGTCATCACCCGCGACTTGCCTGGGTCCCATTGCAATTCAAAGGCTTTCTCAATCTGGGTGACGCCATGTCTTTCGTAAAATTGCCGCGCCAGTTTGTTTGATACGTTGTGGGTGAAGTCCAGCTCGGAAATGGGGTAGGGGTGGTCTGTTTTCGTGATTTGAAATTCTTCCCGATGGTATTCTTTGATCCTGATGTCCACCAATTGCTCCAATACCGTCCGCCTGATATCGTTGATTTTGGAAATGGGCAGAAACCAATTGTTGGAAAAATGGATTTGAATATCATCGACAATAAAAGGCGTATTCCCTGCTTTGGAAAGGTTCTTTTTGATATTGGGGATAATGGATTCTCCGTTTTTGGTCAGATCTTTTTCCCCTTCGAGGGCCGCTGTGCTCACATGACCGTCTTCATCTGTGGCTGTCAGGATAAAACCAGTGGCGCTTTCTGAGAAGTTCAGGGCTACGCCGATTTTGCGAATGGCGCTGTCTTCTCTTTCTACGAGCTTATTAAAAGCTGCATCAGCGTTTCGGTAAATCAAAGTTCCCACAGGAAGTGGCCGGAATGTGTTGGGAATGACCAGGCCATTCGCAATGACATTGACGCGATCGCCATCAGCCTTTCCTTCTTCATTTACAAAGTAGAGCCCGTCGCCATTATTCAACAATTCCTGATTTTCAATGACATAGCCATTGGCTTTTACTTCCAGCAGTTTGCCGATAAACTGGCCCTGTGATTTGGGGGTTTCCCAGGAGCCAATTTTTTTCACCCTTTTATTGACAAAATAGTCGGTATAGCCCCGGTTAAAACTTTTGTCCATTTCTGCATCGAAATTGTAAAAAGTGCGCCCGGAAGAGGCTTTTTCATAGGTATCGCTACCTGCGAGAAAAGTATCCAGCCGCTTTCTCAGGTAAGAGACATTGTTTTTGACATAGACGATGTCTTTCAATCTCCCTTCTATTTTGAAAGAAGTTACCCCCGCTTCAATCAACTCCGGCAGCCGGTCGCTCAGATTCAAATCCTTGATCGAGAGCAAATGCGTTTCTGTCAACAGGGTTTTTCCCGTGCCATCGATCAGGTTGTAGGGCAGCCGGCAATTTTGTGCGCAGGAACCCCGGTTGGCACTGCGTTCGCCATTTGCCACACTCATATAACAATTGCCGCTAAACGAAACACAGAGCGCGCCTGAAACAAAAAACTCCAACTCCACATCGGTCGCTTCGCGGATTTCCCTGATCTGATCGAGGTTTAGCTCCCGCGCCAGCACTACTCGTTTCATTCCAGCGTCGTGGAGGAATTTGATGTGCTTAGGATCGCGATTGTTGGCCTGCGTACTCGCATGAATGACGATAGGCGGCAGGTTCATTTCCAGAATGCCCATGTCCTGCACGATAAGTGCATCCACACCAATGTCGTATAACTCGTGAATGAGTTTTTCACAGATTTCGAGTTCATTCTGATAAAGAATGGTATTCAGCACCACAAAGACCTGAGCCTTGAATAGGTGTGCGTACCGGACCAATTCGGCAATGTCCTCTACCGAATTGGCGGCATTGGTGCGGGCACCGAATTGAGGCGCACCGATATAAACGGCATCAGCACCGGCATTGATCGCTGCCATACCCTGGTAAAGGTTCTTAGCAGGAGCTAAAATTTCGACCTTCTTTTTCATGACGCAAAGATAGCGTGAAAATGGAAAATTTTATAGCTGGTAAAATCGGGGTCCAATTACTTCACCACTTTCAACACTGCTTTTTTGTGATCATTAATCACCGTAATAAAATAAACAGAAGAGGCACATTCCCGCATATCGTATTTAAAATGATTTTCGGCAACGGTGGTGGTATAAATCAACCGGCCTGTAAGGTCATGAACGGAGATTTCATTTACGCCATTAGGCAATTCAATATTCAAAATATCGGTAACCGGGTTAGGGTAATATTTCAAATTCATCGTTTCAAAGTCGCGGATCGAAACCGTTTTACAGCTTCCTATGACATAGGTATCTTTGTGGTCGGCGTTATTTTTTTCTACTGCGCCAGGGAAAGAGTAGGTATAATAGAAATAAATTTTCGTGCCTTTTGTTGCATTGATCTGAAACGGAACATTCCTCGTTACGCCATAACCGGGCATATTGCCGGGGTCAGTGCCATAGTACAAAATGCAGGTGGGTGTGCCTACTCCTGGCTGGTTGGAAATAAATGTAATGGTGGGATTATTGTCTGCATCTGAAAATTCATAAGCAAAATCGCCATTCCATGACACGCCGTTGCAAGAGGGTGCGGGGGTAAATTCTACCTGTACGACATTGGAAATCGTCGAATCATTATTATGATCAAATGCAACAGCCGTCAAACTGTAAATCCCGGGGATTGAAGTCCACGAAAGCGTATAAGGTGCCTGGGTAATGGTTGCCAGCTCTGTTCCGTCAGAATAGAATTTGACCATTTGAATGCTATCATTCAAATCAGCAGCCAATGCAGTAATATCAATCATTTCCCCTTCGATGTATACCGAGTTGTCCAATGGAGAAAGCAGTGCCACCGTAGGCGCAACATTCGGCGTAAGGCTTGAAATAATATATACTTCATCCTCATCGGTATAACTACCGTTATCCACTTTCAGTTTCATCAGGTAAACACCTTCAACTAATGATGAAATCGTGGACTGAGCCGTCTGGGAATTTGAAAATGACAGGGTTGAGGGGCCATATACCTGCGTCCAGTTGTAGTTGAGTGTTCCGCCATTGGGGTCGGTACTTGCGCTACCGTCGAGGGTTGCCGTACTTTGTGGCAGAACAATGATTTGATTTGCCCCGGCGTCTGCAACCGGCTGGCTATAGGTCAATGGCGAAGCATAGGTAAAGGTGAATTTTCCCACATTCAACTCGCCATTTTCAAAATATATTCTCAGAACTTGTTTACCGCTTTTGAGCGGGATTCCTGTAACGGATTTATTTGACCAGTTGTTCCATCCGCCTGAAGAGGTAACCGTAATCCCCGATTTTACGACCAGTCCATCTGATTCAATACGTAGGGGCCCGCCGCCGGCACTATTGCCACAGGCATACCGGAATGTCAGATTGTAATTTCCTGCCTGTTGGACATCAACTGTATATTCCAGCCATTCGCCGGCAACGATCCAGCCGACAATGTCACCTTCGGAAGCCTTGGTTTCTGCATCTACATATTCATTTAACCTGAAATTACCTTCATTGATAATTGAAGCATCCTGATAAGCGATTCCATTCCCCACACCGCCCTCAAAGATATCATAGTGCGCTGCCTGAAATGTACCGGGGATGGTAATGGGTGATCCGGAATAAGGGCGCTGCTCACCGACGATCACCGTTACGATATTGGTGAGATTAAACAGCGTATCGTTATATACCTTCGCATAAAAATTGTGCCTTCCTACGCTCAAATTTGCTGCGGTAACCACAAAAGGCGCCGATGCTGTTTGCCCTACTAAAACATTCCCATCATAAAATTCAACCTTTGTTGCTGTTCCGCCGCTGACTACGGTTGTCAAATCTACACTTCCGCCCGGATAAGCTTCCGGGAAACTGGAAGTCAAAACACCTTTTATGGCGATATCTCTGCTTGTGGCCAGGGTTCGCGGCGGTACTTTCAATATATATCCATCAGAGAAAGTTACGCTGATCGTATCCATGCCATAGTTTTGGCCAACATAAGTTTTTGCGCCGTTTTTATTAAAAGCTACTGCCAGCGGATGGTTGGCTGTAAGGGAAACATCAACATTCCCTAAAACATTCATACTATGCAGCCAGTGATAGGTTTGCGCATCAGAGACACCAAATTTCAGCGAACGCTCGGGATATGAGTCGTACAACTCAATGGCTTTCTCAGGGTTGACAAACGCCAGGTATTCCCACATGATATCATGCCATAGGTTGACGTTGGGTGCGTTGGTCAAAATGCCGGTATTTTGCGCAATTTCGTTCCAGAGCTGGTTGACATAGGTTGTGTCATGGCCCAAATACAGCGACCCCCCATGTATCGGGTATAATTCGATGCCATAAGATGCGGCAATGTCGTTGGTCCAAAACGTACCATTATCATAGCTGTTGCCCCAGACTCTGGACACCAGACTGTAGGGATGGGGGGGGGCAAAGTTGCGGTTGTATTTATCAAACCAATATTCTTCAACGGCGGATTGCTCGGTGGTATATAGGTAAATGCCCAAATCTCTGATGGAATCGTTGCCGGTAATTTCTCCCCAATGGATGAGCGAGGAATTAAATTGCATACTTTCAGAGGTTGATTCCTGATCGTTGCCCTGCGGGAAAGAAGCAAAACCATTTGCCCAGCAGTGACCTGCGTAAGGGCTGAAGTTTCGCAGGAAAGGAAACAGATTATCCTGTCGGTTTGGGCTGGCAGCATCCCTCACCAATAGATTGATCATATCCCCCCACTGGGCTGCCCAACCGGGCTCAAATTGCTCTATAAAGGAAGCAGCATGAATAAAATACCCCCAGTGAAAGTGGTGGTCGTTGATATTGCCGTCCTGTCCGTGGCCTGCGGGATAGCCGATCATGGCAGACCAGGTTTGATTGTAATAGAATAAAAAAGCGACTTCGCCACCGTTGACTTTCAGCCAGTCTTCCAGCCGCGCTTTGACGGTGGTCAGTAGCTTTTGTAAAGCAACGGTGTCGCCGGAAAGCTGGGCTACTCTGGCAGTCTGAATCAGTCGATTCATTTCCTGCCCTTCGTTGTAGGAGTCTGTCCAGCTGTTCAGGCCGTCATTTTGCAGCAGTTTTACTTTTTCATTTAATTGCGCCGGACTAAAACCCGGGCTGTAATAATCGAGATAAGGGAGGGTGGGTAAAATACCGTAAAAAGTATTTTCGACGGTAAAGCTATTGCCGTCCAGCATTTTCATCTGGCCTCTGACTGTATTGTAAGTGTATGGGGTTAGTCCTGGAGCACCAGGCGCTAAGTTTGCCCATTGGTGTGGGAGCAAACCCAAAAGCATCGTACTATCTGTCCCTTCTTTTACCTCTGTTTCAACCGTAAAATTGGTGGTGACTACGGAAGATGTTTCATCATAAGACCAGTCAGTCTTTGTGTTTGCCGGGAAAACGTAAGCGTATTTTTTATAGGCATTTGCGGTGGAAGTAACGTTTGAGGCGTTTAGCGGGATAAACCCTAATGACCAGTAATTTTGACCATTTAAAGTAGAAGTGTACGTATTGCCATTTTGCGACCAAACACTTCCCATTGGCGCGTAAACAGCGAAGTCTGCCCCATTTCGCGCATCGACGATGATCAGCATTTCATTTGAAATCGTTACTGTTCCCTGGTTGACGGTAACCCGTGCTACGTCATTGGTACCTTTTGAAAAATAGATAAAAGGCATTCCGATGCCCGATTTCGCCTGGAAATTGTTGGCTCCACTACTCCAGTCTATGGAAACGGTCCAATCTGTGAAGTCGGAAACATTTGCTGCCGAAGCGTTTAACCCGGTAACCCCCACAATCACAGGCTCAATATTATCGATCACACCCCAGGGAATATACGATACGACGAGACCCGAATTGACCGTTTTCATCGTAAAGGGATAGTTGAATAAATTGTCGGAATGGCTATTTTTTACTTTATGAGACCACCAGTCATTGGTTGGTGTAGGTTTCGTAGCAGCAACCCCTATGGTAAAAGGCGTACCGGAAGGAAAGGTATTTCTTCCGGCGGCATCGGTTCCGGGGAAAGTTTGGGTATAACTCCCACTGCCGACATTGACGATTTGCCCAAAGGTTGTTGCTGTAATACACAGCAGCAGAGAAAGTAAACCTACTTTAAAAAATGGGTGGATGATCATTTTGTATTTTTAAGCGATAAGTAATAGGAATGAGACAGGAAATAGTTAACGGTTATCAGAGCCTGTTGTTCAACCGTATCAGGTAAAGATAATCAATTCTGTTAGCGGGATCGCATTTTTTGTTGTAGGTAGCTGGTTGGGCTTTGGCTGTTTTCTCAAAAAAAACTATTTTTAGAAGCATCTTCTGCTTTGAGAAAGTCTTTATTAATATGAAAAATCCGTTTCGGGAAGAGAAATTTGAGTTCGATGTATTTATCTCTCACGCAGTAGAAGATAAGCAGCATTTTACAGAAGCATTTGTAGAGGCATTATCACAAACTGACCTAAAGGTTTGGTATTCAGGATATAAACTAAAACCTGGGAATAAGCTAATGGGGGAGATTGATGCAGCTATTTCTCGGTCAGCATATTGTGTGGCGATTATCAGTCTAGCCTATTTAGAGCATAAATGGACGAGAGATGAATATGCGGCATTTTACGGAGTTGAAACGGTAGGTCAGTCCAGAATTATTCCTATCTGGCATGGCGTAACAGAAAGTGAAGTAAGAAAATCTTCACCCATGATGGCAGACCGGTTTGCCATTTCCTCGGAACTACCAACAGAAGAAATTGTAGAAAAAATCGTGTCCATTGTCCGTGGAAATCCGGTTTCCAGGAGGTCAGGAACTTTATGGTCCAGCGTTCGGCGATTTGCTTCAAATCAAAAGAGAACAGGTCTGATAGGGCTGGTAATCGGGTTGTTTGTGGGGGGGAGCACTTATATTGGAAACCAATATAATTCTGGTAGAGATCTTATTATTAATCCAGGAGCCGATGAGCATTTTCAGGGTGCATGGAACTCTATCCATGAAGAAATGAAGAATCTCTTCTCTAACTATAGTTCCCTGCTTTGGATGTTGGAAGAAGATAATCCAGCGCCATATTGGGGCACCAAAAAAATCAATGAAATTGAAGAAGGCTTTCAGCAGCGTGCACTTCATAGCTTTCGCCAGTACGAGGAAAATATCCAAATGTACCGAAGAAAGTGGCCTATCAACCGCCGACAGTACGAAGTGCTGAATAAAGATCTGGTTTTTCAGCCTAAAGTCAAGGAAGGCGTTGATTTTGTCTATCGGTTTTTCGAGGACATTGACATGCAAATCTCGGAGTATCAGGACCAATTGCTGTATCTCCAGCGATTGGATCATATCAGCGACACAGAAAGAGCCGCGAGGGCAAAATATTTCCGGGACATGAAAATCGTGGAAGGTAAACGGGCATTGGTTGAAGCTACCCTGAAGTACATCCAGTTGCCCGAAGCGGATCCCGGTTTCCCTGAAGATCAGTTCCGCGCACTTCAGCTCGACCTGCCACTTCCAGAGGGTAAACTTACGTTTCAGGAATGGAATCAGGTTCTCTCTACCCTTTACCAGCAGAAAACAGAATTGCTAAGTAGAGAAACCGGAATAATGGAAGATGCCCAAAAACGCGAAATCAAACGACAGATCACCGATCCCTACCTGGTTTACCTGCGCAAACTTACCGGACTACCTGACAGCCTTACGGAGGGAGAGTATGAAAACCTGAAAAAACAGACTTTAGACAACAGCATTACAGATCCGGCGGAGTTGTTTGAGAGAGCGGCCTTTTCGTTTATCGAATGTGATGGACAGGCATCGGCTTATTATTTTCGACAGGCGTTGAAAAACACAGAATTGAGCCCGCTTCAGCAGTTATATGCCCGTGTTTCCATCTACAGGATTGAAAACCCGGCAACCTATCAGGGCAGTCTGGGGATTATGGTATTGGGTACAGACGAAGGTGGAAACCTCGAAAAATCAGGCATAAAAGTCGGGGATGTCATCGTTGCTCTGGATGGCATCAGGGTAAATGAGCCTTCCGAAATTTCATCTATCCTTGGCAAATCAGACAAGGCCCAGGTTGTACTGGACGTTATCAGGGAAGGAAAATCCATGCGATTTCCCATATCGGGCAGGCAATCAGCGGGAGGGCTGCTGACGCAGATGGTGGTATTGAATGTGGTGAGGGGTTAACCAGACTTTACTTTTTTGATTCCCCTTTCGTGGTTAAAAAAACTCAGTTTATAACTCGCAGGTTTTTATGCATGAATCCCATCTGGTTCTCTACTTAATTTGGTTTTAATGGTGATTGTTTACTGCTTAATCACGCGTAAGGCATGTGCGCCTGCTTCAGTTATAATGCGAATGACATACACCCCATTTTCCTCCTTACGTAAGTCCACCTCAATATGAGGCACAGATACCTGATCTCGGATAACCACCCTGCCAAGCATATCGGTCAACTCTATGGTGATGCCTCCCGTGAGAGGCGTGTTGCCAAGGTCAATGGTTAGTATGCCTGAGGTTGGATTCGGATAAACTGAGGCAAAAGCAGTATTTCCATTTTCGACAATGCCCGTGATTACTACTGAGTAACAAGCCGAAGTATCTGTACAATTATTGGCTGTTACCGCCACAGCGTAATTCCCATCAGCCGTAGCGAGGAAGGATTGGTTAGTTGCTCCTGCAATAGCAGCATAGCCGTTGTCGCAATCCAGCCACTGATAAGTAGCTCCCAAAGCATTGGCTGTCAGAGTAGGGCTACTGTCGGTTACATTTACATCTATTGTGTTTATTGTCAAATCTAACGTTACCAGACTGTCGCATCCTGCGGCATTGATTAGTGTATGTGTAGCTGTGTTATTGGATGCCGTATAGGTATTACCATCAATCCAGGTGTAGCTGTCGCAAGCAGTTTGGAGGTCTGTTCCGGCAGTATTGGTACAGGACTTCCCCCAAAAATAAGCCGAACCGGAATTGGATAAGGAATTCCCGCCCGAGGCGTCTTCATCTTCCCGATGAGCTCCCACCAAGGCATAGTCCCCGGAGATAGCTACTGAGATGCCGAACCGATCCTCAGTGTTTAGGTCGGAGGCATTAATCTTTTGCACCTGGGTCCATATCCCGACCTGGTTGTGAAAGATGTAGGCTGATCCAGCACTGGGGAGAGAATTCCCGCCCGAGGTGTATTCATCTTTCCGGGGAGCCCCTACCAGGGCATAGTCTCCGGAGATGGCTACCGAGGATCCGAAAGAATCAAAAGCATCCCGATCGGAGGCGACAATCTTTTGCACCTGGGTCCAGGTTCCGGCCTGGTTGTGAAAGAGGTAGGCCGAACCGGCACCGTCAAGGGTGTTCCCGCCCAAGGCATCTTGATCTTCGTTATAAGCCCCTACCAAGACATAGTCCCCGGAGATGGCTACCGAGGATCCGAAAAAATCTGTAGTTTCCCGATCGGAGGCGACAATCTTTTGCACCTGGGTCCAGGTCCCGGCCTGGTTGTAAAAGAGGTATGCCGAACCGGCACGGTCAAGGGTATTCCCGCCAGAAGCATCTTCATCTTCGCTATCAGCCCCTACCACAACATAGTCCCCGGAGATGGCTACCGAGTAGCCGAAGAAATCTGAAGGTGCCCGATCGGATGCGACAATTTTTTGCACCTGGGTCCAGGTTCCGGCCTGGTTATAGAAGATGTAGGCCGAACCGGAACTGAGTATAGCACTACCACTCAAGATGTCATCACCTTCTCTTTGAGCCCCCACCACGGCATAGTCCCCCGAGATGGCTACCGAGTAGCCGAACCAATCAAAAGCCTTTCGGTCGGGGGCGACAATCTTTTGCATCTGGGTCCAGGTACCGGCCTGGTTGTGAAAGATATAGGCCGAACCGGCACTGGTTTGGGAATTCCCGCCCAAGGCGTCTTCATCTTCATTATAAGCCCCTACCACAGCATAGTCACCGGAGATAGCTACCGAGTAGCCGAACCGATCCCCAGCATCCCGATCGGAGGCGACAATCTTTTGCACCTGGGTCCAGGTTCCGGCCTGGTTGTGAAAGAGGTAGGCCGAACCGGCACCGTCAAGGGTGTTCCCGCCCAAGGCGTCTTCATCTTCTTCATAAGCCCCTACTATGGCGTAGTCCCCGGAGATGGCTACCGAGTAGCCGAACCGATCCTCACTTTCCCGGTCGGAAGCGGTGACTTTGATGATTTCGCTCCAGTTTTGTGCCTGAGCAGAGTGTCGGCATAGCAGGGCAGTTAGCGTTAATAGTAAGAGTGCTCGTATGAAGCTTGGTGTAAACTGTTTCATTAGGATAAATTTGATTTCATTTATACTCTCCTCAACAAGAGGCATGGTTTTATTTGTTGCTTATAACGGTTACAGGTATGAGTATTAGCAGATTGCGGAGCAGTTATACTTGCTGGAAAGAGGAATGCGGAAAAAATCCAGCACTGTCTGTCGGAATTCCACATAGTGCTTGTAATAGAAATAGGAGATTACCTTTTTTCGCTTTTCCGCAAACCACTTCCCGCTCAGTAGAAAAGTGGAAGAAAGGATCAGATGGAATTTTTTACATGAAAGGCATTTTCCTGTTCTCCGAAATGACCTGAACTCTTTGGAGAATTTCATGTTAAGGTATAATTGGGAGCAAACCAAATTGTCGCAAAAGCAATAGACCCTTCCTTCCGTTGGTCGTCAGGGTGAGGTGGCATCCTACCAGAAACGCTCTTCTCCGGCCGGAGAAGCGGTTTTTCTCATGACAAACCGTCATCTCCGAAGGAGTCCTTTCAGACTCGACGACCTAAGGAGGAGGAACCTTTCCGTTCACCGCGACAATTTGAATTGCGTCCTATTTGCTATTCACCTAAATCAGGAGGAGGAGGCTTATCTTTATGATTTGGGCGCTTTTTGGGGCGGTGTTTTTCTTCTTCTTTATCTTTTTTTAGGAAGTTATCTATTGCAGTTAAAGAACCTCCTATTACTATAATTGAGCCTCCGATGACAACTATGTAAACTGATTTCAATATAGCACCAGCGAGAGTTATTACAGTTCCGAAACCTAAAAAAGCTACAGTCTTTTCTTTTGCTTTTTCAAACACTCTTTTTTCTGGAAATTTATCTAATTTCTCCTCAATAATAGGTTTAGCTTCTTCTGGCAGTTCTTCTTTTTTTATTTTTTTAAAGGCATATGGTATTTCTTCGTAATGATAGTTTTTCGCGGGAATAGTAGCAATATTTATAGTAGATTGAAGCACATCCTCTTTCGTAGCCATAGTAGATTGAAGCGCATCCTCTTCCGTAGCCATTCCCAAACATACAATAAAATTATTTTCAGGGGGATTACTCAATATATTTTGCCAAATAGCCTCCATTTTACTGTCGGGATATATGAGAGTCCAGTCTTCTTCAATCCTAATTTTTATTTGTTCAATGGTACTAATTGGTTTAGATTCTAAAATTATGGTTTCTGACGAATAAGGTTCTGATTCAACTACTTCGTCCCACTTCGAATTAATATACAAGTATAAATTCCTGAATGTGTCAACAGAAAATGGAAAATATTCGATTACGCTTTCATTTGACACATTCTCGATAACATACCCCAAATAAACATAGAAGGGTCTTGTCCCCTCGTTACACCGGTTGTTAACATCTGAGATATTATGAGCAAGTCCAACTAACCCAATAAATAAAACTTTATTGAATTGAAAAATAGTCCAACGAAATTGAGTCTCTTCATCGTAAAGGCTGTTTGGAGAGCTTAAAAAATTTATTTCAATTAATTGCCTGATATCATTGGCGGTTGACTTCAATGAATTTGGCATTGATAAAATTCTATAATCGATTGAGTTTGTTCTACTCAACACGAATGGAGCTGCGTTAATTTTTTTGGGCTGCGACATTGTTATATTTTTTAGATTAACAAATTTTTCACATATCTGTTTTATTGCCAGAAATTAAAGACTCCAATTGTTCTAATTTTAATTTTTTGCCTTTGAAGTAGAAATACGCAGAATCTTTGGGGAAAAAAGTTTCTTTTACAAGGGGTGCGTATTTTTTGATGAAATCAATTTCATCTGATGCTTTTTTCTCTCTTAATTCATGGTGTTCTATTTCTTCTGAAAACCACCAATCTTTTATGCCAAGAAAACTGCCTTTGTAACGATCTGCCTCCCTACTATGATAACTAATATCTTCAGAAAACGCTTTTTTCAGTTGTTCAAATACAAAGTAAATGGCAAAGGCTATTGGTTCCATAATCCATTTTGGCTTAATTGTGGCTTTTTCTAAATCATTATCAAATTCCGACAAATCAAAACCGAGAGTAGATTTCATAATAGTAACAAGCCAATCCCCTTCTTTGGTAAATAAGATGTTCAGTTTTGACTTTATTAATCTTTGCAGATTATCACTTGGTACATTCTTGCATTGGTCATATTTTGTAATAAGAAGAATTACGGGAGGAACAGGCTTCTTATCTTTGTCTCTCTTACTTTTTAAATCTGCAAGAAGTGCATTGATATTTGAAATTTCCAAATCAATATTAGAGTATTCGTCCTCATCCTGGTCTTTCCAATACTGACCTGGAACACACCACATTATTACTTGCGAATTAGAAAGATTTGATAACAAAGTTTGGTAATCTTTTGAATCTTTTCCGTCTTTTAAGGCAGATCCTCTGTAATCTAAGTACTCAAAACTAATTAAACTTTTCCCAGCATAATTAAATGAAAAATTATAGTTCTTGCCCGAGCCAATTGTACCTGGCACCCATTCTTTTTTTTGAGAAATTATTTGCCATCCTTTAAGTAGCTCATTATGAGCATCTTTATCCAGTTCTAATGAATATGGCTGACATGCTGTAAAAGTGAATCCGTCTCTGCCTTCACTCATTATTTTATACATCGCATACATGTAACAAGTTTTTCCAGAGTTTTGAGCACCAAGTATTGTTATTTTAAATGAATTCATTGATTTTGTTTTTCTTGAGTTTATAAGAAAGGATTACTGTTTTTGTCATCCTTGTATGTACGAGAGCGACTTATTTTTTCAATTTCAATGCTTCGACGATTTATTAATTCGTCAAATTCTTTTAATTTTTCTCCAAGTTCTGGCACTTCATCTGATATTTCTTTTATTCGATTTTTTTTCTTGCTCCTTACATTATCCCAAATTTTGTTTTCTTTATTGGTAATCCAAATTAATGCATAATCAATTAGTAACTGGAGTTGAGAGTTAATGACGTAGTCAACAACACTGTCGGTTTTTTCTTTCCCCTTTTGCAACTCGTTTGAAGCTGAGGATATCTTCTCTATTATGCTTATCGGAATTTCTCCTAAGGTAATATTTTCAGGTTCTATACTTATTTGAATATCATCATCATTAACGTATTCTATTTTGACCTGATTTTCAAGAACACCGCCAAACGTTGCATAAAATCTGAGGTAGTTTCCAGAGAGAAGTCCGTAAACAATAATAGCGGGTTTAAAAATAAATTCTCTATTATAAAACATTGCAGCTTCAGAGCTCGTACCAAACCCTTCAGCCGTATCAAGAATTAATAGTGATTTTTTCTGTTCAAAGTCTTTGTTCTGCTCTTTTAACCTATCTTTCAAGAAATACATTGGATTAGGTATGGTCGAATCATTAAAATGAACACTAAAGACAACAAACAAATGTCGGCTACTTCTGCTGTATCCTTGTGCCTTGAGCCATTCTGTAGATGAGTATGAGGACCCATATTTCTGAAATCTTAATCTTTTGATATCTAATTCGGTTTGTAAATCTTTTTGCAATTGATTTCTAAGGATGTGTTCTGTGATTCTTCTTTCATATTCCCTTTGTCTAAGTTCATCTTGGGTAAGAAACCTCCAATACTCCATGTATTGCTCAAATTCCCATTGGGCTTGCTGGTTTATCAGTTGTCCTCTTCTAACCTGTTCATTTGAAACAAGCCTAGTAATCAACATGTCAACTAAGTTGTCATTCATGCCAACAAAATCACCATTCATGCTAACTAAATCACTATTCATGTTAGCTAAATCACCATTCATGCTATCTAAGTCATCATTCATAATAATTATAATTGAATTTTATTTTTTTCTTCACTTTGATTTTGATAAAATCTATGGTCATAAAATGAATGCCCACATGTACAAACATTACTTGTCAAACTTTCATTAAAGTCACTACATGTGCAAGACATACAATTGTAATTGCCGTTGACAATTTTTGGCACTTTCTTTTTCGGTTTTTTGACTTTTTCCATTGTTTTCTTTTTTTATGTGGCCCAACACCCGAGCTGCACACCATGACGAGCAGTGGGCGAATTTATGGCGCGCGTAGCTCATGCTTGGGACTTTTCTATTTTGATTTTATTGCAAATTTATTGACGCTTGCATAGGTAGAATAACCAATCTCTGTTTTCCCATTAATACTTTTTTCAATGCGAAGAAAAATAAATACTATCCTTTTAATAGATTCAATATCCACTAAGAGCTATCAGAGCAAATATTAACCAGGCCGACCAGCCTAGTATGGAAAAACCCAACACAACTATGGCGACAAGACTTTTAATATTCATAGGTGTTTAATTTTGGCATTTTGTCTTATTGACGGTTTTGTGGCATTAATTCGGGTGCGCCACTCACCACACCAGGCCGGTCCACTTCCATCCCTGTCCGAGAACCGGCCACAGCATGGTATATGATTACTCTCTATCTTCTTTTTTCTCTCAAGACAAAATCGCAATAAATCAACATGCATTTAGCACCACATTTTTGTAATTGTTGGAAAAATTTCTCCCCCGAAAATCTCCATTATCTTGGAAATTGAGGCATAAAGCGCTATTTTGAGTGCATAAAACATTTGAATTGTTGATCTGCCTGCAAAATTGTCTGCTGATAAAAATTAAAGCACAATTGTTTTGAAGGTTCTTACATTGTACCATTCGCTTTCGGACTCAGAGAGGGAAGATTTCCGCCTCTGGCTTTTTTATGAGCTTAGGGAAAATTCCTCCGAAACCCTGGCCCAAAAACAAAATCCCCATAAACTCATTGTTTACCTGGAGCTGATTCTGGAAAAAGGAGGTAATGTCCGTGAACACTTCCACTATCTTTTCCCCAACCAGCCCTACAACGATAATAAAGTGCGGGAAATCCGCAATCTGATGCTGGAAAAACTCAGCACATTTCTCGCTATTTCCCAACTGAAGCCTGAAAAATATGCTTTATCCGTAGCTTATCTGAAGGCCCTACTGGATCGGAACCTGCACGATCTTTTTTTGAAAGAGTTTAAAAAGGTAGAAAAAGCACTGAAAAAGGATGTCGGAACGCATGTTCGCATTCAAGGATACCTCTATGAAATCTACCAATTAAAAAAACAATTGCTCGTCAAAAGAGGTGCTATTCCTGATAACCAAAGCGAACAGGATATTATCGACTCCTTTAATCAATGGATAGCCGAGGAAAAACTTCAGCTTATACTGATGAAAATCAACTATGAACGTGTTTCCGGAGAATTATTAACCGATGATCTGGCAGATACTTTTCTCGGATTTGTTCTCTCAAAAGAAAATCATAGCAGCCTGTTATTGAAACTGCTTTACCAGACCTACCTCCTCATCGGGGAAAAACTCAATGACACCGGGCAGCAGGCACTGATCTCCTTACTGAAGCAGGGATATAATCATATTCATCATATCCCCATGACCAACCTTTATAATCTGATTACCAATCATTATATCCGCTATCTCAATCAGGAAGAAAGTCACGGGAAATTAAATATGCTCTACCAACTGTACCTTTGGGGATTAGAAACGAAACTGCTATTTATAGACCAGAAGCTTCCCGCTTCCCATTACAGAAATTTACAGAAAACCTGTATCATATTGGGGCTTTATGACGAAGCAGAAAAACATATAGAAAACTTTTCGAAGTTTCTCGATCCGGAAAAGGAGCAACCGGAAGATGTGATTCACTACAGCCAGGCGGATCTCCTTTTAGCCCAGGGAAACGCACTGGAAGCCCAAAAAGTTCTTCACAACAAAAAATTTCGTTCCCCCAATATAGATGTAGCTGCTAAAGCACTTGAAATAAGAGCGAGATACCTGACTACGGATGTTCATAACTATAAAGAGTTTGAATTTTTCCAAAGCAAGGTTGACGCAAATATTCGATCTCTGAAGCGAAAAAAAGATATCAGCGAGGGCCGCAGACATGCCTACCTGGTATTTTATAACCTTCTCCGAAAACTGGCAGAAGCAGAGAGCGATGTGAACTTAGGGGTCAGAGTCAAAAAACTTGAAGCGTTGCTGATTAAGGCAAATACGCAGAAACCCTTTTACGCCCACTCCTGGCTGATTGGTGAAATACAAAATAAAATAGCCGCCCTGCAACATTCATAGCCGGGCGGCACAAAGTCTTCACTTAAACATACATCAGGCCTGCATTACCCAGAGTCTCGTAGCACAACCATCTTCCAAAATCACCCGAAAAATATAAGTACCAGGTTCAAGGCTTACAGTAGTAGATGATTGGAAGCTGGTGATCTCATATAATGTCTCTCCAGACAAATTAAGAATGCTAACCGATACCAGACTATCAACAGAAGGCACTGCCACTCTTACCTGAGTCGTCCCCGGGTTGGGAGAAAGCGAAAAACCCGCATCAGGAAACGAACTACCTTCGCAAATTGTTAGTCCGCTACTATTTGCATATCCAATCAAATCTTCAATAATAATGATTACCCCATCCGCCCGGGCCGAACCCGGAAACAACATAAGGCATATACATGCACAAATCAGATACCGTCCCAAATTGGGGAAATAATTACCCGACCCTGGCCAGGTAGTGGCAAAGTTGTAAGTCATGATTTAATGATTTAGGGTTATGGGCTACCTGCCCGGGATCGGTAACCACTAATCAAATGTGTATGCGCAACACAAGAACCTTACAAACTTCGCTCACAAAGGGGGCCGTTCATACTTAGATATTCATTACTTTGACACAGTTTTGCGTTATTTTCATTAGAAATAATTATTTATACTTTCTCCGACTTCTTTATCTATGCAGTTTTCTTTGAAAGATATTCTTGAATTGAGGTTTACCCTTTCCGAAGAAGCGGAAGTCAGTCTCCCGCTCACGTATTCCAAATGTGGCCTGCTCAGTCAGGTTATTGAAAACACAGTCCCCGGTACACCCGAAATATCTCAACGTTACCTCTATGAGTACCTGCATCTTAGAATTAATCGGGCATTAAAGGCAGATGAAACCACTTATGGGCTCAATGTTGAATATGTGGAAAAATTGGTTCGATTTGCTGGTTATGAGGGCGTTCAGGATTGGCTTGCCAGCAGGGAAAATCAAAAACCCAAGCCCGATGACCAGTTGGAAAGCCTTAAGGGAATGTATTACTGCTATGTAATGTGTAACTCAGGGCAGCCAGACCTGCTAAAATCACCTGTGAAGATTCACCACAATGGAAAACATTATGTGGTAGAAATGCGGGGAAAAGTGAGGAAATTTGAAGGGGTACCTGAAATCAGGCAGGGGTGTTTGTTTGTACTGCTTCGTTCTGACCAGGACAAACAACTCCATTGGGTGTGTAAAGTAGGAAACAGTCGTTCACCTGAAATTATCCAATATATTTTCTCTGGTGTTTCTTCAGGTGGCGACCCCATTGGCGGAAAGGGATTGCTGGTCAAAACGCGTCTTTCTGATATGAATGAAGGAACCAATGAAAAAATTCCGATGGAAAATCTAAAATTCAGTTCTTCGGAAAAAGATCTGGGCCTGTTTACTTATTTTTCAACTGCCAATCCAGCACGGATGAAAATCAGTAGTGTGAGCACTTTTGACTTTCGGGATATCAATTAAATATCAGTAAGTTTCACTTTTTTAAAAGTACCAGGCTTAGTTTGATGAACAGACTTTGACCAACAGGGTATTTTGTTTTCTACAAATTCTCAATTTCTTCTTTAGATAACCCTGTCGACTTAATGATAATATCAATAGCTACATTATTTCTTTTTAATTCTATAGCAACTTCGATCTTGCCTTCGATCTTGCCCTCAATCTTGCCTTCGATCTTGCCTTCGATCTTGCCCTCAATCTTGCCCTCTTCTTTAGAAGTATCCACTACATTTTTTAAGTCCCGATAATATTTCAAACTTTCCTCATACGCCTCTTTTTCTTCAGGCGTAAAACGGGCGATCTCAGCGGCTTCAAATAATTTTCCAAAGACTTTTTCTTGCAAAGCTTTTGGCCTGTTATTTAACTTCGCTAAGTGGCGGAATACATATAGCCATTTATCAAAATGAGAGGATAACTCATCCTCCTGCTTGGTGAATTTGGGTAATTCAATATAGATAAACTTCAATTTGTCATAAAAAACCTCACAGCGTTGGTTCTTTAATTCTACTATATGCAGTAATTCTTCCTCCTTTTTATGATCCTCAAAAATGAAATCAAGAATGCCTACTGTATAAACCGGATCTAAGCGGTAATCCCAATCGCCTTTCTTCGCCTGTTCCTGAATCGGAAAGGATGAATAGTAAATACTACGGTCTTTAAAAAAATTCTGCTTCGCTTTCTGAATCTCTACGATAAATCGCTCTCCCGATTCCCCTAAACAATACAAATCAAATATAGCTTTTCGATCCAGATCATGAGATCCCAATTGTTCGGAATTTGCATAGCTAAGGTCCTTAATCTGATGTCGTGCCGGCAATATTTGGTTGAGAAAGTCAATTAATAAACTCTTATTGGGTTCAGTGCCAAATAATTTCTTGAACCCAAAATCAGTTAGCGGATTAACATACCTCTCTTTTAGCGCACTCATTTCCACCTATTTATATTACAACAGTCAACAATTAGACCAGGTAAAGATAATCATTTCTGTAAACGGATCGAAGCTATTTATTGTTGTTCGTGGGGTTGTTTCCTCAATTGAATTATGACCAAAAGTCAGTATGGTGGCCGATGGTTTTTAAAGCCTCCCCCCTCAATAACTACTCTCATCCAGCTTCACTTTTCCACGGAAAGTCCAAAACACAAACGCTGTATAGGAAAGCACCAATGGCGCGCCAATCGCGGCGATGATCAGCATGATGGACAGGGACTTTTGTGATGCCGCAGCATTGTAAACCGTCAGGCTGTACGCCGGGTCGATCGTGGACAGGATAAGATTGGGGTACAATTCTATCGCAACAACGATCAGCATCAGGCTCAATGTCAGGCAGGAAAATAAAAATGCTGCCATATACTTCCGCTTCGTGGCAAGCCTCGGGATATTCGCGATGCTCAGAAAAGCTGCCAGTGGTATGATAAACAACAACGGCGTTTCCTTCAGCCGGTCTGACAAATGGGGGAAATAAATCAATGTGTAAATGGTCGTGATCGCAAAACTCACGACAAAAAATATGATCGAATTCCGCAACAGAATGGTAAACTTGGCGAACAGCCTGCCCTCCGTCTTCATGGTCAGGTAAATCGCTCCGTGCATCATAAACAGCGCCAGGGTCGTGATTCCTACCATAAACGCATACGGATTCAGAAACGCCAGCCAGCTCCCTTCCAGTTCTGTGTTTTTGCCAATGGGCATTCCCTGCAATACATTTCCCAAAACCACTCCCAGCAATACCGCCAACATGATACTCGAAACGCTGTAACTGATGTCCCACATTTTTCGCCACCACAACATCGGCTCCTTGCTCCGAAACTCAATCGAAACCGCCCTGAAAATCAGGAAAACCAGAAAAAGGATAAACGGAATATACATCGCCGACAATACTGAGGCATACACGATAGGAAAACCGGCAAACAATGCCCCGCCACCAATCACCAGCCAAACCTCATTGCCATCCCATACCGGGCCGACTGCATTGAGGGCAATTCGCCGGCTTTCTTCCTTGCGAAGAAATAAATGCCAGGCTCCGGCGCCAAGGTCAAATCCGTCGAGAATGCCATAACCCGAAAACAGGCCTCCGATAACCAGAAACCATAACGTAGGATAATCTATACCGAGAAATGTTTCCATTTTACCTTTTAATTTTTTTGTTCGAATGCTTCTGCCATCCCCTCCAGGGTCGGACTATGGGATGTATGATCCTCTTCGTAAGGACCATGAACAATTTTTTTGTTGAGCAGATAGAGAAACAGCACCAGCAACAAGGCGTAAATCAGGGTAAATAGGATCAGTGAAAATACAATTTGCCCTGCGGTCACAACCTGCGAAAATGCCTCAGACGTGCGCAGCAAACCGTACACCACCCAGGGCTGGCGCCCCATCTCGGCAGTGTACCAGCCAAACTGATTGGCTAGTTGAGGCAAAAATACGGCAAATACAAATGCCCGCATCAACCAGGGGGTTTCAAACAATTTACCCCGCCAGAGCATAAATACTCCCAGCAGCGATAGTCCGATAAGCGCCATGCCAATCATGACCATCAAATGATAAAACTGGAATACGGCATTGATTGCCGGAGGGCGGTTTTCCGGAGGGAAACTGTTAAGGCCGGGGACAGGTGTTTCAAAATCGAAGTTGATAAGGAACGTAAGTCCCCCCGGGATTTTCAATCCGGTAACTGTCTGCGACTCCTTATCCACCCAGCCCAGCAGGTAGAGATCTGCGACAGCGAGGCTGTCGAAGTGGCCTTCCAGCGCGGCGAGTTTGGCGGGCTGGTTGCGGGCTACGCCCGAAGCTGATTCGTGCCCGGTGACGAGCTGGGAAAGCGAGGCAATGACCGCAACAACCAGTGCAATGGAAAATGCGCGTTTCGAAAGGGGTACATAGCGGTTTTTGAGTATATACCAGGCGTGCACACTCATCACCAGAAATGCCCCGGCGAGGAATGCGCCGATCCAGACGTGGAGCAGCCGCTCCACGCTGGAGGGATTAAATACCATGGCCCAAAAATCCGTGATTTCTGCCCGGGCATTCATTCCTTCGCCTACTACGTGAAACCCTGCCGGTGTCTGCTGCCAGCTGTTTGCCACTACGATCCATACCGCTGAAAACATTGAACCCAGCCATACGCCCAAAGTTGCAATAAAATGCACCCGTGGACTTACCTTATTCCAGCCAAATATTAATATTCCGAGAAAGCCGCTTTCCAATGCAAAGGCAAAAATCCCTTCGGCTGCCAGCGCACTGCCAAATACATCGCCCACATATCGGGAGTAGGTCGCCCAGTTGGTCCCAAATTCAAACTCCATCACAATACCTGTCGCGACCCCGATTCCGAAGGTGAGGGCAAAAATCCTCGCCCAAAACCGGGTCATTTGCTCGTACATTTTATCGCCGGTGCGCAGGTACATCCCTTCCATGATGACCATAATTAGCCCCAGCCCAATGCTGAGTGGCGGGTAGATATAATGAAAGGCAACCGTGAAGGCAAATTGTATTCGGGCTAATATTTCTACATCCATGAGTTTTCAGGTTAAAATGATTCGGTTTCTGCCCAGCTGAACCTGCCCCAGAGTTTCGAGTTGTTTGAGCAGGCGGGAAACAGCTTCGCGGGAGGCGTTGAGGTCATTGGCGATTTCTTGGTGGGTAGCCTGAACTTCATTGCTTCCGGTTGCGCCGGCTTTTTTGTGCAGATAGTCGAGGAGGCGCTCGTCCATTTTCCGAAAGGCGATATTGTCGATGGTTTTTACCAGTTCAAACATGCGGTTGTCATAGGAAAGCATGACGAAATTGCGCCAGATCTGGTAGCGGGCGAGCCATTCTTCGGCGTATTTGACGGGAATGCCTATGATGACGGAATGATCTTCGGCCGTAGTGCGGATCACGCTTTGTTTTTCCATCATACAGCAGGTAAAGGACATCGAGCAGGCATCACCGGCATTGAGGTAGTATAGGAAAAGTTCATTCCCGTCATCACCTTCCCGCATGACTTTAATATATCCTTCAATTACCAGAGGCACCATACGGATGTAACTTCCGTAGTCCATGATGACTTCTCCTGCCTCATAACTTCTCAGTACCCCTACTTCGGCAATTTCCTTCAAAAGGTCGGGGTTGGCAAGCTGGGGGAAATATTTGCTCACAAGCCCGGATAGGTTTTCGTCATGCATACAGCGCTGGTTTGAGCTGTAAAATTAACCTAATTTGGGAAACCTGTCATCACTTTTGGCGTATTTGTTTGTAGTTGTAAATGATATTTTCAGGGATAAAACAAAAAGTGTAAATTTGCAGTTATTCCAAAATAAGGACAGAAATATGGATATGACAGAAGTACAATCTCCGGTAATTACGCTGACGGAAAGTGCGGTAACTGAGTTGAAATCTATCCGTGAGAAGGAGCAGATCCCTGCTAATAAATATCTTCGCCTGGGAGTAAAAGGCGGCGGTTGTGCAGGTATGAGCTATATTCTGGACTTTGACGAAAAGCAGGATTTTGACGATCTGCTCGATATTGATGGGATAGCTGTAGTGCTTGACCGCAGACACGCTTTGTACCTTGCCGGTATGGAAGTCGATTATCAGTATGGACTCAATGACCGGGGTTTTATATTCAATAACCCCAACGCCAAATCGAGTTGCGGCTGTGGCACTTCGTTTTCGGCATGATAATACGTTTAGTATTCTTTTATAAGAATTTCTGCCGGAACATCTAACTTTTCATGGATCCTGCGAATCATTCCAAGGCTAAGTTTTCTTCTTCCAGAGAATATGTCACTGATCCGGCTTCGGTACCCTAACACTTTTTCAAGTTCTGATTTCTTCATGTTTAGCTGATCCATCCGGAACTTTATAGCTTCAATCGGCCCTGGGGTGTCAATAGGATAGTGTATTTTCTCATACTGTTCTATCATAATGCTCAGAACTTCCAACTCATCTGATTCCTTGGAATTTTCCTCTAAGTCCAATTGCATAAGATTATATGCCAGCTCAAGGTATAATTCGTATTGTTCATTATTTTTTATGGGCTTTACCATATTGTATTGTCTTAACATTGATTTTGTCATATTCATTATGGGTTCCAATCCAAACGATAAAGATAATCTTTAGCCTGTACTCAATATCTACAACTAGTCTGTAATCGTTTCCCTTTATATTAAAAACTACTCGTTTCGAAGATATTATTGAAGCATTTTTGTATTTAGATTTAAGTTCATGAGAATTCTGCCATTCAGAATGTATGGCTTCTTGATACCAGGATTTTAAAGATTCTTCTGAATGGGTATGATTTTGCCAGAAATTCCGAAGAGTACTAACTGCTATTATCCTCATATACTTTCAAAGATACAATTTGTTACCAAAATGGTTCGTATTCCTTTAAAAAAAATCCAACTCTGGTCATGAGATGGATTTTATGCCTTACAAGGGTAAAATAAACATCAATTCTACTTATAAGCGTCGAGGTTTACAATCATCGCTGTTCGTTTTTCGCGTTCCTGAAACAACTTCCGAAATCCTTCTGCCTGACTTGCTGAGTCAAATGGGCCGACAACCACTTTAAAAACCGTATTGCCGCTCAGTTTGCTGATGTTTACCATCACCTGCTGTTTGTAGAGAACTTCCAGTGCAGATACTTCCCGAAGCACATTTGCATAGTCCCCAAAAACACCAATTTGTACACCATAACCATTGGAATCTTCTTGTTCCAGGCTGATGCGGAAAAGCCCGACTTCTGTATTAATCAGGTCTTTGGTGGTTTTGGTTGTTGGAACTGATTTTTCAACGATTTTGGCAGGACTCGTTGAAGAAGTTGCGGTTGTGGAAGTTTTGGGTGGGGCAGAAGTAGGGGTATTTTCCGCCAGATGAGCTTTGTCTGAAACCCGGTGGAACTCTACCAGTTGAGCTTTCAGGTCGGCTGCATTTTTAAATCCAGAAAATTTGCTGACAACTTCGGCCTCATCATTAAATATGATAATGGTGGGAAAGAAGATGATGTTAAATTCTTCCGCAAGGTCGCTATTACCCCGATCCGGAGATTCTGCATCTACTTCAAATGCCAGATAGTTATTTTTGACATACTCAATAAGATCTGGATTGGTATAGGTGTAGAGCTCCATATTCTGGCAGGGAGTGCTCCATGAAGTGTGGAAACTGATAAAAAATGGTTTGTGTTCTTCTCTTGCCTGAGCTTTTAATTGTTCAAAAGTTCCCTGAAAAAAATTAATGGACGTACGTTCTTCTGCCATAAGGGCACCCCATACCATCAATAGCAAGGTGAGAAGATTCAATCGCTTCATCATGATAATTAGTGTTAGATATAGAGGACGGGTAACTCTGTTTTTGTCTGGCAAGATCGACAATATGAAATAACCCATTTTTTTTATTCAATCAAAAATTGGCTCATAGACCAGCAAGATAAAAACTGTAAGGTTTACCGGGGAATGTTTGACTTTATGCGAATAGTGTTTGTAAATGCTTTAAAATCAGTGAATTCATTTGTTTCGATTGTCGCAATTTCTTTCATATGGAAAACGAAAATTTGGCTCGTCTGGTATAACCCGGATCGTGATCTCAACTATGCTTAATATTTCGATTAAGGCAAAAAAGATCAAGCATGAACAAATATTTCAGTTTGAAAAAATAAATCATCTTCAATCATCAATTTTGTGCCCGAAATCATTTTTTACGAATGTTAAACAGCCTTTTAATTTATGAATGGATCATATTTTATATATATATTATGAAATATCGTATTAAATATACGATCCTGAACAATCTGATAAAGAGTAACATTTTCTTTGCTTATATGTATTGGATATTGAAAGAAACTTTCTCCGGGAATGGTTTTCTGTCAGCCAATTCTGCCCTGGAAAATACATGAAAATATAATTTTGGAGCAAACATCCGGCACATTGGCAAGATATGTAATGGGAGAACGCCTTTCATACTTTTTCTTTTGCAAATATATGGAGACCAATGGCCTCCTGTGTTGATGCTTTTTTTGGGGAATCATGCAATATCGTCTTACCTTGCAACCAGAATTTTAACAGCTGATACATGAAGAAAAAACTCCTCGTAGCAACAGGTGGTGGTGATTGCCCTGGGCTCAATGCCGTCATTCGTGCTATTGTGAAAAGATCCTTGCTTGAAAATGATTGGGAAGTCTATGGCAGCATAGAGGCCTATACCGGACTTATGCGCGAACCCATGGAACTTGTTCGTCTGGATGAACATGCAGTCGCTGGCATCCACGTTCGCGGCGGCACAATTATCGGCACGACCAATAAGGCCGGGCCCTTCGAATGGCCGGTACAACAAGCCGATGGCTCCTGGATTACGGAGGACCGCTCTGACTGGATGATTGCCAGGTTGAAAGAAATGGGCTTTCATGCAGTAATCAGTATCGGCGGTGATGGCTCTCAAAAGATTTCCCAAAAGCTCTTTGAACAGGGCCTCAATATCGTAGGCGTACCCAAAACCATTGACAACGACCTGTCTTCTACCGATTATACCTTTGGTTTTCAAACGGCTGTGCAGGTTGCGACCGAGAGTTTTGATAAACTGGTTACAACGGCAGAAAGTCACAACCGGGTGATGGTCATGGAGGTAATGGGCCGCGATGCCGGATGGATTGCCCTCCATACTGCAATTGCAGGGGGTGCCGAAATCTGTCTGATACCTGAAATTCCATATGATATTGATAGAGTAGTGGAAAGAATCAAGTCGCGCTACCATGCAAGAAGAGGATTTGTAAATATCGTCATTGCCGAAGGTGCTTACCCCAAAGGCGGTAGTGTAGTTGCTTCTGATTCTGGTGAAATCGGCTATAAACACGTACGTTTGGGGGGGTGTGGATATCGCCTTGTCGAAGAACTTCAGCGAGCCGGCCTGACCGCGGATTGCAGAGTTACCGTTTTGGGACATGTGCAGCGTGGCGGCACGCCTGTCGCTTTTGACCGGGTACTGGCCACCCAGTTTGGGGTAAAAGCGTTCGAAATGGTATTGGAAGGTAAGTTTGGTCGAATGGCTGCCTACCGCAACAATTCTATTATAGATGTCTCGCTTACAGAAGCTATCAACACGTATAATTTTGTCAACCCTGATTCCTTTATGGTGAGTACTGCTAAAGGTACAGGTATTAGTTTTGGAGAATAGAATAACGCATCTATATGTCAGTGATAACAGAACCCAGATCATTCAACTATCCTACACAGATCAGGTTTGGCGTAGGGGTAATCTCCGAATTGCCGGACTATCTCAATCACCATAGCTTGCTCCGGCCACTGTTGGTTACGGACCCGAATGTGGCGAAGCTGGATTTTTTCAAAAAAATCGTCGCAAACCTTCAGGCTAAGGGCCTGAGTGTGGAAGTATTTTCTGACATTCATGCCAACCCGGTAAAAGCCGATGTGCTAAATGGCGGAAAGTTGTACCATGCTTCCGGTCGTGATTCCATCGTCGGTATCGGTGGTGGCGCGGGTCTCGACGTCGCAAGGGCCATCGTGCTGCGTGTCAATCACCACAGGGATTTGTTTGATTATGACGACCTGATAGGCGGAGATCAATATGTAACCGAAGATGTCCCTCATTTTGTAACGGTGCCTACTACATCTGGAACCGGCAGCGAAGTAGGGCGAAGCGCGATTATTTCGGAGGATGATACCAAGCGGAAACGCATTCTTTTCGCCCCAAAACTCATGGCAAAACAGGTATTTGCCGATCCTTCTCTCACCTATGATCTCCCTCCGCATATTACAGCGGCTACGGGTATGGATGCATTTACCCACAATATCGAGGCCTTTCTGGCAAAAGGGTTTCACCCCATGGCTGATGGCATCGCGCTGGAAGGCATTCGCCTGATTGCCGAATCGATAGAGTCGGCTGTAAACTATCCTACCCCTGAGTCACGTGCCAAAATGCTGATCGCTTCGATGATGGGCGCCACTGCCTTCCAGAAAGGCCTGGGGGTTGTACATTCTCTGGCACACCCGCTTTCGACCCTGCTCGATATGCATCATGGCCTTGCCAATGCCGTCAATCTTCCCTACGGTATGCAGTTTAATCTGCCTGGCCTGGAAGATCGTTTCAAACGCATAGCCATAGCGATGAACCTCGAAAAGACGGATGGCGAAGCCGTGATTGAAGGACTATTTGCCCTTAATCAGAAGATTGGCTTACCACTTAAGCTATCGGAATGTGGAGTAAAAAGAGAACATCTGGAACCGCTTTCCGATCTGGCCATTGCAGATTTTGCACATCCCAATAACCCCAAACCCGTAAGCCGTGCAGATTTTCGGCAGTTGTACGAAACGGCCTTCTGAGCGAATAGAGGCAGGTTGTAAAAATATTTTAAAAAAAAGTGCCTTTTGCTGTTTACGTTTTTGTCTCCTCGTTGACTAAGGTATAACTGTGCGCTATTCAGACGAGGATATCAAGGGCATGATATGCCAGGGAGGAGATGCTTTGCCAAAAGCAATGCGGATTCTCTATGACCAACATCGACGGGAAATGATCGGAAAGCTCCGGAAAGTCATGGGTTCGGAAGCCGAAGATGTTTTTCACGATGCACTGGTGATTTTGGTAGGCAATGTGATGGACGGGCGGTTTTCAGAAAAGAGTACACTCAAAACCTACCTCAAATCGATCGCCCACAAATTGTGTCTCCGGCATTTTGCGCGCTCAGCCAGGGATGAGCGGTATGTGAATCGTTTCTTTGGAAACGAAACGCATACCAACGATCCCGAAGCGGATTTTATGGAAACCCAGTTTCGCAGTTCGATGGAGCAGGTGCTTGATCAGTTACCCGCACAGTGTGGCGTGATTCTTCGCATGTGGATGCGCAAATATTCCATGCAGGAAATCGCAGCCCAACTGGGCTACGAAAATGCTGTGGTGGCCAGAAATGTGAAAAGCCGCTGTCTGAAAAAACTGGCTTCTCTTGTCGGCAATGACCCCGGTTTGCGCCAGATGCTGGAAGAGTTGAACAAAAACGATTAGGATTTCCTAAACATGGACAAAAAAGACAGTACAAACCCACAGTTGGAAGCGTATCTCGAAAACCAACTATCTCCGGAGGAGAAAAAAGAATTTGAAAAGGAACTGGAGCAAAACGTTGCCCTCTCGGAAGAACTGTTGCAATACCGGCAGGCTTATGCTGCATTAAAAGTGCTTCGTCACAATGATCTGCTGAAAGAAGTTCAGAATTATTCAGATGAGAGACGCCGCGCCTGGCGTAAGTCTTTGCTGTTGTATTCCGGTATCGCCGCAAGCTTGCTGATTTTGGTGTTTTCTGCTTATGGATTTGCCTTCTCATACAGCAATGGAGCGATTTTTGACCGGTACTTTTCTCCCTATGTTTCCCTTTATGGTACATTGAGAAGCCAGGGCAACGATGATTCAACAGATTTTTTCAGGGCGATGAAAGCCTATTCTGAAAGAGACTATTCCTATTCTATCAAAGCCCTTCGCACCATTTCCCCTGAAAGTGTTTTCTATAAAGACGCGCAACTATATCTTGCTAATGCACTGATGGCCTTAAAACAATATCGCGAGGCCCAACAGGTGCTGGAGGATGCAGATGTATCTGTGCCTCAGGTGGGCTGGTATCTGGGGCTCTCACTGCTGGCAACCGAAGATAGTGAAAAGGCTCAAAAAGTTTTTGAAGCCCTGCGCCAAAATCCGAAGGATGATTTTTACCAGAAAAAAGCTGATTTGGTGCTATCCGATCTTCATTCTCCATTGAGGCGGTTACCGGGAATGGTATATCATTGATAAAAAAGAAAAGAGTGTAAGTCCCAATATAGCTGTGTCATAAGTCGCTATAGTTTGAATTACACTCTTTTATGAATTGTTTTCTAAAAACTTATGCCTGCTTCTTCGTCAGCCACTGATACAAGATCGGCACAATCAGTAAAGTCAACAGGGTTGAAGATACCATTCCTCCGATAATTGTCCATCCCAACGGTGACCAAAGGTTGCTGTTGGAAAGTGTCAGGGGAAGAAGGCCGAATATTGTGGTAAGGGTGGTCAGCAAAATCGGCGTAAATCGCGTCTCACTTGCTGTCATCAGGGCATCTCTTATGCTCATTCCCCGTTCCAGAAGCTGGTTGGTATAGTCCACCAAAATGATAGATGTATTCACGACAATTCCTACCAGACTTGTGAATCCTACAAAAGCGAGGAATGAGAATGAATATCCGGAAAGGAATAATGCGACAATAGAGCCCGAAAATGCCAGCGGAATTGCTGAAAACACTACAAAAGGCTGACTAAAAGACTTAAACTGAAGTACCAGCACGGCAAATATTCCCAATAATGCTACTACCAGCATTTGCCCGAGGTCGCCAAATGATTCCTGCTGCGTCTCATATTCCCCCGAAATATAATACTCGTAACCCGTAGGCAACGGAATAGTCTTTAAATCTTCAATAATGGCTTGTGTAATTTCGGTTACATTATATTCATCTTTCACATCTGCGGTCACAGTAACCGTTCGCTCCAGCCCGTAATGATCGATTTCAGAAGCCCCTGCTTCAAACTCCAGCCGGGCAACCTGACCTAAAGGAACCTGTGCACCGGCAATACTTGCTACAGATATCCGGCTAAAATCGCTGGCCTGTGCATTTTCTCCCTGGGCCATGCGGGCTACCATCGGGTATTTATTTCCGTCAGGAAGATTCATGGTTCCCAGTTCATTGCCTGTAAATGCTGTCCTGACCGCAATGTCTATATCGGCCAGCTGTACCCCCAGCATTCCTGCTTTGTCCCGGTTGATCTTTGTGCGAATATTGGTTTTGCTGAGTTCCAGCGGATTGTCCACATTAAATGTGCCTTCCTGAGCCGAAATCACTTTTTCCAGCGATGCCGCAAATACTTTGAGCGAGTCCAGATCGTCTCCGATAATTTTTATGGCTACAGGCGCGTCGTACGGAGGGCCATTTTTGAGCTCCAGAACTCTGATCTTTGCGCCAGGATATTGGTCAAAGGTATGCCGGAGATTGGCTACCAACTGATAAAATTTTTCCTGATCCCAGGTCTCCAGATGTACCAGTGCCTGGGCATGATTGGCGGAGAAGTTTTTGGGAATAATATTGTAGTAAATCTGTGGATTGCCATGTCCTACATTCATGATATGGCTGGTTACAAATGTTGATGTGTCAAGGACACTTTCGACAAATTGCGCAGCCTGATTGGTTTTTTCCAAATTACTTCCGTCAGGTAAGTCAATGTTTACAACCAACATAGGCTTGTCTGCCGTTGGAAAAAAACTCACCCCTACATAAGGGAAAAGGAAAATGCTGCCAACAAGCGATGCTGCAGACAGGCCGACGATTAGCCATGGTCTGTCGAGGGAAAAAGACAAGACTTTTCGGTACCGGGTTTCAATGAATTTCTGCATTATCTTCTCTGCACGGGTGAGTTTTCCATCCACTACCGGACGCATAAGTTTGCTTGCCAGAATAGGCGTCAGGACCAATGCCAGCACAACTGAAGCCAGCAGGCTATATATCACGATCAGAGGTAATGACTGGATAAATTCTCCCGTCCCGCCACCAAGTTGGGTGATGGGGAAAAATGCCAGTACCGTTGTGACCGTAGAACTCACAATGGCCCAGCCTACCTCTGAAGTACCTTTCGCAGCGGCTTCCAATGGGCTGTAGCCTTCTTTTACAAACCGGTAAACATTTTCTACAACCACAATTCCATTGTCAACCAGCAACCCGAGCGCAAGAACCAGTCCGGCAATGGAAATCTGCTGAAGACCAAACCCGCTGATGTCGAGCAGGTAAATGGCGATGATAATAGACGTTGGAATCACTGTCATCACGATCAGGGCATTGCGTATCCCCAGGAATAGCAGGATGACGATCCCCACCAGCGCAATTCCCTGAAGCAGATTCATAAAAAAATCATTGATCCGTGAGGCAACGGCCGGGCCTTGTTTAAAGGCATATGTCAGCGTGATTCCCTGCGGCAATTCTTTCTGGAAATCTGCAATTTCGGCATCAAGTTCATCGGTGATTTTCAGGATATTTTCGCCTGATTTTTGTGTAAGGGAGACAAATATGGCCTGTTTGCCGTTGACCCGGGCAAGGTAGCGGGGATCTTCGTAACCAAAGTATACATCTGCTACATCGTGGAGATAAACGATATTGCCATTTCTGGCCGAAATCACTGTATTGCTCAAATCTTCAATGGATTGATACCCTCCGCTGGTCTTCAGGGTAAATTTTTGGGTTCCTGCTTCGAGGTCACCTCCGGGAATGTTGGCATTATTTCCCTGAATGATACCGGTTACCTGATTGAGGGGTATGCCCAACCGGGCAATTTTTTCGAGATCCAGCGAAATCCGGATTTCCTGCCCGGGGTATCCTTCTTTTGTCGCGCTGCGCACGCCGTCCACACTTTCGAGCCGGTCTTCCAGTCGGGAAGCCCATTGAATCAGTTCGCTGTATGGCGTACCATCAGATATGAGTGCCATTTGCAGAATTTTCACATCAAGGGGGCTGATTTGCCTGATTTCCAGACTGTTGAGTTCTCTGGGAAGTTGATCCCTCACGGTGTTGACGCTGGCTCTTACTTCATCAAACTGGTCGTCTGTATTGACGCCAAACTCGCCTTCGATTCTGATCACTGCGACCCCGTCTTTGATAGAGGTCCGGATCTCGGTGAGATCGTCCAGCTCATTGAGTTTTTCTTCTATCGGATCGACTACAAGTTCTTCAATATCTTTGGGGTCTGCTCCGGGATACACCGCGACTACGGTGTAAAGGGGGAAGTTGAGCGCCGGGTCTTCCGACCGCGGCATATTCAGGAAGGAAAGTGTACCCATGCACAAGGCCAGAAAAACCAGCACGGTGACAAAGGCATAATTATCTATGGCTATTTTTGGTAAACGCATATTAGGAGTGAGTTTATGGAGGTAAATGACGTTTCCTGTAAATGTTATCGCTGCTCCGCGAGGTTTTTCTTTCCTGCTTCAGGGATGGTAACCGTGTCTCCGGGTTTGAGATACCGGGCTCCGTCAGTGATTACTTCCGTCAGGCCATTTAATTGATTCATGGGGACTGCTATATGATCATTGCCGATCCGGTAATGGGGCAAGTTGACCTTGCGCACGGTTTGGCTTCCCGGCTCAGTCGTATAAATGGTGGCTCTTCCGGGCTCTGCTTCTACAATGGCTGTCATTGGAATTTTTGCCCATTTCCCTTCGTTTTGCGGGATGAGCGTAACTTGTCCGATGAAACCGTTTTTGAGCGATTTGGGGTGTTTTTCTATTTGTAATTCCACCTGAAATGCACCTGTCATTGGATCTGCCCCGGCTGCGATTTCCACGATTTTCGCTTCAAACGTATCCGCAGGCCATGCATCAAAATGTACCTGCGCACGGTCGCCATAATTGACTCTCACGATGTCGGCATCTGTAAGCCCGGCGCGGATAACCTGGTCTGAGTTTGTGGCTGCGAGGAAAAATACCGGGCTGCCCGGACCGATGATCTCTCCTGTTTCGGCTAGTTTTTTCAGAATACGCCCGCTGGCCGGTGCGTAGATTTCGGAATACTGCTGGTTGAAGGTGGCAATACGAAGATTGGCCTCTGCTACATCTTTTGCTGTGGTCAGGTCCTGTACTACTTCCAGGGTGACGACTGTATCCTGATACAGCCTGGTTGCGCGCTCCAGATCGCGGCGGGCTTTTTCGGCGGCACTCGTTGCCTGATTGACCTGTGCGTCGATTTCCGATGGATCGAGCTTTGCCAGCAACTGTCCTTTGCGTACCGTGCTGCCTTCATTTACATAAACGGCGCGGATCACTCCGCCTGTTTTAAACGAAAGTTTGATCTCTTCCTGCGCAGCGACTATCCCGCTCGTGAGTATGGACGGGGCCTCTTTCAATGGTACAATGGTTTCCATCCGCACGGGGATGGCAGGGGTTTGAGCGGATTCAGATGCTACCTGTGTCTTTGAGCCGCAGGCGGCAAGAATCGCAATAGCAGTCGCAATAAGAATGGATTGAAAAGTATTCATTTTCTATTTTGTTTGATTGTGATCGGAGTGATTAAATCGCGGATGCCCAGTTCAGTTCTGCAACTTTGCTGTGGTAATCCCATAGGTAAATATTGTGGTTGAGTTTAGCCTGAGTGAGTTGGTTTTGTGCGTCCATGAGTTCCAGCAGACTGGCCTGATTTTCCTGGTACCGCCTGCGGATGTGTTCAAATGTTTCTGTAGAGGATTTGACTGCTTTCCCGGCTGCAAGGCCTGCAGTTTTTGCTGCTTGTACCTGATACCATGCCTGCTGTACCTGAAGCTGGATTTGCTGCTGCAACTCACTTTCCTGATTGTGCAAAATGGCCTGATCGATCTCTGCCTGCTGGATTCGCGCATCGTTTTGAAAGCCCTTAAACAAATCCCATTGGAGGGAAATCTGTCCCAGCCAAAACCGCTGATCTTTGTCAAAAGTATAACCAAAGCCTTGAGCGCCTGCATCTACCACGGCAACTACACGGGGAAGGTTGGCTGCACGGGTTACGCTGGTTGCATATGCTCCTGCTTCTTTGGCATAGGATAGCTGAGTGAGTTCGGCGCGCTGCATGATACTCTGGTTTAATGCCTGCTCAAGACCTATGACAGGGCTATGGTTGTTGAGGAGGGTGTCCCTGACAATATTTTCTGCAAGGGGACGGTTGAGCAGGAAATTAAAATATGCCTTGGCAGTCTGGTTTTGCTGAATGGCTTGCGCTTCCTGTTCTTTGAGTTGGGCAAGCTGTGTTTCGGCTCTGGAAACTGCATCTGGTGTAGCCTTTTGGTGGTCAAGCAGGCGTTGATTTACCCGGATAATCTCACGTAGCAGCGTCTCTGTTTCACGGAAAATAGCCAGTGCATCTTCTGTTTTCTGGTAGTTGAAGTAGGCGACGCGAATGTCTTTTTCCAGCTCAGCAGCATAGCTGGCTTGTTGTGCTTCAGCCAGACTGATCAGGGACTTTTTGGCTTTGTAGTTCAGGTAAATATCGGGGTTGAACAATGGCTGAATGACGCGAAATTTGGTCTCCTGGAAGTTGTTGGGCAGAAATTGCTCTTTTACATTTTCGAGGTTGGTGGGAAAATTCTGTGTTTCAGTCAGTGCATTGAGTGTGGAGTATATGGGATTGAGTAAATCGCCTATAGGAAACTGAATAGCACGACCGCCATTGGCCAGGGTGTAGGAGGCTGAAAAAGTAACCTGAGGCATAAACAGTCCTTTGGCTTCGCGCAGTGCCTGCACACTTTTTTGGTAGGAGAGTTCCCGGCTTTTGAGTGCGCGGTTGTTCTCCAGACCGGTTTTTACATAGGTGTCCAGAACGTCGGTCTGCGCGTACTGGGCAACAGGTGTCAGCAGGAAGAAAAGCCACAGAGGCAGGGTTGAGATTGATGAGAATATTTTTCGCATATCCTTAGTGGTTTATATTTTGGAGTGAATGGTGGTTACTGTATGAACATATATTTAAAAATGAACAGTGTTTAGTTTTGGGGTAAATTTTTTTTATTTCTGATAAAGGTCCAGCAACATATTGGTGGTTTCTGCTATTAAAGCATCGGTAAGATGGCTGGGGAATAGTTTTTCCAGTCGCTTGCATATACTCAGGCTTGCCATTCCATGTACAGATGACCAGATCGCAAATGTGATTAAATTGACATCGGGGTTTTTAAAATACCCCTGCTCTATACACTCCTGAACAGTCTGGTGTAAAGTGCCAAAAGATTTCATTACCGCCGTCCATTTGTCCGGGGAAACTGATTCTGCGGGATGCAAACCCAATCGCTCTTCGATGATATTCATTGGCGCTGACTGAATAAACATCAGCTCATAGGTTTCCGGAAATTCAAAGGCAAATGCCATATAATGTCGCCCTAGTTCACGCAGCCGCTCTACCGGGTGGGTAATGGCCAGGGCCGGGGACATTTTCTCAAAGAGCAGATTAAAACCCTCTTCGTGCAGGGCAAAAAATATATCGTCTTTGTTTTTGAAATACAGATAAATCGTTCCTACGCTGTAATCGATCGCTTTAGCTATTTTTCGCACACTGGTTTTTTCATATCCCTCCTTCCGGAACATTTTTCCGGCCGCCTTCAGGATTTTGTCTCTTAATTCCTGCTTTTCCCTTTCTCTTCTGTCTGCGATGCTCAAGCTTTTTTTATTTTTAGTGTACAACGCAAATTAAATGAACATTGTTCAGTAAAACCAAATTTTTTTTCGACATTTGTCTCAATCAATATCCATTCATGCAAAAACAGGTTTCTTTTACCATTCAGGCCCCTTATTTTTTTATGGGAGAACTGACCGAAAATACCCGTCATATATGGGTTGCCTGCCACGGTCACGGTCAACTCGCCCGGTATTTTATGAAACGATTTGACTTTTTGGACCTTCAAGAGCATTACCTGATTGCGCCACAAGGTCCTGATCGTTTTTACATGGACAATTACACCCGCATCGGTGCTTCCTGGACTACCCGCGAAAACCGGGAAATGCACATAGAAAACCAGTTGAATTATCTTGACAGCGTATTTGATACGGAAACTGCTGACGTTGACTGGTCTCAGGTAAAACTCCACTTGTTAGGGTTCTCTCAGGGGGTGAGTGCCATTACGCGGTGGGCAGCCTCGCGAAAAATTTTATTTGACAGCCTTTCTCTTTGGGCGGGTGGTTTTCCTCCCGAACTCACCAAAGATCAATGGTCATTTGTCAAATCCTCTGCACGCACGTTTGCAATTATCGGGCGACAGGATGAGTATTTAACCGAGGAAAGGCTGGAAGAGCAGAAAAAACTCATCTCTGGGGTATTTGAAAATTGTGAATTTATACTTTTTGAAGGCAAACACGAGATGAATCGCGAGGTTTTGGCTACGCTTGTGGAGAAAATCTCCTAATTTTCCAACGGCTTATTATTTACCCGATATGAAAAAATTTCTTTCTGTTTCGCTGTTTCTGTTCCTGCATCTCTCGCTGCTTCATTTGCCGGTGCTCGGGCAGGTCGATTATGAAAAACTCAACACGTATCTTGCTAAAGCTGTAGCTGACTACAACGTCCCGGGCCTTGCAATTGCAGTTGTAAAGGATGGGGAAATGGTATTTTCGCACGGTTACGGTCTTCGGGAAGCTGGAACAGACAAAGTCATCACGCCCAATTCGATTTTTGGTATCGCCTCCTGTTCGAAGGCATTTACTGCAACGTGCATCGGCATGTTGGTCGATGAGGGAAAACTCAAATGGGATGACAGGGTAATAGACTATCTGCCTGATTTTCAGTTGTATGACTCATACATCACCCGGGAGCTGCGCGTGCGTGATTTGCTTTGTCACCGCACAGGATTTGATACATTTGACGGAGACCTTCTTTGGTATGGTTCCAGTTATGACCGTAAGGAAATCGTCAGAAGAATCCGTTATCTCCCCATAAAAAATAGTTTTCGCTCACAGTTTGGCTACTCCAATGTCATGTTTATAACCGCCGGAGAAGTGATTGAAGCGGTAAGTGGAATGACCTGGGATGAATTTGTGCAGAAGCGGATATTCGAGCCGCTGGAAATGAAAGATGCACGCACCACCAATCAGGATTTTAAGAAAAAAGCAGAAAGAGCACTTCCTCATCTGGAGGGAAAAGTGGTCGGGGATATCAATTACGACAACAGCGGCCCCGCTGCTTCTATCAACGCCTCCGTTACAGATTTGAGCAAATGGCTGACTTTCTGGCTGGCTGGCGGTAAATATGGAGATAAACAACTGCTTTCTTCTGAATCGTGGCAGGAAATTCTCTCTGCCCAGACTGCACAAAACCCCAGCAACCTGGAAAAACAAATGGGGATTCACTTCGAAAGTTATGCGCTCGGCTGGCGATTGTTTGATTATGGCGGCAGAAAAGTCGTAGAACACGACGGCGGCCTTCCCGGATATATTTCGAAAGTGGCTTTTATCCCGGAAGAAAATCTCGGCGTAGTGATCCTCACCAATGGCATGCCCGTCGTATTGAATATGGCCATACGCAACGAAGTATTTGACCTGTTTCTCAACCGTCCCGAAAATGACTGGGCCGGGCGTATGCTAAAAATTGAGAAAAATTACCTCAACTACGTGGCAGGCCAGAAAACAGAACGGGAAAAGACCCAGATTCTCAATACCCAGCCTTCACTGGCAATGGCTGATTATTCGGGTAGATATGAAGACAAAATGTACGGTCCGGCAGAGATAACGATCCGAGATGGGAAACTGTTTCTGACCCTTTTGCCAACAGCTACCCTATTTACCGGCGAACTCAAACACTGGCATTACAACACTTTCCGGGTGGATATTGCCGACCCGTTTTTGCCTTTTGGATTGATTGTATTTGAGATGGATTCGCAGGGGAAAGTGACGGGTTTTACGATTGATCTGCCCAACCCGGACTTCAATTTTTACAATTTGAAATTTGAAAAAGCAGAGTAGGGGACATGCGCTCAAATTTCAGCTAATGACAGGTTTTAAGCCCTTCCGGAACGCATCGCTTTGACTTTTTTTACAGAATCATCCGCGACAAACTGCTCATACTCTGTGGTTTCTGCACCATACATGGCAATTTTTCCGTTTTCGTCGCTGTGAATACCCCAGCCGTATTGTTTGGTCAGAGGAGAGGCTCGAAAACAAGGTTGACCTTTAGAAAAGAAGTGTTGCCTTTGTTCCTCCAGTTCGCCCTGGGGTATATCTTTCCTTTGTGCGAAGGTGGAAAATAATACATCATCAGAAGTGTATTGATAAGGGTTTTCATACAGCATATCAAACTGAAGGTTTGCGACTGATTTTTTTTCACCTTTCAGTGGTGGCATGTTACCTTCTTTGACCGGGCTATCCTCCGCGATTTCGATAAACGTGTTGAAGTAATTTGTAGAATGCATAACTGATAAATTTTGTCAAATGTATATCGGTTGTGTGACAACCCTATGTCAGTGGTTCTCCAAAATGTTTTTTTCGCTGTATTTCAATATATTCATCAAGGGTGATGGTATGAGGGGTGAATTTTTGAGACAATTTTTCCAGCTTGTGAATACGATCAACCCTGAAATTGCGGAATTCATTTCTTAGCCGGCACCAGGCGATAAGCACCCATTGCTCTGACTGGTTGTGGTAAATGGCAAAAGGCTCAACTTCCCGTATTGAATTTTCCTCTGCATTTTCTTTTCTGTACGTGATTTTTAGTACATGATAATGCGTCAGTGCCTGTTGAATATCAGTCAGATAATCACTCGTCCTGATGTTTGCCCAATTTTTTCCAATAATGATTCGCTCAGCGAGGATATCAGCTTTTTCCCTTTCCGGATGCGGTAAAACGGACTTTATTTTTTCGGTTGCTTTTTGAAATTCGGCGATGAGGGAGACATCGGTAGTTTGCAGGATCATTTTTTCGGCAATGATGATAGCATTGGCTTCCGTCTCGGTAAACATGACCGGAGGCAGGCTAAATCCATCCATCAGCGTATATCCTTTCCCCTCAATGGATACGATGGGTACCCCCGCATGTTCGAGGGAAAGTAGATCCCTGTAAATGGTTCTTGTACTGACTTCAAAGTGTTGAGCAAGCTGGTTTACGGAAACATAGGATTGGGATTGCAGTTTCAGTAAAATAGAAGTCAGCCGGGACAGCCTTGAAATATTATCAGTGTAAGCCATTGGTAACAGAATTTATCAAAGACAAAAGATTGCTTCATGTAATCCCCAGCATATCACGGGTTTCAGCGATGGTAGCGATTTCCCTGCCCATCATACGTGCGAGAGAAACGCCGGCTTCCACACAAGCTCCGTTGGATTTTGCCATTTCTCCGGAAGGCAGGTAAAAATTGTCTTCCAGCCCGACGCGAAAACTTCCTCCCATGGTACAGGCAACAGCAGCCAATTGCCATTGCTTTCGGCTGATGCCGATGACCTGCCAGTGTGAGCCTTCGGGCACCTGCCGGATCTGGTGCAGCAGATTTTCTGTTGACGCCGGAATTCCGCCCAGCACGCCCATGACCAGGCTATATACGGCCCTTTCGTCGATCAGCCCCATTTCCCGAAACGGCGCCGCATTATGGATATGCCCCGTATCAAAACACTCCATTTCGGGGATGGTACCAGCCGATTTCATGGCGCGCACAAAAAATTCCATATCGGCGAAAGAGTTTTCAAACACAGTTTGCCAGTGAAACTGCTTCGATTTTTTGGAAAATATGCCATAGTTCATGCTGCCCATATTGAAAGCGGCCATGTCGGGTTTCAGGGCTGTGATATGGCGAATTCGGTCTTCTCTCGAAACCCCTACCGCTCCGGTGGAGTAGTTGATGATGACTTCCGGGCAGCGGGTGCGCACTTCTTCATGAATCTGAGCAAAAACTTCAGGGCGCCACGAAGGCATCCCATTGTCTTCACGAGCATGGATATGAACGATGCTTGCACCCGCTTCTACAGCCCGGAGAGCCTCTGCGCCAATCTCCGCCGGTGTGTATGGAATGGCAGGGCAATGGCTTCGATTGGTAACCGCACCGGTCAGTGCCGCGGAAAGAACCAATTTTTTCATAGAATTTCGATTGTAACAGCGAATTTTTAAAATTTATATCTATCTTTATCCGGCTCTTAAAAGAACCTGCAAAACCATTATTGTTACTGCAAAATATGGCAAAAATTACGATTGACGGCAAAGAGATTGCGTTTGAAGGTCAACACAAGTTACTACAATTTGCCCTGGATCAGGATATTGAAATTCCTTATTTCTGTTACCATCCTGCAATGAGTATCCCGACCAACTGCCGGATGTGTCTGGTCGAAGTTGGTGTTCAGTCCAGAGACCGCGCCACGGGTGAGTTTCAGTTTGACGAAGAAGGTAAACCTGTGGTAAACTGGGGGAGAAAACCCAATACCGCATGTAATACGCCACTCACCGATGGGATGTTTGTCAAAACCCATCGATCTTCTGAAATGGTAAAAACCGCGCAGCAGGGTGTATTGGAGTATATGTTGATCAATCACCCGCTCGATTGCCCGATTTGCGATCAGGCAGGTGAATGTCCGTTGCAAATCTGGACCTACAAATACGGACCGGAAGGCTCTCGTTTTGAAAACCAGAAAGGTCATAAACAGAAGCGCGTAGAATTGGGCCCAAGGGTAGTCCTCGATGAAGAAAGATGTATCAACTGTACCCGTTGTACCCGTTTCACTGAAGAAATTTCCGGCTCCAATCAGTTGTCTATTGTAGGAAGAGGTGAGAAAAACCGCCCGGCTACTGCTCCCGGCGAAGTTTTCGACGAGCCTTATTCCATGAATGTCATAGATATTTGTCCGGTAGGTGCGCTTACCAGCAAACAGCACCGGTTTAAAGCCAGAGTTTGGGAAATGTCTCATTCCCCCGCAATTGACGTAAACGATAGTACCGGTACTAATATTCACGTATGGATTCGCGACAATAAAGTACTGCGCATTACTCCACGTGAAAATCAGGATATCAATGGTTTCTGGATGCCTGATGACCACCGCCTCAATGTAGATTACTACAATGAAAAGCGTGTCTCCGGAACCAAAATCAAAGGCGATATTCCGGTTGATTTCCAAACGGGCATTCAACGCGCTGCACAGTTGCTGCAAGATCACAAAGGCAAAATATTTTTCCTTGGTTCTGCTTTCGCTTCGATGGAAAGCAACTACGCACTGAAAGAATTCGCCACCAGCCTCGGTGCAAAAGATATTTACTATGTATCCCATATTGTTCCCGGACGTGGAGACAACTGGCTGATGCAGGATGATTGTACGCCAAATGCTGCAGCATGTGAATTGCTTGGCTTCAAGGCGCTTTCTATGGATGAACTGAAGGCAAAGTTTGAAGCTAAAGAAATCAAATGCCTTTACTCGCTGGAAAATGATCATGTATTTGCTGATCTGGCCAGCTATATCTCTGGTGTGCCTACCGTAGCCCATGGTCATCAGCACCAGCCTGGACATGAGTTTGTGGAAGTATTGCTTCCTGCAGCTTGCTCCATTGAGGCAGAAGGTACATTTGTCAATGTAAAAGGTATGCCACAGGTAAGCTCACTGGCAAAACAAATCCGCCAGATGACGCCAGAAATGTGGATGCGCCTTCCCAAAAGCCGCCTTGACAAAGGTGCAGTCGCCGTTGACCGCTGGCGCAATCTCGACAATATCTTTGATGTGCTTCCCGGCTGGAGATTAATTACGCTGGTTGCAACTGTAATGGGCTTAGAAATGTCCTATCAGGAACATAAAGATATTTTCCCCAAAATGAAGGCGGAGATTGATATATTGAAAGATATTACTGTATCATACAAACCACCCAAAGCTGCATTCAAAACTACTCAGTTGGAGTTTGCACCCAGGTGGTAAACACAAGTCGTTCTATGGATTTTTCGACGGAAGATATATCCCGCCTCTATGGCCAATACCTGTTTGTCGTTGCGCAGGATGATCTTACCGAAATAGAACAAGCTAGTGAAATAAAAAATGAAAACTATCCGGAACCGGCTGATGATCAGTCTGTTCTGGATTTTTCTATTGTAACATCTGGCTCTGCAATCGACTGGAAACTCAAGCAGACCTCACAACTTGTACTGGTCCTTTCGCAGAAAGAATTTACTGACAAATCGCTGACTGGTTTCCTGAAACAATGTATTATTGAGGCTGCTGTCAATACAGATCAGGTAGGATTTGGCATTTTGGATCCAACTGCAGAAAGCTGGAATTTCTCAGACCTTCCGGTTTCTTTTGCCTGGGTATTTGGTACGACCCTTTCTCCCCAGACAATAACCTTGAATGATAATACCCTCTTCATTCATCCGCCACTGGCAGGTTTACTGGAAGACGGGGAGAAGAAGAAGGCCTTGATCCAACAGCTTCAGGCATTCGCGAAAAAATGATATGGAGAAAAAGAAGCTTCTCTTTGGTACAAATAACCGCAATAAACTCCAGGAAATCCGGCAAATGATCGGCGATTCCTATGAAGTGTTATGTCTGGCAGATCTTGGGAAAGAGATTGATGTCGAAGAAACGGAGCCGACACTGGAAGGCAATGCCCTGTTGAAGGCAAAAGCGTTTTATGAGCATTCGGGAATCCCCTGCTTCGCAGATGATACCGGTCTTGAGGTAGACGCGTTGGACGGGCGTCCTGGCGTTTATTCGGCGCGTTATGCAGGGGAGGGGTGCAGCTATGAAGACAATGTCAGAAAAATGCTCGCGGAGATGACTGGGAAAGAAAACCGGAAAGCGCGCTTCCGCACAGTAATTGCCTATTTTGATGGTGGAGCACCTTCCTTTTTTGATGGGGTTGCCGATGGCGAAATTACCGAAGAGACTTATGGTCAGGGGGGATTTGGGTATGATCCGATTTTTCGCCCGGCTGGATATACACAAACATTTGCAGAACTTACTGCTGAAGAAAAAAACAAAATTTCACATCGGGGTAAAGCGGTTCGGTCGTTTGTCCGGTTTATCCTTCAATCACACTAACAAGATTACTCATCCGCAATGGATAAAAAACCCTATATCGTAGGAATCTGTGGTGGAAGTGCTTCCGGAAAAACGTTTCTTCTCAACCAGTTGATGAAGCAGCTTCCCCAGGGACAGATCACATTGATCTCCCAGGACAATTATTACAAAAAACAGGAAGATCAGGTAGTGGATGAGGAAGGATTAATCAACTTCGATCATCCTGACTCTATAAATCTGGACGAGTTGCATCAGGAGCTTCTGTTGTTGATTCAGAAAAAAGGGTTTTCCCGTTGGGAGTACACCTTCAACAATCCGGAAGCGGTTCCCCGTCTGCTTCGGTTTGAACCTGCACCGGTTATTATTCTGGAGGGATTGTTTATTTATCACAAACCGGAAATAGCGCGGTTGATTGACCTGAAATTATTTGTAGATGCGGAAGAACATATACGGCTGAGCCGTAGGTTGCAGCGAGATCATACGGAGCGCGGATATACGGTGGAGTCTATTCTGAGAGATTACGAGAAATATGTGGCCCCCATGTTTTACCGATATGTGGCACCTTTAAAATCGCAGTGTGATATGATTATTCCCAACAACCGGCATATGTATAAAGCATTGCAGGTGGTGGTAAATCATTTGACGAAGGTTTTAGATAAAAAACCAGCATAAAAAAAAACCTTCCCATTGGGAAGGTTTTTTTTTATGAACTGATAATTGCTTATTCGTCGCTTTCGTCGTCTGAATCAGCAGCATCAATTTCCGGTTCTTCAGTCATGATTACATCGACTTCCTCTTCAACTTCTTCCACAGGAGCTTCTTCCTTTTTCTTGGAAGATTTTTTCTTAGTACCTTTTTGCTCCTCGGCTTCCATCTGCTCTTTCAGCTTAGCGAGAACATCCAACTCTCCAAGGGTGGTTGTACCGGCTTTCGCTGTCTGCTGAGCAGGAGTAGCTTTGGTACGGCCCTGGCCTTTGGTTGCATTGCCATTGGATTTGGGTTGCTCGGCTGCAGGCGCTTCTTCTTCTTTCCAGGCACGGGTATGAGAGAGAATCAGTCGTTTTGCATCTTTGTGGAATTCAATTACCACAAATTCTGCTGCATCATCAACTTTGAGGGCTTCTTTTCCATCTTCTACGGAAAGATGTTTAGGAGGAACGATTCCTTCAACACCGTAGTCGAGTTCAACAGTAGCACCTTTGGTTTGAATCTTTTTGATCGTACCGCTGTGTACGGATCCAACTGTAAAGATGGCTGCGAAAGTATCCCATACATCTTCAGTCAGTTGTTTATGGCCGAGGCTCAGGCGGCGGTTTTCCTTGTCAATGTCAAGAACAACCACTTCGAGCTGATCGTCCACTTTGGTATATTCAGAAGGGTGGCTGAACTTTTTGGTCCAGGACAGATCTGAAATATGTACCAAACCGTCAACACCTTCCTGAAGTTCAACAAAAAGGCCATAGTTGGTCATATTGCGAACCAGGCCGGTATGTTGGCTACCAACAGGATAGCGGGTTTCGATATCTGCCCATGGGTCATTGAGGAGTTGTTTCAAGCCCAGTGACATTTTACGATCATCGCGGTCAATGCTCAGAACAACAGCTTCAAGTTCTTCACCAGGTCTGAACATTTCGGTTGGATTTTTGGAGTGCTGAGACCAGGACATTTCGCTGGTATGGATCAGCCCTTCCACTCCGGGGAGGATTTCGAGGAATACACCGTATTCGGCAACGGTTACGATTTTTCCTTTTACTACAGAGCCTTCAACGAGAGTTTCAGGCAGAGACTCCCACGGATGAGCAGTGAGTTGTTTCATTCCAAGACTGATACGCTTTTTGGCGTCATCAAATTCCAGAACTACTACATTGACTTTCTGGTCAAGTTCCAATACTTCTTCAGGGTGGTTGATACGACCCCAGGAAATATCAGTAATGTGCAGAAGACCATCAACACCTCCGAGGTCAATGAACACCCCGAAGTTGGTCATATTTTTAACAGTACCTTCGAGTACCTGACCTTTCTCGAGTTTTTCAAGGATTTCTTTCCGCTGTTCTTCGAGTTTAGCTTCGATCAAAATTTTGTGGGAAACCACTACGTTTTCATAAGCATGGTTGATTTTTACAACCTTAAACTCCATGCTGCGACCTACGTAAACATCAAAATCACGAACGGGCTTAACATCAATCTGAGAGCCGGGGAGGAAGGCTTCAATACCATTTACATCCACCACAAATCCACCTTTGGTACGGCGCATTACATGGCCCATGATAATGGTATCGTTGTCCATGGAGTCATTAATCATTTCCCATGAGCGCAGATTTTTGGCACGCTTGCGGGAAAGAATCAACTGACCATCCTGGTCTTCGACACTTTCGATAAACACTTCAACTTTGTCTCCGATTTTCAGCGCATTATCGCGGCTTCTGAACTCGGAAATGGGAACTACACCTTCGGATTTAAATCCGATATTGAGAACAACTTCTTTGTCGCCAATACTTACAACAGTACCGGAAACAATTTCATTCTCATTAAACTGACGCAGCGTACCGGAATACAATTGTTCCAGTTCTTCCCGCTGTTTGGATGAATAATCGCCTCCATCTTTCCACCAATCATCGTCATCATCATCCTCATCCTCTCCTTTGGCTGAAGCGTAAAGCTTTTTTACCAGGGGAGTAGAACTTTCGTCGTCCGAGACATCAAAATCATCATCATCATCTGTCTCGTCAAGGTCATCATCTCCATCATAATCATCGTCGGAAATGTCATCGTCGTAAGCTGAATCATCATCAGCCTCTACTGTGTCGTCCTCCATTTGAGGAACCACTTCTTCGTCTTTGTCAAATTTTTTGTTGGTTTCGTCTACCATTTATTTAGGTTCTCCTTTCTGTCGGGATTTACCGGACGGGTGCAAATGTAGTACAATCTATGTTTTTTCACAAACAAGAATCACATTTCCCTTAATTCCTGTATTTCTCAAACCTAGGATCCTCAGACATAACTGAAAATGCAGGGTTGTTAAATATAAGGGTTTTGTATTTGGCGTCCATTTTTACTGCTTTATCGAGGTATTCCATGGTCATTTTGGTGAGTCCGCGATAAGCGCTTACGATGGCGAGGTTGAATACGGGTTCAGACATTTTGGGATCCATTTGCATGGCAGCTTTAAAATCTGCTTCTGCTTCGGTGATCATATTGGTTTTCATCCGTGCTACCCCGCGGTTGTTGAGGTTTGCAGCAGTTGCGGTATTTCCTTCCAACAGATCTTTGTATTCTTTCAGGGCACCACTGATATAGCCGATTTTGTCCATCAGTACTGCCCGGTTAAAGTAGATGGGGCGGTTGCCAGGGCTTTTCTGGGCGAGCTCTGTATAAGCCTTGTACAGTTCTTTTTTCTGGTCAAATGCATATTGGTCGGCAAACAACACTTTATAGCCCTGCACGCTCATGCTGTATTCATTGGAATTTGCATCGCGGAAGCGGCTGGCGCTTTCAAGGTCAGCAAATGCTTTTTCGTACTCGTCGTTGGCGAGGTAGTAAGTCGCGCGGATTGCGTAAAGGTTGGGGGTAGCTGCTTTGGTCAATACCTCATTGATAACCGCCATATCTTTGCTGAAATCGCTGCCATCTTTATGGCCACCTACACGGAATACGGTCTTGGCAATATCCTCCAGTTGCATCGACGCTACCGGAAGTGGCTTCTCATAACGTTTGAGAATATTTTCTGTACCTCCATAACCAAAGTCCATGACTGAGAATGTATGCCGGGCTTTTACCAGAACATCATCTACGAGGGTTGTCCAGAACTTAACTTTCCGGAGTTTTGCTTCTTTTTGGTCATTGGTAAGTGAACCATCATTGGCAATAGCGAGAACTTCTGCTTTTTGTTCGGAAGTTAGTTTCGTGGATGCCTGCGTGAGAAGTCTTACCCTTTCCCAGTCTTCTCCTTTTCCTTCTGCAGTTACATTGAGTGAGGAGATATTTCCATTGAGGATTTCCAGCGCTTTTTTCAGTGCATCGGCCCGCTTTTGCGAAAGTTTCATGTTGAAAGACTCCTTACCACCGGGTGATGCCCATCCTTCGAGGCTCACGCCATCGATTTTATAGCCAAAGTTTTTGTATTTTTCTACAAACGCCTGGATAAGCAGCGCGGAGAATGACGTGTCATCGGCGAGTTTGAAAGAGCTTTCCTGAAACATTACATCAATGGTTCCGGTAAATCCTTCATAGCGATAAGTCTCATCTTTTACCATGATCTTAGGCATGGAAACCGAAGATTGCAGGGCAGCAGCCTGCCATGGCGTGGCACTACAGCAGGCAGGGAAAGCCGTGCCAATGGGTTTGGAATCTGTTTCACAGAAATATTGTTTGACATTGCCGGTCTTGTCGTATTTGGCAATGGCAAAAGACAACATCAGCTGTTTGCCTTCCAGGCTTTTTCCTCCGAGCGGAAATTTATACAGGAAGAAAGGTTTCCGGTTGGCAACATAATACTCGCGGCTTACAACCAGCGTACCGAGATCTCCGGCTTTTGAGGCTTCCAGATCCTGAATCTGATCTACCGCCTTATAGCTGGCATTTACATGGACAGCCACGCCTTTATCGAGATACTGAGCATATTCCAGGTCCTGAGCCAGGCGGAAATACAAAGTATCTTTTTTGATTTCATATTGTCCCTGTTCGAGATAATAGTAGGTGAAATCGCTGTTGTCGTATTCACTTACCTTTAAAATATTGGACTGGGTATTGTTCTGGATCAACTTATTGATCTCAGCATTAAAGGTTTCACAGGTGTTGACATATTTTACACCGTTGTATTTCACCTTATTAATAAGACCCTCCGGCTTACATGCAGACAGTACTACTACTGCAAGCAGAAGGTAAGTGTATCGGAAGAATGAGTTGCCGTTATTACTGGTTTGTTTTGGGCGCATACAGTAGCTATTTGAAGTTGGGTTTCTACAAAACTATAAAAAAAATAAACTTTCAGGTAACTCGTAAGGTTTTTTTTGATTAATTTCAAATGAATGACACAATTCAATTTGATTTTATTTGATATTCTGTCATAATTTCCCCGATGATTTCTCCCGCTATCTCTTCTAAACTCCCCTGGGTTGGCACAACGATTTTTTCTGTTATGTCTGCGCTCGCCCGGCAAAATAAGGCCATAAATCTCTCTCAGGGCTTTCCTGACTTTCCCTGCGACCCTCAACTCACGGAGTATGTCGCCCGTGCCATGCGTGATGGCTTCAACCAATATGCGCCAATGCCCGGACTCCCTACCTTGTGTGAAGAAATTTCGCAATTAGTAAAGGCAATGTACGGATATTCCTATGATCCTGCTACAGAAATAACGGTGACCTCCGGGGCTTCTGAAGCTTTGTATTGTGCCATTACTGCAATCGTCAGGGATGGGGATGAGGTAATCGTGCTGGAGCCTGCCTATGACCTCTATCTGCCGGCTATCGAGCTTGCTGGCGGAATTCCGGTTCGGTACGCTTTGAATCCTCCTGATTACCGGATCAACTGGGCACATCTGAAAAAACTTATCAATCCCAATACCCGGGCGATTCTCATCAATACCCCCCATAATCCTACCGGAACCATTCTGGAAGCATCGGATTTGTCCGAGCTTGCTGCCATCGTGCGTGATACGGGTCTATTTATTATTAGCGATGAGGTGTACGAGCATATTATTTTTGATGGGAAGGTTCATCAGAGCATTGCCTGTTATCCCGAACTTGTTGGCCGGAGTTTTATCGTTTCTTCTTTTGGTAAAAGTCTTCACACTACCGGCTGGAAGGTAGGGTACTGCCTGGCGCCGCCTCAACTTACGGCAGAGCTGCGGAAAGTACATCAGTTTGTAGGTTTTTCTACCAGTACGCCATTTCAGCAGGGCATTGCCTGGTATCTGCAAAATCATCGGGATAAAATACAGGGTATCAGTGCATTTTATCAGCAAAAGCGGGATTTGTTTTTGAAATTGATGGAAGGATCTCGTTTCCGGCCCATTCCTTCGAGCGGGACTTACTTTCAGCTGATGAGTTATGCGGCGATTTCGGATGAAACAGAGTTGGCATTTTCGAAGCGACTCACGACAGAATATGGCGTTGCCTGTATTCCCGTATCAGTATTTTACCGGCATGGATCAGAAAACCAGGTGGTGAGGTTCTGTTTTGCCAAAGAAGATGAGACCCTTCAAAAGGCAGCTGAGAAATTGCAAAAAATATAGTCAGGTAAACCAGGGGTTACCAGTCAGGACTTTTATCATTTTTGTGCGGGGCGGCAGCTGATTTTCGCAATTGTTGCAGGTACTGGATTTCGTTTTGCCGCATAGATTCAAGAATTCGCCGGGCCTGAAACAAAGAGATCGTATCCGCACCTACGGGTCTGGCAAAGTCATTGGTAGAATTGGACTGCCGCTGGCGTTGAATGATTTGCTGGATCATGCTGCGGTAGTCTTCGGGGATATTATCATCCGGAGCGGTATCTTCCTCTTCGGCAGGCGCATCTTCCTCATCATTGGATGAGGGCGGGCGCGGCGGTGGCGGTTGTTGCGGCGGATTATCGCCTTGCATCCGTTTGCGCAGCAATTCGTAATTGTAACGGGCCGTTTCGTTTTCAGGATCGAAGATCAACGCTTCCCGGAATGCTTCGAGCGCCTCTTTGGGCCGCTGGCGGCGAATCAGCAGCAGGCCAATCTCATTGGACGCCATAGCGGCAACGTCATTGGCGTTTCGGTCCAGTACCAGATGAAAAAACTGAAGCGCTCGCTCGGTGGAATCGAGCGCCAGATAACACTGCCCGATATTGTAGTGGATACTGGCTGCCTGTGCCGGATAGGCTTTGAGCGCGTCTCCATAATGTAAAATGCTGGTATGATAATCGCCGCTGTGAAATGCCTCAGCAGCCAGGGAAAGGCTTTTTTCCTTTCCACTAATATTACCGGCGAGCAGTATTACATATAAGAGTACTTGCATCATATTTTTCGAATCGGCATAATAAACATACTTCCCATCAGCAGCAGCATCGCCAGAAATAGAAATGCCTGGTACTGATTGTTTTGTATTTTATTCATATTGGCCAAAAATGGGGAGGAACTCAATGTTTTTATCTGTTTTTCGAGTGGATAAAAATCTTTTCCCAGTTCGTTGATCTTTACATAATCTGTTCCAAATGATTCGGCAATGCCAGCCAGACCGTTGTCCACCAATCTCGAAATGGCCAGTGCACCGTCTTCATACCTTTTATAACCTGCTTTCCTGTTTTCCACCATATTGGGAACGGGCGCTCCTTCATAAGTGCCAATGCCTACCGTATAGACAACAATGCCTGCCTGCTTAAGTCTTTCAATCAACGATACATAATTGTCGCCAAAGTCTTCTCCGTCAGATACGAGAATAACCGCCTGGGTTTTGTTGCCTTTTTGGTCGGAACCATTTTGAAACCGGTCCATCGCTACTGCCAGTGCAGAGCGAAACTGTGTCCCGGTTTGGGCAAACTGACCGGATTCGGCCATATCCAGAAAAAGATTGACGGCTCTGCGGTCAAGTGTAAGCGGGCATTGGACGTATGCATACTCTGCAAATAAGATTAGTCCTACCTTATCGCCTTCAAGGTGGTCTACCAGTTCTTTCAACTCCCGTTTGGCAAATGAAAGTCTTGATGGCTTGATATCTTCTGCATTCATGCTGGCGGATACATCCATGACAATAAAAATTTCCCTTCCGAGAAAACTTCCCGTTGAATCCGCATCATGGGTGTATGGCCCCAGTAGCGCAATAAAAAGGAGGATAAAACCGCCCATTCTCATCCCCAGTTTCAGCAATGGGAAAGACCGTTCGTACTGTTCGGTACTAAACCAGGTCTCGGTAATATAAGCTACCCTTCGGTACACAAGGTATATGATCCCCAGGGTTACTGGCAGACCGAGCATCCATATCCAATATTCAGGAAAAGCTACTTTCACAGCATGCAATAAGCAAAATTCCCGTAAAATTTGTACCGCAGAAAGTTTCAATCATCAAATTTTGATCCTCAGTCGTCGGTATGCGGTGGTTTCAGGGTAGAAGATCTTCGAAAATTATTTACACTCTGGCGGAGTCTGTACCAAAGATGCTGAATCTGGTCGCGGATTCTCATTCGCAGACTTTCATCCAGCAATTTGGAGTCTGTGGTCGCCTGATAAGTAAAGTAAATGGCAACTGGCGTAAAAATGAGTACAGACAACCAGGCACCTGCCCAGGGCTCAAGTACGCCCTCTTTTGCAAATTTTTTGCCGTAGGTTGTCAGAATATAGAAGATCATAAAAAGCGTGATGGAGATCAGCGAAGGAAAACCCAGACCTCCTTTCCGGATAATGGCTCCCAACGCAATGCCGATAAACATAAACAGCAGTCCGTTAAAAGGGAGCGCATATCTAAGGTGAAATTCGTAGTTATAGTTGCGGTCAATTTTATCCTGATCTTCTTTCTTTTTGACCATAAACTCTGTATAACTTTTGACGGCCCGCATACTTACCAATGCGCGGTTGTACAGGTCGCTGGGGGTATTTTGGGGAAAACAAAATGCCATGTCCTCGCCAGGCTCCAGGCTCATAGACTCGGTAATCTGGTATTTGATTTCATGGGTGGTGTCGCGGTAGTATTCCTGAAAGGCTGTATCTACAAAATTGTAGCGGGCAATTTGTTCGAATGATTTTTTTGTATAAGACTCGTCAATTTCCACAAGGCTGTCTAATGCAGATACGAGTTGACGGTAGGGGAGGGTGATCTGGTGGCGAAACTGGCTTTCATCCGTTCTGTCGAGATCAAAGCCTGAAAGGTCAAACCGGTAATAGAGTGAATCAAAATAAGTTCGCCCCAATGGGTAGGATTCGGGTTCTCCTGACTCGTTTTTATATTCTTCATGGCGGCTTCCTTTATAAAGCACCATCTTCATCACATTGCCATCCATTCCTGAAATAGCCGAGTCGGCAATAATGACATCCACATTGCCCCGGTTGGCGGAATGGTTATAGATCAGCACATCATACAGGGTGCCTGTCTCATTGTTTTTGTCGGAACAGCGGATGACATAGCCATCAATATCTGAGTAAAAGTATCCGGGCTGGATCGCAACGTTTGGCTTTTTGCGCTGTACATCATAAAGGAGACTAAAAAACTTGAGGTTGGCGCGGGGTACGGTATCGAGGGAAAACCATAGTGAGATTCCTGTAAGCAACATAGCAAATACCACCGAAGCCCGCATAATCTTAAGCAGACTGATCCCGCAGGATTTCATGGCTGCCAGTTCATTATTTTCGCCCATGCTTCCAAATGTCATCAGGGCAGCTGCCAGAATCGCCACAGGCATAGCGGTAATTGCCAGCCGTCCACCTGCATAGTAAAATAGTTTGAGCAATATTTCTCCCCCCAGCCCTTTACCAAAAATTTCGTTCATGTACAGCGACATAAACTGGATCACCAGGATAAAGAGGATGATCGCAAAACTCATGATAAAAGGCCCTACCAGCGAGCGAAATGTAAGCCAGTCTATTCTTTTCAATGGTTAATGGTCAATGGTTAATTGTTAATTACTGATGAATGTGGCTTTTTGGGGAGGGGAGGTTGTATGCAATTATCGGACATCGGCAAGAAGATAGAGCACAGCCATGCGAACGGCCACACCATTTTGAACTTGTTCGAGAATAATAGCCTGGTCAGAATCGGCGACTTCGCTTGTGATTTCCACTCCGCGGTTGATCGGTCCGGGGTGCATGATGACGAGTTTTTTGCCGATACTTTCCAGCAGCGGCATATTCAGCTGATATTGAAGTGAATATTCTCTCAGGCTGGGAAAATATTTGATGTCCTGCCGTTCCAGCTGAATGCGAAGCATATTGGCTGCATCACACCATTCGAGTGTGGCGCGCAGATCATAGCTGACTTTTACCCCAAGGCTTTCGATATGGCGGGGAATGAGGGTCGGTGGTCCGCAGACAGTTACTTCCGCTCCGAGTTTTTTCAGTGCGAATATATTTGAGAGTGCCACGCGGCTGTGGGTGATATCTCCTACAATAGCTACACGCAGTCCTTTGAATTCGCCAAATTTTTCCCTGAGCGAAAAGCAGTCAAGCAGCGCCTGGGTGGGATGTTCGTGGGTGCCATCACCGGCATTAATAATCTGTGCCGGAATATGTTTACTGAGAAAAACCGGGGCACCGGGTAAGGGGTGGCGCATGACGATCATATCCACCTTCATGGCGAGGATATTATTGACGGTATCGAGTAGCGTTTCTCCTTTTTTCACACTACTGGATGATGCCGAAAAATTAATAATATCGGCTGAAAGCCTTTTTTCGGCTAATTCGAAGGAAATACGGGTACGGGTGGAGTTTTCAAAAAAAAGATTGGCAATCGTCGTATCCCTGAGTGAGGGAACTTTTTTGATCGGCCGGTTGATCACCTCCTTAAAATTATCTGCCGTCTGGAAGATTTGTTCCATATCTTCCCTGGTGATATACTTGATGCCGATTAAATGCCGGGTGCTGAGGGCCATTCCGTAGATGTTATTTAGTCTTTACTGAATTGTCAAATAAGAAAAACTTCGTCGTCCCCTCCACTTTCTTTCAACTCAACCAGCACCCGCTGGGTATCGATGGTATCCACTTTAATTCCTGTGTACGAAGGTTCAATCGGTAGGTCGCGGGCATGTTTTCGATCTACCAACACCAGCAGTTCTACCGAAAGCGGTCTTCCATAAGCGAGCATGGCATCCATGGCAGCGCGTACTGTGCGACCGGTAAAGAGCACATCATCGATCAGGATCACCCGTTTTTTTTCAATCAGGAAGTCGATACGGGTGCGATTGGGCTGCAGGGGATTTTCCCGGGTGCGAAAGTCATCCCGGAAGAATGTTACATCCAGTTCGCCGTAAGGAATTTTTACCTCAGGCATCAGCTCTGTCAAAATCTGCTGCATTCGCCGGGACAAATACACCCCTCTGGGCTGTGCGCCGAGAATGACGGTCTGATCAAAATCTCCGTAATTTTCGATTAGCTGATGGCACAGGCGCAGCAGCGTAACCTGCAACTTTCCACTGGGGAAAAGGTCTAGTTTATCCTTTGATTTCATTCACCTGCGAAATTGCAAAGAATCTCTGTCAGGGGCAAGTGAAGGGGAGGAAAATGGTTAATTGTTAATGGTTAATTGTTAATGGGTTGAACTGAAAAAGGTCTTTTCGCTTTCTTCCTGTCTGCCCTTGCAGATGTGAAACTCCACTCTGCGTTTGCCCTTTATTTTTCTTGTCTATGACAAGCCTTATTATGTGGGGGACGCAGATTCCCGCAAAGGCCACGCAGAGGACGCAGAGGACCACGCATCTGCAAGAGCAGACTGGAAGTCACGCGGAAGTCACAATACCCTTTGCGTTACTTTTCGATTCCTTTGCGGACTTTGCGTGAACCCTAACCTCTCAGATCGAAGACCAGTTTCATTAAGTTGCAAACATATGAGTTGCGCAGAAACTCCCTGTTACGTTCACCCGCTGGCGTATATCTTATCCATCAGCTCGGAGATCTGCTGAAGTCTTTCGCGGTCTCCGCCCGGTACTTCGGCTGATCCCCAGCCTTTGTAACCAACCTCACGAAGTGCCTGGTTGACCGCAGGCCAGTTGCAGTCGCCTTCGGTGAGTTCGACATTAAATCCTGCCCAGATGCCCTGATTTTTTTGTTTTTCCCTGCTGTATTCTTTGATGTCCACCTTCATAATCCGGTGGCCCAACGCCTGAATCCAGTGTTCAGGCCAGCCATACCTCACGATATTGCCTACATCAAAATACCATCCGATCATCGGGCTTTCAAATTCGTCGATATATCGCGCCGCTTCCAGCGGGCTGATGAGGAAGTTGTTCCACACATTTTCGATCGCGATTTTGATCCCTGTTTCTTCTGCCACCGGCAACAGCTTTCTGATCTCTTCCTGCGAACGCTGGTATGCATCGGCATAAGAGACTTTTTCATTCACCACCGCCGGAACCAGCAATACCGTCGTGCCGCCATATAATTTGCAGTCGCGAAGGGCGGTTTTCATCGAGTCCACACATTTTGCGCGTACGGTTGGGTCCGGATCGCCCAGCGGCATTTTCCAGTGCATGGAGTTGACCACTCCCGGAATCTCCAGCCCGGTTTTATCGCGGGCTTTGAGGATTTCCTTTTGATCCAGATCGTTGGGACTGTCTAGTTCTACCCCGTGAAAACCCAAATCTTTGAGGAGTTTGAATTTGTCCATCACAGACAATTTTTCCTCCACCATGCCAAACTTCAGGCTTTTTTTGATCAGCGGTTGATCATCGGCAAATAGTCGGGCTGTATTTGCCAAAGCGCCGGGGATCAGCGACATTCCTGCTGCTGCCCCGGCTGTATATTTGATAAATGTTTTGCGATCCATCCGTTAGAAGAACTTGGTGAGTCCGGGTTTAGCTACATCTGCCGATTTCCATGCCAGATCCCAGTTGTACTCGTCGATTTTCGGTCCGAGGGTCTCCGTGGAGGCCATCATTTGTTCGAGGGTGATTTCCTGTCCGGTGTAGGCAACGGTTCTTCCCCAAAGCGCGAGCAGGGTGCTGTTGGCCATCCATTCTCCGTCGTTGACAGGTTCGCCCTTGCGGATAGCGGCAAACAGTTCGTCGTGTTCGGTCTGGTACATATCATTTTCCTCACCGCGGTAAGCCCATGCATTGTGACCGATGATTTCATGTTTGCGGCGGATACAATCCACATTCAGACGACCATCAGAACCCATCACCTCTACATGGTAGCTTCTCTGGGTATCTTTTTGCTGGCGGCTGAAGTGGAAACCTTTTACGCCGCTTTCCCATTCATATACGACAGCAAAATGGTCAAAAACATTTCCATAAATATCTTCTACCCGGCGTTGACGCCCACCGGTACCAATGGCTTTTACCGGCATTTTATTTCCCATAGACCATACCATCATATCGAGACTGTGTACCGCCTGTTCGGCAATATGATCTCCTGACAACCAGTTGTAGTAGATCCAGTTGCGCATTTTGTACTCCATATCGCTCCAGCCTGTTTCACGGGGATATGACCACAGATAATCGGCATAGTAGGTGTTGTAGATGGCAGTTACATCGCCAATGGCTCCTTCCTGCACTTTGCCAAAAGCAGCGCGTTTAGGATAATGATATCTCCAGCAGAATCCCGACATCAGGGAGGTCTGGTTTTCTTTAGCAATGCGTGCTGCTTCATATACTTTTTTCAGTCCGGGCATATCCACTGCCATCGGTTTTTCGCAGAAAATATGTTTTTTCTTCTGCGCAGCATAGAGCAAGTGATCGGGACGGAAAGCAGGTGGTGTAGCGAGAATTACCACATCGACATCGGCATCAATCAGCTTCTGGTAAGCATCAAAGCCAAAAAATTTGTGGTTGTCTTTTACTTTTACTTTGTCCGGATGGGCTTCCAGAAGATTCTGATAGGATTTTTCCATCCTGTCAGGGAATACGTCGGCCATAAAGGCGAGAACGACATCCTCATCAGCAGAAAGTGCCTGGCTGGCAGCGCCCGTTCCTCTGCCACCACAACCTATAAGTCCCACTTTAAGGGTTTTGCTGCTTCGTGCGAAAGCAGAGTTTACCAGCCCGACATTTAAGGCGATGGTACTTCCGACGACTGCTTTTCCTGTGGAGGAGATAAACTTGCGGCGGGTAGTAGTGTTAATATTGTCACTCATAATCAGATGTTTTGATGAAAGTAATCAATTTGTAATCAAAAATAGAAACAACAAGGTATCGAAATCACTTGCCCAATGTTTTTACCTGTCAATAAGTGCAGACACGGCTTCATTCCCGATAACTGCATAGGCAGGTCTGGGAAAGTCCTCTGTAAATACCTTCAGATCTTCTTTGGGCAAAATGGTAATGCCAGCCTCTGTAATCAGGCCTTTTTCTGCCTGCCACCTTCCGGGAATCAGGTCGAGGTAGTGAACGAGAAACTGATAGGCAGCCTGCCGTTTGTTGGGGCCGTAGTCATGTCCTTCGTCGGGTAAATGGGTGTATTGTACCCGCCCTTCCTGATTGTAGTAAGAATAAATATTCCGGATATAAGGATACTCAACTTCAGGCACATTTTTCGTCCAGTCTTTACCGTCAGAAACCAACAGCAAAGGTCTGGGGGCGGCTAAGGCGGCTATTTCCACATTGGAGGTCTGGTGGTGTTCGCTTTTGTGAATGGGCATTCCGCTTTCGCAGACACATCCTCCAAAAAAATGGGCAGAAACCATCACAACCGGTGCAGATACTGCGATACGGTCATCTAAAGCGGTAAGGATAAATGCCTGCGTTCCGCCGCCGGAAGCACCGGTAATGCCGATTCGCCCGGGATCAACACCGTCCTGTGTCAGTATAAAATCAATGGCGCGTATACTGTTCCAGGTCTGTATTTTGGGCGCTTTGGGATGTTTGTGGTCACATTGATCCGAATCCCCATAGCCGATCATGTCATAGGCAAATACGATGGCCCCCATTCTGGCAAGGGTAGCGCAGCGGTATTGCATGTCTTCGCGATACCGGCCGTGGTTGGCCGGATCACTCCAGTGACCATGAGTACTAAGTATAGCCGCAAACGGGCCATCGCCTTCTGTGGGGCGGTACAGATTTCCGGTAACAAAAAAGCCCGGCAGGCTCTCAAAAGAGACATTTTCAACCGAATACCCATCCATCACTTTTTTACTGTGAATAACCGTATTCAACGGTGTTTTTTCGGGTGTGGTGGTAAGTTCCAGCCCTTCCAGAATTCCCTGCCGGATGGTTTCTGCCCGATGCTCCCAATCTTCGAGGTTATGGTAAGTTGCCGCAAATTCGGTATGAATGGCAGCTGCTTCGGATTCTGTCCAGTAATTGCCCTGACAGAGCATACTCTGCCCAAAAGCTGAATAAACCCCTGCACCTGCCAGCAGAACAGTTAAAATGATACGTTCAGAAAAATGCATGATATAAATTTGTTTGGGGAATAAATGATCAGATATACTTGAGCATGCCCAATGTGCGGTTTTCTTTCCAGCGACCGCGGGTAAAGTCAGGAAAACGGACCGGAATATTTCCCAGTTGAACCGAAATCTCTGACAGCGGTGTTACTACCGACCAGGAAGCCGCATCATACACATCCATGTCGAGTGGGCGGCCCTGATTGAGGCAGTCAATGAGCCGGTAAAATTCGAGAAAGTCCATGCCGCCGTGTCCGCCATTTTTTTCGATCTCGGTTTTGAGTTTGTCCCAGATCGGGTGTTTGTATTTTTCGCGGTACTGGTTGTAGGTTTTTTCGTCCATCCATTCGTGTCCGTGACCGTGGTCAATATGAGACAGGCGGCTTGGGTAACCTTCGTGGCAGCCTTTGGTTCCGGAAAGGAGATTGATGCGATTGTAGGGTCTGGGCGTAACCACATCGTGCTGTACGAGAATCATGCGCCCGTTGGCCGTTTTGATCATGACATTGTTCATGTCGCCGTGGGCAAACTCTTTTCTTCCGTAGAATTCATTTTTTTTGTCTACAGTCTGAGAGTATTCACTCAGCGAGGCCTGTTTGCTGCTCATGGACACGAGCGTTTCAAATCTGTCGCCACGATCAATCCCCATATATTGCGCCACCGGCCCCAGGCCATGCGTAGGGTAGAGGTTTCCATCGTGGGCCACGTGGTGTCTGATTCTCCATTGGTTGTAATACCCATCCTCACTAAACAGACTTTCCTTCAGGTCGTGAATATAAGCTGCTTCTGCGTAGGTAAGGGTACCAAATACGCCGTCTGCGACCATATTGAGCAGCCAGAGTTCCTCATCTCCGTAACAGACATTTTCCAGCATCATACAATTGCGCTGGGTTTCTTCTGCTGTATCGACCAGTTGCCAGCAGCCTTCAAGTGTATAGGCGGCGGGTACCTCGGTCGCTACGTGTTTACCATTTTGCATACCATATACACACATGGGCACGTGGAGGTCCCAGGGCGTTGCGATGATGACCAGGTCGATATCATCGCGGCGCATCATTTCTTTCCAGCCTTCAGGGTCAGAGTGGTAAACCGCAGGTTTTTGCCCGTGCCCGCTGTCTTTCAGATTTTTGAGGGTTTTTTCTACCTGCTCCTTGCGCACATCGCAAATGGCCGTGAGCGTCGCTTTGCCCGGGCACAGTGCGTCGACAAGTTGAGTGAGAAAGGTTCCTCTGTTACCCAATCCGACTACCGCTACCTTTACCTGCGGAATCGGCGCTACGGTAAGGCCAATCACAGATTTTCCAGATGCAGGGCGCGGCGCGGAAATGCGCTCCAGAAGTGTTTCTTCGTGCGATTTTGCACTGGCGAAGCTACCAAAGCTGCCAAATAGGCCGGTAAGGGCGATGTTTTTGAGGAATGATCTTCGTTTTTCCATAATGCCAGAATTTGAGGTAATATACCTATTATTGTATAATTTCGACCAAAGATCGAACATGAGCGAAAAGCTTTCCACAAGTGCACGCCTGGGATATGGGTTTGCCGATTTTGGGCAGAATATTATTTTCCAGGCAACGGGCATTTACCTGTTGCATTTTTACACCGATATTTTTTTGATTGATGCGGGGTTTGTCGCCGTTCTTTTTCTGGTGGCCCGCATCTGGGACGGGATCAATGACCCGATCATCGGGTATTTTGCGCAAAAGACCAAAACCCGCTGGGGCACTTTTCGGCCCTATCTGTTATTTGCGTCTCTGCCCATGGCGGCGAGTATGGTGTTGTTGTTTTACGCTCCTGATTTGTCACCTGCCGGAAAACTCGTCTATGCAGCTGTAACCTATATATTTTTTGGGCTTTCATTTACCCTCTATAATATTCCTTACAGCACACTTACGGCTGTGATTACCAGTGATTATCACGAGCGATCATCCCTTACCGGGTATCGTATGACGTTTGCCATGACCGGAGGCATTGTAGCCGGTGTGTTGATGCTGCCGGCTGTAAATATGTTTGGTGGGGGGAAATATGGCTATCTGTATGCCGCTATTTTATTTTCTGTGATTATTTTTGCGGCCAATCTTTCTGGTTTTTTTTCGGTGAAAGAGCGGATTCAGCTTCAGCCAGCCGCAAATATTCCTTTCTTCAAAGCCTTTGAAGCGCTACGGAAAAACCGCCCTTTCTGGCTGCTGTGCCTGGCTTTCGGTTGTTGTTTTGCTGCGCTGGGTGTATATTCGGCCACCATCGCTTATTATTTTACTTACTATTGGGGCGATTCCTCCCAAACTTCTGTTGCGCTGTTTATCATGATGGGAACGACGGCTGTGACCGTTCCTCTCTGGACCTGGTTTGCGCAGCGGTATGGGAAAAAACGAACATTTCTTACCGGAGCAGGTTTTTACCTTGTGGCATTTGCCGGTTTGTTTTTTATTCACCCCGGGCAAAATATATGGTTGTATGTGTTACTTACTTTCCAGGGAATTGGGAATGGCGCTGCGGCATTTACCAGCTGGGCCATGTTGCCCGATACTGTTGAATACGGACAATGGAAAACCGGCCTGAGAACTACAGGTTTAAGTTATGGTATTTATGGATTTTGTTTTAAACTTGGACTTGGATTGGGCGGTGCAGCTACGGGGTTTGTTCTGGCAAACCTTGGTTATGTGCCCAATACCCTTCAGTCCGAAATTGTTTTGACAGGGATAAAAGTGCTGCTAACACTTGTACCTATGGGGTTGATTATCATCTCGTTTGCAGCCATTTCACGATATGAGATCACCGCTTCCCTGCACAAAGAGTTGAGTATGAATATTGAAAAATGAAAGTCAGAACTCAGAACTAATTATTATGAAATACATCGTTTTATTTTTTCTCCTCATTATTGGCGCGGTGGTATATGCTCAGACGCCTGAATGGCAGACAGAAACCGTTATTGGCCGCAATAAAACTGCCGCCCACGCTACATTTACGCCGTATCCCGATGTGGTAAAGGCGCTTTCCTTTGACCGGTCAAAGAGCCCCTGGTTTCGTTCTCTGAATGGTAACTGGAAATTTCTTTTCCTCGAAAAACCAGCAGATGTGTTGCCCGAATACGCTTCTGCCAACTTTAACGATTCTGGCTGGGATGAAATAGCCGTTCCCTCCAACTGGCAGACACAGGGGTATGGCCAGCCGATTTACACCAATATTATCCATCCTTTTCCTGCAACTCCCCCCACAGTGCCTTCCGATAAAAATGAAACCGGTTTTTACCGCCGGTCATTTGAAATCCCTGCTGACTGGGCCGATATGCAGGTGCTCCTGCATTTTGCTGGTGTACAGTCGGCCTGTTATGTCTGGGTAAATGGTAAGGAGGTTGGCTACAGCGAAGGAAGCATGACGCCGGCAGAGTTTGATATTACAGAATTGGTAAAACCCGGACAAAATTCTCTCGCAGTTGAGGTAATCCGTTGGTCAGATGGTAGTTATCTTGAAGATCAGGACTTCTGGCGACTGAGTGGTATTTTCCGGGAAGTGGTGCTCTACGCCCATCCTCAGGTGCATATCCGCGACTTTAAAGTGGAAACCACTTTTGGCGCTACAATGGAGAACGCAGCCATTTCACTGAACACTACCATCGCCAATACCGGAAAGAAAAAAGCGAAAAAACTGCAATTGGAAATTAACCTTTACGATGCGGAAAATAACGCTGTATTTGGTGCGGTGATTCCTGCGCTCAATGCTTTTTCGGGTTATTCCGAAGACAATGTTTCTTTTGGATGGCCGATTACCAATCCCGAACTATGGAGCGCTGAGATTCCCTATCTCTATACGCTTTCCATTCAACTGCTCGACAAAAACGGTATGGCCATAGAGGCTGTGAGTCAGAAAGTTGGTTTCCGAAAAGTGGAAATCAAAAACGGGCAACTGCTGGTCAATGAAAAACCCATCTATATCAAAGGCGTCAACCGCCATGAAACCGATTCCCGCTTTGGCCGGGCAGTTACGGAAGAGGGAATGGTTCAGGACATTCGCCTGATGAAACAAAACAACATCAATGCTGTGCGCACTTCCCATTATCCCAATCAGCCGAGATGGTATGAACTGTGCGATGAGTATGGGCTATATGTATTTGATGAAGCCAATATCGAAAGCCATATGCTCTGGTATATGGGAAAAACTCCGGCGAAAGAACCAACCTGGAAAGACGCATTTATTGACCGCGGCGTGTCTATGGTACACCGCGACAAAAACCACCCAAGCATCATTGCCTGGTCATTGGGAAATGAAACCAGCATTGGTGAAAACTTTTTTGCGATGGCAGATGCGATGAAAGCCATCGACAAAACCCGTCCGATCCACTATGAGGGCAGGGATCCGTACAATCAGCAGACCGCTCCCGAGTTTGATATTATCTCAAATATGTATCCATCTGCCGAAGAGGCACTGGCGCTGGCCGAAAAATATCCAGACCGCCCCGTGATTTTGTGCGAATACGCCCACGCAATGGGCAATAGTACCGGCAATTTTGATCATTACTGGAATATATTTGAAAGCCACCCCCGTATGCAGGGCGGTTTTATCTGGGACTGGGCAGATCAGGGCCTGATCAAAAAAAATGAAAAGGGAGAAGAGTTTTTTGCCTATGGCGGAGATTTTGGCGACAAACCCAACGACAAAAATTTCTGCTTCAACGGACTGGTAGGTGCAGACAGAGCGCCGCACCCGGGTCTGATGGAAGTGAAAAAAATCCAGCAGTTTGTCAAGGTTTCATGGGCTGACCGGGACGCCCGAAAAATCAAAGTAAAAAATACCTACGACTTCCAGGGACTGGGTTTTCTGGAAATGTACTGGGAACTGATAGAAAACGGTAAATCTATCCAAAGCGGAACAATTCGCGAACTAAACATTGCTCCACAGGGAGAGCAGGTGTTTACCATTCCTTATACACTTCCCGGTCAGTCTGCAGAAAATAGCCGGACAGAATACTTTCTGAACGTACGCTTTAAACTTCGTGAAGAAAATATGTGGGCAAATGCCGGGCACGAACTTGCCGTGGAACAGCTCCATTTTCCAGTAAAAACAACGGCTTCGCTCAATTCGCTCGACTTCGGTGCTTTCCCCAGACTGGTTTGGGAGCAGTCGCAGAATGAGTTTACTATTTCGGGCAAAGATTTTCAGTGGACGATAGACCGAAATACCGGCTTTATCACCAGTTGGGAGCAGAATGGCCATAGCCTGATCAAAAATGGTCCGCTACCCAACGTATGGCGTGCACCTACTGACAATGATGAAGGTGGAGGAGATAAGAGTTTTGCTCATGGCTGGCTGACTTTTGGGCTCAACAACCTGAAGACAGTAATCGACCAGGTGAATAAAACTACACCTGAAGAACATTCAATCGGCGTACAGATACGCGGTCGCCTGACCGGTGAGGGAGGCGAAATCCCTTTCGAACTGGACCAGACATTCCTGCCTGATGGTTCTGTGCAGATTACCACCACACTTCGCCCCGGAGGCAATACGCCTCCCCTGCCCAAAGTGGGTACATTCTGGAAACTCCCCAACAACGAAGACCAACTGGTCTGGTATGGCAGAGGTCCCTGGGAAAGTTATTCTGACCGGAAGTGGAGTGCTATGGTCGGGCAATATGGCGGTTCTGTCGCAGATCAGTATGTCGATTATGGCCGCCCGCAGGAAAATGGCAACAAAAGCGAAGTGCGTTGGGTGAAAATTACCGATAACAGCGGAAAAGGATTGATGTTTAGCGCACCGGCAGGGGAGACGATCAACTTCAGTGCACACCATTATTCACTCGAAAACCTCGTTTCCGCCAAACACCCCTATGAACTGGAAGATGCAGGCGAAATCACCCTGAATATCGATCATTTGCAGATGGGACTCGGCGGGGACGACAGCTGGAACCCTCGCACCCATGAAGAGTTCCTGCTGAAAGCCAGTGAATATAAATGGACGTATGTAGTGAAGGCTGTGGAGTGAGGCGGAAACCTACTTGATATTTGTAACGTTACGCATTACATTTGCGTCTGTATGATTGTTACTATTGCACATAAAGGGCTTCGCAAATTTTGGCAGACAGGTGATGCTAGCCGACTTCCAGCCATTTATGTTACAAAGATACGTTTGATAATGGGCATTTTGGATTCTGTCCAGACGCCTGAGCGAATTAATATTCCATTTGGAAAGCCACATGCACTGACTGGAAATTTGAAAGGCTATCTGGCAATTTCTATTAGCGCTAACTGGAGAATTATTTTTAGGGTAGAACAAGACGGTAACGTGTATGACGTTGACATCATAGATTATCATTAAGTAGAAAAATATGAGTTTAGGAAGAATGTTTAATCCCCCCCATCCAGGTGAAGTTTTGAAAGGTTTATATCTGGAGCCGCTTGAACTTTCCATTACCCAAACAGCCAAATACCTTAGTGTTTCACGGGTAGCTCTTTCGGAAATTGTCAACAAGCGGCGAGGTATTTCTCCTGAAATGTCGGTACGTCTTGCAGAAGCCTTTGATACGGAGGTGGAAATGTGGCTTAACCTTCAAATTAAATATGATCTCTGGCAAATTGAAAGCCGTAAAGCTGAAATAAAGCGCCAGGTACACCGCATTGTTGGAACACTTAATCCATGAAAGTAGCCATCGTAACCGGGGCTGGTTCTGGTATTGGAAAATACACTGCGCTGGGACTGCTAAAAGAGGGATACAAGGTTGTCCTTGCGGGAAGAAATGAGCAGAAGCTTGCACAGACAATTACAGAAGCTGGCGATGCTGCCGCCCATGCACTTGCTGTGCCCACAGACGTGACAAATCCCGAATCGGTAAACCATCTGTTTGCCGTTACCCGATCCACTTTCGGCCGGCTGGATGTGTTGTTCAACAATGCCGGGGTGGGAGCACCGGGTGTCCTTCTGGAGGACATTTCGTTTGACCAGTGGAAGTCCGTGGTGGACACCAACCTCACGGGCGTATTTCTCTGCACACAAGCAGCTTTCCGTATGATGAAAGACCAGGAGCCGCAAGGCGGGCGTATCATCAACAATGGCTCCATTTCTGCGCAGATGCCGCGGCCAAATTCTGCGCCCTACACAGCAACCAAACACGCCATTACCGGCCTCACCAAATCTGCCTCCCTCGACGGGAGAAAATACAATATCGCCTGCGGCCAGATCGATATTGGCAACGCCCATACCCCTATGACGGATGTCATGACGAAGGGTGTGCCGCAAGCCGACGGTTCTCTCGCTGTGGAGCCTACGATGGATGTAGAAAATGTCGTGAAGGCTGTCGTTTATATGGCCAGCCTCCCCCTCGACGCCAACGTCCTCTTTATGACTGTCATGGCAACAAAAATGCCCTACGTCGGGAGGGGGTAGGCGATGGGTTTAAAAATGTGAAAAATCAGGGAAAAGTGTTATCTTAGTTATCGTCATCTGCTCCAAAATTCTATTTAATTAACGAAAAATGAAGTCAGTTACAATAAACTTGCCGGAAGAAACAGAACTAAGCAAAGTGAGAATGATCATTGCAGCTACTTTATTTGAGCGGGGAATTTTGACTTCCGGTCAGGCCGCCGAAGTTGCCGGAATAAGCAGAAGGCAATTTCTGGAAGAGGTAGGAAAATTTGGCGTATCTATTTTTGGAGAGACCGCTGAAGATATTCGAAAAATTGGAGACTTGAGGCTGTAGGTTGTTATGAAAGTAATCATCGCAGACACAAGTTGTCTGGTTCTTTACGACAAGATTAATCAGTTAGAAATTCTTCGTAAGACTTTTCCTGAATTAATAGTAACCCAGGAGGTGGCTGAGGAATTTGGCGATCTACCCGATTGGTTGACTATCATGGATGTAAAAGATAAGGAAAAATATTTAGAACTCATTGGAAATTTAGGGAAAGGAGAAGCCAGTTCAATTGCATTAGCATTAGAGTTTGAAGATAGTTTGTTGATTATTGATGAAAAAAAGGGCCGTAAAGTTGCAGAAGGCTTAAGAATAGAAATCATCGGATCACTTGGGGTATTGGTCAAAGCGAAGGAAAACGGTGTGATCCAATCTGTGAAGGATATCTTCCTGGTTATTGACAAAACGAACTTCCGGATAACAGAATCTCTAAGGATCGAAGTACTAAGAGCGTCAGGAGAAATGCCATAGGCCAGCCTCCCCCTCGACGCCAACGTCCTCTTTATGACCGTCATGGCAACAAAAATGCCCTACACCGGGAGGGGGTAGGGCATTGGGGAATGTATCCGGACTAATGAAGCTCATCCAGTCCGGGAATGCTACTACTATTATGTTTGTTATTGATTCTGACGGTAAAGCTGAAGTTGATCAGATAGTCGGCAAATGCAGCGTCACCATTGCGGGGAGTTCCTGTCGCCAACTCAGTTTCGAGATCGGTCACACTCTGCGGACGGTTGCGGTACAGTGCGACGGGAACGCCTACATTCACTGACCAGTTGTTTTTCATATAGCTAATGCCCGGGTCAACAGAAATCACTTCTCCCGGTCTGCGAAATCCTTCGCTTCCACCGATCAGGTCTCGCACGGGCACGCCTTCATAGCGTGCACCGAGCGAGAAGCCTACGGGTTGTGCTGTTGGGGTAAACAACAATCCGGCGCGAAGGGCAAACTGGTCAGGGACGGACATGATTGCTTCATTGGTAAGAACTGAACTTAATGTCTCCCGGAAGGTGCGGATACCATTGGTTTCGCGGGGATTTGAAAGGTAAAATCCCCCTGCGTACATAAACAGTCCGCCTGCCAGTTGCTGATAAAGCTGGAAGTCGGCTGTAATTCCAAATCCGCCGTCGCCGGGCTGAATAGACTGATCCACTGGCCGAACCTGTGGCGTGCCATCAGGCCCCACGTTATAGAATATATCCGAAGCATTGTAGTTGCCGGTAGGCAGCTTGACGCCCACGCCAAGGGCAATGTTTCCTTTAGCGTGTTTTTCAGGATTGATCAGCCAGTAGCCGAGGCCCAGTCGCGCATCGGCGATGCCGCGGGAAAAGGAACTGTGGCGTTCATTACGTCCATGCTCATATAGCGACGAACGGGCATTGATGACGAAGGGCAACGTCGCAGAAGCAAACCATTGAGGGGAGATACCATAAGCAACGTTAAAATCCCAGGAGTTGGCGTGATTGATGACCTCCGTATTGTTGGTAATCCGGTCCGGTTCCTCATGTGTACCGCGGAAGTGGCGGAAAGATTTAAAATATCGGTAGTTCATCCCGACCGTCCAGTCACCTTTGGTAAGCAGGTTGGATTGGAGATTGTTGCCGTTGCAGGAAGAAAAGTGGCGAATAGCCACACAGCCCTGTCCGCTCATTCGGAGTGAAAAAGCAGTGAGGATAAGTAGCAGAGTAGTTAGTTTTGTGATCATTGTTGATTTTTAGACAAACCTAAACAATGAATTTGAGCAGTTGGGTTAACGATTGTTTAAATTGGCTAATGAAAAGTTAATGTCTGTCTCAACATGAGAAATATCATTGTTTTTATTCTTTTTGCCAGTCTGGTCGGACTGGGTATCTTCCAATACCGGCTGCTTCGGATTAGCCTTTCGCTTGCAGAAATCAGATTTGATGAAAAAATGGCTACCACCCTTCACGTGCTTGAGCAGGATCTGGTGACAGAAAACAGCCTGACCTATCTTCTCAACTCGGCTATTGCGGCGGATACAACTTACTTTACCCTTTCGGTTGACAGTCTCCGGGATGCAGCTACTTATTTTTTGGGCGACTATTTGCGTTATTATCTCGATATCAATGGAATAAAAGCCGACTTCGAATATCAACTCACAGACGCCAATAACCGGGTATTTTTACGTTCCACAGGTTATAAATCCAATGATCAGCGATTTACCTACAAAACTGCGATTGACGGCTATTTGAGCGCCTTTTCACACAACCACTATTTCCTTCATATCCAGATCACCCAACCCTCGCTCTACCTGCTGCGACAATTAAATGTACTGACCATTCCTTCATTCATTTTCCTCATATTGATTATCGTCAGTTCGGCCTGGCTGATCCGCAATCTCTATTGGCAGGGCAATATCAATTCCGTAACCCACGATTTTATCAATAATCTCACACACGAACTAAAGACCCCCGTATTTTCGATTGGACTGGCTACTAAACTATTGGAATCCAAAACAAACGACGGCGATTTGCTCAAACTTGTGGGTATGATCCGCAAAGACAACGAAAAATTAAAAACGCATATAGACAAAGTGCTCAGCCTGGCATTTCTGGAAAACAACCAGCAGGTAATCCAACTTCAAAAAACGGATATGCAGCCGTTGATGGAAGAATTTGCCCAAACGTGGAAAACAAAAACCGAGATGAGTGGAGGTGTATTTATCTCCAAAATTGAAACACAAAACCAATGGATCATGGCAGATGAAAGCCACTTTATCAATGCCCTGGATAATATCATGGATAATGCGACCAAATACAGCAGAAGCGCTCCGGAAATCAGTTTTGAGGTTAGAAATGAGAAGCACAAACTCGTCATTTCCATCTCTGACAAAGGCATAGGTATGGACGAAAAAGTCATCGGCCAGATATTTGACAAATTTTACCGCGTACCAGAAAAAGAAAATCTCCATCAGGTCAAGGGATTTGGCCTGGGACTGAGTTATGTCAAACATGTCATTCGTGCGCACAAAGGCACTATTGACGTACAAAGCCAGCCCGGCAAAGGAACGACGATTACGGTGGCGGTGGGGTATTTTGAATAATTTTTGTAGATTAGATTGTAAAATATTTCGGGAACACAATTTATTTATAAGCACAAAAATGAAGAAGGAATTAATAGCGGAATTATTTAAAAAATTTGAGGAAGCCTGTTATGATTTGGAGGGCCTTGAATGCTGGAGCGCAAGGGAAATGCAGGAGATACTGGTGTATAAAGATTGGAGAAACTTCCTCAATACGGTGAATAAAGCTTCAAAATCATGCGAGAATTCTGGCGAGTCTATCCCTGACCATTTCGTTGGGATCACCAAAATGGTCAGAATTGGAAGTGGTACTGACAGGATACCAAAAGAACATATTGACAATAATAAAGAGGTTCGCAGCATCTTACTCAGGAGAGGGGTCAATCCCGAGAACCTCCCCGCTGCAGAAGATGTAAAGAAAGTTCAGCGAAGAATTGAAAGTACAGAGAAAAAAATTTTAAAGGATATTAAGAAAGATAAAAAATAGCCCGGCAAAGGAGCGACGATTACGGTGGCGGTGGGGTTGGCTTAGGGTGGGGTGATAATCTTTCCGGCAGATGCGGAATATCAGGGCATATCGTGAGGAAAAAGATTAGAGGAGGGAAAGCCAACATCCCCTTCATTTCCTTATATTGCTGAGGAAAGGTTTTTGTTATGGAGGGAAAAATATTATTGATCGAAGATGATGCGTCTCTGGGATATTTACTTTCCGAATATCTCAAAATCAAAGACTATACTGTAGAATGGGCCGACAATGGCCGCAAAGGCTTTGAGCTTATTCTCCAAAACCATTACGACCTCTGCATCCTCGATGTCATGATGCCCGAAATGGATGGCTATACCCTGGCCGTTGAAATCAAAAAAAATAAACCGCAACTTCCTTTCCTCTTCCTCACAGCCAGATCCATGAAAATCGATGTGATCAAAGGTCTTTCCCTCGGTGCTGAAGATTATATCAAAAAACCTGTAGATGAGGAAGAACTGCTGCTCCGTATCAAACTGATCCTTCGCCGTACCGGCTTGCAGGCGCAGCATCCACCATCACGCGAGGATGACCAGCCGGTTATGCTCGGCAACTATGCGTATCATTTCAAAAACCAGGAACTGACCCTCGACGACACGGTCGTCCGGCTCACCACCCGTGAAAACGAACTCCTGCAGTTTCTGGTAAAAAATGAGGGAATGCTCTGCGACCGCAAAGAAATTCTTACCACGATCTGGGGAAAATCTGATTACTTTAACCGTAAAAGCATGGACGTGTTTATCTCCAAACTTAGAAAATACCTCTCCGGCGATCCCCGTATCAATATTGAAAATGTTCACGGAAAAGGTTTTATATTTTCAGTGAAATCTAATCCATAACAGAATGAAAACTCCTTTCCTCTCCACATGTGTCTTACTTATAAGCATTTTTGCCTGTTTTTCTGCTCTCCACGGTCAACAGGATGGCAAAAACAAGCTCATCGCCAAAGGCGCAACACTTATCCGCGAAGCTACTGACTATAGCTTTACCGAAGGCCCCGCAGTTGATCCGCAGGGAAATGTGTATTTTACCGACCAGCCCAACGACCGCATCATCAAACGGGCAGTTGACGGCACAATCTCCGTTTATATGGAAAAGGCCGGCAGAGCCAACGGGTTGTATTTCGACAATGATGGCAACCTCCTCGCCTGTGCCGACCTTGAAAATCAAATCTGGAAAATTGCCGGTGACCAACAGGTAACTGTGCTGGTCCAGGATTTTGAAGGAAAAAAACTCAACGGCCCCAATGATCTTTGGGTAGATCCTAAAGGAGGCATTTACTTTACTGACCCCTTCTACAAACGCCCTTACTGGAATCGCACCGAAAAGGAAATCGAGGCGGAAAATGTCTATTATCTTTCCCCTGACGGACAAAAATTGGTGGTGGCTGCCACTGACTTTGTGCGGCCCAACGGAATCGTCGGAACACCTGATGGAAACAAACTCTATGTCGCCGACATCAACGCCGGCAAAACCTGGTCGTTTACTATCAATTCTGATGGAACACTGACCGATAAAACCCTCTTTACCGAACTCGGCTCCGACGGGATGACCATCGACCATAAAGGCAATGTATATCTGACCGGCAAAGGGGTAAGTGTGTTTAGTTCCGCAGGGGAAAAAATCGCTCAGATAGATGTGGACGAAAGGTGGACGGCAAATGTCTGCTTTGGTGGCAAGAAGCAAAAGACACTTTTTATCACCGCATCCAAATCGCTGTACACCCTGAACATGAAAGTCAAAGGCGTTCGTTAACTTTATTCCGTATCCTCAAACATAACTATCATGAACAGAATTCTTACAAACCGAAGAACTTTTATCAAAACTGCCGGAATGGCTACCCTCGGCACATTGGCTGCTTCTTCAGCTTTTCCTCATATTCTCCGGAAAAATGAAAAAGAAAAGCTGGGGGTAGCATTGGTGGGATTGGGTTACTACAGCACTTCAATCCTTGCGCCTGCCCTTCAGATGACCCAACAAGTCGAGCTGAAAGGCATCGTAACCGGCAGCCCTGACAAAATCCCCGTCTGGCAGGAAAAGTACGGCATCGCCGACAAAAATATCTACAACTACGAAAATATGCATGAGGTGGCCAATAACCCCGATATTGATATTGTCTATATCGTCTTACCGCCGGCTCTCCATGCAAAATATGCAATCATCGCGGCCAATGCCGGCAAACACGTCTGGTGCGAAAAACCGATGGAAATCTCTGTGGAAAAATGCCAGTCGATGATCGATGCATGCAACAAAAATAAAGTCAAACTCAGCATCGGCTACCGACTTCAGCACGAGCCCAATACGCAGACCATTATCGGCTATGGCAAGAAAAAATCCTACGGGAAAATCATCAAACTCGTCGCCGAGGCGGGTTACTTTGACGGGCGCAGCGGTCACTGGAAACAGATCAAAGCACTCGGTGGCGGCTCTATGTACGATATGGGCGTGTACCCGCTGAACGCAGCCCGCTACGCTACCAGCGAAGAACCCATTGCCGTCACGGCCCGACACGAAAATACCCGCAAAGATATTTATCACGAGGTAGATGAGACAACGATCTTTCAGCTTGAATTTCCCAGTGGAGCCATCGCCAACTGCAAAACCAGTCTGGGTATGAGTATGAATACATTGCACGTCGATTGCGCCAAAGGCTGGTACGAACTTGTGCCTTTTCAGGGATACAGTGGCATTAAAGGCCAGACCAGCAAAGGGATTATCCTCAACGCTACCCTGCCCAATCAGCAGGCACACCAGATGGATGACGACGCAATGGCAATCAAAAACAATACGGAAGTAATTGCACCCGGCGAAGAAGGCCTCGCTGATATCAGAGTGGTGGAAGCCATATACCGCTCTGCCGCGGCCGGAGCAAGAGTTACCATCTGAGGTTTACATCAGGATATTGTTTACAGGCTGAAGCGCCGGAGGTATTTCGGTCTCGTCGAGCATCTCGCGCAGATCGATTTCTATCGTGCGTGTCAGCGCAGTCATGGGGATGTCATTGGCTCCGCCTTCAAAGGGGTTTTCGGTGGCTTCCCCGATTTTTTCCATGGTATTAAATACCCATGAAACCAGCACGCTGAAAGGAATGGTGAGCCAAACGAAATTTTCTCCTAGTTTTTCAAATTCCTGTAACATCCCCAACGGAACGAGGATAATAAATAGCCGCACAAAAAACAGGTTTACCGTGGCAAACTGGCGGGGGTAGGGGAAGTTTTTGATTCTTTCACATTTTCCCTGCTGGTCGTAAAATGATGCAAGCAGGTTTGCCAGCTCCATATGACGGAAATCTTCGATTAATCCCTGGTCTAAAAGTTTTCGGAGATGCGCTGACTGAAGCCCAATGATCTGGGTAGCTGTATTTTTTTTCTTTAGTACAGACTGCTTTTCCGTTTCGGGCAGAAAAGCGGTGAGTTCATCTTCAAAACTGGTTTCATATTCCGGAACAGGGAATCTTTTTCTGTATTCTTTGTTGTAGTTTTTTTCCTGGTGTTCCCATGTTCGGGGTTGCCGCAACTGAAAACGCAGCGCGGTAAGCCATGCAATATGGCGATAGATGAGTTGGGTGTGCAGTTGGTGAAGCTCTTCGTCTCCGACCGGGATTGTCGCGTGTCTGTTGGTAATAAAATCTTTTACCAAAATGCCCCACGTGCGGCTGGAATTGACGATCGCTCCCCAGATTTGCCGGGCTTCCCAAAGCCGGTCGTAAGAAGCGTTGTTTTTAAAGCCGATCAGAAAGGCCACGGCTGTACCAATGAGTGCAATCGGCAACCAGGGGATAGACAGCCATTTCCATCCCAGAATTTGGTAAAGAAATGTCGGAAAAGCTGCGATGATTGTGAAAAGGAGGATATCTCTTCGCGTCCAGATCAGGACTTGTTGGAGTGAAAAATTTTTGCCTGCGTGCATATGTGTAGGGGGTTATTCAGATGATAAATATAAACACTCTATTATTTATCTACTACCACAACTTTCCCCGAAATGGGCCCACTACTGGTTTCTGCCACGATGTAAAACACACCTGCCTGATCCATGACGGTGATCTCGGCCTTCTGTCTGCCGGGCAAAATTTCTGTCATCACACGCACTTCCTGCCCCAACGAATTGTAAACACGTACTGACTCCAACGTATATTCTGTCTCCAGAAAAAATGGTCCTTCAGAGGGATTGGGGTAAATATTCAGTGAAACTCTTTGCTGGTCAGCATGAATGCTGCTTGCATAGGGATACTCCCACGCCCCCAGGTCGGGCCTGGGGCCTTCAAAATCGTAAAAGCCTTTCACCGCTACTCCCGCATCAATTACCGGACTATAAGGCTTCAGGTTAAAGTTGCCGTTGGCTGCTGAGATAAATTCAGGATCTTTCTGGTACGAAATATTAAACGATACCTTCGGGCTGCCGGTGATTGCAGATATTTCCGGATCAAGATCAATCGTTTTCAGGATATAATGGCAGTCGTATTGTCCGTGCTCTTCTTTATAAGTCCAGATGGGTTTATTGCCATTGATATAATAATTGTCATGGTCTGAGCGAAACTGGTAGTCTGGATTGTTGAGCGCGTTGGTCTGAAAAAACAGGTTGTCCCCGGAGGAATAAAAAATATTGTTGATACTGTACAGCTTCTTCCATTCAGAATCCCACTGGTACATCATAAAACCCAGTGCATCAGCGGTATGGAAAGTATTGTTAATAAAATACATCGCTGAAGGGTTGGGATTGATCGATCCGCCAAAATTGGTTTTTATTCCCAGCCCCTGCGAAAAATAGGTGGTCGGTGGCGCACAGCCGACATAATAAGGGTCATTCTGTACGTTCTGCCTGCTGATGATATCGTAGACTGTATTCCTGTAAAAATATCGGGGGCCGATCTCCGGTGGTGCATTTGAAAAACCTGCCAGACAGCGGGAAATCTGGTTTTTCCATACTCTCAGGTTGCACCAGTCTCCGTCTGTTTCTATGGCATCAAAGTTTTGGACGAATGTATTCTCATAAATATCTACCTCACTCGGAATGCTGGCTACTCCGTTACTGATAATGCCGCTATTTATACCTGAAAAATGGTTGTTTTTGATGATAATCCCTTCTGTAGGCCAGCCGGGAGCAATGACTATGGCTGCATTTTCGAGTTGTCTGCCCAGGGAAGTAGGCACAAAAAAGGTCTGATCCGAGACGCTTTTTTTGATCATCCCATGACTCCATAGCCCGGTCTGGTCTTCAAATCTACAGTTCTGTATGGTGAGAAAATTGCTTTTGCCTGTGAAATACATAGGGGTATTGTTGTAGGCAAAGACGCAACTGTCAATGACAATCTGACTGGCAGCGCGGATGTCGAGTCCCATAGCAGTAAAAACTGTCGCACCGTTTACATAGGCATTGCAGTAGTTTTTAATGGTAAGTCCCTTGATGCGAAGCCAGGCATTTTTACCGCCGCCATATACCGTCAAAAACCTGAATCCTTTGGAGATCGTGACTGATACATTGTTGGGATTGGTGCCTTCCGCGGTTTTAATGTATATCAGACTTTGATCCCTGACAAAACCGTCGTAGTTGAAGTCAAGCGCAGAAAGGCTGTAGTTTCCCACAAGGTTGTTGGGGGAGACGGAGGGGTAGGGGTATAACATGACAGAATCCACGATACACAGGTTGGTATAGCCTGTGCCAATGGGTAATTCGGCATAAAACATTTTTGCATCTGTCGGCAACTGGGCAAATTCGAGTTTGGTGCGATAGGCGCCATCAAATACGGGTCTTGCGCCCGGAGCGGCCATGAGGATGATCGGTGTGTTTTCTGTGCAATTTTCCGAAATCGTCAGTTGCAATCCTTCGACATCATAGATTCCGTCCATAACCATGATTGTTGTTCCACAACTAATCCCTTCGGCAAACAGTGCGGCAATATTCCCCGGGTCTGTTTGCGAATAAGCTGCATTTGCAGTTCCTACCGGGCTTACCCATTTGATGTTTCCCATGGGGGTGATGGTGATTTCACTTCGGGTGGAAATAGTCTGCACCGGCAGAGACTGGCTGCTGATTACAGGGATTGAATCCTGAAGGGTAACCTGCACCTCGTAAGGGGTCGCTGCATCCAGATTAAAGAGGCTGCCGCGAAATTCGTCCTGCCCGGCAAAATTGATGCGGTCGGCGGGTAATCCTTCCAGCCACTGTGCACTGCCTGCGGGTTTATAGTAAATCAGACATTTTGAGGAGCGATCATTGTCATAGCCTGCCGGCAGGGTAACCTCCACCCCCATCGTTTCGATAGATGGGTGGAGAATCATGGTCTGAGCGGAAAGCGTAGTCCAGCCCGGGTATATCCCGACCAGGAAGAGCAGTAGTTTTCGCATAGTAGTTGATTTGGGTAGAAATCCTGATTGAATATCCATTCATAAGTTTGAAATTAAAAGGAATATTCACCTATTTAATTCCTGCTTATCATTGTAGCTCCCTAATATGAAACAACTTTCTTCTAATATAAACCCCCGGTCTGTGCAGTTTGTTCAAAACCGTGAGGTTATGATGACTCTGATAGCAGAACTGGAAAAGAAAATGGCTCAAAGCCGTTATCAGGGAGAAGAAAAACATATCAACCGTGCCCGAAAAGAGGGAAAGCTTCTCGCCCGGGAGCGAATCGAACTTCTCCTCGACCGGGACAGTTTTTTTCTGGAACTGCTTCCCCTTGCGGGGCTGGGAACCAAAGGGTTTGGGCCCGGAGGAACGGTGGTCGGAGGTGTGGGATTAGTTTGTGACAGGCTGGTTATGATCAGCGCCAACGTCGGCACGCATAAAGGCGGAGCCGTAGATTATGCTACTTTACAAAAGAGTTTGCGCCTGGGAGAGATTGCGCAGGAGAATGGGCTGCCGCTCATCAATCTGGTTGAAAGTGCGGGTGCCAACCTGCCCGAACAGGCAAAAATTTTCAACTACGGGGGTGCCAGCTTCCGCGATATTACGCGTCGTTCCAAACTTCGTATTCCTACGATTTCGGTCGTATTCGGCAATGCCACCGCCGGCGGTGCTTACGTGCCGGGAATGTCTGACTACGCCATTTTTGTTAAACACCAGGCGAAAGTTTTTCTGGCAGGACCGCCACTGGTAAAAATGGCTACGGGCGAAATTACCGATGACGAAAGCCTCGGTGGCGCAAAAATGCATAGCAGTGTATCTGGGGTATCAGACTATCTGGCTGAGAATGAATATGATGCCATTCGCCTTACAAGGGAAATTGTCGCTATCCTGCGCCCCCCCAAAACGCATTTTTCTCCTGTGCCGGAGATGATTGATCCTCCGGTTTTTTCCCCCGACGACCTCTTAGGGGTGGTTTCGGCTGATATCAAAGTGCCTTTTGATGCCAGAGCGGTCATCACCCGCGTTGTGGATGGTTCCCGTTTTTCGGAGTTTAAAGCGGAGTATGGACCAACGCTTGTTACCGGGTGGGCACATATTCATGGTTATCCTGTGGGGATTGTGGCAAACAACGGCGTACTTTTCTCTGAATCAGCCCGCAAAGGCGCGCAGTTTATCCAGCTTTGCAATACCAACGATACGCCCATTATTTACCTTCAAAATATCACGGGTTTTATGGTCGGAAAATCCTACGAAGAAGGGGGGATGATCAAAGATGGTGCAAATATGATCAATGCTGTTGCTAATAGCGAAGTCCCTTCCATTACGATTATGATGGGGGCCTCTTATGGGGCAGGAAATTATGCGATGAATGGCCGCGCTTATCAGCCGCGTTTTTTATTCTCCTACCCCAACGCCAAAATTGCCGTGATGGGACCCGAACAGCTGGCCGGTGTCATGGAAATCATTCAAAGGCAGGCCGCCGAAAAAGCAGGGTTGCCTTTCGATGAAATTCAGGCCGGGAAATTGAGGGAATATATGATTTCAGAAAATGAAAAACTTTCCGAAGCCTGGTATTCAACTGGTCAGGTCTGGGACGACGGGGTGATTGACCCCCGGGAAACCCGAAACTACCTGGGGATATGCCTCGCGGTTGTCAATAACCAACCGGTTAAAGGAGCGGAGAAATATGGTGTATTCAGGTTCTAAATATTTATGAATGCAATCCTCATAGCCAACCGCGGTGAAATCGCCAGTCGTATTATCCGCACCTGCCGGAAGATGGGCATCCGAAGCATTGCCGTGTATTCTGAGGCAGATCAATCCGCTCCTTTTGTAGAAGCAGCAGATTCTGCTTTTATGATCGGAGGCAGTCTTCCCTCCGCTTCCTATCTCAATCAGGACAAAATTATCGAAACAGCAAAGCGGGCAGGTGCAGATGCAATCCATCCGGGTTATGGGTTTTTGGCCGAGAATGCTGGTTTTGCCCGGAAATGCAGAGATGCCGGACTGATTTTTATCGGCCCACATACAGCGGCGATTGAAAAAATGGGCTTAAAGTCTGAAGCCAAAAAGCTGATGGCAGCGATGGGAGTGCCTGTCATTCCCGGTTATCAGGGAGAAGATCAGTCGGAGGAAAGGCTGAGAAAGGAGGCCTTATCCATTGGTTTTCCTCTGTTGCTGAAGGCTACAGCTGGAGGAGGTGGCAGGGGCATGCGTTTGGTTGAGGCTGAAAATGAGCTGGCGGCTGCGATCTCAGCAGCCAAACGAGAAGCCGAAGGCGCTTTTGGCAATGATGAACTGATCATTGAAAAATATTTCCCCTCAGCCCGGCATATTGAGTTTCAGATTATGGGCGATCAGCACGGGCACATTATTCATTTGCTCGAAAGGGAATGCACGATTCAACGCCGGTATCAAAAGATTGTGGAGGAAAGTCCGTCTCCGGTTCTTTCGCCCGAACTCCGCCAAAAAATGGGGGAAGCCGCCCTTACTGCTGCGAAAGCTATCAACTACGACAATGCCGGTACGGTAGAGTTTATCCTCACACCTGAAAATCTGTTTTATTTTCTGGAAGTCAATACCCGTCTTCAGGTCGAACATCCGGTGACCGAAGCGATCCTTGGTCTGGATTTGGTGGAAATGCAGATTGAAGTCGCAGCAGGGCAACCGCTCCGTCTCAATCAGTCGGAAATTCAAAGCCAGGGATATGCCATCGAAACCCGTCTTTGTGCGGAGGATATGACACAAGACTTTTTGCCCGTAACCGGAAAAATATTGCGATGGTCTGTGCCCGGGCTTGAAGGTCTGCGGATCGAAACAGCGGTACAAACAGGATCAGAAGTTTCCGCTTTTTACGATTCTATGATCGCAAAAATTATCATCCATGCTCCTAACCGGCAAACGGCTCACCGGAAAATGGCCTATGCGCTCCGGCATATGCTTTGTCTCGGAATTCCCACCAATCAGGATTTTTTGCTGGCCATCCTTCAGGATCAAAACTTTCAGAAGGGAAATTACGACACACATTTTCTGCAAAACCAGCTGGCCTCCAAAACATTTCCTCACAGCCATAAATATCGGTTGACTCACGCTGCAATAGCCGCATCATTGTATGAATGGCATCACAAAGAAAATCGCCGTACCATCCTTCCCCATATTCCTTCCGGCTGGCGAAACAGCTTTTATCAGCATCAGGAGATGCATTTTTCTGCGGCGGAGGAAAAGATTTTCCTGAAATACAGGTATCTCGGAGAGCGGCTATTTGAGTTTCTGACAGAAGCCAGGATTTTTGCGGTAAAATGGATAGGTGGAGACGAAGAACGCGTACATTTTGAATGTGAGGAGGAGAGATTTTCTTTTGAATTGGCCAAATCCGGTGAGGATTTTTTCCTGTTTCATGAAACCTTTGGAAACAACACACTTCGGCTGGCCGACCGGTTTCCTGTAAAGGAGAATGAAAGCGTTTCAGGTGGGTATATAGCCCCCATGCCTGCACAAGTTGTCAGGGTAATCGTCTCTGAAGGGCAAAGAGTACATGAGGGTGAACCGCTAATGGTATTGTCATCTATGAAAATGGAACATACCTTGTACGCCAAATCATCAGGAACCATCACGGCCGTTTATATTGAGGAAGGGCAATACATAGAATCAGGGTTTCAATTGTTGCGAATCACATCTGAACCATGATCGTTTTTAGCTTTTATTATTTTTTTGAAAATTTGCGTTAAACAGACAATATGCATCTGCACGTCATATCCTTTGATATTCCCTATCCGGCAAACTACGGTGGGGTGATCGACGTGTATTATAAAATCAGGACGCTGGTTGAGCTGGGTGTGAAAGTGCACTTGCACTGTTTTGAATATGGACGTTACCCGGCAGCAGAGCTTGACGACCTGTGTGAGGAGGTGTACTATTATCCCCGAAAAGGGATCGTGAGTTCACTTCCGGTGCGGTATCCGCATATTGTAAGTTCAAGGAGTTCTGATGAATTGCTGGCCCGGTTGCTGATGGATGATATTCCGATTTTATTTGAAGGGCTGCATACGACCTTTTACCTGAGCCATCCTGATTTTGAGCAAAGGCTGAAAATCGTGCGGATGCACAATATCGAATGGGAATATTATTATCAGTTGTCGCAGCGGGAAAGCCGATATTGGCAGCGTAAGTATTTTGAGGCAGAATCCCGGCAATTGCAGCATTTTGAAAACATACTCAGTTTTGCAGATAAGATCCTTACGATTTCTCCCAAAGACACGGAGTATTACAGGGAAAAGTTTGACACCGTCACTTATATACCAGCATTTCATCCCTATACATCCGTGCTGAGTAAAGCGGGTAGTGGAAAATATTGTATCTACCACGGAAAACTCAGCGTGCCCGAAAACCATGAGGCGGCATTGTTTCTGATTTATGAGGTATTTGCGGATATGAAGATTCCGCTGATTATCGCGGGGGCTGAGCCTATGCCAGAACTTATCGAAGCGATCAACCGGTTTGATCATATCTCTCTGCGTCATAACCCCGGAGAAGCAGAAATGATGGATTTATTGCGGGAGGCACATGTGCATGTTTTGCCTACTTTTCAGGCTACGGGTATCAAGTTAAAGCTAATCAACAGTTTGTTTACCGGGAGATTTTGTGTCGCAAACTCCCTGATGGTAAGCCGTACAGGACTGGAGTTTAACTGTGTGGTGGCCAATGAGCCCCATGAATTTCAGGAACAGATTAAAGATTTATTCCGTCAGGCATTCACCGAAATAGATATCGCGCAGCGTAAAGCCTCGCTTAATTTGTCATTTAACAATGAGAGAAATGCCCGCAAGATTGTAGAAATGCTGGAGGGATTTTCCCCTATATTTGCAGAAACCTAATCTTATTTTCTCTATGCCCATCCAAAATATGCTTATTGACCTTGGCGGTGTGTTATATGATATTGACATTCAGTCCACCCTTGAGCGATACAACCAAATGAGAGCCCCCGGTGCTGAGCCTATCGATTACGGGAAAAGCGGGCAGCACCATTGGTTTACGCTTCTGGACAATGGGCATGCAGATATTGATGAATTTGCAACAGGCTTAAAAAACACATTTTCCCTGACCGGAACATTGGAAGAAATAAAAGATATATGGACCCAATTGCTGATCGGTGTTTTTCCGGGCAGAGTCGAAGCCGTGCAACAGCTTTCACAAAAATACAGACTGGCGTTGCTGAGCAATACCAACAAACACCATTACGATACCTATTATCCGGCATGTAAGCCTATGTTTGATTGTATGGATCGTATTTTTCTTTCATTTGAAATGGGCGTGAGAAAACCCGATCCGGAAATATATCTTCAGGCTTTGGCCGAAATGGGTTGGAAAGCAGAAGAAACTTTGTTTCTCGACGACTCGCTTCCCAATATTGAAACCGCAAAATCTTTGGGAATCCAAACTTATTGGATAGAGACCCCGCATGTATTTGAGGAAATGATGACGGCTATGCTTTGAGGTAGCTGTTTGGCTAAGGAAATAATTTTACGCTACATTTGTCAGTTAAAGAAAGCTCTTACTTATGAAAATGAAATATTATTTATGGTTGTTGGCTGCGGCGTTGGTTTTGGTGGGAAACGGTTGTAAGTCTTCGTCTCCTGCACCTTATTCCATTGAGTTTTGTACTTCTTTGGGTGAGAATGATGAATGTATGGGGAAAAATGACCATTTCCCGCCCGCAACCCGGGTATTTGTGAAGTGCGTTGCATTGGAGCCATTTCCATATGATTATATCACAGGCTCGATTTATGAGATCAGAGATGGGCAAAAGACCGGCCTGATTGCGCAGCAATCTTTTCCGCTTAAGGTACAAGACACACATGTCTCATACTTTTTGCCGTTTGATGATTATAATGGTAAGGGGGAGTTTTTGATTGAGTTTGCCAAACCCAATACGGAAGTTTTGGTAGCTTCACATATCTATCTGGAGGAGTAATTACCCGAGCATTTCCCAGACTTTCATACGGATTACGGGAATAAGTTCCTCTTCAAACCACGGGTTTTTTTTCAACCAAAGCAGATTTCTTGGCGAGGGATGTGGTAGGGGAATAATACCCTCCGGGAGATAGTTTTCCCAGTTTTGTACGGTTTCGGTCAGGGTCTTTTTCTTTTTATCGCCGAGGTAGTAACCGATAGCGTACTGGCCGATGGCCAGTTTGAGCTTGACAGCCGGGAGTTGTTTCAACAGTTTTTCGTGCCATAGCTTCGCACATTCGGGGCGGGGCGGGAGGTCGCCACTGCTACCTTTTCCCGGATAACAAAACCCCATCGGCACTATGGCGATGCGATTTTCGTCGTAAAAAAGGTCTTTTCCCATCATCAGCCATGTACGAAGCCGGTCTCCGCTCGGGTCGTTCCATGGAATGCCTGTAGCATGAACCCGGGTTCCCGGTGCCTGTCCTGCAATCAAAATGGCGGCATCTTTGCCGGCACTTAGTACCGGACGGGGACCTAAAGGCAGATGTGCCTCACAATATCGGCAGGCCCTGATTTCGGTGAGGAGATCTTCGAGATTTGCCAAGACCGACGGTTCAGATTTTATTTACCCTGCGGGCATGTCTGCCTCCTTCAAAGGCAGTGGCAAAAAATATGTCGACCAGTTTGCGCGCAGTGTCTGTATCGATAAACCGCGAGGGGAGACAGAGAATATTGGCGTCATTGTGTTCGCGGCTGAGTGCGGCTACTTCCTCATTCCATACCAGGGCTGCCCGTACCTTCGGGTGTTTATTGGCCGTAATACACATGCCTTCCCCACTGCCACAGACAGCAACACCTTTTTCTACTGTTCCATTGCTCACAGCTTCTGAAAGGGGGTGGGCAAAGTCCGGATAATCTGAAGATTCCGGACTGTTTGTGCCATAGTCTTTGACTTCAAAGCCTTTCTCAATGAGGTAGCTTTTCAGCATTTCCTTATAAGCAAACCCTGCATGGTCTGCTGCAATACCAATCGTCATAAGTGTCCGTCATTAATTATTCAGCCTTGGGAAGCTCTTCTGCGAGTTCTTTCTCTCTGTTTTTTGTAACAACTGCTGCAATTTTTATGCTGATCTCGTACAGTACCATCAGCGGCAAAAATACCAGCACCTGAGTAATCCAGTCGGGAGGAGTAACAACAGCTGCAAGTACAAGCAGTACAACAACTGCATGGCGCCGGTACGTTTTCATAAACTCAGGCGTTACCAGGCCAATTTTGGCGAGGTAATAAACCACAATCGGCAGTTCGAAAATCACTCCGCCACCAATTGCGATCTGGGTGACCATCGCGATGACATTCCCGATTTTCCACTGGTTTTCGATGTCTGCGGATATCTTATAGCTTGCAAGAAATTGTACGGAGAAAGGGAGGACAATATAGTAGGCAAATGCTACGCCCATGAAAAAGAGCATACTCATGACTAAGACATTTCCTCTCATCCCTTTTTGTTCACGGGGATGAAGTCCGGGTTTGATAAAACGCCAGATTTCCCAGGCAAAATAAGGGAAGGAAATGATAAAACCAGCGATCAGAGAAATGCTGATTGACTTCAAAAACTGCTCGTAAGGCTCAATTGCAATAAATATGACCCCAATCTTTTCGAAACAAAGATCGGCATTCAAATTACAGAGAAACCGGTGTAAAGGGAAGTTTTTGTCAAATGCAAAGAGGATCACATTGTCAAGAAACCATTGAATTTTGGTGAAGATGACGATGGCCACAACCAGAATGACTGCAAAACTCCGGATCAGGTGCCAGCGCAATTCTTCCAGATGCTCAAGAAAGGACATTTCCTTTTCTTCTTCCACTTTTGCATCGGTTTTTTTCCCTTTGCCATTGGATGTGGAACCCCCGCTTCTGAACTGTTTAAATTTTGTAATTATACCCATTGCCTTTGAATCATATCAAATGTCTGCAAACTATATGCAATTTAAAAGGAAATCGTAATCAATTTAAAATCATTCTGGTCGGGATTGCCCATTCCGATCAGTACCATCTCAAAATTACTCACCATACCAGACCTTGCCGGGAAAAAAAGGTAGTTGGAAGCTTCGTTGGAGGCGAGCATTTTATCTTTTCTTTTGCCTGTATCCAGTTCGATGGATGTACATAGCAGTTCGCCCGAAGCGCCTCTTTCTGAGAGATAAACCAGCCGGAGCCGGTCCCGGGCAATACCCGCTACATAAGACATAAACGCATTGGACTGTGAGTCGCGTTGCCGTTTTTCCACAATTTCATTCCAGACCAGCCCTCCGGTAGTGGTATTAAAGCCCAGACATCCCAGGTCGTAATAGTAAAGTTTTTTCTTGGTCATATAGTGTTCTTCCAAAATGACAACGGCTGTCTCGTTTTCAGTTATGATTTTGGAAAGACTAAAGTCAGAGCCTCGTTCCTGATAATGTTTGATCCATTTTTCGGGAATCGGGGAAATCGAATCGGCCGCAAGTGTAAGCTGGTTCCAATTGTTTTCTTCCCGGCTATACCTTTTTAAAAACACGTGTGTCCACGCTCTGGAGCCTCCTTCAGTCTCTGCGTTTACACCATTGCGAATCCCTGTAGCTCCTTCAGTGGATAATACGCCTGCAACAATGATGTCGTAGTTGCGCAGAAAAGCCAGGTGTGAATCCATTACATCGGACAAGCCGTCAAGTGAGACAATTTCTGTCAGGAACTCTTCTTTTTCTACAATATACCTGAGCAGAATCAATGGTTTTTTCTCTTTTCGGAAAACAACCGGTACATTGGGTTCCATCAGAAAATACAGGTTGCCTTTGTCGTCAACCCGGAGGTCTTTGACCTTGTACTTATCCTGAATGTAGGGAATATCCAGCTGTTTTTTCCAAACCTCATTCCCATTGCCGTCCCACACACTGAAGTAATAGTTTTCCAGAATTTTCCCCATCCAGACCATATACTTCATGCGGGGAGAAACCTCGATCCGCTCTTCGTAATCCTTCCGGGGTCTTTTGGTATAGGAAGAAATCTTAACTGGTTCGGTTGATTTGGAACTACCGTCAAGCGTAAAAAAGCGAGACACCGTATGGGTTTCTTTTTCTTCCTGAAAATATTGAAGACCAATTACTGCGTACACATTTTCCAGTCGCCGGAGGTCTGTTACCTGCATAGGTTCAAAACCTTCGTTGGTTACGGGTTGAAACCAGTGTTCTACGTAATCGCGGATACCATAACTCTGGATATAATAATTTTCCGTCCGGCGTTTTTCTTTTCCCGCCATCCAGTATTCCATGAAAACAAACTTATGGTCTGCCCCTTGTGCCAATTTCAGCGGGTAGCCTACCTCAAAAACACTATATCCGTCGGCGGCAAAAATGTGCTCTGTAGATATAAATTGCCCAAAGGATACATGGATCCCCAAAATTAACAGGCAAAGAAAAAGCGAAAACCTGGAAAATACCTTCATTGTAGCTCGTGTTAAAATCATTAATCCAGGTGACGCGGACGAAGATTTACCATTGGAACATGGGGAAATCGCTCATAAACTCGTTCACCTCACCTTTTACCTGGGTAATAACTGTCTCATTGTTGTAATCGACAAGCACCCGATCTATAAACGAAGCAATCATTTCCATATGATTTTCTTTCAACCCCCTTGTGGTAAGTGCCGGAGTACCGAGTCGGATTCCGCTCGTAACCATGGGGCTTTCGGAGTCAAAAGGGACCATGTTTTTATTGATGGTAATATCTGCCTTTACGAGAGTATCTTCGGCAATTTTTCCGGTAACTTTTTTATTTCGCAGGTCAATCAGCATCGAATGGTTGTCGGTGCCCCCGGAGATTACCCCATAACCAAGGGCCAGCATAGCACTGGCAAGTGCTTTGGCATTTTTCATTACCTGTTCGCCATAGGTTTTAAACTCAGGGCGAAGTGCCTCGCCAAAAGCTACCGCTTTGGCTGCGATGATATGCATCAGCGGCCCACCCTGGGTACCAGGGAAAACCCCGCTGTCAAGCAGCGACCCAATGGTGCGAAGGGTGCCTTTGGCTGTTTTGATTCCCATCGGATTTGAAGTATTGTCTCCGACCATAATCAATCCGCCACGTGTACCCCTGAGGGTTTTGTGGGTAGTCGTAGTCACGATATGGCAATGGGGAAGCGGGTTTGTCAGAAGACCCTTTGCAATCAGACCGGCAGGATGTGAAATATCTGCCATAAGGATCGCACCCACTTCTTCTGCGATTTCCCGGAATGTCGCGTAGTCCCAGTCGCGTGAATAGCTGCTCGCTCCCGTAATAATCAGTTTAGGCTTTTCTTTGCGGGCCGTGTCTCTTACCTGATCCATATCCACCCGGCCGGTGTCTCTGCCGACTCCATAAAAAACAGGGCGATACAGTTTACCTGAAAAATTGACAGGCGAACCGTGGGTGAGGTGCCCGCCGTGAGACAAGTCAAAACCCATAATGGTATCACCTGGCTGAATGGTGGCGAGCATAACGGCCGCATTGGCCTGGGCTCCGGAGTGGGGTTGAACATTCACCCATGAAGCACCAAAAAGCGCTTTAATTCTTTCCCGCGCAAGCTCTTCTACTTCATCTACATGCTGGCAACCGCCGTAGTAGCGTTTTCCGGGGAGACCTTCTGCATATTTATTGGTGAGACAGCTACCTGCGGCACGCATCACCTCCTCACTCACAAAGTTCTCAGATGCAATCAGCTCGATGCCTTCTTTTTGCCTTTTTTCTTCTTTGGAAATGATGGAAAATACTTCGTCGCGCACGTAGGTAGATGGGATTTCGGAATGACTCATAATTCAGATGGCTTTTAGGAAAAATGATCCTGTAAATATCTGCATGATTTCCCCTAAAAACAAAACCCCGTCTGCAAAGCAGGCGGGGGAATCCATGGTATATTGAATATTTTTTTTCGAAAAATAAATCAGCGGCTTTCGATTATGTCCATTACTTTGTTGTAGATAGGATCTACGAAAAACAGGAATCCTACGCTCAGCCCGGCAAAAATGCCTATCGGGGCATCAGTCGTCGCGGTAATACCTATGCCGAGAAACAAACTCGAAAGAAAAAAAGCCCAGCCATACTGGTTTTTTCTGTATTGTTTTTCTTTGGGAACTTCGCGGGTTTTGCGCCGGGTGTTCGTATTTTCACTTTCCTCGTTTTGTGTCCGGGGAATTACGACAGAAGCTTCCGAATTATACTTTTTATCATTTTCGTAGTTGTCATCGTCAAAAACTTCAACCTCTACAATTTTGAATTTATCTTCCGGGTCTGAAAATTGCATAGTGTACAATGTTGATGTGGTAAGTCTCTGTTTAATACTGATGTGTTTGTGGAAAGTTGCCAGGAAATGAAATATTTTTTCAACTGACCACTTTCTTTCTTCAAGTTAGCAATTTTTCCCGACAGATAAAATGCAAAATGTTAGTTCTGCGGCAGGGGAAGTGGCGCACCTGAATCCAGATTGGATTGAACCAGGTCGAGCAGGACAGAGCCGGAGAAAGCCTTTTCCTTGAGTATATCATTCAGACGGGCCTTTCGGGTTTCTACGGCTTTCTCCTGAAGGGCTTTATAATAAAGCAGAGCAAGTTTCACATCACGGGTGTTGAAACTGAGATTCTCTTCCGTTTTGATCCAGCCTTTTTTCCTCTTTTCTCTTCCCGAAACATGGAGCCAGTCTCCCTGTCTTTCCATCGTTACGACAATTTCTCCCAGTTCAAGTTTGTCGTCCCGCAAAGTCATGATATCCGGGCGGCGGTATAATTCGGCTTCTTTAATAACGGCTGCGAGGGTCGCATTTTTCTCAAATACATAATCGTGTACCCAACCTTCCTGACCATCCTGGAGCCGCACTTTCATATAGTTGCGGTTTTCTGATTCAATCTCCAGTTCCTCTCCCAGCATTTCTACCTTCTCTCCGTAATAGACGGACTCCACATAGTTGTTTTTTTTGTCTTTGGTCAGTTTCTTACTGCCGGGCTCCACGCGCAACCCTGCGACATCCCATACGCAAATCGCTACTTTCTCCTGAGGAATCTCGGTAGTATCAGCAGTAACATTATCCGTAAAACCGGGAGGTGTGTTATCTGAAATATTATTGTTCCCCTGACAACTGGCTAACACCAGGCAAAAACCCAGTCCAATCAGCAGGTGACCTGGAACTAATCGCATAATATTTGGATTAATTACTGCAATATATAAGCCAGCGCGTGATTATTCAAAGCAATATACACTAACAGGCTCATATTCCTGCAAAACTTTCCATATTGTCGCATTCTTATGCCTGTCTGTCCCTACTCTTTGCTGATTCTTGTTTCAAAGTATCCCTGGTCTGTGAGCAAAAGCAGCTGGTAAGTGCCGGAACTCAGGGTGCCGAGATAAAGTTTGGTGAGGTATCCTGCGGTTTCTTCGCGGCTCATCACCAGACGACCGGCCAGATCGTATAGCCGTATCTGAACGGGTTTGCCAGAAATACTGCTCAGGTCAAGCCAGTATTCACGCTGTACCGGGTTGGGATATCCTTTGATATTGAGTAGCTCTCTTCCGTCAATTCCGGCTGTGTAAGTAATGATCTCGCAGAGGGTATCTGCACAGCCAAACCGGTCTGTAACCGTCAGACATACCTGATAATCGCCTTTCAGTGCATACTCATAAAAGGGATCTGGTACATTGCTTGTTCCTAAACCATCGCCAAAATCCCACGCCCAGGTAGTTGTGGTCGTATCCGACATGTCGGTAAATTGAATACCGGTAGTTAATACCTGGTAATTATATGCAGCCGAAACCCCGCCCAGTGTTACAATTTCAAAGGTGTCTGTCCATTTGCATGAAGGACCAAAAGAAAGCCGGAGGGCGTAATCTCCCGCGCCAAGGGATGAAATATCTTCTGTAACGTCTCCGGTTGACCACTCAAAACTAAATGGCCCTACGCCTCCGGTGAGATTCAGGTCAATGGCCCCATCCTCACTTTCAGGACAGGTTTCTCCCGTAAGCTGGGCAACTACAGAGGGTGCTTCATTGATGGTAAATGTGGTGGTCGCTGTATCTGCACATGTCAGCAGGTTTACAATGAGGGAAATTGTGGTTGAGCCGCTGTCCGGGAATACAAAACTGGCGTCAGTGGTGCTTGAAAAAGGTATCCCGTCACTCAACCATAAAGCTGTTGTGCCTGCCGTACTCGTATTCGTAAAATCCAGCGTATCGCCCGGGCAGACCGATCCAGATCCCGAAGCATTAAATTGTGCTACGACACCAATGGCACTCCCCACGGTAAATGTATCTGTCCTGCTACAGCCCAGACTGTCTGTTACGGTAACTATATAGTCGCCCGCGCCAATTTGTGAAAGGTCTTCGGATGTGCTTCCATTTGACCATGAAAAAGTATAAGGGGAAATCCCGGAACTGGCAGTCAGATCAATTCCTCCGTCCAAAGTGCCGTTACAGGTTTCGTCTGTCGTGGAAGCAGAAAGAACGGGCTCTGAGACAAGAAACGTCTGGCTGGCGGAATCGGAACAGGTAACGTTGGCAGCCACTAGCATAATGGTATATAAACCCGTATCTGCGAATGTATAGTTGGCAACAGCGTTTTGGTTAAAGAGTGTACCATTTGAAGTCCAGTTGTATTGCACTGCTCCGGTGCCTGTACTTGTAAATGTGGCCGATTCTCCTTTGCATAATTTAATGAATGCACTGGAAGTGAAATCTGCTACTACAGGCGTGCCTGCGCCGACAGTAACAGAGTCAATAGCCGTACAGCCCAGGTTGTCTGTAACGGTTACCGTATAAGTTCCGGCAGACAACTGAGTGAGATCCTGTGTTGTGCTTCCATTGGACCATGCATACGTATAGGGCGCTATGCCGCCGGTAACCTGCAGGTCAATGCTTCCGTTTTGCGTACCGGGGCAACTCTCGATATTCACCTGGCCAAATGAAAGTTGCGGCTGGGTGATATTGACCGTTTTGGAAGTAGAGGCGGTACATGCGCCGTTTCCTGCTGTAAGCGAAACGGTAGAAGAACCTGTTGAAGGAAAAGTAAACCCTGCCACAGAACTGGTACCAATCACATTTCCTCCGACAGTCCATGAGTAACTGGATAGTGAAGGGTCATTAGCCGTAAAGGTCAGACTGTCTCCCGGGCAACCGGTAAGGCTGCTGGCGGTAAAATTGGCGTTGACAGTACAGCATGATATTACATTCAGAGGCCCGCTCATAGAGGCAAGATTCAATCCATTCTCAAAATATCTGATGGTTATTGTGTAATTCCCCGCAGGTATTGTACCTACGATTTCCGTGACACTGTAAGGCAGAATTACCGGCAGACAAATAAATGGTTGCAGGATGAATACATCTACATACAGCGTGCTTCCGACAATCGTATGGCCTGTTCCCTGAATAGTAGCATTTCCACAGGGCAAAAAACCATTGATCGTAACCTGGGTATTGTTGCACTCCAGTACAGGTGTCGGAGAAACTACATAACTGCTAATGGGCTGAGCGGTAACCATAGCTACGGAAAAAACCAGCACGATATGCGCGCCCAAAAAACGTAAAAAGTTCTTCATACCTCCAAAATTTAAAAGTAGTCTCATTGTTATTACAGTTCTGTAATTTAAAAGCAAACATTTGACTTCTCCAAAGATTATCTTCTGCATGCTTCATATTCTTTCAGAATAGCGTAATAATTTTCCGGCAAAAGCAGAATGGGACATTTGCGAGGGTTTCTGTAATTTGTAGATAATTGCTGATAGTAAACAGAATCGCTGGAATGTTATGGCAAATGAAGTAATCATAATTGGTGCAGGGGGGCTGGGACGAGAGGCTCTGATGACATTGCGGGAGCACAACCGCCATAATCTCTCTGACAACGGTCCTTTGAATTTTCTGGGCTTTGTCGCTGATTCCGGTGAAAAAAATATTCACAATGAACCAGTTCTTGGCGACGATATATGGGCATTTGCCAATCTTTCCCGCCATATCCGTTTTGTCGTAGCTATCGGCAATCCCACCCGCCGCAGGAAAGTAGCTGAAAAGTATATACAGGCAGGTTTTGAACCTTTTCGCCTTATTCACCCTTCGGCCATTACTTCAGAATATGTGCATCTGGGCCTGGGCGCCATTGTATTGCCCGGCGCCGTGCTGACGACAGATATAAGAACAGGCATTTTTACCCTTATCAATCCCCGTGTTTCACTGGCGCATGACGTGGTAACAGGGGATTTTGTCACCCTGGGGCCGGGTGCAATCATCTGTGGGGAAGTGGTGGTCGAAGCAGAGGTGGAAATCGGCGCAGGGGCTGTTGTTTTACCTCGTCTGACTTTAGGGAAGGGCTGTTTGCTGGGCGCCGGTGCTGTTGCTACACGCAATCTGGAACCCGGAAAAACATATATCGGCATTCCCGCGCGTCCGATGTTTGCAAAGCTCTCAGGTACGCCGTAATTTGTCCCTGCACATGTATAATGTCTGGGAAAAAGATATTACCTACCTGAAAAGGGTCGGCCCGCAAAGAGCCGCAACACTTGCCAAAGAATGCAATATCCGCACTTATGGCGATATGGTCCTGTATTACCCCCGCAAATATGTGGACCGTACACGCATTAGCCGTATCAATGAGATCACCGGAGAAGAATCATTTGTCACGCTAGTTGGTAAGATCACCCGGTCAGAAGTGGTGAAAACCCGCAACGGCAGGGGACTTATGACTGCTGCCTTTACAGATGGAAGCGGGTTTCTTGAGCTTAACTGGTTTCAGGGAATAAAATGGGCACAAAAGACCATTAAAATCGGAGAAGAGATTACCATATTTGGACGGCCGTCCCTCTTTGGCAGCAAACTGCAGATTTCTCACCCTGAGATTGATTATATGAAGGATGAGGAGGGGACAAAAAATGTTCTCAAAATCATTCCTTTTTACCCTTCCGGCGAAAAACTCTCCCGTATGGGAATGGACTCCCGCGGAATCCGTACCATCATGGGAAAATTACTGGAAGAGGCCCATGAGCATATTGCCGAAAACCTGAGCGTTGATATTATCCGCCGCTACGGCCTGATCTCTCACAAGGAGGCTGTCATGAATATTCACTTTCCTGAAAGCTGGGAAAAACTCGAAATGGCGCAATGGAGACTGAAGTTTGAAGAATTTTTTTTCTTCCAGCTTATGCTTGCCGGGCGGCGAAAAGATGCCAAAACGCACAACCTGGGGAATCCTTTTACGCAGATCGGAAATTATTTCAACGATTTTTTCCAAAACCACATGCCCTTTGAGCTTACCGATGCGCAAAAGCGTGTGCTGAAGGAAATTCGCCGCGATTTGGCGCAACCTGTGCAAATGAACCGGCTCATCCAGGGAGATGTCGGTAGCGGAAAGACCATGGTCGCTTTTATGACCATGCTGATGGCCAAAGACAATGGTTTCCAGTCCGCGATCATGGCACCTACGGCAATTCTTGCCGAACAGCATTTTAAAAAAATCTCCCAAATGGCCGAACTTGCCGGGATGAAAACAACTCTGCTTGTAGGCGGCCAAAAGAAGAAAGAGCGGGACGAAGCATTAGTCGGTCTGGCCAGCGGGGAAACGGATATTGCCATTGGAACCCATGCGCTGATCGAAGACCCTGTCGTCTTTCACAGGCTGGGATTGGTGGTGGTGGACGAACAGCACAAATTTGGCGTCATGCAAAGGGCCCGGCTCTGGCAGAAAGCCAATCCTTTCCCTCACAATATGCTCATGACAGCTACGCCTATTCCCCGCACGCTGGCCATGACGCTCTATGGCGATGTGGATGTGTCGATTATTGACGAATTGCCTCCCGGCCGGCAACCGATCAAAACCATGGTTTTTGGTGAGTCAAAAAGACTGGAGGTTTTTGGTTTTATTCGCCGCGAACTGGAAGCCGGGCGACAGGCGTATGTCGTATATCCGCTGGTGGAGGAGTCTGAAAAGGTAGATTTGCTGGCCGCAGAAAAAGGGCATGAACTGCTGGAAAGGCATTTTTCCGGTTTCAGAGTAGGAATCGTACATGGGCGAATGACTCCCGACGCCAAAGAGTTTGAGATGGCGCGGTTTGTCAAAAAAGAAACTCATATTCTGGTTTCCACGACGGTGATAGAAGTCGGGGTAGATGTACCCAATGCAACGTTGATGCTGATTGAAAATGCAGAGCGGTTTGGTTTGTCTCAACTTCATCAGCTGCGCGGAAGGGTAGGGCGTGGTGCTTTTCAGTCGTATTGTGTGCTGATGGCAGGATATAAACTTTCCGCAGACGGCAAAAAACGTCTGGCAGCGATGCGCGATACAAACGACGGCTTTAAAATTTCGGAAATTGATCTGGAACTGCGCGGGCCGGGAGATTTTCTGGGCACACGCCAGAGCGGGCTACCGGAATTTTTTCTCGCAAACGTGGTCGAAGACCAGGACATCCTCAAAATTGCCCGTGAAGCAGCTTTTGCTTTAGCAGATATTGACCCGGAGTTGTCTTCCGAAAATAACCGGATGGTCAGGGAAGCTTATCGCAACTACCTCCGCAATCTGGATGCAGCAGGGACAATTGCCTGATTTATCCTACCAGGTCCCGCATCAGCTTGCCCGCAACATCTGTAAGCCGAAAATCTCTTCCCTGATAGTGATAGGTCAGCTTTTCGTGATCCATACCCAGCAGGTGAAGGATCGTGGCCTGCAGATCGTGGACATGCACCTTGTCTTTGACGCCGTAATAACCAATATCATCGGTTTCTCCGTATGTTATGCCCGGTTTCACACCGCCTCCCGCCATCCACATCGTAAATGCTTCATTGTGGTGGTCGCGCCCTTTAAATGGCGCTACTTTTCCGCCACGGTTTTCCCACATCGGCGTACGGCCAAATTCTCCCCCCCAGATAATGAGCGTTTCATCCAGTAAGCCGCGCTGCTTAAGGTCATTGATCAATGCAGTCATGGGCTGGTCCACGTCTTTGCATCGCTCTACAAACCCGTGATGCAGAGAGTCGTGTTCGACATTGCCATGAGTATCCCAACCCCAGTGATAAAGCTGCACAAACCGTACTCCTTGCTCGACCAGTCTTCGCGCCAGCAGACAATTATTGGCGAATGCAGCCTGCCCGGGCTTGGTTCCATACATTTCGTGGATGTAGGCAGGTTCTTTGGAAATATCCATGACCTCCGGAACCGAAACCTGCATATTAAAAGCCATTTCGTATTGAGATATCCGCGTCAGAATTTCCGGGTCATGAAATTCATCATACTGGCTTTTGTTGATCTGGTTAATAGCCTCAATAGATTTCTTTCGCAGGTCGCGCGACATCCCTTCGGGATCAGACAGGTACAAAACCGGGTCACCTTCCGACCGGCACTGCACCCCCTGATAGACTGTGGGCAAAAACCCACTGCCCCATACGCTTTTGCCTGCACTGGGAACTTTCCCGCCTGAGACCAGAACGACAAAACCCGGGAGATCCTGATTTTCGGTGCCGAGGCCATACGTTACCCAGGATCCCATGCTTGGCCTTCCCAGACGTGCACTGCCAGTCTGCAGGAGCAACTGCGCGGGAGCATGGTTAAACTGATCTGTATGCATAGCCTTCAAAAAAGCGACATCATCTACTACCCCTGAAAAATGCGGTAACCGCTCAGAAACCCATGCGCCTGATTGCCCGTGTTGGGCAAAAGCAGCCTGTGGCCCCAGCATTTTGGGCACGCCCTGAATAAAGGCAAAGGTTTTGCCTTCCAGCAATTCCTGCGGACAGTCTTTGCCGTCATATTTCTGCAAAAGCGGTTTGTAATCAAACAATTCCAATTGAGAAGGAGAACCCGCCATATGCATATAGATCACCCTTTTGGCTTTACCGGCAAAATGGCTGATTTGCGGCATCATCGGATTGGTCATGTCCCGGGAAAGTGCAGCGACTGCTTTTTCCACGTCAGAACCACAACCCCCCAGTAAACTGCCCAATGCCATCGCTCCCATACCCAGTGTACAGGTTTTGAGAAAATGGCGGCGGGTCTGCCATTCGAGATGGCGATATTCATATTCCTGTTGGAGATCCATAGGATTTATTCTTTCATGATAAAACTATCCAGATTCAGAATGGCATTGGCGACTACGGTCAGCGCTGCCAGATCTTTATTATTTTCCGGCATATCCGAAACTTTTAAAACAGAACTGGCGGTATTTTTTTCCGAACTTCTTTCCTGCTTGCTGGCTTCTGCATAAAGCGTCATCAGTGCATTTACCGCTAGGGTATTGGGTTCGCGCAGAAGAGCCATGCGGTACCCTTCCCTGATCTGCGATTCCGGATCAGCGGATTTTTCACGCATTCTCTGGGCAAGTGCTGCCGCCGCTTCCAAATATACCGGGTCATTCAGCATTACCAGCGCCTGTAGCGGCGTATTGGTACTGATCCTTCGGGAAACGCAAAATTCTCTGCTGGGTGTATCAAACGTAACCATGGACGGATAGGGACTAGTGCGCCGCCAATGGGTATAAATCGCCCTTCGGTATTTGTCTTCGCCCTCACTCGTTACCCATTTTTCCCCACTATAGACCACTTGCCAGATTCCCTCGGGTTGGTCGGGCATGACAGATGGACCATACATTTTACGACTCAGCAAACCGCTTACTGCCAATGCCTGGTCGCGGGTCTGCTCGGCAGAAAGCCTGATTCTGGGTCCCCGCCCCCAAAGTCGGTTCTGCGGATCAAATGCCAATACTTTATCGCTGGCTTTTGCGCTTTGCCGATAGGTCGCAGACATTGCGATCGTTTTTATCAACTCTTTAACATTCCAGTTCAGTTCGCCTGAAAAGTGCAGTGCCAGCCAGTCGAGCAGTTCAGGGTGGGAAGGGGGAATGCCTTGTGTACCAAAGTCTTCCGGTGTTTCGACAATGCCCCTTCCAAACAACTGCTCCCAGTACCGGTTGACCGCTACCCTTGCGGTAAGCGGGTTTTCGGGGCTTACAAGCCAGTCAGCTACAGCCAGTCGGCTGGCAACAACCTCCGGCGACAACTGTGGGAGAGAACCCGGCACAGCTGCCGAAACCTCATCTGCCGGGACCAGCCAGTTGCCCCGGGTAAATACATGCGTATTCCGGAGGTTACCTTTTGTGCGGGACTTAATCACAGGTGTCTGTACCGCTTTTCGCCGAAGCCTCAGTAAGCTATCCTGCCAGGCGATCAGTTCCGGATCAGGTGGTGAAACGCCCTCATAATTCATCCTCATCTCAAAGACCCGCAGCAGCCCGTCGGGATCGCTCTGCTCGGCATGAGTATTGACAAGATGAACATAAATATCGTGGACACCTTCTCCGGCAGTACGCGGAATTGTCGTTTCTTCACGGCCTTTGGGGGTAGGTTTGAGATTCATGCCGGCAACCAGCGGGCCGTCAGGTTCGTCCATGCGCACTTCCATCCGGCCTTTATCTCCGTTGCAGGTGTAGCGGAAAGAAAAACTTTGAAGATCAGTCAGGTCAATATTCTCATACTTCAGGAAGAATATTTTTCCAGGAATATTTTTGGGCAAACGCGCCCAGTTATCTGCGGATTTGTCTGAGTTGATTTCTACATCGTTGAAATCATCGCAGTCCCATGGAAGCATTCGGGGTCGAATGGCCGTTTTAATCTGAGATACCAGATCGAGAGAAGTATCGATGGCGCCCTGTGCGTATTTTTCATTTATCCACCCGATCACCTCTCTTACGGCAGAGTCATTTTCAGGAGAAAAAGTCTCAAGGACCGGAAACTCGGCGTCCAGGTCAGCATCCTGTGCATTATTAAAAAAGGCCATAAACCGGTAATAATCCTCCTGGCGGAAAGGATCGTAGGGATGGCTGTGACACTGTACACATTCCATGGTGGTACCCTGCCAGACGGTCCAAGTGGTATTCACCCGGTCAATGACCGCGGCGATGCGGTACTCCTGGTCTTCGGTTCCTCCTTCGGTATTGTTCATGGTATTGCGGTGGAAAGCCGTGGCAATCAGCTGGTCTTCCGAGGGGTTGGGCAATAAATCTCCTGCCAGTTGTTCGCGGGTAAATTGGTCAAAAGGCATATTTTCATTTATTGCACGAATCACCCAGTCCCGGTATTTCCAGATATTGCGGTAAGGATCTTTTTCGTATCCCTGAGAGTCTGCATACCGGGCGAGGTCGAGCCACATGGCGGCCCATCGTTCGCCAAAATGTTCAGAAGCCAGGAGTCGGTCTACTACTTTTTCGTAGGCTTGGGGGGAATGGTCTTTTTCAAAATCCTCCAGTTCTTCCAGTGTAGGCGGAAGCCCTGTCAGATCCAGGCTGACACGGCGGAGCAGCACCGCTTTATCAGCTTCGCTTGCCGGTTTCAGTCCTTCTTTTTCCAAACGCGCGAGCACAAACCGATCCACGGGGTTTTTTATCCAGCTTTTCTGGCTTACGGAGGGGATTTTTGGCTGTTTGGGCGCTACATATGCCCAATGATCTTCCCATTCTGCGCCTTCTTTAATCCATTGGGTGATGCGGTCAATTTCTACCTCAGTCAGCGGCTCCATGTCGAGCGGCATACGCTCCTCCGGATCGTGGTGGCGGATGCGTTTGAGGATTTCGCTTTTTTCGGGAGAGCCAGGTACAATCGCCGGGTTGCCAGACTTTCCGGCTTTCAATGCTTCAGCGCGAAAAAGCAGGCTTAATTCTCCCTGCTGCCTTACTCCGCCGTGGCAGCGCATACATTTACCGTTGAGAATCGGGCGTATTTCTGTATTAAAATCGACCTTCTTTTTCCCGAAAAGGAGAACATTAATAGCCAGAGCTGCCAACAGCACAATCCCGATGGAGAGATAGGTAATATTTTTTCGGCTCATAGGTAGTAGTTTCCTGTGAAAAGTTAATGATGATCGGCCAGATTCGCAACTTACTTGTCCATCTTGAAGATTCGTTCCATTATTTGCCACTTTTCATCTGCCGACGCTTCTTCTGTGGTATTTTGAAACTGCGCCATATGCGCCTCCCATTCCGATTGTCGCGGTAAAGTCCCAAGCCTGGTCATTGCTTTGTCGTGTTCAAACTCGTCCACGGTCTCCATAATCATAAAAAGCTGATGCCCTAACAGATAGATTTCCATATCGAGAATTCCGACCTGGCGCATGCCTTCTGTGATTTCGGGCCATACTTTCCCTGGTGCATGCGCAGATTTATAAGCCTGTATCAGATTGTCGTCGGGTCTGAGGCTGAGTGTTTTGCAATATCTTTTCATAACATATACCCCCAAATTTTGATCGAAGATCGCTGACATAATTTTTAACGCAGAGTTTCGCAAAGTACCACGCAGAGGAACACAGAGATTACCCTTTTATTAAATACCCTTTGCGTTACTTCGCGATTCCTTCGCGTACTTTGCGTGAACTATATAAATTTTGATCGAAGATCGCTGACATAATTTTTAACGCAGATTTTCGCAAAGTACCACGCAGAGGAACACAGAGATTGCCCTTTTATTAAATACCCTTTGCGTTACTTCGCGATTCCTTCGCGTACTTTGCGTGAACTATATAAATTTTGATCATAGATCGCTGACATAATTTTTAACGCAGATTTTCGCAAAGTACCACGCAGAGGAACACAGAGATTACCCTTTTATAAAATACCCTTTGCGCTACTTCGCGATTCCTTCGCGTACTTTGCGTGAACTATATAAATTTTGATCGAAGATCGCTGCCCTAATTTTTAACGCAGCGTTTTTTTTGCTGTTAGCAAACCTCCAGCACAGCTTTGATGACTTTATTTTGGGGATTGGTCCAGTCGGGAAATACGCCGATCATTTCGGTCATATCTGCCCTGTGGGTAATCCACGGAGCGGTATTGATCTGCCCCCTTTCGATCATGTCTATAATCTGTACAAACTCATGGCTCTGGCTGTTGCGGCTGGCCATAAGGGTGATTTCCTTGCGGTGGAAATAGGGGTCGTGGAAAGTATAGTCGCCAATATAAAGCCCGATAAACACTACGATTCCCCCAAAAGCCACATACTCTATCGCCTTCGCCATCGAATGCCGGTTGCCCGTAGCGTCAAACACAACCGTAGGCAAATCGCCGCCAAACTGACTGCGAATCAGCTTTTCGGCATCGCCTTCCGAGGGGTTGACTGTGCCCGAAACGCCCATCTGCGCGGAGCAGAAATCCAGCCGGTCGTTATTCATATCCATGACCACAACCTGTGCGCCGGCAGCTTTGGCAAACTGGATCGTTCCCAACCCGATGGGGCCTGCGCCGATGACGAGAACCAGGTCGTCTTTCCCCACCCGGGCGCGGTTGACTGCATGACAACCGATGCCAAGTGTTTCGACAAGCGCAAGTTGATCATAGGAAAGAATGGCAGACTTGTGAAGATATTTTGCCGGAAAACGAATAAACTCCCGCATACCGCCGTCTTCGTGAACACCCAGTACTGAAAGGTTTTCCCCGCAGTTGGTTTTTCCTCTGCGCACTGCCTGGTCTGACGTAGTATTCCGGTAGGGTTCGACGGAGCAGCGATCTCCGGGTTTTACATTTTGTACGTCAGGCGCGACCGAGACTACCTCGACACCGAGTTCGTGGCCAAGAATACGGGGGTAGGAGAAAAAAGGCTGGTTGCCCGCAAAAGCGTGAAGGTCTGTGCCGCAGATACCTACGCGGTGGATTTTCAGCAGCGTCTCGCCAGCGGCGAGGGTAGGGTCCAGCTCTGTCTGTATTAGCGAAAAGTCGCCAGGTTTGTTGAGAATGATGGTTTTCATAGAAATTTTTAATCGCACCAATCTACACCCATGAGCCACACATTCAAAATATAAATCAAACCAATCGTTTGTTAAATTGGCGGAAAAATAACCCTATGGTCAAAGGATTTTATACCATCATGCTACTGATTTTATCCAACAGCTTTATGACTCTGGCGTGGTACGGCCATCTCAAATTTGCGGAGATGAAGTGGTTCAGCAAACTGGGCATTGTCGCTATTGTGCTGATCAGTTGGGGAATCGCTTTGTTTGAATATTGTTTTCAGGTTCCGGCAAACCGGATCGGGTATCAGAACCACGGAGGACCTTTTTCGCTGGTCGAACTGAAAGTCATTCAGGAAGTGATTACACTGGTGGTGTTTGTGATTTTTTCGCTGCTGTTTTTCAAAAATGAAACATTGAAAACCAATCATCTGATCGGATTTGTCTTTCTGGTACTGGCGGTATATTTTATTTTCAGGAAATAGGACTAATTCCCTATTTTACCCCCATGAAAAACCTGCTCTTATCCGCCTTCCTGGCAATCGTTGTTTTTGCCTGCCAGACACCCGAACCGCCCCACCACCTCTATCTCCGCTATAATAAACCTGCGGAAAAGTGGACGGAAGCTCTCCCCATTGGCAATGGCTCACTTGGCGCCATGATTTACGGCAATCCTCTTAAAGAACATATTCAGTTTAACCACGAAACGCTCTGGACAGGCGAACCCCGTAGTTATGCCCACGACAGTGCATTTGCTTACCTCGGGGAGTTGCGCGAACTCCTGTACAAAGGGAAACAGGCAGAAGCCCACGAACTGGCTATGGCACATTTTATGGGTGAGCCCGTCAGGCAAAAAGCCTACCAGCCATTTGGCGATATTTTTATAGAATTTCCGGGGCACGAAAGGTACACGGTTTATCGGCGGGAGTTGAACCTGCGCAAAGCGATTTCAACGGTTTCTTATCAGGTGGGAGATACCACTTTTTCGCGGGAATACTTTGCTTCATTTCCGGCAAAAGTGCTGGTGGGGAAATTTTCTTCAGACAAAAAAGCTGCCATCAGTTTCCGCCTGAATATGGATTCGCCCCATGAAAACCACAGCCTGGCGACGACAGATGACGGGATGATTTTAACTGTGAATGTGACTGATGGCGTACTTACCGGGACTGCCCGTCTGGCGCTCCATATTTCGGGTGGAAATGTACGGTCTGACGAAGGCGGGTGGAATATTTCAGGTGCAGATGAAGTGGTGATGAAGCTATCCACAGCCACTTCCTATGTTCGATACGACGATGTTTCGGGTGATCCGGGCGCAATCACTGAAGAAATCATCAATCAGACACGTAAGCAGAAATATGCATCCTTATTAAAACAGCATATCAATGATTATCAGCACCTTTTCAACCGCTTTGATATCAGTTTTGGGGAAAATGACCGAGTAAATCTCCCCACAGAAGAGCGTCTCAACCAATTCTGGCAGAAGCCCGAAGATCCACAGTTGCTGGCTCTTTATGTTCAATATTCCCGCTATCTGATGATTGCTTCGAGCCGGAGCGGTACACAACCCGCAAATCTTCAGGGAATATGGAATGACCAGATCAAACCGCCATGGGACAGCAAGTGGACAACCAATATCAATACCGAGATGAACTTCTGGCCGGCAGAAGTAACCGGTCTGGCCGATTGCCATGAATCGCTGTTTAAGCTTATCGAAGAATGTGCCGGGACAGGGAAAGTCGTCGCACAAAAACACTACCAGGCCCGTGGATGGGTGCTGCATCACAATACCGATATATGGCGGGGAACAGCCCCGATTAATCACGCCAACCACGGCATATGGGTGACAGGTGGGGCGTGGTTGTGTCAGCATTTGTGGGAACATTATGCTTTTGGTCAGGACGAAGATTTTCTCCGGAAAGCCTATCCGTTGATGAAAGGCGCTGCACAGTTTTTTGTGGACTATCTCACCGAAGACCCGACGACCGGGTTTCTCGTCAGCGGCCCCTCCAATTCTCCCGAAAATGGCGGACTGGTCATGGGCCCATCCATGGATCACCAGATCATCCGCACCCTTTTTCGCAATTGTGTGGAGGCTTCGGCTATTTTGGGAGAAGAAACCGCATTTGCCGATACACTCAGCAGCCTGATCCCTAAAATCGCGCCCAGCCAGATCGGCAAACACGGGCAGTTGCAGGAGTGGATGGCAGATATCGACGATACGGAAAATCACCACCGCCATGTTTCACATCTGTGGGCGGTGCATCCCGGCAGCGAAATCAACTGGCGCGATACGCCCAAACTGCTCGACGCCGCGAGGCAATCGCTGATATTCAGAGGCGATGATGGCACGGGCTGGAGTCTGGCGTGGAAAATCAACTTTTGGGCACGGTTTCTCGATGGCGAACACGCCTACCGCATGATCACCATGTTGCTGGGCCCGGCAGAAAACGAACTCCGCTACACACGCGGCGGCTCATATCCCAACCTGTTTGATGCACATCCCCCGTTTCAGATCGACGGAAATTTTGGAGCGGCGGCAGGGATTACGGAGATGATTTTACAGTCGCACCTGGGCGAGTTGCACCTTCTTCCCGCATTGCCCAAAGCCCTGAGCAGCGGAGCGGTCAGCGGCATTCGCGCCAGAGGCGGATACACCCTCGACATGACATGGGAAAACGGAGAAGTTACCGCCCTGACGATCCATTCCCGAACCAACACCACCTGCAAGATCCGCTATCAGGACAAACTCACAGAGTTACCAGTAAAGGCTGGAAAAAGTTATGTGATGGGGAAGGATTTTGGGATTTAGGGGGAGAGGAACTGGCGGGAATCATAAAGCCGGAGGTCGCCTTACTTTGTCATTCTTTATTCTACATTTTTCATTTGGTATTTCTGTGTAGGGGACTGGCGTGTTTTGCGTGGGTGAATCCATAGATGCGTGGCCGGATAATCTGTTTATTGACAGAAGATAATTACAGACTCAAGTCAGCAAGAAAAAAAGGACAGATATATGATACTTTCCACCAAAATATTTTGGGATGTTGAAGAAATAGCTGCAAATTTATGGGGGAAGGATGGGGCTATCCGGAGAAATAGGAAAATGCCACTTCGGACGATAAGCGGTAACTGGAAGTTTTTGTTTTGGTGTGAGGTTTAGTGCTGACATTGGCGACTAAAATTGAATAGTTGGGTAAATTGAACAAAATCTTCAAATCAGGGTTAAACACAAATAGATGAATTCACCAGATATGCCTTACCAAAGTAAAGATAAATCAGTTGATGATTTTCTTATTACTGAATACCAGTCTGTGCTGGATCGTTCTCTGAAATTTGAAGAAGTAAAAGCAAATCGAATCAACTTTTACCTATTCTTGGTTGGAGCAGTTGTAGCAGGCTTTGGTAGTATAGTTGATATCCCTTTTGTACAATCAAACATTTTTTTTATAGGAATTGGTTTAGCTATATTTTTAGGAATTCTAGGTTGGCAAACCTTAATGCATTCTGTCCAATATTCTATGGCAATTATCTCTCTGTATAGAATTTCGGGGCGAGCAAGGAGGTGGTTTTATGAAAAAAACCCTGATTCACTATTATATTTGGCATTTGAGCCTGCAGACAATAAGCCATCTTTTCTTATGGGGAGTCGTAGCAAAAGTGATCGGGGTTGGAAAATCCAACTCCTCCTTTGGAGAGGGGGAGAACCGATTTTGCTTACAATTAATTCTATTTTGGTTGGGATAGTAGGTTGTTTAATTACAATGTGGTCTTTGAGCTTCACAAACTTTTCATTTAATTTTAAAGGTTTAGCAGGAGTTATTGTTTTGCTAGTTGGTGGAGGGGCCTTTTGGCGATATCAAAGGAAGGTAATTGTAACAATTCTTTCAGAACGAGAAAATAGTTTCAAGAGACGAGAATTCTTTGGATTAAGTGCATCAGATTATGAAACGCTTTTTAATAATGCAAAATCTTATAAAGATGAATCCTTGAATCAAATAAAAGATTCGACTGATTTATCTGATAACTCAGAAAAAGCAAGGTAAACTCGGGAAAAATTCCCATGTTGGATATCCTGCAATGACTCAGATCATCATTGATTGCTTTTCCCCTGACTGAGTTTGTGAGATTAATAGATATGCAGGAGTTGTCCGCAAACAACTATTCCTTGAAACAGAGAAAGCCCACAACAGATATATGATATTTTCCCCCAAAATATTTGGGAGGTTGAAGAAATAGCTGCAAATTTATGGGTGAAGGTATAGACCATCTTACGGAATGAATGATGATCTGTACATGCGGAAGGATACGGAGGTGCGGAGTATGGATCTTGAAGATATTTAGGGGATACTCGCAATATTGCGCATATATAGATGTTGTGCCTCATGCTGACAAAACTAAATTTGAACACTCTCCAATGATTAAGAAGTTTATAAAAATAAATGGCACAGGTAGATTTCTTAATTATTCGCCAGCCACTGTTCCTTCACCACATAGAACAACTGACTTCGAAAAAATAAATTTGATCTATGGTGAAAATGGTAGCGGAAAGACTACTCTTTCAGTTATTTTAAATTCTCTCCGAGGAGTTAATGGAGTTCTAACAAAAAAAAGGTCTTTTGACAGAACAGTTCCTCAAATTGTGGAAGTACTAACCGACCTTTCTCCCAATCCTAGATTAACTTTCAGCAATAGTGTGTGGGATAATAACTATCCAAATATTGAAATATTTGACATTCATTTCATTACAGATAATGTATATACGGGTTTAGAAGTTCAAAATTCTCACAAGAAGAACCTTTTCGAAATAATTTTTGGAAATCAAGGTGTACAACTTAAAAGTGACATTCAAAATATTAAGGATAAGATTCAAGTTGAGCAAAGATCTCTTCAAACGACAACATCTCAGATTGAGTTAGCAATTGAAAGAGCATTTACAGCAGCTGACTATTGTAATCTGCCAACAGACCTAGGTATAGATGGTAAAATTTCTGTCAAACAGGCAGAAATAACTACTGCAAAAAGTTTTCAGGAAATCCAATCCAAAAGTGCCTTATCAAGTGTTCCCTTGATTGCCTTGCCATTTGCTATTGATGCAGCAGTTTCGACAATTGAAAAGGCAATAGACAATATCTCTACAGGATTCTTAGAAGAATTTAATAAACACAAGGAACATCTTGATATAGATGGGGACGAAGAAAAGTGGCTAAAACAAGGTTATGAAGCAATTAAAGATGAAACATGTCCTTTTTGCACCAGACCTTTTGATGAAACCACCAAAATTATTGAAGCATACAATCAATATTTCAATAAAGAATACAATGACATTCTTCAAGAGATTTCATTACTCGTTACCTCCTCATCCAATTATAATATAGAAGCTCTTTTTTTGGCTATTGAAAATAAAATCTCACTCAATCAAAATTTGATTGAGTTTTGGAAAGTTCATCTTGACAACCCACCCATACTAACATCATTATCTCAAGATGCTCAAGACGTAAAAGCTGAATTTGAAAAAATCAAAACATTGATAAATTCAAAATCAAAAAATCCAATTCAATCACGTCCAATTAATGAGTTGACAACATTTGAGATTTTAATAACCGCAATAAATAGCAAAATATCTGATTTTAATTCTGACATCACTACATACAATTCTCGAATTACTGCATTAAAAGCAGGTACCGCACCCAATATTGTTCAACTAGAATCAGATTTAAAAAAGTTGAAAGCAATTAAGAAAAGAGGCGATTCAACAGTTGCAACATTATGTACGGCCTTTGCTACACAATTAACTACAATTGATACTTTAAATACTCAAAAAACCGCGAAACAAAGTCAACTAGACACCTATTCTACAACGGTATTTGCAAACTACGCCACTACAATAAATCGATATTTACAAATCTTCGCTCCATATCTTGAAATAAGAGATTTCGATAGTGGTTATGTAGGAAATAGCCGAGAACCAATGGTGAAATATGCCCTTCATATTAATGGCAATGAAATTAAACATGAGGACAGCCCTACACATCCTTCATTTAGATATTCCTTAAGTGAGGGAGATAAGAATGCTTTAGCATTATCCTTTTTCTTGACAAAACTAGAATCAGATGGTAACATCCAAGATAAAATAATAGTATTTGATGATCCAGTATCGAGTTTCGACTTAAACCGTAAATCCGCAACAATAAATAAGTTAGTAGAATTTGGACAGCAAGGTAAGCAGCTATTTGTCTTTTCACATAATCTAGTTTTTGCGTCTGAATTTTGGAAAAGTGCTAATCAAGTTTCTTGCACTACTCAATGTAGCAGTATTGCTTTCATTGGTAATTCAAGTTGTATAATTGAATACGATATTGATACAGAATCGCTTTCAAGTATATTAAAGGATAGTCTTCGAATCAAGGAATATATTACCAACGGTTGCATAACAGACCAAGACAGACGAAGTATTGCAAGATGTTTACGTCCTGCATTAGAAAGCTACTTTCATCTAAAATTTTTTGACCTTGTGGCTTCTAATGATTGGCTTGGAAACTTTATTGATAAAGTAAGAAATGCAGGAATAACAGACCCATTCTTCCGTCTAAAAAGCTATGTGTCTGATTTAACAGACATAAATAATTATTCAAAGAAGTACCATCACAGGTTTAATGCAAACAACGAATCAGAACCTGTATCTGATGCTGAATTACGTAACTATTGTCAACGCACATTGAACCTAATTCAAGTAATATGATCACATCAGAATAACAAAAAACACGAAGGCCTAATAAGGTCTATAAATTACCCTGCGGGATACGCACCATAGACAAACCGTTATTCTTAAGTAAAGAAATGAAAAATGAACTATGTGATATTATCAAATCAGAAAACTTTTTAGAATATAAAAGGTTAGAAAATAAGTTGTGGAATTACGATGAAAATATAGGATGTGTTTTAGGGGTTTTGGGGTATGTTATTTTTCTGGTAACTTTAATGGTTAAATTTTTTCCTATAGATGATTTTGGAGACTTTTTTTTATATTTAATAATTGTTCATTCCTTTGCTCCTTTCCCAATTTTGTTTTACGGAATTTTCATAGCAATAATCTCATCAACTTATCAAAAAGTTTACAAGTTTCTCAGAAATAGAACTACAACTTTTAAAAGATTCAAGGAGTTAGAATCGACATGTAAGCCGCTCGAAATAGCCTTGAAAAGGCAAATCGAAAGCTATATTAAAAATGAAAGTAGCGAATTATTGCAAAGAACTAAAGATCCATTATTTAGAGAGTCTTCAAAAGCAACATTTATCGAGAACTATTCATTTCTAAAAGAAGTCTATGGGAAGATAGGATACGTTCCTGACTTGTTTCTTTTTTTAGAAAAAAGTAAATCAATAATTAAGGGGTTTTATGTAGAAGAAACTAATGATAATAAATTTGACTTGGAAAAAGAAAATCAAATACTTAATCAAATTAAATCCAGCAAAAACTCTCTTAGAAAGAAACCTAATAAAATTCTTACTCCAATTCATAGAGCAAGAAAGCAAATTATAAAAAATGCCCAAAAGATAACTAAGAGAAAGAATTTGCAAATGAAAGAAAGAAGGATTAGGATTCAACCACAAAAAATAAACTGGGAGGAACTAAATAGACATAAAAATAATATTGGGTTAGTAGGGGAAGAATTGGTCTTGCTAAATGAAAAGAATAAATTAATAGAATTAGAAATGTATGAATATTTACTGAAATTAGAACATGTTTCCAAGACCAAAGGTGATGGGTTAGGATATGATATTATTTCATTTGATGAAGAAGAGAATCAAATTTTCATTGAAGTGAAGGCAACAACTAATAATTTGCTTAGTGATATATTTTTCACAAGCAATGAATTACGACAAATGGATGAATTAGGAGAATATTATTACTTGTATAGAGTTTATGGTTTAGACCTTGAATCCAAAACATGTGAAATTGAAATCTTTAAAGGTGCCGATACCGTCAAAGAATATTTTGAATTTTACACAGAATCGGTTCGAGCAAAAATTAAAAAAGACAAGAAGCCAGGGAAGAACAATGTGTAAATGTTCATGCTAGTGTCCCCTTCCCCTAAGCTGCAACAGGTCTAAAGTAGAAATTCTGCTTTAAATTTTTTTCGACTTCATTGGGGGGTTTGTACCCGATGAAGCTATGGGGGCGAATAGAATTGGGTCTCGTCCTAAAAAAAGTTGCCGCCTTCCGGGTTTCCTGCGCTGTCATAGCGGTCGCCACATTATACCCCACAATCAGAAGTGATTTCTCATCAATCACTCAGATTTCACAACAAAACCGTTCCGTAGTAAAGCCAGGAGTATGTCCTTTCATGATTTCGACCGTTTGGCGCCAGACTTTTTTTCGATCGGAATTTGAAATTGCTCTTCCGCCAGCTTGATCATCTGAAGATACGACTCACTGCGCAACTGTTCCAATTCCAATAACCGTTTTAATGCAGCGACTTCCGCGCTGAGCTCTCTGGCGCTAAGCTCCTGGGCACTTACTTCTTCCGGTTTCTCTTTTTTTCCAGTAGTTTTCATCTATGTTGTTTTTATCCCGCACTTCGTTAGACAGCGATAGTCCGTCATGCTGTCTCCGATTTCATACTGCCGAGAGGCTTCCAACACCGACAGCTTCCCACTTATGATCTTTTTGAGCACTTCGGACTTAAACGTCTCCGAATAATACTGGTTTTTTCTCGATTTTGTTGACGAATCTTATGATTTATTGTGTCACCTATTTTAGGACGAGACCCCTATCAAAAAACCAAACAAACTTATCCAGAGCAGGGTTCGGGAACTAACCCGCATACAAAAAGGTTCCGTCCAGCGAAAAGTTGAGCTCTATGCCGTTGCTGAGGAATACTTCATAGCCATCATCGTCCATCCACACAGCGACCACAGATAGACCTGGGTATTGGGCCGAGAGGTAGGCCGTTACTGGTGCGGGTAACTGGTTTGCAGGCACGAGGGTATAACCCGGGTTGGACTCCACACGAAGGAAGCTTCCATTCTTACTAAAATACACCTCATGGCCGCTGGCAAGCAGCACTTTATATTCATCATCATCCATAAATACAGCTATCAACGGCGTCCCTGGATAGTTACTTGATAAATACTGGCTAATGGCAGGAGGCAAATTGTTTAAGGATACCGAATCGTAATAATCATCTTCCTCATAAATCATGATACCATCCAGGTCAAAGTTGATTTCCCGACCGTTTGACAACCGGATTTCATATCCATCGTTGTCACGCCATGCCCGTTGGATCGTTGCATTGGGATAATTCAAATCGACATACTCAATTATGGTTGAAGGCAAATCCTCTACTTTTACCCGACGGTACATATCCACATCATCCACCCACTTGCAGGAAGCGAACAACAGTGTAAATGAAAAAATGACCAGAATTGATTTGAACGATAGATTTTTCATATGAAGCTTGGTTTGTTGTTTATTTTTTTCAGATACGATAGTAATACTATCATTGTTGCATATATTACTTTCTTTTTTTGATTGTGTTATTCGCTTTTGCAATAGTGATCAGCAAACCGGCTGCTTAGACCAGCCATCAAGGGATTCGGAATACAGGATTCCCTGGATAGATACACATGAGATATATGTATCCACAGCTCTCTTCGGATATGGTATTAAAATTGGGTGAGCAGGACACAGGTTCCGCAGCGCTACTCGTTTCGTTACGGTCCCCAGGAATTGTAACTGACGTTTTTCTTCCTGAATTCGCGCTGGCACGTGTTTATTTTTAGCTATTCCTTTTGATCAGCTATGTAAAACGATCATATAAGAATATCCGGCCACAGACTAAAATAAAACTACTGTGAAAATAGATTGCAAAAACCTACGTTCACGGGAATCTAGATTGCTGCTAAAGTTCCCGGCCTATGTTTCCTTGCTCGCTGCGAATACCGATGGGGGAAATGGATAAATACTGAAAAGCTGGCTGCCATTGAGTTTGCCCATGTTAAAACCTGCTTTGCCCGATCACTCCACTCTGGATATGTGAGAATGTATTTGCCGATCCTACCGTTCCTTTTTCTTTCCACTATCACCCGCTTCTTCCGAATCCACATTTACGCAGACTACATAGGCATTTCCTTCCTCTCCGTCTATCATCACAAGGGTGACCAATGATGGGTTGAGCCAGACGGTATAGGCTTTGAGCAGGAGCTGTTCTCTGCGTTTTCCTGAGTATAACATCATTCTTGGGGAAATTTCGCCCGTCGCCAGGTTTACTTTCCGGTAGAAAATCCTGTCCGGACCGCGAAGATTGTCTTCAGAAGATTCTCTTGTTACAAACCGCATGATTCCTTTTTGCCTGTCAACGCTAAGGTCGAAAAACTGCCCGAGACGGTCAGCTATTTTTGCTGTATGCTGGGAAGTCGGTACGATAATTACCTGACGCACCTGCCCTTCAGGATCGAAGCCGTACATAATGATCTCGCCGATTTCCTGTTCACTCTGGCGGTAAGCCGGATGTTCAACCCCATAAGTTCTTCCTTGGTTGTTCTGATAATGTTGGGTAACCAGCCAGACGCTTTTGTCAGCCATTTCGACAATATCCATAATCATAAAAAGGTCAAACCTTTTGAGCGGGCGCATGCCAAAACTTTTTCTTTGTTTTTCGGCATTCACGAGAAGGGTAGAAGTGATATCCATTTTCCGGGACAGATCTACCGTTCCCGACGCAAAGTCAAAATTGATCACCTGAAACGATTTGATCCCGCGTTGTTTTCCCTTTTCTACTCTGTCTGCGATGGCGATATACAATCTGTCTTCAGATCCTGTGGTGGGAGGGAAACGGGTATAGTAATATTCACGCATTTGGGTACGTCCGGGAAATTTGTCGTAATGGAGTTCGCGTTGCATGTTGGTCTCTTTGTTTCGCTGAAACACATGAAGGGTTTCCGGCTTTTGAAAGGCAGATACATAAACATTTCCATTATTATCTACCTGGCAATCCATGACCGAAAGATGGCGGTCATATAGGGTGATTCTGCCCGAATCAGTTTGATTCATGCTACGGTCATACGTCCTGAATTCTACATATTCAGCATTGCTGACGCGAAAACCTACCCGCTCAGTCATAAGCCAGGGGTCATAAGAAGTGCGCACCCTGCGGTTTGGGTGATCGTTTCGGAAGAGAAATAAAATATAGGAAGCACTGTCTGGCGAAAAATCAAGCCAGATAGATTCGTCAGATTTGGTTTTGGTCTCCCAGAGCAAACGGGTAAAAGAGGCGCTTCCATCTTCGAGACTAAACACCCTTGCCAACACCTGGTGGATGCCTGTGAGGAAACTGTATTTGGTGGAAAGGACAACCACAATGCTGTCTTCGCTGTAAAAATGAATAATTTCTTCTTCCATATCCAGCTTAAACGTAGCGTCCCATTCCTGGTCGAGAAACACATTGTAACGGGTCAGATGTCGTTCGCGGGTAGGGCCTTTTTCCGATTGCCAGAGTTGCACAAAAGACGCTTCCGTAACTTTAATAGAAGGTGTGTGCAGGAGCTGGATCTGTTCGGGTGCATAGGCAGAAAAATCATAAGGATAATACCAGGGATTGTCTGTGGGAAAGTCTTTTAGTTTCAGTTCTCCTACCAGTCCCTGTGCCCGCAAAAGGGGAGAGGAAATCAGAGAAAAAAGGATGGCGATTAGAGATATTTTCAGGATAAATCGTTTCATAAATAGAGGGTTTGACCGCTATACAATAATACCTTTTAAATGAGGGGATTGCAAGTTCATGCAGCACTCCCGGGAAGTAGAAAATCAAAATTGTCTTTCACTACTCAGGAATTCTGTTATCTTTGTATAGGATTGCAATAGAGAATAAATTACATAAAGGATAGCTGTTTTCTTTGCAATTAGTTGTAACTTTGAGCCACACCAAAAAGAATTGAGCTATGATTATGTTAGGTATTATTCCAGGTGGCAGCGAATGGGTTCTGATATTGCTGGCCGTATTGCTGCTGTTTGGTGCGAAAAAAATTCCTGAACTTGCGCGGGGGTTGGGAAAAGGTATTCGCGAATTTAAAGACGCTTCCCGCGAAATCAAGAGAGAAATCGAATCAGAAGTTTCGGCCTCCGACGATCCGAAGCATCTGAACCAGTGATATGAAAGATTATCAGAAGCTTGCTGAAATTCAGCAGGACTTATCTACCGGATTATTGCGGTGCAGTGATCTGGTAGATTTGTATTTAGCCCGGATTGAGTCCTCCCGTGATCTCAATCTTTTTGTAGAGGTTTACGCGCAGGAGGCCCGCGAAAAAGCCGCAGAAATCGACCGTAAAATTGCTGCAGGTACAGCCGGGAAACTGGCCGGCCTGGTTATTGGGATCAAAGATGTGCTCTGCTATAAAGGGCATACGCTTACGGCGGGTTCTGGTGTGTTGAAAGATTTTGAGTCTCAATTTACCGCTACAGCGATCAGTCGCCTGCTTGCCGAAGATGCCATTGTTATTGGCCGGCAAAACTGCGATGAATTTGCAATGGGTTCCTCTACCGAGACGAGTATCTACGGTCCGGCCCATAATCCTATTGATCCTTCCCGGGTGACGGGTGGTTCTTCGGGTGCTTCTGCCGCTTCCGTCCGTGCCAATCTCTGCCATGCTGCGCTTGGCTCTGATACCGGTGGCTCTGTCAGGCAACCTGCTTCTTTTTGCGGGGTCGTAGGGTTAAAACCTACCTACGGGCGGGTAAGCCGCTGGGGGTTGATCGCCTATGCTTCTTCCTTTGACCAGATCGGACCAGTTACCCGTTCGGTGGAAGACGCTGCAAGAATACTCGAAGTGATGGCCGGTAAGGATGAATATGATAATACCTCTTCTTCTGAACCCGTTCCTGCATATACGGAAGCCGTTCTCCCTGAAAATAAAATCCAGCGTGCAACCATTGGCTATATCCGCGAAGCTGTCGAGAGTGAGGGCATGGACCCCGAAATCCGCCAGCGGGTGATGCAGATGCTTGAAGAGCTAAAAGCAAAGGGGCATGTAGTTAAAGCACTCGACTTTCCCTTGCTGGAATACGTTGTGCCTTGTTATTACGTACTGACCACAGCTGAAGCGTCGTCCAACCTCGCCCGCTTTGATGGGGTTCATTATGGCTACCGCTCCGCTCATAGCGCTGACCTAGAAGAGTTGTATGTCAAAAGCCGTACAGAAGGATTTGGACCCGAAGTCAGAAAACGGATTATGCTGGGCGCTTTTGTGCTTTCCTCCGGTTATTATGACGCGTATTACACCAAAGCCATGAAGGTCAGAAGGCTGATCCGCGACAAAACCGAACAACTGTTTGAATCCTGCGATTATATTTTACTTCCTACAGCGCCTACCCCTGCATTTAAGCTGGGCGAAAAAATATCTGACCCTGTAGAAATGTATTTGAGCGATATTTATACCGTACACGCCAATCTGGCTGGTGTGCCTGCTGTATCTGTACCTGCGGGTACGCATAGTAGCGGCCTTCCTTTTGGTGTTCAACTCATGGGCAAAAAGTTTGATGAAGCAGGTTTGCTGAGCTTTGCTTCCCAAATTTATGGCTGATGAATGAATGGATTGTATTTTCTTTCCATTTCAATAACTATTTTAGAGGAAAAATTATCACTTTTTGATATTTTACGGTCCGGCTTATTGCGCTTTATATTTAATAGAACCCAACAACATGAAGTCATCTGTAATTCTGTTAACACTGGTTACTTTTTCTCTCTCCTTATTTTCACAGGTTAGCCCCAACAGGTCCAAACTCCTTCCTGATGATCAACCCGTAAAAAGAGATGCGGGAGTGTCCGAATCTGTCGAAACAGATACGCCTACCAAAGGTTCTAGTTTTCTGGAACTTTCTGGTGAAGACCCTGTTACAGAGCAAATTGACGACCTGAAGCGTGATTATTCATTTTCCAGACCAACCACCAGCACTTACGATACCCTCCTGCTAAATACTCAGGGGTTCCGCGCTGCGGAGGTCCCCGCCTATTCTGCCAGTGCGATCCGTAGCCGGATGTATGAATTGCCGACGATTATTCCGCTGGACTACAATGCCTATGTCCAACGGTATATTGACGTTTATACTGTGAAAAAAAGAGATCAGACAGCGAGAATGATGGGCCTGGCCAAAGTGTATTTCCCCATGTTTGAAGAACAACTCGACCGTGAAGGTTTACCACTGGAATTGAAATATCTGTCGGTTGTGGAAAGCGCTCTTAATCCTCATGCCCGCTCGCGGGTAGGTGCTACGGGACTTTGGCAGTTTATGCTGGGTACAGCCAAAATGTATAACCTGGAAGTAAATTCTTATGTGGACGAGCGTTGCGATCCGTTGAAGTCTACTACAGCTGCCACACAATATCTGAAAAATGCCTACAATGAATTTGGCGACTGGCTGCTGGCAATTGCTTCGTACAATTGCGGAAGTGGAAATGTGCGCAAAGCCATTGCCCGAAGTGGTGGCAAACAAAATTTCTGGGAAATTATGGAATATCTGCCCCGGGAGACGCGGGGCTATGTACCGGCGTTTGTAGCTGCTACTTATTCTTTTGAATTTGCTTCTGAACATAATATTTACCCGATTTATGTCGATTTTGACCTGGGCCAGGATACCATTCATATTACCCGTCTGGATATTACACTTCAGGAAATCGCAGAAATTACCCGTACCGACTATGATGTGCTCAAAAATTTAAACCCTGAGCTAAAGGTTGACCGGATTCCTTATTCATCTCAACCCTATATTTTGAAAGTGCCGGCACAGACAGCGGTTTCTTTTGCCGCAAATGAAAGGCAGATCGCCAGCCAGTATGGCAAACGTAGAGAAAATTTCGCACCGGTAAATCTTACCTATGCCTCGTCTTCTTCTACTGGCAGTGCTCCTTCCCGCAGCTCTGAAGCCTATATCCCTAAAGGTACTTCAGTTGTTTACTATACGGTTCGCTCCGGCGATGTAGTAGGTGCGATTGCCGAAAAATACAATGTCTCCCCCAGCCAGATTGCTGACTGGAATGACCTTCGCCGCTATCGCATCAAAGCCGGCCAAAAACTGAAAATTTATACAAGTAAATCAGTCGCTCAGCAGGCAGGTGCAAGGCAAATTACCCCTTCGCTTGCAGGACCAGTAGCTGCTCCGTCAACATCTATTGCCAGTACAAAGATCGTTACTCACACCGTACGCTCCGGCGAAACCCTGTGGGGAATTGCCAACCAATACGATGGCGTAAATGTTGAAACGATTCTCTCTCTAAACCAGGGAGTCAACGCAAAAAACCTGAAAGCAGGACAGAAGATCAGGGTGCGGTAGGCGAAAGCGATGTGAAAAAACTAAAAAAAATATCTTTCAACTTTGGTAATTCAGAGTTGAAAGATTTTCTTTAACAGCCACACAATACTTCATTTTCGACAAATTGAAACAATTTTAATATTTGTAAAATGAAAACATTATCTGTATTGACTTTTTTTCTATTGCTTAAATTGGCTGGTATTGGACAAAGCACTGAAAAAGAACAAGCACTTGAGTTGTGTAGAACAGCAATTAAATTAATGGATAATGGACAACTGGATGAATCAATTGATTTGTTGACAAAAGCGCAAAAACTTGATCCTGAAAGAATTGATTATCCTTATGAAACAGCCTATGCATATTATCAAAAAAAGGATTATGCAAAGGCAATAGAAATCCTTCATTCTATCACAAATCATCGGGACGTGACATTCCATTCATTTCAATTGCTGGGTAATTCCTATGATTTAGCTGGTGAACCCGATAAAGCCTTGGAAATCTATGCTCAGGGAATGAATAAGTTTCCTGAAGCTGGTAATTTCTACTTAGAATCAGGTAATATTGAATACGCTCGTGAGAACTACAATGAAGCAATAGCCTATTGGGAAAAGGGTATTAAGGTGGATCCCAATTATCCCTCAAATTACTATTGGTTATCAAAATCATTTTCGTTTACAAACGAAAAGATTTGGGCCTTGTTTTACGGTGAGATTTTTATCAATCTGGAACCAGGAACAAGCCGTACGAAAGAAATAAGTAAGCTCTTGTATAATACATACCAGAAAAGTTATGTAGGGGAGTCCTCTACCAGTGGAGAATTTAAGCTTACTGAAAAAGGTTTTGTGATCAATGCTGAAAATAAGGATGATTTGAAAAAAATTAAAAAAGGGATACTCCCTTTTGAAGGTACATTTGCATCCATATTCGTTTTGTCTGCAATTAATTTTCTTAGCAGGATTGATATAGCAACAATTGCAGAGGCAAGAGCAAATTTTCTGAAATATTGGTTTGATGAAAAAAAAATGGATAAACACTATGAAAATAAGCTTCTCTCTTATCAAAACGGACTGAAAGAAAACGGGTTATTTGAAGCATATTCATATTGGCTTTTAGCCGAAGGGAATCCAGAACAATTCGAAGCGTGGTACATGAAAAATTCGGAAAAGTTTGCGGAATTTGCAGATTGGTTTCGTGCTAATACGATTAGTATTAGATCAAAGGATTTGTATTCAAGAAGAGATTATTGATTCAGAAAAGCCAAGCTGAGGAAACATGCAATCGTATGTATTTTATGGATGCAATACTAGCCAATGACTTCTCCAGCCCCGTAATTCCGCTGGAAGAATTTTTGTTTAAATAGAATCGGGCAGGTTTCCATTTTTGCACGGGAATGAAGTAAATTAATGGACGTTTCTGGTGTAAACAATCAGCCTCACAATGGAAAATCATCTCCTCGAAACCTGGCAAATCCACAACCGCATCAATCTCTACCTCTTAGATGCGATACAGGAAGAATACCTCGCCGACGTCTCTGCTTCCAAAGGCAGAAATGTCGGTGAGCAATTTGCCCACATTCACAACGTGCGCCTCATGTGGCTCAAAGCGGCTGCACCTAATCTTTTGGAAGGTCTCGACAAACTGGAAAAAGGCCCTGGAATAACCAAACAGTCGCTTTCATCGGCACTGACAGCCAGCAGCGTTGCTATCGAACAACTGCTGGCTGCCGGTTTGGAATCAAACCGGATCAAGGGGTTTAAACCCCATACCTCTGCCTTTTTGGGTTATCTGATCTCTCACGAGTCTCATCACAGGGGCCAGATCATGTTATGTCTGAAACAATCCGGCCATCCTGTAGATAAGAAAATTCAGTTTGGTTTATGGGAATGGGGGGTTCGATGACTATTTCACCGAAACCCTGATTCCTGGAGAATGACTGGTAAACTCCGGTGCATACATACACTGAATGGTTGCAACTCCATTGGAGAAATCGCCCTTCTGGGTTGCAAACAGGTCGTACTCAAACACGTGCGTTCCTTTGGGCAGATAATCAAAGAAAAAGTGCGTGGCTACGTCCTTCGTGCTTTGATAATAACCCAGCCCCGCCTGATAGCGGTAGGATGAAAGTACTTCTACTGGTTCAAAAGCGGAAGCACGCAGATCTTTCATGTGGACGTACTCCATGTCGCGGTCTGAGCGGAGTTCAATTCTGACACGAATCTTGTCGCCGGGATGAATTTCTGTATCGGTGACAGCAATCAGTTTTGGGCCGGAGGCTGTGTTTTCCACTTTATACAGGTCTTTTTTCAGTGATAGTGGTGTGGCGGCATAGGTGATTTTATCCATCTGCTCAAAGTATTGCCAGTACAATCCACCCCAGGCGATGCCGGGTGCTTTTTTGCTGACAGTTACCTTACCCATCTGTGGGGTAATTTCGCTGCTGCTCCAGGCGGTTTTAAAGTAGCCTGTGCCGGCTTCTACACGGGTATCTTCGCGTTCGAATGGATTGACTGCAATATTGCCGAGGGTGACGGCTACGATCTCGTTTTGCTCCAGCCAGTCCGCGCCTGTGGAAAGCAAGGCGCTACATGCATCTGCCGTGGCACGAGTCGTTTTCCAGTCGTTGGTTTGTTTATTTTTCAACAACCATACTTTCATTTCCTCGACGGCATTCAGGTCGCCCGATACTTCATGGAAAGCTTCTATCATCAGGGCCTGCTGTTCTACGGGTGCTTGATACCAGTAGTATCCGCCGATATTGTCTTTCCAGTACATGCCAAGCTCAGGATTTATTACTGCATTTTCTTTGAGAGAAGCGATAACCTGCCGGGCTATAGTTTGTTTTTCCGTGCGGTGAAAAGTCAGCGCGAGCATTCCCTGCAAATATCGGCTTTTTCCTGTCCAGTAAGTTGTCGCCTGGGTATAATAGAAATTATAGGCTTCTTCTGTACCGGCAGTCAGTGGTATATCGGGGAAAAAAGAACGGGCATACAAATATTGGATTTGCGTACTACCCAGATTGTCTTTGGTTTTATCGAGTTTGTGACTGAGGAGATAGTCGTAATCTTCTCTGATTTTTCCATCGAGGTAAGATAATGCTTTGGTAACTACCTGGCTTATTTCGGGGTTTCCGGCAGCAGATTGTACGCCGATTTTTTGCAAATGGCCAAACCCGGTGACAATAAGCTGGGTTATATACCGGTTGGGCTGCATGCCGGGAAACCAGGTAAACGCACCATTATCCAACTGTCTTTCAATAAGTTTCTGCCGGGCAGAACTCAATTCTGAACTCATCCGGTTCATATCAAACAGCATCCCGATCCGTTTTTTTCGCTCTGATTCCGAATTTGCATTCAGCACCCAGGGGGTCTCTTCGAGCAATACGGATTTTAGCTCCTGATTTTTTTCGAGGTTGGACAGGAGCGCCGAACCATTGTCCTGGGTTCGCCATTGTTCAAATACGCTTTGTACTCCGGGTGAAGTGGACGCTATGTGGCTGGCCAGGGCATTGGCGTAGAAGCGGCTGTATATCTGCTCAGTACATTCGTGCGGGAACTCCATCAGATAGGGGAGCGCCTGCACCGCATACCAGGCCGGATTTGAGGTAAACTCAAGCGTAAGCTGCTGATTGCGAAGCGTTGTGGATGAACCCGAGTTCAGGAGTTTTGTAAAATCAAATGTACGCGTTTGCTGTCCTCTCACTGCCAGTGGCATCGATTCAGTAACAAGCAGTCTGTTTTTTAATATAGGTATCACATGCTCTTCTCCGTCGGAGAAATTGCCTGCCTGTGCGGTTACCTGTACGACTACGGCCTGCACCTCTTCCGGAATACTGATTTCCCAGCTTACGGCTGTGTTTCCTTTGGCTTTGACAGCAAAGGGTACCTGTGTGGCATCCAGTCCGAATAAAGCCCCTACAGGCTTTCTTGTGAAAGCATCGAGCAATATCAGATCGGCTATTCCACTCAGATCATTGTCGCTCAGATTCGATACTTTTGCTGACAGGGTCATTTTATCCCCTTCCCGTACAAACCGGGGCACATTGGGCGTTACCATCAGGTCTTTTTGGGTAACGGTAATCCCCGTAAGTGTGCCGGTTTTGAGGTCTTTGGTATGGGCCAAACCCAGAAATTTCCAGCGGGTGAGCGCCTCGGGCATCGTAAACTTCAGAATAACAGAACCCTCCGCGTCTGTTTCCAATTCGGGGAAGAAAAAGGCTGTTTCGTTGAGGTTGGATCTGACGGATACCGGCGCCGTGACTTCTTCGCCTGCAAAGGCTGGATCTACATCCTGAAAATCTACCACTCCGTCGCTATCCGAATCAAAAGCTACAACGGAATCACTCAGTTCTCTTTCGGTTCGCTCCATAGCCATGGCTTTGCCTGCACGCGGCGCGGCCATATAGGCGACCCCACTGTTGAGAAACATTCCCCCGCCTCCGAAATAATCCAGTGCGCCAAACCAGTTAAACTGATCATACCCTCTGGCTCCCGGATAGAAATAATCGTTGGTTTTCCCCTTAAAAGAACGGGAAGAACTTTGGGAAAATCCATTGTAACCATTCCATGAAAGTTGCCTGTAGTTGTCATTGTACAGGTTCATATCAAAAGAATTGATGCGAAACTGGTCCAGCGAAGCATCGTAAAGTGTGGCTACCAGTTCTGCGGCGACAGCCTCACTTTTGGGGCCTGTGATTTTCAGCCTCCATTCTTCATTTTGCCCGGGTAAAAGCTTGTCGCGGAATGTGGACCAACTGAGGGTAAGCTGTTTGTTGCTCCAATCTACATTGATCGTTTTTTGTTCCTGAAAAAATTGATTGTGGCAAATGGTCGAGACCGAAAGGAAAATGCCTCCGCGATAGGATTCTTTGATGGGAATGGCGATCTGTTTCCCTCTTTTTCCTTTGATTTTCAGTATTTGCCGATCTATGACTTTCCCTTCCTGTTCCAGTTCGTAAACGGCCCAAAGCACTTTCTCCGAGGTTGAAATGGTATAGGTAACGACATCTCCTGGCTCTGCATATAATTTGCTGAGTGATGTTTCCAATACTACAGGCACTACGGGTTTTGCCGCGCCGGATTCTGCTAAGGTAAAAAACCGAATGACTTTTATTTCCTGCCCTGAGGCATCAGCCGAGGTAAGAACCGCTTTATATTTTCCAGGCTGAGCGGTAGAAAGCTGGTTGATACTGATGTTTGTATTTTCTGCAGTGTTGAAGGAGATTTCTGCAATCGGGGCATTTTCTTTCCAGTTCCGGAAATCATCTTCATCAGCATAGACATCATAAGGGAATGATTTTCTGTATTCTTCCTCCGGGAGCATTTGCTGATCAGGCTGGTTCCAGCGCCGGTTTCTGCGTACTTGTTCAGGCGTTGTTAGTGGAATAATCACAACTTTACCGGTTGCAGGCACGAAGTTGCCGCTAAGGTTTTTCGTCGAAACAGGGAATGTAACTTCTCCGGCCTTAAGCACCTTTTCGGGTATGCTGATATCCGCCTCCATTCCAATATATCCCGCCCGGATAGAGGTATTTGCACTGTGGGTTTCGCCTGTGATATCTACGACATCGGCATAGATCGCATAGTCAAATACTGGCAACTGCGATTTTTTGACGGTCTCATCGGGAATCAGCTTGAAATCGATGACAAACTGGCCATTATCATCGGTAGTTGTGACTCCATTCGCAATTTCTCTTTCGGGCGAATTGGGCATCGGAAAACGCCAGAAATAACCAAACCAATAGGGAAAACGAACCTTTCTGACGACGCGGTAGCTGACTGAGGCGTCGGTAAGATTTGCACCGGCATACGCTACGGCTTTACCGGTGATTGTTGCATTCCCGCCCAGGCTGTAGTCTTCTGTTACCGGCTCAAAACTTACTTCAAATTTGGGGCGTTTGTATTCTTCCACGCTGAAATAGCTGTAATCACCTTCAGCCTGTAAGGACATTTGGCCCAGAAGACCGGTCGTAGGTGCGACAAACGAACCACTCACGGTTCCATACTCGTTGGTTGTGAGTTGCTGTGAGGCAATTTTCTGATCGTTGACATCAAAAAAGTTAACGGTTACTGGAAAATTTGCCCTCACTTCATGATTTTTATCGTCTTCCAGCAATACAATCGCTTTAAAGAAAACGGTTTGCCCCGGCCGGTAGATTTTTCTGTCTGTGAAGAAAAAGACTCGGGTTACAGGTATCGCAGTTCTTTCCCCTGAGGCATAGGCGTAAATTCGGTCGGTTTGATATGTATCGTCTTTGTATCTGAAGTCCAGTACAAAATAGCCGGACTGTGGTTTATAGGGAATGGTGGCGTAACCGCTTTTATCTGTGTAAACCGGCATTCCATCTTTTGCCGGGGGGTTGCCCGAATAGTCCCGGTTATATCGCTGCACCATTACGCCCTTCATCGGCTTTCCTGTTTCCCGGTCAGAGATAAATACCTCTGTTTCGCCCGAATTTTTATTTCTGTAAAACCATGAAATACCGGATACGGTGATATCTGTGAAGCTGAACAGATCTTCCTCAAGGTCGTAATTCTGTGAAGAACATGCCAGGATCGTATAATTTCCGGAAGGGAGTGCAGGCATGGGAATTTCAACTTCATGGTTTTGATAATCTCCGCTTTGGGTAAGGCTGAAAAGTCCTTGTTCTACGGGAGTTTCCCGAACCAGCATTTCGAGGATTTGTTTTTCTCTGTAGCTGTAATTTTCGTTTACATTCGAATTGCGAACAATGCGGTAATATACCTGATTGAGGTTTTTGTGGGATAACAGCGTTCTAAACGGTTTTGAAGGCAGGTTGACATCTTCAGCTTTCATGCTGAGACTCTGTTGTTCGATGGTGTAGATCAGTGCTTTGCAAGCCTGAGCCCCACGGGTATCCGGGTATTTTTCAGCAACAGTCTTGCAAATTTGCCAGGCTGTTTTTCTGTCCCACCGATACTGATCGGAGACCAGGGGTTTGTAATTTGACGCACGACCATTATAGGTGGCTGCAATTTTATAGTTTACTTCTGCCGAAGCGGGTTGGTTTTTCAGCCGATCGGCCAGTTGCTCCAAAGACTTGAGATACAGCGTATCGGTCTGATCTCCTACAGCATGCGATTTTAGAAAATCCAGCCTTTTGATTTCTATGTCTGCGAAGGCATCTGGTTCAGAAATAGGATGGAAGCGAAGCAGTCGCTGAAAGATCGAAGCTGCATGCAGAATACGGGAATGTATATCGGGCGTGTTGAAAGTCAACTGGGTAAATGATTCTGCAGGTACGAAAACCTCTTTGTCTGTGAGAACAAATTTTTCGGTGTGTTCGGTAATACCGGATTCTGTGCTGATAAAATAGTCGAGTGCGCGGTGCGCAAGCAGGTCATACAAGGTCGGCCGGTAAATCGCAGACTCTTTTGCCTTTATCAGAATGGGGTCATAAGCGGCGATGCGTTCACGCTTTAGCAGGTTTTCGGGTTCAATAGAAGCAAAATACAGCTCAGCGATTTGATTGTGAAAATGTGTGGCATCCCAGGTCTGGAAGTCCTCAGGGCGTATTTCAGTTGCTGTCCGATCATAGATCATGTATCTGTTTTGCTGAAAATAATGCAGATACAGATCTGCCAGCATCGACTGAAGGATCTGCTTTTTGGGAAACTGTGCTTGCTGCACAAGCTCACTCACCAGCGAAATGCTCATCGAATCGGCCTTTTCTTCAATTCTCGATTGAAATTTTATCTTGTGGGAAACGGCTTTAATTTGCTGCACTGCGTTGTCTTCCGCCAATGCTTTCTGATAAATTATATCTACTTTTTCGATTGCCGAGCGTGTCAGTCCTTTCGATTCGAGTGAATCAACGGTTTTCCACAGGGGATCATAATTATCCGGAGGTGTTGCCATAGTTGCCAGAGTGGTTTGCAGGAAAAATGCCAGAAATAACAGGCGGAGGGTTCTCATAGAAATTTGGGTTTGTTGTACTGGAATAACGATTGCATGCGTCATCTATTTCAGACGGGGATTAATTTGAAAGTTACCGAATCTGCCGCACAGATCATAGTTATCGGCTGAATTGTTCGATATCGTTTGATACAAAAAAAACAGCGTGAGGATAATGGCTCACGCTGAAAATTTTTAATATTAGAAAGGTCTGTTTATTTGGTCAGGTCAATATTGTAGAAATTCCACTCCTGTCCGATCTGATTATTACCTTCGATGAGATTGATAAAGCCCATGTCGTCAGGGATTTTGGGAAATTCAAGGGTAAATACAAGAGACTCACCTGGTTTCAGTTCTGTGGTACGGGGGTAGAAATTGATACCCGTGGCGTTTTTCATCTTGTAAGTTGTACGTTTTGCTCCGGAACGGTCAGTGATAAAAAAAGCTTCATCGGAGTTTCTGTCAGCGATACTCACATCAAAAGGTTTTCTCTCCTCATTGAGGACTTTGATAGTGATCAGCGTGGCATTAGGCATGATATGTACGCTTTCAATCGTCAGATAATTATGCGAACGAGCGCCGACAGTAGGCAGTTTATAGACTTTACCTCTGGATGGCACATTTCTCTTTTCAAAAGGTTTCGGTTTGAAAATATCAAATACGCTGGTTCGGCCTTCATCTATTGCAGCTAATCTTTCTTCCCGAACATCCACACTCTGTTCTTTTTTTGAGGATGGATCTACGGGTTGTGGTACGCTGATCGGTCTCGAATAGGTATAGTTGGGTCCGCCTGCCCGGTTGTAATTATCACCTCTGGGTACAGAGGCCGTAGTTGCCTGGCCGGTTTTCGCAAAATTGAGATTGTCTTTTGCGATGGTCAGTCCCGGGTCGATATTGAGCGCTTCATCAAAATCTCTTGCCGCTTCCCATGACTTGTTGAGTTTCACACGGGTTACTCCCCGGTTGTTGTAAAGCATGGCATAGGAGGTTCTGGAACTGCTGCCGGGTTCCAGGAGTACCAGTCCGCCATCTCTGTAAATATCTGCCTGACGGCTGTTTTTTAGGATCTGATAGTATTTGTTGATGGCGTCAGTATAATAATTCTCGGCAGATTCATAGGCTTGCATCTTGTAATAAGTATTGGCGATATACTCATAGATCACAGGATTTTCAGGTTCAATTTTTTTTGCCCGGTCAAATTCCCGGATAGCATCGGCAAACCGGTTGCTCTGGTAATACAGGATTCCCTGATCCAGAGATGGGTTGACAGGCTGGGCAAATATTGGTTGTGTAAATAAAATAATTCCGGTAAAGAGCAGGTAATAAAACCGGTTTTGATTCATAGCCCAAATTCTTTTGTGGTTATATATAGTTACAGATTTTGCAAAAAATTAGTCTTTAAGTTCTACATCCCAAAAATCCCATGCCCCTTCCCGATTGCTTTGCCCTTCGAGGATATGGAAAAAAACGATGTCATCATCAATTCGTTCAAACTCCGCAGTAAAAAATTTGTCCTGCCCGGGCTGGAGCATATAGGGTTTTTCCGGCCAGCCCTGCAGACTTCTTACGTCGGTCAGCCGGAATGATCGTTTGTAGGCTCTGTCAGAGATATAAAGTGCATTGGCACCTCCTTTCTTGTCAAGGAAAATCGGGAATACTTTTGTGCCAACACTTTGAACTTTAAAGGTAATAAGCGTAGCATTTTGCGTGATTTTTACCTGTTCGATCGTTACATAGGGGTCTGCCTGATTTCCGACGAGAATCTTATTTTGCGGGTAGGTTCGTTCTCTGGGTTTGGTAGTTACAGGAGTATCGGGCCGGTCAACCAGCGGAGTAGCCCCGGAGTTGCCGGAGTTGGACACATTCCAGCTTCCATTGTTGGAATTGTCGCGGGGATTGTTTGTGTCAAAAAGGCCATAGTCCCCATTGTTGGGATTTTTATTATAGTCTTGTACGGAGTTGTTGTAGCTTGAGCTAGAATTACTGTTTTGGCTGCTGCCGTCCCCATATTCACGTAGTTTGCGATTGGCTATATCGAGATTTCGGCGTGCGTATTCGTGATTGGGGTCAATCTGAAGAGCCTCATAGAAGTAGGACGCCGCAGCGCGATATTGCCCCATATTGGCGGAAGCAACCCCAAGGCTGTTGCGCAATTCTGCATTATCGGGATGCTGTTTGGCCGCACGGGAATAATCCTCGATTGCGGCTTCGTAATTTTCAAGTTTATAATAGGATTCTCCCCTCAGCTCATATACAGTCTGATGGTCGGGATCGAGGTCTGCTACTTCGTCAAAAACTTTTATGGCAGCGCGGTAATCGCCATTGTCATAATTGCTGCGGCCTTCAGCAAATTTTTTTTCAGCTTTAAATGCCCTGATTGTGGCATTAGGTTGAGCAAGCATACACAGAGGTACCGCAATCAGCGTCGTTAGGATGAATCTCTTCATGGTATGATGTGTATCTTTAGCATTTGGTGTGGAAGAAGGTCAAATCAAAGATTGTTATTTAAATGAACTGGAAATCTATGGATTTGGTTATTTTTGATTTGGTAAATTAAATGTGAAAGTAGGAAACAATCCGCTATTACCCAAAGCGCTATTGTACTTTTTATAAACATTTCTTCAGCCAATGTATTCTAATTATTGTAAAATATATCAGATTATGAAATTAAGTTGCTGGAATAACCGGAGCTTGTGAGAGTCATTTATCCTTCCTTCAGGTTAACGATTCTTTGTTATAAAAGATATAAATTTTGCGCATATTCCATACTTTTAACTGATTTTCTTACAAATACTTTTTTCTTAGCCTATGCTTCCTATTCGTGATACCATTCCAACCCGGTCTTTTCCCATCGTCAATTGCGGAATCATTGTTGCAAATATTTTGGTTTTCCTCTTTCAGATTACCCGTTCTCCTGAAGATTCTGAGTGGTTAATTCGTGTTTTCGGAATAATCCCGCGTATATATACTGACCCTGCCATTCGGGCAGAAGGAATGGGCGCTATTGCTTATTATTTTCCTTTTCTGAGCAATATTTTTCTGCACGGAGGCTGGTTGCATCTGATTGGAAATATTTGGACACTATACATATTTGGCGATAACGTCGAAGATCGCATGGGAAAGGGGCGGTACCTGGTTTTTTATCTTTTATGTGGTTTTTTGGCCAGTGCCACCCATATTGTGTTTAATTGGGATTCACCTGTGCCCGCCATTGGTGCTTCGGGAGCGATTTCGGGTGTGATGGGTGCCTATATGCTGATGTTTCCACGCAGCAAAATTCTCATGTTATTCCCGGTTTTTTATATACCGTTTTTTTTCCGTATCCCCGCGTTTGTTTATCTGGGTTTCTGGTTTTTATTTCAGTTGGTTGATGGTACAACCGCATTTGTCTCAAAAGAGACGGTCGGAGGGATTGCTTTTTGGGCGCATATTGGCGGTTTTCTCGCGGGTGTTCTTGCTTACAGGCTATTTGCCCATTCGCAGTATGAACCACCGGAAGAATTTAACTCCTTTAAAAGAGATCCCAGGCACTATTTTTCCCGGAGTATCAGATAATCTCAAAATAACGGCTCATTTCCCAGTCTGTAACGGCTTTGGAAAACTCGCGCCATTCCCATTCTCTTGTCCTCACATAGTGATCAGTGAACGCCTCTCCGAGTAGCTCTTTTGCAATATCGGACTGTTTCATCGCCTGAGTTGCTTCTGCAAGATTGCGGGGTAAAACCCCATATCTGGATTCTTCATATCCATTGCCTACTACTTGTGGCTGAGACAACTTCAGGTTGTGGCGGATGCCATATAAGCCAGAGGCCAACGCCGCAGCCATTGCCAGATAAGGATTGGCATCTGAGCCGCAAACACGTGTCTCCAGCCGTGCCGATTTTTCAGAACCTGTCAGGATGCGGAGCGCGGTTGTACGGTTGTCCATACCCCAGGTAAGTGTCGTCGGTGCCCAGGCTCCTTCCACCAGCCGTTTGTAACTATTGATCGTAGGTGCATACATCGGCAAAATATGTGGCAGACAGTACAATTGTCCCGCGATATAACTTTTCATCAACTCGCTCATATGGAGCGGGTCACCTGCGTCGAAAAACAGATTTTTTTTCCGGTTTTCATTCCACAAACTTTGGTGAACATGGCCAGAGCAACCGGGCAAATCCTGCCGCCACTTGGCCATAAAAGTTGCCACAAGTCCATGCCTGCTGGCGATTTCTTTGGTTCCTGATTTGAAGAGCACCGCCCGGTCTGCTGCCGTCAGAATGTCTCCGTACAGGATGGCCGCTTCATATACACCCGGCCCCGTTTCTGTATGCAGCCCTTCAATCGGAACATCAAACTCACCCATCAGGTCAAACAGGTCGTTGAAAAAAGCACTTTTTTGGGAGCTTCGGAGGATCGAGTAACCAAACATACCCGGGGTCATAGGCTGGGGGGTTCGGAAGCCTTTTTCATACAGAGATTGTGGGGTTTCCTCAAAATTAAACCACTCAAACTCCTGAGAAAACAGGGGCTCAAACCCCATTTCCAGCGATTGGTTTTTAATTTTTTTCAAAAGACTTCGCGGGCAGGCCGGGTGTGCATTTCCTTCCGGGCTCATAAAATCTGCGAGAAAAAAAGGAATATGATTATCCCATGGGATTTTCCTGAATGTCGCCAGATCAATAAAAGCATTTGCATCGGGGTAGCCGGTATGCCATCCGGTAACCTGGGCGTTATCATAGGCAACATCTGCCGAATCCCAGCCAAACACCACATCGCAAAAACCAAAGCCACTTTTAATTGCTGAAGCAAATTTATCCCGGTGCATGACTTTTCCGCGAAGGATGCCATCTATGTCTGTAATCGCCAGCTTTACTTTCCTGCCGGGATAATTTTCAATAATATCTAGGGTCTGTTTTTCTGTCATGGGGGGAATTTAGTTACTAATAGGCAATTGCCCAAGTAGGTTTGTGTTTGTTTTTCTACAGATATTCTCTTTTTTTGCTAAACTTCAAACCAACCGCCAAGTTGAAATACGCCTTTGCTCAGTGGAGTACCCGCACACAATCGTGGATCATGATTGTGGTTCTCACCCTTATTTGGGGCAGTTCATTTATCATGCTCAAGCGGGTGCTGGAAGTATTTTCCCCGCCGCAGGTTTTTTCGGGTCGAATGATGACTGCTGCACTGGTTCTATTCCCTTTTGCTATCAGAGAATTTCGCCGTATTCCCAAAGAAAAATGGCTCCCCCTGATCGCGTTTGCATTTATGGCCAACCTGTTCACTACGCTCTTATACGCTACTGCCCAGACTCGTTTAGACAGTGCGTTAAATGGAATGATCAATACCCTTACCCCTCTGATGACCCTGGTCGTGGGAGTTATGTTTTACCGCCAGTCGGTGAGGGTTTTGCAGATTCTGGGACTGTTGATTGGGGTAGCCGGGGCCGGGATGTTGATTTTTCAGGCGGGGGAAGGCCAAATCAATGGCGTTAATGCCTTTGCTCTTATCGCAGTGCTGGCAACCTTGTTTAATGGATTTACCGTGAACATCGTCAGATTTAATCTCGCCGGCCTTTCGGTAATACAACTTTCTTCCATATCATTTTTAATTATATCGCCGTTGGCAGTGGGGTATGCGCTGTATTCCGGTTTTTTTCCGCTGGCTTTGGGAAGCACAGAAGGCCTGGCTGCTGCAGGGTTTCTTGTGATTCTTGGTGCTTTTGGCAATGCTTTGGCCTTGCTGCTGCTGAGCAAACTGATTCAGATCAGCAGTCCTGTTTTTGCTACCCTCACTACTTACCTGATTCCAATCGTCGCCTTATATTGGGGCTATCAGGATGGAGAAATTATCAGCTCAACGGAAATTGGTGCTATGGCCCTGATCCTGTTGAGTGTCTATATGGTAGATAGATTTGAAAAGGAGGAGGTAGAGGAGGAAGGCCCATGATACTTTCCGCCCGGAAAGTAGGGATGATTCCAGCATAATTGTATATTTGCAGCTGAATCAAATAGAAACAAAAATTATGGAAATCCCTGCCCAACTCGAAACCGAGCGATTGCTGATCAGACCTTTGCAGGAGAAAGACTTTGAGGGATTTTATGCTTTTCTTACTAGCCAGCAAGCTACGGAGAATCTGTTTATTTCCCCTGAAGAAAGGAGCAGAGAAGGTGTAAAGGCTTTTTTTGAGGAAATCATCAAGTCTTATGATTCACCTGCGCCTATTTTTGCACTGGCTGTAGAGGAGAAAGCTACAAAACGATATGTTGGTGCTATGGGACTTACTGCGCTGAAAGACGGTGTCAGTGCAGAGGCAATATTTATCTTTTTACCTGATTTCTGGAGAATGGGCTTCGCAACCGAAGCCGGAGAAGAAATGATGAGTTATGCCCTGGATTACCTCATGCTGGAAAAAGTAGAAGTATTTGTTTCTGATGAAAATACCAGTGGCGCAAAGCTTGCGGAAAACCTTGGGATGACATTTGACAAAAGAGTCGAACACCGGGAATATCCCCAACCTGTCCGCCGTTTTGTGCGATACCGGGGGTAAGCAAATTTGTGCGAAAAACCATCGCCATTCAGCAGAATTTGCTTAATTTACATTATGGAAAAAGAAAAACCTTCAACCTTAAAAAACCTGCTTTTTTTAGGCTCAGTCCTGCTCGTCCTGTTTTTATATATTAAGAATAAATACTTAGACAGTACTCCTCCTCAGGATATATCTGCAGATAGTATTGAATCCGTCGTTACGGTAGCTCCTGAAGTATCCGATGCGGAAACTACGGCAAAGCTGAATGTATCTATTGTCTGTATCAACCAGCAGTCCAACCGGGTATTTGATAGTTATTACCGATACCTCTCCTGGGTTGACAAAGTAAAAGGACCAACCGGAAAAGAAAGCAATGTCTATGGGGTATATAGTCTGTATGATTATACGGACCAGGCCCGGAAAATGCAGGAAGCATGGGATATGGAACCGCACCTTCCTATGCTTGATTCAGCCGGCAAAGTATATATAGCTGCTCTGGCCAATATCTATGAAAAGGTCGAAGAGGTCAACCGATATTATGAACATGAAGATTATAAGGATGATGCTTTTGCCAAAGCAAAAGAATTTCATCAGCCTTTAGTTACTCTGTTTGATGAGTTTGCCGCTGCCGATCTTCTTTTTCGCAACACGATCCTCGAACTTCAGGCAGGTGTTATGAACAAGGAGATTATCGCAGCCCGCGAGGCGGGTGATACGCTCAACGTTCTTGCATTAAATATGATGATGCTCGCGCAGGATTTGATGAAGGTTGGTTCTGTAGTAAATCCATTGGATGTAAAACTTTCACAATTCAACAGCCTGCTTGACAGCTTTAAGGTCGTATCCGAAAATATGCTTGTCTATACCAAAATGCATAAAGGTGAAGAGGCCGTCGATGATATAAGCTCGCTAATGTCTGAAAATGACGAGTTCCTCAAAAATGCGAAAGACCTTATGCGAAGGGTGCGGGATAAAAAACCTTATGAAATGGGTGAAAAATGGAGTGATAATCCCCTGAGTGGCTGGATGATCACGGGTTCACCATTTGAGCTACTGGATGGGTATGACGATCTGGTGGAAAGATATAATAGTTATATACGCAACGACGAGTCAAAGATACAGATGCTTACCGGTACATTGTTTCATGTCAGGGGACCGGTATAAGCATGCAAAATGTTGTTTTTCTGATCTAATTGAAGCTGGATGAAAGCAGTGATTCCTGTAGCCGGAGTTGGAACTAAGCTCAGACCCCATACCCATACACAACCCAAGCCACTGATACCAGTAGCGGGGAAACCTATTCTGGGACATATTATTGAAAACCTCCTGGATGCTGGTATCCGGGAGCAGGTCTTTATTGTGGGCTATCTCCGCGAAAAAATTCAGGAATATGTAGAAACGCATTATTCCGGAAAAATTGATATGGAGTTTGTGGTTCAGGAGCCCAGGCTGGGCCTGGCCCATGCTATCTGGACTTCACGCGAGTCGATTCGGGACTGTGGGGAAATCTTAATTCTGCTTGGTGATACGATTTTCGGCGATGATACCAAACACATTATCGATGCTGAAGGGGGAATGCTGGCTGTACATCAGGTGGATGACCCGAGGGAGTTTGGGATTGCGATGCTGGATGAGGCACAATATGTGAAAAAACTCAGCGAGAAACCAGATATTCCGACGAGTAATCTCGCGTTGGTGGGGTTGTATAAAATTACCCATATTCCGGTTTTGCTGGATGTACTGAAGGACATGATTCAGCCGGATACAAAAGGCGACCAGGAGTATTCGCTGACCGACGCATTAATGAATATGATCCGCCGTGGCGTAAAGTTTCGCACCTATCGGGTGGATAACTGGTTTGACTGTGGGAGAAAACAGAGTCTTTTGCTCACCAACCGGATATTACTAGAGCGAATACAGGAAACGCCGGTGCAGCAGTATCACAATTCTGTAATTATTCCTCCGGTATTCATTGCGGAAGGATGTGAAATCAGCAATTCCATAATCGGGCCTTATGCAGCCATTGCCGAAAATGCAAAGATAGAAAATTCGATTGTGAGAAATTCAATATTGGGTGCCTACTCCCGGTTGGAATCTATTATCCTCAATAATTCCGTGGTAGGCAATGATACGACCCTGAAAGGCAAAGCCAATAGTATCAATATCGGAGACAACACAGAAATTGATTTTGACGAATGATATATCATCTCGCAACGACGGCGGACTGGGAAAATGCGCTGAGAAAAGGCGTTTACCACACAGCATCACTGGCAAGTGAAGGTTTTATCCACTTTTCTACCAAAGAACAAATGATGGAATCTGCCAATTTGTTTTTTGCAGGCTATGAGGAATTGGTAGTCCTGGAAATTGCTGAAAAAAATATCAAACATTTGCTGAAATGGGAACCTGCCCCTGATCGGGATGAATTGTTCCCGCATGTGTACGGGCCAGTACCATTAGAATTGATTACCGATACCCATATGTTGATACGCAATGGAGGTATCTGGGAACAGGTATAGGAGGATCAAACTTTCAGACTTATAATACAGGATCTTCGCGGAGGTTGTCCACGCTTTTGCGTATTTGCATCAGTTCTTCTTCAATGGCTGAGTCATCCCATTGATAAAGCTCTGTATTTTCATCGTCAACCTGCTGTACCAGCGTACCTTTAGGGGTAATAATACCGCCACGGGTAAGTTGGTAGGCCGATCCCATGATGGCAACTGTTACAAAAAAGATAAAAGCCACAACAATTACCGCGTTGAGGCTGATAGCCATGGGTATTTTTCCTGCAATAAAGGTGCGGGTAGCATCTCTGAAGCGATCAGCACGAGTCGGCTGAGGGATATAGGGAGCCGTTTCACGGACATAGTCCATGACTTTCTGGACTGATTGCTCGGAGGGTTCATATACTACACTGGCAGCCATGCCGGCTGTTTCCTGTAGGAATTCATATCGCTCCCACAAAAGCTCATCAGAGCAAAGCTCTACCAGGAAAGCTTCGCTCTCATGAGGGACCATTTCATCGTAGATGAAACGGATAATATCTTCATCGGTGAACTTCTTGTTCTTCATAATCCTGCAGCGTTCCGTTGTCCTGCGCCAGTTTTTTCAGATTGAGCAATGCATAACGCATGCGCCCAAGGGCAGTATTTATGCTTACATCTGTGATCGCAGCAATTTCCTTGAAGCTCAGATCTGCATAAGACCGCATGATTAGTACTTCCCTTTGTTTATCCGGAAGTTTCTGAATCAATCCTCTGATATAACGAGCATTTTCCTCCGTTATTATCTCGTCTTCAGAACTCCCTTCCAAACGTTGGGCAGACTGGAACACATCGTAGTCCTCGCTTTCGCGCTGTACGGGTGTTCGCTGTACTTTTCGGAAGTGGTCTATGGCAAGATTTCGGGCAATGCGAATCACCCAGGGAAGAAATTTCCCTTCTTCATTGTACTTTCCCGAGCGAATCATGCGGACGACCTTGATCATTACATCCTGAAACAAATCTTCCGCGACACTACGGTCTTTTACAATTAAATAAATTGTGGTAAACACCTTTGATTTGTACCTTTGTATCAGTACATCAAAACATAGGTCATTACCGGAGATGAAACCTTTAATGAGGTCTCTGTCCTGAGTTTTCTTAATTAGCGCCTTCTCCATGACATCGAATTTAGTGAGTCACGTAGATATTTGTCATACGAGTCTGTTAAGTTCTACGCACTGTTATCGCGTTAGGGAAAAACTGCGATCAGCCGCATGGTGTATCGTATTTTGACTTAAAGATAGATATGACCCTGGTTTAGATTATCAAATATAAAAATAGATGCAATCCTTTCCAAATCTCATAACGTAATATCCAACATGGAACATATATACATAAAGAATGCCAGAGTCAATAATTTGAAGAATGTTTCGTTAAAAATTGACCGTGAACGGCTCGTTGTGGTGACTGGAGTGAGTGGCTCCGGCAAATCTTCCCTTGCTTTTGATACCTTATACGCTGAGGGTCAGCGTCGTTATGTGGAAAGTCTCAGCTCCTATGCCCGGCAGTTTCTCGATAGGATGGAGAAGCCTGATGTGGACTATATTCAGGGAATTTCGCCGGCAATGGCTATTCAACAGAAGGTAAGTACCTCCAATCCGCGCTCTACAGTAGGCACTGTGACCGAAATTTATGACTTTTTGAAGCTGCTTTTTGCCCGTGCGGGCAAAACTTATTCACCAGTGTCCGGAAAATTGGTCACTAGTGATGCTGTGAGTGACGTTGTGGATTATATTATGGACAACGAAGCGGGCAGCCGGATTCTTATACTCGCTGAAACAAAAATCCGGTCCAAAGGATATAAGGCAGAACTTGAACTTTCGCTCCAAAAAGGGTTTACCCGTATTTTCATAGATAATGAGGTAAGGTTTATTGAAGAAGAAATTGAAAATGCTGAAAAATCGCCCAAAGATTCGTTGGTAATTCTGGTAGATCGTCTGATCCTCAACACTGAAAGCCTCAGCGATCTCCGCAGCCGTCTGTCCGACAGTGTACAAACCGCCTATCAGGAAGGCCTGGGCTCCTGTATCATTTCTATTAATGATGGGGCACCCCGTATGTTTTCTGAAAGATTTGAGGCTGATGGTATTGCCTTCGAACGGCCATCGGTCAATTTTTTCAGCTTCAACAATCCTTATGGCGCCTGCGCTACCTGTGAAGGCTTTGGCCGTATTCTCGGTATAGATGAAGAACTCGTCATCCCCGACCAAAGTATGTCGGTCTATGAAGGTGCCGTTGCGCCCTGGCGCGGTGAAAGTATGGGCCGTTTTCAGGAAGAGTGGATGGAGGTAGCATCACCCGCCGGGTTCCCCATCCATCGCGCTTACCTCGATCTGTCCGAAGCTGAAAAGGATATGTTGTGGAAAGGGGTGAGGGGCGTAGGTGGGATCAACAGTTTTTTCGAATACCTCGCCTCGCAGCCTCATAAAATACAATACCGGGTGATGCTTGCCAGATTCAGAGGTTATACCCACTGTCCTGATTGTAAAGGCAGCCGTATTCGTAAAGATGCAGAATATGTAAAGGTGGATGGACACTCCATCAGCGATTTTCTGTTTATGCAACTCTCCGATCTGCTTCCGGTCATCAAGGGGCTGAATCTCGATGATACGGATCAGATTATCGCCAAGCGGGTGCTTTCTGAAATTATCGCCCGTCTCGAATACCTCAGCAAAGTGGGGGTGGGGTACCTTTCCCTCAACCGGAAAATCAATACCCTCTCCGGTGGCGAAATGCAGCGGATCCGACTGGCAACTTCTCTTGGCAGCGGGTTGGTGGGGTCGATGTATATTCTGGACGAACCCAGTATCGGCCTTCATGCCAGAGATACCGACAAACTGATCGATGTACTTGAATCGCTCCGCGATCAGGGCAATACCGTGGTTGTGGTCGAACACGATGAAGGGATCATGAAAAAAGCAGACCAGCTGATCGACCTTGGTCCGGGTGCAGGAGAACTAGGCGGTGAAATTGTTTTCAACGGAAAATATGCAGATCTGGCAAATGCCAATACCCTAACAGCAAATTATCTTACGGGTAAGGATTCTATTCCTGTTCCTGCATTCAGAAGAAAACAGGCGAGCCGTATCAAATTGGAAGGTGCCCGTATGCATAACCTCAAAGGGGTGGATGTGGAAATCCCGCTCTATGGTATTACAGTCGTAACAGGGGTGAGCGGATCAGGAAAAACTACCCTGATCGAAAAAATTCTGTATCCTGCGCTTCGGAAAAAACTCAGTCAGCCGGGCGAAAGAGGAGGATTTCTGAAATCACTAACCGGCGACGCAGATCAGATCAAGTTGGTGGAAATGGTCGATCAACAGCCCATTGGCCGCAGCAGCAGATCCAATCCCGTTACTTATATCAAAGCCTATGACCACATACGCGATCTGTTTGCCAAACAGCAGATCGCCAAAATCAAAGCGCTGAAGCCCGGTGATTTCTCTTTTAATATAGAAGGCGGTCGCTGTGACAATTGTCAGGGAGAAGGATATGTGACAGTGGAAATGCAGTTTTTGCCCGATGTCAAACTCCTTTGCGATGTCTGCCACGGTAAGCGCTTTAAAAAACATGTACTCGAAGTCGAGTATAATGGTAAGAATATTGACGACATCCTGAATATGACCATTCATGAAGGGATGAGTTTTTTCAGTAATGTGCCCAAACTGGAAGAGAAACTGGAGATTCTCGACAGGGTAGGGTTGGGGTATTTGCGGATGGGGCAGAGTACCAGCACCTTATCGGGAGGCGAAGCGCAAAGGATGAAACTGGCTTTCTTTCTCAGTCAGTCAACTTTGGCCCAGGGCGCATTTTATATTTTTGACGAACCTACCACCGGCCTGCACTTTGATGATATCAAAAAATTGCTTCGTGCGATGAATGAACTGGTTGAAAAAGGAAATACCGTGCTGATCATTGAGCACAATATGGATGTGATTAAATGCGCAGACTGGATCATAGACCTCGGCCCGGAAGGCGGTGACCAGGGAGGACAATTGCTGTATCAGGGCAAACCGGAAGGGTTGCTGGATATTGCGGCCTCCTATACCGCCAGATATCTGAAAGAAAAACTCTGAAAAATAAGGCCCGCTTTTATCAGAAAATATATTTTTTTTTAATGATCAGGTCAGGTATGTATTTTTATTCCGTCTAATGTCGTTACCTAAACACCTAAAATCTTAATTAGAATTTAAAAATGAAGATCAATCAAACTCCCCTCAAATCAATTACTATTGTTGTATTACTACTTGCATTTTTTGCAGGAATCAGCCCTGCCTCTGCACAGATCAATGTAGGTAATAAAGTCAAAAGAAAAGTTGACCAGCGGGTAGACAGAAAAGTGGATGATGCCATTGATGATGCGCTGGACAATATTTTTAACAAAAAGAAAAAAGAGGCAGGTGAAGTCGATACAGACGGAGATGGCGAAGCCGATACGGAAATTTCTTCTGATGATCAGGGCAATGTAACCATCAAGTCTAAAGAAAGTGAAGTCTCCATCTCCATGGATGAAGAAGAATCCAATGAGGCAGTACAGCCCTCCAGTTTTATCGGAAGTTTTACCTTATCCAGCTCCGAATACAAAAACGGAAAACTGAAAAAAGATAATCCCGTATCCATGACCTATCATATTGACAAGTTTCAATTCGCTACGGAACTCGAAAGCCAGGATGATGAGGTTACCGAAATGATTATGATTTACGACCGTCAGACCCGTAAATCGACCATGAAAACTGTGAAAGGGAATGAAAAAACAGCCATGATCACCAAAATCCCCAACATTAAAGTGGGTGTCTCCAATACCTCGGTGGATAAGGAAAACTATACCATCACTCCTACCGGCCAAACCCGTGTGATTGAAGGCTATTTGTGTAAGGAGTATATCGTGGATACCGAAAAAGAACTTAGCCATGTGTGGTTGACCGAAGACCTGAATGTGGATGTTACCTCTCTTACTGATTTTATCAAGGTCAAAGACAGCAATGGTGGAATGACCGATTATACCAATGTCTATAAAATCAAAGGGTTTTTGCTGGAGTCTCATACAGAGACCAAAGGAAAAGATGAAACACATGATATTTTTATCAAAAACCTTAAAATTGGATCCGTTGATAAAAACATCTTCTCTACCGATGGATTTACCGTAACGGATATGAGCTCACTGGGTTCTATGTTTGGAAAATAGTCCCTTTATACCAATCTGGTATTATCCTAAAAATAAAAATATGCGATACCCGGACTTATTCTTAGGTTCGGGTATTTTCATTGGCTTGGTTTTTGCTTTTATAGCAATTGCTAAACATTTTTCCCAAACCTGGCATTATACCATAACAATGGTCTCTGTTGAAAAGAAACATTATCCCGAATCTCATTCGACACAACCTCGCTCTTCTGTTGGTTTTATTGTTAATCCCGATGGCGATGACTCTGCGCGTCTTCGTGTAGAACTTAGCCCTTTCGATCAGGATGAATCCGTGATCAGAGTAATGGACGAAACCGGTAATGTCCTCCTTCAGGAGCAACAGGAACCAGAACGGAGTGGCAGACTGGAATATACGGTCAGCAATCTCGATTCGGGTACCTACTTCTTCGAAGTTTCCGACGGATTTTTTTATCAGGTAAAAGAAGTACGCATCTAATAATCCTATCCCTTTTCAGGGATTTTTTTATATTGCTGCATGAAAAAACGCACTTCGTGGGTACTTTTTTTGTGCCTCATTTACGCTTTCCCTCTTATGTCGCAGGAAAAACCGGCCTACCGGATTTTCGACCAGAAAGGTAAGGAAATCAACTACGGCAAAATGCTCCGTAAACTTTCGGATGCAGATGTTATTTGCTTTGGCGAGTCTCACAACAATCCCATCGCCCATTGGCTGGAGTTTGAGCTTACCCGCGACCTGCATAAAAATCCTGAAGGAAAAAACCTGGTCGTCGGTATGGAAATGTTTGAAAGAAACCAGCAGGCCCGGCTGGAACAGTATCTCCGGGGCGATCTTACCGACAAACAATTTCAGGACAGCGTTGATCTCTGGAACAACTACGAAACCGATTACCGACCCGTAGTCGATTACTGTAAAGAGAATAATATTGCTGTAATCGGGACCAATATTCCCCGTCGATATGCGCGGATTGTCTATTCTCAGGGACTTTCTTATCTCGATACCCTGCCGCAACATGAACGTGTTTTTATTGCTCCCATACCTATTACCATCGATTACAATTTGCCCTCATACCAGGCAATGAAAAGTCTGATGGGGGGGCACCAGATGGATGAGGAGAAGCTAAAAAGTTTTATTTCAGCCCAGGCGGTAAAGGATGCGACCATGGCACATTCTATACTGGAAAATATGCCTGAAAATACCCTCTTTTTCCATATGAACGGATCTTATCATTCCGATTCAAAAGAAGGAATTATCTGGTATCTCAATCATTACCGCCCGGGACTGAATATTATGAATATCACCCTTACAGAGCAGGCTTCTACCACAGAAGTTGCAGAAGAAAACAAAGGCAAGGCTGATTTTTATATCGTTGTACCGGAAGACATGACCAAAACCTATTGAATTGCCAGCGCGACGGATTCCTTCATTTTTGCCAGACCCGTTTTGGCTACCTCCAAAGCATCCTGCTCCCAAAGTGTGCGGTTAAACAGTTCCAGCGAAAGAATTTTGGGTGTCCCGCCTTGGTGGAGATCCCGTAAAACATCGGTTACCGGTGCCACCCCGTCTCCGGGATAGATGCGGTCTTTATCCTGAATTTCTATCCGGCCAGGTTCTGCGGGGTAGTCATTCATGTGGAAAATTTCGATCAACGGGCCGCTCATCAGCTTAAGCCCGTCAAAATCGGAGCCACCCTTGTGGAGGTGATAGATATCGGGGAGGATTCTGGTTTTGGGATGGCCACATTCCGCAGCAACAAACAAAACCTCACTCAGTCGGGAAAGATTTTTTGAAAATCCCCATACTTCCAGTTGTGGGTTTACCGCCATTTGCTGACCCAGCTCGACCAGGGCGCGGAAACGCTCTGCTGCTTTGTACAAGTCGAGGCCGCCTATGTTGGTAGCACCAGCGGGAGGTGCAGCGAGACGGGGGCAGCCAATTTGAGCGAGCATATCCATTTCCCTTTTCGCCTGTTCCAGCGCTTTGATGCGGGTATCGTTGTCATCGACGATCCAGGGCGCAAAGCCGATAGCATCAACGACTTTGATGCCGAGGTCATCGATCCGTTTTTTCAGATCTTTGAGATTTCCGCCATCGGCAAGGTACTGGTCGATGGAGCGAATCCAGATTTCGATAGCATCATAGCCCGCTTTGGCTGCGATTTCAATTTCTTTGACAAGCCCCACCTTTTGCCCGGAAATCGTACTGGTATTGAGGCAGAAGGAGAAATTGTGTTTGACAGAGGAAAGCGCACTGGCAGTTTCTTCAGCGGACTGGCTGAAAAGTTGGCCGGGAAATAGCGATAGGCCGGTAATACCACCAATACCGGCAAGCATTTTTCGGCGGGAAAGGGAAACGTTTTTCATATAGTTTGTATTTAGGATTCCAATATTCAAATTAACCAAATCAAATCCCAAAGCGGTACACCGATTTCACAGAAGTAACTTATATACTCAAAGAAAAAGGAGGTTCGAAGATGTGTTTGCCAGAAGATTTGTGTGCATTCGTGACATTCGTGGTTTAAGTCAACGGGGCGTTACGCTGATAACCATTCAGAATGTTTGTCAACCAGTTTCCTCTGATGAGTATAAATTGAAAAAAGGATAAATTTCTGTATTTTAGTAGGAGAAACAGAAGAAACTATGGGGCAAAAAGCCATACTTCCCACCACACTGGAGACGTATATTGAAATTGAAGCCAGTTTGAAGGAACGGTATGAATATTACGATGGGCATATTCTCGCCATGGCAGGAGGGACTCCGGAATATGGACAGCTTCAGGTGAATACAGGCACAGCCCTGAATAATGCCCTTCGTGCTGCGGGAAAACCCTGTCGTACATTCAGCAGCGACGTAAAAGTGGCGATTCAGTCGGCAAGGCGAAGGTTTTATCCTGATCTTTCTGTGGTATGTGGCCCGGTGGAAAGAGATCATAAAGAGACGCAGGCAATTACCAATCCGGTGCTGGTCGTGGAAATCCTTTCGGAAGGAACAGAATCCCTCGACCGGGGGGAAAAGTTTTGGGCCTATCGGCAATTACCCAGCCTGAGAGAGTATGTGCTGGTAAGTCAGCACAAAGTTTTAATAGAAGTATTTTCCCGGACAGAAGATGATACCTGGAGAATACAGACACTAAGCGAATCTGATCAAACGGTCGAATTACCCTCTTTAGGAATCAAACTAAGTGTAGCAGATATTTATTTTGGAATGGAATTTATGACAGAATAGCTTTATATGCACATATATGAAAAACCAACCCACATATAACTCCCCCGAACTATATTCCTGGGAAACCTATATCCAATTGGAGCAGGAAAGCGAACTCCGCTATGAATACTACGACGGAGAAATCGTCTGTCTGGCGGGAGCCAGCAACAGGCATAGCGACCTTTGTACCAATCTTACCCTTCAAATTGCGCCTTCTGCCAGAAAGAAAGGCTGTAAAGCCCGATTTCAGGAGACGAAAGTCTTTCGCCCCGACGGCAAAAAATATTTTTACCCCGACGGGGTTGTCACCTGCCAGCCGCTTGATCTTCAGGCGCAAAATGGCGTGCGAAACCCTGTGATCGTCATCGAGGTTCTTTCTGACAGTACAGTGGCCAGAGATTTAGGAATCAAACTTCGCGAATACCTCAACCTGACCTCATTACGGCATTATCTCATTGTCGAGCAAACGGAATGTGCGATTCACCACTACCGCCGACTTTCAGAGGGAAACTGGGAGGTTGTTTTTTATGAAAATATGGATCAATATATCGATCTTCCCGAACTGGAAACCCGCATTGCCGTGTCTGCGATATACGAAGGCATAACCTTCGACCCCGAAATCAGCATGACGGAAGAAGAAATGGCTGAAAATGACTCCGGATACTGATACAAAGCGCAGTTTTGAATATCCTGGCAAACACGGCGAAACACCCGTTAAACCCCGCCGCAATCACCTGCTGGTGATTGGGATAGATCAGTATGCGCATTTTCAGAAGCTGAATAACCCTGTAAGTGATTCCAATAGACTTGTGGAGGTGCTGACGGAACGGTACAGGTTTGAGCCAGGGGATGTTCGGACTCTTTTTGATAAAGAAGCCACACGTGAGGGGATCATAGATGCGCTGGACGAATTGACGGCAAAAGTTACTCCGGCAGACAACCTGCTGATATACTTTGCCGGGCACGGATATTATCGCAAAGTGATGAAAATCGGCTATCTGATCCCGGTTGATGCGCGAAAGGAAAAATTTTCTGACCTGATTTCCAATACCACCATCCGGGATTATATCTCCGCTATTCAGGCTCATCATACTTTATTGATTGTGGATAGTTGTTTTTCTGGTTCGCTGCTACACCGCGATGCAGAAGTATTAAAAATCAAAGCATTGGCTGATAAAGTGGACCGTTTACCTTCCCGGTGGGGACTGGCAGCCGGATTGGTCGAACTCGTTTCTGATGGGCCGATCGGGGGTTCCAGTCCATTTGCCCAAAGTTTGCTGACTTATCTTCGGGAAAATAATTCCCCCCGATTTCCGGTCAGCGAACTAGTCCAATATGTAAGTAAAATCACGACTTACAATGCGGACCAAACCCCTGTAGGTGGTGTTCTCGACAAAACCAGTCATCTGGGCGGGCAATTTGTTTTTGATCTGCGGGAAGCAGTTTTTAACGAAGAAGAGACCTTCTGGCGGGATACCCTGGCAAAAAGCAAAGTAAGCAGTCTCCCGGAGATGATAAAGATCATAGGGGGGACGTTTGAGCGTGGTGAATATAAGGTTACAGTGAGTGACTTCTGGCTGAGCAAGACGGCAGTGACAGTGGGGCAATATCTGGCGTTTTGCGAAACGACAAATAGCCACTGGCCGGAATGGTTGGAAGAAGGAAGTGATTATCATTTCGAAACGGGTAAAAATGATCAGTACACAAAAAGAGGATACAATAAGCTTAATGGGATAGAGAATCTCCCCATTGTCGGAGTAAGCTGGTACGATGCGGTGGCCTATTGCGAGTGGCTAAGCGAGCAAACAGGTCAGCGGTGGCGTTTACCGACGGAGGCGGAGTGGGAGTATGCGGCGGGTGGCAGCTCGGCCCATCGCATGGAGTATCCAGGAATGGATAAAGAAAGTGAATTGGAGGATTATACTTGGTACATCAGTAATTCAGGTGGGCAGATGCACCCTGTGGGCCAGAAAAAGCCCAATAGGTTGGGGTTGTGCGATATGAGCGGGAATGTCTGGGATTGGTGTGGGGATTGGTATGGGGATTATCCCTCCTCGGATATGTCCGATCCACAAGGTCCTGAAAAGGGCTGGTTCCGCGTGCGCCGCGGGGGTAGTTGGTACTTCGTCGCGGGCGTTTTGCGCCGCCGCAGCGGCGTTGCGCCGGACAACCGCCTCATCAACCTAGGATTTCGCCCCGCCAAGACTGATTAATTTTTAGATTTTCCCTTAATGGGATCTTAAACTTACCTTTTGAATGGTTTTTTTTTGCAATGTTGTGTCGGCTTAGCCGACCTTGTTCACAGCGCGCATCGGCGCGCGCAATGGGTGAAATATCTATTGTGGGTCGCCATGTGGCTACAAACATATGACTCCTCCGGAGTCCAGGCTATGCCTGAAGAAAAGAGACATTTTTGGAAGTGGCTGTAATCATTTACCGTCAGGCAAGACCCTCGGAAGCCTTTGGCTCGGAGAGGTCAAATGTACCTGAGGCATCTTCGATTTGTAGCCGTAGGTCACCCCCCAAAATGTTTCCAGCAAAATGTGCGCTGCGGCGCGCGGTTCCGGTGGGTTCGACTCCGCTCACCCACCGGAAAGAGGGCCTCACCCACCGGAAAGAGGGCCTCACCCACCGGTTTTTGGGTGCGCATCGGCGCAATATCTACCGGCGGCTGAGGTTACTCGAAGCCCCGGTCGCAAAAAGCGCGCATCGGCGCGCGCAATGGGTGAAATATCTATTGTGGGTCGCCATGTGGCTACAAACATATGACTCCTCCGGAGTCCAGACTGCGTCTGAAGAAAAGAAACTTTTTGGAAGTGGCTGTAATCATTTACCGTCAGGCAAGACCCTCGGAAGCCTTTGGCTCGGAGAGGTCAAATGTACCTGAGAGGCTACCGAAATTATGGTCCTCCGGACCTCGTGCCTTCGGCACAATAAATCATGTGTCGCTGACACAAGGTCCGGAGGACCGTAATGTCGGTAGCACAAATGTCGGTCACCCCCAAAATTATCCATTCATTCACCCCAAAATATCCCGCACGACGTGGCCGTGCACATCGGTCAGACGAAAATTCCGACCCTGAAACGGAAATGTCAGCCGCTCGTGGTCCAGGCCCAGACAGTGCAGTATCGTGGCTTGCAGGTCGTGGATATGAACTCTGTCCTTTATTCCTGAAAAGCCGATTTCATCGGTTTCGCCGAAAGTAAATCCCTTTCGTATGCCGCCGCCGGCCATCCACATCGTGAATGCGTCGGTGTGGTGGTCGCGCCCCCGGTAGTCCGCCGAAGCGCGGGTTTCCATCATGGGCGTGCGGCCAAACTCTCCGCCCCAGATGACGAGGGTTTCGTCCAGCAGGCCGCGCTGCTTCAGGTCGGTGAGCAGGGCGGCTACGGGCTTGTCTGTGGTTTCACAGGCGTTTTTCAGTCCGTCGTTGACGCCGTTGCCTTTGCCTGTGCCGTGGTGATCCCAACGGCGGTCAAACAACTGCACAAACCGCACGCCTTTCTCCACCAGCTTGCGGGCGAGCAGGCAGTTGTTGGCAAATGATTTTTTGCCGGGTTCGGTGCCGTACATTTCGTGGATATAGGCGGGCTCGTCGTCGATATTCATCGTCTCGGGCACAGATGTCTGCATGCGGAAGGCGAGCTCGTACTGGGAGATGCGGCTTAGAATTTCGGGATCGCCGACTTCTTCGTATTCGCGTTGGTTGATCTGGTTAATGGCTTCCACGGTTTTTCGGCGCAGGTTGCCACTCACGCCCGCCGGATTGGCGAGGTCTGCTACCGGATCGCCTACCGAATGGCACTGCACGCCCTGGTAAACCGTGGGCAAAAATCCGCTGCCCCAGACGCTTTTCCCCGCGCTCACATCGATGGGCCCGGAAAGCAATACGACAAATGCGGGGAGGTTTTCATTTTCTGCTCCCAGCCCATAAGCTACCCACGAACCCATGCTTGGACGGCCTACCCGCGGACTTCCGGTGTGCATGTAAAACTGCGCCGGCGCGTGATTAAACTCGTCGGTGTGCATGGCTTTGAGAATGGATACTTCGTCCACCCACTGCGAAAAGTGCGGCAAAAACTCCGAGACCCAGGTCCGCGATTCGCCGTATTGGGCAAATTGTGTCTGTGGACCTAACAGGTTGGGAATGCCTTTGAGGAAGGCAAACCGTTTGCCTTCCAGCAATGAGGGCGGACAAGGCTGCCCGTCGAGTTTGTGCAGCGTGGGTTTGTAGTCAAAGAGTTCCAGTTGGGAGGGGGCGCCTGCCATGTGAAGGAAAATGACGCGTTTGGCGCGTGGCGCGAAGTGAGAAGGGGCCGCGGCGAGGGGATTGGTTCCCATACCCAAATCACCGGCCAGACTGACTAATGGGTTGGTTTCATGCCCGCAACCGAGGAGCGAACCCAGGGCAAATCCTCCCAGCCCGGTGACACATTTTCTCAAAAACTGCCGCCGCGTATTGTAGCGGGAAATGTCGAGGTGATATTGCGCGGAGTGATTCATTGTGGATGATTGGGGAGGTGTTATTTATTGACAAAAAGATCGAGGTTCAACAGGGTGTTGGCGACCATGGTATAGCCGCAGGGAGCGTCTCCGGTATTTTCTGTTTCTTCGTATAGTCGAAGCAGCGTTTGCATTCTCAATGTATCGGGTTCCCGGAAAAGAACTTTCTGGTAGGCCTTTTTTATAGCTGTTTCGGGGGATTCTTTCCGGGCTTCCATCCATTCACCCAACACAACTGCTGCGTCAAAAAAGACGGAGTCGTTGAGCAAAACCAAAGCCTGAAGCGGTGTGTTGGTGCGAATCCTGCGCGACACGCAAAAATCTCTGACGGGCGCATCAAAAGTGGTGAGCATGGAGGTGGGAATTGTCCGTTTCCAGAAGTTGTACAGTGTGCGGCGGTAGGGCTGATAGCTGATAAGATTGGCCTGTTTGTAAGGATCGACCGTTCGTGCGTCGGGAATGTTCAACAGCACGGGCGGGCCTCCGGTTTGTTCGTCGAGGAGTCCGCTTACGGTCAGCGCCTGGTCGCGGATTTGTTCGGCGGACAAACGCACTCTGGGGCCCCGCGCAAGCAGGCGGTTGGCCGGGTCTTTGGCGATGAGTTCTGGTGTCGAAACAGACACCTGCCGGTAGGCGGTTGACATGACAATTTCTTTGGTCAGCGCTTTGGTGGACCAGTGGTGTTTTCTCACAAAGGTAACGGCCAGCCAGTCGAGCAATTCGGGGTGGCTGGGCAATGGGGCCTGAGTGCCGAAGTCTTCGGTGGTTTCGACGATGCCGGTTCCAAATATCTGCGCCCATATGCGGTTGACATAGACACGACTGGTGAGCGGGTGGTCGGGGCGGGTCATCCATTTTGCCAAAGCCAGACGGTCTCTGGGCTGGTCGGAAGGCAGCGGAGGCAGGGTGGCAGGTACATCCGGCGAAACTTCTTCTCCCGGTGTCATCCAGTTGCCGCGCAAAAAGTGGTAGGTTTTTCGCCGTTGGGTGCCCTGAAGTTCGCGGAGAATGGGCGTTTGTATCGTAGGGATGGCGGCAAGCACTTCCAGCTTTTCTTTCATTTCCGGCCCGTATTGCTGCCATTCGGGTTGGTTGAGGTGGTACTCCAGCCAGTCTAGCCTGAACAGATCTGACTCTGGGATTCCATTCATCCTGAAAAATAGATATACGGCGTGTTTGCCTTCAGTCGGGCGAATATTTGCCTGGATAGTTTGCCATTTGTTCCAGTTTTGGGTAACGGGCACTTTCAGCGTGGCCAGCTTTTGTCCGTATAGGGAATCTGCATAAATATCAATCCACCCGCCGGCTTTCTGACTGGCTACGCGAAAGCTCATTTGCCCGACATGGGTCAGGTCAATATTGTCATACATGATCCACGAAGAATCCTGAATCTGAAATACGGACAACTGATCGGGGGAGGTAAGTTCGATAAAACGGCTGTGCCCCTGATATTCTTCTGCTTCCACACGGCGCAATCCGAGCTGATAAAGTGTTTCTGTCGTTCGGCTGTGAAGGTGCCGGCTGGGCGAATGGGCCAATGGTTTTTCCGTATTTTTTTCTACCCAATCCAATATCTCTGTTACTTTTCCCTTCACAGAATCTTCATAAGTAAAAATCTTGGGCTGTTCGTTGTAAATGTCCTTATCCGCTGTATTGTTGAAGAATGCCATTAGCCGGTAAAAATCTTCATGCCGGAAAGGATCATAGGGGTGGCTGTGGCATTGTACGCAGCCCATGGTTGTACCCATCCACACTTCTCCGGTTGTACCGACCCGCTCGATATTTGCCGCCACGCGAAATTCTTCGTCATCGGTTCCGCCTTCGTCGTTGGCCATGGTATTTCTGTGGAAAGCGGTTCCTGTCAGTTGGGTTTCCGTCGGATGTGGGATCAAATCTCCGGCGAGCTGGTAGATGGTAAACGAATCAAAAGGCATGTCCTGATTGTATGCCTGTATCACCCAGTCGCGGTATTTCCAGATGGAGCGGTTGAGGTCTTTTTCGTAGCCCTTGGAGTCTGCATAACGCGCCAGGTCAAGCCACATGGATGCCCATCTTTCTCCGAAGTGGGGGGAGTTGAGGTAATAGTCCACCATGTTTTCCCAGGCTTCGGGCGAGTGGTCATCCAGAAAACGGGTGAGTTCTTTTTCTGTGGGAGGAAGTCCTGTAAGATCAAGGGAAAGCCGCCGGAGGAGCGCAGGTTTTTCTGCTTCGGGAGAAAACGAGAGGTTTTCTTCTTTCAGTTTTTTCAGGAGAAATTTATCGAGATCTGTGAGCGATCTTCCTGCAAGCGAAACCTTGGGCGGGCGAATGGCAGTATCCGGCGCTACATAAGCCCAGTGGTCTTCCCATTTTGCGCCCTGGTCTATCCATTTTTCGATCAGATGGATTTGTGCTTCGGTGAGGGGCTCTTTTTCCAGCGGCATTCTTTTCTCCGGGTCGTGATGGCGGAGGCGAATGATGAGTTCGCTGTGTTTGCTGTCGCCAGGGATAATGGCCAATTTTCCCGACTCGGTAGTATCCATTGCCTCATCGCGAAACAAGAGGCTGAATTCCCCCGATTTTTTCACCCCACCGTGGCAGGAAAGGCAGTTTTTGTTGAGAATGGGGCGAATATCCCGATTGTAGCTTACCTCTTTTGATCCGGGCAAACTGCAGGCTGTCAAAGCCGCGAGGAAAAGTAATAATGTAGAAGTCCTGATAGCCAAGGTAGAAACGATTGATAGTATGAATATAACCCTTACTTTTTGTTTTTATACCTATCGGTAAATGTGTTTTCGGTAGGAATGAATAAATTTAACGAAAGTATTACTTATGAAATACCCAGCCCTGTTTTTCCTGCTGGCTTTTGCAGCTGTAAATTTCCTCCATGCCCAACTTCCTCGTCTCAAAGTCAGTGAAAATGGGCGGTTTCTCATCACGGAAGATGGCCAGCCGTTTTTTTATCTGGGAGATACCGCCTGGGAATTATTTCACCGGCTTAACCGGGACGAAATGGATCTCTATTTTCGCAATCGCGCTACAAAGGGTTTTACGATGGTACAGGCGGTGGTGCTGGGCGAACTGGATGGGGTGACTGTTCCCAACGCAGAAGGTAACCTTCCGTTTGATGGCACAGATGTAACCAAACCCAATGAAGCATTTTTCGACCTGGTAGATTACGCTGTGGGGAAAGCTGCGGAATACGGTCTTTATATGGCTATTTTGCCTACCTGGGGTTCTCACGTTGAAAATAAACCTCATCCGCTTTTTGAAAACCTTTCGCTATTTACACCGGAGACGGCTTTCTCTTACGGAAAATATCTGGGTGAAAGGCTTAAAAAACATACCAACATCATCTGGATATTTGGCGGAGACAGAGGGCCGGAGGGGTATGAAGAAATCTGGGATCAAATGGCATTGGGGACACACAAGGGCGATGGTGGCCGGCTGATGACGTATCATATTTATGGGGGGCGTTCGTCGGGCGAAGTGCTTCACGAAGCTCCGTGGCTGGATTTCAACATGTTGCAATCGGGACATATGCATCCCGGTGCGCCCAATTACGATATGATTGCCCGCGACTATGCGCGCACGCCGGCCAAACCGGTGTTGGATGGCGAGCCCAATTACGAAGGGATTCGGGTGGGTTTCAGTGAAGCTGGGCCTAAATTTGATGATTTTGATGTGCGCAGGGCTTCATACTGGTCGGTTTTTGCGGGAGGGTGCGGCATTACTTACGGTCATAATAGTATCTGGCAAATGTTTGACAAAGGCCGGACGCCCATTGTATATGCGGATATGTACTGGCTGGAGGCGTTAGTAGCTCCGGGCTCTTCGCATCTTCAGTATTTGAAAAATCTGATGTTGTCGCGGCCGTATCTTTCCCGCATCCCGGATCAGTCGGTATTGCTGTCAGATGGGCCCAGCTGGCCGGCGGAAGGCGTGGGGGCCAACCATATACAGGCTACCCGCGACGGTACGCCGGGAGGAAAAGATGCTTCGTATCTGATGATCTATTATCCCTATCCTTATAAAATTTTGGTGAATACTCAGTCGATTGCAGGCGAAAATCTGAACGTATGGTGGTATAATCCGCGCAATGGAATGACTTATTTTAATGGCACATTCCCCAATACAGGTACATTCTCTCTGCCATGGGATAAGCGTCTTCGCAAGGAGATGGGCGGGCCAGACTGGGTGCTGGTCATTGATGATGCGGCAAAAGGATATGCTGCGCCTGGCGGAGAATAAGTTCCTGCCGGAGGACTATTCGCATAATTCCGGCCAATCATTATATTTGATGCAAATCGTTGATATGAGAAAACTACTACCCTGTGCGCTGTTTGTTGGAATCTTATTGTCGTTTGGCTTGGTTCGCAGCCAGTCAAATTCAGCAAAGGACAGATTTAACGAGGGATATATTCTGACTCTGGGAAATGATTCTTTACCGGGTCTGGTCTTTCTTCAGGATCATGTGTTTAATACATCAAGATGTGTTTTTAAGATCTCCAGTGAGGGGGAAGAGCAGAATTTTTCTCCTGAAGAAATCCGCGGGTATGGTTCTTTAGATGGTGCAGTTTTTCGTTCAGGTCAGAATGCCGACCAAAAGACGGTTTTCCTCCAATACAAAGTCAGAGGCAAATACAGCCTTTTATATTATCGGGATACTTATTTTGTCGAGTCGGGAGGAAAACTGGAAGAACTGATTTTAAGCCAGGAAAAGGTGCATGTCGATAACCGCACATTCGCCAAAGACCGGGAAGAGTATAAGTATCTGCTGCGTGCCAAAATGATCGGTTGCCATGAGATCGACCGCTATTTAAAAGCAACAGGTTTTAACCTGGAAAGCCTGGCGCGTTTGTTTGAAAACTACGCAGAATGCAGTTCTGCAAGGATGGAAATCTATAAACATGAAACCGATAAAATGAAAGTCCGTCTGGGCATTTCTGTTGGTGGGATGGGTTCTGTATTTGATATGATACCGGGAAGCAGTGCGCGGTATGTTTTTACAGAATTCGGCTCTCCGGAGATCAGTTTTTCCTTTGTCCCCTCGGCATTGGTTGAACTTTCCTTTCCTGCGCTTACCCAAAAAGCATCTGTTCGTACAGGCGTCACCTATTATTCAGCTACCAATAAATATTCACGGCTGAGAGAAGAGCCCGGTCTGGTTGATCTTCAGGAAGTTACGGTTACATCTTCACGAATAGAGGTGCCTGTGTATCTGCGATATTCATTTTCACGGAGGGGACGTGGACCCTATGTTATTGGCGGATTGGGCATGAATCGGTTTGTAAGTTGGGAAACCCTGCGTGTGCATACATTGGAGCCAGGGATTGTCACTACGTTTAGCGATCTTGAGCAAAGGAATTTTTATATCAATTACCTGATCGGCGGAGGGGTGGATTTTCCTTTGGGTAAAAGAATTGTTTTGGGGGAAGTCGTTTATGGCTTTGCGCCATATCTTTTGGACGCCAGCGGTACACCTATGCCTACGGCATGGTTTCAGACTGTTTCACTCTCCGCAGGTATGCTTTTTTGACCAGAAAATGAGCAGAATAAAACCGCAGAATTATGTTTTGAACCTGTGGATAATTTCTGCCGGATAATACACCTTTTGATTTGGATTTGTCCCTGTGTTGCAGTTTTTTGCTGATTGTTGAAAAATAAGCAATTAAAAAAGGTTTTATTATCCCAAAGTTTAAAAAGCGTAACAAATTATCCATGACAAAGAAGCTTTACCAAACCACCTTGTGGTTACTGTTTGGCGTATTGCTGAGTGGTAACCTGTTTGGCCAAACGCCCCCTCCCGGCATCACAGGTCAGGCATTCCGGGACTGGATTAAACAGAATTTTTACGACGGGTCTCATACCACGCTCGGTTATTCTACTTCCCGGATGTACATGTATAATTACATCGACAACCAGAACAATACGATCACGGATGTTTACGGAGGATTTGTTCAGCCATGGACTTACGGTGGTACGGGTACCAACCCTGCACCGATCAATGCAGAACATACCATTCCTCAGAGCTTTTTTGGCAGTGCCGAGCCGATGCAGTCGGATATTCACCATCTGTTTCCGGCACTTGATATCTGGAACAGTACGCGCTCCAATTATCCTTTTGCAGAGATTGACGACAATGTTACGACCAAATGGATGCGCAATAATGTAAGTCAGACGACGATTCCCGCTTCGCTGATTGAAGAATACAGCGAATACGCCAACCAGCAGTTTGAACCACGTGAAGATCACAAAGGCGACTGTGCAAGGGCGATATTTTACTTTTTTACCATGTACCCGACCCAGGCAGGCCCGATTACTTCTGTGGCTGACCTGAATACCCTTTTTCAGTGGCATTTGCAGGATCCGGTTTCTTCCAAGGAGCTAAGCCGAAATGATGGTGTCGAAACCTATCAGGGCAACCGCAATCCCTATATCGATCACCCCGATTGGGTATCTGATGCGTGGAATGTTACTTCTTCTGCACCTTCTGCTCCTACCAATCTGGCAATATCGGCGGGTGGAACAAGCCTTACGCTTTCCTGGACAGACGCTGCTGGCGAGACAGGGTATGAAGTGTATCGCTCTACCGACAATGTGAATTTTTCGGTGTTTACTACGCTTTCTGCAAATACCGTTTCCTATACCAATACAGGCCTGACTGCAGGAACCACTTACTATTATTACCTCGTGGCATACAACGGCACAGGCAGCAGCCCCAACTCAGCAACTGTAAGCGGTACGCCTACGGGTGGTGGATCTGGCGGGGGCAACGCGACCGATCTGATTCTCTCCGAATATATAGAAGGTTCTTCCTTTAATAAAGCCCTGGAGGTTGCCAACTTTACCGGTGCTCCGGTGAATCTTGCCGGTTATGTGCTTCGGAAAGAAACCAATGGCGGCGGTGTCTGGGGTGACGATTATGCGCTTACCGGAACACTCGCCCAGGGAGAAGTCTGGGTAATTGCTCACAGTTCCGCTGACCCGGCAATTCTCGCACAGGCTGACGTAAGTACAGGCGCTGCGATTGTCACTTTCAATGGCAATGATGTGGTGGGATTGTTTAAAAATGGTACGCTAATCGACGTGATCGGCAACTTTGGCAGCAGTGCGGTTTTTGCACAGGATGTTACGCTGGTAAGAAAAGCGGATATCAGCAGTCCTTCGAATACCTATGTGGTTGCGGAATGGGATAGCTATCCTACCAATACTTTCAGCAACCTCGGTACACATACTTTCAACGGGCCTTCTACTCCGCTGCCGCCCGCAGCTCCTGCCAATCTGGCCCTTCTGGCTACTACGGTTGACCTGAATCTTAGCTGGGATGATGTGACTGATGAAGAAGGATATCTGGTATTCCGGTCTGAAGACAATGTCTCATTTTCACAGATTGCTTCCCTGGCGACAGATGAAAATACATTTACCGACAATACGATTCAGTTGCTTACTACCTATTACTATTATGTAGTGGCCTACAATGCGGGGGGAAACAGCGGTAACAGCAATGTCGTCAGCGGCGCTACCGAAAGCACAGGCGGCAATACAACGGATCTTCTGATTTCCGAGTACATCGAAGGTTCCTCCTTCAACAAAGCAATCGAAATCGCCAACTTTACCGGTTCTGCGGTTAACCTGACCGGCTATGTACTTCGCAAAGAAACCAATGGCGGCGGTGTCTGGGCCGATGATTATGCCCTGAGCGGTACATTGGCTCACGGCGCAGTCTGGGTAATCGCCAATAGTGCTGCTGACCCAGCGATTCTCGCGCAGGCGGATGTGAGTACGGGTTCGGCCATTGTTACTTTTAATGGAAATGACCCGATCGGCTTGTTTAAAAATGGCACATTGATAGATGTTGTGGGAACTTTTGGAACAGGTGCCAACTTTGGCGCAGATGTAACGCTGGTTCGTAAACCTACGGTTACAAGTCCGTCAGCTACTTATACAACGGCAGAATGGGACAGTTATGCCAGCAATACCTTCAGCTTTTTGGGCAGCCACGATGTCAATGGTTCGCTGCCGAATCCGCCTTCAGCACCTGCAAATCTGGCGCTTACAGCTACTGTGAATGACCTTAGTCTTTCGTGGGATGACCTTACCGATGAAGATGGTTATTTGGTTTTCCGTTCTTCAGACAATGTGAATTTTGGGCAAATCGCAGATCTGGGGGCAGATGTAGTCAGCTATACAGACAATACCATGCAATTGCTCACAACATATTATTATTATGTGGTTGCCTATAATACCGGCGGAAACAGTGCAAACAGCAATGTCGTCAGCGGACAAACCGAAGCACCTGTAGTTACGGCTACGGATTTGTTTTTCTCCGAATATGTGGAAGGTTCGCAGAGCAACCGGGCTCTGGAAATCGCCAATTTCACCGGAGCGGCTGTAAACCTTTCGTCTTATTCACTGAAGTGGCAGTCTAATGGTTCCGGTAACTGGCGAAATACACTTACATTGAGCGGAACACTGGCAGACAGCGAGGTATTTGTGGTAGGCAACGCTTCTGCTTCTTCGGGGATTACGTCCGTTGCAGACTTGTTGGTTTCAGGAGGTGTGATGAACTTTTCAGGGAATGATCCGATAGGTTTGTTTAAAAACAATGTATTGATTGACATTATCGGTGTTTTTAATGGCGGTAGTTCCAATTTTGCAGCTAACACTACTCGCGTAAGAAAACCCGAAATCATCAGCCCCAATACCACTTATACAGTTTCTGAGTGGGACGCTTATGGCAGCAATACATTTAGCTTCCTGGGCAATCATACATTTGGAACCGGTGGCGCAAAAGTGGTATTTACCGGAGAGGAGAACCTGATACCACAGGTGGGAGCGTGGCCCAATCCATTTGAGCATAAACTTACCGTTAATCTCAATCTTTCAGTAGAAACGCTGGTAAATGCTGAACTGTACAACCTCATGGGACAAAAAGTTCAGGTATTGATCCCTGAAACCCGTTTTGATGAGGGAGAAACAGAAGTAACCGTTTCCACAACCTCCCTCGCTCCCGGAATGTATCTGCTTACGGTCATTGCCGGAGGCGAAAAGCAAACGATCAAAGTTATCAAACGATAATGGAAGAAGCGCTCCGTCGCATCGAAGTAACTTATAACAACAAGCTCTCAGCCCTGCACCTTACGGGGCTGGGGCTTGTTGATTTACCAGAGCTGCTACTTGCCGCAAAACATCTTACTGTACTGGGGCTGACAGATAATCAACTGGAGGTGCTTCCGGAGTCGATCGCCCGGCTCGAAAATCTGCGGGTACTGGAACTGGGGGGCAATAAGCTCACCTCGCTGCCCGAAAGCATCGGAACGCTCAAACACCTTCGGGTTTTGATGGTAAGAGACAATCAACTGACTGCTTTACCAGATTCAATCGGCGAATTACAATCACTCCGGATGCTGGAAGTGAGAAATAACCTATTGCCCACATTGCCTGCATCCATCACAAAGCTGGTGAATCTGAGAGAGTTGTACCTTCGGACAAATCAACTCACAGCGCTTCCGACAGGCTTTTCCGAATTAAAAGGCCTGATGAAGCTCGATCTGGCGGAAAATATATTCAGCGAACCACCTGTAGACCAGGCAGATTTCCCCAATTTATCTATGTTTTGGTTGTAGGGAAATTACCTCCTTTTATCGTGGTGCAGCAGATTTCATATTTTCTCCGTCAAGTGATAAAAAAGAATATGAAACACATACTGTATTTTACAATGCTGGCTACAGGTCTTTTACTGGCATGTAATCAGGCGATGGATCCTGTTATGATTCCCGACTTTTCGCAGTGCGATTGTCCCACATTTGAGTACCATTTTGTATGTGGGGAAGATGGGCGAAACTACGTCAATGAATGTTTTGCTAATTGTATGGGTGTGACGGTCGTTGCAGATAGTAATTGCCCGGAAGCAATTCTCGACCCTAATGACACCCTTACCTGGCCGATTCAGCTGGTATGTATTCCGGTGGGAAATGCCACATCTCCTCATTGGGTGAAAAATTTCACGGATGGTTCTTCACTCTGGCAAACTGTGAGTGGGAGCTATTTTCGCGGATATGAACTTCCCTGTCGTTGTCTTCCTCCTTCCACACCGATTGCTACGCCCAAAGGAGAAGTTGCTATAGAAAAACTTACTGAAGGGGATCTGGTCTGGACAATGGATGAAGACGGACAAAAAATCGCAGCACCGGTATTGATCAGAAACCGGGTTCAGGTCAGCGAGGATCACCAATTATTGCATATAGCCCTTGCCGACGGACGCACACTGGCAGTTTCACCGGGACATCCGGACATGCGGGGAGTACCACTTGTTTCGCTTAAGCCGGGAGATATCCTTGACGGATCGGCGATTGTTTCCTCAACCCTGAAACCTTATACCGGACGGGAGACGATGGATATCCTGCCCGAAGGCAAAACCGGGATCTATTGGGCAAATGGAATACTGATCGGCAGTACGCTGAAAGACATTAAACCCCAACACCTGCATACAGCGCATCCCGTTGCTCCCTGATTTTTTCGGAAGCCAGATACTCTTCAAAACTCCATAGACTATCGATGATGCCATTGGGCGTAATCTCGATGATGCGGTTGGCAATAGTCTGCACCAGGGTATGGTCATGGGAGGTGAAGACGAGATTTCCTTTATAATCTTCCAGTGCGCGGTTTAGTGCAGTAATAGATTCGAGGTCGAGGTGGTTGGTGGGCTCGTCCATGATCAGGAAGTTGGGAAAACTCAGCATCATTTTCGCCATCATACAGCGCACTTTTTCACCACCGGAGAGAACACTTGATTTTTTGAAGACCTCTTCACCGGAGAAAAGCATTCTTCCCAGAAAACCACGGATAAACTGCTCGTCATTTTCTTCGCTTTTGGAGAATTGCCATAGCCAGTCAACCAGGTTGAGGTTATTTTCATTGGAGAAAAACTCCTCATTATCGTTGGGGAGGTAATCATAGGTAATGGTCTGACCAAATTCCGCTTTGCCGGTGTCAGGTTGAGTTTTACCAGCCAGTACATCGAAGAAGGCTGTTATTGCAGCAGGTTTACGGGAAATGATCGCGATTTTATCACCGCTATTGACCGAAAAGTTGACATTCCCGAAAAGAATCTCTCCGTTTTGATTGCGTTTGCTGAGATTCTCGACGTTGAGGATTTGACCACCTGGTTCGCGTCCCATTTCAAAATTGATGAAGGGATAGCGGCGGCTGGATGGCCTGATTTCCTCGAGATCGAGTTTTTCAAGTGCTTTTTTACGGCTGGTAGCCTGGCGTGATTTGGAGGCATTGGCACTGAAACGCTGGATAAACTCGATGAGTTCTTTACGTTTCTGGTCAACTTTTTTGTTTTTATCAGACAACTGTCTGGCCATCAGCTGGCTGGACTCATACCAGAAGGAGTAGTTGCCGGTAGAGATACGAATTTTACCGAAGTCGATATCTGCCACATGGGTACAGACCATATCGAGGAAATACCGGTCGTGAGAAACGACGATGACGGTATTTTTGAAGTCAGCGAGAAAGTCAGCGAGCCAGGTAATGCTTTCAGCGTCGAGGTCATTGGTAGGCTCATCGAGGAGAAGGATGTCTGGATTGCCAAACAGTGCCTGGGCGAGGAGTACTTTTACCTTTTGAGATCCGCTCAGCTCTTTGACCTGGCGGTAGTGGAGGTCTTCGGTGATACCGAGAAGGCTCAGTAACTCTGCCGCATCGCTGTCGGAGGTCCATCCGCCCATTTCCCCAAATTTGGTTTCCAGCTCAGCAGCGCGAAGGCCGTCTTCTTCTGTGGCATCGGGGTCCATGTAGATGGCGTTTTTTTCCACCATGATATCATACATTTCTTTATGACCCATGATGACGGTTTCCAGTACCTGTTCTTCTTCAAATTCGAAGTGATTTTGTTTAAGGACAGCCATACGGTTTCCAGGCTCGATGGAAACCGTACCTCTGGAGGGAGAAATTTCTCCGGAAAGAATTTTCATAAAGGTAGATTTGCCGGCCCCATTTGCACCGATAACCCCGTAGCAGTTGCCACGGGTAAATTTCAGGTTGGCTTCATCAAATAGAATTCTTTTACCGTATTGCAAGCCCAGATTGCTGACTGTAATCATGTTTTTTGAAGATAGATATTAGAAATGTGCCGCAAAGGTACGAAAAAGAATTGGAAAAAAGGAGGGATGTGAAAATGATGCGACCTGTCAGGTCAGCCAGCGCCAGCCTGACAGGTCGCAAAGATACGGGGCTTTTATTCCCTGAGATAGACCCTACAGATTCCTGGCCGAGAAGGTATCTCCCTGAGATAGATCACCTGTTTCAAATCCTTTGCGAAACCACCGCATCCGCTGCTCCGAAGTGCCATGCGTAAATGACTCGGGTACCACATATCCCTGTGCCTGCATCTGCAGTCGGTCATCGCCGATGGCATTGGCAGCGCGCAGCGCTTCCTCCACATCTCCCGCTTCCAGCAGATTTTTCTCCTGCACATACCGCGCCCAAACTCCCGCAAAAAAATCTGCCTGAAGCTCCAGTCTGACCGAAAGTTCATTGTAGTCAGCCTGGCTGATACGGCGACGCTGTGCATTCATCTGGTCGGTGATACCCAATAGATTCTGGACGTGGTGCGCCACTTCGTGCGCAACCACATACGCCATTGCGAAGTCTCCGGGTGCGCCAAAACGGTTTTTTAACTCGTTGTAAAAACTCAGGTCAATGTACAGCTTCTCATCGGCAGGACAGTAAAATGGGCCTGTTGCCTCACTGGCATAACCACAACCCGACTGGGTAGCACTACTGAAAAGCACAAGGGTAGGGTGGGTATATCTGCGGTTGAGCTGCTCCTGAAACAGCTTGTCCCAAACATCTTCGGTCTCTTTAAGCACTACAGCTACAAACTGTCCGAGTTCGTCATTGGGCGTACCCTGAGAAGCGGTTGTTTCCTGTGGACTCCCGGACTGCACCTGCTGAAGCACTTGTAAAGGATTTTCTCCAAACAACAGGGCGATAATGATCACGATAATGGTTCCAATACCAAAGCTTGCCCCCGCACGTCTTCCTCCTCCACCGCCGCCGCGACGGTCCTCTACATTGGAACTACCTTGTCTTCCTTGCCAGCGCATAATATTAATTAGTTTAAGTTAGACATTCTCTTTCACAGCCCTAATATAACTTTTTTCCGGTATCTGCTTAAATCTCTTCCGGTTTTATGAGTGTATCGGGCAAAGGGTTTCAGTAAGGATGCGCACAGGATTGAAAGGTCACTTTTTTCTTTACTTTTGTTCTTTATATGAAAGCAGGTATTTCTCTCACATTTTTATGCCTTTGGGCTTTTGTCTGTCTGTTTGGGCAACATGATCCGGAGATCGGACCCGTAAAGGATTTGCCGTCTGAAATCCGTGATACGGATATTTTTATTCGCCGCACGACCGCTAAAATCACGCTTGACGGCGAACTGGATGAACCCGACTGGTTTAGGGGAAATCCCGCACAACAGTTCTGGCAACATTTTCCGGCAGATACCCTCAAAGCGAAAGGGCAGACAGAAATTTACATGACTTATGACGATGAGTTTCTATATGTCGGGGTGAAATGTATCAGCTTTGACGATCACTATATTACCCAGTCCCTCAGACGAGATTATTCTTTTACTGGCAGTGATAATGTCAGCATTCTGTTTGATACCTATGGAGACCGTACCAATGCTTTTCTGTTCGGGATGAATGCCTTCGGCATTATGCGGGAGGCGTTGATTTCAAATGGAGGACGAGATTTTGACGATTTTGCCGACTCCTGGGACAACAAGTGGTTTGGCGAAGCAAAAATTCACGGAAACTACTGGATCGCGGAAATGGCCATTCCCTTTAAAACACTGCGGTTTAAAGAGGGAAACGACCGATGGCGCTTTAATAGCTACCGGGTTGATACAGATTTTAATGAAATCACCAGCTGGGTGCTTATTCCCCGCAATCAGATCATCATGGACCTGGGTTTTATGCGGGAAATGGTGTTTGAAGAGCCGCTCGCAAAACCTGGTAAAAATATTTCGATCATCCCTTATCTTACCGGAGGCGCTACCCGGGATTATGAAAATACCGGACAACAAAAGCCGAATTTGCTCAGCGGCTTAGGGGGAGATGCAAAAATCGCCCTGACGAGTGCATTGAACCTCGACCTTACGGTTAACCCCGACTTTTCACAGGTAGAAGTAGATCAGCAGGTGACTAACCTCGACCGGTTTGAAATATTTTTCCCCGAAAGAAGGCAGTTTTTTCTGGAGAATGCAGACTTGTTTAGTGCGTTTGGCCAAAGTCGGGTAAATCCTTTCTTTTCGCGCCGGATTGGCGTAGCACGGGATACCGCTACCGGACAGAATATCCAAAACCCGATCCTCTATGGGGCAAGACTCAGTGGAAAACTCAATGACAATCTGCGGGTGGGTGTGTTGAATATGCAGACTGCCAGTGAGCAGGAAAACGGACTGCCCGGATTTAATTATACGGTAGCGACCCTTCAGCAGCGTGTTTTCAGCCGGTCAAATCTCTCCTTTATTTTTGCCAACAAGCAGGCCATTCACAGTAGCGGGTACAACGGCGAATTCAATAGTTTTAACCGTGTGGCGGGGATGGAATATCGTATTGGTTCGGCAAACAACCGCTGGAAAGGAAAACTCTTTTACCACCATGCATTTACCGAATCAGAAGAAAAGGATAAATATTCACAGGGAATACAGTTGGAATATCTCAAAAGACGCTACAGGCTGGAGTGGTCTCACGTTTTTGTCGGAAATGGATTTGATGCGGAAATGGGCTATGTACCCCGGCACGATATTCTGATGATGAGTCCGGAAGCCCAGTTTTATTTTTATCCCTCCGGAAAAATTCTCAATACCCACAGTATAGGGCTGGATTACCGGGCGATATTAAAGCCGGGCAGCGACGGCAACACCCTGCTGCCTGCCTGGGGACTTTCCGACCAGGATTATACCGCTACATGGAATCTCGAGTTTACCAACAATACCCGTGGCCAGATACAATTGACCAATAGTTATGTTTTTCTGCTGGGCGATTTTGATCCGACCAGAGTGCAGGCTGACTCGGTCTTTTTACAGGCAGGGACTTCTTATACCTATTCCAGCATTTCCGGAAACTATGCATCTGACAGCCGGAAAAGATTCTCCTTCCAGGTGCGCCCGGTTTACGGACAATTTTTTAACGGAACGAGGGCCGGAATGGGTGGGGGATTTACCTTCCGCTATCAGCCTTACGGGTCCATTTCGTTGAACTACAACTACAACCACATTGACCTTGCGGCACCTTTTAAAACTGCCAATCTCTGGCTTTTTGGCCCCAGGATTGACATTACTTTTACGAAGGCACTGTTCTTTACCACCTTCATTCAGTACAACAGTCAGCTCAACAACGTCAATATCAATGCCCGTTTTCAGTGGCGGTTTCAGCCTGTGTCAGACTTTTTTATTGTTTTTACAGACAATTACCTCACCGACCCTTTCAGCCAGTTTAGTGTGCGAAACCGGGCGATTGTGGCGAAGTTGACTTACTGGTTGAATATATAGATTCGTGCAAAACGGCAGCTTTGGATACTTTTACGAAAGCAACTGTGCTCAATCGCCATTGCCGTTCACTTCGTATCGACGTATATGATATACCCATTTTCTCTTTTTCCTACAAGTTACTACTTTTGACTATCAATCACTTACACCAGAACAAGTCTAATAACCGCCCCAAATCTTTGCAGGAAAAAGTCTTTGGTAAATTATTTGAAGCCGCAGAGATCGCACGATTTACGCCTGAAGAAAAAGAGGCTTACCAGGAGAGTTTAAAATATTATCGGGACTTGAAGAATGTGGTTGACACATCTCAGAAGGGCTTATGGAAGGCCTGGAGAAAGGGAAAATAGCCGTAGCCGTTGAACTAAAGAAGAACCATGTTTCTATTGATGTTATCATGAAATCAACCGGCCTTTCCCGCGAAGAAATTGAAAAACTTTAAAAGACTACCAACTCCACCTTTATCTTCCGCTACCAACACAAACTTACCGAACTACCTGTAAAAGCAGGAAAAGTGTACGTTTTGGGAAAAGACTTTAGTATCTGAGATGGTGGGACAAATATTTGGTACTTCGGCTGAAAATATTTGGAGGAATGGAGGATTTTTTGGAGATTGGGGGAGGGGAAGGGAAATAAACGCTATGGTAGCGTATATACGGATGTTGGTGGCAATCAAAAAAACAAACAGAACAATCAATAAAAATAAAATATGAATAAAAAAATACTCCAAAAGAAACTTGATGAAATTTGCGACTTTGTTGCAAATGGACGGCTACAAAAGGCGGTAGATGAAGTACAAGCCTTAGCCACCACAATTGACGACAAAGAATATAAAGAATGGATACGATTAGTCGGATTCAACTTTAATAACAATAAAAAATATGAGATAAGTAGCACGGAACACACACATGAGGCTAAGGTTGCCCAATCAATTTTAGGCTTGATAGAAGAACTACGCAAGGAATTGAAAAAAACTGTACAGTTAAAAGATGACTTACCCAAGAAAAGCAAATCAACCTTACAGGTTATCAATTTAAAAACTTACGATAAATTAAGTGTCGCAAGTTTTGGGCATCGAGGCTTTTTTACTGATACTAACTACAAAGAAATTACTGACTTGATTCGACATGGTTCAATTCAATTGAAATACCTTTTATTGGACTTACATGATGTCACTTTAAGGGATAAACTTCAAGCGCATTCACAGAAGCCGCACATGGCATTAACTTCTTTTGTTGAAGAATATGAATTTGTAAAAGAACTGCAAAATTTGCCCAAAAAAGGAAGCAAAATAGAGGTTAAAACTACAAATTGGTTTCCAAGTCTAAGTATTGCACTTTTAGAAAGCAAAGCATCAAAGTCAGTTTTGATAGAAAAACATTCACTTTCATTCTCTCTTTATACTGATATGACATTAAGGTATTCATTTGATGACAAGAAAAATAAAAATGAATTTGATTTTTATTTTCAAGGATTTGAAAAACTTTGGTCATTAGGTTCTAAGAACTGGAATGGTCAAATTCCAATTTTGTAACTTCTAAATAAAAATAAAATGACTGCACAAAATGGCGATTTTAACCAGTATTTGACTTGGAAACAAAACCTTTCTTCACTTTTAGAAGAATCGCTGGAATCATTTGAGTATCTCCAAATGGAAACAGAAACCTCTGTTGTTTCTGTAAGTCTTGGCAAGATTACTAATGACACATTTAAAGTAATGGTTATTGGCAACTATAATACAGGGAAAAGCACTTTTATCAATGCTTTACTGGGCAGCGATGTCTTACCAACAGATATTTTACCTTGTACTGCTGTCGTTAATGAGGTAAAGTATTCAAAGGAGAAAAAGGCTGTCGTTCACTTCAAAAACCCGTTGCCACAAAACTATGCGAACCTTGTTTCTGATAAGGCTCAAAAATATATTAGCAAACACTCGGTAGATATTCCTCCGATTGAAATTCCAATCCGTGAATTAAATGATTATGTAGTAATTGCTAATCCAGAAGTGGTACAAGAAGGTTCGCAAGTTGAAACGCCAGTTGAAAAAGTAGAAATTTTCTGGCCAATCGAACTTTGTGAGCGTGGCGTTGAAATTATTGATTCACCAGGGTTGGAAGATGATAATTCAAGAACACAAGTAGTTCTAAATTATTTCAATAAAGTTGATGCTGTCTTATTTGTTGTGAATTCTAATCCCGGTCCACAACAAAATGAAATCGCTTTTGTAGATAACATTATTAGGAAAAGCGGACATGAGTATATCTTTTTTGTCTGCAACAAAATTGACCTTATTTCTGATAAAGACAGAGATAGAATGAAGAATTTTATTAGAGGTAGATTGAAAGGAAAAACTCTTTTAGAAGACGGTATTCATTTTATTTCAGCGTCGCAAGCCTTGCATGCACGATTGAACGACGACCGTTTGTTGTTAGACGATTCAGGCATTCTCAGGCTTGACAATTCTCTATCCAAGTTTTTAACAAAAGATAAAGGCAAAATCAAACTTTTGGCAATATCAAAAGAATGTATTGGGGCTGTACGGCTTGGATTAGATGAACGAATTCCATTCTTAAAAAGACTTTTCAATACCGATTTGGTTGAATTAGAAAGAAAATATGCCGAATTACAGCCTCGTCTCGAAAAACTTGAACATGACAAGGAAGTAATAGTAAATCGAATCAATGAAAGAATTAAACGACTACGACCGAGCATAAACACAGTGGTTTCTAATCATTTCGAGAGTATCGCTCATAGAGTACCATATTGGACAAAAGAAATTAATTTGCAAAATGAAATCAGTTTTTGGAGTCCAAGAGACTCGTCAAAGAAAATCATACAAGAAACCTTAGACAAACTCCAAAGCAAAATCATGTCTGAACAGGAGGTTTGGGCAGAACAAACGTTTAATCTAATGCTTGAAAATCATGTCCGTGACATGATGAATGAATTCCAAAAGGATTATCAAAACTTCCATGTCGAACTGGCAGACATTAAGACTGATATTTTAAGCCTTAACACAAATAATGTCGGCATAAGAGAAATTTCTATTGGAGAAAGAGCAGGCGCAGCAGTTCTTGGTCTTTTAGTCGGAGATATTGGTGCAGCAATTTTTGGAGGTGCAGTCGGTTTTGATAAATCATTGTTGAAGCAAATTATGATGCAACTTGGTTTAGTCTTTACAGCGATGCTTCTTGGTATTCTAAATCCATTTGTGCTTTTAGGCTTGATTTTAAGCGGTAGTTTTTTTCATTATCTTATGAAGTCAAGCAAAGCAACAGATGATTTGAAAATCAAAGTTGGTCAACTCGTACAGGAAAAACTTATTGAAGGCAAAGACCAACAAGCAAAGGAAATGACTGATAAGGTCATAGAGAGAATAGAAGAATATATGCGCCCAATAAAAAAATCATTGGAGAGCGAAATAAATTCATTGAGAAAACAAGTTGAGTTTGCTATCCAAGAAAAAAGGAAAGGACATGCCCATGTTAAGGCAAAAATGGACGAATTGGATAGCCATGAAAGAAGTTTAAAAAAAGTAGAAACTACTCTAAACGATTTCACCTTTGAACTTGCAGGATTAATCTCTCAAAATTGACCCCTCAGTATAAAAAGTTTAAAATGAGCAAATTAAATAAAAGAAGGACAGCCACGAACAAAGCATCTACGCCAACTGCCGCCCAAAGCCAACCCTCAAACCCAACGCAGGGCGGCAGTATGCGTAGATGCGACCGTTCGATCAAATAACAAAAACTAATCCATAGCAATATTTGAAATTGACAAAGACATCGTCAAGCGAGTAAAACCGCTTGATTTTAGAGTCGAGAAGGATTGGCAAAGACTGTCTGCATGGGCTTTCTGCCTATATCGCCCAACAGACTCAAAAAAATAATCGGGAAAGATTCTCCAGTAAAACGCATTTTACTGTCCTTCCGGAAACCTTCGTGTCTCTCGTGGATTAAGCTTGAATCAGGGAAAAACACATTGGCCAATAAGGCACAAAAGAAGATTTTACATATATTTCCCTCCTGATTCACCAACAATACTCACAAGCGAATATTTTACGTAAATGGAAACTAACAAATTTCTCCTTTGGACTATGCTCCTCCTGTTTGCTGGTTTTTATCTCACCGCCTGTACGAATGGCAAGTCAGGCCATGAGGAGGGGAATGCTCATTCCGCATCCACAACCCCCGAAGCGCTCGTCAGTCGTGGCGAATACCTGGTCGGTATCATGGGCTGCAATGACTGCCATTCGCCCAAAAGAATGGGCCCCAACGGCCCCGAAATCATCCCCGAATTAATGCTCTCGGGTTTTCCTGCCGACCGCCCCATCATCGCCTTTAAAGACAGCCTCATCAAAGCCGGTTATGCCATGTTTTATCCCGACCTGACCGCTGGCGCAGGGCCATGGGGTATCTCTTTTGCCGGAAACCTCACCCCCGATGAAACCGGGATCGGCAACTGGACCGAAAGTCAGTTTAAAATCGCGCTTACCCAGGGCCGGTACAAAGGCCAGGAAACCGGACGGATGCTCCTGCCGCCCATGCCCTGGCAAAACTATAAAAACATGGAAGACAGCGATATTACAGCGGTCTTTGCGTACCTCAAAAGCCTGAAGCCTGTCAGTAATCTCGTGCCGGCCCCTATTGCTCCCGACGATATGTAACAGCTACAATCCAAGCACCTGCCCGTCGGCCTCCAGACGGGCCTTAAGCTGATTGTAATCCACATCCTGAACGCTCGTGTTGCCGTCAATCGCCAAACTGGCTGCCGTCGCTGCCGACTGCCCCAGGATCATAAATACCGGCTCCATGCGTATCGAGCCGTAGGCGATATGTGAGGAAGAAAGGCAGACGGGTACGAGCAGATTGGTCGCTTCGGATTTTTGTGGGATAATGGCTTCATAACTCACCGGGTACGGCCCACCCGGACTTACCTGAATATCGCCTTCGTTTCGGGCAAATCCGTTTTCATCCACATACCGCTGGGCGTTGTGGGAGTCCATATTGTACGACCCCATGCCGATGGGTTTGGGGGTTGGAATCTCCTTTTTGAGGTGAAGTTCGGTCATGACAAAATCGCTCACCATCCGCCGCGCTTCGCGCACATAGATCTGGTGCGGCCAGTGGCCATTGTCGGTAAATTCGTCTTTTGCGAGGCCCCACTGGCTCATTTCCGCACGCACATCTTCGGGCACGCGGGGATCGTAGGCGAGGTACCACATCAGCCCTTTCTGATAGTCTTCGTGTTCTTTCAGGATTTCTTTTCTGCGTTCGTAGGTAGCTTCGGGGTAATCGTAGTTCATGCCGATATTGTCGGTCGAAAACGCCCCGTGGTTGTTGGTGTCTGTCTTGCGGTTGGGCGCCGCGTCAAATTTTTGAAACACCTGCCGCCAGCCTTTGTCCAGATATCTTCCCAATAGTTCGTACTGCATCGGGTCGTAGTTGGCAGGTTTGGGGAAAGGAATCTGGTTTTCCGTTGCTGTGGTAAGACACATACGGTAATTGTAAGCCTGAAGGCGCTGGTCGCCCTGCCCATCTTCGCCGGGGTCGCCACCGTGAATACGCGGCAGAAGGCCGCTGGTGCTATCCTCAGGGATGATATAAGGGCTCACCGGAAAGTCAAACTGGTGTTTGAGGGTATTCGCTTTCTGGATGCCGTTGAGCGTTTCGCCGTAGGTGGCATTGGCTTCCCTGCCTACGGTGTAGGATACGCCCGCAGCGGCCATCAGGTCGCCTTCATAAGTAGCATCCATAAATATTTTTCCTGTCCAGGTACTGCCATTCAGCATGGTAATGGAAACGATTTTTTCTCCTTCTTTTTTTACTCCGTTTTCCCGGTCAAGCCAGTGGTCGCGAAAAACAGGAATATCATTCTCCCGAATCAACGCCTCAAATGCCGCTTCGGCTACATGGGGTTCAAATACCCACATGGCATCTTCGTCGGCGCGGTAGCGGCTGTATTCTTCGGGTTTTTGCTGGCGCCAGGCTTCGGGCTTGTCGTAATGGACTTTGAGGCGCCGGTAATATTCGCGGGCAAAACCTCCAACCGCGTTTTTATCGCCGGAGTCGGTAAAACCCAGTCCGCCCGCGGTAAGACCGCCGAGGTGCGTTTCGGGACAAACGATGACTACCGATTTGCCCATTCGTTTGGCCTGAATCGCAGCAGAAACGCCGGCGGAGGTTCCCCCGTAAATAACAAGGTCATAGGTACCGGGCTTCTGGCAGCCAAAGGCCAGTAAAAAAGCAGCGAGAAAAAGCAGGGGTTTCATGTAAAATTATTAATTTAGAGTAAAACAAATCATCATGCTGATTATCGAAGGACTGGAAATCAGGAACTATTCTGAACACATGAGCGACGGTGAGTTGTTTGAATTTTGCGCAGACAACCCGCAACTCAGGATCGAAAGAGATTCCCGTAAAAATATAATTATTATGTCGCCAGCCGATGGTGAATCAGGATATTTTGAGAAAGAATTCATCGTGGATATAGGTATCTGGACAAGGAGTCATTCTGGTGTTTCTTGCAGTTCCAATACAGGTTTTCTATTGCCCAATGGAGCTATGCGCGCCCCAGACGCCTCCTGGATCAGTCCGGAAAGATGGAATACACTCAGTTCAGCAGAAAAATCCAAATTCCTGGCAGTCGTTCCGGACTTTGTGGTTGAAGTTCGCTCTCCTTCGGACAATATCCATACCCTCGGCGAAAAAATGCTGGAATGGATCGAAAATGGTGTCCGTCTGGCCTGGCTGATTGATCCGCAAGCCAAACGGGCATTCATTTACAGGGAAGATGGATCTGTTGACACTGTGGAAGGATTTGATCAGAAACTCTCCGGTGAAAATGTACTGGAAGAATTTGTTTTTGATCTTTCCCAACTCCAAATCCCATAGTATTTGGGCACCCACAAGGGGCGCCCCTCTATGCCTCTTATTGTAGGAGAACCTCCAATAAATCTTCCACGGGTTTTCCTTCCCTGTCTTTTACGCCAAATCCGCCTTTATAGTCCCAGGTTGACCAAGATACGCCATTGGTTTCCAGCACTTCCCGCATATCGCTGTACCAGTTGAGAAATGACTCTCTCGGCACCGTGGGAAGACATCCCCATTCCCCGCAATACACCTGCAACCCTCTTTCTCTCGCATAGTTTACGGGCTTCATAATCCGTTTTTCCAGACTGTCTTTGGTGAAAATGTGGTTCATCCCCTCGACAGAAGCTTTCACCTCCGCATTCAGGGTATCCATTACTTCCTGCGGAATCGGCAAACCGGGATATTGCACCGGGCCTTTGTAATTTTTTATACCCGTCCAGCTCGCTGTATGATGGGTCAGGAGAAAGGGTTCGTAGAAATGAAAACTCACGATGATGTGTTTGTCATTTTCGGGCAGGCGCAGGTCGCCAAATGTCTCGGTGGACTGCCAGCGGTTGGAGCCGATAAATATTTTCCGGTAGGGTTCATTTTCTCTTACGACTGCGGCGGCTTTTCCTACCAGCACATTCCAGTCTTCCGGATTGTCGGCGACGGGTTCGTTCATCAGTTCGTAAGCGAGAAAATCGTTGGGATAATTGATCAACTCAGCAGAAAGCTCGCGCCAGCATTGGAAAAAGCGCTCCTGTGCAGCAGCCTGCGTCCAAAGCGGTTTTTCGCCTTCATTAAAATGGTGGGAGCGGAGAATGTGCAGATCGACAATGGCCTTGAGGTTGTGGCTCTGGCACCATTTCAGCGAATTGTGAAGCAGGGCAAATGCTTCGGGTTCTTTTTCTCCGGCTTCATTCCACATCTGCATTTCATCGATGGGAATACGGAGGTGGTCAAATCCCTGTGCGGAAAGGAAAGCGACATCAGACTCGGTAAACCAGCCTTCCCGCTCTGCACCCACGCGGTTGCTCTGCGAAAGCCAGTGGGAGATATTGGTGCCGCGGTGAATATCAAAAACAGCGACTTCTTTTTGAGAAGGCTGATCGCCCGCAGGTTTTGTACAACCCACGAGGAAAATAAGGAGGAAAGGAATGAGGTATTTCATAGCAAGTGTAGTTAATTCATGAATTCTCAGAAAAGATGGTACTCTTTTCCGGCAGATTCAATGCCTTTTGTCAGTATGGCTGAAAGATAATCAGTGAGTAAATTCGTCAATTCCGGCACTTCTGTCAAATCTTTTCCCCAGGCACTGGTCAGTTTCAGCACTTTTTCTGCGAGTTGGGCAGTGTTTTGGGTGGTTTCCCATTCTGCCCATACCCCTGCAAAAAAATCGAGATATTCTTTGTTGTCGTTGAGGGGAATGGCGGTCTCGTTTCTTTTTCCTCTGTAAAATACAATCGTTGCGGCCAGCGAGAAAACCAGTCTTTGGGGTAATTGGCCTTTTCTCGCCACATATTCCAGCAGGGAGGGAAGGACGCGGGTTTTGAACTTGGAAACAGAGTTGAGGGAAATGCTGAGCAGCAGGTGGTGAATAAAGGGGTTGCGGAAACGGTCAATGACATCTTCTGCAAACTGCACCAGTTCTTCTTTGGGTAGGTCGAGGGTAGGGATAATTTCTTCGAATATGGCTTTTTTGATAAATTGTCCCAGCACGGGATGTTCGACACTTTCCCTTACCGCTTCCTGTCCGTAGAGATAGGCAACCGGAACCATCACCGTATGTGCGCCATTGAGAATGCGCACTTTGCGGGTGCGGTAGGGCGTCATATCGTCGGTAAACAGCACATTCAGCCCGGCTTTATCTGCGGGAAATTCGGCATGTGCTGCAGCAGGCCCTTCAATCACCCAAAGGTGAAACTGTTCGCCTTCCACCACAAGGTTATCCTCATAGCCAAGTTCTGCCTGTATCTCTGCGATCCGGTTGCGGGGATAACCCGGTACAATTCGATCTACCAGGGTGTTGCAGAACGTATTCGATTCTGTCAGCCATTTGGAAAACCCTTCTTCCAGTTTCCAGTGATCTGCGATTTGAAGCAGAATGTCGCGAAGGGTTTCGCCATTTTTTTCGATCAACTCGCAGGGAATGATGATACACCCTTTGTCTTTGTCTCCTGAAAAATGCCGGTAGCGATGATACAATAAGACGGTAAGTTTGCCGGGGAAACTGGCCGGCGGGGCGTCTGTCAGTTGGTCTTCCGCATTAAAAGCTATACCCGCTTCGGTGGTATTGGAGAAAATAAACCTGAGATCAGGATTTTCGGCTTCCGCCAGATAGGCAACAAAATCTGTGTAGGGGTTCACCGCCCGCTGAATACAGTCAATCACTTCGTGTTCGCTGACAGCAGTGCCGTTTTTGATCCCGTTGAGATACAGGGTATAAAGTCCATCCTGTGCGCTGAGCATATCAGTCATTCCCTGCGCAATGGGCTGTACCACTGAGACACCCGACTGAAAGTTGAGCTGTTGATTCATCCGGTGAATAATCCAGTCCACAAATGCGCGGAGAAAGTTTCCTTCGCCAAACTGAAGTACACGAACCGGGAGCGGGGTACGGTTGGAAAAATAATCGGTTATTTTCATCGAAAATGGGGTTGATATACTCAAATGAAAGTGATTTATGGAAAACAGCTAGCGATAATTTTCGTGGACATTCGCGTTATTCGTGGCTTCAATCACCGAGATTACAAATAAAATAGCCACGAATACACGAATGCAAACAAATAATCTATAAATTTTCGCAAACCATTTTCTATTAAAAATACAATGACGAGGGGAAAGTTATAGGGATTAAAGGCAAATGCAAATTTGTATTTTTAGTTATATTCGTTGCAATCGTTACCATAGCTCCGTTATGAAAAAATTTCCCTTTACTTCTCTTTTGTTGCTCATTTTTTTGAGTATTTCCGTCTCTTGCGGCAAATCTGACAATGGTCAGACCGCATCTGCCGACAAACTTCCCAATGTCGTCATCATCTTCACCGATGACCAGGGTTATCAGGATCTGGGATGTTTTGGTTCGCCCGACATCCTCACGCCCAATATCGATAAGATGGCAAAAGAAGGTGCGCGATTTTCGAGTTTTTACACCGCTCAGCCGGTCTGTTCTGCTTCGCGCTCCGCGCTTATGACCGGCTGCTATCCTGACCGGATTGGTGTTCATGGCGCATATATGCCATTTTCAAAAAAGGCCCTCAACCTCAACGAAGTCACCATCGCCGAAATGCTCAAACCGCTGGGATATGCAACCGCGTGTTTTGGCAAATGGCACCTGGGCGACCATCCCGATTATTTGCCTACCAAACAGGGATTTGACGAGTATTTTGGACTCCCTTTTTCCAACGATATGTGGGACAAACACCCCGAAAACAAAAACCATCGCTTCGGCAAACTTCCGCTGATTGAAGGTGATTCTATTATCACTTACCTGGAGGATCAGAGCATGCTCACCACCTGGTATACCGAACACGCAGTGGACTTTATCAACAGGAAAAAAGACGAGCCATTTTTCCTGTATGTTCCCCACTCAATGCCGCATGTGCCGCTGTTTGTCTCCGACAAGTTTAAAGGTAAATCTGCCCGTGGACTGTATGGCGATGTGATCATGGAAATCGACTGGTCGGTAGGACAGATTCTTCAGGCCCTGAAAGACAATGGGCTGGACGACAATACACTGGTTATTTTCACCTCTGACAACGGCCCCTGGATGAGTTATGGAAAACACGCCGGTTCGGCGCTACCACTTCGCGAAGGAAAAGGCACCGTCCTCGAAGGCGGCGTGCGCGAGCCAACCGTTATGCGCTGGCCGGGGAAAATCCCTGCCGGGCAGGAAATCCACAAACCCTGTATGACCATCGATATTCTCCCGACTCTGGCCGGACTGACCGGTGCGGAACTGCCGACCCATACGATTGACGGGCTGGACATCTGGCCGATTATTTCAGGAGAAGAACACGCCCAAAATCCACATGAAGCCTATTTTTTCTACTACCATACCAACGAACTTCAGGGCGTACTCAGCAGCGACGGGCGTTGGAAACTGTATCTCCCACACCGCTACCGCTCCCTCAATGGCCGTGAAGGAAACGATGACGGCACCCCGATTCCCTACGAAATGAACGATATGGGGCTGGAATTGTACGACCTGGACAATGACATCAGCGAAACCAAAAATGTAGCCGCAGAATTTCCGCAGGTCGTGGCAGAAATGGAGCAATACGTCGAAAAAGCCCGTGCAGAGCTTGGCGACAAACTCACCGAAAGGACAGGTGCAGGTGTTCGCCCGGTGGGCGAGCAGGTGTGGTAAGAGATTTGAACCCCCTTCCGCCAGATTCGGCCCCCCTTTGAAATGGGGGCCTGGCGGAAAACATGAGGCCGGTGGCTTCGGCTGCGCTCAGCCACTGGCTTTGATGTGTCTGGCAAAGCTCCGGAGGGGCGCAACATCGGTAGCCAAGTTATTAATGTGTCTCCGACACAGCTCCGGAGGAGCGCAACATCGGTAGCCCGAAGGCGTCCGTTTTTATTTTTTGTTATGGATGCGCGCCGCCTGGCGCTATTCATCATAACCTGATATATCATCAAAAAATTCAAACACATAGCGTTCATCGTAGAGAATATCCATTGATTTTAATAGGCCTAGATATTCTTCACGAAAGGACTGCTTTCGATGATGATTTTCCTGGTTTTCTATGTACCGGGCTATGGCCGGAATCTGAGATCGGCTATATGAAAAAGCACCATATCCATTTTGCCATGCAAAAGGGTGCCAGGACAATCCGCTGGCTTTGATCCATTTATTGGAAGAAGTTTTGATGTTTTCTACGAGGTTGCCAAGAAGCTGGGAAGGTCGGTAGCCAATCAGAATATGGATATGGTCGGGCATGCTGTTGATGGAAACCATTTTATGCCCGTTGTTTTGCACGACTCCTGTAATGTACGCATGTAATTTATTTTTCCACGATTTGCGGATCAACGCCTGGCGGTATTTCACCGCGAAAACCAATTGGACATGCAATTGGGTGTAAGAGTCTGACATGGTTGTGAAATTTCGGTTGTGTTGCCTTGTTACGATATTTTTTTTATTCGTGTTTCATGGTGATTTATTTTTTGTTTACAGCAGCGCCATTCTGCGCGCTCCATTTATAAAAAATGGGGGGTGCTTTTTGCTACCGATGTTTCGGCCCTCCGGGCCTGTGCTATCAGCACAAAAAAAGAAGTGCAAATAGCACGTCATTAATGTGTCTCCGACACAGCTCCGGAGGAGCGAAACATCGGTAGCCACCGATGGCACATTTTTTATATTCCTCACATCATTACGCGCCGTGCCCCGGACCCCTAAGCAGGTTCCTGCTGGCTCAGGCAGTGAAAACTGCCCAGCCCCCAGACAATGTCTGTGGAATCAAGCCCGACGACTTTTCGGTCGGGGAAACACGCTGTCAGGATGTCGAGTGCGTCTTTGTCCTGCGCGCAGCGATAGGTCGGCACGATGACGAGGCCGTTTGCGATATAAAAATTGGCATAAGAAGCCGGCAATTGCCGGTTGTCGTACCATACCGGATCAGGCATGGGCAGTTCGATGACCTTGAGCGGGGTGCCATCGTGCAGGGTCATGGCCTTCAGGGCGTGAAGGTTTTCCTGAAGGGGTGCATAATTGTCATCCGAAGGGTTGGATTCTACCACCGTAACCACGGTATCTCGACTCACAAAACGGGTGATATCGTCAATATGACCGTCGGTGTCGTCACCGACAATGCCATCGCCCAACCAGAGGATCTGTTGTTGTCCGTAATAATCGCAGAGATAACGTTCGATTTCTGCTTTGGAGAGGTGCGGATTGCGGTTGGGGTTGAGCAGGCAGGCGGTAGTGGTCATTAGGGTTCCATCGCCATTCACCTCGATCGACCCGCCTTCCATGATGATACCCGGGCGGTATATCGGCACACCCAGATAGCCCGCGGCTTTGACCGGAATTTCGTTGTCGAGATCGAAAGGCGGATATTTTCCACCCCATGCGTTGTAATTCCACTTCACTACGGCTTTGGGCTGGGGCGAATGCGGGTTTACCACAAAAGCTGGCCCGTGGTCGCGGCACCAGGCGTCATTGGTAGGGAAAATATGAAAAAACACCTGATCCATATCAGCTCTGGCATCGCCGAGCATTTTTGCCACGCGGTCGCGCATGGCGGTATGGTTGACATTGATATGCACCTCTTCCTGCGTGGTGAGCAGGCGGATAAATTCGCAGTACACCGGATAGATGCTCTGGATTTTGCCCGGCCAGGACTCTTCATTGTGCGGCCAGCTCAGCCAGGTAGCGATATGCGGTGCCCATTCGGCTGGAAAGGTATATCCTTCAGCCCGGGGAGTATGGGGTTGGGGAATGGATGAATTGGAATCAGACGTCATAAATTATTCCTGATCGATAAAACGCTGTAGAATAGGCTGATAGGTATCGATGCGGCGGTCGCGCAAAAACGGCCAGTGGGTACGGTAGCTGTCAGAAGCAGCGAGGTCAATTTCCTGAACGTGAACCACTTCCTCTTCGTGCCCGGCCTTGTAGAGCAGTCTGCCGAAGGGATTGGAGACAAACGATCCGCCCCAGAACTTCATTTCACCTTCGATGCCCACGCGGTTGACAGAAACGACAGGCACACCATTGGCGACCGAGTGGCTGCGCTGGATGGTTTGCCAGGCGTTGTACTGTTCGTCGTTGGTGGCGGCATCCTGGCTGAGCGCCCAGCCGATGGCGGTGGGGTAGAAGAGCATTTCTGCGCCCATGAGGCTGGTGATACGTGCCGCTTCGGGGTACCATTGGTCCCAGCAAATGAGCACACCGATGGTGGCGTAGGCAGTTTTAAATACCCGGTAGCCCGTATCGCCGGGGGTGAAATAAAACTTTTCGTAATAGCCCGGGTCGTCGGGGATATGATTTTTGCGGTATTTGCCGAGATAGGAACCATCGGCATCGATGACGGCCACGGTATTGTGGTAGAGGCCCTGGGCGCGGCGCTCGAAGAGCGAGGCGATGATGACGATATTCAGCCTTTTTGCCAGTTCCTGGCAGGCTTTGACCGAGGGGCCATCGGGGATAGCTTCGGCGAGGCCGAAGTTGTCATAGCTTTCGATATCACAGAAATAGAGCGAACCAAACAACTCCTGCAGGCAGACAATCTGCGCACCTTTGGCGGCGGCTTCTTCCACTTTTTGGAGCGCTTTGGCGCGGTTGGCTTCCACATCCGCGGAGCAGGACATCTGCACCAGACCGACGTTTACGATTTTATTTTTCAAGGTATATCATTTTCTCCCTGCAAAAATAGACAGGCGCGAGGGTTTTGCAAAATGGGGGGATTTCATAATATCGAAAACCCCAAAGATGGCCAGCGGGTTGTTTGTATTTGTGCTGAAAAATGGCTAAAATTGTATGTAACGATGAGGATATGACAACCGTAATAAATGTCAGTCTGAATGACCTAAGCAGTCAGTTTATCAGCGACTTAAAGCAGAAATTTGGTAAAACCGCCGAAATTGAAATTCGGCTTCAGGATAAATCTCCCGCAGATGACTTTTTTTCGGAAGATGATTTTTGGCGGGTCATTAGCAAAATCGACTGGTCAAAAAAAGGTTCAGAATACAAAATCAGCCCTGCGATAAAAATGCTGGCCCAGATGCCAGTGGTTTGTATCTATCTTTTTGCCGACAGGCTTTCGGCGAAACTCTATCATTTGGACACAAAGGCGCATGCAATGGCCTACGCGGCCAATGAACCCGACAACTATGTATCGGCGGATGATTTTTTGTACGCCCGCTGTGCAGTGGTGGCAGAAGGGAAAGAATACTATGAAAAGGTATTAAACGACCCTTCCCAAATGCCAGATGATATCGTTTTCGAACCCTTATTATACCTGGCAGACGACGCATTCGAACTAAAAATGGGCCTCCCGTTCAACTATATGCCTACATACCAGTATGAGACCCACAGCAACGAAGCAGGGTGGGAAAGGGATTAAAAGGTATGGCTGTTTGATCGAAAATTGCATATCCTGAGAAAAGACAGATATTTGATACTATCCGGCAAAATGTTTGGGAGATTGAAGGGAATTTCGGAGATTTATACACCCGGATATTGAGCGAAAGCGAAGTCCTTTAAGGATTGGTTATTTATGGTATGAACGATGCCATGGTACTTATACAGAAGTGCTCAGAGGAGAAGTAGTGCAGTAGGTTGGAGGATATGGATCTCGAAGATATTTAGGAGATATACGCAATATTGCTCATACATAGGTGTTCTCAGCAATGAAAATGAATCTTTTTGAAAATATTAATCGAACATTCAATGGCCCTTTGACAAGGGAAATATCCCATTATGACTATTTGCGAACTTCAGTAAGACCTGAAATTTCAGAATTATGTAATACTCTGGAAAACTGGTTTGGAAATTTTAATGGTGATCGAAGCGAATTTCTTGGAAGGTTTAGGAACAAGGATGAGAAACAACATTCGGGTGCGTACTTTGAGTTGTTTGTTTTCGAGTATTTCAGAAGGCTAAATTATAATGTGAAATTTGGCAGGCCTGATATCCAAGTAATAAAAAACGAGCAAACAAAATTTTATATTGAATGTACACTTTCACCCCGATCTGATTTTTCTCAAGGTCAATTAGATCACATTGAACGAATTAAAGAGGGTATTAAAACTGTTCAACCCAACAATCGTTCAATATTATTCAAAATCCTGAAATATGGACACCAAAGTCCCCCAACAAAAAAGATTAATTCATTTTTAAAAACTAAATTAGCAAACCAATTTTCAGTTCCAAAAGATCAAGAAGTTCTGCATTTCTCAAGCCAAGGTTGGAAGTTTGAATTTGTTCTTTATCCAATAGATGAACCAAAAATAGAAACTCCTCCTGTCATTAATTGTTTTACTAGTTTTTTAGAAATTGATCCAATAAAAAAATTACTCTTATCACTTTCGAAAAAGAAAGCCAGCAAATATTCAAAGAAAAGTATTCCCTATATCATTGCTATCAATTCGGATGATATGTATTTAGGTGAAAATGAAATTGAAGAAGCATTATTTGGAAGAGTAATGCTAAGAATGGATACTGGTGAATTAGTCAGAGATTCTCGTGGATTTTGGGTTGATAAAAATCGGCCAATTAATACTCATATTTCTGGTATAATTATAAGTAAAGGCTTAAGGCCGCTTGATTGGCCAACTAAATTTGAATTATGGCATAATCCCTATGCGAAAAACCCTTTATCAAATTCATTAATACCTATTGACCAAATTGAATATTTAAGAAATGATGGAAGGTATTTGAATAAAGTGGAAACACGGGGAACTCTATATACTGAAATTATGGGCTTATCGGATATCAAATGGTAAAAAGGAAATTACGAGTACATGGGCTCACCCCTATTAAGCCCAAAACCCGGAGATTCCCAAGGGTTGGCGTAATACAGGCCATATAGGCTTAGCCCAGCCCCACAAGTTACCGATTGGGCAGGTGTCCAAAAGTGGTTGGGAACGAGAAAAAGGGGCACTATCTACACCCTCTTTTTCAAATAAAATATGGATAGAATACGGATACCCCATCTTGGAATTACCCCAGTTTTTGATTACTTTTGGGTAAATTATGGATAAAATATGGACAAAAAGCTTAGGTTCGATTTTGCCACAACCCAGAGAATCATCACTAAGGTAGGACTCATCGACTCCTTTAAAGGTCAGTGGCTGACCCTTGAAAAACAGGAAAATCGATATCTAAAAGAACTCCGCAAAATTGCAACTATTCAGAGTATCGGTTCATCAACCCGAATTGAAGGCGCAACACTTACCAATGAGGAGATTGAAACCCTGATTAAGAATCTGAAAATCAACAAACTGGAAAGCAGAGATGAACAGGAAGTCATGGGATACTTTGAGGTGCTGGAAATCATCCTTGACAACTTTGATACCATCGGATTGACTGAAGGGAACATCTTTCATCTTCATAACCTCCTTTTGAAATTTAGTTCCAAAGACCAAAGTCATAAAGGCAGTTACAAGCAATTGTCAAACAAAGTTGTAGCAACTTACCCTGGCGGTAGCCAAAAAATTATTTTTAGTACTACTGAACCTTTTTTGGTTAAACCAGAAATGGATAATCTCCTGGAATGGACAAACAAGGGATTTGCCGAAGGTAATATCCACCCTTTAATCCTAATCGGCGCATTTATTTATGAGTTCCTTTCTATACACCCTTTTCAGGATGGCAATGGTAGATTGTCGCGATTATTGACTACCCTGTTACTTTTGAGGCAGGATTATGGCTTTGTTCAATACGTTTCGTTTGAAAATGAGGTAGAGCGCAGAAAAAAAGAATATTATCAAGCCCTGATGGATGCGCAACAAAAGAGAAATACGGAAGAAGAAATCATTAGTGTATGGATTTTGTTTTTCCTGGATTGCCTCGAATCATTGATTGTGAAACTTCAAACCAAATATGAACAATACAAGGAAAAAGGGCCATACCTGAATGAAAGACAAAAAAAGATACTCGATTTCATAAGAGAGAATGAACCGCTGAAAGTCGGAGATATCACAACTTCTTTTGCAAACGAGTCCAGAAATACCCTCAAAAAAGACCTCCAATATTTGAACCAGGAAGGCGTAATTGATAAATTAGGGCAGGGAAAGGGGACTATTTACGTCATGCGATCAAAAGGCGATGGAGAATAGCCAGGGAGACCAAAATAAAGATTCAGGTATTGAAAACCTTGCAGAAGAGCTATCTATAAGTTAGGTCTTCTATCGGAGGAACTCCGTACCTACCTGTACCTAACACTGTCGGAAATCCGGGACTACTTCACCTTTCAGGAATTTCGCGCCAGCATCCGGGCTTTTTTTGACAATATTTCCATCTATGCAGAAAAACTAAAAACCCTCATTACCCCCAAATTTCAAATCATTGGGCTTCCGCATTCCTAAACGTTTTGAGTATAAAAGATTTTTCGAATTCAGACTTTGTAAATGCAAAAGGAACTAATGGCCTCATTATATTTAAATAAAACTGCCACGAATAACTAAGTTTTCGTGCTGCGCGGGGATTGGGTTGTTACTACAAATCAAAAGATAACAGGAGAACATACGGGAATGAAGATAGGGAAAAAACGGAGGTTGCAATTATCCTCCCCTCTTCCCGAAAACCAGCACAGCGTCATATTTCCCTGCTTCGGATTTCCTGAGATTGACCCGGATGACATTATCTGACCCGGGAAAAAACATATAACAGGATTGAATAAGGGTATATCCGTTCTCGATTCGGTCATAATCATAAAAATAACCTTTGATACCTGGCAATTCACATGCAAGCACCTGGAATATAGTTGACTGAAACTGCTTCCGTACGGTTGCACTGTCGCTGTTTTCGTACATCACATAAGTGACCGTAGGCACCCCGCGCTGTTCCCGGAACACCCCGCTTTTCGCACCCGGGAAAAGTTTCGCTGCACGGTACTCTGCCGTGTTCTCGTTTATCTGCCGGAGCAATTCACCCTTATATCCCGGGAATCCGTTTTGGATAATTTCGGGCATAGGAGAAACTGAAGCACAGAAGGCTTGAGGGGACTTCACCGTTGCGCGCGCCACCAGCCAGGCCTGGTAAAACAGGAGTACAGAATGCTTATCCCTTGCAGAACTAAACACGTCACCATACAAAGACTGGTGTTTCTTCACTTCTGAGTCATTCCTGCTCCCACCTTCTGCAAAACGCTGAACGGCAAGGAGACGATTGTCACATTCATAATACAGGAACTTCACCAGGTTTCGGGCGGCATCAACATATCCCGGATCGCCTTCCGGTTCCTCTATTACCGCCAAACGGAAACGGTATCCCCAGAGCAAATTGTTGAGCCGCTTCCAGGATTCTTCCTTGGAGGAGACGTTGTCGCCGTTGAGAACATCCCGCCAATCCTGCAGCTCCTGCATGGCATTCGAGGTGATGACTTTCACCTCTGCCAACAGGGAATCCGCGGACTGCACCGGCTGGGCGTAAGAAATTCTTCCCTCAAAGGAAAGGAGGAGCAGGGGTATCAGGATTCTGAATTTCATTTTACTCATTTGAAACGGACGCAGACAAGGACGACAGCATATTTTCCATATTTGTTATGCATAAATACATCGAACCTGCAAGGTGCCAGGTCGTCATTATCTCCTTCATGATAAATTTGATATCGGAGATGAAGGTTGGGCGATTCTCTGATCAGTGCTCTGTTTGCTACCCTGTATTCAAACACCCCTCTCATCTTTGGCAGGTCGGTGGAAAGGATTTCCTTAGATATTTCATGGACTTTTAATGCGGCCTGGGTGCTGTCTTCGTATTCTGCCATGACGTATTCGACACCCGGCAGGTTTTCCGACTCGAAACAGATGCCCCGTAAGGCACCGGGGAGCGTCTTCGTAACCTGGTATTCAGACCTTCCACCGTTTCCGGTTCCTCGAAAATCACCCTTATATCCCGGAAAGTCCTGGTTCCCGGCATCAAGTAATTCCAGAACAGCCGATCGTAATTCTCCGTTTCCCTGAGAAGGGTCAAACCTGGCTGCCGCGTAGGCTTCCATGAAAAGAAAGCGTTCCTCCTCTGCCCGCATGAGGGTAACAACATCCGTACGTTTGTCGCGGTAACGTTCTTCGTTTTCACGCGCAGTAAAACGTAGGCTGGGGGGATTATCATGAATTTCGGCGATGGTGAGGTTTACCTCTTTATGCACATATTTGAGCAAATCCATGGCAGCATTGAAATACCCCGGATCTCCGAACGGAATTCTACCCCGGGCGTGTAAACTCCGGATGGCCCTGATGGATTCTTGCTTGAGAACCTCATACGCCCTTGCTTCAGCGTTCTTGTCGCCCAGAATGCAGCTTTTCTCCCATGCTAACACAAGGCCGATGACAGGGTCGGTGATGGCATGAATGGACTTACGATAGGGATCCTGACCAGGGAAAGCAGGAGGCTGAGCCTGGGCTAATGCGGCCAGAGAAGCAAATAGCGATATTAGAATAAAACGAGTCATAATAGAGGAAGAACCTTGCCATTTATACGAATGAAATTTATAAATTTTATCGAAAAGAAGCTGCATTTATCTCGGTAGAGATCAGGTAACTGTGCATATTACAAAAATTGAAAGATCGGAGCGGCTTATGTTTTCTATTCCCAAACTCCGATATTAAGCCCCCACCGGTCATCAGTTCGTTCGCTTTTGGCGACCTCGTGCGGCATATTGCTGACCGTTAACCTCAATTTGAGATGAGTAACAGATATAAAATACTGAGATCACCATTGTTCTTACTCGGATTGGGATTGCTCCTGGTCAATGATTTTTACTTAAAGTCAGAATATGGAAACTGGTGGACAGGGAAACTATCTGATATAGCGGGATTATTTATTTTTCCACTCTTTCTGACTGTTCTGTTTCCAAAACGGATCAAAGAAAGTTTCATCTTCACAGGATTGAGGTTTTTTATCTGGAAATTACCTCAGGCAAGTCAGGCCATTGCTTTCATCAATGACCATGGGGTACCCATTGGAAGAACTGTTGATTTTTCCGATTTAATGGCCTTATGTGTTTTGCCGCTTTCATTCATTTACTTTAGAGCATGTTAAGTTTTTAAAAATCGGGCAAAGGTCATTAGCTTGAGTTGACAAACAGAATCCAAAAAGACCTCCAATATTTGAACCAGGAAGGCGTAATTGATAAATTAGGGCAGGGAAAGGGGACTATTTATGTCATACGATCAAAAGGCGATGGAGAATAGACCGTGAAGAAGAGGGATATAAAACCAGTACTTCCAATTTGAATTGCGCCCTATTGAACATGCTACACTACCTTAATTTGGACTTAGGACGAGTGCCTGATAAGCTTTGACGTTGAGAATGCTGAAAAAATCTCCCATTTGCGATTGCGTTTGAAGATAGCCGGCTCCTATCTGAAAATCTTCCATTGACTTCCAGCCAATCAAAACAACTTTATCTCCAGTTTGTAAGTCGATAAACTCTTTATCAAATAAATAGCCATCCTGCTGAGCAATTAAATCGAAAAACCCTTTACGTTTAGCTTCAAAGTCATTTTCACTTCCGTCTTTGACTGTTCTTACAGCAACTTCCAAAACGTTGCCCTCAGAAATATGGTCTTCTAATTTGAAATCAGAACCATCGGCAGGTTGAACAGCGACAAATGCTTTCATATCAAATGTCCCAAAGAACTGACCTGCTTCCGGCGACGGCATCAAATTGTTGGCAATATTTTGCATGGCTTCGGCAGACTCATAGCGTGTCATTCCAACAAATACATCTGTATTGTCAGGTTCGGGCATGGTGAAAAATGACTTGAATTCCCAGTCTTTCTGAATGCCTTGTTGAGCTTTCAGTTTGCTAATAAAAGCAGTTCTTGCATTTACAAATGCTTCGTCTTGCCCTTCTTTTACTTTGCGAATGGCAATTTCTAAAACTGTATTTTGTTCCATTTTTTCTATTGATTTGAAGTTGAAAAGGCAAACTGTGAAGCAACCACTTCAAAAGTGCTGAAGTATTTTTGGGTTACTTCTTCTTTCATGATGGGTTCGGCAAGTTTCATAAAAGCTTCTTTGCTTTCGTACACCGTCATTCCGACAGTAAGACCTTCAATATCTTTTCCGCCAACGACTTTAAACTCATAGCTTTCTTTTACGCCTTCATAAGAACTTAGCAAGTCCACAAATTTTTTGCGGTATTCATTGAACTCCTTTTCCATTCCGGGTTTCACTCTGCGGACACCGATTTCAAGAATTTCGCCATTACCAGAAGCCAAAGTTTTTAAATTGAATTTCGGACCTTCTGATTGTTGCACAAAAACATAGGCTTTTAAGTCCATTGTTTTTTTGAACTTTAAGAACTTACTGACTACACCCATTTTCCCCTGAACTTTGCCAACGGTTTTATAGGTTTGATAATCAGTCATTCCAATAAAAACCTCGCTTTCGTCAGGCTTTGGCAATGCATAAAACGACTGAAACTCACGGTCTGCCAAAACGCCTTCTTGTTCTTTAAGCACGGTAATGAAGTTTTTTCGAGTTGCTTTAAACTCATCATTCATCCCATCCTTAACCAGGCGGATCGCTATTTCAGTAACAGGCTGTCCGGTTTTTTCAACCATTGATTTTTTAATAGGTGAGCAGGAAACAGCCCAAATTCCAACCAATCCTATGATCAATATTTTATTCATTGTATTCTGTTTTTTAATTCATTGCAAAACTCATTAGTAATGCATATTTTTGCAAGTAGTTACATTTATAGCTAATAGTTACTTTTTTAAAACTATTATTGATTTTCAATTACTTATAAGATGAAAAAAGTTGAAATAAATTCGGAGCGCTTCGACAATATGGTCCAAAACATCCACAAGTATGGTGGATGCCCAGTAAGTGCGACACTAAAAATCATTGGCGGAAAATGGAAACCTTTGATTTTGTACTTTATATCGGTTGACGTCAACCGCTTCGGACAACTGCAACGAATGATCCCTGATTGCAGTAAAAGAATGATGACAGTCCAGCTCCGGGAACTGGAAGATGATGGGTTGGTGCACCGTGAAGTGTTTGCGGAAGTGCCCCCCAAAGTGATTTACACGCTGACAGACAAGGGAGAAAGCCTGAGACCACTGTTTGGTGAATTGAGCAAGTGGGGCATTGAGAATGTATTGGAGCCCAGAATGAAGGAGAAAAAGTAAATCCTTTGCATAAAAACGAAATCTGACATCTGCAATCTGTTTATTATCAATAATAAATCAATAACCATGTACAGAATTAAATTATCTATTGTAGCCCTAATATTAATGTCTGTTTTGGCGTGCAAAAATGAAAGTAATAATGATGTAAAGGGCTTTGCCAGTGGAACCACCGAGATAAATGCCACGGGAACTTTAAAACCGAAAACACAAGGAACGGTAGTATTAAAGACAGACGGTCAAACCTACACCTTCGAAATGTCTGACGATGACTCTGAGCTTAAATTTTATACAGCAGAAAGTATACTCAACGTAGATGCTGCTTGTGAGATACACGCCAAAGACGGCAATAGCACAGCAGATATCGTAATAGAAGGAATGGGCAAGGGTAAAGACCAGTATGAAGGAAATGTTTCATTATCTTCTACACAATCGGTAGCAAGTTTTACCCAGGGAGAAAATAAATTTTCCTTTACAGAAGGAAATATAGAGATTGAAGATTTTTCTAAAAACACTGGAATAGTAAAACTAAAAGTTTCGGGTATTGGCACAATGCAAAAAGGAAACTCTTACCAAGATATGAAAGTGGATATTTCTGCAGAAATGGAAGTCAATGTTACAATATCTAATATCCGAACTTACAATTACACCCAATCTAATCAATAAATTTTATAAAATGAGAAGAACAGCACTATTCGTACTCTTATTTTCCGTAGTATCTCAATCGGTATTTGCCCAAAATGACAAAGCCGGCAGTAAAGACCATCCGATTATTCAGCGTTTCAACCAATCGTACATTTACGATTATGAAGAAACTTCCTTTGAACCATACAGTATTGTTACAGGAAAATCAAATGGTGCAAAATTTACTTCTACGCAGGAAATAGAAGGAAAAATTTATCGAATATTTTACAGTTTACCTACTGATGCAGGCTCTGTATATGAAATTTATACCAACTATCTCAACGCATTCAAAGGTAGCGGTGCTGAAATTCTTTTTAGTTGCAAAAACCTTTCGGACTGTGGTAAATATTTTTGGGATTTTTTACGAGAAGAGGACACTAAAATAAAAATGCCTGCATATTATGGCGAAGAGTTGGCCTATATTTCTGCAAAATTCAGTAAAGACGGAATGGGATATTATGTAACCGTAATTCCTGGATATGGGCTAAGCGAAATGGGGTATGAAGTAACCGTAGTTGAGGTGAAAGAAATGTCTCAGCAAATAACGCTCAGCAGTTTCGAAAAAGGAATGAAGGAAAAAGGTAAAGTATCGCTTTATGGAATTTTATTTGATACGGGTTCGGATGTAATTAAACAAAGCTCTTATGCCGAAATAGAATTAATAGCTCAATATTTAAAAAATAATCTCAGTAAAACAGTCTATATCGTGGGACATACAGATAATACAGGAGGTTATACGCTGAATATGGATCTTTCTGAAAAAAGGGCACAGGCTGTAATTAATGTTCTTACTTCAAAATATGGCATTTCGGCTTCAAGACTAACCGGTGCAGGTGTTGGACCTGTCGCTCCCGAAAGTGTTAATACCACTGAGGAAGGTCGAAAAAAGAATAGACGGGTCGAGGTTGTTTTGAATGAAAAATGATGGTGGAACGGCTATCTTCTCCTGCCTGCTGAGTGGTACACAGGAAAACAGAACAATGGGCTGAGATCAATCAGATAAACCCAATGCCGGGATTGAACACCATGTAGTAGCATTCAATCCCGGCATTTATTTTTTTACCCAGGGTTTTAGAGCTCGATCAATGTGGGTGCGCCTTTGCTTTTCAACCAGGTGTTGAACTGCTGCTTCTCGCTTTTGCTGAGCTGACTGGCAGTCTCTTCAAACTGCTGGAACAAATTTTTATTAGCGTTGGCATCCCTGAGGCTTTGCATGATGGCCATTTTGCCTCCAATCGTCTTCAGCCTGGCACCGGCCTCAGATTGAAACCCGGCACCATTCAGATAGCTGACAGTGGCCCGGATATGGCTGAGATCCACGGATTCGATGCTTTGACTGATAACTCCTCCGGCTACATTTTCAAAACAAAAGCAGGAAAAAACGCCACATGAACAGTTGTTGCCGCCCTGGGCCGAACAAAACCATCCCTTACATTGTCCGACAAACAGCATTTCCGGTTCCAACAACACAGAATAATTTGCCTCGTTTATACCAGGGGTATTTTTTTCAGGGTTAGTGGGCATCCAAAAACCTAGTAGGGGGAGCAAAAAAAATGATAGATACTTCATAGCTAAAATTTTTAAAAAGTGATTGATTTGTTGAAAATGTTTACCCTACAAAGATCGCCCGGGAAGTCAGCCATTGGCATCGGTTGAATTATGTAAAATGCCTACGCAGATCTGCGGAATTTGAACATGGGTAATCGGGGGTTGGGGGTACTACAGTCATACAGCTTCAGTTCAGGCGCATCGTGTAATGCCCACTGTAAGGATTGGGCTATAGCGCTTCAGATTTCCACTCATATAAACTCCACTTTTTTCTTTATCTTGATGGCCGTGGACAGCCACCAGTTAGAAATTTATGCTTCGGAGTGAGCTTCCGTCAGCCAAACCATAATGCCCGGTCTGATATTCTGATTATGAAAAAAATATTAATCCTGATAATCATAGCTTTGTTTTACGGTTGCTCGCCGACCGCCAGACAAGGTGAGGATAACCCACACGAGCAAGAAGCCGTCAATCCTGTCAAGGAACGTTTTGCTAAAATGGAATCCGATGCTTTAAAAGAACCCTATAAAGGGATATTTGCTGCCGATGATTCTATGAAAGATTTATTTCCTGTCAGAAGTACGAATGTGGCTACCGCCCCAATCATTGAGGCGGCAATTCTGTTTCTCGACGGTTTAAGTTCTGAACAACGCAATCGAACAACTTTTGAGGTTGATGATCAGGAATGGCGAAAATGGTGCAATGTGGACAATGGGATCTATGTTCGGCAAGGAGTGAGCTTAAAGGAAATGACTCAATTGCAGAAGAATACGGCATTCAATTTAATGCAGGTATCGCTGAGTGCAAAAGGACTTCAGCTAAGCAAAGACATCATGAAAACGGATCAGACGCTGAAAGAACTTAACAATGGATCGGCGGATTATGATGAAGAACTTTACTTCTTTACAATTATGGGCCAACCTTCCCAAACTGAGCCCTGGGGGTGGCAATTGGACGGCCATCATTTAGTGATAAATTATTTCGTCCTCGGTGACCAGGTCGTGATGTCTCCGGTTTTTATGGGAGGCGAACCCATTATAACGACAACCGGAAAATATAAAGGGAACACATTATTTCAGGACGAGCAAAACCTGGGGTTGGCTTTTATGCAATCACTATCGGCTGAACAACAAGCGATGGCTACCATCTCCAAAGACAAAACCAGGAACAATAATGTAGCTGAAGCTAACAAGGACAATTTAAATCTGGAGTATCAGGGTATCCGGGCGTCGAATTTATCAGACCCCCAAAAAGAAGAATTGCGGAATTTGATCTATCAATATGTGAGCAATATAAGAGAAGGACACCAACAGATAAAAATGGAAGAAGTGTTGCTTCATATTGATAATACGTGGTTTTCCTGGGTAGGAGAAACATCAGCGGATGCTGTGTTTTATTATCGCATTCATAGCCCTGTGGTATTAATCGAATTTGATCACCAAAGAGTTGTTGGAGTACCCAATGCCGATAATGGAAAACCAACAAGAAATCATATTCACACGGTAGTCAGAACCCCCAACGGAAATGACTATGGAAAGGATTTATTAAGGCAACATTTGGAAAGTCACAAACACTAAGCCGCAATCGCTAGTCGGGTTTCATCGATACACCATACGACAGCAATAACAAAAAACATTTGTACCTGCCCCCCCACAATCAGGACAATAAGTGAAGCTTGTCCCAAAACGTTACGTCTACTGTTATAAGAAGAAGAAAATTCCCCATAGAATTCAAGGCAGAAGCAGTATGAGGCGCACGCTAATAGTGGTCGTGTCTGAACTGCCTTGCGCAAAAGTTCGATTTGTCTCTTCCTCATTCACTCCTTGAGGCATTTTTTTTGTTAACCAAAGCCTCCTTTCTGCCATAACCTATTGTCAATACTCTCTTTTGACCCATTTGTCCGTTTATCAAATCTGAATTTATGAAATCACTTCTTCTCACCACATCCTTTCTGTTTCTTTATTCCCTGCTTCCGGCCCAAACAGGGATCAATCTCTTATGGCAAAAAGAACTTACCAATACTGCAGGTCCCAAGACGCTGGAACTCAACGCCGTGCAGGCCCTGGACAATGGTACCGTCGTGGCTGGATATTCTTCCACACAGGTCGGGATAATCATGTACATTGCCCGGTATCAAACCAACGGAACCCTCGCCTGGGATACAACTCTCGCCACCCCCAACAATAGTTCTTTTCTGCACCTCGCGCTGGACAATCAGGGAAATATTTACGCTGTCGGATCCGAAATCATTGGGGGCTTCAATGAGCGTCAGATCCACCTCATCAAGTTTAACGCCAACGGGCAGGTCCAGTGGCATCAGACCTACCGCGGTCCGTCCAACCAGTATGCCAGCCCCGGTCGCCTCCGGCAGGTGGGCAATTATCTCTACCTCGCTGGGAGCGAGAAAAGCAGCCAAAACTATGAGGTGACCTGGCTGGCTCAGTATGATCTGAACGGGAATCTTCAGTGGGATCAGACCTTCGATCCGGGAAGTGAGGCGGGTTTTGCCGACTTCGCGGTGGACAATGCCGGAAAAGTTACGGCTGTGGGCTATGCCGACTATGGCTATTCGTTCCTCGCCGTACAATATGCCAGCAACGGAACCCTCAACTGGCAATATCCAGATACCCTCACCAGTGATGTGGAAGCTTATCTCGTAGGTGTCGCCGCCGACGATAACGGAAATCTCTATGCGGTCGGTACGCTGGAGACCGGGCCTTTTTCTGAACAGGACATCGTTACCCTCAAGCTCAATCAGGACGGGGAATTCCTTTGGCAAAAACAATTCAATAATGGAGATGCCAATAGTGGCGCGGAGATCAGGCTGGGGACCAACGGTACAATCTATACCTTTGGCAACAAGGAGGATAACTTTGATGAATTTGCCTTAATCATCGCCTATGATTCCTCCGGCGCTAAATTATGGGAAGTGGACTACGAAATTGACTTCTACACGACGGTTGTAGCCGCCGAACTTGCTGCAAACGGAGATATTTATCTGGGCGTGCAGGATTTTGATTCGCTGGGTTTTGTGCGTTATTCCAGTACCGGTGCTCTGCAGACCACAAAGACTTACGGCGCCAACCAGGCGCAGTACCTGACCGATATTTCCCTCTCTGCCGATCATCTGTATGCAACAGGTGTGGAGGGGGAGCAGGCTACCACGACTCTGTTTTCCCTCCAATCCAATACCCTCGCGGAAGAATTTCTGGCACAACCCCGCGGGGAAGCCCTCAGTGATGCCCAGCCAGGGACCCTGATCACTGACGGCAACCATCTGTGGCTCTCGACCTTTTCCGACGACGGCGACACAGGTAGGTTTGCCATTACCAAACTGGATCCTGGCGGCCAGGTGTTGTGGGAGCGGAGTAAATCCTATTCTGCCGCGATCCCCTCATTTTCCTACCTTCAACACGATGGCGCTGGAAATGTCGCAGGTCTGTTTCAAAATAGCAAGAATGTCAGTGCGGGTTACAGCGGGCTGCTCAGCTATGATGCAAACGGTACAGAAAGGTTTACGGTATTGCTCGACAGCGCGGTAGTCTATGATGCAGGTGGACTGGCGCTCGACAATGCCGGCAATAGTTATATCACAGGCATCAACACCGGTACGAAACAGATGTTTATCTCCCGTTACGATGCCACAGGCACCTTGCAGTGGACACGATTCTACCAAAGTCCTTCCTCCAGTTTTCCCTATTCCAAACCCTATGAGATGAAATATACCGCCGGGGGAAAACTGGTCATTGCTGCGATCCACAAAGGCGCCAACAATGACAACGATCTCCACATCTTCCAATATACCACCGACGGAACCCTGGAGTGGCATAAAGATGTAGCCAACCAATCGGGCAACCTGACTGATTTTGCGGGCATGGAGATTGCGACAAACGGGGATATCAGCATTTTTGGCTCTTCCGGCATCGGCAATTATGTAGCGGCCCGCTTTGACAGTACGGGTACCTTGCTTTGGGATGAGAAAGGCAGTACCGGGAGCTTAGGTGCCCCACGCAGGATGGCGGTAGATACCCAGGGTCGTACCTATCTCTGTTTTTCCACCAACAGCCACGTCTATGTACGCCTGCTCAATACTTCCGGCGGACTGATCACCGACGCCCAACTTTCTCTGCCTTCTACAGGTAGCTTTTACTTTCCCTGGCGTTGTGCCATAGTGAATGATCAGTTGGCCATTTTGGGTGAGCATCTGACCCCTGCCGGGGGCGTGCCGTTTCAGATGCTGCTTGACAATCAGTTGAGCCTTGTCTACGGGTATATCGACTCTCTCCAGCGCGCCAAAATTCAGGCTATGGCGGTCGATCCCACGGGCGATCTGTACGGGGCCTACACCACAGGAGATCTTTCGCTGAGTGAGGGCTATCGGGGGGCATTGGTCCGGAAATATACCATCGGAACGGTAGGGTTGGAAGGCGACTTTCTGCCCGGCACACAAAGTATGCGGATTTATCCCAATCCCGCCCGGGAAGAGATTTGGGTAGGCCTGGACGTTACGCAACCGGGGCAATACCGATTCTCTCTCTATGACCTGCAAGGCCGCAGAGTTGCCAGGTTGGGAGAATCTACCCTTACCCCCGGGCTGCAGGAAATACGGTTTTCTCTTCCGGCACAGCTCAACGAAGGCGTGTATTTGCTGGGCGTAGCTTCCGAACAGGGACGGACTTTTCGGCGGTTGATGGTGCGGTGAGTTCACCGCATGAAACAACGACATGTACGGAGGCAACGGCAAGTTTTGATCCATGCAGTTAGTCCTCGAAATTCTATATTCACAAGCCCTGGCGCAAGCCGGGGCTTATGTTTTCCGTTCAGGCACATGGTATGCCCAACGTAATACCTATCTATCACGCTTCAAATTACGGATTCCTCAAACTCCACTTTTTTCTTTATCTTGATGGCTTTAAATAGCCGATAACCGGAAATGTTTGCTCCGCGGAGAACAGTCGTTCGCACTGATATTGTGGTCAATGAGGCTATTACTACCGCAAAAAGCAATCAAAGGGATTCTTCTGATGCAGGAAGCCCGTCTTTTTTGTAACAGAAAAACAAGAAAAAAAAGTAATGAATTCGTATATCAACCAGGACGAATCGTGAAACAAAAAATGAAAATAAACCTGAAAATCCCCCTTATCGCAATCGTGTTTATAGGCTTTCATAGCTGTAAGACACTGAAAAATACTACACTTTATGAAAGTGATGATCTGAGGGTTGAAAAACTGACAAACCACACTTTCCGACACATATCCTATCTCTCAACAGAGGATTTTGGTAAAGTAAGTTGCAATGGAATGATCGTCATTGACGATAACGAAGCTTTAATTTTTGATACTCCTACTAATGATCGTGTATCCAGAGAATTATTGGATTGGGTGGAGCAAAACCTGGATTGCAAAGTAACCGGTGTCGTTGTTACTCATTTTCATAATGATTGTCTGGGGGGATTAAATACCTTTCATGAAAGGCAAATTCCTTCATACGCCTCAATTAAGACGATTGAATTGGCAAAATCAAATCATGTGCAGACTCCGCAAAGAGGATTTGAAAAAAGTCTGGAACTAAAAGTCGGAGATGAAAAAGTCATCAATGAATTTTTTGGCGAAGGGCATACCATTGATAATATAGTAGCTTATTTTCCGGGTGAAAAAGTCCTGTTTGGCGGGTGTTTGATTAAAGCATCAGGGGCAAATAAAGGATATTTAGGAGATGCAAATACTGGCGAATGGTCAAATACCGTTCAAGCCGTAAAGTCGAAGTATGAAGAGGTCAGAGTAGTTATTCCCGGCCATGGTGATCCCGGCAGTTCAGATTTGTTAAATTATACTATTGAGCTATTTAATTAAAGGCTAACGCTCTGAAATAGTGTGGCATTATGAAAAAAAAACCTACCCCTACCTTACGGGGAATTCTCAGAATCGTATTTATTACGGCAAGTATTGGCTCCTTGTACTTTGTCCCCTGGATTTTGGTAAAGGCCTGGATTTTACCGCTTCCTGATACGGTTCAGGAACAACTGGATGAGGCCATTGGCCATGGATTTGATGGGATGATTGTTTACGTGGATCAGGCGGGGAAGCCACCCGCGTTTTATGCCGCAGGCTGGCACGACCGAAAAAACAAGATCCCTGCTTATCCGCAAGCCTTATTTAAGATTGCCAGCATTACCAAGCTGTATGTCGCTGTTGCTACCACAAAATTAGTCAAAGACGGACGTCTGGATTTGGATAAAACACTCGCGGAGTACTTTCCTGAACTTGCAGGGCGAATTGAATATTCGGAAAAAATCACCCTGAGGATGATGGTACAGCATCGGAGCGGCATCCCCAATTTTGTAGATCATCCGGACTATTGGACAAACCCGCCCAAAAACAAACAAGAAACACTGGAATACGCACTGGATTTACCCGCCGACTTTGAGCCAGGGGAAGATTATGGCTATTCAAATACGAACTATATGTTGATTTCTGACCTCATTGATAAAGTGCTGGGTTATAGCCACCAGCAATATATCAGGGAAGAAATTTTGATCCCTCTCGGCCTGAAGCATACTTTCGGTTCGCTGGGTGAAGTGAATATAGACGATGTGATGAGCGGCTATTATGTCGGTGTTGAGACAGATTTTAAGAATGAAGACACAGGCTTAATGCTCGCTACCGCAGAGGATGTGGGTATATTCCTGAGGGCATTAAATGATGGTTCGGTGTTCAGGGAAGGTGAACAGGAAATCTATTCCTCGATTTATGTGTACGAACATACGGGGCTGCTCCCTGGCTATCAGAGTATTGCAAAGTATCACAAAGACATCGACACAATTGTTATTCAATTTAATAATACAACTAATTTTAATGGCTACGACTGGAATTTGGCGGAAATCATATACAGCCGCATTGTGAAAATCGTGAGAAAGGGGAAAAGCTGAAGAAGAAAAATATCCCCACATTCCTTGTACTACACAAAGCCGTTTCCCCATACGGTAATCTTCACGCCATAAATCCAAAACTGTAAATACAAACCCGCCGGTAATTGCAACAAAATCGTTTTAAATTCTCCCCTTTTTTCTAACTTGACTACCTAAGTAGGTACGATGGCTCATTTCAACTTAAAGTCAGGAGATCTGTTATCTCCGCGCTCAATTCTAATCTGGAGGATAACCCAAATTTCGATTTGGTTTGCAGGTGTTTTTATCCTCTTTAATCTGATATTCCGCCCAACTGTCGGGATTCACTTATTTTGGAATATCCTGATCCCCGTTGCCCCGCTGCTGCTGGTTGTTGGGGTAGGGGTATGGCGGAACATCTGCCCTATGGCGTCATTTGCTTTGTTCCCAAGGCATATGGGTTTTTCAAAAAGGAAAAAACTAACGATGGCCCAAACGGGCAAACTAAACCTGATAGCGGTTATTTTTCTATTGATCATCGTGCCCTTACGCCATGCTATTTTCGACACCAACGGATTGGCTACGGCGATATTGATCATTTCGCTGGGCGTAATTGCCATTACAACCTCCTTCTTTTACGAATGGAAAAGCGCCTGGTGTTCGGGTTTATGCCCGGTTCACCCGGTCGAAAAACTATATGGTTTAAAAAACCGCATTTCCTTGTCCAATGCACATTGCGACCTGTGTCACCGCTGCGTCACCCCCTGTCCTGATACAACCCCGGGCATTCACCCTTTGTCAACAGAAAAGACAAATTACCATCAAATAGCAGGATTCCTGATGGTTGGCGGCTTTCCTGGCTTCGTTTGGGGATGGTTTCATGTTCCTGATTATCCAAAGATTATTGACCCTCTACAGTTTATTACTATTTACCAGTATCCCTTGTTGGGGCTGGTTGTGACAGGTGCTTTATTTTTGGTTTTGAAAAGATTTATACAAAAAAAAGTATTAATCCCAATATTTTCAGCTGCATCGGTTTCCTGCTATTATTGGTTTCGGATACCCGCACTGTTTGGCTTTGGCATTTTCCCCGGTGATGGCATGTTGATTGACTTAAGGGGGACATTACCGGAATGGACTTTAACCATAGCCATTGTTACTACCACCCTTTTCTTTTTTTGGTGGACCGTTGTTCGCAGACAAGATGAAATCAGATGGGTAAGCAGACCCGCTTATGCCGATAAAAAGGGTAGTGCTGTATAATCAAAGAAAAATAACCCATTGATCAATAACTGATAAAATATGGTGCCAGATTTTCGTATCCCTAAAAAAACAGAATTTAGCTTCGGCGCAGGAAAAACTTTCTTTTGTTTACTTCTTGTGTTGGCCATATCCTTTCAAAGAAGTTTTGGGCAGACTTACGCTAAAAATAGGGTTATTATTCTCTCCGACATAGAAGCAGATCCTGACGATACGCAATCTTTAGTTCGGCTATTGTTATATGCCAACCAAATGGACATCAGGGGTTTGGTAGCAACTACTTCTTGTTGGCACCAAACAGAAGTTAATCCAAAGTCTATCGAAAGAGTTCTTCATGCTTATGGCAAAATACAGGCTAATTTGTTGTTGCATGAGAACGGTTTTCCTGAGGAAACATTTCTATTAAATCTTGTCAAAAGCGGATTGCCCAAATATGGAATGACTGGCGTAGGGGATGGGATGGATTCTGAAGGTTCTGATTGGATAATCCAAGAACTGGAAAAAGACGATGAAAGACCCTTGTGGATCTCCGTTTGGGGTGGTGCAAACACATTGGCACAAGCGCTTCATAGAATTAAGACTACCAGGAGTAAAAAAGTAACGGAACAGCTAATTTCAAAATTGCGGGTTTATACCATTTCTGATCAGGATGATAGTGGCATTTGGATTCGAAATAATTTCCCAAAATTATTTTACATCGTTTCTCCTGGTGATGATTATGGCAGTGCGACCTGGACAGGTATTAATCATGTGATCAAAGGCATAGATAATACCACCATCAGCAATGCGTGGTTGTTGCGACATATCCAACAAGGTCATGGACCGCTTGGTGAAGTCTATCCGGATGTTTCCTGGGGGGTAGAAGGCGATACACCCTCGTTTTTATCCTTAATCCCCAATGGATTAAATGATTCAGAACACCCGGAATGGGGCGGCTGGGGTGGTCGCTATGAATATTACAAACCTGACTTTTCAAAAGTCAAAGATGGAAGCTCCATTGTCGAAATTGCACCAGAAACACGACCCATCTGGACAAATGCCGTGGATGTTTATTCACCATATATTCCCAATGAATATGGACGTTCCGTAAGAAAAGATACGACAACATTCACTGGTTATAAAGAGACCTTATGGCGTTGGAGAGACGATTTTCAACATGATTTTGCGGCTCGAATGGATTGGTGCACGCAATCTTTTGAAGAGGCCAACCATCCGCCGGTTCCTGTCCTAACACATCCTGATAGAATAACGGTTAAATCTGGTGAAGGATTTTGTTTAGATGCGTTGGATTCTCATGATCCGGATGGCGACAATCTTAGTTTTCTGTGGTTTCCCTACCTCGAAGCAGGTACCTATAAAGGTGAGTTTCAATTGGGGCAACCCGAAAATGCTCATTTGGTATATGGAACAGCGCCTGAAGTGGATAAAGAAGAAACTATTCACATCATCCTAAGAGTCAGCGACAAGGGTACCCCATCTTTATCACGCTATAAAAGAATTATCATCAAAATAGTCCCATGATAAGAAGTGGACAATAAATGGATTTACAGAACGAAATGGAGCAAATCAGGCACGTAATCAAACAAATGATTCGTATTTCGGAGTCTGAACTCAACGAATTACTCAGCCAGACATTTTCAAAGACGTTTAAGCGGCAAGAGGTTGTGAGCCAGCCTGAGGCCATTCCAAACGAAATTTTCTTTATCAATCAAGGTCTTATCCGCGTAATCATCACCGATAATAAAGGCGTGGAACATACCCTGCATTTTGCCCTGGAAAATCAGTTTATCGCGGACTATTCCTGTTTTATCCTCCAAAAACCTTCACTTTATACCTTGCAGACAGTTGAACAAACTGAGGTGGTGGTGCTTCCCCGGTCAGCCATTGAATGGGGGTATCAGTATTTGACTGAGGGCCAGAAACTGGGGCGCCTGATTGCGGAGTTTTATTTTATCTATCAGGATGACCGTATTAAAAATATGTATGCAAGAACGCCCAAACAGCGGTACGACAGCATTACACAGGTTTTCCCCAACATCCACAACCGCGTTCCCCAACATATGATCGCTTCTTATCTGGGCATTACTTCTGTTCATTTAAGCCGGTTAAAAAAATCGGTTTCCTAAAAAGTATAAACATTTGTTAACGATTTGAAGCTGAAGGCCTTTGCATTTTTGTAGGGTAATATTAACACCGATACATCATGCAATTATCAGCGAAGGAAGTAAAAAGATTAAAGCATAAATACGGGGAATGGGCGGTTGTAACCGGCGCATCTTCGGGCATCGGACTGGAAATAGCCCGGCAACTGGCCTTTTGCAACTTCAACCTTGTGATCGTCGCAAGAAATTACGAAAAACTCAAAGAAGTGGAATCAGCTATTTTGGCAAAACATTCCGTCAGGATTATTGTCATTGCCTCAGATGTTTCGCAATCAGGGGGTATCGATGAGATAATTAAAGCAACCCAACATTTGAATATTGGCTTATTGGTGAATGCCGCAGGTTTTGGGAGTTCGGGTTTGTTTTTAGATACTTCTGTCCATGCGGAGACAAATATGTTGCGAACCAATTGCGAATCGGTATTGCAATTAACCCATTATTTCGCTCAGAAATTTAAGCAGCAAAAGCGCGGCGGCATTATTCTCTTTAGCTCAATTGTTGCCTTTCAGGGAGTGCCCTATTCAGCCAATTATGCCGCTACCAAGGCGTATATTCAATCTCTGGCGGAGGCCCTTTCAATAGAACTAAAACCTTTTGGCATTGATGTGCTTTCGGCTGCCCCCGGCCCCGTGTATAGCGGTTTTGCAAAAAGAGCCAATATGAACATGGGAATGGCGCAAACACCTGAACAGGTGGGGGTGCCAATTCTAAAAGCCCTGGGGAAAAAGAAAACCGTATTTCCGGGAAACCTGACGAAATTTTTGGTTTATTCACTTCAATTATTGCCAAGATGGGGAAAGATCCTTGTAATGAAACAAATCATGTATGGGATGAGCCGTCAAAACGAAGGAGGAAAATAAAAGAATAACTCCAACCACCCTGATAAACAGCTATTTTGCAAAAATGCAATCGGAAATAGGAAGTATTCCTTTATGAAATGAATCCATTTTTATTGAGTCCCGTAGACGTGATTTTGTAAGTATGGAATGATAGTTGAATTCTAATTAGCATTTACATGCTTTTTGTATTCGTGTAGTAAAGGCAGACTAAAATGGACAAGCTGGAATTTGTCATAGATACAATAGATGTAGGCACCTATCTATTCAGGCAGGCTAAAATTTTAATTAATAATACCGAGCTGACTGAAATAGTGCAAGACTACGAGCTCATTCTGTTTTCACATATTGAAAGGGAACGTATTACAGAGTCATATAGTTATCGTTCTTCTAAAGATTTGCTGAAAATGTTGGAGTATTCAGATTACGCTAGTCGGGATCGACGTAAATACCTCAGTGAAAATTATATAGAAGAATCCTATGATTCCAATATAATGATCATTTTACAGTGCCAGTGTAGACACCTATATTGTTCCCCCCTGTATATGCGGGTTAAGCTTGAAGGCGAAAAGGTGTTGTGGACAGACTTTAGTATTAAATATCCATGTGAAGATGTCAAACCCCTCTGGGATTATTCTGCCTTAGGGCAATTTGAATTCGATAAATCGGATTACGTTCAACAATTAGCAAAATTAAGGATGGGAATCGGAAGGGAAAGGTTAAAAACGAAAATAAAAAATAAAAAGAACAAGAATCAGAATCGGGGCAAGAACAAGTGGAGATTTTGGTGAGGAATGTTAATAGACATTGGATTGGTCCATGAGTATATTTTGCAAGAAAGGTTATATTGGTCTATCTTATTCCCCATTGACGATTATTAACCTCTCCTCAGAATGAAATACCTAAGCTTGTTGTTTTTCTTTTTGACCTGTGCAATGGCAACACAGGGGCAAGTCCAGGGCCTGCCTGATAATGTAGTGATGACTTCCTCCAGGGAAAAAACCCATGTGACTACAAATGAAAATGGGGAATTACTGGTAAATGTTTCGTTCAGGGATTATCGAAAATTTGTAAACAAAGGGTGGGTTCGTTATAGCGACTTCGGTGCCAGCGGTGATGGCAAAACCGATGACATAGACGCGATCGCTGCAACTCACGCCTTCGCCAACCAACACGGCCTTTCTGTAAAAGCAGACCATGCAGCCACATACTATATTGGCCGAAAAGAACGCACAGCGGTTATCCAGACTGATACCGACTTCGGCACAGCGGCTTTCATTATTGACGATACCGATGTCCAAAACCGCAATGCATCTGTTTTTATCGTCAGTTCCAATCTGCAACCTTTCAACCTGGAGGGAATCGCTTCCCTGAAGAGAAATCAGCCGAAAATCAACGCTTCACTGCCGGCAAACTGCCTGATCACTGTCGCTGATTCCAACGTAAAACGCTATATCCGCTTCGGGCCAAACCAAAACAACGGATCTCCGCAAACAGATATTTTTGTCGTAGATAAAAACGGCCATGTGGATATGGACGCGCCAATCATCTGGGACTTTGACCAGATCACGGAAATCACCGCTCTTCCCATTGATGAGAAGAATCTGACAATCACCGGAGGGCGCTTTACCACCATCGCCAACCAGGCAGAATCAAAATACACGTATTATAGCCGAAATATCGCAATCCGCCGCTCCAATGTGCTGGTAGAAGGGCTGGAGCATCGCATCACCGGTGAAGGAGATCAGGGGGCACCCTATGGCGGCTTCATCCGTATCAGTGACTGCGCCTACGTAACGGTGAAAAATACCATCCTCACCGGACATAAAACGTACAGTACCATCGGCTCGGCGCAGAGACCCGTCTCCATGGGGAGTTACGACATTTTAATCAACCGTGCGGTTAATATCTCGTTTGAGAACTGTAGCCAGACCAATGATATCAAAGACAATATGTACTGGGGAATCATGGGTTCCAACTACTGCAAAAACCTGCTGTATGACCATTGTACTTTTTCCCGCTTCGATGCACATATGGGGGTTGCAAATGCTGCCATCCGCAACTCTACGCTGGGACATATGGGAATCAATGCCATTGGCACCGGTATCTTAACCGTCGAAAATTGCACCATCTACGGCAGAAACCTCATCAACCTCCGCGACGATTACGGCAGTACGTGGCAAGGTGAATTTTTTATCCGGAATTGCGTTTTTGTGCCTGCCGGCGGAAGACCGGTCAGGGCGAGCCTGATCGGTGGTTCTAATTCCGGGCAGCATGATTTTGGCTACACCTGTTATATGCCGGAACGTATCAGCATTGAAAATCTTCAAATCGACGATTCCAATCATCCGGAAGATTACCAGGGCCCCGCAATTTTTGCCAATTTCAATCCACAAATGACGGATAGCTCTTACCACGAGACGTTTCCCTTTGTCAGAACCCGGGAGGTTATTCTCCGGAATGTGACCACTGCCAGTGGCAAGGCATTAAGACTCAGTGACAACCCTTTCCTGTTCAGGGATGTGAAGGTCGATTCCGATTAATGTGCGCAGTAAACTTAATGCACCTGAGTAAATGGATTTGCCAGAGATCATTTTCACGCCATTACTTCCCGCACTACCTTCCCATGTACATCAGTGAGCCGGTAACGTCTCCCCTGATGTTTGAAAGTGAGCCGCTCATGGTCCACACCCAGCAAGTGCAGTAAAGTGGCCTGAAAGTCGTGAACATGAACAGGATTTTGGATAATGTTGTAGCCAAACTCGTCTGTTTCTCCATAAGAAAACCCTTTTTTGACGCCGCCACCGGCCATCCATAAGGTAAAACAGCGGGGATGATGGTCCCTGCCATAGTCAGTTTTGGTGAGTTTACCCTGCGAATAGTTTGTGCGGCCAAACTCTCCACCCCAGATTACCAGTGTATCATCGAGTAATCCCCGCTGTTTCAAATCCATCACCAACGCTGCCGATGCCTGATCGGTTTGTTTTGCCTCTGCACGTATTCCTGCAGGCAATCCCCCGTGGTGATCCCAGTCCTGATGATAGAGTTGAATGAACTTCACCCCCCGCTCTGCCAGCCGGCGGGCCAGGAGGCAATTGGCTGCAAATGTCCCTGGATTGCGGGCGTCTGGTCCGTATAGGTCGAATACGCTTTCCGGTTCGCCGGAAAGATCCATCACCTCCGGCACGGAGGTCTGCATCCGAAAGGCCATCTCGTACTGTGCGATGCGACTGCTCAATTCGGGATCTTCCTGCTTTTCCATTTCGAGCTCATGCATCTGTTTCAGATAGTCAAGCATTTCTCTCCGGTCGCTCATATCAAATCCGGCAGGATTATTCAGGTACAAAACGGGCTCATTCCCAGAACGGAACTGTACGCCCTGATGCCTGGAAGGTAAAAATCCATTTCCCCACAAACGGGCGTAAAGTGGCTGGCCGCCTTTATTTTTTGTTACCAACACGATAAACGATGGCAGATTTTCATTGTCTGTACCCAAACCATAACTCAGCCACGAGCCAATACTGGGCCGCCCGTCGATCTGCGAGCCAGTCTGAAAAAAGGTAATGGCCGGGTCGTGGTTGATTGCCTCTGTGTACATCGACTTAATGAAACAAAGTTCATCGGCAATTTTCGCTGTATGTGGCATCAGTTCGCTGACCCAGGCACCTGATTTTCCATGCTGCTGAAAGGCAAATTGTGCTCCGGCAAGTGGAAGCGAGGTCTGGCCCGAACTCATACCCGTCAGTCGCTGTCCCTGTCGCACAGAATCGGGCAGCTGCTCTCCGTTCATTTTCTGAAGCAGGGGTTTGTGGTCAAATAATTCCAACTGAGAAGGGCCGCCGCTTTGAAAAAGGTAAATGACTCGTTTTACCCTGGGCGGAAAATGGGGCGAAGAAAGGATACCGCCGGAGGAGGGCGCAAGTGCGATTTCTTTATCCTTTCCCCAGACAGAGCCTGCGCCCAGAAGCGAACTTAGTGCCACTGCGCCAAGTCCCAGGCTGGTGCGGGTAAGAAAGTCTCTGCGACTGTATTTGGGGTCAAAATGATTGCAGGACATAATATTTTCTTTTGTTTTTTATAGCTATCGCTCCATTTGTGAAGCGTCAAAATTCATAATTGTGGTTGTCACAAGCGTCATAGCCGCAATGGCTTCCTGTTCGGACAAAGAATCTGCCGGAAATTCTCCGGTTTGGAGCAATCCTTCTGCTTTTTGTGGATTCTGCCGATATTTCATCAGATTTTTATCAAACATATCTTTCAGCAGTGCCAACTCTTTTTCTGAGGGTTTTCGCGAGGTAAGCCTTCGAAATGCAGCCGAGATGGCTTCTGTGGGCACAGGATTTTCGTGCAGCACCTTAGCTGCGAGGACGCGTGCCGGCTCCAGAAACTGAGGATCATTCATCAGCACCAGCGCTTGCAAGGGGGTGGTGGTCTTTTGCCTTCTTACGACACAGTAGGACCGATTGGGTGCGTCAAATGTATTCATCAGCGGAGGGGGAATGGTGCGTTTCAGGAAGGTATACAAGCTTCTTCTGTAAAGGTCTTCCCCATGGCTTTGCTGATAGCCACCCGCCATCCGGTTAAAATCCCACAACCCGTCGGGTTGGTAGGGTCTGACCGGTGGTCCGCCCATTTTATCTGTCAGCAGACCGCTGGCCGCCAGTGCCTGGTCGCGCAACATTTCGGCTGTAAGCCGGGACTTAGGACCACGTGCAAGCAATAGATTGTCGGGGTCTTTTTCCCGCAAAATTTCATCAGCATGAGACTGTTGGCGGTAAGTTGCAGACATAACCATTTTCCGTTGAATAGCCTTTATGTCCCAACCCGAATCCATAAACTCCCGCGCCAGCCAGTCCAGCAGTTCGGGATGTGAAGGTAATTTACCCTGGCTGCCAAAATCTTCTGCCGTAACGACGATTCCCCTGCCAAAAAACAATTGCCAGTAGCGGTTGACAGTTACCCTTGCCGGGAGGGGATTTTGCGGATCAAACAACCATTTGGCCAGTCCAAGGCGGTTGGGCGCTTCTTTTGGGTCAAATGCCTTTATGGCAGCTGGTGTATGGGGTAAAAGCGAATCGGTGTGGGCGTCGTATGCGCCTCTTGCGAGAAGATAGGTCTGGCGGGGGGGATTCATTTCTCCCATGACCATAATTTCCTGCACTTCTTCCACCGCCTGCACTTCCTTCCGTCTGATGCGGGCAAGGGAATCAGCCATTGTCTGGTAGCCAGGGTCATGGTTTTGAAGGAAATATTCGAAAAGAGCGGGTTTCGTTTCTTCGTTGTATGTGGTAAATACCTGGGGTTTCCCTTCATATAAGGCCCTTATTTCCGCCGGGCTCAGCGCCCTGCCAAATACGGCGATGTCGTCCACGCTCCCGTTTGAAAGACCGCGGGAGCGCCATCTGGCACCGACTTTCAGATACGTATCGATATATCCACCCCCAGGGGTCGATGGGTGAAAAACAATGTCTTTGACCAGATGATCGCGGGTGGTTTCCATCGGCATTTCTTGCCCGTCAAGATATAGTTTTACCCCGGCAGCCCGGGACGAACCATCATACGTGAGCATAAGATGAAACCATTGGTTGCGGGGGAAGTCAGTTTTTGACAGAAGCTGGATCGCATTCGAGGGAAAGTCATGGGCCAGCCGCACGTCGAGCCGATGATTTTCGACTGAAACCTGATATCCTTTGAAGGTGTACAATGCTGCGCCTTTGTTTCCGTGGAAGATTACCCCTTCTTTCAGTTCTGCCGGAATGTTTACCCAAAGCCCCACGGAAAACGGCTCCGAACGGCTAAACCGCCCGACACCGGGAAAGGTAAGGGCATTGTCGCCGCTGAGTTTCAGCCCGTTTCCATGTTTGCCTTTTACGGTGATGACTGGTTCTATGGCAATACGGTCTGTAACCGGATCGGTAATTTTACCCGGCAGGGAGGGGTTGATTTTGTTGGGAATTCTTTCATTGGTAGCATTCTCCAGTGGGAATTCAGCCATTTGGCCTTTCGGCGCAGCCGGTATAGATACTGGTTTTTCACGGTCAAACCATTTTTCAAACATCGCCAGTTGGTTCTGTTTGTATGTGGCAATAGCTTCTTCCTGTTGGGTTACCTGCCGGCGGATAAAAGCGATTTGATCTTCCTTTTCCTGATCTGCCAGCAGCATGACGGGTCCGGGCATATCGCTGGTATTCCAGGTGATCTGACCAGCTTCGGGGACATTATTGAAGAAGCTGAACAGACCGTAGAATTCCTTCTGAGAAATGGGGTCATATTTATGATCGTGGCAGCGGGCACACTGCATGGTAAGCCCGAGGAAGGCGGTGGCAAAAGTCTGGGTACGGTCGGCGACATATTCTACCCGAAATTCTTCCTGTACAATGCCCCCTTCAGCATTTTGGGCGTGGTTGCGGTTAAATCCCGTGGCAAGAAGCTGCTCGCGGGAGGGATTGGGGAAAAGATCGCCGGCGAGCTGCCAGGATACAAACTGGTCGTAAGGCATATTGGCGTTGAGCGAACGGATCACCCAATCTCTCCACGGCCAGTGCGGGCGGTAGTAATCAGCCTGATAGCCGTGAGTGTCGGCATAACGCGCAAGGTCAAGCCATTCTACGGCCATCTGTTCTCCGTACCGGGGAGAAGCGAAAAGGCGATCGACAACTTTTTCGTAAGCCTCCGGAGAATCATCTGCGAGAAAGGCGTCAATTTCGGCGACTGTCGGAGGCAAGCCAGTAAGATCGAAGGTGATTCGGCGAAGAAGGGTTTCTTTGTCTGCCTGGGGGGAAGGCTGAATGTTTTCTTTTTCAAGTTTTGCGAGTACAAACCGGTCAATTTCGTTTACCGGCCAGGCGGTATTTTTGACAGAGGGGATCGGGTGTTTTTCGGGCGGAATAAATGCCCAGTGGTTTTTCCATTTGGCACCTTGCCGGATCCATTTTGCAATGGTCGCTACTTCTTCAGGCGTGACAGTCAGGTTGGATTCTGGCGGAGGCATCTGAAACTCAGGATCGGTGCTGACCATACGTTGCACAACCATACTGCGACCGACGTCGCCGGGCACAATCGGGAAATGAGTGTTGAGGCTGTCAAGTGCAGCAAAAGCACCTTCCTCCGTATCGAGTCGAAGGTCTGCTTTCCGGGAGTTTTTGTCAGGTCCGTGGCAGGCAAAACACCGGTCAGAAAGAATGGGCCTGACATGCAGGTTAAAATCAATTTTGTCAGGCAACGACTTTTCTGCGGAAACCACATCAGCGGGAAGCGGTTGCCCACAACTGTAAAACAAAGCAGTAAGCAGCGTAAAAAAAGCAAGCAGGAGGTACTTCATACGGAAATAAAAGCTTTCAGGGTAAATTACATATTCCCCTGCAAAACTCCGATTCTCTACCCGGGAAATCGCTGTCCCCTGAAAAATGGCGCCCGACCAGTTATGATAAATATCATACCTTTTTCCGGAGGAGTCACCCCGGTACATGACTCCTGTCATACTTACTATTATCCAGTGATATTAATTTTCGATAATTAAAAGTCATCGTCATGACCATCATTGTATTTGGTTTACCGGGATCGGGCAAATCTACATTTGCGGAGGCATTAGCAGGAAAAATTTCTGCTACCTATATCAGCAGTGATCAGGTCAGACTAAACTTTATACAAATAGACAGGTACAGCGGATCTGCGAAATATCAGGTCTATGAGGAGATGAAAGCGCTGACTATTGATGCACTGAATAAAGAAGAGAACGTGGTAGTTGATGCCACTTTCTACCGGGAGTATCTCAGAGATTGGTTTACGCTGGGGCTGCCGGGAAAAATTTACTTTATAGAGATTTTTGCTGACGAATCCGTCATTCGATCGAGGATCACAACCAAAAGGCGCTATTCAGAGGCTGATTTTGATGTTTATCTGAAAATTAAATCATCATTTGAGCCGATGCAAAAACCACATCTAACACTGAATTCCGGTCTTTTAACCCTAAATGAAATGTTGAACTACGCGGAAGCGCACTTATTACAACAATGTTATGGATCAAATTCAGATAAACCGGTTAATCGCCGATAAAGCATTCTCAGATACCGCAAAAAATCCGGAGCTGATAGAGACTCATATATCATGGGTAATACTGACAGATCATTATGCCTACAAAATCAAAAAGCCGGTTCAATACAGCTTTCTTGATTTTTCAACACTAAAAAACCGGGCTTATTTTACCCGCAGAGAGCTTTTGCTCAATTCCCGTCTGTCAGAAGGGGTTTATCTCAAAAGAGTACCGATCTGGGAGCTCTCCGGCAGCTACTCGATGGAAGACAATGGTGGTGAAATTGTGGACTGGGCGGTGATGATGCGGCGGATGAGTAAGGAAAAGCAGATGAATCACATGCTCCGTGAAGGCAAAGTTACCCATCAGCATATCGACGAACTGGCAGAAAAACTCGCCACATTTCATAAGGACACAAAAGTCAATTTTGTCCCACAGTCTTTGTACAATCTTAAGCTGGATTTTAACGATATTCTTTCCTACCGTGAGACGGCTTTGTCAATCTCATTAGAAGCTGCCAAAACCATTGATCGGGCGATCAATACTTCCAACCGTTTTCTTCTCGAACATCAGCGCGATTTTCGCGTGAGAGTAGATAAAGGGTACGTCAGAGATTGCCATGGAGATCTTCATACGGGTAATATTTTCCTCGAATCCCCGCCAGTAATTTTCGATTGTATTGAATTTAACGATGCGTGGAGACAAACCGATATCCTGGACGAAGTAGGTTTCCTGTGTATGGACCTGGAAGCTTCCGGAGCCGACGATCTGAGTGCCTATTTCCTGCAGGCTTATCTGAATCACGTGCATGCTTTTGGTTCGCCCCAGGATGAAGCGCTGCTGATTTATTACAAACTATACAGAGCCAATGTGCGGATGAAAGTATTACTGCTGGAATTCGCCAAAAATAAACTGCAGGAAGACAGTTTAAACGCTATTCAAAATATGATTGGAACGTATGTGGCAATCATCAATCGCTACATCTCACAGCTCTCTACACCATCAACCATTCGGGCACAGGCATCCTGATGAAGAATGATAATCCTTAGCATTATGAAAACTCTATTGATCCCTAACGACTTTTCCACTACCGCGATGCATGCGTTACAGTATGCGGTTCCTTTTGCCAAACAGCTCGGAGCTAAAATTGTATTATTCCACTCCCATCCGCTGGCTGATTACTATGCAGAAGCGCCGGCTTACATGATTATCGAAAAAACCGAAACGATTAAAAAGGTCGCTCTCAGCCGTTTAGGTAAGATTCGGGATTCCCTTTTGGAAAAAGATCCTGATCTTCAGATAGAAACCGTTGTGCGGCAGGGACCTTTTCAACGTGAACTCCAGAGCTATTTAGCCGAGTATCCTGTAGAATGGGTGATCATGGGCACTAAAGGCGCTCAGGGTATCCGGAAGATTTTTATGGGAACCCAAACGGCGAAAGTTATTGGGCGGACATCCTGCCCGGTACTCGCAATTCCCGAAAACAGTGATTTTAAAGGAATCCGCGATATCCTCTATACCACCAATTTTGAAGATGAAACCGAGGGTATCCTTCAGCAGATCTCCACGCTTGCCACAACTTTTAATGCGAAAGTGCATATCCTGCACATTTCCCCAACGGAAGATGAGGCTACACAAGAGATCTTTGACTGGTATAAGGATGTCATCCGGGAGTTTATTCCCGAGGAGTTTACCGCTTTCCATACGATGATGAACCCTGATATTGACGAGGGCATTCAGGCTTATGTGGATTCTATTAAACCTGACTTACTGGTCATGTCCACCCGCCGGAGAAACTGGAAAGAATATCTGATTGAAGGCAGCCATACACAAAAAATGGCTTTCCATACTTATGTGCCTCTGCTGGCACTTCATGCTGAAGCTTTTGAGCTCGAAACCAAAAAGACCGAAGTATAACTACTATTTCTTCTCACAATAAGGCTGGAGCAATCTCCGGCCTTTTTTTTTGCTGATGCTGATTGAAAAAAAATGGATTTCTTTCAACCAACAGGTGATTTTTGAATCATTGGTTAGTAAAATAAACTTTCTGAATATGCTCAATAAATTAAAAGGAAAACCAATCTGGTATATTGCCTGGGCAATCAGTGTAGCGATATGTGCGGTTTATTACCTTGTCAAATTCTTTTTCTTTGAGGTATCCCCGGCAGATCGGCTGGTCGAGGTCTACGTGTTTGCTTCTGTGTTGATCGACTTATTTGTATTGCCGAAAACAGCGGCAAGATAAAGGCAGTACAATCACAAAGGTTTGGAATACGGAGTTCCTGTTCCTATATTGACTCTGTATCAAACGCTTTGGAATGAATCACTCTGTCAATTGCCCTTTGGGGCGAAAAAATTTTTTTGCCAGCGTATCTGTTGTTTTGGGTTTTTTAATTCACTCATTTTCAGCCTTTTCACAATACGACTCCACCCTCACATTCAGCCTGGGATATTATGGCAATAACCTCTGGAATCCGGGCTTTTCTTTTGATACAGATTATACCTTCCGTGAAACTAAGGCTGACGACGATAAGAGTAGGTCTTATCTCAAACAGCTATCTGCACAGGTAAAACTTGCAGGATATGCCGATCCCAATATTTACCAGGCCCGATTTGTACAGGCCGGATTTCGATACCGCAAGATCAAACCCCGCGGGTTTTATTGTATGTTGGGAATAAGTCCGCTGGGGCTTTACCGCTCCTTTTTGCCCGAAACCTACCAGGTGTCTTCAAAAGGCGATGTTACGAAGATAACGATTCCGGGACGCTGGTACTTCGCACCCGAAGTCAGCGCAGGACTTGGTAAAGTCACATCCATTCAGAATCCCACTGGCGTGTATGCCCACATTCATTTGATGGTGCTCATGCCTTACAATACTTATGTTTTGCCTTTGTTAAATGTTGAATTGGGATATCAGTTTGCTATAAAATTTCGCCGAAAATGAAGATTACTCACTACTCCATATATATCCTGTTTCTGTGTATTATGCTCCTGGTCTCCTGTGCGAAAGAAGACCCGGATATGCTGAGTGATACGATTTATGTCAGCCATGAAGGTGCCGATATGCCTGCTTATATCCACGGCAATGCATCTGAAAAAGTTTTTCTCCTCGTCGTCCACGGAGCGGGGAGTCTTGGACTTGGTTTTCGCACCGGAGCTTTCACCGCCGAACTGGAAAAACGCTATGCGGTGGTTTATTGGGATCAGCGGGGCCAGGGAATGTCTCAGGGGCATTACAGCCAACCTGATGATGTGATTGATCTCATGGCCAAAGATTTGCTGGCGCTGGTCGCAGTACTCCGGCACAAGTATGGCGAAGACATCAAACTCTTTATGATGGGACATAGCTGGGGCGGTGCGTTGAGTGCAGCCGTTTTGGTCGATCCGGTAAATCAGCCTCTGTTCAAAGGCTGGATCGAAGTAGATGGCGCCCATGATTTTCAATTTGCCGGAACTGCCCGCCGCCAGTTGTTGCTTTCAATTGTAGAGGAACAGATTTTATTGGGATATGAGCCCGATACATGGGAGGAAATTTACAAGGAGGTCTCTAACCTGGATTCTCTGTCAGACGATGATTATGCACCCATGCTGGACCAGGCACAGGCGGTCGTTTCTCTCCTCGTCGAATCCGGGGCAGTGGAGCCGTCGGGTGTTTCTTCTGAAGAGCTCTACCGCATTGTGATTGACAACAACCCCATCAACTGGAAAGTATCAGCGCTTTTCAATAGACCCTTTATTTACGCCAGAGATATCGGTTATTCTGTGACCCAGGAACTCTTTAATATCCGGATACCCACCCTGCTTTTATGGGGGAAATACGATATCAGTGTGCCCCCTGTATTGGGATATGACGCACTAAGGCGACTGGGGACTTTAGATAAAAAACTGGTAATATTTGATCGGTCCGTGCATCACCCCTATGATACGGAGCCGGATAAGTTTGCAGAAGAAGTCATTCAGTTTATTGACCGGTTGAAGTAACGCAAATACCAACCTGTATCGTCAGAATGGTTATATCTGCCCCGTGAATTTTACCAGGGGTGATACGGTTAATATTCCAGACTAACACAATAACCCGTATATTTTATTTCTTCATTTTTTACAATATATTGAAGTGACTTTGTGTGGTAAATCCGTCTTACATTCAGTAAGCTGGTAAAAGATGGCTATTTATCTGCACCAGTTGTTTCGGAATAGTCTACTATTAACCTAATTATACTTGCAAAATGAAGAAGTTACTCGCAGAATTTATCGGCACACTCTGGCTCGTACTGGGCGGTTGTGGAAGTGCTGTTTTGGCAGCAGCATACCCTGAACTGGGTATCGGTTTTGTGGGCGTATCACTCGCCTTCGGCCTTACCGTTCTTACGATGGCTTATGCTATCGGTCATATTTCCGGATGTCATCTCAACCCTGCGGTATCTGTCGGTCTGTGGATGGGCGGAAGGTTTGACCAGAAAGACCTCCTTCCCTATATCGGCGCACAGGTATTAGGCGCAATTGCCGGAGCGGGTATTCTGTTTGTCATTGCCAGTGGAAAACCCGGATTTGAGCTGGGAGGATTTGCTGCCAATGGTTATGGTGAGCATTCGCCCGGTGGTTACAGCATGGTGGCGGCATTGGTTACCGAAGTGGTTATGACTTTTATGTTTTTGATGATCATTTTGGGAACTACCCATTCGAATGCTTCCGCAGGTATGGCAGGTATGGCTATTGGTTTGGGACTGACGCTGATTCACCTGATCAGTATTCCTGTTACCAATACTTCTGTCAACCCTGCCAGAAGTACCAGTCAGGCGTTATTTGCCGGTGGCTGGGCAATTGGGCAGTTGTGGCTTTTCTGGGTAGCTCCGATCGTAGGGGCGATTTTGGCGGGACTGGTCTATAAGTACCTGGCGCCTGAAACAAAAAAATAAAGAAAATTGCTGCGTGCAGATATCGTTAAAGGTATCTGCACGCAGATTTTTTCAAATTTACTTCTCTTTTTCCAGGGTAGAAAGGGTGAGTTTTCTCCCGATATCTATGATCGCCTGCAACATAAGATCTAAATCAGAATAGGTTGTTTTGTGATTGACGATACAAACGCGTATGCAGTATTTGCCATTCAAAATGGTAGATGAGGGGGAGGCAATCCCTTGTTCCTGAAGTTGAATAATGAGCTCTTTATTAAGTTTATTGATTTGTGCAGGGTTTAGCGCGGAATCTGTATACTGAAAGCAGGCAATGCTCAGATTTACGGGTGCTAAAAGCTGCAGGTTGGGGTGTTGTGAGATTTTACCGGCGAGATAAGTGGCCTGGGCATTGTCTTTGGCAATGAGTTCTGCATATCGCTGAATCCCGTGTTCTTTTACCACCATCCATACTTTCAGTGCCTTAAAGCTTCGGGACAATTCAAATCCGTAATTGTTGATGGAGTCAGGGCCTCCCGCCAATCCTCTGTCTGACTGCAACAAGTAGTTGGGCGTAATAGCAAAAGAGTTTCTGTGTGCCCGTGCATCTCTGACCAGCAGGCATCCCAGTTCGTAAGGTACATGAAGCCATTTGTGCAGATCAAAAGCTACGCTGTCTGCCTGTTCGATAAATTTTAGTCTTTCGGCGCAATTCGGGTCAATTTTGGCCAGTGCGCCATAGGCTCCATCTACATGGAACCACAATTTATACTTTTTGCATATCGCATATATTTCCTCCAAAGGATCAATTGCGCCTGTATTCACTGTACCTGCTGTGCCGACCACACAGAAAGGTGTCAGCCCCGCCGAAAGATCATCTTCAATAGCGCGGACCAATCGCTCCATATCCATTTCAAAATGATCATTGACGGGAATATGCCGCACGGCGTCTGTCCCTATACCGATGATTTCGGCGGCTTTGGTGATGCAGCTATGGGTTTCTGAAGAGCAGTACAGGACTAGGGAAACATCTGCATTTTTGAGGCCCAGTTTTCTGATATTGATTCCTGTCTGGGCGTTTCGTGCGACGGTAAGTCCGGTAATATTGGCCATAGACCCCCCGCTCAGCAAGATGCCTGAGGCTTCGGCGGGATAGTTGAGCATTTGTTTGCACCAGTCCACCACCTGCTGGTCGACATACATAGCAGCATGTTCGCCAATAGTGACATTGGGATTCATGGCAGAAGCCAGCATATCGCTGAGTGCCCCAAGTGGTGTGCCGGTTCCCTGTATCCAGGAAAAAAAACGCGGGTGAATATTTCCTTTGGGGTAGGGGAGAATGAAATCTTTAAACTCCTGATAAACCGCCGCCGCATCAGTAGGCTGTTGGGGTAAATCCTGCCGGAAATGCGATTTGACTTCTTCCGGCACAGGTTTCCAGCTGGGTTGGTCTCTGATTCCTTCGAGGAAATCCATCATATCTTCGATCATCTGGTGACCGAGTGCCCGCATGTGAGACCAGTCATGAGGTTCAAGGCTTTGGGGAGAATAAGGGAGAGTATCAGAGGGCATTCGTAGATTTTTATTCACGAAAGATAGGGAATCGTGAAATGAAAAGTACTTCCTTTTCCGGGGATTGACTCTACCCAGATTTCGCCTTTGTGAATTTGAATGATTTTTTTGCAGTTGGCCAGCCCGATTCCGTTACCTTCGTAGTTGGTCCGGCTTTCCAGCCGCTGAAAAATATTGAATATTTTTTTAAAGTAAACCGGATTGATTCCAATCCCATTATCCTTTACCGAGAATTGCCAGATATTCTCGACTTTCGTTGCGTAAATCTGAATTCTCGGCCTGACACCTTCTTTTTGAAACTTGATGGCATTGACAATGAGGTTTTGAAATACCTTGCGGATTTCATTTTCGTAAACATTCAGCATTGGCATTTCAGAAATCTGGATGTCAGCATCTGAGGTGGAGATTATAATATGGAGATCGGCAATGGCATCCTGAATTACTTTTTTAATATCTACATACGCCAGATTCGAATTGTGCCCGAGTCGCGAAAAATCCAGGAGTGATTGGATCAGGTTACTCATCCTTCTTGCCGCATTGTTTACAGAATGAAGATATTTTAGGCCATCGTTGCCCAACAGATCCTTGTAATCTTCTTCGAATATCTTCATATAATTGGAAACCGTTCGCAGCGGTTCCTGAAGGTCGTGTGAAGCCACATAAGCAAACTGTTCTAGCTCGCGGTTTGCAATCGTAAGCTTCTCTGTACGTTCGATCACCCTTTGCTCAAGTTCTTCATTTAACCTTTTGATTTCTTCTTCAGCTCTTTTCCGGCTATCAATATCCTGAAAGCTGCCATAAATTCTCACACATTTACCATCGACAAACTCTGTCTCACCAATCGTTCGTATCCATCGTTCATTGTTTTTAGCGGTAATAATTTGTAATTCAACATCCCACGGTTTTCCCGTTTCAATGGCTTCATTGACTTTTTGAGTGATAAGCGCTCGCGACTTGCCCTCTTTATAAAAATTAATTCCTGAATCAAGATCAGGTATAAAGTCAAGTCCAGTTTCGTGAATTTCCCTCGTGATGTCGCTCCAATACACCTTTCCTTTGATCATATCTACTTCCCAGCCCCCAATACGCGCGAGTTTATTGGCTTTATTTAGCAAGTCTTCCAATTCTTTGCGAGAGGTAATGTCCCGGAAATTATCAACTATTCCATTAATATCCGGATCATCCAATAGGTTGGTAATGTTAGCTTCCAGCCACCTCCATGTACCATCTTTATGCCGGGTACGTGAAGTATGGCCGGGAATAGTTATCCCCGGGTATTCCAGAACCGTTTTCATTTTTGCATAAACCCCCTCTATATCATCTGGGTGAATGATTTCAAATAGATTAAGATTCATGGCTTCCTCTTCCGTATAGCCAAGTATTTTGGTAACAGAGGAGGAGGTATAGGTTGGCACTCCATCGGCGCCTAATATGACGACACAATCGGCACCATTTTCTATTAGTGAACGAAAACGTTTTTCATTTTTGATTACTTCTTCGGTTTGTGCTTTGACACGGCGTTCCAGTTCTTCATTTAACCTGTTTAATTCATTTTCTGCCTTTTTCCGCTCGGTAATATCTCTTACCAGAATAAGGCTGCCGGTTATTTGACCATTGGGGTCTTTAAGCCTGGATGCTGTGGTCAGAACATATACAGGGCGTCCTGATTTTGTGTGATAAATAACCTCTCCCTGCCAATAATCCTTTTGAGCAAATGATTCGAGGATTTGCTCTCTGTTCTGGTCTGTATAAATAACCTTTAAAATCTCCGCTGTTGTTTTTCCGATTACTTCTTCCGCCTTCCATTCCAACAGATTTTCCGCGACATGATTCCAACGTGTAATGACCGCATGGACGTCTGTCGTAATCACCAGATCCTGAATATTGTCGACTATGCTGGCAAGGAAATTGGCGTGCTCCAGCTTTTCAGATAATTCGGCAATCAGTTTATCTTTCTCGTCTTGCATAATTTCATCCGCCATATTTTGGGTATTTATGTCAGGGATGGTTCAAATATACAGAAAGCAAAAAAGAAATCTTATCCGCAAATGCGTCGTTTTAATCGGGAATATTACAAGGGAGGAATGTGTTTCCTTTACATTTACTGCACATTCATCTGCAAAAACACTGGCACGATCTTGTCGCTGTAGCGTTTGGAGACCCAATAGCCGATGGATTTTTGCATATAGGATACCTTGTCAGGGGTGAGCATCTGGTCGCCGAAGGCGGTGTACACGGCTTTGCTCAGGTTGGGGCCCTGATTTTTTATGCTTTTGAGCTTTTCGTTGATGTCAGGGATAGGGGTGGAGCTGAATAAAAAGCATATCTGCTCCAGTCCTGGTTTGTTGAGTTCCAATGCAGCGGTTTCTTCCGGGAGCGTCAGAAATATGTCGCGTGAAACGATGACCGAACTCTGATGCTGCCCCTGAAATTTGTCGTCGAGTTTGCCGTCGCGTGGCCAATGCAGATTGATATTGCCATCGGCGTCATAACTGAAGGCATACATAAACCGCTCCCCCGTCACATCATATACCTGCAACTGGAAGATGTCGTCTTTTTTCCACGTTCTGCCCGACAGGTTGTAGGCGTTGTTTCGGAAAGTGGAGGCGACGTTGGTGAATGAAACCTGATCTCCGCTTACTTTTGGAAAACGGCAATTGACCTTGCCCACCAGATCTACTTTCTGGGCTTCGGAGGTTTCTATCGAAAACTGGAACCCATACTTGCAGTATTTGGCGAAGTCTTCGTAGTTCACCCAAAAGAAACCCCCGTCACCCCAGCTGGTTCCCCAGCTGTTCATGATCTGAAATGCGCCTCCGGCTGTACCTTTTCCGTCATCAAATCCGATGACGGCCATGGCATGTCCCATCGGCAGCAGCGGACTGTTGCCCAGGTCGGGAAACCACCACTCTGAGCTGCGCATTTCGAGGAAGTTTTGTTTGAGCTGCATTCCGATGACCACGGGCTTTTTGTCAATGAGGCTTTGTTTGACAGCGGTGATTTTTTCTCGCGGTAGTGCGTCCCGGTCAAATAATCTGCGAAAATCTTTGATGCGATATTTTTGCGCGATGACGAGGTCGCCGGGGCCGGGCATCTTTTCACAACCGTCGGGGTCAAAAGTTTTGGAAAATACATTTCCCTTGTCGCGCATCAGTTCGAGCGCTTTGGTGATATAAGTACCTTCGTTACAACCTTCCGACTCTTTGATCTGGTTGTAGAGAAAAAATGCGCTGAATGCATTTTCTGTGATTTTATCTGTCTGCCCGGCCCAGCCGTTGAGTATAGCGTTTTCGATCGTATGGCTGGCATAGCCTACCGACCAACCGGTGCAGGTGGAGAAGGGGCCCTGGTTGATGGGCTTGGGGCAAAAAGGTTTGAGGTCAACTTTGAGGATGGTATCATTGCCTCCTTTTTGCCCATAGTCGGGCTGGCGGGCGACTTCGTCATAACTTTCGTCGTCAAACAACAAGCCTGTGCCCGGCTGTTGCCCCCGGATCGGGAGCAGCAGCGAGATGAAAAAAAGAACCAGAAGCCCGTATTTTAGCATTTGACTTTTTATTTATTCAATCTCGTCCCAGGTGCGAAACCTGTACTTTTCGTAAAAATGTACCTGCAAAAGGGACTCATTGAAATTGTTGATTTCTGACTGGATTTTCTGCACAATGGCAAAGGCAGTTTTTCCGTATTGCAACAACTGTGGCATCATCGTCAGAAAGGCGGTTCCGGTAATTTCACCACCGGTAATCTGCGCAATTTCCTTTTGAAAGGTATTTTCGTAGTATTCTTTTGCCCGGCGAAGGTCTGTTTCCACCTGCTTGGAATAAGACAGCGGATAAGTCGCAATGTATTTGCGTTTTCCCTTGTCAAGCATATCGTCTTTGATATTGACAAGCGCTTTGTTGAAATACTCCGCAGAGGCATTGTAATGGTCGCGAAGCATGGCCGCATCCTCATCGGAGTAGCGGTATTGAATCGCTTTAAAATCCTTTACGGCTTCTTCTGAGCGCTTGCGCATTTCCAGAAATTCATCAAAAAAAGGTGTATTGATAAACAGGTTCAAGGCCTCGTAGGTTCCCTGACTGAATGTTTTCGGTACCAGGGTAAACAGACAAAAACCCAACACAATTAAATTTCTCATTATCTACATAATTTGAATAACAACTAAAATTTCCAACTCACATTCAATCCAGCCTGGTGTCCACTGTTGAATGCAGATCCGGACTGGTACATTGGGCTGACTTCCAGTCGGGAGCTTTGCATATTTCTGATTTTTTTCTGTACGTTCAAACGGTTGATAAGAATTACTCCTGCCGCAGCAATCACTACGCCGCCGCCGATCATCAATGCGGTTGCTTTTTTGTGTTTGCTGTTGGCATCGTTGTACAACTCGTCACGGGTGATTCCCAGTTCTGTGTAAACTGACGCGGAAGGATTGAGATTGGTGGTATAGATTTCGTAGTCCTGCTGGGCATTATTTTCAGAAATAACACCGGTTGTAAGCAGCCCTAACCCTGAAGCACCTACTGCCCCCAGACCTGCCCAGGGAGAAATGGTTCTGATTTCACGGGGCTGATTGGTTTCAATGCTCGGCTCTTCCAGTGGATCGATAGCCATAACGACAATTTTCAATCCGGTGAGATCTGCCTTGGAATAGCCGTCGGCAGTATAATACCAGTCAATGACGAGATTGGTTCCTGAGAAAATGCCTTTTCCCGTGCCCTGTACAGTTCTGGGTTTGATACTGGGGGTTTCAGTCTGGAGCGACACGTCAAAGGCACGATGGCTGCCGTTGGGCGGGAGGTCGTATGTGACCTGTACTTTGCTGTCATCAGCAGCCGTTACCCGGTAGTTTACAGCGTGGTTTTTTTGTGCGGAGAGGCCAAAAGCGAGTCCGATAAGGAGGTATGTAAGCGAAATGAGTTTTTTCATAATTTTATAGTTGTCAGTTGATTCAGTTGTTTTTTTGTGTTTTGCGGGGCTTCGAACCTTGCGGTGGCTTCGAACTTTGCGGGGCTTCGAGAGCCTCAGCCACCGCAAGGTTTAAGCCCCGAAAAGTCTACTGCGTCACTACGAATAGCGGGATATCCCCCAGATCGTTTTCCACGAGCTTCGGCACCTGGTCCTGGCGTTTGACGGTTTTGACGATACGGGGGACTTCCCGGCTGATATAGTCATAGAGTTCTGTTGTGGTAATGATTTTATTTCTGTCGGTGTCAGCCTGTGCTGATCCCAGCGCCTTGACAATCGCTTCTGTAAATGCGCCATTTTTCCATACGTCATCTTCGTAGGAATATTGCTCTGCCTGACTGGAGGCAATGGTGATAAACCCTTCGCGTGTTTTGTTGAGTTTCTGAATGGCGAGGTTGATTTCGAAAGAACTGACTGCATCTCCTTTTTCGCCGGTGGCTGTCGCACCTCCGCTATGGCAGGCATCGAGGAAGATGAGCTTTTTACAGGGAATTTCCTTCAGCTTGTCAATGATATCATCCTGGTAAGATACCGAGGTGCTTTCCTGCCGCGAAGGTTTGTAGTCGTCGCCTTTGATGCGGAAGTTTCCATTGTTGAGGAAGCCGTGAGAAGAAATGAAAATGGCCAGCACATCGTTGTATTTGAGGTTTTGTGTGACATACTTGGTGCGAAATTCTTCCAGCACACCTTTGATCTCTCCAGCAGTGGCGTTTTCGGCGAGTAGCGAAAGGACTTCCACTTTTGCGTACAACCGGTTTCCCCCGGCGCCTCCCTGATTGGCAAACAGTCCGGCAAAGTCTCTGGCGTCGTTGACGGTGTACTTGAGGTCTGTTTTCGGGCCAATAGACACAATGTAGAGGTTGGGTTTGGTGAGGGGCACAAAATTGACTTTCAACACTTCTGAAGCCTGGCCAAATACTTCCAGATGAATGGTCTGGAAGGATTCTTTATTGGCCATGGGGACAAAATCTTTGAAAAAATACCGCCCGTTGGAAGACTGCACGAGCGTTGCTCCTTCAGATGCACGGATCCGCTGGCCATTGAGCACGATGGTCATGTCGTTTTTGGTTACGGTAGCCTGAGACTGAATGTTAAATTCTACGGGAAGGAGTTCGTCGTTGTGGGTATAGGGTTTGTCCTGATACAGTACAATATTGGGCGAAATCCAGGTCAGTTCTGTTTCGATTTTTTCCTTGATAAATACAAATCGGGGCGGCGCACTTACGACCACACCGGAAGGAGTTACCAGTTTGACCTCGACGACGTTCATTTCAAATGCCCGGTCTAAGGGCACATTGGCGCTGAAGAAATACTCATTGTTTTTTTTGAATAGGGGCCTTTCACCTGCTTTATTGTCTCCGAGCTTGATTTTGGCTACGTAGATCGAAAAGTCTTTATCGGTTACAGGTTCTTCTGAGGTGACTTTCAGCTCGATATGCACATGGTCATACCCTTCGGTTTTTTCAGCTACGGGGGAAATCCACTCGATCACCGGAGCACTTTTTCGGTTGGGATCTTCTCCAAAGTTAATGGCGACGGCCCCTGTTGTGGGTTTGTCAAAATCAATGGTCACCTGCCCGTTGTTGGTGCTGGTTGTCTGGGTGGGTTTGCAACCAACTGCAAGGAAGGTCAGCCAGAAAATGGCAATGGGAATCTGTAGGTATTTTTTAGTCATTGTATCAGTTCTTGCCAGGGGAAATGCTAATGAGGTCAATCTTCAGAAAGGAACTACGGTGAATAAATATAAAAAAATCATTCGTTACTTTCAGGTGCGGGTGGCGTAAGGTAATAATATTCTTCCTGCAACTTTCGCTCAACGCCTCTGATCACGCCGCCATCTTCTTTTTTCCAGTTTACCCGAAAAGTCAGCGGCTGATCTTTCTGACAGGTGAAGGTAAGCGACTGAATAGGCAAAGGGTCATGGGTAGAAAATGATACCAGTTGTTTTACCTGTTTTTCCCCAACGGAATAGGAAATCAGGCATTCTGCCTGTGAAAGTCCTGCTGTAAGCATGCCCTCCGTGTCTGCTTCCAATTCCACGCTTACGCGCGCCATTTTATTGTTTTCTGCTTCGGTTGTGATATCAATCAGTCCTGCGCAGGATTCTTTTTCCAGCCACGGACCGGTGATTTTTTCACCTGCCTGGGTAAATTCTACTATCCGGTAACGCATCGGGCGGTCCATTCTCACGGCAAAAGGAAAGTTGAGGTTGAGATAATTGGCGTCGGGGTTTCCTTTACTGAACCGGGCCGAAATGGGGGCCAGCGGTTGTCCGCCTACACCAATGGCTTCTACTTCTATCTTTTTCAGCGAGAGGTCTGGTCTCAGCTCATCGGAAAAATCATAACACGCGACCTGAACGGCAGGATACGCCGGCGGCATGCCTTCGTTGATGTCGAGTTTCTTTAATGCTTCCGGCCATTTTTTCACATCTACAACTATCGCAAAAGCATCGCTGCGAATAGCCATAGGCGTTACGGTTGTATCTGCGTCCTGTACCAGGTCTTCGGCAGAAATGGTTTCATTCAACTGCGCAACACTGGCTGAATCACCCGAAATGCTCACACTGGCCATATTGCCAAACACCGCATCGGCAAAAAATGCGTATCCAAAACTCACTGAAAGTTTGCCTGTAGTGATTTGTTCCCAAAGCAGCTGCGCTTCGTAGTTTTCGAGCTTCAGGGTAAATGTGCGTTCTGTCCAATAAGAACCGGTACTGCCTGAGGCTGTTTCTGCCCCAAAACTACTGCCTTTGGCGATTCGCTGAAAGCCCGATCCTTCTTCCGCATTTTTCCCTACAGCCGTTACGAGAAAAGACTCAATGTAACGAATCGGCAGCGGCTTCAGTACGGGCGTTTTACCTTTCGTGAGTTTTTGCCGGATCGTGTTGAGCGCATTGGGCGACATCGGGGCCATTCTGACGGTAAACTGCGCGAGATTGAGAAATCGCTGTTGTCCCTGATCGTCGGTGCACGCTGTGCCGGTATAGCGCATTTCTACGAGTTGAAACTGCGGCTTTCCGTTGGATTCTGTGCCGAGCGCCAGTTTGCCCGGCGCGTAATAATACAGATTGGGTGTCTTGAAATCGGGATAGATTTCAAAGCCCTCCAGGACCATTTTTCCGCTGATAACCGGCTGGGCGTGGAGAATGGGGACAAAGGTAGCGATCAGAAAAAACAGAAATAAGCGCTTCATTGCGTAAGTGATTCGGTTCCTGTAATCATAAGACGAAAAAGCTGCGAAAAACTGACCCTTAATTTACATTTCCTTCCGCATCGGTTTTGATCAGATATACATCTTCTTCTCCATCGACTGGGTTGTTGCGGGCACCGGTAATAATAAAACCATTGTCTCGTGTAGCTTTGAGGGAAGTAGCGTAATAGGGGTCAAAGTACCGCTCCCAGACTTTTGTGCCTGAAGAAGGGTCAATCTTCAGCAGATAAACCAGCAGGCTTTGTGTGCCTGTACCGCAGGCCACCAACCCTCCGTCAGGCGCAATAGCGATACTGTTAAACCAGTCATAACTGTCCACGCCGTAAGGGGATGACCATAGTTCATTTCCGCTGGCATCTGTCCGTACAATATAGCCATCCTGATCTCCCAGCCCGAAGCTGGCCGTAGCTCCGGCAATCACAAATCCTCCGCCGGGATATTCGACTATTCCATTGGCAGTCTCGTATTCACTTCCGCCATAAAGTTTTTCAAATATTTTGTCCCCGTTAGAATTGGTTTTTATCAACAGCATATCAGTGTTATTGCCTGCGGAGCTGAACCCTATAATTGCAAACCCTCCGTCAACTGTTTGAATAATTTTGCTGCCTGATTCATAATTGCCACCATCCAGGAATTTTTGCCAGACCAGATTTCCATTCAGGTCAGTTTTTACGAGAAACACATCCTGGTTAAAATTTACGTCTGGTATGGCTCCCACCATCACATAGCCATTGTTTACAGCGATAATGCCGTTTCCATAGTCGTATTCTGTACCTCCGTAGGTTTTCGTAAACTGGTGTGTGCCATTTGAGTTAAATTTACAGATATACATATCGCTTCCTCCTGCCCCAAAGCTGTAGGTCGTTCCTACCACCATAAAGCCTCCGTCGGGCGCACGTACTATGCCGTTAAAAACATCATAACTGCTTCCACCTACGTGTGTATTCCACATCATTTGTCCATTGGCATCAAACCTGACGATATACCCGTCATTATCAGTATTAGGTGCCTGTTCCTGATGCCCTACGACGACATAGCCGCCTTCCTCCAGTTCAATTACGTCATTTCCGTTTTCCTCTATGTCATTGAGATTGCCAAAGAAGGTGGAAAAGGTTACCGGCTTTTGAATGGTAACGGTTGATGAGATCTGATCTTCGGTAGCAGCATCTCCCAGTGCTTTGAGTTTGACGGTAAATGTTCCGCTTGTCTTGTACTCATGCGAAGGGTTATCCTCTGTGGAGGTTTTCCCATCTCCAAAATCCCACTGGTAACCGGTGGCATTGGTGGACTGGTTGGTGAAGGTAACGGTACACGGGAAGTAACATCCATCATTGGTTATGGTAAACTTTGCCTCCGGTGGAGTTACGGGGTTTACTTCTTCCAGATTACAACTGATTGTAACCAGAATGCCGGTGATCATCAGTGCAGAGAGTACAGGATATACACGCATGGAAGTAGGGGGATTTTGTATGGGGATAAATGAGCGAAACTACTCGACCGTAATTTTTCGGATATTATCGTTGCTGTAGCAGGCAATATAGACATTGCCATCTGCATCAAGGGCCAGCCCGAAGGGTTCGGCGATTTTTGCGGTAGCACCGGGGCCATCCTGGTAGCCGAAAGTTCCATCTCCTGCCAGGTCGTAGGTAAACCCATTGGGCATGACTACTCTGACTTTGTTGTTAAACCGGTCGGCAACAAATATATTCCCGCTTGCATCAATGTCTATTCCTACGGGTGTATTAAACTGTGCAGTCGTACCCGGCCCGCTGATATTTCCACTTACGCCATTTCCTGCAAGCGTGATGACGGATCCGTCGGTTTTGATTTTTTTGATTTTGTGGTTGCCTGCGTCGCTGACATAGATATTTCCTTCGGCATCTACGGCAATATCTTCAGGAACAAAAAACCGCGAATTAAGCCTTGGGCCGTCCACATCTCCAAACTCGGTTCCTTTACCTGCGAAAGTTGAAACAAAGGATGCGGGGGTAATCATCCGGATTGCATGGTTGGAACGGTCAGCTACCAGCACATTATTGTTGGCATCTACTGCAACGCCGGTAGGATAGCTAAACCGGGCACCTGATCCAAAATTGTCAACATACCCGTTTGCATTGGAGCCACCTGTACCTCCGCCCCCGGCGAGTGTTGTGATATTTGCATTGGGGTCAGACATCCGTATGGCGTGATTGCCAAAGTCTGCGATAATGAGATTTCCGTTATTGTCAAAAGCCAGTCCAGCCAAAGCGCCAAATGTGGCCGCCGTTCCTACACCATTGGTAAATCCGCCGGTAGCGCTGCCTGCAAAGGTGGATACAAATCCTGATGGAGTGATTTTTCTGAGTCTGTGGTTGTCCAGTTCGCCTACAAATACATTTCCCGAAGCATCAACCGCAATGCCATAGGGAAAGGCAAACCTTGCGGTATTTCCCGGGCCATCGAGGAAACCATAAGTTCCTGATCCTGCAAAGGTGGTTACTGTGCCGGAAAGCAAATAGGAAAAGTTCCCGCTTCCTCCTGTCGCATCATACCCGCTTACAGTAACCGAAACAGCCCCGGTCCCGGCTTTGGGGGGGACAATAACCTTAAGGCTGTTGTCTGTCGGGTTTGCCGAAAAATGCGCGGCTTTGCCATTAATTGTGACGACAATCTCTGTCGAATCCACCCCAAAATTGGTTCCCTGAATCGTGACCACATCGCCTTTTTTGCCGGATGTGGGGAGAAAACTGACAAGGGTAGGTTTGTCATAGGTAAATGCCGGACTATTTGCCGATCCACTTCCCCGGGTGATACTGATGACGCCATTGTCTGCGCCCTGGGGTACAGCCACTTTTATCTGGGTATCTGAAATTTCCTGAATAGTTGCAGAAATGCCCGTAGCAAAAGTTACGGTCACCTCTGCGGCGACAGTTCCGAAATCTTCTCCGGTGATGGTGATGACTTCGCCTTTTTGCCCGTGGGTAGGGTTGATGGAAGTGATTTTGATAGCTGAGCCTGACGGTATTTCAGGATCAATTTTTTCCAAATCACAGGCATTAAACAAAAACGAAAGGGCGATTAGGGATAACAGGAAGAAGCTGGAAGATTTATACATAGGAGTAAGGTGTTGGTTTGGGTTAATCTACGTTTCCGTTTGCGTCTGTTTTGATAATGATCATATCCGTATCGCTTTCATTGAGCCGGGTATAGCCAACAATGACAATGCCTCCGTCGGGAAGGGTTTCTACTTCGTAGCCATAGTCCCGAAACTCTCCGCCAAAGGTTTTGTGCCACTGATAGTTGAAGCTTTGGTCAACTTTCATCAGAAACAGGTCTGCCTCCAGGCCGTTTACCCAGGAGTATCCTGCGACTACGTACCCGCCATCGGCGGTTTCTTCCATATCGAAAATCAACTCGTTGGTGGCGGATAGCTGGCTATAATTGGATTTACTGCTTAGTAAGGTCAGTGTTGCGTTTAACTTCACAAAATAGGGGTTGTAATCTGTGCTATTAGTGCTGGTATAACCGGCGACAATAATATCCCCATTGCTTTTGATCAATACATCTCTTGCGGTTTCTGTGGAGGGGACATCTCCCAACTCCAGCGACTTTGATACCGAGGTTCCTGTACTGTTTGCTGTAAAGATGATTCCGTTTCGGGCTCCGCCTCCGATCGGTATGACACTTCCAACTGTCAATAGCTGAAAGTTTGAGGTCTGTACTACGGTGTTTAAGGTCCCTTCCTGATTATCAAAAAATGGCCGCATCCAGAGCGAGTCGAGGTTGCTGTTGAGACGCAGCAGCCTGCCGGCATAATCCAGGGTGATAACCCCTCCATTGAAGGTTGATGACAGGTTTTGCCCGGCAATGATAATATCGCCATTGGAAGCAACGGTCACCGAGCGTGGGTCAATTCCGTTGAATTTTTTGGTATTGACTGGTGTCATCGAACTGGTGCTGATACGCGAAACGAGTACATCGTAACCGATCATACCTACCATCAGAATCAGGTCTCCATTGGATGCAAATGCCAGTGACCCGGCGTCTTCGCCATAGCAGGAAACGGTATTGTTTAATTCTGCTTTTCCCAGAACATTGCCTTCGAAATCCAGTTTGTAAACCACAATTTCATTGATATCAGCGACACTTCGCTCATACCCTGCGACGTACAGTGCCTCGTCGCTGGCCAGCGCGGCAAATGCTATATCTGTACGGCCTGTATTACCGAGTTTTATATTAAACGTACCCGGTAAAACGGAAACCATTTCTTCTGCCTGGTCTGGATCTCCTCCCGCTCCGGTTGCGGTTAAGGTTACGGTATAAGTTCCGGCTGTGGTATATTGGTGGGTAGGGTTATCTGCCGTCGAAGTGGCTCCGTCTCCAAAATCCCATAAATAGGAATCTGCATTTTGGGAGGTATTGGTGAATGAAACGGTACAGGGGGATTTACAACCGTCATTGGCAACGGTGAAGGCAGCCTGTGGGGCCAAAGGATCAACTTTTTCAAGATTACAAGCAATAAAAGGCATGGCTAAGGCAATGATAATCATCATTGCCACACCCATGGGAAAAGGTTTTTGGAAAAAGATCATAACGCTAAATATTTTGGGGTACATCCGGATTCATCCGGGAAAATCATGATTATTTGACGTCATCTTAAAAAAAAGATGACCACGCGTTCACGCTAAAATTTATTCATTTCCGCCCGATGGGGCAGGGGATTCTGCTTCAAACAGGTCTTTAATGGTTCGCTCGCCGATGACCATAAATAGTTCACTGCTGTTTTTCCATTCGCTCGTCTGTACATCTCCGTCTGGCTTGACCATGACCAGTTGGTAACTGTATTCGGGGTTATCGCCTTCGGATACCATAAGTTCACCGCCTTTGATGGTCTGTCCATCCTGCGAAATAGTTACAATGGGCAACATCACTTCTTCCTCGCCGTTGGGATCTCCCTGGCGGGAACGGATCAGGAGTTTTAGACTCTGTGCTCCGGAGTAGGCCAGGGGTGTCAAAACTTCTACTTCAATCTTCTGTACCCGGCTGTTGCTGGTTCCGCCCAGAATTTTGTTTTGAATCGTCCGGTTACAGTCTTCACATTCGGCTTTAATCGTATAGTTGATCCAGAGTTTTGTGATAAGTGCACCGTTCATCACTTTGTTTTTTTCTTCGGTAGTAAATCCGGAGAATATCTGTTGTGGATTTACCTGGTAATTATTGAGCAGGACATTCTCGACGGTTGCGACTCCACCCGTTTCACGCATTACCGCAATGCTTGTCAGGATAATGGGGTAGTCCAGCGGATTGGTAAATCCATTGAGCAGACTGCCTGCATTGGGATACTCCAGTTTTCCGTAGGTTTTGGCATCATTGAGTTTGAGCTGTACCGGCACGCTAAAAACTTTTTCTTCTTCGGAAAATGGTTCGAATGCCATATTCCCTGCTACCTGATTGCGCGACATCATATACCCCAGCAGATCATCTACACGCTGATTCATTTTCCAGGTCACGACAATCGGCTGGAGAAAGTCTGAGGGAATATTGGTGCTCAGACTGGCCGGATCCACATCAAAAAGGGTGAGGCTGTTGCCAAATGAAACAGCAGGCGTATTTCGCAATGGCATCGGATAAAGTTTGATGTCTTTGCGGAGTTTTTTGGTCAGGAGGGCTTCTGCCAGTTCGATATCCTGCTCACTGATGTTGGGTGTGAGTTCGGCCGTAACAATCACATTGCCTCTGCCGCTATTGTCAGCAGAAAGGTAATAGACAAAAAATGAATATTCTCCATTTTCCCGGTTCCAGTTGAGGGTATAGGAAGCAGGCAGATAGTAGAAAAATCCTGCATTGGGATTCATATCGCCATAAACTTCCCTGAAAATATTCAGTTTATCGACAAAGGGCCTGAGCATTGGGTCGCCCAGCAAATCTTGTAATTCTTTGCCGAGTTTGACATTCGGCCCTTGCACTTCCGTGGAAGGCGGGGTGCCCGGAGTCGGATCTGCGGGAGTGGAAGGTTTGCCATACGGCGCCACTACCCATCTCCCCGGCTGGGTTCTGATATTTTCGAGTACGGCATTGTTGTAGATTTGGGGGTCAATGGCCGCCGCGCGTACGGGATTTGTAATCACAGCGGCATCCCTTACAGGGGGATCGGTTCTGACCGGAGTTGTATTTCCTGTAGTGGGTCTTGTGGTTACGACCTGAGGCGTAGTGAAAACCCCCGGAGTTGTCATCATAGCCATTCGGCCATTATATTCCAATGAAAGCACATTTACCCTGTAATTGGCCGGGATATCGGTTCTGTCCATATTAAACACGGTCCAGTTGGGTGCGCTATACCAGGTGCCGGTTGTATGCGTATTGTAAGCGCTTAAGTAGTTTCCGGTGGTAAATACAAACGCATTGTTTTTGCCATCCAGCCGGCTGTCTTTTATATAGGAGATATAGCTTGAAGAACCAGCGCCTTTGGTGGCGGTGGTTGCGGTGTGCAAAAAGGTATTTCCCTTGTAGTTGCCTGCACCCTCTACTTCCCCGGCTTTGAGCACAACGACATTAAACAGAGTGTTTTCGGGGATAGGCTGGCGACTTTCATTGAAAATAGTCCATTTTCCCGCGGTGTACCATACACTGACCGGACTGGTATTGTACTTGCCAAAACGCTGGGTTACAAAAACCATTTCTCCCGGCTGATTATCGGTGAGCGAATGGTTCAGATAGGTGATATGTCCCCGTGTATTTGACGCATTTGCAGTGTGTACAAAGGCTCTTTTATACTGACCCGGGTCTACCGCCAGAATCTGAAACTGCGCATTTACCGGCATCGGTTTAAGGTCCTCATTAAATATTTTCCACTTTCCGTCGCTATACCAAACGCCTACCTCATGAGTATTATAGACCCCGTACATTTGTTGTACAATCAGTACCATACCGGGTTTTCCGTTGGTAGCGGCATTGTCAATGGTGGTAATGTGTCCCGCAGTATTGGCGGGTTCCGCTTTGTGGGTAAAAGCGACCTGAGCAGAAAGAAAGTTAATACTCAGAATCAGAAGCAGAGCTAGAATGTGTGGGATACGATTCATAATAAATAATTCTGGCGAATGATTTCGCCGTCAGGGTTTAATTTCTGAAGTGACTAATCTGATCACGGATCTGTTTTTCTCCAATCACAATTTCGAGATCGCTGCTTTTTTGCCAGTTGTCGGACTCATATTTGGTTCCATCAGACATATAAAGTGTAATCAGATACTCGTAATCGGGTTTTTGTCCCTGGTCAATGAATAATTGTCCGCCAGAGGCTGTGGCAAAGTCCTGCGAAATAGTAATGGTCGGCAAATCTACTTTTGACAATCCGCTGGGGTCGGCCTGATGAGAGCGAATGCGAATCCGCATCATCTTGGCGCCGGAAAAACTGAGCGGACTCAGGGTGGTAATGTCAATAGCATTGATCTGGTTGCTGCTTACTCCGCCGAGAATTTTGTCTCTGACTGCCTGATTGCAGGATTGACAGGGCTGTACCGCGTATTCGATCCATATTCTTTTAATGGTAGGGTCATTGTCCAGCCATGCCGGAACGAGGTTGGTGTCAAATTTGGCCGAAGCCTTTTCTGGCACTTCGGCATTCCCCATTCGCCAGGTATAGATATTGGACTGGAGTGTGCCGCCGGTATTTTTCAGGCGCAGTACATGGAGGTTTTTCATCACTACCGGATAGTCGGTAGCATTTTGCCAGCCATTGGTACGCCAGGAGCTGCCTTCCATTTCAAATTTTCCGTACGTTTTGGGGTCATCGATTTTCAGGTTGATAGGAATTTCAATGGCCGGCATTCCCTCTCCGTCAGGTTCGAGAGTTAGGTTTCCGTTGAGGCCTACATTGTTAAATAAAGCCAGCAACAAATCATCCACCCTTTCCATTTTCCAACTGATTACAATCGGATCAAGGAAGTCTGTAGGGGTGCGTACAATAATATCTGCCGGATTTACGCCGTAGTTTTGGATTTGGGCGAAGCTGATTTTGGGAGGAGAGGCCAGGGGCATGGATACGAGGTTGCTGACCGGGTGCATTTTGGCGACAGGGTCATTTTTAATGTCCTGCATAAGTAGCTCTTTGGCGATATCAATATCCTTTCGTGTGATGTTAGGTTTGAGCTCTGCCGTGACGACCGCTTCTCCCCGGCCGGAGCCGGTGGCTGCTTTGAAGGTTACATAAAAAGCATATTCGCCTCCTCTGTCCTGCCGCCAGTTGAGGTTGTATTCAGCAGGTAGATAATAATAGTATCCGGAAAGCGGATTGGCATCGCGGTAAACTTTCCGGAAAATATTCAGGATCCCATTGTTGGACTCAAACTCATGGTCCGCACTGATCTGGTTGAGGATTTCAAAGGGGAGATTTGCGGGCCCCTGTCTTTCCTTATCTTCATCTTCCTCCTTTGGTTTGGCAACAGAAGCGGTATCCGGTTTGGCAAACCTGATAACATTGCTTCTTTCCTGAGCTTTAGCTGTTTGTGAAAAGTTTAATGTAAATAACAGTGCAATATTCAGAAGGATGATTCTCTTCATCGTGGTTTTGTTTAGGGTTGAATGTAGGCGGCTTTTTTATAGGGAGTTAATTTGACGTTAACAGTCATGGCCGCACTTCCTCCTACCCGCCATTGTTTGACGAGATTGTACATATAATCCTCACCCGTTACGGTTGCGCTCCCCAAAATTTCGTTTAGCGCATTTCCTGCTCCGCTTTTGTCTTCGGGTATCAGGGAGATCATGATAAAGGAAGACTCAATATTCGTAAGGGTGTAGTTTTTGGTTGGGGAAAAATTGAATGTCAGATCGGCCGAACCCGCGGTTCCGGATATAGATTCTTTTACTTCCGGGATATCTGGGACGGGTCTTTTTACGCGGTTGAGTACGACACCTTTCACCGAGTACTTTTTTCCTGCGGGAAGGTTTTTGTAGGTAACGCTGACAGTCATATTCCGCTCGCCCTGGGCGAGGAGGGTTACTTTGGCGATTTTGCTTTCTCCCAGCAGGGTGGTGAGGATGTTCTGATCTTCCACAGGTTTGAGTTCTGTCTGGGCGGAAATGGTCGGAATACCGGCCATTTCCACAAAGATCAGAATACATATACTGAAAAAACGAATAAAGCTCATGATGTCTGATTAAGGATTGTGTGCTACATACCAGGGAGAGGCTTCGCGCAGTTCGCTGGCGCCCAGATTTTCCATTTCCTGCATAAACTCTGTAAAGGTCAGGTCATACTGCGAGCCATTGTTGGGCATAGTGAAATTGGTCATGCCTCTGTCCCAGGGGTCATTGATATATACCCTTGTGCCATCAGGGGTACCATCGCCCCGCATACCGGTTACTACCCGGATATGTGCGTTGGCGGAGCCGGGGCCTGTGAGATCTACCGCTCCCGCCACCCACAGCGGGCCGTTATAGGCGAGAAGACTGGCAAATCCTTCTACTGTATAACACATAGGGTATTCCGGAATCAGCCCCCATCTTCTAAACATTGTGGTATCACTCGGCGGAAGACCTGAGGCATTGTAATATCTGCGCCAATATCCGATGCCGCTGGCAATCTGCTCCGGGTCAATGGATATCGAATCGGCCCAGCCTACCAGCATGGCCGCTCCGGCTGCCCAACAAGATACGGAGGTGCGTTGGGGTACAAGATCCACATCGTAACGTATATCGATCGCAAAGCTGCTCCTGGAAGCGCCTGAGGGCGAACTTCCCGATCCACCGGAGGTTGATGCCCCTGACGATGAAGCGCCCGGAGACATAAACCAATTCATTTGCCGCATAATGGGTTCGTAGATCCCATACAAGGCATAAATAGCCGAAATATCCCCAGGGCTCAATGTGCGGTTTCTCCGGGTGGGGCGGCCAGTGTCTCTGCCGTTTCTTTTGATCGTCATGTAAGGAGTTCCTGCTGTACTTTCAATATCACTGTGGTCTCCTTCATAATGCATAATGGATAAAGTGTCGTAAGGCGTCCAGTTGATAGAAGCAGAGACGGGTGCTTTGGTAAACTGAGAACGCCAGTCGGCTACCATTTTACTGAGATCCACGTTGATGAAGGAATCCCTGTCTGAGCGGCAATGTTCGTGATAAAACCCTGCTGCGTGGAGGATTTCGTGCTGTACGCCCTCTAATCCGCAATTGGTATCGAGGTTGATGGTCTGTCTCACAGAATCAATCCGGTTGCCAATCCATGACCAACAGCCGGTGCCGTCGTTTTGAATGTAAACATAACTGGTATGCCGCGAGCTGTTGTAAGGCACAAGGTTCAGCGGGGTACGCCTGTTGAGAATGCTGATTCCCTTCAGTATGGTATCTCTATATGGATGGCCTGATTTGATTTGATAGGGGATTACGCCATTGTGCCAGAGGCTGTCGATATTGGAAATCGTAGCCCCTCCGCGGCCGGATGCCAAATCCACCCGGATATCGCCCTGATAGAATATCATATCTCCAACGCGTTCGACCGGAACGGTCTGCGGTTCACTGTAGAAGGGGAGTTTTACCCGCTCTTCTGATACCGTGCCCCTGGTAGTCGGGTAGGCTGGAAAAGTCTGTGCGAATAAGTTGCCACCCAACATGAGCATCACACAAGCCATTGTTAAAATGCCTTTGGGATTTATGAATGTATATTTCATAGGTAGTTTCATTTGTTTATTTGCCGAAAAAAAAAGTGGGGTTATTTGGGGATTTCATCAAGATAGACCATTCCGTAAGTGGAAGGGATTCGTTTGGACGCAATAGGCTGTTTTCCCCTTACAAACCAGGTTGTCTGAAACTCATAGTCATCTTTCCCTTTCGGTAAAATCAGCTCTACAGTACGCGAAAGCTCGTTTTTGGCCATCTGAAGATTCATGGATTTTGTCTCTTCTTTGGTTCCCAATTTATAATATAACTTCAACTCCACTGAACGCACTTTCTGGTCAGTCATATATTCGGGGTCCGCTTCAATATAAATGGGTTTTTTCACCAACGGAGGTACAAGTGAAATACTGCCGAAGGTCTCATTCTGCCAGTCAGTTTCTACTTCATACCCGCCAAAGAAACTCCATTTTGCCTTGTACTGGTAGTTGAGCCATGCATTTCGGTCGTCATCTCCCTTCCATCCGTAAGTGGTGACAAAATCGTTGCCGGTTGCGTTAAATTTGGTCTTGTCAATCTGAATTTCCTGCACAGTCTGCGAACCGTCCTGGTGTTTTTTCATGATCAAAACCGTTACAAAATTGATATAAGAACCAAAATCCTGTGCATTCAGGCCATCGAGCCGGGCGTAGATATTGCGTTGTTTGTAGAGCGGATCGTCGAGATTTACGCGGAGGAAACACTCTTTACAGCTTTTTACCGACCCAAGGTTTTCGTCAAACCGCATCGTGCGGGTATCTGAGGTGTATTTGTTGAGGTCGATTTTGTAGCTGCCGGTTTGTTTGATGGACTTCATCCGGTAAGAAACGGCAATGGCCAGACTGGGAACCGGCACCTGTTCTACAGGCTGGTTTTCTGGTGTAACCCCTTCGCGTTCTTCCCTTGAGCCTCTTCGCTGGTCAGCGGGAATGGGCTCCGTAGATCCTCCGGTTTCGCGCAGGTGTTCGGTTCTGCGGGCACTGATTTCGCTTCTGGCGCGGCTTTCCCGCTCGGCTGCGAGACGTGCTTCCTGGCGCAATTGGCGATTTTCTTCCCTGGCTTCTCTCCGGGCCGTATTGAGCATGTCGGTAGCGCGGTCAAGCATGCTGCGCTGACCGCCGGGTACGAGTTGTGAAAGCTCTGGTACGCCGGTTCCTCCTATTTTTTCAAACATCAGGGTAGTGAGTTTGTTATAGGCGGTTTCCATCAATTTGTTTAATTCTTCATCTTCTCCGATCTGGGTAACTTTGATCGCTCCCTGGTCGTGCAGTTCGTCAAATGCCATCTGGATCTCCGCCGCAAGTACAGGCGTTACGGCTGCGGCTTCAAAGGTTTGGTTTTTGTAAATCCGCTCAAAATCTGCTTCAATAATTACTCTTTTGGGAGAGAGATAACCTTCGACCTCCATTTCAAACGATACACTCATATCGGGTGTCGGCGTCTGAAAAGTAGCCCAGAGGATGTCAGAACCTTCTTTGGTCAGCTGAATGGAAATCGCTGCTTTCTGTCCGTCGAGAATAGGTGCACTACCCAGGCCAATGACCTGCTTGGACATGCCGCCCTGCGGGCTGGCTACAGAAGAGATCAGGGCAAGCGTTCCGCTTTTATAGACTACAGGGCCTACGATTTTTCCTGCTCCGTTGATTCGGCGCAAGGCTCTCTGTGCATCGGAAAGCTGTTCGGGGGAAACAGAAAGTTGCACTACGGCGTGGACAATTCCTCCTCCGTTGTCACTTTCTGTGATGGTGCTGGTACCGGCAACTGCGTCAGTATTGCGGACATATTTGATGAAAGAAAACATCGGCGCACCGGTGGCGTGTTTGGCCACTTGCACTTTGTCGGCGAGATAATAATACTCGTTGGGATTACTGATCGTGGGGAAAACGGTCAGTTCTCCTGCGCGCACGGGTTTATCAAGCAAGATCTGCTGGGCAAAAACGCCACTGGTAATCTGCAGGAAAACCATGAGTATAAGATAAGATCGAATCATAGGTTTGGAGTTTTTTGTTGCGGTTGAATTGTTCATTGTAATTGCTGGCTATTCTGGTATTTCATCGATAAAGAGAATAGATTCTGCGGAGGTATGTCGACCCGAACTTACTACCCGGTTGCCTTTCAGCCGCCACTGGATTTCGTATTCGTAGTCGTATTGGTTTTCGGGAAGGAGAATTCCTATATTCTCCGAAATCTGCCCTCTTTCTACACTGAGGGTAGTTTTTTTGACGTTGTCCTGCCCGCCGACTTTGTAGTAGAGGGAAACGGTTACAGACCGCACTTCGCGTTCTTTCATATATTCGGGATCACCGTCGAGGGAAATGACCCTTGGCTCAAATGGGGGTTTTAGGTTAATGGCGGAAAAGGTCGTATGGCGTTTTTCCTGAATCACTTCCTGCCCGCCAAAAAAGCTCCACAGTACTTCGTATTCGTAGTCCAGCCATTTTTTCCTGTCGGTATCATCTTTCCAGCCATAGACCATTTTGTAGAGGTTGCCTTTTTCGTTGAATCCTGCCCGGTCGATGCGAATTTCCTGTTCGGTGGTAGCCCCTTTTGCATGAGTTTTCAGCATTTTGACAGTGACGAAGTTGATATACTGGCCAAATTCGGCTGCATTATAGCCATCGAGGAAAGCGGAAATTTCCCTTTGGCGGAAGAATGGATCGTCGAGGTTTACCTGGCGGAATATGTCTTCATCCTTTGCATATTTGTTAAGACTACCAATATTTTCATCAAAACGGATGGATAGCTCGTCAGCCATGATTTTGTTGAGGCTCACTTTAAATATTCCACTGGTTTTCACTTCTTTCATTTTGTAAGAAGCGGCAATGGTAAAGGTTTGGGCTGACTGCTCGGGCTTGGGCTTGAAGTTGTTGTCGCCTTCTCTGCGCGCACGTTCTTCATTCCTCCGGTTGTCTTCGCGAATCTGGCGGTTGGCTGCGTCGGTCTCTCTCCGGGACTGAGAGAGCAGATTGCTGGCCCTGTCCATGGTACTTTGGGTGCGACCAAGATCTGAAAACTGGGTAACCGAATTATTGACCGGCTCCATCATCATGTCTGTGAGTTTTTTGTAAGCGATTTCGATCAGCTTCTCCATGTTTTCGTCCGCTTCAACGCCGGTAAATTTGATCGCACCGTTTTTTACCAGGTCGTCAAATGCGGCATTGACTTCCGCCTGAAGCATGACTGAGGCGACTCCGACTTCAAAGCCTTTGTGTTTGTAGATCTGATCAAAATTGGCTTCCAGCGTCGCCTGAATCGGCGAGCGGTAGCCTTCAAGCTGCATCTCGAAGGAGAAGGTTACATCTGGCGTAGCGGTTTTAAACGACTCCCAAAGGATTTTGGCGCCTTGTTTGGTGAGATTCAGGGAAATGGCGGCCTTGTTTCCGTCGAGGATCGGTGCGCTACCCAATCCCAGCAGGTGATGGGTAAATTCACTTCCTTCTTCGGCAAAGGATGATACCAATCCAAATTTACCCGAAGTGTAAATCATCGGCCCCATGATTTCGCCATTTGGATTTGCCCGACGCAATTCTCTGCGCGCTTCGTCGAGTTGCTCGTCGGTCACTCCCAGGGTTACAACGGCATGCACAATTCCGCCGCCTTCTCCCTCCTGGCTGATGTCCTTGGTCGAGCCGGGTGCATTTTGTACATAGCGGAGAAATGAAAACTGTGGTTTTTCGTCTTCCGTGAGAGCCAGCCTGGCCTTGTCCACCAGATAATAATACTGGTTGGGATTCTGGATCGCCGGGAAAACCGTCACTTCTCCCGCCCTGACGGGCTTGTCGATAAAGACTGCCTGCCCCCTGACCGCCATACTAAGCAGCATGGATGTCAGAAAGGCAAGGCATATTTTAAATACTGATTTCATATCATCATTAACCATTGACCATTAACCATTGACAATTAACCATTAACAATTAACCATTCTATTCCTCTCCGAGGAAAATACCGAGGACCTTGGCAAATTTATCCAGAATTGCCGTTTGAGGATCCACTGTACCGTCTGCACGTGGGGTGAGTACCTCTTTTCCTGCGCGCATGACTTTCTGCAGGAAGGTCTGATCTCCCTCGCGAAGTTCGTCGGGAATGGACGCATACACATAGTCGTCGTTGACGTTGGCTTCCCAGTCGAGGGCGAGTTTTCCGTGTTCTTTGTGGGTGAGTACCAAACGGGAGACATATCCCTGCGCATCGCGGTCTTCGTAGATCGTGGTTTCCACGAGCGGCTCATTTTTGGACACTGTAATCGGAATATTTTCTTCTATTTCCTTACCAAATTTGGAATACCGCACCTGAAGCGTAGCTCTTACGATGCCAATTTCACGCATTTCATCAAGGTCGCATTCAAATTCGATTTTGCGGGGTTTGACAGGCGGAGCGAGCGTTACACCCTGCCAGTCGCCTTTAACCCAGGGTGGATTGGCCGGGTAGGTGTTTCCGCCTTTCAGGCTCCACTGTGCTTTGTATTCATAAAGATCAGGGTTCCGGTCTTCGCCACGGGCGTAGGTGAGGGTTGCGAGTGAGCCATTTTCACGCATATAATCATTGGTGAAGGTGATGGCATCGGCAAAATCGTTGCCTGAAGAACGGCGTTTTCTCACATTTACCGTCACGTGGTTGATCTCTTTGCTGAAGATTTCCTGCGCCTCCAGGTCGAGGATAAAGTTGATGTCTCTGTGCTGGAAGAAGGGGTCATTCAGGTTGATCGAACTGATACATTTGGGATTACTTCTCACCATATCATAGCTGCTGGCGAGGTTGGTTACCATCTGGTACCGGCGGGTAACGGGGAGAATGAGGTTGTCCAGGCGGATTTCTTTTCTGATCACCCGGTTGGACTCCATTTGTGTACAGGATTTAAACTGATAAGAGGCCTGTTTTTCGTCTTTTACCGGGTTATTGGTGGCAGGGTTAAATCCTTCTCCGGCTGCAATGATGGTATTAAACTCTGGCATCACAGGTTCTGCAAAAGAATTGAGGAAAAACCCAAAAAATGCCTCCCGCATCACGGTCAGTCTTTCATCGTCAAGGTTCTCTTCCCACTTGAGGATGATTTTTTCTTTCTGCTCAAAATATTCATACACCTTGCGCATCATGGATTCGGTTACCCCGTATTCCCATGGGCTGCCAGTATCTCCAGCTCCACTGGTATTACCAATGGCTTTATCCATAGCCTGCATAGCGATAAGCATATTGCCCATACCATCGGCTACACCGCATTCATTGGTGAGCTTTTTCTTGTTGGCCTCATAGGTTGCGATGGCATTCTTGAGATCCTGCGGGCGGTTGTCAAGCTCCTTGCGCATAAAGTCATAGGCCATGCCGTCTCCCTGTTCGTGGGTGATTTCGAGATCGTATTTCAGATAACCTTTGGCTGCTTTAACCTTGACAGTGTATTCGTAGTCCAATACAAGCGATACGTCTGTGATTGAGCTGGTTTTCTTGAAAGTAGCATCGAGCAATTGCGCACCATTGGCGTCAAGGCGGGCAGCTACGGCTGCTTTGCCTCCCTGCATAGGCGGGGCATAACCGGAAGTGATAAAGGTGGAAGTGAATTTTTTGTCCTGAAGGATCGCTGATACAATACGGAAAGATTCCCCTTCTTTTGCTCTCAAATCCACGGGGCCGGCCAAAACTGCGCTGGTTTTTATCGGCGATTTTTGCTTGAGTTTATCTTCCAGTTCGGTCAGCTGAGCAGGGGTAAGTCCCCATTCAATAAGAAAGTGGAGAATAGCACCTTGTACTCCGCCTTGCGTTTCACGAGCTTCTGTGGTGAACTTCATGAACAAAAACTCAGGCGTTTGATCTTCTTTCATGCCCAGGTGCATGGCGTTTGCCGGCGGGAGGTAGTAATAGTTGTTTCCGCCGCCGCGATAAACCATGACCGCTGTTCCGTCGTTGAGTTTGAGCTCCATACCGGTTTCGTACTGGAGATTCTGGGCAGGCAGGGCCGAAAACAGGCCAAAAACAAGCATCAGCAGGGGCAGGGAGCGCCTGATATATATGGGTGAAAATTTCATAATGGATGTCATTAAAAATTGGGGTTATGGGTTAATTGGTGGTAATCACATCTTTAAATTTGTCGAGAACTTTTTGACCGTCCTGAACTTCTGCATCCCGGGAGCCTCCGGCCACGATTTGTTTGCCTCGTTCAAGCATTTGGTCGATAAAACTCTGATCTCCTTTTCTCAACTGCTCCGGTACGACAGCAAAAATGTAGTCAGTATTGATTTTCGCTTCCCAGTCTGTTACCATAGGACCTTTTTCTTTATGGGTAAATACCATCCGGTAAGCATATCCCCGGGTATTTTTATCCATATAAATGGTCTTTTCCATATAGGGTTGTTTGCTGTAAAGGCCGATATTCATATTGGTCTCCACTTCCTTCCCAAATTTCTCATATCGGAGCTGAAGGGTTACATTTCGGATTCCCAGATCTGAAAGTTCGTCCAGATCAACCTCATAACGAATATTGCGCGGCGTAACCGGAGGTGCCAGTGTTACCCCCTGCCAGCTTCCTTTTGTCCAGGTCGTATCGTTGGGGGGAAACACATTTCCTCCGCGAAGGCTCCACTGCACTTTGTATTCGTATTCATCAGGCGAAGCGTCCTGTGCTTTGGAATAGGTTACGGTCGCGCGGTTGCCATTTTGCTCAAAGTACGAACGGTCAAAAGTGAGTTGATGCGAAAAATCGTTGGCGCCTTTTACGTTGCGTTGTTTGCGCAGGCTGACCGTTACAAAATTTAACTCTTTTCCCATCATATCTTCGGCATCAAGGTCCATGATGACGTTTACATCACGGTGCTGGAAGAAAGGGTCGTTGAGCAGAACCGTTCCCACACATTTTGGATTATCCCGCACATTGTCGTACCACGATGCGAGGTTTTCGGTCATCTGAAAGGGCTTTTTGATGGCCAGTGCGTAGCTGAGGTTAAATGTGCGTTTCCGCTTTTCGATAATTGTTTCTGCAAACTCGCGACGAAATTTGTATTCGTCGCCTTGTTTGATATTGGGCATATCGAGTTTTTCCTGCTTGCCTGGGGTCGGGATTTCCTGAGCTTCTTTTTCGGTAAAACTATTCAGAAAGTGTTGGAAAAAGGCATCGCGAATAGCGGCTACACGCTGGTCATCTACATTTTCTTCAAAGCGGACAGTGATTACACCTTCCTCTTCCATTTTGCGGTAGAAGGTGCGCAACTCATCGTATTTGAATTTGGTGGTTTTTTTATTTCCGGAACCAAACCAGCCGATCAGTGCGCCGATGGGCCCGCCAGCTATCGCCCCTACTACACCATTAATGGCCTTTTCTCCATAATCTTTTTCTTCCTTGACGGTTTTTGAAAAATAGGCAGAATCCAACAGGTGAAGACTGTCCAGTTTGCTCCAGTCTTCTTCATAAAACCCTCTGGCAGCTGGTACTCGTACCGTATAGTTGTAAGAGAGGTTAATGGAAAGGTCTGCAATCGAACTGGTTTTTTGAAAAGTCGCATCCATCAGTTGTGCGCCTTTTTTGTCGAGTTCGGCGGCAACTGCGATTTTGTTGCCAGGGAAAACAGGTGCTTTTCCTGACATGACGAGCGTTCTTGTGCGTGCGCCTGTCAGGGTTGCAGAAACAATCCGGATGGAATTGTCTCCGTCGGGTTCAATCTCAGCAGCACCTTTGAGCACGGCGCCTTCGTATTTGGCTTTAAGCACCCGGCTCAACTCTGTTTCCTGTGTTTTGGTGAGACCATATTCCATCAACATGTGGAGGATTGCCCCACTGGCTTCGGCATCGGCATTGTTTTCATCGGTAAACTTCAGGAACAAAAACATAGGGGTGCCGTCCGCTTTTTTGGAAAGCCGGAGGTTGGTGGGCATGTAATAATAGTCCTTGGTCTTTTCGTCAGAAAGGGTAGCAGCCGCACCGTAAAGCGTGACGGCAGTTCCATCGGAAAGTGTTACATTAATTTTGTTCTCATTGTCCAGGATTTGCGCTTTCAACTGGCTGTCAATCAGTGTGATCGCCACAATCCAGAGCAGGAAAAACATTCGTGTGATCGTTGGGTATCCCATAGTCAATGGTTAATGGTTAATGGTCAATGGTTAATGATTAATGGGGGAATAGTTCTCTGATCAAAGTGCCGATTGCAAGAATCTGATCAGAATAGGCATATCTCCAGGCAAAAAATATACGGCTGTCCTTAAAGTCTTCGGGGTGTGCCATAAGTTTTTCCATGGCGACTGCATCATCTGCCGAAAACATAAAGGACGCTGCCATTTTCCCTCCGGGGACATTTGCGGGTCCAGCCGATGCCTTCAGCGAGCGGCGCATTATTTCCGCACCTTTGTTGTCAGAAATAATATAAAAGCCGGAGGCTGGCTCCAGGGGCTCTAGTGGAAGCGCTCCGTAAATGACTGCAGTACTGTCCATCTCAGATCTCAGCTTTTCTAAAGCTTCCTCTTCCTGACTGATATTCAGCCCCCAGGTAAGCATGACATGGAGCAAACCTCCGGTAACCGGGCCTTCGTCATTTTCTTTGAAAGTGAGAAAACTGTATTCCGGCTGGGAGTCCTTTCTGATGGAAATCCGCAGGTTTACGGGGAAATAATAAAACTGATGGCGATAATCTACAGACGGATACAGCAAAACCTGTGTCTGATCTGAAAGCGTCAATTTTACCTCTTTGCGCATATCAACCTGCTGGGCAAAACTTCCCGCAAAGGGAAATATGAATATCCCCAGCCAGAGAATCCGCATCATATGGAAATAGTTGCTAGTTGGAACCATTGGCTTTAGGTAATTCGTCGATAAAAATCAATCCGTACTCGTCTTGTCCTTTGTACTCCAGCTTGGACCCATCTTTTTTGATCCAGGTCAGAGAATAGGCTACTTTCTCCTGGTTGTTGGGCAGGGTGATTTCCATGCTTTTGGTCGTGAGATCATCTCCGGGACGAATGGTCTGCCTCACCTTTTTGGCCTGATCAAAAAATGGATAGGCAACTTCCAGAATGATGGCTCTCACGCCTTGTTCTTCCAAACCTGCCAGGTCTCCTTCAACTTCGATTTTGTGCCGGCGAAACGGGGTATATAAATTGATCATTGCTGCGTTGTCTTCTTCCCACGGGGTTACATAACTACCACCTCCCTGAAACTGCCACTGGGTCTGGTACTCGTAGTCTAACCATTGGACGCGGTTGGTGTCCTTAACCGAACCATAAACCATAGAAAGTTTTCCATTAAAATTTTGAAAGGTGCTTCTCTGAATCAGCACAGACTTCATGGTCTCCTGTCCTCCCTGGTGTTTTTTGCGCAGATTGACCGAAACGCTGTTGAGCATGGTGGCAAACTCTTTTTCCAGATCACCATCCACCCCGACAAAAATTTCTCTCTGCTGGAAAGCCGGATCCCATAGGGGCACGTCTCTGAAAAATCGTTCGTCCTGGCCGTATTTATTGTAAAGGTCTCCCGCGTTGAAGGTAATAAAATGGTGTCTGTCGACAGTTGACCGGCCATTGAAGGTCAGTACACTCGTGCCTTCGGTTTTCATGTCTTTGAGTTGGTAACCAACATTTAGCCCAAAACCAGTGGTATTGCGGCTGTTGAGCCCCCCACCGATCATGGCTCCGATGGCATCGGCAAGGCCTCCCTGCTGATCCTGCGGCACGCGCTCCGGCTGCACGGGATCAAACAACATTTTGAGCAGCTTGTCATAGACCGTATTGAGCAGCCCGTCAAGATTCGCATTTTCACCGATGGTTGTGAGGCGAATGGCGTTGTCCCGACGCATACGGTCAAAAGCCAGGCCTACATCTGCGGAGACAAAATAGATACTTCCTCCTGCCTTAAATGCCTCGCTTTTGCGCATTTCCGTCCAGTCTATCTCAAGTTTTGCGTTATAGCTATCTGTCAGTCCGGAAAAATTCAGGTCAAATACGACGGAAATATCCGAAGTTTTCATTTTCAGACTTTCCATTAAAAGTTTAGACTTTTCTGGTGTCAGGTCAAATGTCAAGGCAATTTTGGAGCCTTCCAGCACAGGCGCTTCTCCTGTCGAAAGTACCTCTACGTCTTTTTGGCCCGGTGCAGGTTTGAGGATGGATGAAACCAGGGTATAACGACCTTTATCAAAGATCACGGGGCCCCGGATTTTGACATCCTGATTGTTTAACTTTTCCTGCAGACCTTTTTGCGCATTTTTGATCTGCTCTTCCGGGGTGTCGTAGAGGAATAAAAAGTTCAGTAAAGCGCCGCCACCTGCATCGGTGATGACCGTTCCATTATTGCCGGCAGAAGGTTTGTTGATGACATAACGCAGGAGGGAAAACTGTGGATTCCCCGCTTCATCAGTTGCCAGTTTCCCCTCTGAGGGCAGGTAAAGGTAAGTCAGCGAATCGGTCAACAGGGGAAAACACCATAGCCCGGCTGCCCTCAACCCGCGGTCGATCATGACCTGTTGTGCCTGAACACTGGTTGTCAGCAACAGGGGGAGCAGCAGCAGCAGTAACCGGTGGCTGATATAAAACGAGTGGCTGGAATAAAACCGGTGGCTGAGGCCTCTCGAAGCCACCGGTTTTATACTTATATTTTTTCGGAATTTCATGTGTCTGTTGTTAGCTGTGGGCGGTTATTTATTAAACTCCGAGGGGTCGGGTGGCAGTACAAACATATATTCCCCTTCCAGCACCTGTGTTTTTTGATTGAGGATACCTTTTGTCGAATACCAGGAAATCTGGTAGGCAATAGGTTCACCCGGGTCGTGGTAAAGCGAGATACGATTGGTACTTTCCGAATCATCTGTCCGGAGAATAACAGTCTTATGTACCTGGGCTTTTCCCCCGAGAATGGTCATAAACCGAATTTGCGCAGACCTGATGTCAGCATCCTTAAACAATTGCCTGTCTGCATCTATTTCCAGTATTCGTTTGGTTAATGGCGGGGCAAGGGGAACAGAGGTCGCATTGTTTTGACTCCATTCATTCGCATCTGCCGGGAAAGTAATCGGGTTGGGTATTCCCTTTATGCTCCATACAATCCGGTAATCATAATTGAGCCAGTCTTCTCCTTTGGCTCCCAAACGGGGGTAGGTTACAGTCTGGAAATATTTACCAGTCAGATCTTCCTTTCTGAAAACCAGGTCTTTGGTTACGGATTCCTTGCCATTTCCGGGATCTTTTTTGAAGCTTACACTGACAAAATTGATCAGATCTTCGAATGCATTGGCGAATTCTCCATCTACCTGAAAATGTACATCACGCTTTTGGAAGGCGGCATCGTCGAGGTTGACGATACGGAAGTATTTGTCGTTTTCGCCCAAAGCATCGTACAGTCCGCCGATATTGCCGGAGGTATAAACCGGTACTTTGATGGTGGTGGATTTGCTGAGGTTGAGATAAAATTTATTCACTCTGATATCCTCCCTTTTTTTCATAACAAACTGGTCGTCGGTATAGTAGGGGGTATCATCTGCTCCGAGGAACGTGCGTGCAAACCAGCCGCGATCCTGACGGCCCTGGATTTGACCTTGTTCGACAGCAGTTTCTCTGTCGGGTTGTTTGGCCCAGCCGGTTTCTGCGTCGAAGATCAGTTCGATCAACTTGTCGGTAACCATATTGAGGATATTGTCCATATCCTTGGTATTGATATTCAGGCCGGCGGAGCGGTCAAAAACCTCAATTTTTAGCACCTGGTTTTGACGAAGTTCGTCGGTAATATTGCGGAGCTGTCTTTTGGTATAACCTTCCTGCTTGCTGTAAACACGGCTGAAGTGTTCATATACATTTTCCACTTCTGCGGTAATGACGGCATTGTAGCCTTTGACAGCCGCTTCATAATAGCCGTGGATGGAAACGGAAATGTCGGAAGTCGGACCTTGCAGTGATTCCCAAAGCAATGTTGCACCTGCCTGATTGAGTTTGGCTGCGATTGCCGCTTTGGAGCCGGGGAGGAGCGGCGCAAAACCAGAGGTGATAACAGAGCTGGTAAAAGGATTATCCCCTTCTGTATTGTTAAGGATCGCCGAAATTACCTGAAACGAAGCCAATCCGTTTTCGTCATCTTCAGTCGCCTGCATCATGGGAACCGGGCCTACGATACGTGCACCTGCGACTCTTTTGCCGAGTTCTATTTCTGCTGCGGCAACTACATTTTGAGGAAGGGTGAACTCCACCAGCGCATGGAAAATGCCGCCGTTGGTTTCTTCGCCGCCCTGCCCTACATATTTCATGCACAGAAATTCGAGGCTGCCGTCTTCTTTTGTTGCAAGCCGGGGAAACTGAGGTATATAGTAATATGCACGGAGGTCATCTTTGTCGCGTAAGAGCTGGATGCCATTAACCATTTCACGACCTTCATCATACATGACGACAGCAAAAATGGGCTGGATGGCAGTAAGGAGGAATAAGAAAACAGCAAGTGATTGTCTTATCATAATATTAAGATTTTTGCGTTGGGCCTGGGTGTCGGACTAAAAAAGGAGGAAAAAAAGTGTACTGTTGAAAGTGGTTGATAATCAATCAGTTGTAATACACCTTGTATATGGGCTACATGGATTGGTGCCGTTGGAGATTTTCAGTAAAAGATAAGGGTTTTTGTTTAAAAAATGCAATCGATTTCCCAAATATCAACGAGGTATCTGATATGGGTATTATGAGAATATGAAAAAATTCCCGGAAGAAGGGAGACTGGGGTATTTGCGGGCGTAAAAAGATCATTTTGGTTCCTTTTGTATTCTGTGAAAATTAGACGGGACACCTGACTGGAACCTGACCTGGGAAAAGAAAAATTATAAAACTTTTAGTTGAAAATGAGTTGCGAATTCTACCAGAATAAAAACCGCCGCACCAATGTTTTTGATACGGCGGCTAATAAGGCTGAATAATTACTAATAAGTTTTTTCCTGAAACGATTTTTTAGTTCTTCCGCCTCCGCCAAATCACCACAATCACAATCAAAAGAATCAGCAGTACCCAGATCAGCCAGCCGGGCAATCCATGCGCCTCCAGCCATTGCTGAACCTGCTCCAGAATATTGCCTACCGGCGCGCCTTTGATTTTGACCAGTTTGTCATTGAAAAAAGTAACGCCTTTGATGTCAACCTGAACCTGTTCCAATCCTGTAATGGTTGCAGGCAGCTCCGCGGTATAAGTGCCATCCAACTGATCAACTAATACAAGCGGTTTACCCTGAACGCTCACATTGATCTGACTGAGTCTGTTGGGGCCAATCATATGGCCAAATTTGTTGACTGGTGTAATGCTCAATATATTTCCTTTATCCAGTACCTGAATCTGAAAAGTAGTTTTACCAGCATCCGCTACGCCAAAGTCAATGACTGTGGAAACCAACTGGATTCTTTCATAGTTTCCGATTTTTGCGTGTCTGCCTTTGATGACAAATAGAAACTGATAGTTGCCGGAAAGTTCCGTATCGGTAAATGGCACTGTATATGTCCCGTCGCCGTTGTTGGCAAGCATGATCCTTCGGCTTTGAGGGGTGATTGCTTTGAGAAAATCTTTATTTCCCGCCACCAGGGCATCGTATTTCAGCTGTCCCGCCGGAATCTTTTTCTCTGGCGATTCTCCCTGTAAAGCTGTTTTTGCCTGGGCAAATACGTCGTTGAAATCCTGTCCCGGTTTTGCGAGGATCACATAGACCGAATCGGCATCATTAATCATATAGGACTGGCTGCCGTCGTTGTAAACGAGCTCCGCCCGAAGGGGAACGGTATCGCCCGGCTGAAGCATATTTTTGCCGATCAGCGTATTAAACCTGAAAGCTTCTTCTTCCACAAAAAGAGAAAGGTAGTAATTGCGTGAAGGGCCGTCGTGGCTTACTTCCCAGTTTCCTCCGAAAGAGGATAACCCCTTTTTGCTGAGCATGGCCGGGGTAATGGTGTAAATGCCAGTCAATGGGCCCTGAGCCTGATCAATCAAGGTTACTCCGTCTTTTTTGATCGTAACTTTTATCCTTCCTGTGCTGAAATTGACCAGTTTAAATACGAGACTTTCTGCCTGGTCATCCACGGTAAAGGACTGACTTACAGCACCTCCGTTTGGCAGTTTCCCTGTTCGCACACCGCCAAGTGTCGGCGAATTTCCCCGAAGGTTACTGACCAGGGTATTGTCCCACATGGCCAGGAAGCTGTCAAAATTCCCATCATTCTGAATGGAAAAATGCTGGCCGCCGGTTGTCGTTGAGACGAGGTTCATGATCGCGGCACCTCCGACATCTCCGAGGTGGATGGTGTGAATGGGAATACTTCCGTTGAGGCTGCTAAGATTGAGCGGCAGGGCAGCACCTGAAAAACCATTTCCACTAAACCCGAAGAGCGAACTGACAACCTGATTACCCGCTGCATTGATCGCCGGATCGGTATTTTGTGCACCGTCCGAAAATACAATGATATTGCCGTTTGTCCCTGCCGGGAATTGTTCATGTGCCTTTCTGATCGCTCCGCCAATACAGGTCATACCAAGTGGAGGATTGGCATTCATAAAATTGAGCAACGTACCGGGCGGTGGCGTGGAAAAGTTGGTGGTATGAAGCCCAGATGTGAGCCCAAAGCTGGTAAGTCCCTGCATAGACAGGTGATTGTCGTCAAAAAAGTGAATGCCCATCTGGTCTCCCGCTTCATTGCGGACGGCATCAAACTCCTGAAGAAAGTCGTTGGCGACAAGTTTGAGTGCCGACCATTTGGACTGGTCGGCAAGTCCGGTTGCGGTAATACCGGGAATGAGTCCGTACATACTACCCGAGCGGTCGAGGGTCATCATTACTTTCACGGGAGAGACGGTCGTAACGACAATGGAAAAAGTCTGGGATACATTACCCAGCGGCGAGTTGCCTGCATTGAAGGCGCGTACATTTACATCAATTGTAAAAGTACCTGCCATGGGAGGCACGCCTGTGATAGTGAGCTGTGTTCCCGGATATCGGGTAGTGCCACCTGCCGAAATACAACCAGGGAAAGCTGCGCCATTGCCGGTAATCGTGGTGATCCAGGAGGGCTGGGAAACGACGGTCCAGCAGGCATTGACTTCGCCCGCACCCGCATCGAGAGCGGCGACGATGGTGGTGGTATAAGGCGTACCTACGTTTCCGTTGGGCAGACTCGCTGTGGAAATGGTGATAGCCTGAGTTTGGAGTGTGAAAAAGAAAAATAAGCTGAATAAGCCCCATAGCTTTAAATAAGGGGGCAAACATAGCTTGCGCGAAAGAATGCAAAAACCTTGCATAAGAATAGATTTTAGGTGGAAAACGATACAATCGGATATGTCTATAAGACGGGAGGCAGCGATCTGGTATGACCAATTTGGGAAAATTTTCGGTTTTTGGTTATATATTTTTCCAACCCGCCTATTTATCAATCATCCTTTGATAAACTGATTCCTATTACTATGAAAACCGTTTATTATCAGCAATATGGCTCTCCGCAGGTTTTATCACTGAAAGAGATGCCCAAACCGGTCCCCGGTGCCGGCGAAGTTTTGGTGAAAATTCATGCCGCCAACGTAAATTACGGAGACATAGCCGCCCGAAACTTTGGGAATATTTCTGCATCGGAATTTAACATGCCCGGCATTCTCATGCTTTTTGCACGGCTTTCTTTTGGCTGGAAAAAACCTAAAAGAAATTTACTGGGCAGTGAATTTTCGGGAGAAATTGAATCGGTCGGGGAAAATGTTACTCTTTTTAAACCCGGAGATCAGGTTTTTGGATACACCGGAATGAACATGGGCACCCATGCAGAGTATCTCTGTGTAAAAGAAAATGCAGCGATAGACATCAAACCCTCCCGACTCTCCCATTATGAGGCTGCGGCACTTCCTTCGGTGGGCTGATGGCTCTTGGGCTTTTGCGGAAATTTGATATACATCCCGGCCAGAAAGTGCTGATAAATGGCGCCTCGGGGGCAATCGGCTCCATCGCTTTACAACTAGCCAAACATCGGGGCGCAGAAGTTACAGCGGTTTGCAGTGCGGCAAAAGCAGACTATGTAAAAACATTAGGCGCCGATTTTGTGATGGATTATACCCAAGGAATTTTAAACCAAAACCCGCAGCGATACGACCTGATCCTGGATGTTTTGGGTAAATTAAAATGGGCCGAAGTGCAAAACCTGCTGACCGAAAAGGGCGTTTGGCTATTGGCGAGTTTTAAGACCGACAAGCTCCTGCGCATGTTGGGGACCAATTTTTCTGGCAAACAAAAAGTAATATGTGCACTTGTCAATGACAAACCGAAAGATTTAAAAACCCTCCGGGAATTGGCAGAAAAAAAAGCCCTCAAAGTCATCGTGGACAAAGTTTTTAGACTTGATCAGGTTGCCGAAGCACACACCCACTATGAAACCCCAACCAACGGCGGAAACGTGATTTTGGAGATGGTTTCGGGATCGGCAGAAGAATAAAAATTTTATCCTTTAACCGCAGACAGACCGCTCCGCATGATATTCATTTCCTGAATTGCACCCGATTTGAACATATCCGGCTAAAAACGTATCTTTATGGGTGTTATCTGAGTATATTAGTAAAATGGCAAGAGATAAATATCACCAACATGTTCGGGAAGCATTAGAAAAAGACGGATGGGTTATAACACACGATCCATACAAAATTTCGGTAGGTTTCCGGAAAGGGTATATTGATCTTGGTGCTGAGATAATTGCGGCAGACAAGGGGTCTATAAAAATAGCAGTCGAAATCAAAAGTTTTTTAGGATCGTCCGATCTTTATCAATTTGAAGATGCTTTGGGGCAGTTTTTATTGTATTTGCCTGCTTTACAGAAAAGAGAACCAGAAAGAGTACTTTTTTTAGCCGTACCAGAGTTTTTTTATGAGAGTTTTTTCGACGATCCTTTCTTTGGAGAAGTTGCCGAACTTTATCATTTACGCATGATTGTCTATGATGAACAACAAAAAACAATTGTCAAATGGATCAGGTAAATATTTATAAATCGTTTGTTAAAGAAGTAGTGCTTTCAGTGGCAGCGATGACACCTTCAGACGAATTTTCGGAAACCCAGTCTATTCTGGATGACGAGCGTGGGCATTATGTTCTTATAGATATTGGTTGGAATAAGAAAAAAAGAACCTATTTACCTTTTTTACACATTGATGTAAAGTCTGACGGAAAGGTTTGGATTCAGCATGATGGTACGGATATCATTATTGCAGAGCAACTTGCTCAGAAAGGAATTCCAAAATCTGAAATTGTACTGGGCTTTCGTGCTCCTCATGTCCGCCCAATGATGGAGGATTACGCCGTAGAGTAGATTGCCGTTATTACGGATTTAAATAAAAAACCTCCCGCATCGGATATTGCGACGGGGAGGTCGAGAATAACTACTACTATTACAAACGAGGGGATAATACCTTACGGATGTTCATTTCTGGCTCTGATCGCCAGATCAACCAGATCACCGCCGCCACTGGCTCCATTTGTGGTTGAATTTTGCCATGACTGTACAGCTACCGCTCGTGGCCCTACTTCTCCTTCCCAAAAGCCAAACATAGGCCCCCCTGACTGGCCAGGAAATACATCTGCCTGATGGAAAAATATCTGATGGGCATCGTCCTGGTCGTCGTGGCCATTCATCGTAAACCAGCTCTGATATATGGGTCTTTGCATGCTGGTAAGGTCAGACGGATAACCAATATGCCACCAGGCAGCCAATGGATCCCATGCGTCGGTATAACGTCTCGTTCCCAGCCAGCCGGTGCGATCGCCGATCCGGTCATTCAGTACCAGCACAACGTAATCATACTGCCCTTCATCTCCGTTGCTGAAACCGTCATTGTTGTCCTTTTTCACCCAGTAGATATGCGTGGCATAAGTAGAGCCAAAAGGCGCATTGCCGTCAAAATAGGCGGGCGTGAAGGTAAGCCAGTCGGCAGCATAGCCGGGCGGGGGCGTCCAGTCAATGCCGTGATTGCAGGTAAGCAGATGGCGTGGGCCGATCATCACTCCGCTAAATGGACCAAAATTTGTTTCACACCGACCAAAAGCACTCCAGGGATAGGAAGTATCCTGAAATACCTGCCGCTGATCGGGGTTAAAAATCGTGGTATTATAGCGAAGGTCTTTCAGCATTTTGGATGGAATCCGGTTGATGGCTTTTGCCAGTTGTTGCGGATGTGGATCAAATGAAAGGTGGTCGGGGATAAATGCGGTAAACCGTTTGTCGTACTCCAGAATCTCCTGAGCAGAATACCTTTCTTCCAGCAGTCTGCCCTGCAGAGGTGGGGGAGTGGCTCTTACGCCCAGTTTTACTTTTTTCAGATTGAGGCGAATTTCGTAGCGGGTTTCTTTTTGATTCCCGTGGTTGTTTTCGACAGGGATAACAGAGAATTCTGCTTCGGGAATTTCATCACTGCTGATAAAAAAACTTTGGCTGATATCTCCCCGGTTGTCTGCCTGTGCAGCCCGCGATTTGAATAGCTGGTCAAAGTTGAGAAGTGAGGCAGGTTTGGGCGCATCGGAAAGGGTGAGGTTCACTACCAGGTCGATAATGGTTTCTGCACCGGCATTCCAGATAATACGGCTTTCGCCTACCAGTTGGTCTTCCTGAAATACACAAACATAAAGGTCGGGCCCCAGGAGTTCGGGCAATTGTCTTGAAAAATCAGCCTTTTGAAAGGAGATTGTGTAGTGTCCGTCATTGTCGGTTGTGGATTGACCCAACGGGTCATCGGGAGTCAGGAGGTCTTTGTCAAAAGCCTTGACAGTGAGACCTTTCATAGATTCGCCCTGCCGGTTGGAGATACGCCCGGAAAGCGAGTAAGTTAAAACAGGTTGTTTGGGCATAAGAACGATGTGATAATTGTAACCTTATGTGACGTACAAGCCGATTTAACCTGACCGGGATGGATTTTTTAGGCTGGTGGCCGGACAGGTTGACCGGTAAGCCTGGCGTAGCGCCAATATGCCCAGATGACAATCAAAAATACGCTACCCAGGGAATACAAACGATTCCTGTTCTGAGCTGCCTCGTACCCGGCTGACAGCGATTCGACAGTATCAGCCTCGGCTGGCAGAAGCCCGGATATTTCAGGGGCACTTAGCTGAAAAGTAAGAGTAGGGGCTAAAAAGAGCAGCGTCAACACGAAGATCCCGCTTATTGTCAGAAATTGCTGCCATCGGAGGTCTTTGATAGCCTTGGCTGCCAGGACCGGGTCGGGCAAAATTCCCACCTTGAAAGCGTCGCGGAGGTCGGGGTAATTGCGAAAGTTTAGGGGATTTAGGCGAAAAAATCGACCATCTTTCAACCCGACATACATCGTTTCCATTTTTCCACCTTGAGGCATGCTTACATAGGTGAAAGCGAAGCCGCTGATCTGTTCAAACATAAATTCCTTTTGACCAAAAAGCCCTTTCAACTGTACCCGGCCTCGCTGGATGTGGATGCTGTAATCATCTTTCCACAGGCCAAGAAGCGCAAGCACGGGTGCGGCCAGACCGATTGTGATCAAATGCCAGTAGGAGATCAGGTCATTCCGCTGACTGAAGATGAGCCAGACCATCCCAGCGAAGATCAGCGCGAAAATAGAGGTCACCACGATAAGGGCAACCCCCATTCTGGACTGAATGTCAGATACCTGGACTGTGTCATGCATAAGAAAAGTATGTTATAGCGTGAGACTTTTAAAGATAGATAAGTGGATAAATCCCATGAAATTAACTCATGGAATACCTGACCCGCAACACCCAAAACGGCCCGGAGCTGTTATTCCGGATTCTTCTTCTCTTCCTCATCGCCTCCTTTCATGCGCATGTAGCCCAGTCCTAAGGCAGCCAGCACGCAACCGATTCCGGCAGGGATGCCCCATATTGCGATAAGGGCTGACTTCAGCAATGAATTTCGCCCGGAGGCGTCTGCCCCCTCAGACATTTCGGGTTGACTGATCATGACGATGCCGATAATCAGCAGGGCAATAATCCCTATCCAGGGTCTGATTTTAGTTTGGTAGAATTCCATGATTCAATGTGGGTAAGGGAGTGAATGGGATTTTATAACAATCAATTTTCATTGGAAAACAGAACGTTTTTTGGGGAGGACAGGCTATTCTTAGAAGGCCGGGCCTGAGGTGAGGGTTTGCAACTCCAAACGCTGCTTTACCTTTCCAAAGCTTCCAGAATAAACCTTTGCAGGTTTTCTAATTCCTTTTTCTCTTCCTCACTCTGGCCTAAACTTGCGATCCGAATTCTATTTTCGTCGCTAAACTCGATGTACAGGGTACTCCCATGAAGGTAGGATAAAGCAGTAAAATCTTGTAACTGCTGGCTGAAAACTGGTCTTCCCAGCAGCGTAACGTGAATTTCTTCGTTTTCTAAATCAAAAACAACCTTACGGTCCAAGAGGAAGATAAATCCGAATGCTGCAAAAGCCAGCAACAACAGGAAAAACACCGTGAGCCAACCCGAATCCCCTGATTCTACCTGGCTGTAAAAATGGCATATCTTGATCAGTGCCGCCACTAAAGTAATCAAAGACAATGCTATTTTCCACTCAGAAAACAGGCGCACGATACAGAAACCACCGGGGATGGGTTTTACCCAGTTTTGGAGTTGATACTGCCGGATGGATTGGTAGAGTAGGTGTTCTTTTTCTTTTTCTTGTTCTTGATGTGCCATTTGCTTTGTTTTTTTTGACAGTGAAACCCTTCCTGTATTCGCCTTGACGATTGGAGATGGGTAGGTTAAAACAGGTTGTTTGGATAAAAGAACGATGAGATAATTGTAGCCTAATGTGACGTAGAAGCTGGTTTAGCCTGACCTCCTTGTACCAGTTAAACTCAAGTAGATTCATGTAGGTAGTCAAAAGGCAATTCCAACATTTATTCCTGCTTTGGGAATAAAGCCTGAGCGTGTGAAGAAAATTTTTTCACCAGCTTCGGCCATTCTTCCTTCGATTTTACTGGATCTGTATCCCCCACCTGCCAGTGCTTCCAGACACAATCGGTTCCAGATGATATGTTGGTATCCAACCAATACTCCGCCACTGTAGGCCGTAACATCCATCATATCTGTATGAATACCCTCACTTTCCAGGTCGAAGGTTCCCTTCCCAGTGTTGTAACGAGCCCAGCCACCACCAAAAAAGCCTTTAGGAACGTCGCTGGAGGCATAGGGTCTGAAATAATACCGCACCTCCGGAGTTACACCGACACCGGTAACTGATACCGAGACTTCATCCCAGACGACTGTATGGAATTGTGTCAGGCTCATCCCGAGTTGAAGCGACCATTGGTTGGGGAGGAAACGTTCGTATTGAACCGTTGCGGTGCTCAGGGCAAAATCAATGGGATCTGTTTTGATCCGGTTGTATTGTGAATGAAGCATGCAGGGGAAAAACATTCCTACGAGCAGAGAAATTATCAGGTTTTTCATTTCTATTTGGGATAAATGGTGGATGTTACTGACTGACAATATCGATGGCAAATTTTTGGGTGAAAGTAACCTTTTTGATCCCGGTATCGATCCCTGCGTCGTCTCCCTCAGAGTCTCCAACCATGGTGAAAGTTCCCCATGAGCTTGAGATAACATCGTCAAAAATGTTGGAATCCGTGTACTCAAAAAGTTTTCCCGTCGAGGCACCGGAAACATTTAATATTTTTTTCCCGACAGGTGCCGTGTAAAAGACATGATGGCTACTGTAACCGGATGCAGTAGTCCAGTCTGATTTCGTTTCCTGTGCATGCATATAAAAATACACCCAGGCCTGGCGGTCATTATGTCCTACATAACCGTAAACTTTGGTTTTGGGGCCGTGCCCGGCATATTCCCTGTCTCCGTTGGTATGGGGCGGTATAAATCCGCCAAAGAGGGAAGGTGTAACAGTGATCGTGCTGGTTACCGGTGGGGTATTTTGTTTTTGTATGATGCTCAATCCACCCAGAACAGTACCATTAAATCGGATTTGCAGAAAGTCATAACTGGCCAGAGTTGTCTCCATATTGGAGATATCAATAGTAAACTGATATTCGGTCTGAAACTTCTGTTTGGCTGAAATGTCGAGGCTATCATTGCCCTTCATCAGGAATACCTGATAAAGTCCCCAATAGCGAGAATCCATATCATAGCCATTATACTGGATAACTGCCCTGGTAACGGGATTTTGATTCAGGTCAATGGAGTTCATATTTGACTGGCAAAGGGTAGGAATGACAACGGAAGCTTCTCCCCCCAGAAACCTGATTTTTATGTCCTCCAGTGTCCGGATCGCACGGGTGGGGATTGCGTCCATAATACATACCACATTGCTGGACAAGGCGCCAATGGAGCTATTGATTAACTGCGTAACTTCAAACTTTACGGTTTCCTGAAGGTCGCTGGTCAGTTCCTTTTCCAGATTTTCGAGGGTTGACTGCCAGGCAGAAGAGTTATTCTCGATGGTTGATATCGCATGTTCAATTTCTGCCAGGGTCTCTTCGCGGGTGACTTCAATTTCGTTGATGGTTTCCCGGAACATTTCACATCCGGGGAGAATGATGAGGGCAGCTATGAGGCAAATCATGCCCAGCCGCACCAGATACAGATGCAGGTTTTTCATGTTAATTGGATTTGTTGAAAGGGTATGTTAATTTTTAGGCAACTAGATCAGAAATTAAATTCAAGGCTAATAATGATTCCCTATACCAAATGAGCATGCCAGCCATTAAAAAGTGCGTTAGGTGTTGGGATAGAATAATCAACATTGATTCAATTCAATGGTCAGCAAGTCGGGATTAAAAAGTAAACAGGTGAATTTATGTTGAGATATAAGCTAAAGGTGAGTGATTTTAATTAAAAAATTATTTCAGTAATCGTTTCCAGTCATAGATATTTCTGAGCATTTCTCCGGTTATGCGAATACCAAAATTCATTTGCATAGTTGCGTTTCCTCCAGCATGTATTCCCACTAATAGAGGAATTACACATTCACCGATTTTAGAGGACAACCATATCGGCGCACCGCTCTGGCTCCCTTCTGTATCAGCGAAATGAATAAACAAACGGCTGGAGATTTGTGAATCCACATTTGGTGCCGTGATTTTTTTCAATTGTCCTTCTCCCTGAAGAAGATTCGTTGTTTGAGCGGGATAACCGGCAACTTTTGCTATTTGCCCAAGAATGCATTTTTCGTCAAGACGAACCAGGCTGCCATTTGCGTATTTACCCCAATAGTCATATTTCGTAGCAAACTTGACGGCTGTTTTTAACCGGATGATTCCATAATCCCAGGGGAAATTGACAAAATTTTTATCCAGATTATTTCGAGGAATGGCCTTTCCATAGTTAGGATGCACTTTAAAAGAAGCGGATTCATAGAGACCAAAAGGAGTTTTTTGAGTATTATTCGCTCCAGGTATTACTTCAATTTTTACAAATTTTATCTGATTTGCGGGCTTTCCCAAGCCCATTAATACATGTGCACAAGTAAGTACAAAATTGGGACTGATCAAGATCCCTGATCCTTCAGACCACCCTCCCGCACCGGTTTTGGGATCTTCATACCGCACACGAACTTTACAAATCCAGCGATAAGGCGCAGCAGTAGTTTGAGTGATAGAAACGCGAGTGTCGGGGGGGAGGATTTCTTGTTCGATCGCTAAAAGATTTCGGTCGCGTGTGAATCCACTTCTTTCCATGTCAGCATTTTTTTACGTGGTAGGTTAATTTTTATCAATAAACACCCATCCTAGCGAGGTGAAGGATTTTCCTGATCTGCCTGATTTTTTTCGTAGCAGATTTAAATGTCCTGCAATCTCTTCTTTTGTTGCAAGTCGAATCGGGTAAGGAGTATTGACTCCGTTTACGCCAAAATCAATTCCCCAAACAAATGTATCCCAAATACTGACTCGTTTACCTACTACAATACAGAGAGAGGTTACTGCCCGCCATTTGGTTGTTCCTTGTTGGGGGGTAGGTGCTGGACGATTAGGGCGATCAGAAATATCGGTTCGTAAAGTTCCCTCGTCGTATTCTTTTTGAGTCCAGTAGAAAGGATTATCGTCTTCTGTAGGCAGATCTACTGAAAATGCGGGGAATGACCTATCTCGAAAAAGGGGTTGATTATGGCCATAAACGGTTTGTACCCAGTCTAGCCTTTTTCCTTCACGTCCTGTTCTTTTTGCCCTTAGAACGAATGAACCGTTGGATGAAATTAGGGTTTTATTCGAGATACGCCATTTTATCGGAATATGAATAATATCTCCACGTCTTATTTGAGTTGACAGCTTGCGTTTCTCAACCAGTTTTGCATTCTTTGGATCATTCCATATTTCCCGCCAGTCATCCGGATCAAAACCGTATTCTGCGGCTAATCCAATCAGCGTTTCTCCATAACCTACTCTTACGGGTTCGTAAAAAAGAATAGGGTCTGCTTGTGGGGCAAAATATTCCCGCTGAGTCGGTAGGGGTAAAATTTCCTGATTGATTTCAAACTCGTGGTTAGACCTTCTGCCCCCACGTTGAGCTACCTGAAACATTGTATATTTAGGATTAAAATCCTGATTAGTAGGATAGGGAGCCTCTCCACTAATATTTTTTTTCAATAATACAATTCGTCCTATGGTGGCAGTTGCTGCAACCTTTCCATTTACCACAACCGGCTGCATAAATTCATCCAGATGGGAAAAACCTTTTGCCAAAATGGCTCTTCCGATATGAGTAAAATAACGTCCCCTAAACTCATCTCCATGATTCATCAAAGCTTTAATATCCTTGATTAGAGGAGATCCCTTTCCCACATGTCCGATAAATTTTCCTCCCCGTTCATATTCATCCGGATAACCCCAAACATGCCCTAGTTCATGAGCCATGGTTTTTTTACTAATGTCAATGTGAACATTCACCTCTCGTGCTACTACTTCTGTATTCTTAGGAAAAAAAGGAAGTACCCGTTTTCCCTTTTGAAATACATCAATAACTTTATTAGCATTCTTTTTTTGAGATACGATTTTCACCAAAAATCGTAAAGTGATGCTTTTAGTGTATTTTTTATTAGCATCCATGATCTCAATTCTAGCAGCACGATCCCAGTAGCTGGCGGCTTCTTTAAGAACCTTAATAAAATTGGTTTTTTCTGCACTGCTGAAGTTTTCTCTAAACTTTAAAAATGCGTTTAAAGTGATAATAGCTTCATTGCTCCCGCTGTTGTATAAAAAATTAAAGTTACCGCCAATATAGGGAGCATCAAGATCCGTGTTATGTAGCCAAATCGTTTTTGATATTGCTGCTTGCGGTCGAGTAGCTGCTTTGTCATGAGGCGAATTCATTTCCGCCGTAACATTATTCCTGTCCATTGTGAATTAGTTTTAATGGTGAAAAAATTTATCACACCCCCTGCTCTATCACTGGTGTCTGGCTCGTCTCCAAATCCACGCCGGTCAGGGTGCGATAGGCGGTGCGGTAGCCTTCGATGCTGCTTTCGGCGGCGTTGAGCCACTGTTCAAGTTCTCCGCTGACGCTGGCGTCGGAAAAGTTGAGAACTTCCAAATCCAGCAGGATGGAGCGAATGTTTCTGGCACATTCAATATGGGTTTCAAAGCGGTTGCTTTCGTTGTGGACAGTACCGGTGCCTTTGACTACCAGTTTCTGGTATGCCACAGGAATATACTCCGCCGGGCTGTTGTATTCGGGGGGAATGCCCAGGGTTTGGCGCAGTTCTTCCACGAGTTTTAACCCGGCAATGGCCCATACGATGCCGCTCAGGGTCGTGTGGTAGTTACGTCCGTAGTTGAAGTTGTCAAATGATTTTCTCAACAGACTGATCGTGTCGCGAATGGTAACGAGGGTCGCCGTGGAGGTGATGCCGGTATTGTTGTTGGTAGCGCGAATGGCGGTTCCCAATCGTTTATCTTTGAAAAACTGAAGGGCCAGGTAGATAAACTTATGGAATTGCTGACCAAAGGCGGTATTTACCGATGAATTCAGGCTCAAACTGCGCCCAGCTTCGGTCGTCCAGCCAAATGACCGCCGATAAGCCGCGTCACGATCTCTCACTTTCGAAGAGTTTCCGCTTTCGGTCTGCCGGGTCATGGCTTCCAACACAATCGCAATCATATCGTCTTTTACATCTGGATGCACGGAACCGTTTGACATCGGAATCCCTCCCTGATAAGCGTATTCTTCCAGAATTCGTCCCAGCATCTGGAAGGTGCCCATTCGTTCGATATAATACAGCCATGCCAGATCGCCGATAAACAAGCGTTTGAGTTTTTGATTTTCAGCAACTATACGTCGGTTGCCTTCCAACTTGATACAGGGGGAAGGAAGGCAATGCTGAGGGGGCCAGTCGTTGGTTAGGCAGGGGTTTAATTGTAGAAGTTTTTCCAACCGACTCCGGTCTTGCTGCCCGGACGGAATCTCCTGATGCGGCAATCTACCCGCAACTACATAAGAAAAATACTCCGCAAAAAAATGGTTGACCGTAAGGTTGTTGATATTGGTTTCGTAATCGGGAATACTGTCAGTGAGGCCCAACATTACATCAGCGCAAGGCGGAAATGCCACGGCAACCGATTCGGTTTTGATAAGGGCCTCGTTGATTTTGTTGATGATTACGTCATTTGAAACGGGCGACACCCCCGCATTTTTGATCTGGGTCTGATTTAGTAAGGTGATCAGCGAATTGAGGAATTTTTCTGCATCACCATTAATTACCTGCTCGGTAGGAATCGCTTCCGATTTTTCGGGCAGATTGGTTTCTTGTTGCTTAGCCATAAATGCTTTATTAATCGTTTACAAAATGTTTTAGTTTTTTGAGCCATTCTCCCATCACCTTGTCCAGGTTTTCGGGAGAGAGGTATTGGGATTCCTTCACCAGACGGAATACCGCAAGCTGAGCCGAAGGGCGCAATCCGCGTAGAGTCAGTTTGCCGGATTTTGCACTCGCGGCAATCGGTTGTAGTTTTGCCGGGTGGAGGTTTTCGAGGTCAAAAAGAACGGTCATCGGTTTTCCCGACAACACTTTTAATCGGGTAGTGAACATTGCCCTGCTTACTACGGGCAGGTATTTTCGGCAGGTTTCGAGTAGATGCACCTGTTTTTCCGGTAGATTCTCCAACGGAAAAAGGTTTAGCCATTCTTCCTCCCAAATATCCCAAATACCTTTTCCCCAGACCTGCCGGCACCATTCAAAGTTGAGCAATACGCGCAACCACGGCGGAGGATGGGGGTCTGCATCGGATACCCGTGTCATCATCGCTGGAGGCAAAATCAACAGTTCACGTATTCCGCCTGCCGCAGCAATGCCCGAACAGCCAAACGTCCAGAAGTCGGGGCCAATTTCCGACATCCACATTCCAAACAAATGTTGAATACGCGAAGAACCCCCTTCTCTTTTCAGCACTTCGCCTACAATCTGTGGCCAGAGACCGACCATTCCCAGCCTCACCATCACTTCGTGTCCGGCTTCGTGCAGGATGGAGGTGAGATTCCATTTTTCCAAAATGCGGGAATACGGAATCTGAATCATGGCCATAGGATTGGCGGTGCCATCGGGGAGTCGTACATCCTGCCGTGCGATGGAAGCTCCAAAATGAGGATCCACATGCACCAGTGGCGGTTCAACCAGATGGAGTGCCGGATGATTACGGTAAAGCGCATCCTGTGCGAGTGCATCACACCCCGCCAGTAACGATCCTAATCCGGGGATTAGCCGCTGCGAGAGGATGTCAGCATACATATCAAAAAACTTGTAAGCTTTGGTCAGCCGGAGTTCGGTTTCCCCGAGTGCTGCGTACAACTTACGCTGTATATCCATATCTGCGGGGTTGGATCGGAGCAGTACCTTTATGTGTTCTGTTAGGGGTTGTTCCAGTTTTTCTGCCGAAACATGCAGGGCGTGGTTGAGCGCATTCCATTGCCGGGGAGATATATCCGACTCAGGGGGAAGCGCCACCATTTTCTGCAGCGAGGTAAGGGCTTCGATCCGACGCAGTGTAGCGGCGTAACGATGCAGGGGCGCGTTCATCGGCGACGAGGATTGTCTCGGATGACAATAACAATTTTTTCAATTTCCTCACCAGGTTTTTCACGCAGATTAATGACTCTTACCCCTTTTCCGCTTTGCGAGCGGTGATCTCTTACCCGGGGAGGAGGAGGAGTCTGTGGGCGTCCTGGTGATACTACCGGGGGCGTCGGAGAGGCCTGCTGTAGTGCGGTCTCAAACGCACGGCTTGCCAGGCGATCTGCTTCGATGGGGTCATCAATTTCGTAGTGAATATTGTCAGCGGCAAACTCCATGGCTGTCTGGATGGTATCGGTTACATTTTGAGCAACCTGTTGGTTGGCTTCTTCCGTATTTTCAGGTGCCACCCCCATTGCGGCCACGTCTTTGGTTAATGCTTTGGCTTCTTTCCGTACTGCTTTGATGGCTCTTTTACTCAGAGATTTAGCTCGGGATTTGACATTTTCGCCAAGCAAATCAGTTGCAGCATTTAATCCGTCCATAACGAGGCTTCCGCCAGGAATAAAGCTCGCAAAAGGTCGGGCGAATTTGAGGCCTTTTTTAATAAGACCTTTGGCAAATTTGCTGTTTTTCAGTTTTTTGAACAGTTTCCCGAAGAAAAATTCCCGGTGCATGTCGTCCACAATCTGGTCGAGTTCGCTTTCAAATTCATACTCCGATTCAAACTCACGCTGGGACAATTCGTAGAGACGTTCGGCATAACTTCCGGAGGAATAATCTTCTTCGTACTCATATTCGTTGTCCTCGGGGTCTTCTTCGTATTCGTATTCACTTTCGGGAGAATCCTCTTCGTATTCGTACTCAGATTCATCTCCGTCGAGCATACTTTCGAGTTCGGCTTCCATCTCCTCATCGGAAGGGGTGTGGTTGTGATTTTCCATCTCAAGCTCAAATTCCCGTTCGAGTTGGGACATGGTGTAATTGGATTGATTGCGATTCATAGATAGATTTGTTATAGTTTATGTTAATTCAGCATTTGCCACTTCTTTCCCACTTTTCGCTGTGTACCCAAGGTTTTGCTACTGCTTCACCACCCGCTTTGTCGCATAGCCCTTCTCACTACTCACTGTGAGCGTATAGATTCCCGCAGGCAGCGTGCGCAGGTCCAATTGTGTGCTACCCTGGGCGGCTTTGTCGAGATGTAGCCGGGTGATGAGGCGACCTGCTGCGTCGTTGAGGAGTAAGGTATAGTCGGCGGGCTGGTCGGCGTCGATGAATACACTCAGTATATCAGCGGTGGGATTGGGTGCTACAATCACCTGGGCCTGCAAAGTCTTTCCTGAAAATAGACCGGTCAGCGGGCTCCCTGCATATTTGTACATCCGGGTAGCGTGGTCGCTGGGCTGCCATTCTCCTGCATAGCCGAGGCGGGGACTCCTGAATTTTGCGTTGCCGGCCAGTTCGCTCGTGCCGATTTCTGTCCATGATGTGCCAAGGTCCGTGCTGATTATCGTGCGGAATGGGCCGGTGATATTGTTGGTACGTACCACGGCCAGGATGTAGTATGATTCGGGGATGAGCACGAGAGAGCTGATCAATCCGGGTTCCATTTCCGGGAGATCTGTCCACGTTGTCCCGCCGTCGGCAGTGTAGCGAAGGAGGTAAGAAGGTTCGCCATACTCAGAACCCACGCCGTGCAATGAATCTGCAAAGGAAAGGTCTCCCGCCAGCGCATCACTTGCCGTCCAACTCAATCCTCTGTCGGTGGACCGAAAAGCCCGGACCCAGGTAAAGGAATTAAAATTGAACGTAGAAAACCAAATGGTTTCACCACTGACAAAATAGTTGCCGCTAAATCCATACTCATCCGGCAGTACGGCGGGAATGTTGTTGCTGCCCGTGCGGGTCCAGTTTTGTCCCCCGTCGCTGGTGGTGTAGATCTCGAAGAAAGGGATAGTGTCATTGGCAGATACGGCAGGGTCGCCCATCGCGACGCCGTGTTGTGCGTCCCAGAAATGCACCAGATTGATATAAGAGCTGCCTTCCGCAAATCCTGTTTCAAACTGCCGCTGCCAGGACAGGCCCCCATCGGTGGTGTGCATGATATAGCTGAAATAATCAGCATCGATCCCGGTGACCCAGGCTTCATCGGCACTTATAGGGCAAATATTACTGGCATAGGGCTCTATCCCCAATGGAATTTTCCCGCCCGACCAGGTCGCACCTGCGTCGGCAGTTTTTACAAAAAACAGGCTGTCTATAGGGACCCAGCCATATTGCGTAGAATCGACATCGTATTTCATGGCGACTGCCCAGGCTACGGAGTCATTGTCTTGCGCAATGCGCAGGTCGGAAATGCCTATTGTGTCGGAAAGCACAGGTGTGAAAGCTTGCCACTGGGCCCGGAGGTTTGCTGTGGAGAGGCAAATCAAAAGTAACCCTGCGGCTACGTATCGTATTGAGTTGAAGTTTAGTTTCATTTGTGTTGATGTATAGATGTTGTATTTAAAAGCTTGTCGGTTATTCTTCCTATTTGCACATACCTTTCCCCGTGCGAAACAGGCGCGCACGTCCTATGCGCGATAATTTGACGCATAGGTTGTTTTGAAACTATTTAACAAAATTCTGTACCGGGGAATGGATTCTGCCTATTTCCCCAAATAGAGGATCATGGCTTCGGCGCGGTTGTTGACCTGGAGTTTTTGATAAATGTGATGTACATGCACTTTCACTGTGCCTTCCGAGATTGTTTTTGATGCGTCATTTTCATTGGGGAGTTTTGCGGCGATTTCTTTGTATAGAAGGCCCTGGGACAGCAGGTTTAAAATCAGCCTTTCTCTTTCCGTGAGTTCTTCCAGTGCGATTACCTGCCTGGGTGGCTGATGAAAACTTGATATTACTTTCTTCGCGATCTCAGGACTCATGGGCGCCCCTCCTGCACAAAAATCTTCCAGTTGCCTTTGCAAGGCACCGGGGATGTCTCCTTTTAAAATATAACCTTCTGCGCCTGCTTTCAGTGCCTCAAAAACACGTTCGTCATCGCCGTAAGAAGTAATGATCATAAAACGCATTTGAGGTTTGACAAGCTTAAGACGCAACAAACACTCAATCCCATCCATTTTTCCTGGCAACTTTATGTCCATGAGGACTATGTCCGGATTTTTTATGGGAATTTGGGTGAGCGCATCTTCTGCTGAATCACAACATCCCAGGTAGGTAAATCCCTGAAAGGAATCTATCTCTGATTCCAGCCATTGCTGAAATTCCGGATCATCCTCTACGATCATTACTGTTATTTTTTTCATAGCCTGGGTTGTTATATGACAAATGTACTTTTCGTTATAAAGAGCCGCAATACCACTTTCGTTTATGTGGCTTTGGGGTATGGGGCCTCAATGATGACTTTTGTACCCTGAGGGGTATTGGCCAGCCATTCGACGGTACCATTTATGTCTGAAACCCTTTTTCTGATACTTCTGATCCCTTTTCCGGTAAGATTCGCTGATGCCGAAATACCTTCCCCATCATCAGAAAGTATGATTTTTAGACCTAAATCAGTTAGTAATATTTGTAAATCAATACTTGTTGCTTTTGCATGGCGGGCAACATTCGTAAGCAACTCCTTTACAATGCGCAACATATTTAGGCGAAATTTACCATTGAGCGGGACATCCGTTTTTATTTCATCGATATCAATCCGGTAAATCAACTGTAATGCTTCAAACATTTCTGCTGATTCTCTTCGAATTCTTGCCAAAAGGCTGCTCAATTGGTCCATTTCAGGATCAGTGGCCCAGGAGAGCGCCCTTCGGTTCGTGTCGAGTTCTTCTGCCAGTTCAGAGACATTTTTAAGTGCCTGTATCAATTTTTCAGGCTCTGCGTTTCTTCGGGCTGAAACACCTAATATTCGCAGCCGGGAAAGACCTGTACCGAGTTCATCATGAATATCAGAAGCGATTCTGTCGCGTTGTTCCCGGAGTTTAAGTTCATTTTGCAGGAGACTCTCTCTTTTTTCAGCCTCACGTTGTTGTTTTTCTGCCACCAATTGCTGTTGATTGAGTCTGTAGCGGTAGTAAAAGGCGGTGGCAAAACCAACTATTGCGAGTGCTAAGGTAAACATCAACAGGCGGAACCAGACCGTTTGGGTAAAATGGGGATGAATCGTAAAATGGAAGGCCTTGGGATGTTCCTGCCAAATTCCTTCTGCATTACTTGCGGTGAACTTGAAATCATAGGATCCCGGATTAAGGTTGGAGTAGGTAACAAAGTTTTGTGTTCCCAGATCCCGCCAGGTTGTGTCAAGTCCGATCATTTGCACCTTGTATTGATTGTGGCCCGGGTCCAGATACTCCATCGCAGCCAGGTCAAACTGTATGCTTTTCTGATAGTATTTAAGTTCCAGGTCATTGAGGGTTTCTATGGATTGATGGTCATCTTTCCATAATTCTCCATTTATGTGCAATCCCACAATAGACAGCAGTGGCGCATGGCCCGCATCTTTTACAGAATCCGGGTGAAAACGGTCAACCCCTTGATTTCCCCCAAACCATATAAAACCATTCCGATCCTTAATTCCCGCTCCTGCACTGTATTCGCGGGAGCTCAGTCCATTTCGGGTAGTAAACTGTCGGGAAAAATTGCGCTTGGGATAATAACAATAGATACCCTGGTTGGTACTTAACCATATCCTTTCTTCTCCGTCGGGAACTATCGCATATAGGTAAATTTCGGGTAATCCATTTTTGACCCCAATCAAATCCATGTCCAGTGTATGGTTGTTTATTTTGCCCAACCCGGAAGAGGTCGCAACCCAAATCGTATGCGAAAAAGTATCCTCAACGATGTGGTTAACCAACCCATTTCCCGGGTACGAACGAATAACCGCTAAAGAGTCTTTTCCTATCCTTTCCCAAACATCCAGTCTTTCGCCTGTACCCATCCAAATTCGGCCCTGCCGGTCGGATAGTACATTCAGGATGTATGGATCTTCTGTTACAAAATGAAGACTGTCAAATGCTAGTGTTTTTTTGTTGAAAGTAAATAATCCTCTGTTTGTTGCGATAAGTAATTCAGATTCGTATTCCGCCAAATCGTAAAAAATAAAGTTGAAACCCGTTTGGATAAAAGATACATATAATCCTGTCTTCATATCTCTGATACCCAATCCGGCTTCTGAGATTTCCCACATTACGCCTGATTTGTCTTCCAGAATTTTTGAAAACCGGTTCAAGGTAGTTTGGGAGATATTTCCGTCAGCACTTTGGATATAGGTGTTCCTGGAATTGGCCAGCACCGCGACGGAACTATCTTTGAATGAATAAATTGCCCAAATGGCTCCTGTTTGATTCGGTGCGATGGGTTGAGAAAAAGTGACGGGTGTCAACTGTCTATATTCGACGCCGACACCTTCTACTGAATTCCAAAGGGTATTTGTTTTGCTCAGATGGATAGCTTCTCCCAGTTTGCTTATACTACTTATTAATAATGAAAAGCTATTCTGGGCGGGGTCAAATACGGCTATATCATTTCGCCCAACTTTCACGAGAAATTTCCCATCGGTAAAAGGCGTGATTTTTCTGTGTGTCTGACCTGTTTTATATGCGAAAAAATTGTTGCCGGATTGGTTTTGGCCGGTGTTATCTATTTTTAGTATTCCCTGGCTGGTAGATATCCAAATACGGTTTTCGTCTTCTATTTTACCATCAAAGTAAACGAAGGTATTGTTGAGAATCGGGTATGATTGTTTTTGAACAACGTTTCTCTCCCGGTCATAATTGATGATTTCACAACCTCCGGGAGGATTATCCCAATAACATGCCAACACCTGGCTTACATACCCCTCCGCATCCACTGAGACATGGCAACGTACACCAGGCAAGGGATGAAGATATTGGCTGGTAAGAAGCGTGTCTTTTTGATGGGTATCAAATACAAACAGATTGTTCTGGCAAATGACCCAAAGAAATCGGTCTCGTTCGAGATAAAAAGCGTAGTGGATTTTATTTTTGAGCGATATGCCATGATAAAAAATCCCGTACTGGTCAAAATTGCCACGACTTCGCCTGTAACAGTTGATTCCCGCTTCGGTAGTAAACCAGATATTTCCTTTGCTATCTTCAAAAAAATCGCTTTGAATATTGCGTCCCAGAATGCTTTTCTCAGATGTATCAGGTTTAAAAATCTGGATATGTCTGCCATCAAATCTGTTTAAGCCTTCGAGAGAGCTAATCCATACAAATCCATAAGAATCCTGATAAATGTAGGAATTGGTACTTTGAGAGAGACCCTCTTCAGGGGTAAGGCTATGTGAAGGCAGCGGGACAATCTGAGATTGTCCCGATATCAGGATTCCTGCAAAAAGAATTGTTATGATTCCGATTCTCAACACATAATCATTCTATTTGCGGTTTACAGCTTTTTTCCCAAATAAACTATTCCAGGTACTTTTAAAGAAATCGCCGAAGGCGAGCCTAAGTTTTAATGAGGGGCTCATCTTATAAATTGGTCCATAGGTTATGGGCATTCCTTGGCGTTCGGAAGTCTCTACAGCAACACGAAGCAATTCTTGCTCTCTCCAAATCGGAGGGCAGGGGGGGGCTATAACTAACGAAAGCGCCTGGTCTTCTGATACAGGCCCGGTATTTACTTCTAAATCACTAACAGATCGTACAGGATCTGGCTCAGGCCTTGCAACTAATGTTCGATAGGTTCTCATTATATAAATAGACTTTTTGTTGCTGGTATGTCGCTTATTAGGAAAAGAGGTTAATCCTCGGGTAATTTTGATTCCCGTAGTAGTAGATCTCTCTCCATAATTAAGAAGGTCATTGATTTGGCGGGTCGGAAAAAATGTGAGTCCAAACTCTACAGTATTATCATAAAAGTGAAGATCGCGGGCTGGTATGGGTATATCTAATACAATATTCTCAAACCATTGGGTTACTTGTCCCTTAGGAGAAAACTGAATTTCATAGGTAGCATCGTCATTAAGATATAGCCTACCCACTTTCAGAATGGACTCACCGTTTGACGTCTCCAGCTTTAAGATGAGACCTTTCACTCCCGGACTAGTATCAGAGAGGGCAGGGTTCCCTAAATTCAACATGTTAATCAAGGGGGCTGAATCAAGTATTTTTTCAATATGTGGGTTTTCCATATTTTTATAATTTTTGAATTTTAAATATATTTGATATCTAAAAATACATCTATTATTCCTTGAAAGCAATCTCGGTAAGGTAAACTTTCGTTTATTTCTTTTTTTATTAATTTTGGAAAATTTCCGATCAATGAAAAGACTTCGTATCAAAAATTTAGTACAGAAGTTTAGCTTAACTGTAACTACTTAGGTTCCCTCTCAAGGAAATAAAAAAAAAGGAGAGACCTGAAAAAAAATAATAAATTAGATAAAAAGAGCGCAGATGAACTTACCCGAAACGCTGGAAGGCTGTCATGAGTTAATACGGGAATTAATGGCCCAGGTGTTATCCTTAAGTGAGGACGTGAAGCGTTTGCGTGCGCAGTTGGACCAAAACAGTGGGAATAGTTCGAAGCCCTCGTCAAGTGATGGATTTCGGAAGAAGATTGTGCTGCCGAAGAAGAAAGGCAAAGGGAAGAAGTCGGGGGGGCAGGTAGGTCATAAGGGTCACACGCTGGAGATGGTAGCAGAAGCAGATGAGGTAGTGGCCTTGATACCGGATCGATGTGAGTGTGGAGAAAGTCTGGCGGGGGGGGAACCCCAACTGGCAGCCCGTCGTCAGGTGTTTGATTTGCCCGTTCAAGCGTTGTATGTGCGGGAGTATCAGTCGTATGAATGTCGGTGCCCGAAATGCCGCTCGGTGATCTACCAACCGTTTCCGAAGGAGGTGTCGTCGCCGGTCCAATATGGTTCCGGGGTCAAGGCGCTGGTGGCCTTATTAAACACGAAGTTTCATTTATCGTGGCAGCGGACGAGTGAATTATTTCTGGATTTGTATGGATATTCGATCAACGATCATACGCAGGAACAGGCACTGAGTCAGGCCTACGAGCGGCTGGCGCCGGTAGAAGCCGAAATCAAGGCACAAGTTGCGGCCTCGGCGGTGGTTCATGCCGATGAGACCGGGGTGCGAACGGCGGGGAAATTACACTGGGTGCATACCAGCAGCACCGCCGATTATACCTACGTCTATGGGCATGAAAAGCGGGGTCGGGAAGCGCTGGGAGACGCCTCGATTTTACCGGGATATTCGGGCACACTGGTGCATGATTGTTGGGCTCCCTATTTTTCTTTTGAACACATACGACATGCGCTTTGTGGGGCGCATTTGGTACGGGAACTTCAGGGGTTGAAAGAAAATGGATCCCGTTGGGCCGCCCGGATGCAACGACTGCTCTTCACCCTACATCAAAAAATCCAGACTGAACCGACCTGGCAACTCACCCCGGAAGATCCCTTCTGGCGACGCTACGATCTCATCTGCAAAAGTGCCAATAAGGAAGAACCCCCGCCGATCAAAAATCTCCGCGGAAAACCCCGACAATCCAAGGGCAGGAATTTATACAACCGCCTAAACAAATTTAAATCCGCCGTCTTATTATTTGCCTCACAAACCGATGTGCCTTTTACCAATAACCAGGCCGAAAGGGATATTCGACCGCTGAAGGTCAAACAGAAAAATGCGGGTTGCTTCCGAACCAAAATCGGACTGGATCGCTTTTGTCGGATTTATTCCTTTTTATCCACCCTCCGAAAACGCAACCGCAATGCCCTCAACGAGCTTACCGATTTGTTTGAGGGGAAAAATTCCTTTTTCCCCCTCTTGAGTACCTAAGTAGTTACGCTTAACTTATTCTAATACAACCAAAGAGATGACTCCTTAAGGGTTTTCGTTTCTGGTTCTGATCCTCTTTATATAATGGTCATGTTATGTCGGATGCCTTCCGAAAAACTCTTTACTTTTTGGTTTATATCATTGAATCTCTCCCCGGAAAATTGTACTTTACTTTCCTTGTTCGTAACAATTTATCAATTCTGATTAACTATGGATACTACATCTGCACTCAACGACTCCTCGCGATACTCGCGACTTCAGTTGCGTATGCTGGTCATCCTGCGCATGCTCATTGGATGGCATTTCCTCTACGAAGGCGTGGTCAAACTCTGGAACCCCAACTGGTCGGCCTCTGGTTACCTCATGGATTCCCAGGGGTGGTTTGCCGGCATTTTCCATTCGATGGCTGGCACGCCCTGGCTGCTCAATATTGTAGATTTTGTCAACGTCTGGGGACTCATTATCATCGGTCTGAGTCTCATCCTCGGGCTTTTTGCCCGCTATGCTGCCCTTGGAGGCATTGTCCTCCTCGCTATGTACTACCTTTCTCACCCGGCAATCATCGGCGCCAAATATGCCCTGCCCAGTGAAGGTAGTTACTTGTTTGTCAATAAAAACTTGATTGAGATGTTTGCCCTCGGTGTGCTCTATGCTTTCCCAACCAGTATTTATGTCGGACTTGAAAGGTTGCTGGCCCTCCGCCGTGGCGAATCTGTTCCCAGTGCTGAACCGGTTGCAGCAAAAATGACTGAAAAAGAAACCGTAGCCTGACATTTCCTTTTACCCCAAACGATAACCTATCATGGATAATCATAAAGAACAAAATTCCTCCTCCGGAATCGGCAGACGAGATCTGATCAAAGGCCTCGCTGCGCTGCCCGTTCTGGGTTTTTTCGGCCTTGGTGCCTGGGCAAAAAACAGCTCTGACAAGTCCCTCAAAAATAATATCCTCAACGAACTCAATATCCAGGCTGCGCCTCCGCCACCTTCCGGTGACATGGCCGGTGATCCTATCCGGATCGGGATTGTGGGCTACGGCATCCGCGGCGAACAACTCATGCGCGCCGCAGGATTTGCCAACAGCGAATGGAAAAAGAATATGCAGGAGGCCCTCGCCAAAAATCCGAATGACAACCGTCTTAAAGATTTTATGGAACAGGAAAACCTCAACATCCGCATTACCGGCGTATGCGACCTCTTTGATGTGCGTGCCGAATCTGCCATTGATGCGGGAAGTGTGGACGGTAATACGCCCAAGCGGTACGCGCGTTTTGAAGATATGATTGCCAGCAGTGATATCGACGCGGTGATCATTGCTACGCCTGACCATCACCACGCGCCGATGGCTATGGCCGCCGCACGTGCTGGCAAACATGTCTATGTTGAAAAATGTATGACCCACAAAGTCGGTGAAACTTACGAGCTGTACGACACCGTCAAAAGTTCGGGCATCGTCTTTCAGGTGGGACACCAGCATCGGCAAACACAGAGTTTCCTTACCGCACAGGATATCATCGCCAAAAATGTGCTGGGCCATATTAACCTGATCCAGATCTCTACCAACCGAAATGACGACAACGGTGCATGGCAATACACGATTCACGAAAAAGCAAGCCCGCAGACCATTGACTGGCAACAGTTTCTCGGCAATGCTCCGGCGATTCCCTATAATGCCGAACATTTCTTCCGCTGGCGCAAATGGTGGGCCTATGGAACCGGACTTTCGGGCGACCTGCTTACCCATGATTACGACCGGATGAACTGCATCCTGAAAATGGGTATTCCCGCTTCTGTTACGGCTTCAGGGGGAATCTATACCCACCGCGACGGTCGCGAGGTGCCTGACGTATTTCAGGTTGTGATGGAATTCCCGGAATATACCTCCGGCATCAGCCAGGAGCCTGGAAAAGAGAAAGGCATGACCTTCCTTTACAGTGCGACTTTGGGCAATCAGTATTCCCGCGGCACATTACTCATGGGACACGACGCTACGATGGATATCAGCAATTCGCTGACAGTATATGCAGACCCACGTTCGACACGGTACGAGGCCATGCTCAAAGACAAAGTCATTGCCCCTGAAACGCCCTTGTATGTGTATGATCCACGTGCCAAAGGTGTGGATGGCGTAACCTCAGCGACTGCTGCATACTTCGCCAATAAAGGATTGCTCTATACCTACCGCGATGGAAAGCGTGTGGATCCTACGCACCTGCATATTCGCGAATGGTTGAGCTGTATCCGGCATGGTGGTAACCCCAGCTGTGGTATTGAACAGGGTTTTGAAGAAGCAATTTCCGCCCATATGGCTACGATTTCTGTTCGTACCGGAAGAAGAGTAGAGTGGGACGCAGCTTCGAGACGTATTACCAATATCGATCAAAGTATGATGGAAGAAATCGGCGTAGCCTAAATTTTTCTGAATGAAAAACTTTTGGGCTGTTGCCGCTATATGTATGATGCTGGTTTCCTGCGAAAATAAACCGGAAGGAGTGGTTTTACAGTTCTCCGGTCCCGCGCAGGGGACCAGCTATTCTGTTACCTGCATGGATCCTGCGGGGCGGAATTTTCAACCGTCGATTGACTCGATTTTTGCTGTGATTGACCAGTCTCTTTCCACGTATCAGCCAAATTCCACCATCAGCCAGTTCAACCGCGACGATTCGCTTTCAACGGATGATGTTCATTTTCGGGAAATGGTGATGCAGTCGGGGGAAGTATATCGATTGACAGATGGGCTGTTTGATCCCACGGTGATGCCGCTTGTCAGAGCCTGGGGATTTGGCCCCGAAAAAGTGCCGGAAATAAAGGTAAACAATCTCGACTCCGTCAGGCAGTTTGTCGGATTCACACAATTAGCCCTCAGTACTTCGGATAAAGCGAGCAGATTTTACACCCTTAGAAAAAAGCAACCCGGCATACAACTCGATTTTAACGCTATTGCGCAGGGATATACCGTAGATGTGCTGGCCGACTTTTTTGAAAAAATGGGGATCAGAAACTATATGATAGAGGTTGGGGGAGAAGTAAGGGCGAAAGGAAAAAATCCGGAAGGCAAGTGGTGGACACTGGGTATTGAGCAGCCGCTGGAGATTGAGGGGATCAGCGTCATGTCTGCCATTGCAAATCTGGAAAACCGTTCGCTGGCGACTTCCGGCAATTACCGGAAATTTTATGTAAAGGACGGGGTGAAATACGCCCACACGATAGATCCGCACACCGGATATCCGGTCAATCATACCTTGCTGAGCGTTTCTGTTTTGGCGGAAAAATGCGCAACTGCCGACGCATATGCCACAGCTTTTATGGTAATGGGATTTGACCAGGCGTGGGAGTTTTTGGAGAAACACCCCGAATTGGGCCTGGAAGCCTATTTTATCTCCTCCTCCAAAGGAGAAGGCTGGGACATCCGTATGACAGATGGGATGGAGGCGGTTGTGGAGATGCCGTGATGTTTGTCCAACCAGAAACTTGTGTGCCTCAACCCAGGGTATTTCGACCGGATGCTCGCTATTCGGGAGAATGGGGGCTTAACTTGGTGGGGGGAACAGCGTTTTCATGCTGGGCGCTACGCGAAAACTTAGTTGTTGGTGGCTGTGCTTCTTTCTTTTGCCTTGTCATTCATTTCTTTAGTGCTTTTGAAATTCTAAAATAGCGTTTGTTCAACGCTTCTCTACCACCTTCCATTACCTCACAAACAGCATTTCTAATGTCTTTATCCTGAAGAGCTTTGTTTCCAGCTTTTACAACTTGTCCTCCAACGAAGTCCATATGGACAACATTGTCAGAATTTGCATTTACTGTTATGTTTGGATTGTGAGTAACAATCACCAATTGTCTTTTTTTCTTTAGCTTTTTGAACCCCTCTACAACAAAATTGGAAATAAGTTTAGTGTCTAAATCGTCCTCAGGTTGGTCAATAATTAGCGGAATATCATTTAAAGCTAAAAGCAAGCCTAACATACCTGCCGTTCTTTCACCTGCTGAACCTGCTTGAATATCTTCCTCTCTGCCTTGTTTTTTGAATTTCAAAATCAGTTTGTCTTCTGGAACCCAAACAAGTAATCTGTCAATGTCCTCGGGTGTATTTTGCTTCAAAGAGTCAAGGTGTCTTGCCAAACGTAAATCAAGATTTTTTTTGTCGGCTTCTGTTGCAGAAACGAATTTCTCTATTTCAGATTGTCTTTTTTGCCACCTTGTAGTTTCGTCTTCGTTTATTATTCTTGCTATTAAGCCCCAAGATTGCCCATTATCATCATTAGTTCCATAAATATCATTTGAAAATTCGCCACCTGATTTACGAAGTAGTTCTCTAATTGTAGAATTTGCATTATCAACGTCAGCCATTGGTTGCAATTCAATAATTAAAAATGGATTATCTGCATCTTCAAAAGCACGCCACCTTGAAATGACATCATTACGTTTTGCTCTTAATTCCTTCTCTTTTTCAATAATTGAGTTGTAAAGTTCCTCAAGACCTAAATTTAGAACTGAAAGTTCTGCTTTTTGAGATTCTATCAAACTAAGCTTCTCTGTTAATGTTGACCTACGCTGAATTAAGGTCTCGTAATTTTCAGTTCCTAAATCTTGTATGCTAGCAGCAATTTCAGCATACGCTTGTCTTGCAGATTCAAATTGTTGAAACCAAGAATGAGAGTTTAATTGACCTTGCAGATTTTCTCTATATGGTTCTAATAGTTGAAGAGCTTCTTCAAGTTTTGCCTTTGCTCCGGTAAGAGCAGAATTCATTTCTTGTATGAAACTCAATGAGTCATCAACAACTTTATCAGCAATTGTTTCAGGTACTTCTATTACAGGAGCCGATTGTACTACATTTTGAATCTGTGATATAAAGCCTGAAACACCTGAATTTGTATTTGAGAAAAACTTATTAGTTGCGGTAAGTTTATTGAAGTTGTTTAATGTTTCTCTGTAATCAGAACTTTCAAACAGAGCAACTGTATTGTTTACAGTTCCTAATTGTGCCCTAATATTTGTTTCTTCTGAAATAGCATTATTAAGTTTACGCTTTTGGGCACGCTTAGAAATCCATTGATTAATTAATGACTCTTTTGCTTCCTCCCAAGCTGGTTTGTCGAATTGTGAATCAATCAATTCAATTAGCTTTGATGGATTTCCCGTTAGTGCGTAAAGCTCTTTCTGATTAAAAATTTGTATTGGAAACAGTTCTTTGATGTTTGAAATTGTTATTGGTGCACTCCAATTTCCAGTTGAACTGTCAAACTCTTGGAGAGTATGTGAAGAGTTGTTCCATTTGATTAAGTACAACTTTCCATCTTTGAAAATTTCAATTTCGATAATTGTTTCGTTTCTAAGCATTCCTGTGCCGTTCTTGCGTCCAACTTGATTAAACTTGTCAAACTCAGATTGAACTTCATTTGGCATTTCGTCTATACGTGCTAAGGCAATTCTCAGGTAATTAATAATGGTTGATTTTCCTGAACCTCTACCTCCAATAACAGAAGTAAGCCAAGGGCTAAATTCTGTTTTTAATGGAGTTCCGTTTCCTGCTTTAAATCCATTTGTTACGGAAAGGGATTTTATGAAATATCGATTTGAAATTGAATTAGGGTCAATTGTGATTTCGTCTTTCCTGATTATACCGTCTTCTCTGTCGTGCAAAGCAAGTTTAAGTGCGTCTAATGAAGGTTCCCCCATTTTTACCCAAGTGAAATTTGTTCCAACTTGTGCCGCAATGTGGCTGTCTGTTCCAATTACTTCTGCTAATCTAAGTTTTGATTGGGTGTACACATCTGGTTTTGCAAAAGCTTTGTCGATTAATTCTATTGCCAATAGACCTTCAACTGCTAAAGTCTGCTTTAAAGTGTTGCCTGATTGATTTACAAACAAGCCACTTGCTTTGTCGATGTGGGCTGGAATTGCAATCCCACCCGCTTTGTGAATTTCGTTTATTACTAACTCAACAGATTTTTCAGTAACTGCATCGGAAGTTCCAAATTGATCAGAAGGGAAGCCAACAGCTCCTAAAAGAGCTTGTATCTTTTTTGTATCAGCCGAAATGTCAAATAATGCAAGGATATGAGTATTACTAGAAGCTGATATTTCAACACCAGGAAACAAATATAATTTTCTATAGCCCGCTGGTTTTGGTTCAACGGCTTCCATTGCAGCCAATGCAGTTTTTAATTTATCAATCCATTCGCCCGAATTGTGGTCAGTAATTGCAACGCAGTCTATTCCTGCTGTCATATACATAAGCAACCAATTTTCAGGTGTGATTGCCATATGAGTTACATCTCCTTTTCCAAAGTCGTTTGATGCTGGTGTGTGGTTGTGGAAATCAAATTTCCACCATTTTGCTCCGTGTATATATTCTTGCATTTATCTTTTCTGGGTTAATTTTATTTTTTAGGTGTCGTGTCCGTTAGCATTGCCACCAACGTTAAGTGTATGGTGTCGTGCGGGATTAAGAAGCGATTTCCTTTCAGTTTACACCTACTTTTTTTACGAGCCACAAACGCCCGAAAACCTCTGAAACCCGCATGCACTATACACATTGTTGTAGCGTCGTTTTTTATTCTATCACAGATTTTCTATCCATATCAGAATAAGGATAAAATCCATTTGCTTTCAGTTTTTTAATCAGTTTACCAGTGCCATTTTCCATTGCAAATTCCATTTCAGCACGATGTACTTCCATAACTAAAAGCAATCCATGTTTTCTGTCACCAATTTTAAATTCTTTATTTTCAGGCTTGTACTCATCAAGTATCAAACACAGATTTGGTTCTCCCTCGTTTTGCGGTAGTTCTATTGTCTCCAAAGGCTCAAGTTTTGCTTGAAACGAATAATTGCCAATCCCTGTAAAAATCCCACAAATCTTTCTTTCGATTAAATTAAAAGGATTTGTCTCAGTCGTATCTTGAACATAATCAAGTTTAGTAAAGGCAACCATCTCATACGTTCCTAATCTATTTGGAATCGGTCCTTTTCCATTTGGTTGTAATAGCTCCATTGTAGCAAATCCAGTACCTTTGATTCCGTTGGGAAAATAATAAATGTCAACTGTTCCACCAATATCAAATGGAATTATCGCATGTCCAACCAATTCGTGTGACTTTCCTAAAACAGCTTCCAATCCAGCCTACTAGACAATTTTGAAAAAAGGCGAAAAAAGCAAGAGTATTGTGTTTACCAAGACAACGATACCTATGCCTTTTTCGCAACTACTCAAATTTAGTAAAATCTACCAAGACTATGGTCTGGGTGCAGCAAAGAATTTTTACCTGCTCGTATCGCTGATCAGTTTGGGCCAAACGGTCAACCTGTACAAACTCAAGGACCACGTCAGCAGCGTACTGGGCAAGACACACACCGATGTGCAGAGCCACTACCAGCGGCTGATCCGATTTTTTAAAGACTGGGGTAAGTCGGAAGAATTTCTGCACGACATCCTGCGCCACAATCTGGGGCTGCTGCGTCAGGGGGGGCATCAGACGCTGATCCTTGACGGCACGAGTTGGCAGTTTGGCCAGACCGAAATCCACTACCTCGTACTGGCTGTCCAGGTAGGCGGCGTAGCCATCCCCCTGTACTGGAAGCAGCTCGGTAAGATCGGTACCTCTAATCAGGAAGAACGAAAAGAGATGATGGACGAGGCCCTCGGTATCTTCGATCTGCGTGGGATGACCCTGCTCGCAGACCGGGAATACATCGGCAAAGAATGGTTTAAGTACCTCAGCGACAAGGGCCTACACTTTGTGATCCGGATGAAGCGCGGCGACTACGAGCAAGATACTAATGCCGTCTGCGGGCGGAGCTATCGGGCCATGTACCGCCGCTGCCAGCAAAAAAAGAAAGTCGTCAGCAAACGGATCACCCTCAACCATACTTCCTATACCCTCGTCATGATGCCCAACCCTAAAGTCGGCGCAGACGAACCCGTCATGGTTTTCCTCACTACCCTTCGTAGTAGCCGATACGCCGCCGCCGCTTACAAGCTCCGATGGAAGATCGAGTGCATGTTCAAGCACCTCAAGACCAACGGCTATCACCTCGAAGACCTCAACCTCAAAGACGCGGGCAAAACCCGGCTCATGATGGCCCTCGTAGCCACCGCCTACCTGCTCGCACTCCGAGAAGGATGGCGAAGAAAAAAGAAAATACCGCTCAAAAAATACGCCGACGGAACCCGATGGCCAGCCTGCTCCCTCTTCCGGGCCGGACTCGCCTATCTGATCGAAAAATCCCAGCAACTACAACGATTCCTTACCTATCTTGAATCCATCTCCAAAACCCCTAAAACCCCTCCTGATTAAAAATGTATAGTAGTATGCTTCCAATCCAGCCATTTTTAATTCATAATCCTTATCTAATTCTTCTTGTGTAAATTCTTTTTTAACATCTTTCTTTCCGAATAGTTTTTTGAAAATACTCATGTCATTATTTTGATTTGGGCTTGAACATGAAATCATTGTCAAGCATATTATTAACCGTAAAATTCTACTTATCATTTTATGAATCAGTTTATTGTTTTGCAGTCTGCCAAAATGCGCTACAACATCCGCATAAATGCTACGCGTAGCGTTTATTTTCTTATTGACTCTTACGAATATCCTCCCTTTCCATCAGATTTACAAGTATCTGGCAAAGGTATATCCCGGCTATCCAAGTGGTGTTCGCAGCAAAATAAAGTAAACACAAGGGGCAGGAGGAAGACGCAAGGGACACAAGGGAAATGCTATCTTTGAGACCTTCGTGCTGTCTTTGTGTGTCTGCCTATGTAGATGGTTTTCTGACTTCCTCGGAAAATGGCATATTGTCCCGATCCTTTTTCGGCTATTCGCCCAGGTTTTCAATTATTTGTTGATAAAATTTCTCTCCAATATAGAAGTTCGCCTCAGTGATTAACTGATCTAAAATGGGGCGAACATTCTCAATCAGGTTTGCTTCTTTCGCACGAATGAGTATGCCTACTAATCCAATTATTTTTATCCCTAATGATTTTGCTATTCTTCTGCCAGCTCTTTCATCGATTGCTAAGTAATCAGCATTCAATTCTTTTGCCAGAGTAATTGCGGCCGCTTCCCCTGCGTCCAATGATTCTCGTAAACCTCTTTCCATATTTATGTCAACGGGATCCTGGGTTTTGATCCAGGAAGCGTTTCGAAATTGTTCAAGACTAATGCCATATTCCTCTAGTTGAAGAATTTCCAGCCTAACGGTTGTAGGGATTATTATTTCTCCAAATAGGCTGCTCAATATCTGCAATCGACTTATTTGGATTAGATTGCTAATTACGGAGGTATCGCTAATTATTATCACTTCTCTTTCTCATTTCTTCAACAGTAGCCAAATCCTCCATGTATTCCTCTAATCCATAATGAACCGGAATTTTCCGCTTAGCCAATTCTTGTTGCAGGATAAATTGGGGTTTATTTGCAAATTCACTCGCCTTACCAAGGGTAAAGATTTCCTTTTCAAACAAAAATATAGCCAACTCCAGACGAAACTCGCTTTCCGACATAGGAGCATTTTTGAGAAGATCATCGGTTATTAAAACACCCATTTATTGCTTTGTTTATTCAAATCTATAGGAAAATACGATTATTTGACCACTTTTGATACAATAATTAGACTTGGTAGCCAAAATCCATATCCACCCCCCATACCATTTTCCTCCTCATTTCCTCTCCCCAATATCCTCCCTTTCCCGCAGATTTACAAGTATCTGGCAAAGGTATATCCAGGCTATCCAGTGGTGTTCGCAGCAAAATAAAGTAAACACAAGGGGCAGGAGGAAGGCGCAAGGGACACAAGGGATTACACTTTGTCATTGGCCTCCGATTTCTCACCCCGCCCATTCAATCACTTCTCCCGTTTCTTCTCTGACGATTTCTTCGGGCAGGCATTTTAAAATAATGTCTGAAAGCGCTTCGATTTGTTTCATTTTTAAAAAACTTCTGGCTGTAATCAGACTGACTTCTCTGAGTGGGCGCCGGTTTTTAAAATGCCTTAACAGGGGTATATTTTCCGGACGAATATCTCTTATCGCCAACTGAGGCAGGAGGGTAAATCCAAAATTGTGTTCTACCATTCGTTTGACGGTCTCCAGGCTTCCGCTTTCAAACCGGATTGCAGGGTGGGCATCTTCATGCTCATATCTGGAACACAACTGCTGGATCTGGTCGCGAAAACAATGCCCTTCTTTCAGCAACCAAAGTTCTGATAAATCAAGCTCGTCGAGGGCTACCTCATCTTGCTGCGTGAGCGGATGCTGTGCCGAGAAATAGAGAAGAAATTCTTCAAAAAACAGGGGCTGTTTGCGAAACCCTTTCATATCTTTTGGCGCAACCATAATCCCTACATCGATCTGGTCCTGGCTGATTTTTCGAAGAATGACTTCAGACAATTGTTCCTCGATGACCAATTCTACTTTAGGATATGCCCGGGTAAATGCCGGCAGAAATAATGGAAGCAGGTATGGGCTTAGTGTCGGAATAATACCAATCCGAAATACGCCATCAATTTCATCCTTCAGACTCTGCATGATTTCGCCGATCCGGTTGATTTCCCGCAGGGCAATTCTCGCCTGGTCGATCAATATCCGCCCCTGGCGGGTAGTCATTACGGGTTTTTTACTTCTGTCAAAAATGATCACACCGATCTCTTCTTCCAGCTTTTTGATCTGCATACTGAGCGTGGGCTGTGTGACAAAACAGGCATCAGCTGCTTTGGCAAAGTGCCTGTGTGCATCTACTGCGACGACGTACTCGAGTTGCTGAAGATTCATAGGGTTTCTTTCGGTTTTGTGTTAAAGATAAATATTCGCATCTGCTACGCCATCACTCCCCTTACAAAAGAAACATTGTGCAGATAGGCATCCTCAATACTCGTGCCCTTTGGCGTCGCTCCTTCAATCACCACCCAGCCCGAATAATCTATTTCGTCGAGTACCGTGCGTATTCTCTGAAAATCTACCCGCCCTTGCCCCAGCAGAAAGTCATTTTCCTTGAAGTGAAATTCGCAAATCTGTGATTTCCCCAGCCAGACAATTTCTTCGTAGATGTCGTACCCCATTTTGTTGGAATTGGCGAGGTCGTAATACACCTGCACATTGGGAGACTCCACTGCGTCGATGATTTCCATGTGCTCTTTTGCACTGAGCCATGATTCTACTCCCAGGATGACCCCGGCTTTCTCTGCTTTTGGGGCAATTTTTTTTAGTCTCCGGATGACCTCCTTTGTGCCTTCTTTATCTCCTTTTATGTCGCCTTTGCTAAAAAAAGCCAGTAGAATCGCGTGTACGCCCAGCTTTTTTGCCAGATCAATGCTGCTGCTGACCCATTCTTCCGTGCGCGGATCAGACTTGTAGGGAACCTCATTCATCCTCCCGATTGCCAGACCGCCGATTTGAGTTCCGCTTTTTCTGGCAGCTTTTTGATAATTTCTTCTGGTAGTGGGGTCATTCAGATGAATGATATCCTGATCATTTACCACACTTACCTGTACCCCGTCGAGACCCAGTTTTGCGGCAAACTCAAATGCGGTCGGATCACATCTTTTACCGATCGACCAGTCGCAGGCACCGATGCGAAACCTTCGGTTTTCTCCTGCCAGTAGCGGTTTCATATAAGCACTTAACCCCAGACCAACAAGTCCGGCGGCTGAGGTTTTGATCATGGATCTGCGTGTAGGCATAGCTAGAGAGATATAAGGGGTGATAGAATATGTATTTACAAACGGGTAATTTTGCTGTTGGCTATTGGCTGTTAGCTATTGGCTGTTAGCTGTTGGCTATTGGCTGTTGGCTAAAGGCTAAAAGCTAAAAGCTAAAGGCTAAAAGCTATTTTGGTTATAAGGGAGTTTACTTGTTTTTGAATGGTGGTGAGGTTTTTTTGAATGCGTTCCACTTGTTGCTGGCTAAAGTAGTTTAGTTCAACACAGATTAATAACTGCGTTTCTAGTTCAAATGCGGAACCGATAGCAATTTCCAGGAAACGTTTGAATTCCCGTTCACTATTTCTGCTACATCCTTCTGCTATGTTGGATGGAATGGAAACCGCACATCGTTGCATTTGGCTTATTAAACCAAATTTTTCTGTATCCGGCAATAACTTGGTCACGGTATAAATGTCCTTTACCATTGATATTCCTTTTTTCCAGATTTCTAAATTTCTAAAGTCTCTCATGGTTGTTGGTTGTTGGCTGTTGGTTGTTGGCTGTTGGGTCTTGGCTGTTGGCTAAAGGCTAAAAGCTAAAGGCCAAAAGCTAAAAGCCAAAAGCCAAAAGCTAAAAGCCAAAAGCCAAAAGCCAAAAGCCAAAAGCCAAAGTCATGCGTCCGGTGCTGTTTATGGATCTAAATTCGCGGTGGTTTCTCTCACCTTTTTCCAAAGGTAATGTTCCGGTTGGGATAATGTTGTTTTTTCCTTATTCATTGTTCTCTGTTGTGTTGAAGTCTCTTCCCCCTTTACATTTCCCCCGGTGCTACCGGGGCGGGTACTAAATGACTGAGGGTGGTAGTAATATTCTCCCGCCTTCCTGTCCTTTGTATTTGCTTTCCAACAATTTGGGATGCCTATTTTCGGCTCAATAAATAAACACTTATATCCGCAACATCAGCTGGCTTTAGCCCCAGTCCGGCTGGTATGGGCATAATGCTCTGGTTGAGTTTTTCTTTTTTGAGAATATCTTCACTGCGAATAGCGCGTCGTTCGCCGGATAGTTCTTTGAGCATTTTGACATTACCGTCGCTCAGCAGAAACCCAAAGTATGTTGCTCCGCTTTTGGTTTCGATTTGTGTGGGTTCATAGCCAAAAGCAATCGAACCGCCAGGGTTAACTATCGCATCCACCAGCGAGATTCGGTCAAATTTGGTGTGAATCTGGCTTAGGTCAGGGCCAATATCATTTCCCTGTTCGCCCAGCTTGTGGCAGGTCAGACAGCTTCTTTCAAAAGTGGATTTGCCTTTTGCTGGGTCGCCTGTGGTTGCCGCAATGGCCGCTGCATTCCAGATTGCTTCATCGGCTGTTGTTTCATTTGTGCCTAAACCCAGACTGGTTATATCGGGACTTCGATAGTCCGCTCCGCCTGATTCATCGGCCTGTACAGGCAAATCGGCTGCCCAGGCCTGCCATTCGTTATTTTTCCTGTTTTCCACCCACCATAACGCGAGCGGCGCTATGTCTTTGCCGCCATGTTGTGCAATTTCCTGCATGGCAAGTGCGGCCTCCCGCTGTGGAATAAATGCCAGGGCGTCCATTGCTTGTTTTCGTTCTGTCAGACTAATAACAAATTCTGCAAGTGCTCTTTGCTTGAGGGCTGTTACAGCCTCCTCAGGGTGAAGCCGCCAGGCGATTTGGGAAATAGTCCCGGACCATTTGAGCGGATCGAGGTTTTGGGTGATTTTCTGATATATGACAGATTCTCCGCCTTCGGCTGCCATACCGAGGGCTTCGAGTTCCCAACGGTCATTGCCCTCATACTGGTCAAACAACCGTAACACAAGGCTTTCTTTTCGCTCCCAGGGCATAATTCGCAGGGAAACAGCCACCTCTCGTCGCACACCCGGCCAGGGATCATTGACGGCAATGGCTGCGTAAGCCAGGAGATTTTCAGGATCAGCTTCCCGCAATGCGCGATAGGCAGTAATTCTTTCCAACGGGTCTTTTCCCTGTTTCAGAATTTCTTCCACAACAGTCTGCCCTTCCGGCCCAAGCTGGGCCAACAGCCAGATGGCGCGGGCCCGAATGGCAGGATTAGGGTCGCTGAGCAATGGCTTTATCACGGCGACAATCGTATCTCCCTGATCTTTCAGCAGGACAAACCCCTGATTCCGCACATTTACTGAGGGGTTTTTCAGCGCTTCTATCTGCCCGGAGATGGTGGTGAAATCAAGTGCCGGAGGCGTAAGTTTTTTCCCTTTGGGCGTGATTCTGAATATTCTGCCATATCCTATGGAGTCGTGCATCTGGTGGCCACCGACGACCGGGTCATACCAGTCTGCCATGTACAGGGCGCCGTCTGTTCCCGCAACTACATCGCTTGGCCGAAACCAGCGTCGGGTGTCCTCAAATATTTCATTCCATTTATAACCTTCCGTCGAACCACCGATCGTCGTGATCAGATCATGTCTTTCCAGTTCGAATCCCGCACCATTAGGTTTGGGCTTGTATGCGAAAATGACATTTCGCCCTGCGTCCACACTTAGCAGCATTCCCCGGTATTTTTCGCCCAAAACTTCACTTTCATACACCGCAAACCCTGTAGGCGAGCCCGCACCCGTACAATCTCCGGCTGGCAGTACACCCGGGTCTTCCTGATGCCAGTGGGCGGAAAATATCGGCTGTTCCGGCTTTTGGTCAGCCTGCCATGTGCGGGTTCCATCGGCGCTGAAATACCCTGCATTGGCGCCTTCCATCAGCCAGGTTACCCGGCAGGTAACCACCTGGTCGTCGTTGTCATTTTGCCACATATTGCCGTAAGAGTCGAGGGCGAGTTCGTAGGCATTGCGGAAGTTGTGCGCCATCACTTTCAGCCCTGTACCGTCGGGGTTGATTCGAAGGGCCAGACCGCCCACCCAGATTCTCCCGTCGTCGCTAACTCTGGCTCCGGAATTTTCCTTGTTGTAGGGCGTTCCACCGGTATAATTGCTGCCCGAGCGCAATGTCCATCCGCTTTTATCCGTAACAGTATGCGGCCCGGCATTTCCGGTATTAAAATACCAGTGTCCGTCAGGGCCGGCGACAACTGCGTGGAGGCTGTGGTCGTGGTCAAATCCGCCAAAGCCCTTGAGAAATATCTCCTTTTTGTCGGGTTTGTCGTCTCCGTCTTCATCTGTGTAAATGATGAGGTGTGGTGCGCAGGAGACGATGACCTGTTTGCCGATTACCGCAATTCCCAAAGGAGCGACAAGATCTTTGTCCTGTACAAATACTTTGGAAAGGTCGCTTTTCCCGTCTCCGTCAGTATCTTCGAGAATAACGACCCTGTCGCCCTCCCCAAAGTGCAGGTGGTTTTTGGGCGAATTGTTGAAATCTCGGTAGTTGACAGCCTCAGTAACCCAGATTCGACCGCGGGCATCCACATCGAGGTTTGTGGGGTTAAAGAGCTGAGGAGATTCTGCCCACAGGGTTACCTCCAGATCATCGGGTAGGTAAAAAAGACTATCCGAAGAAGGTTGAATATTTAGCTGAAGCGGTACATATTCGATTGTGACGGAGCGGGGATCGTTACATCCGGCGAAAATCGCAGCCAGTAAAAAGAGTAGTAGTTTCTTATCCATAATTGCGGAGAAAAGGAAGTACAACGTTAGCCCAGCCTTATTGGGCGATTTGAATATACATTTTACAGTTGAGTTCTTTTATATTTGTAAAAGGAAATTAGTTTTCAATAAAGAAACCGAATATGAACCCCCCGATTAAAGTACTGGTTGTAGGCTGTGGAAATATGGGTGCATCCCATGCCCGGGCTTATCACAAAATGCCTGAGTTTCAAATTGTAGGTCTGGTAGCCCGCGGGCCCGAAAGCCGTGGCAGACTTGCCGAAGAGTTGGGCGGACTCCCGCAGTTTGATAGTTATGAAAAGGCACTTGCAGAAACCAGGCCCGATGCCGTTTCCATCAATACCTATCCCGATACACATGCACAATATGTGAAAATGGCACTCAATGCAGGTGCCCATGTTTTTGTGGAAAAACCACTCGCAGAAACGGTGGCAGAAGCCGAAGAAATTCGCGACCTGGCCATAGCCAAAGGCAAAAAAATCGTCATTGGCTATATTCTCCGCGTACATCCTGCCTGGGAAAAATTTATCGAGATCGCCCGCACCCTCGGCAAACCGCTGGTAATGCGTATGAACCTCAACCAGCAAAGCCACGGGAGTACCTGGGCTGTGCATAAAAACCTGATGAACTCCATGTCCCCGATTGTGGACTGTGGGGTACATTATGTGGATGTGATGTGTCTGATGACAGGGGCAAACCCTGTATCGGTCAATGCCATCGGTGCCCGGCTGACCGACGAGATCAAACCCGGGATGTACAATTACGGCCATTTGCACGTCACTTTTGACGATGGTTCTGTAGGCTGGTACGAAGCAGGGTGGGGGCCTATGATGAGTGAAACCGCCTATTTTGTCAAGGACGTGATCGGCCCGAAAGGTTGTGTGAGTATCGTGGATAAATCTGGTACAGAGCGCACCGGAGGATCTGATGATGTGGATGGACATTCTACTACCAATGCCTTGAAAGTGCATTATGCAGCTACGGGTGCTGATGGCAAATTTCTCAAACCCGACGAAATGGTCGATACCACTTTCGAGCCCGATCATCAGGGACTATGCGACCTGGAGCAGGCCGTATTCCTTCGCGCCATTCAGGAAGACATGGACATGACCGCCCACGTCAACGACGCAATCAACAGCCTGAAAATCGTACTGGCAGCCGATGAGGCATTCCGGACGGGTAGAACTGTTGTGTTGTAGTAGCTACTTCAATCCGGTGGCTGAGGTCGCTCGAAGCCCCGGATTTCGGATCCCATGCGAGGGCAATAGAATTATCAATCTGACCCTGTTAGCCTTATAAAATATCGTTTACAGAGATCGTAAGGTCAAAATCCGAGAGCGTGATTGTATCATTTTCCCGCGCAATTTCCCTGTATTTATAGATTCTATCTGAAGGAGTCCGGTAAATTTCTATCTCTTGCTCAGCAATATCTATCAGCCAGCACTCTTTGATACCTGCAGCAGCATACATGGGGAGTTTATTTTCCCTGTCCCAGTTAAGCGAAGAGTCCGAAACCTCAATGACCAGATGTATATCCTCTGGCCGGGGATGATGGGATATATAAAAGTCAGGTGAAGGCCTCAATACAGCTATATCCGGCTCGGGTTCTGAGAAGTTGTTGAGATGGACGGGATTTTGAACGCTAACCACAGCGCTCTTTTTTAAAAGCCGTGAGAGAATAGCATTAATTTTATTTACATGCCCCGCACATTTGCTTTCAATATGACCCATATTTATAATTTCACCATCAATCAGTTCTACACGATCCCTTTCAGTCAGAATCCCTGCTTCCGCCATACGGTGATAATCTTCTACTGAAACAAGACGTCGAACGGGTAATACAGCCATAGCTTTCTCTTTTAAATAAAGATAGAAAATCCTGAAAATTATCCCAAACCCGTAGCTTTCTGCCAGTCGAAAACCGCTATATTTGCGGCGTTATGCAGACAGGTATATCACTGACTGCTGCACATTATATGCGTGAACGAGCACTTATGGCAATTCTGGCCTCGGCGACGATGGCAGGCGCAAGCGGAGTCTTTATCAAGAATATTCATGTGGCGGCGACCTCCATGAGTTTTATGCGGGCGATTTTTCCCACGGCCATTGTGGGGGCCATTATGGTTTCCCGAAAGCAGCAAATTTTCCGCGGCAATTATCCCTTTATGATCGGGATTTCGGTACTCAATACGTTGCGGATGTATTTGTTTTTTACCGCTTTCATTTACACTTCTATTGCCAATGCTGTGTTGATATCCTATACATGGCCCATATTTGTCGCGCTGATAGGAAGTTTGTATCTGGATGAAAAAATTACCCGTCGCAATCTGGTGGTTATGCTGCTGGCTTTTTCGGGAATCGCGCTGGTCTATGCCGACAAACCCTTTACCTTTGCCAACCGCGATTTTGTGGGAATGACCGCAGCCCTGTTTACTGCCATGATCCATGCAACCAGCGTGGTGGTGTTTAAGAAAGTTTCTGGATTCTACAGCCGGACAGAAATTATCTTTTATCAGAACATGGCGGGGGTCGTGGTTTTCCTGCCTTTTATCCTCATCAACCGGCCTGTTCCCGACGGTATGGATGTATTATTTGGCGCCGGACATGCAATTTTACTGGGGACATTTGGTGCATATCTGTTTTTCTTTGGCCTGAAGCATCTGAAAGCAGGCACGGCTTCCACCCTTTCATATGTAGAGATTGTGAGCGCGCTGATGTTTAGCGTTTTCCTGATGAAGGAAACCATTACCTGGAATATGGCCATTGGCGGCCTGCTGATCATTTCGGCCACAGTTTTGTTGCGGAAGGAGTGATGAGAAGTATAAGAATTGAATGAAAAAACCATAACGAAACTAGACAATCTGGACTGTATTACGTACATTGAGAAAAAAGCAGATTATGCAAGCAATTACCATACAAGGACATTGGGGCGAATCTTTATTGAATCAGGCACACCTTCAACATTTTCTCGGTAAGCGTGTGATCGTAACCGTTATCGCTCTGGATGAGACACCTCCCCCACCTAAGCGGGAATGGAGTCTGCTCGGCAGCGTCAATCTCGGAGGAAAGCTGGATCTTGTGAATATACGGGATTTTGCGCATGAGTAGGATTATCCTGGACACCAATATATTGGTCTATGGTTTGGATGCCCAGTCGGGTTACTATGCCTCCGCTGTTGCAATACTGACCAATCCTGCATATGAGTTATCGGTGCCGACTAAGGTTATTTCTGAATTTTTTGCGGTTTGTTCGAAATTAAATGTTGGTATAGCTGATTCAATGAAGTTTTATCAGGAGGTTCAAAAAAATACCACCACTTTATATCCAACCCCTGCAAGCCTTGGCCACTTTGAGCAACTCATTCAAAAATATCAACCTCGTGGAAATCGAGTGTTCGATCTGGAAATCGTCTCTGTTGCAATGGCAAATGATATTCCTCAAATAGCAACGGCAAATCTCAACGATTTCCAGGGAATGCCTGAAATTGGTGTGTTGGCGTTGGTGGCGAAATGATACGGCAAGCCCTTAACAAAATAAAACTAATCGATATTTCCTCCTACCGCCAGACCGCTGGGGACGGACTGCGGGATGTCTTTGTCAAATTCAGAATCACTTAACGCATTCAGAAAAGAGATGATGGGCCCCATTTCCTTTACCGTCAACTTCAATTCTTTTATTAAGGGATCAAATTGCTGTTTTGTTATTTCTTCATTTCTGCTTTTACCATCTGCCATATCTTCATAAAATTCCAATACTTCTTTTAACGTATTAAAAGTTCCGTTGTGCATATAGGGCGCCGTAAACCGAAGGTTCCGCAAACTGGCTGTTCGAAATGCATACTCATCATTTGTCCCTTTATCGGGTTCCGATAATTTCGTGTTTTGTGGTACTCCTAATACGTGAGTTTTATAATCAGAAAACATGGGTCCATTATGACAATTACCACAACCGACTCTTTTAAACAACATAAACCCTTCTTTTTCAGCTAATGAGATCGCGCTGGAGTCTCCTCTCATATATTGATCAAACCGGGTATTGGCAGTTATTAAAGTTCGCTCGAAGGCTGCGATTGATTTTCCGATATTATCTGCATTGATGGGGTCGGGTTCAGGAAATGCCGCTTGGAATAGTGCGGCATACTTTGGGATACCTTTTAACCTGTTTACCACCTCGGCTAATATCTCCTCCTTCGAAAAATGAGTCCCTCTCATTTCTTCAAGTGCCAGAATGGGCTCCAATGCCTGTTTCTCCAGACTTTTTACCCGTGAATCCCAAAACATTGGTGCGTCCTCCGGGAGGTATTGGTTAGATGTACTGATCCCATTAAATGCAGCATTAAGGATTGTATGTGCATTTCGTTTTACAAATGGAATATTATTGGGCGTATTAAAGACCCTTTTGCTGGCAAACCCTTTTCCATTTACCCCTATGGATATATCTCTATATTCTGCATAACCATTGCCGGGGTGATGACAGGTTGCACAGGCGACATCTTTGTCCCCGGATAAAATCGGATCGTAAAATAATAACCTGCCTAATTCTGTTTTTTCGGCATCCGGAATGTTGTTTTTGGGGGCTTTTGCGATCTCGGGTAAAGCGCTATGGATATTTAAAGCCGCTAAAGCTTTCTTTTTTTGTAATTTTTCTGAACTGATTCTGGTTTCATCCGGTTCAGAGATGGAACATCGGCTTACTAACGTAATGACAAAAAAAATCAAAATAGTGCTGGGATACTTGTTCTTCATCACCTGGTAGACTATAAAGGGCTTTTGCCATACATGAGGATTATTGCCATTGCAAAACTAAGCTATATTAACCAGCGACAAAATGACTTTCAGCAGTACTATTCCGCAAAAATTCATGTTTATTCGCAGAGAATATTAAGAATTAAAAGATGTCTGACGAAATGAAACCCTGTCCCCAGTGTAAATCACCTTATGGATACTTTACCGGAGGGGAACTTTACGCCTGCCCGGAATGTGGTCATGAATGGAATCCGCAGGATTTGCAGGAAGAAGATACGCTGGTAGTAAAGGATGCCAATGGAAATCTGTTGCAGGATGGTGATTCGGTGATTGTAATGAAAAATTTACCCGTAAAAGGATCCACTGCTCCCATAAAGGCCGGTACCAAAGTGAAAAACATCCGGCTGACCGAAGGAGATCATAATATTGATTGCAAAATTGATGGTTTTGGAGCTATGGCTTTAAAATCGGAGTTTGTCAGAAAAGCCTGATTGCAGATAGCTTTAAAAGAATCGCAGAAGAATAGCTGACGAGGCTCTCCCTAAAATCTATCCACACTTGCCCAAACCAGTTTTTTTCTATAAATTGCCTAACGAACATTAGGTAGTTTATATGCCCATTTCTCAGATTCAATTGGTCAGCTCCCGAAAGCAGGAAATTCTCCAGGCTGCCCGCCGGCTGTTTAGTCAGAAAGGTTTTCAAAATGCCTCCATGCGCGACCTGGCACAGGCGCTTGATATCAAACCTGCAAGCCTCTACAGCCACTATCAGTCCAAAGATGAAATCCTGTGGGAAATAGCCATCCGCTGTGCCCGGGAGTTTCTGGAAACGGTTTTACCAATTGCTCATGAAAAAACTGCTGTACAGGACCGGCTTGACCGCATGATACGGGCACATGTGGAAGTGATTATCCGGAACCTGGATGCCTCAGCGATTTTTTTCGGAGAATGGACCCATCTCGACGAACCCCGCCGCAGCGAATATGCCGATCTGATCAACCGCTATGAATCTGCATTTATTGAAATCATTCAGGCTGGAATGAATATGGGGGTTTTTCGTCCGGTAAAACCGCGCTTCATCACTTCCATGCTCATCGCTGCGCTCAACTGGATTCACCAATGGTATCGCCCCGATGGCGAAATGACCATCGAAGATATTGGCAACGAAGCCAGTCGCTTCCTACTTGCCGGACTCTCTGTTTCACCCTTATCCAACCAATAATATGTACGGTAGCCTTTCTGTTATAGAAATCGATAATATGGGAACCCGTCTGGAAGATGAGGACCCGATCAAAGTCGCCGAATTTGAAGCCAAAATCGACGCCGGGCTAAAGATCGAACCCACCGACTGGATGCCCTATGAATACCGGCGCCAACTGACGCGGATGATCGAACAACACGCACACTCCGAAATCATCGGCGCCCTGCCCGAAGGTACCTGGATTACCCGCGCCCCGGGTTTTCGCCGCAAACTCGCCCTCATGGCCAAAGTACAGGATGAAGTCGGCCACGGCCAACTGCTGTATTCCGCGGCTGAAACCCTCGGCAAATCCCGCGAAGCCATGCTCAACGACCTGATCAATGGCAAATCCAAATACTCCAATGTTTTTAACTACCCGGCTGTAACCTGGGCTGACACTGCGGTCATCGCCTGGTTGATTGATGCTGGTGCCATCGTCAATCAGGTTACCAATTCTAAAGGCTCCTATGGCCCCTACGGTCGTGCGCTGGAGCGTATCTGCTACGAAGAATCCTTCCACCTCAAATATGGCCATGATACCGTCGTGCACCTCGCAACCGGTACGCCTGTACAAAGACAAATGGTGCAGGAGGCACTCAACCGCTGGTGGGAACCGATTATGCATTTCTTCGGTCCGCCCGATAAAATGTCCCAACATACCGAAAAACTCGTCAAATGGAAGGTGAAGCTCGCCACCAACGATGAAATGCGGCAGGCATTCCTGGATATGTACGTGCCCAAAATTCTGGAACTGGGGCTCGTCATTCCCGATCCCAATCTGAAAAAAAATATGGCAACCGGCCAGTGGGAATATACCGAACCCGACTGGGAGGTTTTCAAACAGGTGATCAATGGAAATGGCCCTTGTAATAAAGAACGTCTCGCTGTGCGCCGCTATGCCGAAGAAAAGGGCCGCTGGGTGAGAAAAGCACTGCTCAATCCTAAAGAAGAATACGTGGCCCCGCTGGCTTAATTCCCAATCACTATGCCCACTAGTCCCCAATCATATGACCCGCGGGTCAACCGCATCGAACTGCCTTCACAGGAAACGCCTTATGAAGATGGCGACCGTCTGCAATGGCAAAATTATGAAGTATTTACCCAACAGGAACGCGGTCAGCAGCATGTGCATGTAGGCGCTGTCCACGCTCCCAATGCAGAAATGGCCCTGATTCTGGCGAAAGAGCAGTTTGGACGCAGAGAACAATGCGCCAATATCTGGGTAGTAAAAAGCCGCGATATTCACGCTACGAGTTATGAGGACTCCGATATGTTCCAGCACGCTTTCGACAAAAGTTATCGCGAGGGCAATGGCTATAAGGTAAAAGATACCATTGAAACTTTTAAACGCGATCTGTTTGCCCGGCTGGAAAAGGAGGACAAAAAATCTGCCGAACCTGAGGCTGCGCCTTTAGAGAAAACCCGCGTGGAAAAAGGAAAGGCTGTTACAGTTGTGCATTTGCCGACCATTGAAGGCAAACCACCACGAAAAGTGATTATCAGAAATTAAGGCTTCTAAAGAATCAATATGAATACCGAAGCGATCAAAGATTTGCTGTACCGCATGGCGGATGATAAAGTGATCCTTGGCCACCGCAATTCCGAATGGGTGGGTATTGGTCCCGTACTGGAAGAAGATATTGCCTTTGCCTCCATGGCGCAGGACGAGATCGGCCACGCCTGGTCTTATTTTCAGTTGCTGGAAGAACTCGGCGAAACAGATCCCGACACCAATGCATTTATGCGGTCGGCCTATGAATATCGCTGCTGCCATCTGGTCGAATACCCCATTGGCGACTATGCATTTAGCCTGGTGCGCCACTATTTGTTTGACATGGCCGACAAAGTGCGGCTAAAATATCTGAGCGAAGCCGCTTACAAACCTTTGGCCCAACTGGCACAAAAGATTGCCCGGGAGGAAAAGTATCACCAGATGCACGCAAGGGTATTCCTGCAGCAATTGGGTAATTCTTCCGAAGAGGCAAACCAGAAATTACAGGCTGCGCTCGATGAGGTGTATCCGATAGCTTTCAGCATATTTGAGCCGACGGTTCATAGTGAGACTTTGGCAAATGAGGGCATTTTACCACTGGAAGACAGTCTGATGAAAGAATGGCGGATGGAGGTGGAAACCTTTCTCCGCGATTGCCGGCTGCATGTACCGTTGGCAGACGATATGCTCGAACACTTTGGCGGAAGAAGCGGCCATCATACGCCCTGGCTTTCTCCACTTCTGGCTGAAATGACCGAAGTTTTTGCTATTGATCCGCAGGCTAAGTGGTGAAAAAAATACGTTTATTATGTTTACCCGTGACCAAATATTCACCTTGCTTGAAGAAGTCAAAGACCCCGAGATTCCGGTGATTTCGCTGGTGCAGCTCGGGGTTGTGAAAGATGTGCGTGTGGAAGGCGAAAAGGTATACGTGGATATTGTCCCAACTTTTGCGGGCTGCCCAGCAATTGAGATGATGAAAAACGACGTGATCAAAACCCTGAGCGAAGCAGGCGTGAAGGAACTAGACGTACAGATCAAATACAAGTCGGAATGGACGACCAACCAGATCAGCCCGAAGGGCAGGGTATTGTTGAAAGATTTTGGCTTAAGTCCGCCTAGATCATTTGACGGCGAACTGACGCTGGAAGAGTTGGAATATGCACAATGCCCCAGATGTGATTCCGTAAATACACGGGTATTGAGTGTATTTGGCCCTACAGCCTGCCGGTCTATCCATCACTGCGAAGACTGCCATGAGACTTTTGAGCAGATGAAGCCGTTGTAAGCGGTACCGAATTAGTAAATGGAAATATTTTTCCGCTGACCAATTAATTCCCCCTGACAATAGATGCTGACATTGTAAGCACCGGTTTTAAACTGCCCGGATTCATCTTGCTCCAGCTGGATAGATATCACACTGTTGGTGCCATTGTATTTTAGAATCGACTTGGCAGAAGAAACTTTGGAGACCCCGTTTAGGGTAAAATTTCCACCTTTTGTATTTTTACTGAAAAAGGTTTCCCTTGTCAGGAAGTTCTCGAATACGAGGTAAATATCTTTATCGCCATTCGCCACATCTTTCCCTTCGACATCAAACTGGATTTTTAGTTTTTCAAGTCCTTCGCCTTTGATTTGGGTACCGGCAGGGGTATTTTCATTATTTCGATAAAACCTGAAGTTTGTGGCGCGGAACCCTTTCCAGTTGTCTTCCGGATTTGTAGTGGGCACAGGATCTGTATTGGTCTGTGGAATATTTGTTTTGCCTCCGCAATCAGAGAGTTGCTGACGTACGGATTGTGTCTCCTGATTCATGACGATAAACACACTGTCATAGCGCTCCATCAGGAGTACCATACTATCAATTTTCCGTGTGGTGGTGGAGTTGTCTATGACAAGCAGGTCAATTTCTTTTTTGTAAACCTCAATCTGGGAGGCATCGTAGAGTTTGCCTTTGGCTTCGTCCAGTTTTTGTTTGAGATCACGGATTGTGGCTTTGTCCACATTGCCCTGCTTTTCCAACTCCTCAAGTTTTTGAGTAAGGAAGTTGATCTCGTCATATTTTTGATCGAGAAGATCTTTTTTCTGCCCAAGGTCTCTGTCAACTTCACTTAGAACGATTTCCACTTCCATCAGGCTACTTTCCAGATCTTCGATTTCCTGTGTAAGTTCCTGAATGACATCCGCATCAGTTCTACTGCCTGACGGCCCTGAGAAATAACCGATTAGCAGAAAGGCAATGATCGTTAGCAGAACCATTCCCCCGATAATCAGTAAATTTTTGTTAGCCTTCATATTTGCCCTTTGGTAAAAAGTTCAAACAAATTTATACAATATCTGTAAATATTTTGCCACCAAACTTATGGCATGACCTGATATGTCAAAATATATGCCTGTTTTGCGGAAAAAATCAATGATTTTTGACGTTTGTCAGATAATTATATTTTGTTTTCGGAACTATAATGTAATTGAAAGTCTCTGCGAAACCTCTGCGTTACTCTGCGTGGTACTCTGCGTTCAAAAGCAGGGAAATGATCTCCGATCAACATCTCGAAGGTTCACGCAGAGTACGCAAAGGAATCGCAAAGTAACGCAAAGGGTGTTGTAGTCTCTGCGTTACTCCGTGTGGTACTCTGCGTTAATCTGCGTTCAAAAGCAGGGAGATGATCTCCGATCAGAGATTCTCCGGTTCACGCAGAGTACGCAAAGGAATCGCAAAGGAACGCAAAGGGTGCTATAGTCTCTGCGTTACTCTGCGTGGTACTCTGCGAAACTTTGCGTTCAAAAGCAGGGAGATGATCTCTGATCAGAGATTCTCCGGTTCACGCAGAGTACGCAAAGGAATCGCAAAGTAACGCAAAGGAATCGCAAAGTAACGCAAAGGGTGCTATAGTCTCTGCGTTACTCTTCGTGATACTCTGCGAAACTTTGCGTTCAAAAGCAGGGAGATGATCTCCGATCAGAGATTCTCGGGTTCACGCAGAGTACGCAAAGGAATCGCAAAGTAACGCAAAGGGTGCTATAGTCTCTGCGTTACTCTGCGTGGTACTCTGCGAAACTTTGCGTCCCTACACAGGAAAATGATCTCCGATCAGAGATGAACCGGTTTGGTTTCACCAAAATCTCAGCCGGAAATGTTCTTTTGCCTGTGGCCTTCTGATAAAGCAGATTCCCATAAAAAAGAGATCCAGGCTTACCGTGACTTCCGGAAGGGCGCAAATGGTTTCCCAGGCTTTCTTCATCTCTGCAGACCAGTAGATATCGTCGAGAATCAGGATTCCGCCGGGAGAGATATGAGGCAGTATGGTTTGTACATAGCTGATGGTCGGTTCATACCGGTGGTTTCCATCCAGAAACACATAGTCGGGCTTTATTTCTGAAAGGTCTAATTTTGCCAGAAGTGCCGAAAATTCTCCTACATGTACCTCTGCCTGAAAGCCGAAATCTTCAATATTCTTTTGGGCAATTTCTGCAAGCGCGGATGAACCTTCGAGGGTAATAAACCGGCTGTTTTTCAGCGCAGCCAACTGATAAAGGGAGGAAATACCCATATTGGTCCCGAGTTCAAGACATGTACCGGGCTGGAAATGCTGGCATAAACGATACAGTAGATTTCCCTCACGGGGTCTTCGTGCGGAAAGTCTGGCGATTTGACCCAGGGTTCGCTGTGTTTTTCCGCTTCCGCTGCCTCCTTTTCCCGCCCCAAAGTCCGTCAACGCGATTGTCTGTTTGCGCTGTTGAAAGGCTTTTCGAAGCAATTCTATTTTTTCCGTTTCAGGACAAGAATTACGTCGAATCACATTCACATAAAGGTCATAGACGAAAGGGGAGTGCAGCAGCAAAGCTCCCTGCGCCCGTCTGAGATGACGGAGGAAATAGAGGGTTTGGGATAAAAGTGAAAAACTTGCGATCGGAGCGGAATTACTGACTGGTTACTTTGTAATCAAATACCACATAGTCTCTGACATTTACCCCGGCGCCATCGTCTTTGATTTTGGTGATACGCATCACCGCAAACTGTGGGAAAGGCGCTTTGGTAAGTCTTACGATGACATAGTCTCCGGCTTTCAGCACAGGAGTCGTGCTGTAAGGCGCAGGGTCAGAGTAAAATGCCTGAGAAATCGTCTGATAGGTAGCTTCTTCGTAGTTGAAGCGATCTGCATTGGTAATCACAAATACAGAGTCTCTGCCAAGAAGCGTATTGCTGGGCGAAGTAATGGTCGGTGCCCAAATGCCCTGACCGGTATTTGAGTTTTCCGCAATATCAAGGTCCAATACATTGGGCGTCTGACCTGCTGCTGCCGGTAACTGGCGTCGCTGGGTAAAGTTAAACCCGTACTGTGAGTTGGATTTGCGGTTGAAAATACTGTCTTTCTGATAGGTAAGTACTTCAAACGGAGATGGATCCGGAGGGGTAGGAAGTACGCTTACCCAGAATACGGCAGATGCATAAGCCCCTTTTGAATCCACTGCGTAGCAGGTATAACGGATTTTAAAGTAAGGATTAACGGCCGGTACATCATCTACATAGTCATAAGTCAGATTCACGCCGGTAATGTCTTCCTCAAAAAGAATAACATCATTGCCGACAATCTGGTCATTCTGATCATAGATGGTGCCGATAGCACGGAAGACTTTGAGGGCTTCCCGGTCAGCCATACGGAAGGTAACTGTGAACACATCTCCTGATTCGAGAAGAAGGTTATTGGAGGCTGGCGCAAGAACCGTAATTGCCGGATCCTGATCTGCAGGAAGCAGTGGCTCAAGGTCAGTATTACAGCCACTGAAAATAAGTGCTACGGTGGCTATAGGTATAAGTAGGAAACAGAACGCCTTCGGGTATTTCATTTTTTACGAATTTAACTCCGCTAGAATACAAAAAAAGAGACAGAGTACAAAACTGGCGCAAAATATGAATCTATTCTTAACTTTGCGAATTGACGCCTGAATAAGATGAAAAAAAACACATTGATTCTGATTTTTTTATTTGGTGTTTCTCTCTGGTTTTTTTCCGGCTGTAGTACGGCTGTTGATGAAAATCAGGAGCGGGAGGAGCAAGTGTCCGATCTTCTTCACAAAATGGATTCGGTTGATACCGAAGCATTGCTGGACTCTCTGGCTGCCGAAACGGATTCTATCCGGGAAGCACTTGATCTGGAGCGCAATCAACAAAACGCCCCGGATAATCACTGATCGTAGCTATATTTTTGAGAAAATCGGTTGCCCCAGCCCATTAGTCCGGTGCCTCCTCCGGAGTGGACGACCAATGCCGTTCCCTGAAATGATTTTTTCTGGATGGTTTCCCGGGCGGTCATGAATAACTTAGTGGTATAAACCGGGTCTGTCAGTAACCCTTCTTCCAAAGCCAGCCTGCGTGTTTCATTCAGAATGGTAGCGTTTACACTGCCAAATGACCGGCCTGTAAGCGGAATATGATACTCGGGCTCCACAACTTTTCCCAAAGTGATACCTGTCAGGGTGTGAGTCCAGGTTTGCGTTTCTTTTAGTATCCGGGAAAAATAGTCTGTATCGCCTGCTATCAGTACTACATGTATCTGGGTTTTCCTCCCCAGTAAATGGTTCATCATTACCAGTGCTGCTGCCATTAATCCCGTGCCTGAGTCAATAAATATATGGTCAAAAGTAACTCCGGCTTCTGCTTCATTTCGAAGGATGTCCAGCATCAGCGTGAGTGCGCCGGGAAGTGCCGGTTCACAACTACCCCCTTCCGGAATAAAAAAGGCGGATGTTCCCTGTTCCACCACCCATTTGCCTGCAATTTTTTCAACTTCTGGCCACAGACGGGAAGAGAGCCAGGTCAGCTCGTCAGGTTGGGTGAGCAAATCCAGCAATAGTCGGTTTCCGTTGAGCGCAGCTTCATGCGCTTCCTTTACAAAGATGTGGGGCTTAATCCCTTTTTCCCGAAGGATCTGAAGTATACCCGGCAAGTGATTGGAGTGGCTGCCGCCGGCCAGCGCTATTTTGTGAATATTTTTTTCCAGTAAAAAATAAATCAAAGAGGCGTACTTTCTTCGCTTACAACCCGAAATACCAAACCCCGAATCATCTTCTCTTTTGACAAAAACACTCGCAAAAGGTGTACTGAAACTGCGTAGCGGGTGAATTCGCGTCTGAGGCAGCAGTTCTGCCAGACATCGGGATTTTATATCTGCTTCGATAAGTTCGTATTCCCTATGATTCATTTGTGGAAGGTTTATCATTCAAAGTTAGATAAATAGATGCGGGATTTAGAGGGTATTGCGATTTTTGTATATCTTTACCCGGCAATCTACTTCCTGCAGCTATGACATTGATTTCCTCCATTTCTGGTATCAGGGGTACTATCGGCGGTACTGTCGGCGATAATCTTACCCCTGTTGATATTGTTCACTTTGCATCAGCTTTTGGCACCTGGCTTACCCTCAAATCTGCCTCGCGGATTGTGGTTGTCGGTCGAGATGCCCGCCCTTCGGGCGATATGGTTCACCATCTGGTGACCGGTACGCTCATGGGGCTGGGATTTCAGGTCGTTGACCTTGGTCTGTCCACTACGCCTACGGTAGAGATTGCTGTTCCCGAGCTGGAAGCCGCCGGGGGCATTATTCTTACCGCTTCTCACAATCCGGTAGAATGGAATGCGCTGAAACTCCTCAACTATCGGGGTGAATTTGTCACTAAAAAGGATGGCGTCGAAATCCTCGAAATCCTTACCAATAAATACTATCAGTTTACAGAGGTTCAAAACCTCGGTACCGTTACCAACCGCGATGATTTTGTCGATATTCATATTCAGAAGATTTTGAATATGAAGCTCGTAGATCGCTACGCAATCGGAAAAGCTAATCTCAAAGTGGTCGTCGATGGCGTAAATAGCAGCGGGGGCCTTTTTGTTCCTCAACTGCTTACTGCGCTGGGCGTGAAAAATGTGGTGAAAATCAACTGCCAGCCAAACGGATGGTTTACTCACAACCCGGAGCCTCTGGAAAAAAATCTCTCAGAAATCTGCGACTATATCCGTGAAAATGGTGCTGACCTGGGTATTGCTGTTGACCCCGATGTGGACCGCCTGGTGTTTATCGATGAAAATGGCAAAATGTTTGGCGAAGAATATACCCTCGTAGCGATCGCTGACTATATTCTCCACCACCAGAAAAGCGCAGTGGTTTCCAATCTTTCCTCCAGCCGGGCACTGAAAGATGTCGCTGAAAAACATGGCTGCCGCTATTATGCTTCTGCTGTTGGCGAGGTAAATGTGGTTGAAATCATGAAAAGAACTGACGCGCTGATCGGTGGGGAAGGAAATGGGGGTATCATTTATCCTGAACTTCACTACGGGCGCGATGCCCTTATCGGGATAGCCTTGTTTTTATCTCACCTCACCAAGTCTGGCATTACCTGCTCCGCGCTCCGCGCCACGTACCCTGATTATTTTATGGCGAAGGAGAAGATCGAGCTGAATGACGGGATCAATATAGAAGCGTTGCTGCAGGCTTTCAAAAAAAGCTACCAACATGAAAAAATCAATGATGTAGATGGCATAAAGGTGGATTTCGCTGATTCATGGGTGCATCTGCGTCTCTCCAATACTGAGCCGATTATCCGTGTTTATACCGAAGCGCCTACTCAGACCCAGGCAGATGCTCTGGCTCAACGGATTATTGGAGAAATCCAGTCGATGATCTAAGCCCTCACCGGCATGGTTACAACCACTCTGGTTCCAGTCTCTTCCGAAAATTCTTCGAGATCGAGTACAGTTATGTTGATATGGGTATGATCGAGCGTGTTGAGGGTCTCTATTCGTTCCAATATCAGTTCCATTCCTTTGGAAGTATGTTTCAACTGACTCATGGCGCGCAATTCTGCTGATTTTTTTCTGCCGATCCCATTATCTTCAATCGTGCAGGTAAGGATATCGTCAGTCTGTGTGAATGATATCCTGATTTTTCCCTGACGGTCTTCCAAAGGCATAATCCCATGCCAGATGGCATTCTCTATGTATGGCTGCAAGAGATTCGTGGGAATTTCTGTATTGTATACATCTACAGTTGGATCTGTAATAAATTCATAAACAAACCGGTCTTTGGTACGGAGTTGCTCCAGCGTCAGATACAGGTCGAGGGTACTGAGTTCTTCTTCAATGGTCAGGTAGTTTTTTTTGGCATGATCCAGGGTGCGGCGGAGCAATTGGCCAAAACGAGATATATATCGAATAGCAGAACTTTTGTCGTTGTCTGTAATATACCGTTGAATCGAGTTGAGTGAGTTGAAGGTGAAATGATGATCCATCTGTGCGGCCAGTGCTTCCTGTTTTACCATGGCGATCCGATAGTTGAGACGAAGCTGCTCCTGAGTGCGAAGGCGCTGCACTCGCAGATAAATGTACAGAATAACCAGCAGAATGGCGGCCAGCGGTGCGCCAAACTGAAACCAATAGGTCTGATACCAAAGTGGTGTCAGGATAATTTTGAGGTCAGCCGTGTACGGGCTCATGACTCCATCGCTGTTGCTGCCCCTGACCATAAAATGGTAGTCTCCCGGATCAATTCGGGTGTATTGGGCAATAGTTTTTTCTGAGGGTTTGCTCCAGTCCTGATCATACCCTTTGAGTTTAAACTGATAGAGATTTTTTCCCGGTCGCGAAAGATCCAGCGCGATAAAACGGATTTCCAGGTGCTGGTTGCGATAGTTGGGTAAGCGTATTTCTCTGCGTACCTGCCAGGCGGTGTCTGTCTCAATTTCTTCACCTGAAACCTTTACCGACTGAATCAATACATGGGGCTGGAAAATGCTGTTGTCTTCTCCAATACTGTCTGGATAAAAGCTGGTAAATCCATTTAAGCCCCCAAAAAACATTTCTCCGTCTGCGGCTTTCAGATATGCGCCTGAGGCAAATTCTTCATCCTGAAGTCCATCCTGTGTGCTGTATCGGGTAAATGTTCCGTTTTGCTGCTCAAACTTCGCAATTCCCTGGTTGGTGCTCATCCACAGGTTTTGATTATTGTCGCTGAGAATGCCATAGACCATATTATTGGGAAGCCCGTGCTCTATCCGGTAATTTTGATAGGTTTGGGAAGTGAGGTTGTAATATAGTAGGCCTGCTCCGTAGGTTCCGAGCCAGATATGATCGTTGTTTTTGTAAATGGAGACGGGGTAGAAAAGATTATTGGCACCCGAATGTAACGGATTCCAGCCTCCGATGACGAATGTTTCGTTTCGGAGATCATATTGATAGAGCCCCCATGAAGAGATAAACCACAACATTTGGGTGGAATCTTCGGGTAAAATATCCCACAAATAGCCATTCCATTTGATGTTGGCACCTGACTTCATTGAAACGGATCGGATCATCTCCTGGTCCGGATCGTGGCCGCTCCATCCACTGTTTGTGCCCAACCAGATTACGCGCCGCCCCTCAAATATGGATTCTTTTATGGCTCTGATATCTTTGCCGGGAATATTTTGCGGGGCATCCGTATCGACAGGGAAATGGTCTATGACGCCTGTTTGCAGCCGGATAATATCTAGTCCAAGGTCCATGATTCCCACATATACATTATCCTGCCCATCTTCATACACCGAAAAAATCCCATTGCCGCGAAGCCCGTTTTTTCCTTTAAGGTTTTGGCTGTAAATGTCCAGAATGGTTTTGTCTGTTTTATCCAGCAGATATAATCCCTGGTTGGTCGCAACCCAAAGCCGGTTGTTTTTTCCTTCAGCAAAATGGAATACCATCAGTTCCCGGTTGCGGGCGCCAAAAACGGTGTGATTCCATGTTTTGAATTTTTTCTCCAGATGGAGTTGCGCTTTATTCAACCCGCCATTAGCCGTTCCCACCCAAAGATTTTGAGATTCATCTATGTGCAGGGCGATGACAGCATCATTAGTGAGACTGAAAGGGTTGTTGGGATTGTGCCGGAAAACAGAGAACTCGTTTGCCCCCGGTGGCAGGTAACTCAATCCGTCAGAAGTTCCCGCCCAGATTCCCCCAAATTTGTCACAGGTAAGCGCAAGCACATAGGGATGGCTCAGGCCATGTGTTAGGTTCATGTGTTGCAGCTTTTGTTGTTCGGGCAAATAACAATAAAGCCCGTTGAGGGTACCTATCCATATCTCGCCGTGCAGGCCGCGCTGGAAACAGCGAATATTCCTGCCATTCAACTCAGCCAGAATGGCGTCAGTTGACCCACCGGGTTTCGCGATACTACTTCCTGAAGCGACAGTAAAAAGCCCATTGGAAGTGCCAATCCAAAGTTGGCCATTCACTTCGATGAAGTCCAAAGCAACGCCAAAGACCTCCGTGCTTTCAAAACCATCACATACCGGATTGTAGATGTTGTAGCTGGTTGAATAGTCTATTCCTGCTAATACCGATCCGTCTTTTCTGCAATAAACCGAATTGACAAATCTTCTGTGAATAGCCGAAGGGTTTAGTTGATCGGGTAAAAATCTTCTGAATTTGCCCGAAAACGGGTCATAGCGGTTGAGCCCGCCCTGGGTTGCGATCCAGACATTCCCATCTGCATCTACGTCCAGCGCCTTGACATCCTGAAAACTCAGCGTTGTCGTATCGAGAGGCGAAGGATGGAAGTTTGTAAAATGATAACCATCGTATTTGCTGAGCCCATCCCAGGTCCCTACCCAGAGAAAACCATAACTATCTGTGGTTAAGGCTTGTACAGACATATTGGGGAGTCCGTCTTCCAGTCCAAAGTGCTCAAAGCGCAACTCATTGGGCTGACCAGAAACAGAAAACCCCCATACACAGCAAACCCATGCGACCATTAAAAATGCAAGTGGGGAAACCTTCATATAAAAATTAAGTTTATACTTTTCGGTTTCCCCACAATATACGACAGCAGATGAAACTATCACAGTTGGTAGATCATTGTCCATTGTCCAAAATAGTGATTTGGATGGTTGGTGTTGCTAATCTCTGCGGAACGGTAACAAAGGGTGTACCCCGTAGCGAAACGATTTTTCCGCCAGGTAATGCCCGCTTCCCATTGTCTTATCAAAATATTCAGATTGCTATAGCTGATGCGGTGTTCAGAGTGTCGAAACTGTCCCTGAAGCAAGGCATTATATGCCTGTAATCGACACTGGTAGCTACCATGAAAGAAAAATTCCTGTTTTCGGGCAGTTGAGCCTGTTGTATTGATCCATCCCAGTTTGCTGCTGATACCGGCTGATACACTGGTGAGGTAGCCTGCTTCAGCGGAAGCTGTAGATGAGATAGAAAAATGTTCTGTTTCAGGATTATTGCGGCTTTTCCAGATGAATGGAAGCAATTTTTTGTCTATCGATACAGCGTATCTGAATGTTGGCTCTCCTCCCTGTGAAATCTGATTTTGCCAGCCCATGGGCTTATAGGGATATTCATGTCCTGTAATTTTTCTGGAAAGGGCGTGCGCGCCGCCCTGCACATTTTTGGCAAGGAATAACCCCAGCAAACCTGCTTCCAATGAAGATTGGATAAGGATTCCTTTTACCGGGTTGGAGGAGATCCGGGAAGTTGTAACTGAAAAAACGGAAGCATATGGACGGTCTCTGAAAATGGTGTGGCTGATCCGAAGATTATCGGGGGTGAATAGTTTCACTTCCCAACGCGTGCTAAACGTTGAAGCGTAAGCCGACTTGTGCCAATTGGAAATTTTTGTGGCCCGGTCGGCCAGATTGAGTAAATACCCGGCGGGATTTGCGCTTCCTTGGCCGCCGCCGAAGGCAATCCCCATACCGAAGGTATAGTCTCTGTCTTCATTTAATGGAAAATAAAGAAGGTCGTTGTCAAAGTAGAAGCTGATAGTTTGCACTGACTGCCCAATGCCTGATTGTAAAAACACGAGCACGAATAGTAACAACAATGAAACTGATCGCATAAGCTGTAAGTTTATAGGACAAAAAATCGATTGATCGTCTATCGGTATCCGTTGTTGAGTACATAGGAGGGATTAAAGGCAGTAATGAATACCTTCTCGCCAAAATTAAACCCTCTGCGACGCATGCGTCGCGTAATCCGGTGGGTAAGTTCTCCGAAAAATATTCCCCCCAAGGGCGTCGTAAATAGATCCTGTCTGCTGGGTTGTTCTTTTACGGCTTCATAGCCATATTCCCAAAGCAATGACTGACCGAGACAAAATAGGGAAGCCTCCCATACTTTTGCTCCCTGGCTGCGGATGCTGTTGTAATACCAGGCTCCCTGATAGCTGTGGCCTATATAGTTGATAATGAACCCATCGTTATCCCATACTGGCTGACGGGTCCACGCTCTCCGGAGGTTGGGGCCAACGGCTGGCAGAAATGCAGATCTCTCCCAATTGGTTATGTCTGAAGGGAGAAGAAACAAACCTGCGCCAATCGACAGGTTATAGGAGGCACATAGGAAATTACCACGAATGATTTTGGGGCCAATGCCCTTGTTTGCATTGCGAAAATTAAGCTCCGGCGAAGTATAGGCTGATGGAATATGCTGATCCTGATGGGTGAATGCAAAATCTGTGGATGAAAGGATAATATCTGTTTGAGCAAGGACTGAAGGGAAATACAGATAAAGGAACAATAACATCAATGGATAGGGGAGGAGTAGCCGCATAACTGTGATGGTTAATTTTGCTACAAGATAATAGTGACACCCACTCTCCTCAACCTGCAATGAGCCATAGGGGGGATTCTCCGGACGGTTGGGGAAAGTGGGTGAACGACAGGCTATTTTCTGATGACCACTTTTTCCCTTACTAAAAAGGTCTGATCATTATCAGAAAGTTGCAGAATATAAACGCCTGAGGGAAAATTGTTTACATCCAGAGAATGCGTGTTTTTTCCGGGGCTGCCTGCCATATTTTTTTCCTGATAGACGACCTGTCCCTGGGGGGAAAACAGCGTGAGCGTCATGTTCGCGGTGTAGGTATCTGTTTCCCATTCTGTAAACAATATATCCGTAGCCGGGTTGGGGAAAATGTTTAGCTGGTGCGTATCTGCCCAATTGTCTATTCCATCTGTGAGATCAAAAGCCAGGGCATCAAGGAATAATACACTGCCGATGCCCACGGTAGCATTTGAGGCGATATGATCGGGATCACTGGCGGCAAAAACAATCAAAACCGTATCCGGATTCAGGATAGATGCGCTAAGATCAACCGGTACTTCGAAGTAGTCCCATTCTGCCGATGGGACCAGCTTCTTTTGAAATGTGCCCAATACTTCGGTTTGCCCTGTAAATCCATTGAAAACCGTGAAGACTACATAGGCAAATGCCGTATCATTTCCCACCGGTAAGTACTTATAAAATCCACCCAAATTTCCAGGCTTTGAAGGACCAGTATACGGTTTCCCTCCGTGGATGCCATTGTCGTCGATAAGTCCGTTGGTAATCAGCGCCAATGTATCTTCAAAAGGCAGGATCTGGGTTTCTATTCTTACTGCCGCGCTGCCTTCAAATGCCTCTTCTACCCGCGTGACTGTTGGTAATCCATTGACGGCTACAACGGTTGGGTCAATACTTCGCCACCCTTCGGGATCATCATCTGAAACGACTGTCCAGTTTTCAAAATCACCGCCGGGAATTTGTTCGGAAGTACCTGTGAACACCAGGTTGTCTATTTCTAACCAACTTCCGGGAAGCGGGTTGTCAAATCCGCCGGAAGTAATAATGATAGATAAAGTATCGGGTTGGGTAAAAAAAGAATCTATGTCAAAAGCCACATTGGTCCAGTTTTGCCCGGAAGAACCCGTGATAGGAAACAACGCGATATAGGTAAATGTGCCGCCCGCCTGGAAAAATAAGGCAATCAGTCCCGTATCTCCGGCGGCAATGTCGTAGCGCATACAGAGCGTAAACGAGTCGGGCATGCCGATGTAGGGGATTCCCCCGCCGTCAATTTCAAATCCCGGTTTTCCTGTATAGATAAATCCGGGGAGCGTGTCTGTACCATTTTCAAAGGATTCGAGGCGTATGCCCAATCCGTTACAGCCATTCACTTTCGTGACATTGGACTGCCCTGCAAAAATATAACCCAGCCCGTAGGTTCCTGTCAGAAAGGTTTCTGGTAACTCGTATATCGTATCCGTTTTCCAGCTTTCAAATCCACTATTGAAGATTTGGGCAGAGGAAGTCAGCATAAGGCCGATTACAGCCAGAGAAAGTGTGATGAGTTTTTTCATTAGTATTGTTTTTTACCAGACGAAAAAAAAAGTAAAATATGAGTAACAAATCATAAAAATCAGTGTCATCTTCGTGCCATCCAGAATGGAACACAGATAACGCAGATTGAGCAGATATTCGCAGATTGATTCCGAGCAAATCATAAAAATCAGCGACACCAGCGTGCCATCCAGAATTGAACGCAGATAACACAGATTGAGCAGATATTCGCAGATTGATTCCGCACAAATCATAAAAATCAGCGACACCAGCGTGCCATCCAGAATGGAACACAGATAACACAGATTGAGCAGATATTCGCAGATTGATTCCGCGCAAATCATAAAAATCATCGACACCAGCGTGCCATCCAGAATGGAACACAGATAACACAGATTGAGCAGATATTCGCAGATTGATTCCGCGTAAATCATAAAAATCAGCGTCATCTGCGTGCCATCATATCACTACGACCATTTGTTAGAAAGTAAGTTTCTACAACCTGAATCCAATCCCAAAACCAGCAGGCGGAAGTTCTTCCGGGTTGGCATTTTCATCTATCAGACCAAGATTCAGTTGTAGCCAGGAATTAATTCTGCCGGAGGTATAGTGAAAGGTAAAAGGTATGCCATTGGACCCTAAGGCCATTTCCATCCCAAAGCAACTTCGTTGGCTGGCAGACTTGATGGAAAATCCGGTGAAAAAATTCATCGTAGGGATGGCGAATTTATTTTCGTTGATATTAGTAATAAGCCCTGCGACAGCCTGTTCTTCCCGCCAGCGGCTAAATGCGCCAAACTCAGTGGCCCAACCCGCCTGAATGCCTACAATATGATACTCAAAACGCGGCGTCCCAACGGTAACACAGGCGGAGCCTCTGACTCCACCACCAAAATAGCTCAGACTTTGGGACACTCGTTGCATATCATAACTCCCACCATATAAAAACCCTCCATAAGTAGTCCTAAGGTTTTTGGTGGAATATGCCTGGTGCAATTGTACCTGTGCAAAGAAACTTTCCTCATCCGGCTGATATTCAATCCCATTGTGAATAGAACCGGAAACCCAGTTTTGTTTTGTATCAGTACCTGAATATATGGCCCGGGCCTGGTAGGGAAAATTATTTCCGCTGATCGCCGGGCCATAAGCCGGAGCGCAACCTGTCCATTCAAAAAGTATGGAGACCAATGCCAAAACCAATCCTATTGTTCTCATAGATAGCTTTTTAAGATTTTGAGAAATATGGGCGATTGGCAAATAAAATTCCACCCGCATTTATCTACAGGGGGGAAATCAGGGACGGATGGGGAAATTTTTATCTTTTTTTAATCTTTACCCAACCTGCGGGTTGGGGGAGACGTGTATGGGGAAAATTGCAATAAAACCATTTGTTCTATAACCAAAACCTAATCAGGATATTTCTCATGAAGAAAATTAGTCTGTTTTTATTTGTGCTGATGGCCACCTTTGGTCTGAGCCACGCGCAATATCAGTTGTTTGTCAACGGAGATGTCAATGACAATGGAATTCCTGTCCCATTCCAAACGGTATTTATCACGCTTCAATCTGGTGGTTCTCTGTATTATGGAGATTCTACGTTTACCGATAGTTTGGGCAATTTTTACTGGGTTACGACTGTGCAGAACCAGTTTCCGCAGGGTTTAGTCACCGTAAGCACCATGGGCTGCAACGGCATGGTAAGTGATACTTCCGGATACTGGAGCGGCAACAACAACCAGTATTTTAGCCTCAACAGCTGCCCCCCCGGTGGAGGAAACTGTACGGCTTCCATCTATATTTCTCCTTTAGGCGTGAACACAATTGCTTTTTCCGGCCAGGTATCCGGCGGCGTGCCCGGTGCGATATTTAGCTATTTCTGGGATTTTGGAGATGGTACTTCTTCTACCCTTCAAAACCCTGTACATACCTATGCGCCGGGGAATTATACCCTTTGCCTTACCGTCGTTGATAGTGTAGGAAACTGTTCGGATACTTTTTGCTCAAGCATTTCTGTTTCCGGCTCGGCCATATGTGATGCACAGTTTTATGCTATTCCTGCAGGGCAAAACAGCTTCTGGTTTTACTCCGATTCGCTAGCCAACTGGAATGCTACTTATAGCTGGTCATTTGGCGACGGAACCAGTTCTTCATCCATGATCCCTCAGCACACCTATGCCAATCCCGGCACATATCTGGTATGTCTTACCGTGACAGATTCAGCCAACAACTGTACTGACACCTTCTGCGATAGTGTAGTTACCGGCCAGGCAACTTTCTGTCATGCAGATTTTACCGCCATTAACTCTCAATCAACGGTTGTCTCTTTTACCAACCTTTCATTTAGCAGCAATCCTTCACTTCCGCTGACCTACAGTTGGTCTTTTGGCGACGGTTCCAACTCAACCCAGATGAACCCCACCCATGTATATAATGCACCGGGTGTATATACAGTATGCCTTTACATTGCCGATGCCGGAGGTTGTGCAGATTCGATATGTCAGACAATCACTGTAGGTAATAGCGGTCCTAACTGCTCGGCGCATTTTTATCATTATCCTTCAGGCCCCGGCTCCGGTACCATCCAGTTTATCAGCGACAGCTTATCCAACAGTCTGACTACCTCTTACAGCTGGGATTTTGGAGACGGCAACAGCTCCACCCAGGCGAATCCCTCCCATGTATTTAGTGTACCAGGTACCTATCTCGTTTGCCTCACCGTAACGGATTCCGGATGTACAGACACTTTCTGTGATTCTGTTTACCTCGGCGGATTTCCTAATTGTCAGGCAAACTTTGCATGGACAATTTCTCCCGCCGGGCTGTACAGCTTTACTGACTTATCAACGAGCGGATCTCTCGGTTCTCTGATTTACTTCTGGGATTTTGGCGATAGCACATTCTCTACTCTGACCAACCCTACGCATACTTTTTCCACTCCGGGTCCATGGGCGGTTTGTCTTACCATTGTGGATACTACGAATGGCTGCGCAAGTGCTTTCTGCCAGGTCGTTACCGGTCAGAATTCAGGGCTGTATTCCGTCAGTGGATTCGTATTTACTGATAGCAGCAATATGATTTACGACGGTATCGCATACCTGATCGTACATGATTCGGCAAATGGTACGCTTACGGCGATAGACACTGTGAGTATTTTACAGAATTACTACAGCTTCTTTAATGTAGCGCCCGGCACTTACCTGGTCAAGGCAGCGTTATTGCCAACTTCTCCGGATTATGCCAGCTATATGCCTACCTACCTCGGCGACGAAATGTTTTGGTCAAATGCCACAAGTACAATTGTTACCAACACCAACATCTTTAATCCGCCTATTTTCCTTGTACAGGGTGCAAATCCCGGCGGTCCCGGCTTTATTGGTGGTCTGATCAGTCAGGGAGCAAATAAAGGTCCCGGCGATCCGCTTTCAGATATTTCTGTATTGCTGATGCACAATGACGGTACGGCTTCCGGTCATACCGTTACAGACGCCAATGGCGAATTCAGTTTCAGCAATCTGGCTTATGGCACTTACAAAGTACATGTCGAAGTTCCCGGCAAACAAAGTGAAGAGTGGGTGGTAGTCATCGACGGCACCAATGCAACATTTGAAACCGCTAACTTTGAGGTTGGCAGCACCCAGATTCACGCCGTCGGCACCACCGCGATTGACCAGTTTACAACAGGTGAAGTACTCGCTGTATTCCCGGTTCCAGCAAGAGATGTGCTGAATATTCAGGTTAGTTTCTCTGAGCCGGTGAATGTGGGACTTACGCTGGTCAATATGATGGGGCAGACTGTCGCAGTGAAAACCGAAGGTCTCGTTGCAGGTTCACGTGAACTTTCGCTGGATGTTCGTAACTTGCCACAGGGAACTTATCTGCTTCGCATTCAGGCGGATGCTCAGGTAATTACCCGCAGAGTGCTGGTAAAGTAGTGTTGTAAATTATATGATGCGAGACATATCCCCAGAGCTGATCCGGGCCTGCATCGAAGAGGACCGGCTGGCACAGTCCCAACTGTACAGGCGTTGTTTTAACGTCCTGATGGGGGTATGTGTTCGCTATATGAAAAATGAAGATGACGCGGTTGCTGTCCTGAACAACGGATTTCTTAAAATCCTCAAAAATCTCGACAAACGCCGCCCGGAGGTGCCTTTTGAAGCCTGGATACGAAGAATTATGATCAATACCATCATTGATGAGTTCCGGAAAAACAAAAGGCATCTCCAAACAATTGCTTACACAGATTTTGAAAGCGGCTCGTTTCCTGAAGATTTTATCGACATCAATGAAGCCGAGCAGAAGTTTGATGCGGAAGCGATCGGTCAGATGATTCAGGAGCTTCCGGAAATGAGCCGCAAAGTTTTTAACCTTTACGCCGTCGACGGGTACAGCCATAAGGAGATCGGAGAAATGATGGGCATTTCTGACGGAACCTCAAAATGGCATGTGTCTTTTGCCCGTACACGGATCAAAGAAATGATACAAAAGGCGATGAATGTAATCCATACCTTTTTACTATGAGTGATCACGAAAAACTGGACGATTTTCTCCGTGAAAAGCTGGAAGGCCGGTCATTCGAATTTAAGGATGCCTACTGGGATGCTGCTGAAAAAGTCATCCTTGCTGACCAGGCTGCGCGAAAAAAACGCAGATGGTTTTTCCTTATTTTTATTTTTTTCCTCACTGGTGGAGGCCTTTCGTCTGCTTACTATTCTCTGACTCAATCCGGGCATTTGCACGATAACGAAGGCGCGCAACTAGCTGAAAACTCGTCCGCAACTATAGCCCAACCGCGAAAACACATTGATCATATTGAGATCGTAGAAGAAATCTGCGATGAATCTCTTCAGGTTTTTGCTGAGAAAAAAACCACTAGTAGGAGCCTGAAAAAAACACCTTATCGCAAAAAAATTACTATATCTGGCGAATTTCACCCTTCGGGGAATGTCGTTTTGTCCGGGGAAGAAAAAGCCTTTCCTCATGTGCTTGCTCAGGAGGAGACGCTCCCCGGACAATCGTATCAGCAAATATTTTCTTCGGTGCATGCAGTTCGTCCATGGCGTAATCAGCTTTTGTCCAGGATGAATGATTCGCTGCTGTATAAACACACAGCCAAAGGCATACCCATACGCAGGCGGAATTATTTCGGACTCACCCTGGGCAATACTATATCCCCGGGTTTGCGCAATACTCAATCTGCCCGCGCACCTTTGAGCAATTCGCCGGTGGTGGGGTTCCGGTATGCTTATGCGATTACTCCTGCTGTAAGATTCCAGACCGGACTAACCTATCAGAGCAGGGGAGGGTTGCAGGCAGATTCTACCTATCGTTCGGTGGCATTTGCCTTTGGCGCGGAGACACAGGCTACGACCATTTCTCCGCAGACTTTACACTATCTGGAAGTACCACTGCTGGTGGATTTCAGGCTTTCTGGCAGGCACTACGTAATGGCCGGAGTCAACGTATCGAGGCTGGTCAACAGCCGAAGTCTGGTCACGAAGCAACTTATTCTGCCTTTTGATACCGAAGATCAGGGAACCACCCGTGAGTGGGGATATACGCAGGGATTTAAACCTGTGGACGTGAGTGTCATGGCAGGTTACGGCTATTATCTCAATAAGGGAGTAAGAGTAGGCATTCAGGGCAATTATGGTCTGCGGGATATTACCGATGAGAAATTTTTCCTCAATACAACCAAAGACCGAAACCTGCAACTGCGATTGATACTGGAGTATGACCTGGTTCATTTTTAGTTGAAAACATGAAAAAGATTTTTTTGATATTGATAAGCGGATCTGTGCTCTGGTCGGGGTGTCGGGAAAAACCGCTGCCCGAAGAAGTTATTGGTAACCCCGACTTTTTTATTTCAGCGACCATTGAAAACAATCCGGTTGATATTCAGGCTGGTATAGATGATTATTACATGTCAACCGGCTTCTCAAAAGATCAGTTGGACATGTATTCGTTTCGCGCAACCTTTACCCGCCTCAACTGCCCCCAGTGCCCGGGCGAACTGGAAGTGGTGATTCGCGATACAAAAGTGCGTGCCCCGGGAGAGACCATAAACCCGGGGGAAGTGTTTTCCCAGCCCGAATATGGTTTTTTTCAGGACAAAGGCGCCAACAAGCAGGTCTATCGCGTCCATTTTACCAATGAATCGGGCGGGCAATTGTCTGACTCTTCCTACATCTGGGACTTTGGCGACGGAACCGTTGTCTCTGGAGCAAATCCTGTACATGACTACACCGATACAACACTCACAAGTGCCAACGTATGTCTGGAAACGCAGGATCCGTCAGGTTGCATTACAACCATTTGCAACGAAATCGACTTTACTGCGCCCGGGTGTCAGGCAGACTTTACCCATACCCTTGACCAGACCATTAGTTATGTCACCTTTTTTGCCAAAGTATCGGGCCAGCCGCCTTTTAAATACAGATGGGATTTTGGCGATGGATATAGCGCAACGCTGGGAAATCCCGGCTATTTTTACGCCAATCCCGGATTATATACCGTTTGCCTTACTGTAACAGACGTCAATGGGTGCATCTCGGAGATATGCAAAAACGTAGCGGCAGACCCTGCTTACTGCGAACATAACTTTTCCTATGTCGTTGAGAAGACTACCGTGGTTGAACCGGTTCAACCCGCAGCGGTGACGGTCAACTGGCGCAACAGCGAAGGGAAGCGATTTACCTCTGCCGAAGACCTCCAGCCGGAGGAGAGTTATTTTCAAATTGTAGAGGAGGAAACCTATAGAAATAACGAAAAGGGAGAAAAGGTGCGCAGATTGAGGGTAAGGATGAGCTGCGAACTTTTCTTTGACGGAGCAGTCATCTCCCTCCGCGAGGCGGAGGGCTGGATCGGGGTGGCGTACCCGTGAAAAAATCCAGAATTTTTTTTGTAAATTGGGGGGCGGAAAATAAAGCAGGATGCAATTTGTAGATGTAAAAAATGATGTCGCCTTCCAGAAGGCAAACTAGAAGAAAAAGAAGGGGTAGTTGAAAGATGCTGGAATGAGAATATGCCGGTCGAAATCATCGCCAAAATTGTAGCTCTGCCAATGGCGGATATCGAAAAAATCATCTCCAAAATCGAAAAAAGAAAAGCAGGCGGGGTATAAATACGTCCATTCCAACTATTCGGAGTAATCGGAATATAATGGTGAAATCGGTATATTGGCTATGCGATTATTTACAGAGCAGCCAAAATGAAACGAAGAAAATTTCTCCAAACCTCCGCAACCGCAGCTGTATCTCTTTCAGCATGGAATCCACTTTCTCTCAATCTGTCTTCCAGAAAAGCAGGAGATTTTTTTCTCGGTACTCCTGTTTTACCTGAGTATTTATTTGACAGAGGCATTGCCAACTGCCTCGATGCTATGCAGGAACTTGCCGGCATAAATACGGTCATGACGTTCAGCCACGACCATGTTTTTAATCAGTACCAAAAAAACTACCGCCCCAAGACGGACGAAAACGGACGAGAATATACCAACACCTGGGTAAAGTCAACCCCTGACTATTATCCCAATCCCCAATGGATCAGGCAGGACTCTGGTGCCAAATACGCCGGCAGAGATGTGCTGAATGAATTGTGGTCAGAGGCCGAACCCAGAAAAATGAAAGTATATGCCCGCATTCTGGAGCCCTACGTTATTACGGGTGCTATTCCCGGATTTGAAGAGTTTTCCGAAGTTGATGTATATGGGGAAAAAGGGAAAAATGTCTGTTTCAACCATCCCGGCTATATTCGTTATTGGGAAGCAATTGTGGAGGATCTGGTAAAATCTCATCCTTTCCTGGAGGGCTTTAAGTTTGGACAGGAGCGGGGAGGGCCTTTACTGGCCGCGCTGGGGAAAAACATTTCGGGAACCTGTTTTTGTGATCACTGCCGCAAACTCGCTGCGGAGAGAAATATTTCCATAGAAAGAGCCAGACAGGGGTTTATTGAGATTCAAAATTTCGGCAACCGAATAAACGCAGGAGAAAAACCCGCTGATGGCAATTTTTCGGCTTTTATGCGCATACTTTTTCAGTATGCAGATGTGCTGCTTTGGGAGCAATTCTGGATGGATTCCCGCGAAAATCAGCGAAAAAGAATGTACAAGCAGATCAAACAGATCAATCCCGACATTCAGGTGGGCTGGCATATTGATCATGGCATGACCTGGGATATTATGATGCGGGCCACCTGGGACTATCGCAAAATGGGGGCGTATTCTGACTGGTTGAGTGTTGCGGTTTACTTTGACAGCATGGGGCGTCGTTCGTTGGGGCATTATCAGCGCAACTATGAAAAAATACTGTTTGGGGATGCCGATCCCCGCTATTCATATCCTATGTATCTGAGCATGCTGGGGTATGATCCGGAGACGGAACCAAGGCTGCAACAGCACCTCGAAAGCGATACCGAATTCAGCGCCGATTATGTTTTTCAGGAATGCCGCCGTGCGGTACAAAATGTGAATGGCGAAGCCCGGGTATACGCCCGCCCCGGGTTTGATATGCCGGGTTATGATTGCGATATCACGCCGGCACAAGTATATGAAGCTGTAACGAAAGCCCTCGAAGCCGGGGTAGACGGGCTTTGGTGTGGCCGGGAGTGGGACGAACTTTCTCCCGATAACGCAAAAGCGTTTGGCGATGCCGTGAGAGCGTGGATGAGGAAACGGTAAACCGGGTTGTGCAATTGTAACTAAAAAGCTATTCTCATTCCCCCGATATATTTGGGATGATGGGAAAATATTGGCAGATTTATGGGAAAGCAAATATTTTTGGCAGATGATTTTAGAAGAATTGAAGCCCAAATCGACCAATTAGTTTACCAACTTTACGGTTTGACGGAAGAAGAAATAAAAATAGTAGAAGGAAATTGAGATGAGCAAAATCAGAATAAAAAACTTTGGCCCCATCAAGTCAGGCTATCAGGCGCAGGCAGGATGGCTGGACATAAAAAAGGTTACGGTATTTATCGGCAATCAGGGTTCGGGCAAAAGCACTGTGGCAAAGCTGGTTTCAACCTTAAGCTGGATTGAAAAAGCAATGGTGATGGGAACCATAAGGCAGGATGAATTAAATACGCACAACCGGTTTTTGAAACAGTTGGCCTATCAGCGCATCGAAAGATACGCCACTCAGGAAACGCATATTGAGTATATCGGGAAAGCTTTTGCACTCAGCTATATTGCCGGAGAATTTGAGGCCAAAAAAACAAGTGAAAACGGTTACCTGCTTCCCAAAATCATGTATGCCCCTGCTGAGCGGAATTTTTTAAGTTCAGTTGACCGGCCCGACAAACTCAAAAATTTACCAAGTACCCTTTACACTTTCAATGATGAATTTGATGCAGCAAAAAACTTTTTTGCCAGCGGAATCGAATTGCCCATCAACAAAGTAAGATTTGAATACGACAACCTGAATAAACTGGCCCGTATTGTAGGGGAGAACGGAGATTATGATCTCCGCCTTTCAGAAGCTTCCAGTGGTTTTCAATCAACTGTTCCATTGTTTCTGGTCACAAAATACCTTTCTGATAGTCTGACGGCAGAAAAAGACCTCTCCATTGAAGAAAATTCTTTGGAAGAACAGAAAAAACTGGACAAGGAAATAAAGAGTATATTGAACGATCCGCAGCTTACACCGGAAATCCGACAGGCTTATTTACGTCAGTTGAGTGCCAAAAGAAAAAGAGCCTGTTTTATCAATATCGTTGAAGAGCCCGAGCAAAATCTATTTCCTTCATCTCAAAGAAGCTTACTGTATGAATTGCTCAGCCATACAAAGCCTGAAGGCAATCAGTTGATAATGACTACCCATAGCCCTTATTTGATCAATTACCTGACCCTGGCAGTGAAAGCAGAAATGGTAAAAACAAAACTGGATACCGAAGAAGCAAAAAGGAAACTGGCAGAAATCGTTCCTTTAGGATCTACCTTATGTGCAGACAATCTGGTCATTTATGAAATGAATGAGCAAGACGGCTCAATAAATGTATTGTCGGATTATAAAGGGCTCCCCTCGGATGAAAATTACTTAAACAGTAGTCTCGAAGACTCGAATGAATTATTTGCTCAACTACAAGAAATTGAAAAAGGATGGCGATAGATTTTTTTCAGGAGAAATGCCAAACAAGGACTATTGAAACAGTTTTTGGGATTTACGATGCTCCACCTGCGACCCTTTCCTTTACAAATGCAGATGATTGGAATGTTTGGGTTGACAATGCGGGTGCTAAAGAAATAACACATACTGCTATTGACGAATGTTTGGGGATTCCTGATGCAGAAGGAGAAAGATGTGAGAGTATGATGGCTTACGATGATGTGTTAATGTTTATTGAACTTAAAGACAGAGATGGTGGCAGGTGGGCAGGAAAAGCAAGAAACCAGTTAAAAAACACCATCGCACTTTTTAAAAGAGATTCAAATATTGCTGCATATACAAGGCATTACGGGCATATTTCAAATAAACAAAGACCCCATTTTAAAGCTGGTGGCAAGAATTTCAGCCAGCAATTTGAAGACGAAACAGGTTTCATCCTCCGGGTGAGTGATGTGATAAAAATCGAATAATTTTAAAACTTTTACACCCATGATCCGAGCATTGATCATAGATGATGAAGAGGACGCCCGCGTGATTCTGCGCAGCTACCTTTCCATGTATTGTGAGATGGTAGAAGTGGTTGGCGAAGCCGACGGGGTAAAAACCGGCTTAAATGCCATTCAAACCCTGAAACCCGACCTTGTTTTCCTGGATGTAAGGCTGAGTCCGGGCAGCAGCTTTGATATATTACAGCAGCTCGAAGAGTTGAATTTTGATATTATTTTTACCACTGCATACGATGAGTATGCGGTAAGAGCTATAAGATTTTCAGCGATTGATTACCTGCTCAAACCCGTAGATGTTGATGAACTTGTCAAAGCTGTCGGAAAAGCCGGCGAAAAAAAGCGGGAAGAAGGACGGAAAATCAGGTATGATATTTTTAAAGAAAACCTCGGCATCCTCAATGAACAATTTGGCCGAATTGTATTGCCCACCATGGACGGGTTTGTCGTCGTGGAAGTAAAAAATATCGTCAGATGTGAGGCCGACAGAAATTACACACAATTTTTTTTCGTGGACGGGAAAAAGACAACGATTCCCCGCACGATGAAGGTTTACGAAGAATTGTTAAGCAACCTCGGTTTTTTTCGCGCACACCAATCTCACCTGATCAACCTTCAACAGGTTACAGCGTACAAACGGCGCAAAAAGGGCGGTATAGCCATACTTCAGGATCACACAGAAGTACCGGTTTCAGAAAACCGAAAAGATGAATTTATAGAGCGGTTTAATCCAATCTGAAAAACAGATTGTGGGAGCGGAGCGGGCTGGGATTGTACAATATACAAATTTTATTAGATTTGGCAATGGCCCGTAATCTTTTCCTCAACCCCATCCAGATTCTCCGGCTGGCGGCATTTGCACTGTTGCTGGGACGTGGATGGCAGTTTGTCTTCCTTCAGACACCCTTTCACCTTTGGCAGGAAAATCCCGGTGATACATCGTGGATCATATCTTCGATAGGTGTTTACTGGATCATTTGTTCTGTTCTTGTCTGGTTTGTGAAAACCGGAGACCGGTGGCTTCAGTTATTGCTGGTATTGGCGGTTGTACCCTTGCTGGTAATGACATTTGCAATGTGGCAGACCAGCCAGTACCAGTTGGCACAATTGATCGAACAAACCGCACAGTGGGCGACGCCTCTGTTGTTGCTGTACAGTCTGTCTGCGTTTCCCGGAATGTGGTTTTCTGTGCAAAACGCACCTTCTTTTGATCGAATGACCCTGATCGTTATTGCGTTGGTTTTTACAGGACACGGCTTGTATGCCAGCGGGGTATTCCCGCAGCCCGCCAATTTTCATTATATGGTTACGAGTATTTTGGGTGTTTCGGGACCTCCAGCCTCACGTTTTTTGTTGGCGGCGGGTATTGTGGATTTTGCAGTAAGTATAGGGATATTTTTACCCCGGTTTAGGCGATTAAGCCTGATCTACATGACAATTTGGGGGCTTTTGACAGCATTTGCAAGAATCGTCGCATACGTATCGCCGGCAGATCTGAATACCACCTTGTTTGAATGGTTGCCTCAAATGCTATTCAGGCTGCCACATGGTCTGCTGCCTTTGGTGATTTTTCAAAAAAATTATTTACAGAAAAAAAAATTATGACGTAGTTAGAGGTAACGACTAACCCCAATTGCTATGACTACTACCGCATGTAAATTCCTTTATCTTCTCCCTATTCTCCTTTTATGGGCAGGTTGTACACCTGATCCTGAAGAAAAAACTGATCAGGGTATGACAAACGAACAACTCAGGCAGGAACTAACTTTCGCCCTTAATGAACAACTGCTGGACAAATGGTATCCTGCCATTATTGATAAAGAGCAGGGCGGGTATCTTTCTGATCTGGACTACAAGTGGGAACCCAACGGACCCCAGAATAAAAGCATTGTTACCCAGGCTCGCCATTTGTGGGTTACTTCAAAAGTTGCGATGTTTTACCCTGACAAACCCGGTTACAGAGCGTATGCAGACCAGGGATACGCATTCCTCCGCGACAAAATGTGGGACCACGAAATGGACGGCTTTTTTTATACGGTCGATCGGTCAGGCGAATGGAAAAGTGGGGAAAATGATGCCGACAAATGGGCTTATGGAAATGCATTTGCCATATTCGGGTTGGCAGCCTATTACAAACTTACCGGTTCGGAAGAGGCCCTTGATCTTGCGAAGAAAACATTTATGTGGCTGGAAAAATACAGCCATGATCCGGTAAATCAAGGTTATTACCCGTTTCTCAACCGGGAAGGGAAAGCCTTTGGCCGCGATTTACCGGTACCGGCGGGACAACCGCAGCTGGGATATAAAGACCAGAATCCCACCATACATTTGCTGGAGGCATTTGCCGAGTTATATCCTGTCTGGGAAGACAGCCTGTTGAGGGCCAGATTTGAAGAAACGCTTGTTACCATCCGCGATACCATCACCCGTCCTGAAGGGTATATGAATCTCTATTTCACCCCAGACTGGAAAGAAGTTTCTTATAAAGACAGTAGTGCCGAATCGCGCGAGAAACATTACAATATCGATCATGTGTCATTTGGGCACGATATCGAAACAGGGTTTCTGCTACTGGAAGCCGCCGAGTTATTGGGCGAAAACTGGTACAACGAAACCCTGCCGGTAGCGAAAAAGCTGGTTGATCACAGCCTGGAAAAAGGGTTTGATCATGAGATTGGCGGAGTCTATGAACAAGGGTATTATTTTCCCGAAGGAATGAAGATTGTAGATGAGCGAAAAAACTGGTGGGCACAGGCCGAAGGATTTCACAGTCTGTTGCTTTTTTCCACCATTTTCCCTGAAGAAAAATCCTACAGAGAAGGGATGCTGCTCGAGTGGGATTATATCAAAAAATATCTGATTGACCAGACCTATGGGGGCTGGTATAGTTTCGGTACAGACCATTCTCCCGAGACTATTACCCGAAACAAAGCCAATGTCTGGAAAAGTGCTTACCACGATGGTCGCTCCCTGATGTATTCACTGAAGTTACTGGAAACAGGGGGGCACTAGTTTGAAGATTTTCGCTAAAATCTAAACAGAAAGACTGCTTTCTATCAAGATAGTTTGCTGTGAAGTAACGCAGATGCTATATTTTCCCTCTGCGTCTGCCCGTGCAGATGCGATTCCTTCGCGGTGTTTGGAAACCTGTGGTGACAGGGCTTCAGCGGGCAAACAGCTTCACTGGTTGAAGGAGCTGCGGGGAGCGTTATGGACTGAGTGCGCATTTCCCTGAGAATTTTTTTCAACCAGTGAAGTGATAATTTAAGCAAACAACTTTTTCAGACTCTTGCTTTTTTATATTCGACTTATTATATTGTGTATGAAATACGCAAAGAACCCGACTTAAACACTGTATTTTCTTGCTTTATAAACCACTACTACTATGAACACGCTTGTGAGTAAATTTGAACGTATTGATGAAAACTCACGTCTCCCCAAGTACCGGCAGGTCATCAATACAATTCTGGAAGAAATCAACCAGGAGTTTTTTAAGCCCGGAGACCGGATTCCATCTATCAACGAGACGAGCGAGGAGTACTATTTATCCCGTGACACAGTAGAGAAAGCATATCGGGAACTAAGCCAGCGCGGGGTGATATCATCAGTCCCTGGAAAAGGATATTATGTAAATGGCACAATTGAAATTGCTAAAATACGTGTAATGGTGGTTTTTAATAAGCTCACTGATTACAAGAAGGTGATTTTCAATTCGTTTGCTAAGGCTTTGGGAAAGCGGGCATGTATCAATTTCCATGTGCACCATTCTGATTTTAAATATTTCGAGGAATTGATCCTGGACAATATTGGCAATTATGATTACTATGTGATAATGCCACATTTTTACGATTGTAAAGATGAGGTGGAGGCTTTGTTGAAAAAAATCCCCCGGAATAAGCTTCTGATTATGGACCGTCATATCAGAGATTTGGACGGGAGTTTTAGCTGTATTTATCAGGATTTTGCCAAGGATTTGGAAGGCGCTCTTTTTTCGGGGTTAGACCTGTTGAAGAAGTATAAAAAATTATATCTGATATATCCCCGGCAGGCCAAATTTCCGCCAGAGATTCGTGTGGGTTTTCGCAATTTCTGTCATGACGCCAACTTTGACTACGATTTAATACCTACGGCTGTCGATCATACCCCTAAGAAAGGCGAGGCTTATGTAGTGCTGGAGGAATCAGATCTGATTGAATTGGTCAAAAAATGCCAGAAGTTGCGTTTGGAGCTAGGAAAAGACGTTGGCATTATTTCTTATAATGATACACCGATGAAAGAGGTTGTCGGAAACGGGATTACTGTGATTTCCACAGATCACCTCAAGATGGGGCAGGTAGCTGCGGATATGATTATCAATAAAAACCGGGAGTCTGTGAAGAATCCATTTTATCTGCTGAGAAGAAATTCGCTATAATGATTCATGAAGTTTTTGGTTAATTATCACACCCCCACTGTTAAGCGTGTAAAGGGCTGATCGAAGATCAACCCTTTGCACAATTACTTTTTCAGCGAAAAGACTATACGTCACAAATTTTGATGGAAGCTCTCAGTGAAGCTAGCGGATCAGGGCCGGCCGGGATGAACTCCTGAGCAACATACCCTTTATAACCCGTTTCTAAAATCGCCTCCATGATTGCCGGGTAGTACAGTTCCTGTGTTTCATCAATTTCATGACGACCAGGAACACCGCCGGTGTGATAATGAGCAAAATAAGGATGGAATTCCTTGATGGTGGCAATCACATCACCTTCCATGATTTGCATGTGGTAGATGTCATAGAGCAGTTTGAACCTTTCAGACCCCACTTTTTTGACCAGGTCGACTCCCCAGGGCGTGAGATCACACATATAATCAGCGTGATTTCGTTTACTGTTGAGCAATTCCATGACAATATTGACATTGTGTTTTTCTGCCAGTTTTACTACAGGATCCAGTCCGACTGCACAGTTTTCCATGCCGACTTCGTCGCTCATGCCATTGCGATTGCCCGAAAAACAGATAATGTTTTTTAGCCCCATTTCAGCAGCTTTGGGGATGATCTCAGCGAGATCTTTGTACAATTGCGCATGGTATTGTGGGTCATTAAACCCTTTGGTAATGCCCAGCGGGCTTCCAAAAGACATGGACACTTCCAGTCCGTGTTCAATAGCAACATGCCATTCGTCGGGGTTGAGAAGGTCAATTGCCTTCAGGCCCATTTCTTTAGCGGCTTTACACAAATCTTCCAGCGGAATTTTGCTGTAGCACCACCGGCAGACAGAGTGGTTGATATTACCTTTTAGTTCCATAGCCTCTTCAGGTTTTTGCGTACTGGTTGCTGCATCTGCACAACTCATCAGTGCAGGGAGGCCAACCGAGCCCAAAGTAATAGTTTTTAAGGCATCCTTACGGGAAATTTTTCGAGCCATAGTAGTTTTTTTTAGAAATTTTTTAAAAGAATATGCGTGCTGTTAACAGTATAGTACAGGACAGTAGCGCGCTTTAATTTACCGTTATTTATAGAGTAAAAAGCAATAAATCGAAATTTTTTGTAGTAGTTTGGTTCATAAAAAAGGGACAGAAGGGTTACTGTCCCTTTATTTTTTCTACGGCTTCTCTCAGCTTTTTACCCGGTTGAAGATAGTTATGCCCTTCCCAAAATGCTTCGTCATATTCGCCTACCTGTTCCTTCAGCGATACCTCATCATTGATCAGTTCACTATCGGCAAAACGGTCTGCTTTCCCCGGATCCATGCGGGTAATCAGCATTTCGAGGCCCACCCCGATATCCATAGATTCAGGCATATCAAATTTTCCTTTGGTGGTAAGCACTCCGCCAAAATCCAGAGAAGAATAGTTGAGATACCATTTTCCCCGGTCATATACATAGTCAGTCTTTCCAGATTCAGCATTATAGGTCAAACGTATGCCCAGGGTACGCATCATGGCAAGTGCAGCCGCAGCTTTAAAGCCCAGAGCCCGGGTCAGGGGAAATTTTTTACCTCGTTCACTCAGCTTGTAGTCTATGGAAGCAAAAGCCAGTGTTTGTAAATCGAGATAAATCTTCCCCTGATACAATCGCCGGTCGAGTTTCTCTTTTTGGTCAAAGCTGATGACATAGACATCTCTCCCTGCAAGTGTACTGACGCCGTCGATTTTGTATTCGTAGTGTTTAAATTCTTTGGGATCGAGGAAATTTTCGCCCAATGTTTCGCCGACTATGGCTTTTCCTATGATACTTTTGGGGCCGCCGCCACCGATATTCACGGTAACCTTTTCCAGTAGAGCAGAGTCCATAAATGACCTGCCTTTGAGAAGCCGGAGGCGATTTCCGCTGGTTTCTTCCTTTTCATTGGGGACTTTGAAAATATCTACGACAGCTTCACTAAACTGAGCAGGTTTTGTGTCCCGCCATATCATTTCCCGGTAAAATCCCTGCATATTCAGCGGATTGTGGTTGTAATTTTCGGGAATGGCGGCGATGGCCTGCCGCAGGAGGTCTTCAGGTTCAACTGGCCGGATCACCACTTCATGAAGTGATACGACTTTCTCGCGGAGAGAAATCGTACCCATTTCCAGTGCATCATTTCCCGAAACGGCTTTTTTTAACACTTCATACCCGATATGGGAAAAATAGACGGTATCCGATGCATTTGAGGGGAGTTTCAGTAAAAAATAGCCGTCCTCGTTGGTAAGGGTACCGATACGGGCATTGAGGGCGCGTATTTGTACAAATGGCAGTGGCTCAAGGGTTTCCCCATCAACAATCCTTCCGGAAAGTCGGTTTTGGGTTTGGGCTGACAGCGTAGCTATTGCCAGCAGGAGAATAGAAAGTATAATTTTCATCAGAGCTGTGTTTGTCTGTTATGATCGTCAGAGGGAAAAAACAGCAGAAAAGTTGCAGCCACTGTTATTTTTTCAGACGAAACACATAAATATCCTGAAAATGCCCTGCGGTATCTTTCATGAAAGGCTGAAGCCGGGGTTCGGCAAACAGGCTGGTATCGCTCAGAATCAGAAAGTCTGCCCCTCTCCAGTTGACAAATCCCATTGTTTCTGTATAATCTTTATATTTATTTCCCACCCATCCTTTCCGATCCATCAGGTATAGGTCGTAATTGGGTTCAATGCTGGGAATGCTGACTACCTTTTTGTCTTTGGTTACTCCAACAGAGTCCAGAAAGTCTTGAAACTCCGGCTGATAGAAGGCTTCTTTACTACGGTAATTTTGGTGGTTTCCATAATATCTGCTCTGCATTTCCATTTTTGCATAGTAAACATTGTAGAAGAAAAAACCAGCGATCAGCACTTTAAAGACGGGAGAGCTAAAGAGTACCTGAAAATCTTCTTTGAGCACTTTTGCGCCCATTAAAAAAATCATCGCCGGGAAAATCGACGTCACAATCATATAATAATCGTGGATGTCAAACTTTACAAAAAACAGATAGATATATGCCACTACACCTATAAAAGCCATGGCGCTGAGGGCAAACAATAATTTGTTTTTCCTGCCGGTCGATGAAAACCCAATAAGTGTCATGACGATCAGCAGGAGATGCATGGTGGTAGAATAGTAGTTGGGCCCGATAAACCGGAAATACTGAAAGATAATGAACTGAAACTTAGTCTGATCCAGATCTGTCAGCGGGGTCGCTTTATTGACAAAATAAACATCATGAGCTTTGCTGTAAAGGTCCGCATAAATATACCATGCGGCAATCACTGCAACAGCCCCTGCAAAATACAGGACATATTTCCAGCGGGGTTTGGGAAATATCGTTTGTTTCTCGCCAAAAGAAGCCCATTGGTTCCACTCAAAAAACCAGATCGCGCCCGCCATGAGGAGGCTGATTCCCGCCGAAAGTTTGATGAGCATGCCGAGGGTGAAGCATACCATGGCCCAGACAAACTGCCGGTGAATCTGGGTTTGGCTGTATTGAAAGAAAAACCACCATCCGAGCAGGCAAAGACCAATTGCCGGAGCATCAGGCAGGAAATTATTAGTATAATAGACCATTGCCGGCGATACAAACAAAGCCGTAATTGCAATGGCCGGCCAGAACTTTTCGCCTGTAAGCAAATTGACTGTACGACCATATCCCCAAAGCCCGGCAAATACAATCAGGATGTTGATTGAGCGGAAAATCCATTCGCCTGGCCCGAGAAGCCGGTAGAGCATACCCACAATCCAGTAGATGATGGGAAATTCTCCGGCTGAGCTGCCTGTGCCAGCCCAGAAGAGATTGTGAAAATGAGGGGTGAAAAAATTAGCGGTTGTGGAGTAATAATTCCAGGCCATAGATGTACAATCCGACTGTCGCCATGAATGAATGCTTTGTGGAGGCAGGGCGATGATATTCTGATAGCCGTAATAGATAAACAGGAATATCAAGGTATAGAAAATGATCGCATTGATAGAAGTCGCCAGTTGAAGGAAGCGGGATTTGTTCATACAGTAGATTGTTGGGCCAATTTACAAAAGATATTACGGCTTTTCCTAGTCATCCAAATCAACAAAATAGAGCGGATTTTCCTGCATTTTGGCCATAACTGCTGCCCACATTTCCGGGACAGAGATAAGCCATGCTGTAGCAAACAATACTTTATTTTTTCTGAGGAATGGTTCTTCCAGCACGTTTCTCAGCCGGTCATATCGCTGAATCCATCCGTCGAAATTGTGAATCTTATAGTTTTTCTTCCAGGTTTTTCCATTTGCCGTAAGCATATATTGCTGAGGTAAATCGCGAAAGAGATAAGGCGGCGCGATATGTTCTTCTATAGCATGAAAAGAGGTGTTTGGACTAAGACCACACCCCAGCATCAGGATATAGCCATTGAGATCGCGAAGTTTTTGAAAAGGAGAATTTGTCCCACAGGGCGTATCGTCTTCTTCATGTCCGGAAAGCATGGTTTCTGCGAGTGGGCCTGTGCCGCACACAGAGTGTGTGGGGTGAATGCTTCGCAGTGTGCCGGGCCTTGTCCTGAAATATTCCGGAATCGAACCTACATTCGAAACGGTATGGGCGCGGTCAAATACCGGCTGGAAATTATTGACATGTTCATAACTGAGGCAGGGGAGGAGGAGCGTTCCTGTCGGCCCGAGCGCATGTAACAGTCCCTGGATGACCGTTTCTGGTCCTCCTGCTACATACCCCATGCTGCTCAGAGAGGCGTGAACGAGCAGTGTACTGCCGGCCGGGAGGCCCAGTGTTTTTAGATCATTCTCAATTCTCCCAACAATTCTATCCATTACCGCAAAATGGTTACTGTGCCACTTAATAGCCTGTCAACCGGTTTACGGTTGAGTAGTCCCTGGTATGAAACCCGCCATGCATATACACCGGGTGGGCTGGGGCTTCCTTTGGAATAACCGTCCCAGTGGACATCGGGATTGTCAGTTTCAAATACTAGTTTTCCCCACCGATTGAATATTTGCAATTGATAACCTGACATTTCACATTGAAAGACCGGGAAAAAATAATCATTGACACCATCCTGGTTGGGGGTAAATGCGTTGGGCATAAATAATGTGCAGTCGCAGTCTTTATATTCGACCCTGACACTGTCCCTCATCGTCTGGCAGTAGTCGGTTAGTTCGACAAAATACAGCCCTGCTTCCCGTATTTCACGTTTTGGGGAAGTATTGCCGTCCTGCCAAAGATAAGCCAGCGCATCGGGATGGGAAATGTCCAGAATGATCGCTTCATCCGGGCAAAGGACCGTATCCGGGCCCAGGTCAGCTTCAGCAAAAATGGACTGACTGAAGATAGTATCACTGAGAAAACATCCGGAAACGGTTACATCTACCCAGTATTTCCCGGTAGCATCGATCAGGAAGGATCCATTGGTAGATCCATCCTGCCATTGGTATTGTGCACCGGGAGCGGTTACATCCAGCCTATAAGTATCATTGTCGCAGAGAATGGTATCCGGGCCAAGATCGACTTCCGGCAGGTTTTTGATGGAAATCGCTACAGTATCTTTATCCTGGCAGCCATCTTTGGAGACGGTTACGGAGTAAATTCCAGGGGTTCGTGCAATGACTATGGAGTCTGTCGAGCCAAAGCTCCACCGGTAGCTGGCTCCCGGATAAGATGCGTCAAGTAAGACAGTTTCTTCCGGACAAATTTCCCGGTCAGGTCCAAGATTTGCCTGCGGATCAATCATATCAATCACGACGGTGTCGACAAGTTCGCAGCCTTCAAACGTACTGCGCACCCAGTAGGTGCCGCCTGTAGTTACGCGGAATGTAGAAGCCGTGCTTCCATCCTGCCAGAGATAGCTGTCTTTGTCATTGCCTGCATCGAGCAAGAGAGTATCACCCGCACAAATTTTTTGTGATTCACCCAGGTAGAGGCTGTTGTATTCGGAGAAATACCCATAAGCTGCGCCAATACCGGTATCATAGAAAACACCTAAATGAAAGAAGCCATTATCATTTCTGACTCGGTTGGTGCTGGCATTGCTCAGGCTGGAAGTAACGGCAATCCTTGCAGAAACCCACTGACTGGAGGTGCCGGGAACTGTGGTAAAAGCGGAAGCCGGGATGATACCGGTAGCTCCGTTTAGGGTAAAATTTCCTTCATTTCCTTTTTCGGTAAGCAGGATCAGATAGACACTCCCGCTACCCCTTGCAAAGCCCACTTCTTTTGCCCCTGTACAGCCTATGGCGGGGAGCAGTGCACTGCCGGCTTCGTCTCCTGCGCCGGAAAGGTGTAGCACATAAATAGGGGCAGAAGCGCGTATATGCATGGCTGACCCAAGGATATCTTTACCAACGGATTCCCCTGCGTTTAGGGTATATTGCGGCACGGCGTTGCCACTGAAGTAAATGGCCGTATTGTTTTGTGTAGCTGTGATATAGACTTTTTCCTGATTAGCCGAACCTTTCACTACGATATACTCTTTGCCGATGACAGGCTCAGGTACCAGTTGGTCGCCGATGAGATCCCAGCCAAATCCGATGAGGATAGAATCATCCGAGCCAGTAATGGCGATGGGTTTGTCGGAAACTACCTGTGAGCCGGCGAGGTGTGAATATCCTGACGTGCCTACTGCTCGTGCAGAGTAGGTTTCCCCACGATTGAGTGTAATGGTAAAAGCTGTATTGGCGTTGTGGCCGATAATGGATTGTTTTGGGGTAATGGTAACCGTCGTTTGGTCTCTGGTCGCTACAATCTCAAAGCTATCACTGCCATGCATATTGAGAAAATTGGTCTGGCTGGGGATAAAAAAATGAGTGCCCAAAGCATTTTTTCCTTTCAGAACATAGATCTCGGGGTTATAGGGGTTGGCTACTTCATAATAAGCGGCAATCGGAGAGGTTGACTGGATTAGCAACCCGTTGGGGTTGACATTATTTGCAGGAATATTTTCAATATACTGTATATAGCTTGTGAGGTCAATGGTGCGGGTTTCATTGGCATTTACCGTAACCTGGACCGTAGATGCGGAAGGGCTTGCCGGGCGGGTTACTGTTACTGTAGCAGGCCGGTCAAATGCGGAAACCTTAAGCTGTATCGGGCGATCACCATGGTCAATGGATACTTCTGGTGCGGCAAACCAGAACTCGGTGTCAGTCTGAGCCTGAAGGTGATCAACTGATACCATCCATAAGAAAATAAAAAGCAAGAGTAATCGCATAATAGTAGCATGTATTATCGTCATACAATCTACATAACTTTTGCGATTGTGGGTACGGGAATTGGGTATATCCAAGGTGGGCAGGGTGCTTAACCCCGTTAACGGGGTTAATTTATGGAAAATCTCTCAACTTTCATAACAGCTAATATAAAACTTTGCAAAAAAAAATCAAATAATCTTATTTTTTAATCAACAGATGTTTAGTCGGTTGATTGATATTTTCCGCATACCCCAACAAAAGCTAATCTTCAAGTCAAATATTCGTGTTTAAACTTCGCCAACTGCGTATCAGTTCCCATGATGAAGAGTTTATCGCTGGATTCCAGTTCTTCTGTAGCGGTGGGGTTAAGTTCTATTGGTCGGTCGGCGTGTTTTTTTCCTAAGACCAGTACGCCGGTTCGGGCCCGGATTCCAAGTTCTGCCATGGTTTTTCCCACCAGTTCCGGGTGTTCGCGACAATCAAACACTTCCAGCCTGAGGTTATGATTTCCCTCACCGGATACTAATTCGATAAATTCATTTAGTGCCGAACGTGTAATCATATTGACCATTTTCCGCCCTCCGATTAAGTTGGGTACAATGACTTTGTCTGCACCTGCACGCTTGAGTTTCGATATGGAGGACTCATGTGAAGCCCGGGCTACGATTTGAATCGTCGGGCTCATTTGGCGGGCCGTAAGGGTAATGTAGACATTCTCGGCATCAGTGGACAAAGAGCTGATTAATCCTTTAGCCTTGTGAATGTTGGCTTCTTCAAGGACTTCTTCATGCGTAGCGTCCCCTTTAATCGCCAGCACCTGATGCAGTAGCATAAATTCATCAATTACCTCCTGATGATTTTCAATGACGACAAATGGCTGTTTTTGGCGAATCAGCTCAATAGCTGCTTCCCGCCCGTTTCGACCTAAACCACAAATAATAATGTGCCCAGAGAGTTGTTTCACGATTTTATTGGCTCTATAACGGTCAAATATATATTTGACTTCTCCTTCAATGACAAAAGTTGTGATTGTAGTAATCGCATAAATATAAATCCCTGCGCTGATAATAATCAGAACAATTGAAAATATTTTCCCTCCAGCACTTAATTCTCTAACCGTTCCAAACCCCACCGTACTCATGGTAATCACGGTCTGGTAGATGGCATCCAGTGTGCCATACCCTTCAATGATGGAATAGCCAATGGTGCCAACCAGCGAAGTTCCCGCCAGAAGCGAAATTGCCATTATGATTTTTTGCACCGAGGCTGGAAGTTGCATAGTATGTTGAATCCTAATGTCATGATAAAATTACATAATCTGAAGCTCGGGAGCTATATTTTGTCGATAGATAATTCATAAAATCTGTCGCATCCTCCGAAGAATAAGTTGTTTAGACAACGCTATTATTTCTTTATCTTGGGATTTTATTCAATCATTACCCAATGAATATATCCTCTCTTCGAAATGATACCCCCGGTACAGCTCACCGCATTCATCTCAACAATGCAGGTGCAAGCCTTATGCCTTCACCAGTCATAAACAAAATCAAGGAAATTATTGACCAGGAGAGTCTGGAAGGTGGATATGAGGTGATGATGGCACGTGAAGGGGAAATACGCCAGGCGTATGATTCTCTCGGACAATTGCTCCATAGTCAAGGGCATAATATAGCCTTCTCTGCAAGCGCCACGGATGCCTGGTCGATTGCAGTTTCTTCTGTTCCGCTAGGCAACGGCGATGTGATCCTTACTTCTACCAATGACTATTGTGCCAATCAAATCACTTTTCTGGCGCTGTCTAAAAGGGTGGGTGTGAAGGTAATACATGTTCCCGATACAGAAGCGGGAGGAATCAGTGTGGATGCTTTCTCCGATTATGCAAAAAAATATCGTCCTAAACTGGCCGCTGTTACGCATGTTCCTACTAATTCGGGACTTGTTCAGCCTGTAGGGGAAATTGGTAAAATATGCCGCGAAAATGAAATCCTTTATATCGTCGATGGTTGTCAGTCCCTGGGGCAAATAGATGTAAATCCGGAAGAAATAGGCTGTGATTTTTTCAGCATTACGAGCCGCAAATTCCTTCGCGGCCCGCGAGGTATGGGTGCGCTGTGGGTCTCTGATCGTGCGCTGGCGATGGGACTGGAACCCATATATATGGATCTCAATGGAGCTGAGTGGACCGATGCTCAAACCTATATCCCCCGCGCAGATGCCAAACGCTACGAAACCTTCGAGTTCTCCTATGCCCTTCTTCTGGCTATGGGTGAAGCTGCCCGCTATGCGACAAATATCGGTATGCCCAAAATTGAAAACAGAGTAAATGCGCTTGCCGCCTATACCCGAAACCGGTTGGCGGAAATCGACGGGGTAAGGGTGCTGGATGAAGGCAAAAAACTTTGTGGCATTGTTACCTTTCATATCAACGGAAGGAATCCTTTAGAAATCAAAACCCAACTGGATAAACGGGGAATAAATTGCTCCCTGGCTTTCCGTCGCAATGCAGTTATAGATTTTGACCGCAAAGGGGTAAGCTGGGCAATTCGGTTTTCTCCCCATTACTACAATACGGAAGTTGAAATCGACGAGGTACTTAGCCAGCACTTTTGAGGCAGTACAGGATGCACTTTCTGGTAGAATTCCTTATCTTATATATGAATTATGTCTTAACCTCAATAATTTATTTCTATTTCCATGAAATCTATAAACATATTATCCATTATCCTTACCGGATTTCTGACGGTGTCTCTGCTTTCCTGTAAATCAGGCGGTGCAGCAACAGCCAGCAGTACGCCAAAAACAAAAACAGAAGCGGCGCCCGCACTCAGTATTCTTGATCTGCTGCGCCGACAACCGTTTTTGTATATCACGGGTTCAGGCGCTAATGCCAGGGTACAATTGCGCGGTCAAAAGACGATTTCAGATCCGGATGAAGAGGTGATGTTTTTGCTCGATGGCCAAAGAATCGGCATAGGCTATCAGTCTGTTCAGGATATAAACCCCAATGATGTGGAAAGTGTGGAGGTGATCAGAGATCAGGCCCGTCTGGCCCGATATAATATCTCTTCTATGACAGGAGCCGTCAATATCAGAATCAAAAAGCAATAATTGTATGAAACCATTTGTCTTACTATTTGCGTTTGCTGCCCTGCTATTTGCCAGTTCGTGTAAAAGCAACGGCTCAGTAGCACGGGACGCCGCTTCCACGATGCGAGATACGCCTGCCTCTACCATGGCTGACCTGCTTCGCCGACAGCCCAATTTGCAGGTTTCGGGTACGGGCGAAAATATTCAGTTGCAGATCAGAGGCCAAAATACAATGATCACTTCAAGTGAACCACTGATTGTCGTCGATGGGTACCGGGTAGGCTCCGGATATTCAGCGATCCAGTCTATCAACCCGGCAGACGTAGCCCGGATCAATGTGATCCGCGACCCGGGGCAACTATCCGGCTATGGCCTTGGCGCAGCCAATGGGGTAATTGAAATTATCCTCGTGAAGTAGCGGCGCACCGATAAAAAACTTCCTTCTACCGTTTAAATGATATTCCCGGCCGCTTGTAAATCCGGGATTGATGAAGAACGAAACGACGGGCATATTCGCTCCTGTCATTTCGTTCTTTCATTTTTTTTCATTCACTAATTGCACAAATCTATGAAGACACATTATTGCAGGGGCATAATCGCCGCCCTGTATGTTCTGCTTGCCTGTACTTTTCAGTCGGTTCGCGGGCAGGAAAATTACATGCCGGATATGATTCCGCCTTCTCCAACAGCCGCCGCTTTAGGTAAATATGGAGAGGTTCCGGTAAGTCATTACACAGGAATTCCCAAAGTCAATATTCCGCTATGGGAAATTCATGCACGTGATCTCAACCTCGATATTTCTCTGTCTTATCACGCAGGTGGGGTTAAAGTCGAGGAAATCGCCTCCTGGACAGGGCTTGGCTGGTCTCTCAATGCCGGTGGGGTGATTACCCGTACCGTCAGGGGACTGCCCGACGAATTGCCCAACGGGTGTTTTAACCATGTCATCCCTGCCGCCAACAGTATCGATGAGCAGGCAGACTACAATTACCTCTACGCGGTCTCGGAAGGCACGATAGATGCGCAGCCTGATCTTTATTACTACAATTTTGCCGGGCGGAGTGGTAAATTTTTATTCGAAGAAAACGGAGACATCTTTCCCGTTCCTTATGAGCACATCAAAATTGAAAGAATCTCTGCCTACAAGTTTCAGATTACCGATGAAAATGGTATCCGATATATTTTTGGAACAAGCCTGGCTGGAGAGGAGGCCTATGAAGTCACCAGTGCTGTAGGCCACAACAATATCGCTGCGCCATTTGTCTCCAGTTGGTACCTCACCGATATCCTTTCTCCTTCCGGTAAGGAAACCATAACCATGAAATACAGCTCAGCCGGAGGACATCTTACCCAACCGGTATCAGCCGAAGTCAAGTACCAGCCATTGCCCAACAACCTTTTTTGTCAGGTACCTCCGGCTCCTGTATTTACCAATATTGCAGCGGTTATGGATAAAGCAATGAAACTTACAGAAATCAACTGGCCCAATGGGAAAATAGTTTTTGTCAAAGATGGCACCCGAAATGACCTGGGGACAGCTAACCTGGACTACAAGCTTACCTCCATGGTTATTTATAACCGAAACAATCAGGAAGTGAGGCGCATAAATCTGGCTTACAGCTATTTCAACAACAGCGCATCGGACTATAAGAAAAAGCGTCTGAAACTGATTAGTATCACAGAAAAAGCGCCCAACGGGGATACAAAACCTCCCTATTTATTTTCCTATGAGGAAAGTGTGGCTCTGCCCTCCCGTACTTCCAAACAACAGGATCATTGGGGTTTCTATAATGGAATGACCTTTAATGATAATATCAATTCGCTCATTCCTACAGTCACCATCGGAACTCAAACCTATGCAGGGGCCAATCGCACACCCAACTTCAATTTTGCAAAGGCTGGGGTCCTTACAAAAATTACCTTCCCGACAGGCGGATACTCAAAGTTTGAGTACGAATTGAACACCATCGGCGGTGGCGGAGAAGCCAGCGGGCTTCGGGTCAAAAAAACCACTACACACGACGGAATCGATCCGGCAAAAGATATGGTTCGGACTCTGGTTTATGAAGATCCCGCAAACCCTGGGATTTCCAGCGGAAAACTGGTCCGCCCGCTTTCGCCCTACTATGAGAGCCTGACCTTTATCATTGACGACCCCAGTACCACGTTGCCTGGAAAAACGATAGACTGTATTTTCTTTAAGCTATCTTCATTCAGCACCATCGCGCTGGGGCGTACCCAGGGGGGAACTGTGGGATATACTCATGTGACGGAATTGCTGGGAGTAAATGGAAGTAATGGAAAATCAGAACTTGAATTCTCCTTTATCGCGGATTACGATATAAACAGTACGATGGACTGGCATAGGGGGAAACTGCTCAAAAAAACTGATTATGCCCGTACTCAGACGGGTTACCGGAAGGTAAAACAGGTGATTAATACTTTCAGTTTCAGTGGCTCTATTTTCCTCGAACACGATATCGTTGCCCTGCATGTAAAACCCCAAAAGCTGGGCATATCTCCCTTCATTGGCCCCGGTATCAATTATCTCGGACTTTTTGATTTCTGGGAATCTGCAACTCAAAGCCGCTGGGTCATTCCCACTTCGACGATTGAGCGAATCTACAATGATGATGGGGTCGATTTCTCTGAAAAGAAAGTGGAGTATGAATATGACAACTATCGTCACGGTCAGGTAACCCGGACAATTACCACAAATAGTGACGGAAGGGTAATGGTAAATAAACAAAAATATGCAATGGATTATGATCCCAATCTCTCGCTCGGTATCGCCTCCAATAGCCCTAAAGTGAAGGATTTTCTGGATAAATTTATGCGAAGTGTGTTGATTGAAGTTCAGTCATGGGAAGGCCCGTCACTCAACAACCTTTCGCTTATCTCTGGAAATTTGAGAGAGTTTGCGGAGGTCTCCGGTTCATCCAATATTGCTAATAAACTAATTTTGCCCATCGCTGTCTGGAACTTCGAATCTGTTTTGCCCGTCTCATCTTCAACATTTACCCCTGAAGAGTCATTGGGCACTTTTCCCCAGGTATATGGAAAACTGATTCCCGGATACCAGGTAGCAGGGAAAAACTGGTACAAAAAAATCGTTCAGTACCAATATGATACTTTTGGCAATGTCATTCAACAGCAGAAAATATTTGGCAATCCGGTGTCTATTATCTGGGGCTACAATAATCAGATTGCAATTGCTCAGGTGAATAATGCCACAGCCAATGAGGTCGCTTTTTCCAGCTTTGAAGATGTCCATTCCGGCAATTGGGCTTATACAGGCACGACGGTAAACACTTCTGCCAAAACTGGTGAAAGATGCTATGCGCTGTCCTCCGGCAATATCATGAAGGCAAATATCCCCGCCGGAAATTATCTGCTCAGCTACTGGGCAAAGGGCACGGTCAACACCTCTACCGGCACAGCCACTGCAAATTCGGGTATGGATACAGACAATAATGGGTGGACGTATATAGAGAAAAAAATCAGCTTTTCGGGCAATTCCACCCTTACCATTTCGGGTTCGGGGCAGATCGACGAATTGCGGCTTCATCCCGAGGATGCCACTATGACTACCACGACATATGATTCCAATCTTCAACTGAAAGGCATGTGTGATACACGGAATATTAAAACCAGCTATGAGTATGATCTCATGGGCAGGCTAAGACTGACACGCGACCATGAGAGCAATATTCTTCAGAAAACCACCTACAACTTTAAAAACTAGTTACGTGAACAGCATAATGAAAACCATGAAAAGGCACATTTGTGCCGGGGTCGCGATGACATGGGCGCTGGCGGGAAGCCTGACTGCTCAGTCTGTGAACCAGCATTTTATTCAGACAGAAGTGGCCCGTAAACCGGTAAGTTCAGAAAATGCATGGGCAAACCTGTCTGATCTGGAGGAAAAACACCGGTCTGTGCAATACTTTGACGGTCTGGGACGTCCTATTCAGACGGTAGAAGTCAAAGCCTCCGTCAAAGCCAAAGACGAAGTCAGCTTTCAGATATATGATGTTTTTGGACGAGTGCCCAGGGCTTATTTGCCTTATGAGTCTACCAGTACCAATGGCGGAAACTTCAGAACCAATGCGCTGGGAGAACAGGATGCCTATTTTGATATGATGGGATTGATCGCACCTGCTGACCGGGATTATCCCTTTTCCGATCATGTAATGGAACCTTCTCCTTTAGGTCGTATGATTGAACAGGGCGCACCCGGATTTGACTGGCAACTGGCTCAGGGACATACGAAAAAAATCTATTACCGCACCAATGACCTTTCGGTCGGGATTGATGTCGTAAACCGCTGGACATACAATGCGGCTACCGATCAGTTTGTCGCAGCGGGCACTTACCCCGCCAATTCGCTTACTATCATAGAGACAAAAGACGAAAACGGACAATCGGCGATTGAGTATAAAGACAACGCCGGACGGATCATTTTGCGCCGGGATCAGGTGAATGCATCTACCTCCGTAAACAACCCGGCTACCTGGGCCAATACCAGCTATTTGTACGACCATTTTGGCCGGCTGCGAATCGTAATTCAGCCTGAAGGAATGAAAACCGTACTCACAAATGGTGGCAATATTTACGCCAACTCCATCATTTCCAATTTCGCCTTCTCCTGCCAGTATGATGAAAAAGGGCGCATGATCGCGCAAAAGGTACCGGGCGCCGGTTGGAAATATTTTGTCTATGATCCGCTTGACCAACTCGTGCTTTCTCAGGATGGCGCGCTCCGCGCTCAAAATGCCCAGTACTGGACATTTACCAAATATGATCATCTGGGCCGACCGGTGATGACGGGTATTTTTCAGAATACAGCCAACCAAACCCGCGATCAACTTCAGGCTTCCATTCGTACCGGATTTGAAAATGGCCAGCTTAAACCGTTTGAATCCCGATCTCCACTCAACTTTGATCAGTTTCAGGGCTATTCAAATCAGGCTTTTCCTCAGGTCGTAAAGGAGATGCATACTGTCACGTGGTACGATCATTACGATTTTAATCTCGATGGTATCCCCGATAAGGTATATACGTTTGAGCCTGAAGTTCCTGATAATGATCCGTTTAGAAGAGTAGCAGGACAGAAAACCGGCACTCGGACCTGGATACTCAACAAGGACACCGACATGCCCGATAGTATGTTGTCGGCAATATTCTACGACGACAGAGGCCGTGACATTCAGGTCATTACAGAAAACCATATCGGGGGAGTAGAATTGTTGACCCGCAAGTATGATTTCAACGGAAATGCGCTGCGGAAAGTACACAGGCATACCGATGAAAACAGAAACTATGCGGTCATCAATGACTTTACTTTCGACCACCGGGGAAGAGAGCTCACCAATACTCAGACCAATGAACTCGATGGCGTCAAAGATACGCCGGTAATGATTTCTTCTCTGGAATATGATGCTTTGGGCAGGTTGTCAGAAAAAAATCTTCATTCAACCAATCAGGGCAACTCCTTTACTCAGTCGATAGACTACGCTTACAATATCCGCAACTGGCTGACAGATATCAACCAGATCAATCCGCAGTGCAGTGTTACCGGTACGGCTGAAGGGCCCGGAGGTGAACTTGTAAATGTGGGTACACAGGAACTGTCCAACATTTTTGGGGACGACAATACGGAAGATATCTTTGGTATGAAGTTGTATCACAACTCGGGCTTTACCGCGCTGAACGCTACCGCAGTTGCACAATACACAGGTAATATCTCGGGGATCGTCTGGCAGACTGCTTCAGATTGTGATGTCAAGGGGTACGGCTTTCAATACGATGAAATGGCCAGGCTGAAGGATGCGTGGTTTGCAGTAGAAGGTGCCAATGGTGTATGGAATGAACAGCTTAACCGCTACTCTGTCAATGACATTTCCTATGATCTCAATGGCAATATCCAGAAGCTGAAACGAAAAGGAAAAACGGGAACATCTTCGTATGGCCTCATCGATGACCTGACCTATACCTATACCGGCAATACGGTTACAAAGGTAAAAGACAAGATTACTTCGTCCTTTTCCAGTCTCGGGATTGACCATTTTTACGATGGAAATCCTACCACAACAGACTATTTCTACGACGCTGGCGGCAATATTATTACCGACAACAATAAGGGGATTTCCATCACCTACAACCACCTGAGTAAACCTGTCAAAATACAGTATAGTAACGGAAGCCGCGTCGAATTTGTGTACGATGCCGGAGGAAATAAACTCCGCAAGAAAGTCATTGCCGGCACGACGACAAATGAAGATTATGTCAACGGGTTTTTTTACCAGAATCAGGAACTTCTCTTTTTTACCCACAAAGAGGGGCGGGTAAATTTTGTCAATCAGTCTGCCTTTGAATATCAGTATAACCTGACCGATCACCTGGGCAATGTAAGGGTGAGCTTTCGGCCAGATAATGTTATCGATTGGGTGATTGTGCAGGAAGATCATTACTATCCCTTTGGTATGCGCATGGGCGGAAAATCTTATCAAAGTGGGGTAGAAAACGGACTCCGGTTTAATGGGAAAGAACTGACCTCTGATCTGAATATAGACTGGTATGACTATGGTTTCAGATGGTATATGCCAGATATCGGACGCTTTGTAAGTGTCGATCCTCTGGCCGATAAATTTACCTACCTGACTACTTATCAGTACGCCGAAAATACTCCTGTTCAGGCTATGGACCTCGATGGCCTGGAGGCTATTTATGTCAACCCCAACATGTCGATCTATGATAATATAGCGGCAAATATGTATAGCGATGTGTCTATCCTGGAAGCGCTGGTAGAATTGCTAAAATCAGGAACGCCTGAAGGGCAATATCAGATGGTAAAAGGTGTGGCACAATTTGGCTATGAACTGTATCAGGATCCGGCAGGTGTTGCGACCCAAATCAAAGATCGTGTGGTGAATACCTTTAAGGATCTTAATAGCTCAGATCCTAAAGTAGCAGGCACAGCGCATGGAAAATTCACGTTTTTTGTAATAGAGACTGTCGTAGGTGCAAAAGCGCTGTCCCCGTTGGGTAAAGCCAGGGTATCTGTGCCGCTGGCAGCTGAGACCGAGACGGTCACGGAGCGATTTCTGATTCTCTATCGGGGTGATGCGACTCCCTCGCGGGTAATTAAGTCTTATGCAGCAAAGGACGGGGGATATCTGCACTCTCAGAAAATCATAGAAAACAGTAATCTCGACGACCTCATGAAAGCACATGCTGAAAATAGTTTTAATCCCAAATCGCCATTAATATCTTTGACAGATGATCCGGAAGTTGCTCGGTATTTTGCTGGCCCAAAAGGAACGGTTCACGTTCTGAGAATCCCTGAAAGTCGGGTAATAAAAAATCCTTACAATAATTATTCAATCCCAACTGGCCAAAGTGAAGCAGAGTATCTTGTTCCTAATTATATTCGACTTAGTGAATTTGTAAATCCTTAATAATTTTCAGTTATGAGTACTATTCATTCAGATGATCTACGGTTGGAAGACGTTCCAAAACCAACAGCAAAAATTGATTTAATCGATTCCTTTGCGCTTACTTTTGATGTATCGGAAGTGGGCAAGGCAGGAATGGATCTAAATCTGGAAAGTGATCTTCCCTCATTGTCTTTGCCTGAGTTGCGGTGTATCCTTTATACGGAGCAACGGCGCTGGAATCATTTTCACAAGCGTTACGATCCTCCGGTTGAAGCAAAACTCAGAGAGATTGTTCAACTGATCAGGGATAGTATATAGTCCATCCGGTGGTCATTCCGGATACTGAGAAGTTATTCGGAATGGCCACATTTTCTTTCATTTACAAGCACCACCAAAAACACAATCATGAAACATGTATTCAGCAATCGCTTGCTGGGCCCAGTTGTGCTTAGCATTTGGGCCGGGGTTGTTTTCCGCTTTGCAGATGGCTTGCAGCTAAACGATGGCCCTGTGCTCACACATGAGGAAGATCTGACCATCGTTCCTGTCATAGAGTTTGGTAAAAACCCTGAACTGCTTTTAAACTATGGCGATCCTTTTGCTGGTTTTGATGCCCGCAAAGTTTCCGGTATCACTTCCTTACAACCCCAATTATTCCCCCAAAAACCAGTTCCGCCGCCGCCTTCAATTCCAGATATCGCATATCTCGGCGGGGTAAGCCATAACACAGAAGTTTCCCTTACCGGAGTAGTTGCCGTAAGCGGTCGAAACAGGATGATTCGCGAAGGCGATACCCTCAAAGGGTTTCTTATCAGCAAACTTACCCCTGACTTTGTCAGACTGGGCACAGGTAGTCAGTCTATGACAATAAAAAAACAAAACCTGTTAACCATATATCCATGAAATTTTCCGGTAGTACAATGGCTTATGCGATGACCATTTCTTTGGTGATTGCAACTATGCTGGGCAGTATTCTTGCCGTCAATGACCATTACCGCCAAATACTACATGGCCGATATGCAGAAGAACGGGCAATGGAAAACCTTCGATCGGGTATGGCCTGGCTGATGAGTCAAAATCCTGCCCGGGAAGAAACCTATGCGGTTGAACTTTTTGAATCAACAAGAGACAGCTTTTATGCTTCTGCCGAAGATTGGGGGTTGTTGAGACTGATACACGGAGAAGGGGTTTTTGCTCGATTTCGGGAGCGCCGCTCCTGCCTTGCCGGGCAATCCATCGCTGCGTCGCCTGCCGCCCTGATAATGAATGGAGTCAGCCAGCCATTGACAGTCACGGGAGATACACGAATCATGGGCGATGCAATTTTGGGACGGACAGACATTCACTCCGGAAGGGTAGGGAACAGGGTTTATTCGGGAGACCAAATGGTGTACGGAAAAATCTTTCAATCAAGCACAAACAGTCATCCGGTTATATCCGAAAATGCGGTCGAACCTTTGAAAAATATTCTGCAAAATCTTCCTTTCCCCCTTCCCGGTGTGCTGCAACTAAAACATATACAAGCAGTACAACCCTGGGAAGGGGAGGGATTGGAAATCGTCGAAAAGCAGTCGGTGGTTCTGGATGAAGTAGCTCTATCCGGAAAATGCCGCATCATCTCCGCAAACCAAATCGTAGTTTCAGCCACAGCGGAGCTGGAGCATTGCCTGCTTTTTGCCCGCAAGATTGTAATTCAGAAGGGCTTCTCCGGGCGAGTTCAGGCATTTGCCACAGATACTGTAGAGGTTGAGGCCAATGTCCACCTTCATTATCCTTCTGTCGTGGGTGTGATAAAAACCGATGTTACTCCGGTATATATGACACTGGATACGGGTGCGATTCTTGAAGGTGAACTCCTCTTCGACCCTGGAGAAACCGTTATTCCCCGTAATGCCGATGACTATGTTTTGATCAACCCCGGTTCTACGGTGTATGGGCTCGTAAAAATCCATCATAACCTCGACCTTAGGGGAAAGGTAAATGGCAGAGTGATTGCAGGCAATTTCCTGCTGAAAACACCTGCAACCGTATATTTTAACTACCTGATGGACGCCGAAATAAACCTGGGAGAACTTTCCCCTGAGTTTTCCGGAGCAATCACAGATGCAGGCGGATGGCTCAAAATCATTGAGTGGCTGTAAGGTGGAAAAACGAATATTACCTCACCGGCTCAAGGGAAGTTCTCTACTGGAAGTGATCGTAGGGCTCTCTGTTTTGTCAATCGCTTTCTCCGGCGGATGGGTCGCCTTCCGCCAGATCACCGGAATATATGCGCCCGCCGAACAGTTTCACACCCAGATGCTGGTGCGACAGGCCTTGTATCAGGTGCTGACCTGCAATAATATTGAACATGAATACCCCATTGATGGTAGAGTCCTTAGTTGTAAAGTCACGCCTTTATCTGCTCAACCTCCATTATTTGAAATTACTGTTAGCTGTCACTACAAAAACCGCTTGCTGGAAACACGCACAATCATCACCACATTAAGACTTTGTAACCATGAAAACTATTTTGAAACCCAATCTGTACGCGTTTACCCTTCTGGAAATGATGGTCGCCATGACCCTGACCGGGCTGCTCATTTTATTTGGGCACCAGATCATGCAGACCTTTGACAAAAGCAGCAAAAACTACCATGCAACTATGCTGAAATCTCTGGACTTAAGCAGGATTGTCAGCCAGGCTTCCTATGATTTCTGGCACGCTGTCGATTTTGCAGGTAAGCAAACGGGGGACGAGCTGGTCCTGGTTCTGAATGATGTGCAGGGATTGCCTCTTATCTATTACCTATTAGGCGATTCGGTATTGATCAGGAAAGAAGGGGAGCGAACAGATACTTTGCGCGGAGTTCAGGCAAGAGAGGGAATGGCCGGAGAAATGATAATCTCTGACTCCGGTCGATTGTTTTTTCAGATGTTTTTACTTCCGGAACGAAGCATAGCGGTAAGAAAATGAAACCTCTGTATCTAAGTCACCTGCCGCGAAAAAACACCGGAATTTCTGCTCCGCAAAATACCCCGGTCCGGTCTTTTAGCGAATGGGAAATGAGGCTTGGCCCGGCCATTTCCCTTTCAGAAAAGCAGCGCATTTATCACCTGCTGGCGATTTTGCTGCGATCAGGCCTGGGGATTATGGATAGCATAACGGTTGTAGCAGAACAAGCATCCACGAAAGATATCCGGCAGATACTTACCCATATTTGCGACGAGCTTGCGGGCGGAAAACCCCTGTCTTCCAGCCTGGAAGCTCAGGCAAAAGTGTTTAGTTCTTTTGAAGTGCACAGTCTCCATATGGGAGAACAAACCGGGCGGATGGTGGAAGTGCTGGATAATCTGGCGATTTTTTTTGACAAAAAGGTCAAGCTTCGCCGGAAAATTATTCAGGCACTTTCCTATCCTGCTGCGGTTGTAGGTATTTCTTTCCTTGTCTTGTCCTTTATGCTGGCTTTCGTTGTGCCCATGTTTCGGGATATTTTCAGGCAGTTTGATGCAAAACTTCCCGCTATTACAGAATGGGTAATAAACATTGCTGGTTTTTTCGGATCAGGCGGATGGCTGCTGTTTGTCGCAGCAGCTATAGCGGGCTTGTGTGGATTTTTTCTTCGGGAAAAGTTATGGATGAAAAAACTTTCCGCAGCTGCTTCTGGGCAAATCCCTTTGTTGGGAAGTCTGATCCTGAAATTACATCTTTCGCGGTTTGCCTACAGTCTGGGTATGCTCCTTTCAGCCAAAGTTTCTCTTGACCAGGCACTGTTTCTGACCGGAGAAATGATGTCTTATTACCCGATTCAGCAGGCAGCGCAAAATATCCGAAAGGTCGTTGTGGAGGGCGGTACTTTGTACGATGCGGTTCGGCAAACCCATGTTTTTCCCGTTTTTTTTGTACAGATTATCAGAGTAGGAGAGCAAACGGCTCGGCTGGATGAGATGATGAACCAGCTGGCAATGACTATGGAAGAAGAAACTGAGAGGGTAATTCAGCAACTCACTCAATTTATAGAACCCCTGCTGATCGTGGTGCTAGGTGGAATGGTCGCATGGATATTGGTTGCGATGTACCTGCCAATGTTTGAGCTGGGGAATGCCATTGGCTGATTATTTAAACATACAACAATCATGAAAATCAAACAAAGTTTTTCAGGGATGACCCTGACCGAATTGCTCGTCGTCCTGGCGATATTGGGAATCCTCCTGTTACTCGCCTTTCCGGTATTAAAACCTATTATTTCCCGCACTTACGCCATGGAAGCGCGCACCAACCTGCGGCATCTGGCAGAATTGCAGGAAAATCATTACATGACCAATCTTCAATATAGCGCTGACTTACAGACCATAGGATTTGAGCAGGCAACATTGGCGACGGAACACAACGGAAACGCCCACTATCTGCTGGAAATAGTACAAGCAGACCGGGAAAACTTTATGGCCCGGGCTACTGCCGTTACAGATTTTGATGGAGACGGCAAGTACAATGTCTGGGAAATCGACAAAAGCGGAACTCCCAAAGAACTTATACCAGACTGAGCAGAGCGCGACAATGATTTAACTCAATAATGACTATATTTTTCTTAACACTGGGAGCGGGCAACTGCCTGCTTACTGCCTGGCAGGATTTTCGTTACCGGGAAATACATATCCTTCCCCTCGGGCTACTTGCCCTGGGAGGCGTCTGTTACCGCTGTAACGAAGACGGGTGGGGTTTTGCGGGAGACTGGATGATCAATCTGGCCTTTTTGGCAACCATACTGGGCGTAGTATGGGTTGTTTACAGGGTCAGAGGGACGGAGAAAGTGATGGATGTAAAAATGGGGTGGGGAGACGTGATTTTTCTCATGATACTGGGAATATGGTTCAAACCTTTCTGGTTTCTCCTCTTTTACAGCGTAAATACCTTTTTTCTGAGTGTCTTTTTTCTTATCGGAAGAATGACCGGCCTTATCCCAAAAACCTACCCGATTCCCCTGGCAGGCATTCTTGGTATTACCTTTTCTGTTTTTATGCCTTTCTGGCATTACTATCTGGCCAAAATTTATTTGTACTCATGAAAACACAAACTTTCGAAATCGATTTTCGGGCCGTTGGCCTGTTGAAGGCGGAAGAGGCTCATTTTTTTCGCCTGGTACCGGTGAAGGTTGGACCGGATATGATTTCTGTTATCGGCGATACCCGTTCAAAAGATCACCTTGTCCAGGCTCACTTGCTATTGGGTAAGTCCCTGGATTTTACGGAAATCTCTCCCGAAAAGCTCAATGATATGCTGGCTTCTGTCTATCCCCGGACGGGAATTGCCGGGGCAAATGTTGCATTTTCAGAATCAGACGAATCGTCTGATGTGATTCGCTTCATCAACCGTACGGTGGATGAAGCTATCAGGCAAAAAGCCAGTGATATTCACTTCGAGCGCTACGAGTCTGAGGCCCGCATCCGCTTTCGCTGGGAAGGGCAGCTCGTCGAAAAGTATGAGATCTCTCTCCCCCGCTATAATGCCCTGATCAGCCGGATAAAAATAATGGCAGATCTCGATATTTCCGAACGAAGGCTGCCACAGGATGGCAGGATAAAAATTGATTCTGCCACAGGTCCCGTCGATGTGAGGGTTTCTACCCTTCCCGGTAAATATGGTGAGAAGGCGGTTCTCCGGCTTCTGGTTCGGTCTCAGGAGCATCTGGATATCGCGCGGCTTAACCTTGGCCAGGCAGAAGAACAGCGGTTCAGGCAGGCCATCTCCCGCCCAAATGGAATCATTCTTATCACCGGTCCCACCGGAAGCGGAAAAACAACGACGCTGTATGCCACCCTCAACCACCTCAATCGTCCCAACAAAAATATCCTGACGGTCGAAGATCCTGTAGAATATAATCTTTCCGGGATAAATCAGGTGCAGGTTCGCGATGACATCGGGCTGAGCTTTGGGCGTACGTTGAGGGCATTTCTCCGCCAGGACCCCGATATTATTATGGTTGGGGAAATACGAGATGGTGAAACCGCACAAATCGCTATCCGGGCAGCACTTACCGGGCACCTGGTCTTTTCTACCCTTCATACCAACAGCGCCGGAGATGCCATTACGCGACTACAGGATATGGGCATAGCGCCATATTTACTTTCTGCCTCTCTTCGTATGGTCGTCGCCCAAAGGCTTGTCCGCATTCTTTGTAATACATGTAAATCGCTTTCGGAGGAAATCATTTTCCCGGAACTGCAACAGGCTTATGGTATCCATAGCCATTATGTGCCTGCAGGCTGTACAGACTGTTTTTTTACCGGATATACAGGGCGTAAGGCGGTGTTTGAGGTTCTTCCCATCAGCAAATCGCTGACCAATATGATCAAAACAGGGAGTCTGGATATCTATTCTTATATGCATACCCATCATATCTGTTCATTAACTCAAAACCTTAAAAAAATGGTTTCTGAAGGAATTACTTCTCTGGAAGAGGCTTATCAGCATTGGAATCATGAAAATTAATTCAATTCTCAGGGTCTCGATTTTAGTGAAAATTATGGCCTGCCTGTGCTTTTGCCTGCCTTTTTCGGGCTTCGGGCAAACAGAAGATCGAATAGAAAAACTGGCTGTTCAACTCGATTCGCTCGCCAGATTCATTCCCGGTTTGAATGAAAAGACTACCATTTCCATGCGGGATGTGTCGCTCTCCGAATACGTTCGGGCAGTGGGAGCTGAGCATAAAGTGAACGTATTTATCGATGATACGCAGGGCCTGTTTCTTACAACACATTTGATCGATGAGCCGGTAAAATCAGTCTTTTTATTTTTATGTACTCATTTTTCCTACTCCATACAGGCAACGGGCGCTATCCTTTCTTTTTACCCCTGGCAGCCTCCGGCAATTGTGCATGAGCGTCAGGCAACAAAGCCACCAGCCATATTTTTTTCGGAAGGGAAATTGTCCTGCGACCTGAAAAACGATAGCCTGTACAACGTGCTGAAAACCATTTCCTCACTTACCGGGCGCAAACTGATCACTCAACCGGGAACTGATGGCGTGCTTACCGCTTTTCTTCCACCTACCGACACCGATACGGCGCTTCAGGCGATTTTTGCCGCTAATGGTTACAAAATCAGTAACCGCAACAAGGGCTTTCAGGTGATTCAGCCATTGCAGACCCGTAACAGTTCCCAGCAGAAAGGCAGCCTGAATTTCAATATTGAAGCATTTTCTGATGCCGACTATTCATATCTGACTATTGAGGCAACCGATGCCGATCTGGAAATCCTGCTTCGCGAGATATTTGCAGAATTGCATGCCGACTATCTGATCTATGATCATTTGGAGGGGGCGGTTACCCTGAATGCGGAAATCACTCTGCTGGATGATGTGTTGAAATATCTTCTGCAGGGAACCAATTATACTTTTAAACGTGAAGGGAAATTATATCTGGTAGGCGCAAGATCTCAGAATGGGCTGAATACTATTCGGGTGGTAAATATGAGCCATCGTCCGACTTTTCAAGCAATGGATCTCATCCCCGGCGCATTACCTGAAGAAAGGCAAAACACCCCATCCCCAATCTTAAGACCTGTAACTGCAACTCCCCGTCAAAACTACCCGGATGGTAATTATTATGGGGAACAATCTTCCGGGTTTTTCAGCCCGGGGATTTCTGTGCCGGAAATCCATACCTCCCCTCCGCAGATTTCCCGCTTGAAAATCGGAGATACAGAAGTAGTCGAATATCCGGAACTAAACCGGATGATTCTCAAAGGGCCGATAGAGCAGGTAGATGAGATCGCTGCATTCCTCAAAGAAATCGATCAGCCTGTGCCCATGGTAAAAGTAGAAATGATTGTGGTCGAAGTGAATAAAAACCGACTTGTCAGTACCGGTATGAAGGTGGGTATGGGCAATGCGGGCGATTCTTCATTGGTAAAAAATCTTTTTCCCGGCATTGATTTTTCTGCGAATGGAGAACAGATCAATCAGTTGTTGTCAAACATTCCCGGGCTTAGTCCGATCGGTGTGCTGGATGAAAACTTTCACATCAGCCTTCAGGCGCTCGAAACCAGGGGGAATGTCAAAGTCAGGATGAAACCCGTACTCTCCATGCTCAATGGAAGAGAATCCAGTCTGACCATCGGCCAAACCCAGTATTTTCTGCTTGAAACCCAGACTGCAAGCACGGGTGCAGTCAGCAATTTTCAGCAGTTTACCCAACGCTTCGAACGAATAGATGCAAATATCACACTTTCGATCCGCCCCTATATTTCTGATGGGGAAATGGTTACCCTTGATATTATTCCCGATTTCACCACACCCGTCGGATCATTTGACGCAGACGTTCCTCCGACCATTTCTACCCGAAGGTTTATTTCTTCCATTCGGGTTAAGAATGGCGAAACTGTCATTTTGGGAGGATTAAGTCAGGAGGAGTCGAGGGAAAATACAAAGGGGCTCCCTTTCCTGAGCCGGGTCCCTGTTCTCAAATGGCTGTTTGGCAATGTGGACAAAAACAAAGCCGAATCTTCTCTGATCATTTATCTCACACCCACTATTCAATATCAATGATTCGCAAACTGCTGATTTCGTTGGGTTATTTTGGTACCCATATTTTATGTGGTGTCGAACTTTCATCAGAAAGCCCTGTTTCCCGTGTACTATTGGTTCGCAACAACAAAGGCCGGCTGGATGTACTGGAGCAAAAGAAATTTGAGGATCATCCCTCATTACTCACTTATCTGGCTAAATCCCCGGGGTTGCCGCTGGTACTTAAAACCCAGGGACTTTCTGTCGGTAAATGGCTGACAGAACCGATTGCTGACCCTTTGCGGGAAGTAATGGGCGTATCAATAGAAAACAAAAAAGACTTTGTCATTCAGACATTTCCGGGCGCTGAAAAAGGTGAAGTATTTGCTGTGGTAGCGCGGAAAGAAACGCATGATCGGTTATTTGAAGCCTTGGGCCTTATCCAAAAACGGATAGTCAGTCATTATTTTTCCAATGTGATATTTTCTGCTTTGATTCCCTTTCTATCGGGTTATTCTCCCCCAAAGACCTACCTTCTTCAAACACCTTCCGGGGATTATTGGTGGCGAAATGGCCTGGTTGCAGCACAAGACATTCAGGGGGAAATTGTAACAACAGCCAGCTGTGCTGAAGATCTTGATATGGATGAAGAATGGCTTCCCTTGTATGGTGCTGTTGTGCATAGCTGGATTTTCCCGCATAGTAACCCCACTTTTTCCAAAATCAGGCTCCATCAGCAGGCGTTAAAGAAAACTCACCGATGGATTCGGGTGATGGTATGGATTTCAATGGTACTTGCCGGATTGTTGTTGCTGAATATGGCCATGAGAAGTGTGATTTATCTAAAACGCAAACAGACAGAAGCACAAATAGGCGCAGGAAGTATGCTTCTCAATAAAATGGCGGAGAACCAGCGTATGATTGCAGCGTTGAGGGAAAGATTTGGGCAGTATCAACAACAAAATTTTTCCAGAGTATCCATATTGACAGACCGGATCGCTTCTGTTGCTGATAGCGATATTGTATTTGAGGAAATGATCATTTTCCCATCGATAAAAGAGCTTCGGAAAATTGATGAAAAATTGACCGGCCAGCCTCCCGATATGCTGATCCGCGGCCAATCAAAAACTTCTATTGCGGTGTCTTCTATGGTAGAAGAAATGGGGAGGATCAATGAAGGCGTAACCGCAGGTCTGTTTTTTAGTGAATATGATTATGTTTCCGGTATGTATGAATTTGTCGTCACAGGATTTGTTCAATCAGAAAAAAAGTAGAATGACCCTTTCATTAATCTTCAAAAATATATCGTGGATCTTGCCAGTTGTGCTATTGCTGGCGGGTATCCATTTGGCAGACTTTACCCGTAATTCCTTTACAAGGCTCTCTGATCTGCAAATTCTTGCAGAAAGAAATGATTCTGTCCAAAAGGCCGGAGATATTATGCGTAAACAGGAAGTGATGCTGGTGTCGCTTCGCACAGCATCTGAAAAATACAGGAATGAAAACCCTGCAAGGGATTTTGCTTTATATCTTGAACAACACTGTAGCGAGGCAAACGTAAAAATCACCGCTTTACCCGGCCAAAGCCAAATTGGTGAAAGCGTTTCAGGAAAGGTGATGGAAAAGTTCCAGCTTCAGGGTGAATTTTTCGATATGCTTCAGGTACTTTTTGATATGGAGATCCAGGATCATATTGCCCAAATCGAGCACTTGCGCTGGCGAAGGCAGAAGGTGATGGTAAATGGCAAAATGATCTATTACCTCGTCGCAGATGTCGTCGTAGAGAGATGATTTTGTCCCCAAATTGTGTCGTTATTTTTTCTTATTTTTAACTATCAAGGGAATTGTTGAAGTATGCCATCTAAAAAGACAGAACTTAAAGAGATCCTTCGCGAACTGGCGATTGCCAGAAAGGATGCCGACGATGATCTAAAGGAAACCCGTGCTGTACTGGCGGAAGTATCCTCCTATTTCACCCATTCGAAGGAAAGTTTTAAAGAAATCGAGGAAAGATTCAAAGAAACAGATTTGCGTTTTAAGGAAACAGACCTGCGATTCCAGGATATGGAATCTCGGTTCAAGGACACAGAGGCCCGTTTCAAGGACACAGAGGCTCGTTTCAAGGACACAGAGGCTCGTTTTAAAGAAACCGATGCCATGTTCAAAGAGGTGACTGCTCAGTTCAAAGAAACCGATAAACGTATAAAAGCTGCCTACGACCTGTTTGAGGGGCAATGGGGAAAATTGATGGAAAGTCTGGTAGAAGGCGACCTCGTTCAATTGCTTCGGGCGAGAGGAATTGACATTCACCAGACCACAGAGCGCATCAGAGGCTCACGTAATGGGCATAACTTCGAATTTGATATAATCGCACATAATGGCAATGAGATCGTAGTAATGGAAGTGAAAACCACGCTTCGGGTAAATTATGTAAAGTATTTTCTCCATAAACTGGAACAAGTAAAAACATTTTTACCCATGTATAAAGATTTTCGCGTGTATGGCGCTATTGCCTATCTTAAAGCAGAGGAAAACAGTGATCGTTTTGCAGAAAAGGAACGTCTGTTTGTGATCCGTGCGACAGGAAATTCTTCAAGCATCGTCAACCCGCCAGATTTTATACCCCGGGTATTTTGATAGGGTATCCCCGCTGAATCTTGCAAACCAGGAGAATAATCTGTATAATTTCCCGGATATTCCGGCAATTATTCAAAATTATGAAACTCAGATTCCTCCTAATTACCGCTCTGTGCCTGTTTGGGCTGTCATCACTTTCTGCAAAGATCAGGCTTCCCCGCATCATTGCCGATAATATGGTTTTGCAAAGACATCAGCCGGTTCCAATATGGGGTTGGGCAAATAAGAATGAAAAAATAACGGTTTCATTTCTTCACCATACGCTCACGACCAAAGCTGGAAAGGATGGCAAATGGCGGGTAGATCTTCCTTCATTGAATGCCGGAGGCCCATACGAAATGGTGATTTCCGGAAAAGATGAAACCCTTACCCTCAAAAATGTACTCGTAGGTGAAGTCTGGATTTGCTCCGGCCAGTCAAATATGGAATGGCCTATGAGCCGCACCAATGACGCCGAAAAGGAAATCCGAAGAGCAAATTATCCTTTTATCCGCCTCTTTAATGTAAAAAATAATATTCAATTTTCTCCTGTAACAGACCTGAATGATGAAGTCTGGGCAGAATGTAGTCCTGAATCTGTCCCGGGCTTTTCGGCAGTGGGTTATTTCTTTGGTAGAAAAATTCACCTTGATCTTGATGTACCCGTCGGACTGATCAGTACCAATTGGGGTGGCACCAATATCGAGACCTGGACCAGCCGTGAAGCGATTACGCAGGTGGAAGGATTTGAACATTCGGTGGATGATCTGAACTCAGATCGAATGGATAAAGAAAAAGCTGCACAAAAGGCAAAGTTTGATTTGCTGATGTCAGAGTTTGGCGACACCCAGGGAGGGATTGTAGATGGACAGGCACTCTGGGCTTCTCCCGACCTGAATATCAAAACCTGGAAACTGATGGAATTGCCGGGGTTGTGGGAAGGAAAAGGCCTGGAAGGGCTGGATGGCGAGGTATGGTTTCGTAAAGTGGTGGAAGTCTCTCCTGAATTGGCGGGCAAATCCGCCGAAATCCACCTGGGACCCATTGATGACAGCGATGTTACCTGGATAAATGGCAAAGTCGTGGGGGAAACTAATCAGAAATACAATGAATCGCGCGTTTATAAAATACCCTCAGGTGTCCTTCGCCCGGGCAACAATACCATTGCCGTCAGAGTCGAAGATACCGGCGGCGGTGGCGGTATGTATGGAAAACCCGAACAGATGTATCTCCTGGCCGGTGACCAGAAAATCAGTCTGAGCGGCGACTGGCTGTACCGGATCAGCCCTGAAGGTATGAAACTGGAACTCTCTACGATGGGCCCCAACGATCGCCCTACGTTGCTGTTCAATGGCATGATCGCCCCTTTAATCCCCTACGCGATTCAGGGTGCAATATGGTATCAGGGCGAATCCAATGCCGGAAGAGCCTATCAGTACAGAACGCTTTTCCCTACGATGATTCAGGATTGGCGAAACCATTGGAACCGGGACTTTCCTTTCCTGTTTGTGCAACTGGCCAATTTTATGCCTGCCAAGGATCAGCCGGGCGAAAGCGAATGGGCCGAACTCCGGGAAGCTCAATCGATGACCTTAAACCTTCACAGAACCGGTCAGGCTGTCATCATTGACATCGGAGAAGCGAATGATATTCACCCCACCAATAAACAGGACGTCGGCTATCGGCTGGCATTGGCAGGGCTGAAGGTGGCTTACGATAAAAATATTGTTTATTCGGGTCCCACTTACCGCTCTATGCAGATAAAGGGGAATAAGATTGTAGTGGATTTTGAGAATGTGGGTAGTGGATTGGAAGCAAAAGGCCCCTATGGGTATCTCTATGGCTTCGCCATTGCCGGGGCAGACAAAAAATTTGTGTGGGCAAAAGCCGAAATTCAGGGAAATCAGGTAGTTGTGTGGAGCGATGCCGTGCAGGTACCTGTAGCTGTGCGCTACGCCTGGGCAGATAATCCGGCAGATGCCAATCTCTACAATAAGGAAGGCCTCCCCGCAGGGCCTTTCCGCACAGATCTGTGGGATGGGCTTACTGTGGGGAGGAAGTAAATGGACAAATCCGCTTAGAGGGTTTTGATTTTTATGTTTTTAAACCACACGGGATCGCCGTGATCCTGAAGTGCGATATGGCCTTTTCCCGCGCGACCATACAATGGCCACTGGGTAAATTTGCTCGCCTGATAGAGCGCTTCCCATTCTGGACTTCCCAGCTGATAGTCAACGACTTTTTTGTCGTTTAGCCAATGCTCAACGTGTCCGTGATCTACGACAATCTTAAAGGAGTTCCACTCACCGGCGGGTTTTACCGCAGGCTCAGAAAGCGGATGCAGATCGTAGTTGGACCCGGCCTGATGGCTGGGAAGTTTTGCATCTGCGTGGCGCTCGTCATCCAAAACCTGAATCTCGGGGCCTGAAAAGTAAACCTTGTCCAATGTGTCGGATTCTACCACATGGAAAAATACCCCGCTGTTACCTCCTTCGGAAATCTTCCAGTCAAGCGTGAGGATAAAACTATCATATTCTCCGTCGGTAACAATATCCCCTCCACCTTTGCCTGAAAGGTAAAGCGCGCCATCCTGAACCTGCCATACAGGTGAAATGGTGTCTGCATTGTAATTATGCCATCCGGCAGTAGTCTGCCCGTCAAACAGCGGCACAAAGCCGGCATCCGCATCTGTCTGCTCCGCAGAAGATTCTTTTTCAGCCGCAGGCTGACATGCTATTGCCAATAAAATCAGTCCTGCAAAAAATAATGGAAATGTTAAGCTTTTCATAAAATAGTAATTTTCAAAATAGCGGTTAAAGGAGTAGTAATGTTATGTCTGAATCGTCTTAAAACGATACAAATAAGCAAACAAGGATTTAAAATCCGCTATTGCCGGTCTTTTTATTTTCAAATTTTTGTCATATACTCATAGTGTTATCTCTTAACCTCAAAAATTATGATTGAAAACAAGAACAACCCTCGCCGTAAATTTTTACAGACGCTGGGCCTGGGTGGCCTGAGTCTCGCCACCATGTCCATGGCGCCTATCGAAGAGCAGCTGGAATATACTACTCAAAATGTAAACCGAAATTCCGGCCCTTCGGACCTTAAAATCACCGATATGCGGATCGCCGAGGTCAGTGGTGTCATGTTCCGTACTCCGATTGTTCGTATTTATACCAATCAGGGCATTATTGGGCATGGTGACGTCAGAGACGGAGCCGCCAAAGAGTATGCGCTTTTTCTGAAAAGCAGGCTGCTCGGTGAAAATCCATGTAATGTGGAAAGGCTCTTCAAAATCATCAGCCAGTTTGGCCATCACGGTCGCCAGGGTGGGGGTGTTTCCGGTGTCGAAATGGCGCTGTGGGATATCGTAGGTAAAGCCTACGGTGTGCCCGTATATCAGTTGCTGGGTGGTAAATACCGCGACAGAGTCCGCGTTTATTGTGATACAACAACCTCCTCTGATCCTCACGAATATGCCAGAAGGATGCAGGAACGGATTGACAAAGGTTATACCGCCCTTAAAATGGATATCGGTATCAACCTGCTCAAAGATACGCCCGGTGCTATTATCAACGCGCCTGATGGCAAATTAAACCCTTATCAGCACGAATACCGGAAGTATAATATGGCTCAGCATCCCTACACCGGCGTGCAGATTACGGATAAAGGAATCGAAAAACTCTGCGAATTCCTGGAAGTTATGCGCAACCAGATTGGCTATGAAATTCCAATGGGCACCGACCACTGGGGGCATTTTGGGGTAAATGAGGCCGTGAAGATCGCCCGCGCCGTTGAAAAATATAACCTCGCTTATATTGAAGACATTATCCCCTGGCATTTTACTGATCAATGGAGGGAAATTACCGAATCCACGACTACGCCTACTCAGACCGGCGAAGATATCTTCATGTTGTATGGAGGCTTTAAGGAACTCATTGATAAACATGCAGTAGATATCGTTCACCCGGACCCCAACACTGCCGGGGGTATCCTCGAAACCAAACGTATCGGCGACTACGCGTCTCAAAACGGTATTGGCTTTATGCTCCACCATGCCGCAGGACCCGTGTCATTTTTAGGCTCTGTACATGCAGCAGCAGCTACAGAAAATTTCCTGTGGCTCGAACACCATGCTGTTGACAGCCCCAGGTGGGAAGATCTTGTAACAGGTATCGAAAAACCATTTGTAAAAGATGGCTATGTTACAGTACCTGAAAAACCCGGAATCGGGGTGGAACTCAATGAAGATGTTGTCAAGGAGTTTATCATCAAAGGTGAAAAAATGTTTGCCCCTACGCCTGAATGGAACGAAATACGGGCCTGGGACAGATTGTGGAGCTAGTTGTATTTCGCATTAATCAAGAGTTCTAATTATAAAAATAGTCCCGTTCGGGACTATTTTTTTTTGAGTCATCATTATTACAATGGCCTGTAAATGATTTACGGATTCATCTCTATATATTTTTTATCCAGCGCTTCTGAGTCTTTGTATTTTACTCTCAGCTCCGCAAGTTTCGTCTTTAGCTCCGCCACCACTTCCTGATATGCGGGGTCGTCGAAAACGTTGTTCATCTCCTGTGGATCCTTTTTTCGGTCATACAACTCCCATTCATCTACGTCATAATAAAAATGGGCGAGTTTGTACTCCTTCGTCACAATTCCATAATGGCGCTTCACCATATGCACCGCAGGGTATTCGTAGTAATGATAATACACGGCCTCCCGGTTCCATTTCCCTGTTTCACCTTTTAAGAGTGGAATCAGACTTTCTCCCTGCATGTCTGCCGGCGCGGTTATATTAGCGGCTTCCAGCAGTGTCTGTGCAAAATCAAGGTTCTGTACCATCTCGTTGCAAGTGCTCCCTGCTTGTACCTGCCCTGGCCAGCGGACCATCAGCGGGGTTTTAAATGACTCATCGTAAATAAACCGTTTGTCAAACCAACCGTGTTCGCCCAGATAAAATCCCTGATCTGAGGTGTAAACCACGATGGTGTTTTTTGCCAGACCACTTTCTTCCAGATAGTCCAGCAGGCGTCCTACATTGTCATCCACAGATGAAATCGTAGCCAGATAATCCTGCATATACCGCTGATATTTCCATTTCATCTTTTCCTCGTCGGACATAGAGGGCCAGTTGGTTTTGAAAAAATGATTGATGGAATCCAATACGGGTTTGTATGCTGCTTTTTGTGTTTCATTGGCCCGGTTGTATTCGTTGTAAAGGCCGTTTCTTACGTCTTCGATGGCTGGGGTTACGCCTCCCATTTCTGCAATTGTCTCCGGCCATATTTTGCTGTCATGACTATACATCATGTGTTTAAATACATTCATTTCGGCGGTGTGGGCAGCCGTACCGCGATGGGTATAATCATCAAACAGGGTTGCCGGCTCCGGAAACTGCTTTTTTGTGAATGCTTTAAACTTTTCGGGTGTGGGCCACCAGGGTCGGTGAGGGGCTTTGTGCAGATACATCATCATAAATGGCTGGTCTGCCTTGCGTTCTTTTTTGAGCCAGTTGAGCGCGAGGTCTGTGATGATTTCGGTGACATAGCCTGTGATGGTGGTATCGCCCCTGTCGGTAATAAAATCGGGATTGATATAGTTGCCCTGATCGGGCAATATGGCAAAATTGTCAACGCCTTTGGGGTTATTTCCAAAGTGCAACTTGCCAAACATTGCGGTTCGATAACCCGCAGACTGAAACAAAACCGGGAAGGTTATTTGGGTCGTATCAAAGGGCATACGGTTGTCAATTTTCCCGTTGATATGGCTATGTTTTCCTGTCAATATCGTCGCTCTGGAAGGTGCACAGATTGAATTTGTGACGCATGCGTTGGTAAACAACATGCCTCCTTCTGCGATTCGGTCAATATTGGGCGTCTCCAGGAGTTTGTTGCTATACGCGCTGATCGCCTGATAAGCGTGGTCATCAGACATAATAAAGATGATATTGGGCCTTTGGGTTTCTGTCTTTTTGCCGGGAGATGTACAACTCACCGATATGAGCAGGAGCAGGGAAATCCCTGTAATCACCAATCGTTTCATGATTCAGTAGTTTTGGAAGTTCTATTTACAAATTTTCCCACCATTTCTCCTGCATGGAAGAATTTGCTGTAAACATCTGGCCTATCCGGGGAAAAATTGCCGTTTGTTTTTTTGTATTTGCTGCTTCAAAAAATCGCTCCACAGGCTCGGTCCAGTCATGTTGAGACAGTGAAAAACCCGCCCAATGTACCGGCATGATGTTTTTTGCTTTTGTGTCAGCGGCGGCCTCTACGCTTTCTTCCGGATACATATGGATCAGGTGCCAGTTTTCATTGTATTGACCACATTCCATAAAGGCAAAATCAAAGGGTCCGAGGCGATCGCCAATTTCTGTAAAATGGGTTCCATAACCACCATCTCCGCTAAACCATATATTTTCTGTGGATGTTTTAAAAACCCATCCGCCCCACAACGACTTTGCTCTGTCTGTCAATCCTCTGCCTGAAAAATGCCGGGTGGGGGTAAAGGTAATTCCAATGTCTTCAAAAGTTACCTGATCCCACCAGTCAAATTCGGTGATGTTTTCCGCAGGGATCCCCCACTTGACCAAATGTCTCTTTACGCCCAAAGCCACAAAATATTTTTTTGTCTTGTGTTTGAGCTTTTCTATACTGTCCAGATCCAGATGATCGTAATGGTCATGGGTGAGCAGGACCAAATCTACTTCCGGAAAAACATCGATCAGGTCTAAAGTATTTTCGGAAAATCTTCGCGTCGTAATCGGGGCAATCGGCGAAGCATTGGGCCCAAGCATAGGGTCGATGAGGAGAGTTTGGTTGTTGATTCTCATCAAGACAACCGAATGCCCGTACCAGATAAACTTCGTGTACTCAGAGGGGGTGAGGAATTCTGCTGTGTTAAATGGCTCGACAGGGAGGGGGTTGGCAGGTTCACGGTTGGCTTTGCTGCTGAGGAGTTGCCGGTACAGGAGGCCTGGTATTTTATTTAGCGGAATATTCATTTCGGTCAGTTCCAGGTTTTGAAACTTCCCATCCCGCCAGTTGGGAGATTGCTGATACCTTTCCAGAAGGGTTTTGGTTACGGTGCCGCCAAATTGTTTACTACTCATGAATGTTACCTATTTTACAGATCTGCATTATAGCGCCCATTTTACCCCTGCCATAAACCATCTGGAGGGCATATTAGCGCCTAGAATGTTTTGATACTGTTCATTAAAAATATTCTGAAGCTGTAAGTTAATACCAAATTGTTCGGTAACCTGAAATCCCAGCCGTGTATTCCACACATCATAACTTTTTGTTAGTTCGCTACTTATTGCGGTAGCTATCCTGCCATTGCGCTCTTTGTACAATCCGCTGACAGCCAGTTCTATTCGATTCCATCTGACCATCAACTGCGTAGTTACCAAGTGCCGGGCATGGCTGGAAATGTAAACCGACACGATGCCATCTTCATTTGTGGTTTTCAGGAAAGTATAGCCCATATTCCATTGGATCATTCCTTTGCTGCCCAGCGGTTGTCTCAGATGGGATTCTACTTCAAATCCGCTTGTATTGACATTGGAGATATTTTTTGCAAAAAAGTAGCTGGCATTTTCCTGGAGACTTCCGATCTGGCTTACCGATCCGATTTCCGACTGATTGGTCGAAACATAGTCAATTAAATTGGTGGACTGGCGTGTGAAAATCGTTCCCCGTAACTGCCAGTTTTTTGAAAGAGAATAGTCCAGCCCAATTTCTTCTGACCATGCCCGCTCCGCCAGCAGGTCTGGATTTCCGAGGCTTCTGCCCGGCGTCAGGTTTTGAAGGTTGTTGGAAACATATCTTTCTGTATAATCTGCTGCCCGGATACTGCGCCCTGCCGAGCCTCTGATCGTAAGTGAAGGCAAAATATAAGAGACATTGAGTTGCGGCGAAAACTCAAAACCATAATTGGCGTCATAATCTCCCCTGAGACTCATCGAAAGGTTAAGTCCGCTTCGCTGGTAAACGCCCATGGCATAAGCGCCAAAATGTGCATCTTCGTGATTGCCTCGGTCATTGCTTTCGATCGTACGCTGGTCAAATTGCGTCCCGGCTTTTACGGTGATCTGGTTATTGACAACCTGTAAATGATTTAAGGTGAAATTCAGCAGCTGACTGACATGATTGTTGGTAGAAGGAAAATCCGGGCTGAAAACAAATTCATCGGTATTATTTTTATAAGCGGCGTTAAAATCAGTCGAACTATTCTGCCCTGTTTTTACGATCTGCAGATGATTCCACCAATTGCCCACCGTCTCCATCGCCTTATCAGCAGTGCTGGAGGTATAAAAATAGCGTGCGCCAAAATCTCTGTAATCAAAAGCGGAGCGTACCCTTATGCTCAATTGGTTGTTGAATGTATATCTGAAGGAAACGCCGACTGTTTTTAGGTCAAAATAGTTATTGTATGCTCCTAAAGTTGTTGTGCTGTCAATGTATTTTGCGGGGAAAAATTCGCCCTCAGATTGATTCATGGAAAATCCGCCGCCAAATGTTGCCGCGCCTTTTTTTACCGAAAACCCCTGATTTCCGCTCACCAGTTTGTGATCGCCGTAGTTGAAGGTTCCGCTGATATGCGTTCCTTCTTTTGTATGGGAAAATGTTTTGGTGATAATATTGATTACCCCACCAACGGCATCTGCGCCATACATTGCGGCAGCAGGCCCTCTTAATATTTCAATTCGCTCGATTTCTGCGGGGGTTACGGGGATATAACCGTTGAAATGCGCCGTCAATGGATCGTTGAGTTTCATCCCATCTACCAGAAGCAATACCTGGGAAAAGGTAGCACCTCTCAATGTTATATCAGCCTGAACGCCAAATCCTCCCCTTGACTGAACCTCCAGCCCAGGGACAGTTTGCAGAATTTCGTCAAGCGAAGTAGCCGGCAGAGAGTTTATCTGTTTTGCTGTGATGATGGTGATATTTCTGCCTGTTTCACTGGTTTTTAGGGGCACCTGTGCAGTGGTTACGACCACAGTATCCAGAGAATATTTCCCTTGAGAGAATACAGAACTCAGAAAGGTCAGTATAAAAGAGAGGGTTAGGGTAATTCGCATGTACAGATTCAAAGGGTTAAACAGCTGCAAATTTATGATAACTTCTACAATTCCCTCTTCGGTTTTTCAGGCTTAAAAAACTGCAGGTAAACCCACGCCACTGCCGTGAGTGCTGCGGAAGCGTAGTAAGCTATACCGAAATTCGCGGGGTTGTTGCCATAGATCCATGCGGAAAATATCGCCCCAAACCCAATCCCCACTTCCAGTGCAATATATACTGTAGCCATATATCGGCCCCGCTGATCTGCCGGACTGAGGTCAATGACCCATGCAAAAACCGCAGGGGCTGCGATTCCCGACGAAAAACCTAACGCACCTGCCGCCAGCATCAGGCTTACGACAGAGTTTGCATTTCCCATAAGGATCAGCGCCGCTACCATTAATATCACTGACACTTTAATCACAATTACCCGCCCATAGCGGTCCGACAATCGCCCCGCAATGAGCCTTGAGACTAGCGTAAAAAGGGTAAAACTGGTAAATAAAAGTCCTTTATTGCTCAACCCTACATAGTCTGCCTGGTCAGGGGAAATGGTCAGCAAAATCCCGAATGTGGAGTAAATCAGCAGGGTGACCAACGCGACGGGCAGCGCTTTCTTTTCGATGATTTCGTGCGGAGCCAGCTTTAACAGGGAGGGGCTGAATTTCTGCGGATTGGGCAGGGTGTCCTTTAGGTTAAAAAGGATACCGATAGAAATCAGTGCGATAAAGGAAGAAACATAAAACATCCATTCCATCGAGTATTCCAGCACCAGATAACTCCCTATAGGCGGGAAAAGAGATGCGCCCAGATTCATGCTGACGCCCATGATACCCATTGCCTCGCCCCGGCGGTGTACCGGAACAATATCTGCCGCAAAAGCGCTCGATGCCGTCGGCTTAAAACCCGTGGAAAAGCCGTGAAAGAACCGCAACAATAAAAATCCGGCTACGGTAGTAAGCAGTGGATACAGCAGACTGCAGACCACACAAACCAAAGTACCAAAAATCATTAGCGGAACCCGCCCTACCGTATCTGCGAGTTTGCCGCTGAAGGGGCGGGACAATCCCGCTGAAAGCGTGAATATGGAGATAATCAGGCCTTTGTAGTCTTCACCCCCCAGGCTGCTGAGGTAATTGGGCAATTCGGGAACAATCATATTAAAACTCCCCGAAAAGAGCAGGTTGCTCACGCAGAGCAACAGAAAGGGTGGAGTATAGAGCCGGTCTGATGTTGAAATCATGTGCGAAAATAGCTTTCCGGCAGTTAGCAGCCTATGGGTGGCAATTATTTTTTTATGAACAAGGGCAGTAGTGTTTCTGGGTTCTTCCAGTGTACAGGATGTAAATGGCAAGGCCTCAGGTAGAGGCAATACACATGTATAAAATCAGGTAAACCCTATTCCTTCATAAAAAGCGCCTGCCCCGTCTCTCCCTGACTGGATGATACCCGGAGCAGGTATAACCCATTTTCCAGTCCGGAAATATCCACGGCCTCATCCAGAATGCCGGAAGTTCCTTCGGGCATTTTGTGCCATACTTCCTGTCCTACAATTGAGAAGATTTTTATTGAAAATGCTGCGCCGGATTGAACTTCCGCCCTGATATTCAGCGCGTCGAAAGCAGGGTTCGGGAAAACCGAGAGGCTGGGCATTTTCAGATCAGCGGTTTTTATTCCGGTCGAAGGGGCCGGTTTCACATATTTATATTGAACGCGAACCACCTGCAAAGCGCCCTTGTCGGTGGTGCAAATGGCAATTTCTTCTTTGGACGAGTCACTCATAAAATGATAGGTGTAAGTGGTGTCCACACCCAGATCTAAATTAAGATACTGCCGGGCTAAGTCGGTAACATCCAGCCATCCCAACGGCGGGATCTTACCATCCAGCCGCCTTTCCTCATAAGTTACCACTTTTTTTCTCAGTACGTTATACGTAGTGTCTGGCATCTTCAACGTACCAAAAGCATCCACAGAGGATATACTGGATATGCTTCCCCGGATGCGGAAAGAGTCGGGATTCGTCCCGGTTATAATGAATGTCGGGAGAAGCTGTTTACCAAACGGATGGAAATAAGACACAGCGTCAGCATTTATATCAAAAAAATTCATCGGCGCTCTTCTGTCAATCCAGTCGGGGTTAAATTGGGTGGCTATTCCCAGCCCCAGCACATAAGGACTTCCGGGTGCGTATCCCATCACCGCCACATTCTGGGAGGAAGAACTCAGATACACCTCCATTTCGGAGGTATCGACTTTGTGGCGCAGCGTAGCTCCGGGAAAGGAGGCAGTATCGGCCCCCGTAGCCCCGTCGAGATAGACTTCCTCCCAGGTATAACCCGGCTGAAGATTGCTCATATCCCACTCCAGTCCGAAGCCCGGAGCTGTCATGACAATGCCCGAAGGCATCGTATCCACGGCATAATGAAGCGTATCTCCAACTACGGGAAATACATAGTTGGTAATGGTGATCTGCGCCTCCACCGAAGTCCGCAGCATCAGCAAACCCAAAAGCAGAAGCCAGGTTTTTTGCATATGATATTCTTTTGCAGTCCAAAAACTGCAGGAAATATACAATGGATTTTCTGGATTTAGGTGGGGTGGGGTTAAAACCGCTCATGTAGCGCGGGGTTAAAACCGGCCGCGCTATTCATATTATTTGTCGCAGACATAGCTCCGGAGGAGCGCAATGACGGTAGCCCAAAGGCTATCCACCCCAAAAATTTCCATCCACTTCGCGCGTTTTGGTGGAACTTCTAACCTTGTGTCCTGATTTTTGGGGTGAGAACAAACCAAATGTTCAGGCTAGCGGGGGTGGTGAATTGTTAGTATGTCATTCATTATGTCCTCATTTGGAAATCCCAAGAGAGTCGTGCGGCCAGTTTCATCTATAGTAACCTCAACATAATTGGAATTGTTTTGAACGAATGACTTGTATCTGTCGGAGATAAAACGAATTTCTTGATTGGTTGAACCAATCCATTGGTGATTCAAAGTCCGCTTCGATTCAACGTAGCGACCAGTTATTAGAATGTCGCAAGAGTCTAAGATTGACGAAAAACCCTTATCATAAATCTCATTAATTTCATAGCCTGTGAAAAGCATAGTGCTTAAGTTCATTTTCCCACACTCTACAAGCAATTGAAGCACTTCCTCAAGTTGGTCAAGTGGTTCACCACCAAGTAGTGTAATGCCTTCAATTAAATCGGATTCTTGTTTTATTTTATTGATTAGTTCAGTGACAGAAACTAAATTTTGGGGCTTAAAGCTCCACATGTTTTTGTTCCAGCATCCTTTACAATGAATAGAACAGCCTTGAACCCAAATTACAAACCTACAGCCAGGACCATAAATGAAACTTTGTTCTTCTATGTGAGCTATATTCATCATTAGTATGTGTTGCGGACAAGAACCAGTTTGATTTTACCTTTTACTTTTTCTTCCTGAATAGAATACCCTTTCTCCTTTGCCTTCGCAATTATGTTTTCTCTTTGACTTTCAACAAATGCTTGTCTTTCTTTTTCCAGTCTAATGCGCTCTTCCTCTTGTCTTTGTTTTTCTAACTCCTCCATTTTTTTGTTGTAAAAAAACTGATATTTAGTTTCTACAGCCTCAAGGAAACTACTAACGGTTTTAGATTCTTTATTATTTAAATTATTCCAATTCATCCGATTCGCATCTGAATCATGTTGATAGATAAATCTATTATTTATAAATAGAAATTTCTGATTGCCTTGGTAATCTTTTCGTTCAGTTACTATTTCATTACGCTGCAAGTTTATTTTGTATTTGCAGCCGATGGCATCTAAGGATTGCAAAAGCAATTCTAGATTTAAAAATGGGGTTACGGTTTTGACTACTGCACTCATTGTTTTTTGTTTTGAATTTTGTTTTGAGATTTCAATTCATTTGTTTGATAGAATTCATCAGTTTTACTGATGGATTGCAGTTCTTCCAAATTACCAAGTAATTCTTGCAATTCATTAAGGCACATTTCGCCTTTTATGCCTTCGGTAGATGCATTGATTTTTCCGTTTTCGTCAATGGTAATTACGATTCGTTGTTCTGCCATGATTGTTAGATTTTAAACGTACACAGATCGGCCTTCAGTCTAGCTGCTTCTATTTTGCCTCGATCATAATCCTCCCAAAACTCAATAGCAAGATATGAAAGACTATTTAACTGAAACAGTTTTCCTACATTGGGCAATTGTGGCAAATCTGGAACAGTAAATGTTTTGCTGCTAGTTGAACTTGGCTTTGGAGATTGATTTCCAACAAATTCATTCAATGAGGATTTCGTGTCTGTTTGTAGATATGGTTTAGATTTCTCATTTTCTTTTCGTTTCACGTCATCCTCAATTCGTTTGATTTCCTTTTCAATTTTTTCTATATCTAATTTTATTTTGTTAATAAAAAGTTGATTTTGAATTTCATTTAGATCAGATAGTTTAGATTCGGCTTCTTTTGCTTCTGTAGGATTATGTTTCTTGTTTTTATTCCCCGATTTTTGTTGCCACTCATTTCTCACCTTTCCAAGCAAATTTTCTTCTATGCTATGCTTTTCAAGAAAAGCCTTTAGTTGCACGCTGGCAGTTTTCTGCTTCTGATCGAGTTCTTCTATCTTTTCCGTTAGTATATTATTTCTTTCAAGTTCTTGTAGTTTCAAATTGCTAATTTCTTCATCTAATTTAGCTTTTCTGTCTTCCTGTTCTATTTCACCAATCTCGCTTTCAACTTTACTGTAAATTTTATCGAGATCATTAATATTTTCTTTTAATTCCCTATCGGTTATGTTGGCAAAGTCAACTTGACGCAATTCTTCTATATCAGCTTTCAACTTATTAAACATAGTTTTCTTTCCAAGAAAAAACCTTGATAATGTTCGCGAAATGGTTTTTTCCTTTTTCTCAGCCAATACAATTTTCTCCAAAATGGAATCAAGATGTTTTGTGATTCTTTCGGTTTCTTTTTTCCACTTCTCATATAAAGGACTTTTATTGCTTTTTTCAGGAAGATAAAAAGGAATATTAACCCAAGCGTACTCAACTTCACAAGCTGTTTCGTGATCAACTAGAGTTGGCGTATAATTCTCAAAGTCATTTTTGGATAATAATTCATGAAGAATGACATTTCCCAAATCAACCTTGAGCGTGGATGATATAAGAATAGGTGTTTGCTTTTCCTTTTTTAAGGGAACAATAAGTTTTTCAGATAATTTTCTTCGGGTTGTATTTTCAACAAAATCAAATAAAGTTGAATAGACAAAATCTTTATCGCCATATGTTTTCGTATCGTGAAAAACATCAATGGGTTTTGATGTAACAGAAGTGTGCTTACGATTCTCTATAATTTCTTTAGTTGCTGTTTCCCAAAAATGATAACAGAAATGACGAAATAATTCTGTTCCATCCTTTTCTTCTAATTCCTGAAACAATTGTTGGGGTGCCGTCAAAGCTTGCTCAGTAAATTCTCCGCTAAAAAACCAGCCCTTTGGGTTCTTTGAATTTGGGTTAGACAATATAAATGAACCGGTATTATTCAAGTCGTATCGAATAAGACAAACTTCATTAAGTAAATCCAATTCTTCTGTGTATTGATTTACAAGTATATAAATTTTCACTTCCCTACCCCTGGCTGTATCAAATATTTGCTTTATAATATGTTTGTCTGTTAATTTTTCTGATTGAATGCATACGATGCCTTCGTAAACAGATTCCAAAGCATTAAGTACGTTTTGTTTATAGTCTTGATCTACAGAATATGTCTTGTCCTCTTTGGATTGCCAAAAATTTTGTAACTGTTCATTGCTATAATCAACAACTTTTGATTTTGATATGGGTCGAATCTTATTTGCCATTTTTTACTTCATTTTCTATAAAGTTCAACAAATCTTTATCAAGCATTTCTTTACTTACTGGGGTGAATACAACGCTTTGTCGTATGGTTCCTTGCGTATTTTTATCAATGATGCTATCTGAAAAGGTGATGTAATCAATGGAATTACTGACATTCCAAATTTGAATTTCGTCATTACTGCCAAGCACAATATATCTATCGTGTGGTAATCGTGATTTGAAAATTGACTTGCAATCCCTCAATTTAATTTCAGGATAATTTTTCTGAATGAAATCGCTGCTGTTTTCCTTTGGTGATAAATCCGTTATGACTATTTTGGACTTACTTTCTACTGCTTTAAATAATGCTGAAACCGATTTTTGTTGACTTAGATTCACAACATAACGGTCATAGTAAACTGCGACAGAAATACCTTCTAAACTCTCAAAGCCTAATTTATTCACTATATCATTGAATGATACTTTCGTTTCCTTTATCAACTCAATAGGTTTTGCAGCAAGTTTTGCCTTTATATTTGGATTCAAATCTAATGGGGCGTTTAGATGCCAAAAAGCAACCGAATCCTTCTTAATTATATTGCTGAACGATTCGGGCTTGGGAATATCCAATGAGTTTGAATAGGACTTAAAAGCATCTTTATGATTGACTTCGATTAATGTGCTTTCAAAATCAGATGGACTCAGATAATCTTTTCGTAGGGATTTATTTACTAACCAATTTCTCCATTTTCTTGCATCGTCAAGATCGTAAGGCATCAAAGGGATTTTTTGAAATTGGACTTTGAAATCATTCCATTGAATTTGAATGTTGTCCTCAAAGGTTGTTTTGCTTTGTTCATCTATCTCATCAAAACGAATTTTAAGCCGCTCATTCTTTTTATCCCATTCCGATAATAACTCTTCAATAAGTATTTTTAGGTCTTCTTTGCAGGTAATGCTTATTGGTTTCAACTTGATTGCATTTGCTCCTTTTCCTAATTGTCCATCAAAAACATAATTCGATTTTTCAAGATTCTCCCAAGACCAACGAAGGGAAATATGGTCGGTGTCATTTCTGTTCTGTCCGAAATAATCCTTGATGGGCAGGAGTTTCAAATTTGAAAATGAATTGGTTTCAGAAGGCAGATAGAAATGACCATAATCATCAAAACGTAATTGCAGCTTTTGGTCTGAACCTTCTCTTTTTGGCTGAACTCTTTTGATGTAGAAAATCTTATTACCAAAGTATGAATCTCTATTTGTAAACCATATCTGATACTTGCCTTCCTCAATTGTAGGCAGCATTCCAGTTTCCTTTACCGAATGCCCTAATGCAGTGAGTTGATGCTTTTCATCAAATAATTTAATGTTCTTTAGATAGTCCTTTACTCTGTTTTCAATTAGGGGTTTATCAAATTGTTTCCCTTTCAGGTATTCCTGAATATCTTTTCGGTGTATTTCCTTCTCAAATCGGAGATACACTATAGCTGAACGTAATTCTATTTGCTTATCTAACGTAGCTTTCATTTTACTGCTTGTATATATGTTTCGCCAATTCTCTTAAGTCTTCTGATTTAGATCTTTTTAAGAAATATTCGTAATCCCCAATTATCACCAACTGAAATTTTGCTCTCGTGATGGCTACATTCAGGCGATTCGGATTATCCATAAATCCATCACGAGTTGTTTGAACCATTGAAACAAAAACTAAATCTGCTTCGTGTCCTTGAAACTTATCAACTGTGTGTAGCTTGATGTTGATTTTGTTCTTACTCTTACTAATATTGAAATTTGAAAAACTCTTTTCGTTTCCAGTAATCTGTTGCAATTTTTCCCTGATATGTGTCTCTTGCCCTCTGTAGAATGACAAACAAGCAACTGTCCATTCCTTGCCTTCAGGCTGTGGATTTTTTTCAGCATACTCTAAAAAGGATTTTAAATGTTGAATTAAAACTTCAACCTCTTTAAGATTATAGTTTTTATTGGTTTTACCCTGAACATCAATCCAAACACTTCTGGAGTCGTATTTTGAATAATTCCAGTCTCTTAATACCTTAATATGCTTTGGGTATTCTAAATCCAGCAGGGCATTTTCTGATTGATAAAAACGTTCTCTTGGAAATTTTGAAATTTCTGGGTGCATTCGATGTTGATATACTAGCGTAGTTTTTCTATTTTGTAAGTCTCCACTTTTAAAACCTTCCGACATTGTGCTTTCAATCTTCAATTTCCTTCCCGAAATGCCTTTTACCAACGATTCAAGAATAGAAGGGAAAGCCATTGACGCTATTTGATTGATTTGTGCCTCAACCCTTTCCTTGTCAATGGATTTCGGCATCAATTCTTCAATTACTTTCCCATAATTTCCTTTTATCCTGCTTTTTCGAACCATTCTCAACTGATGTTCTCTATCTACACGCCAGGCAACTTCCTCTGCCCAGTTTTTTTCGTAGAAATAACCGTTGAGTTGTTTAACAATCTCAATGCTTTCGGTTATTTCTCTTCCTTTTTCTTTGTATTGAAATTGATGCTGTTTCTGGTATGCATTATGAATAAATGCGTGGGCAGATTCTGACCATTTATTGCTTCTTAGTACTGCGTGGCTTTCGGGAAATGAATCCAATGATTTTTCCAATTGATTCTCTTCAACAATAATTAAATCAGCAGCACTTAATTCTAAAGTATTTAGCTCATTGGGTTTGCGAAATACAAGCTGAGAGGTTTTATAGTTTCCATTAGAAATAATGAAAATGGCTTTATTGTTGAAATCGGAAATTCGTCCTTTTTCTAATTCCTGAAGTATGAACTGAATTGTATTAGATGAAGCAGGTAAAACAAATTTATTATTCTTGCTATTAAGGCAATCTTTCAATTTATGAAGAAAAAAAACTGCTTGTTGTAATTCGTAAGGCAACGGTTTTCCTTCAATAGCTATTTGTTCTATGTTGCAGACAATTTCTTGCCTTTCTGTGAATGGTGAAAGTTGCATTACATCGCCAACTAACACCCATTTTTTTGCATACAAGGCTGGAACAAGAAATTCTTGAAATGTTGTTTTACTGCTTTCATCAATGATGAGGTAATCAAATTCAGGATTGATTGGTGTGTCTCGCCAATTTTTATTTCGTTCCTTAAATTTTGGATGTTGCAAAATACCTATGGTTGTTCCACACACAAGGTTTGATGCTTCTAAGAGTAGAGTTTCGTCAATACCATTATCCTCAATCAAATTATTGATTTGAAACTCTCTAATGTCTTCATTAATCCTTTTCTCATCACCTATACGAACCGGTAAAATATGAAACGTATCAAGCAAGGTTGTTCCATTACGATGTTCTTTCAATCGTTCTAAAACATTGTCAATAGCAACGTGTGTTGAGCCACATAGCAACACACGTTTCCCTTGTTTCGCCAATTGGCAAATCAATTCTAAAATAACAGTAGTTTTCCCAGAACCTGGAGGACCTTCTAAAATGGCAAAATCTGGTGTATTGGTCGCCTGGTTGATGAACTTTCGTTGTTCATTGCAACCGCTTCGGGTTTCATCGGTAATAACAAACCACTCATTAATTCTTTCCCTATCAGGTTCTTGCCATGTTGCTCTATCCCGATCTTCAAAGAGTTTAATGAGTTTAGATTGTTCGCCCACTGGCATTTGCAAAAGGGCAGATATTGATTCCTTTTGTTTACGTAAAGAATAGGAATTTACTCTAACTGTTAAAGTAGAGTTTTCAGGAGGGAAGCAAAACTCCCAAAAGAAACCACCTTTTTTAGATTCTGCTTTTCGTTTTAAAACGATTTTGTTTTCTGTTTCTATTCCTGCTGCAACTAGATAATCGTTTTTTTTATCATCAGTTATCGTAATATCGTCATCAAAGAAGTAGCGAAGAGGAGAAAACCCAGGAATGTCTTCGGCTCCATTTTCATCTAGCTCCAACAATTGAATCCAAAAAGCATCTTTACTGTTTTTTCTTGTACTTTCTATCGAAAACTTAATCTGATTTGAAATAACCCTTTTCCCATAATCATTGCTATCAGAAAGAGTAATGATTAATAACTCATTCCGAGTGGCTGATAGTTTATTGCCATTTTCAAAAAAGAGATTGTCAAAATCAATAAATGAACTCAATTTATTGTCTTGAATTCGAGTTGCCTTACTAACTATTTTTTCAGAGTAAACAATGTAACGGTGGGGCTCATCTCTAATTATTGTTCCGTCAGGTCTTTTGGAATGAATGATGGAGAAATTCAATGGCTTTTTGTTCCAGAACAACATTTCATCCGTTTCAGGAAGCACATCGAAAACAACTTCGATATCATTTATTGAAATTATTTTATGTGTATTAGCACTTCCCATTATCATATCACCTACCTGTGCTGTATCTATTGCACCGTCTTCAAATTTTGTGATGGTTTCTTTTGGCATTTCAAATAACCCTCCTATGATTCTTAATTCAGCAACATTATCGGTTTCTACTTTTCTCCAACTGGCTTTTATGTTTTCTTTCTTCTTTAAGGAGGTTATTGCATTTTCCAAATAGTCTTCAAAAGGTTCAAATGCTGCCTTTGCCGTTTTCTTAATGGCATAAGAAGCACGAAGATTTCCATCAAAATCTCTCTCTCTGTCTTTAGGTAAATTGAAATAATATGATAACATATACTAATTGATAAAAGGATTGCTATAAGATTCTTGTTTGAGTTTGGGTAATTCCTTGTCTTTCTCCGCATCCAATTTGTCAGGTTCTTCTACGGAAGCCGAAACAGCTCTGCTCTTTGCCCAAAGCCTCATTTTGTCAATGGTTTCGTGCATTGTTCTTGATAGAGGAAAAGTTTTTGCAATTGCAGCAGAAATATGCTCATCCGTAATTTCCTTTTCTTCATCATAGGCTTGAAACAACGCTTCTTTGATGACTTCTTCTAACTCTGCACCAGAAAAGCCTTTGCTCTCTTCAGCTAATTTTTTTGTATCAAAATTTTTTGGCTTACGGTTTTTCTTTTTCAAATGGATTTTAATAATTTCTTCTCGTTCTTTTTGAGAAGGTAAGTCCACAAAAAAAATTTCATCTACACGCCCTTTTCTGAGTAATTCAGGTGGAAGTTGTGAAATATCGTTGGCTGTTGCAACCACAAAAACCGGTTTAGACTTTTCTTGCATCCAAGTCAGAAATGTTCCCAAAACACGGGCTGTTGTTCCTCCATCTGAGCCACCAGAAGAAGAAATTCCTGACATACCTTTCTCAATCTCATCAATCCAAAGAATAGACGGGGCAATAGCTTCAGCTATGTTTAATGCTTCTCGAATGTTCTTTTCTGATTCGCCTACAATGCCACCAAAAATTTTTCCCATATCAAGTCGCAATAGTGGGAAGTGCCACTCATTCCCAATCGCCTTAGCGGTTAGGCTTTTTCCTGTGCCTGGAATACCTAATAAGAGAATCCCTCTAGGGTAGGTGAGTCCAAACTCTTTTGCTCCTTTGTCAAACCCTCTTCCTCTTTTAATCAACCATTCTTTTAAGTTGGTCAGACCACCTACATCCGTCATCGTTTCTTTAGGATGATAGTATTCAAGGTAGCCGCTTTTCTTAATTACATTTTCTTTTTCTCTTATCACCAAAGGAACTTCATTGCTTGATAAACTTTCATTTTCAATATATGCTAATGAAAATGCCTTTTCAGCTTCCATTATGGTCAAGCCCAGGGCAGCCTCAATCAAATCGGTGTCAGGTTCAGTCGAAGCTGAAATTTGATGTTCTTTGCAAACTTTGTTATAAATGGCTTTGATGTCATTAAAATCTGGATAAGGCAAGTCAATAATATGAACTTCTTTTTCCAATTCTCTTGGCAGTTGGTGAAATGGTTGTGATAAAACCAAAGTTTTGCTTTTGTCATTTCTCAAAGCAATGTTTCTCAACGTTTTTATGATTCTTGGTTTATCATCTGTCAGGTCAGGATGAAAATCTTCTAATAGAAGAATGATATTTTCCTTCTCATTAAAAAATTTTAGAGCCATATCAGGAGTTTGAACTTCCTCATCTTCATCTGTGAAACTGCGTTTTTTTATGTCCCATTTTTTTATCCCTTCAACTCGATTCCAGATATACAAGTTCTTTTCAGTTTCTTTAGATACACTCACTAACATTGCGTGTATCCTTAGAGATTCAAAGCTGATAATCTGAACGATTTTAGTATTGGCTTTTACGAGGTTTAAAAGGTCTTTTTCCATTCTGTTAAAAATTTAAGACTAAAATATTATTTAGGATGGCATACACCCCAACAACCCCAACGCCTCCTATCCCCCCATTCCCATTCCCAAACTCCAATATCCGCTTTCTCCCTTATGTTTGCAAAAAATTGTCAAGGGGAAAACCGGGCTGTAGGGTGGAAGACGGAAGACAATATAACGGATTCCAGATGGATCTGACAACCTGCTCAATAGCATGATTCACGCTGTACTATTTCATCAAATTCAAACTTTAGTATCTCCCACCACCTGTCATCGTACTCGAGCACGCCGATGCTCATGAGTATTCGTTCATTTCCTGCCAGGGATTCCGACCATTCGCCTATGTTTACTATGGGGTACTTTTTACGGAATTTCTGAAAATAGGTCAAATATTCTGTGTGCCCGTTTACGATTGCCCCATAAAGATAATATTCCATATTCTCAATAAATCCAAAACAGTCGGCTACAGATTTCCCATCATAAGTATAACATGCGCTGTCCGGAGATATCGCCAAAAGACTGTCCAGAACACTTAATTTGGGCGCTATTTCCGGTGTAAATGTCCGGTCCAAACCAAACTCATAATGGGTATCATGGATTTTTAGAATAAATTTCGCTACACGTAAGAAACTCTTTGTGTTACGGCCTTCCGCTTCAGGAAAATACGCAGATACCCAAAACACATATTCAGCCGAATCAATTTTTTCCACATCCAACTTTCCCGATAACAGACTCCAGTAAAACAGGGGCGTTCTGTTATACAAATCAACTAAAAAAACATCCCCAGGTAAATCCGGAACCAGGCCGGCAGCCAGAGAATCCAGGTCATAATTCAGACAAATTCCATTTGGGGACAAGGGATAATTGGAGATATCCACAGGAGGATAATTTTCCCAGTTATAATCAGGAATCCGGGAACACCCAGGCACGAGGCAAAGAAGAATCACGAAAATGCTATTCAATTTTTTGTATCCATGTAATATTGTCTCGATGGATCGTTTCATGCTCAATTATTCGGATCGCTTATTGCCAGCCAATATCGGTAAGGACTTTTTCATTTATTGCATACTCTATTGAAAATGACTTGCGAAAATATCTTGTCCAATCAACGGGGTAAACTCAGTATACAAAAGCTTTTCTTTTTAGAATCCTTTGAAACTTTGTCTGAATGAACCTGTTTTACTCAATGGGACATAGTCCAACAAATATCTTGTTATGAATTTGTTTTCATCGAAAACGAACTTTCCAAAATAATTATCTGCTGCTTGTCCGCCGTTTGTATAAAGATAAAATACTCCATTTTCTTTGTCGTACTTCAATAGTGGGTTTGGATTAAAATGTTTCCAATGGCCATTATCACACATTTGGAAATCAAAAACATCCCTGAGTTCTTCTTCCATTTCGATCGGATTTCCATTTACAAAAATCTCTAAATTTTCGATTTCTGTCTCAGGACAACCATAATATCCTCCCCAGGGTTCTTTTCCGTCAATTAATTCACAATCTTGATATTTACTCTCTTCGTGGATTCTGTACTTGATATTATGATTCTTCTTTTCAAATTTCTTGAGGGATAATTTAAGCTCAATTTCTTTTCCGTCAATTAAATCCTTGTAATGAATGCTCATCGAATCGCAGTTGATTAATTTTACTGATTTTAGCTTTTCGATATCCGAAATATATTTCTTCTCTTCAGGTTTTGTAATGATTTTATTATTTATCATTTCCATAAAAAGGCTATCAGCTTCTGCACCCCTGTTTCCCTTTATGTTTTGGGTTTCCTTACTGGCTTTTTCATCATTCTCATTGAGGTTTTTGCACCCGATGGTTAAAATCAGAATTATCAGATATTTGGTGATTTTCATTTTTTCTAGTTGTAGTTAATATCCAAATATATCTCCAATCGCACATACCCTCTGCAAATCTTATAGATCTATTTCCTCCACCGGTTTCAGCGCACCAAACTCCCCTTTCGCCCAAAACCGATGTGTTTAAATCTACCAAATTTTCATTCAAAGTAGAAAATGTTTTTTAGGCAAGTACCATATTTCTGCCCGGTTTGCAGGCGAGTGTTCCCGATTCTGAAGCTGGACAGCTCTATGGGTTTTTGTGTAAAAATCGTATCATTTGTATTTTATATCATCTCCTAAGAACATATCCGCAATATTTTTAAGGAAGGCGAATTGGATGAAGAAGTGGTAAGTCGGAATTTCCGACATACCACACAGCATGGGGCAATTAAAGGAAAAACCCAAACCCAATCCACTCAACACTACAACCTCGACGTCATCTTCTCCGCAATGAGTTTTTCCTGAGTATTGTGGGGGATTCCCATGCGTCTAGGGCAAACCGCCCGCAAGTGCTAATTTTACCTATCTTTGCCATTATCAAAAACTGACGACTACATGAAACCCAAAGCCCTCTTACTTCTCGCGTTCGTATGTCTGGCTACTTTCTCTTCTCCGGCCAAAGTTGTCCTCCCCGCCATCTTCGGCGATCACATGGTGATGCAACAACAAACCTCCGCCCCGCTTTGGGGGAGGGCAGATGCCGGCGAAAAAGTTACCATCTCCGCTTCCTGGGACGAAATGGCGCTCTCTACCTACGCTGACTCCAAAGGCAAATGGCGCATAGACCTCGCTACACCCGCCGCCGGCGGGCCGTATTCGATTCGCATCGAAGCCTCCAATCTGATTGTCATCGACGATATCCTCATCGGTGAGGTGTGGCTCGCTTCCGGCCAGTCCAATATGGAATGGACCCTCGCCAAAGCTGATTTGGGCGCTAAGGAAATTGCCGCTGCCAATTTTCCCGAAATTCGCCTCTTTAAGGTCGAACGCGATGTCTCCTCCACCCCTCGCTTTGACTGCAAAGGGGAATGGATGGTCTGCTCCCCCGAAAGTGTAAAGGATTTCAGCGCTGTGGGCTTTTTCTTTGCCAAACAGCTGCAAAAGGAACTCAATGTCCCTGTGGCAGTGATTCAGTCCACCTGGGGTGGCACGCCCTCCGAAGCCTGGACCAGCCGCCCCGCCCTCGAAGCGCATCGCTCCTTTCAGGATATGCTCAAAAAATACGACGACGAAGCCCGTCAATACCGCAACAATCCCCGCCTCCCTGATCCCGTCCACGCCAAAAACCCTACGACGCTCTACAATGCCATGATCGCGCCGCTGATTCCTTTTGGTATCAAAGGTTTTCTCTGGTATCAGGGGGAAAGCAATCGATACGATCCTTATCTGTATGGCAACCTGTTCCCGGCCCTGATCTACAACTGGCGGCACGACTGGGCCAGTTTTCTGCCTTTTTATTTTGTGCAGATCGCTCCCTATAAATATGAATTTCCGCTTCAGGGTGCCGGTGTGCGCGAAGCGCAGATGTTTGCCCTCCAACTCCCTGAGACAGGGATGGCGGTGACAATGGACATCGGCAACCCGGATGATATTCACCCGACCAACAAACACGACGTGGCTGACCGGCTTGTCAGATGGGCTTTGGCGAAAAGCTACGGCCGCAAAGATGTGGTTTATTCGGGTCCGCTGTACGAACAGATGTCAGTTGAAAATGGGGCAATCCGGCTTTCTTTTCTATTTGCAGAAGGGGGACTTGTGGCAAAAGGCGGACCGCTGACTTTTTTCCAGATTGCGGGTAAAGACCGGGTGTTTTATCCGGCGAAGGCAGTGATTGACGGGGAAACGATTCTGGTATCTTCTGAGAAGGTTCCTGAGCCCGTCGCAGTTCGGTTTGCTTTTGGTAATGCTGATATGCCCAATCTCTACAATCAGGCGGGGCTGCCCGCATCGTCATTTCGCACCGATGCCTGGCCGCTGTTTTTTACCTGTCCCGCAGTTCAGGGCGTGTATGACCGTACCAAAGATCAGTTTCAGGTCGACGTGTCTTATGCCAATTCACAAAACTATCAACTGTTTTATACCCTCGACGGTACCGTTCCTACCAGCCAGTCGAATTTATGGAATGACCCGATTTTGGTCCCGGATGGAACAACCGTCAAAGTCAGGGCTTTTGCCGGTGAATGGGGATCTGATCTTGTCGGCGAAAATACTTTCCACAAACATCTGGGTATGACGGGAACGGTAACCTACGAACAGCCATTCAGTACCCAGTATGCTGCGGGAGGAGCGTTTGCGCTGATTGACGGAATGTACGGTTCGGCGAACTTCAACGATGGCCTTTGGCAGGGATGGGAAGGCGATGATCTGTCAGTAGTCATCGATCTGGGTGAAAAAAAGGATATAACCTCGATTACCACGCGCTTTCTCCAAAACCAAAATCAGGGGATATTTCTCCCCTCTTCCGTGGTGTATTCTTTGTCCGGCAACGGGAAAAAGTTTGACCAGGTGGCGACGTTTAATTTTCCGGTTCCGAAGCATGCAGAAAAAAACGAAATCAAACCCTGCGTAAAAACCTTTGCCAATGCCACAGCCCGATACATAAAGATTGACGCAAAAAACGCAGGCCAATTACCAGCCTGGCATTCACGCAGCGGAGAAAAAGCCTGGATTCTGGCAGATGAAATGGTGGTGGAATAATTTCCTGTCTTCCAATTTCCCTTCCGCTCACGGGAAGTTTCTACGCCGCCTTGTTCATCGTTGATGCAGCGTGTTTCAGTACCGTAGCTCCATGTTTGGCACTCAGCAAGCTTTTGCACTTATCGGGCAGATGAGAATTTTCATATCCCTCCAATATAAATATATTTGTCAGGGTATTTTCTGTATCTGGTCCAAAAATAAACACTATGACCTTTCTTGAGATAATGGTACAACAACTTAAAGACGAATATGGCGACGCCATTTCGGATATCTGCATCGTTGTACCGACACGGAGGGCCGTAGTTTTTTTGCGTGAGACGCTGGCCAAAACCTATCAAAAAACGCTCTGGGCGCCTCGTATGGTTTCCATTCAGGATATCATCCGCGAATTGTCAGGCTGGCAGTTTCCCGATATTCTTCCGCTTGTATATGAACTCTATCAGGTTTACTCGCAAGTGATGAAAAAACATCATCCTGCCTGGAGTGAACCGTTTGAGGTTTTTTATTCGTGGGGGGAAATGCTCGTAAAGGACTTCGATGAACTGGATAAATACGAAGTGGACGCTGAAAAGCTGTTTACCAATATCCGGGACCTTAAAGAAATCGACGCATTTTTTCACCTGCCGGAAGAAAATATGGCTTCTATCCGCCAGTTTTGGTTTACGGTTCGGGGGCAGGAAGGAGGGGTAACGGAGATTCAGGAAAAATTTCTCATGATCTGGCAGGTACTGTATGAGGTGTATTCCCGCTATCGCCAGACGTTGTTTGCCAAAGGCCTGGCCTATGATGGCATGGCTTACCGCGAGATTTCATCCCGCCTCGCCAAAGGCGAACTTTCGTTTCCCTGGTCCAAAATAGTTTTTGTGGGTTTTAACGCATTGTCCACCGCTGAGGAAAAAATCTTTAAAGGTTTACTCGATGCAGAAAAGGCCATCGTGTACTGGGATGTCGATCTGGCTTATTTTCCCAAAGAAGAGACACTGACAAAAACAAAATATCATAAATTTCTGGCGGGAGATGCGCCGGGCAAGTTTATCAGAGATTATCACGGCAAATGGCTGGACAAGGAAAGCCGCATTATCGTCAGTGATATGCAAAGCACGCCCAAAGATATTTTTGTCTCAGGTGTGCCGCTTCAGGTCGGGCAGGCCCGTTATCTCGGTAATTTGCTGAATGAGGCAAATATTCCGAAGGAAAAAATGAGTCGCAATGCCATCGTACTTGCTGATGAGAATCTTCTTTTTCCTGTACTTTATTCTATTCCTGCCCATATCTCCCCGCTCAATATCACCATGGGGTTTCCACTGAAGCAAACCAATATTTTTCACCTGTTGATGATGGTGGGGCGGATGCTGAGAAATATGCGTGAAACGCCCGAAGGGTATCAGTTTGCTTATCAGGAAGTGCTGGATATCCTCAACAACCCGTTTATCAAAGCAAAAGAACCCCACCTCAGCAATCATATTCGCGACGAAATCAGTAAAAAAAATCTGGTATATGTCCCACTCCATATTTTGTCATCATTTGACCTTCCGGCTCTTTTAAAACATATTTTTTCGCCTCCCAAAGATGCTTCCGGACAAATTGCGTTTTACGAAACGATCTTTGGTCTGCTGCTGGAAGATACCCAGGCAAATAAGGATGCCCTGGATACAGAATATGTATTTCACCTGTACACGCAGTTTAACCTGCTTAAGGAGGTCATGCTGGCTTATGGGGCGTCTTATACATTTGCAGGTTTTTCAGGACTGTTTCGCGAGGTATTACAAAAAGCCAAAATACCTTTTGAAGGTGAACCCCTTGTCGGGGTGCAATTGATGGGTTTTCTTGAAACCCGGGTGCTTGATTTCGAAAATATCTATATTCTGGCTGCCAATGAAGGAAATCTGCCTGATACAACCACGGGTAATAGCTTTATTCCTTTCAGCCTGCGTAAGGGATTTGGTTTACCCACATTCGAAGAAAAAGACACCATCTATGCCTATCACTTTTACCGCCTGATTCAACGGGCAAAAACGGTTCATCTGATCTACAATTCTGTGGTAAATGAATCAGGTGGTGCAAAAGAGTTGAGTCGCTATATCCGGCAGATACGCCATTTCTTCCGAAACAACGAAAACCTTCGCATTCAGGAACAAGTGATCTCTACCCCGGTGCCTTACTACGAAACGCCACCGATATCTATTTCTGCCGGAGCCGATACTTCCGGGCGGTTGAAAGAACGTTTCCGGTTTGATAAAAACAAACCTACAGCCAGGCCCTATTTTTCTGCCACAGGTCTTACTTCTTATCTGGGCTGTTCGCTTCGGTTTTATTTCCGCTATGTGGCGGAGATCAGAGAGCCGGAGGAAATCGAACAGACGATGGAGGCAAATACCCTGGGAAAGGTTGTCCATACCACCATGGAGCTTTTGTATGGATCGTATAAAAATCAGGTGATCACGCCGGAGACCATCAAAATTCTGGAAGACAGGCTGGAAGAATGTATGGAAGAAGCTTTTGTGATGCAGGGGTTGGGGTCTGGAAAAAAACTTCAGGGGAAAAACTACCTGTTGAGAAATGTAATCAGGAAAATTTGTGAAAGGGTACTGGCTCAGGACAGGATCAGTGAGCCATTTGAAGTCATCAGCCTGGAAGAAGACAAGGCATTTTTTCAAACACTTGAGGTAGATGGCGAGGAATACAAGTTTAACGGAATGTTTGACCGGGTTGACTATTTGCCCGAAAAAAATATCGTCCGGATTGTCGATTATAAAACCGGGAAAGTAGAAATGAAGGCTGTGACAGATCTTGACGAGACCTTCGACAGTGATAAATACAAGGAAATATTTCAAGGTTATCTCTACGCCTGGATGTATAATCGTATTTATCCGGAAGCACAGGTTCAGGTGGGCTATTATACCGCCAAACATATGAGCGATGGCATACAGATGCTCAACGGCGGAAAGGTCGTCTCAGAGCCGGAGCGGATAGCTTTTGAGCAAAAGCTAAAATCTCTGGTCAAAGATATTCTGACCAGAGATTTTATACAAACTGAAGATGTTCAGAAATGCAGCTATTGCCCCTACAAAGGAATTTGTAACCGGGGAATATAGCCAGGGATATTAAGCCTCTTCTTCCAGAACAACGATTTTCGTGATTTTATCACCCTGGCGGATTGCATCAATCACATCCACGCCTTCTACTACTTTACCAAAAGCGGTATGATTGCGGTCGAGGTGTGCCGTATTCTGGCGGCTATGACAGATAAAAAACTGAGAGCCACCTGTATTTCTTCCGGCGTGAGCCATGGAGAGTACACCGCGGTCGTGATATTGGTTCCCGCCGTCGAGTTCGCAAGGGATTTTGTAACCTGGTCCGCCTCTGCCTGTACCTTCAGGACAACCGCCCTGAATGACGAAATTGGGTATTACCCGGTGGAAGGTGAGGCCATCATAAAACCCCTTTTTGGAGAGGGTAATGAAGTTGGCGACGGTGTTGGGGGCATCTTTATCGTAAAATTCTACGAGCATCATGCCTTTTTCGGTATGGATTTCTGCTTTTTTCATGCTCATTATTCTAATTGCCGACAAAGGTAGTTAAATTTACCGTTATCCTCTAAGCTGGTTCTCATATAAACCTTTAGCTCGTATGTCTGAATTTGAATATATCTTTTCTTCACCGGTAGCTGCAACGATTTTGACTATTACCCTGATCACCAGCTTTCGGGCGTTTAATGATCCGGTGCTAAAAGCGAAGTTTATTTTCAACCCTGTCAGAATTCTTCAGAATAAGGAGTATCAGAGACTATTTACCAGTGGGTTGATTCATGCAAATGGTATGCACCTGGCCTTCAATATGATGGCGTTTTACTTTTTTGCATTTATGTTGGAAAAAATGCTGGGGCATTGGCAGTTTGCTTTATTTTATGTGATCAGTCTGGCCGTCAGTGATATCCCTTCTCTGATTCGGTACAAAGATTCTGCAGGATACAACAGCCTGGGAGCTTCTGGCGCAGTGAGCGCAATTGTCTTCAGCGCCATTCTGTTCCAACCGGATATGGGGATTGGGTTGCTGTTTATACCGGGGCATATACCAGGATGGTTATTTGCGATTTTGTATATCATAATCAGCTTCATCGCATCTTTCAGAGGTGGCGGTAATATCAACCACGATGCGCATATATGGGGAGCACTTTCAGGAATTGTTTTGACGGTACTCTTTCAACCCGGAGTGGTGCGCACTTTCAACGAATGGATGAGCACGGTATTCTGAGCACGTAAGAATGTGCAGATTCTGTCCAATAGTAACCTGTAGTTTAAAAATAATTAACATAGGGTTAACAGAGTAATAATCATTTCCCAATACCGGGTAGGTAATTTTGAGCCGGTTTTATTGCAGGAACATTATACATGAATGGGAAAGATCAACGTAAGGGGAAATACTAAATACGAAAAACCATCCTTCACAACAGGAAGCGTACCTGAGTTCTCTAAAGAAATCAACAAAGCTTACGACGCTTCGGGTATTGCATTTGAAGCAGGGAAACTATTACTGATACTTTTTTTCTTCCTTGTCGCGCTGAATCTGATGAGCGGGAGTTTTCAGTTATTTGGGGCAGGATTTGCAAAAGAACTGGTTACTATTTCCGCAAACCCTTTTATTTCTCTTTTTGTAGGCCTTCTCGCTACAGCTTTAATCCAAAGTTCCTCAACTACCACCACCCTGATCGTCTCATTGGTAGCCGCAGGCAAGCTCTCGTTGCTGGGGGCAGTGCCAATGATTATGGGCGCCAATATTGGTACTTCTGTGACCAGCACCATCGTATCATTGGGACATATCGGAAACAGGGCTGAGTTTGAAAAAGCAGTCGCCGGGGCAAGTGTTCACGACTTCTTTAATATTTTTACGGTGTTTATTCTTTTTCCTTTGGAAATGACCACGCACGCGCTTTCCAATTTGTCTGGTTCGCTGGCCAGTCTGGTGGAGCCACAGCAGGGCGAAGGGGTTGGTACTACGCTGTTTTTTGTCCGGGATACTGCCCGCTGGATTATTCATATGACAGGAGAAAATCCCTATATCAGTCTGATCATAGGTCTGGCCGCATTGTTTTTTTCTCTTCAGTTTCTGACCAAAATTTTAAGAAACCTTGTGATCGGAAAAATCGAACAGAATATGAATAAATATTTGTTCAAAAAGCCACTGGTTTCATTGTTTACTGGTTTTATCACCACTACGGCGGTCCAGTCGAGTTCGGTCACTACTTCCCTCATGGTCCCATTGATTGCAACTGAAAAATTAACCCTTGAACGGGCATTTCCTTTTATTATGGGGGCCAATATAGGTACGACTACGACGGCTTTAATTGCAGCCGTTTTTCTGGAAGCCCCCGCGGCAACAGCTGCTTTAGGGATTGCATTTACCCACCTGCTTTTTAATTTGTTTGGGGTATGTATTTTGTTTCCGATTCCTATAATCCGGAAAATTCCGATCTATCTGGCGGAAGCGCTGGGACGGCTTACGCTTCGCAATCGTATTTTTGGCGTCGTGTATATTGTGATTGTGTTTTTTGTGATTCCTATCTGCCTCATTTTTCTCAACCAGAATTATTTTTGATTGCCAGTAAGTTTGCAGAATAAAGCGCAACGGGTTTCCCTGCTATTGGATTTCCCTTTTTCCAGTTAACTTGCAGCCAGGAAACTAACTACCCCTTTATATGCAAATGCGCCATCTGAACCTCCTGCTGATCCTGGCTTTCGCCTTTACCATTTTCGCCTGTAACCCTTCCGGAAATGAACAATCTGCTCCGGCTACCTTTAGCCTTATTCCCCGTCCTGCGAGTTTTACCCCCGGCAATGGCTATTTTACCATAGCGAAAAACACCCGCATCGTATTGCCCGCCAATGCTCCCGAAATCAATGCTATGGGAGACTTGCTCGCCAATCAGATTAACCAGGCAACAGGCTTTGCCCCTGAAGTGGAAATGACCGATTCCCCTTCTCCCACCAAAAATGCAATTGTAATCAGTCTTGACCCTGCAATCAACCATGCAGAAGGGTATACGCTGAAAGCCACCAAAGAAAATATCGCAATACAAGCACAAACCCCTCAGGGGGTGTTTTATGCATTGGAAACACTTCGGCAGCTGTTTCCTCCGGAATTTGAAAAGCCTTCAGGCGCACTGACCCTTGCTGTACCCGTAGTGGACATTGTGGATGAACCGCGATATCCTTACCGGGGCATGAACCTCGATGTGAGCCGCCACATGTTTTCCGTTGAGGCGATCAAAAAATATATCGATCTCATGGCCAGGCATAAGTTTAACACGTTTCACTGGCACCTGACCGATGATCAGGGCTGGAGAATTGAAATAAAAAAATACCCCAAACTAACCGAAGTAGGTGCCTGGAGGAAAGAAACCCTTATCGGGCATGGTGCAAGACCGCCGTTTGAGTATGACGGAAAAAGATATGGAGGTTTTTATACACAGGAAGAAGTCAAAGAAGTGATCGCTTATGCCCAGGAACGATATGTGACCATTATCCCCGAAATAGAACTTCCCGGTCACGCACAGGCTGCATTGGCTGCTTATCCCGAACTCGGGTGCACAACCGGGCCTTTTGAGGTTGCAACCCGCTGGGGTGTGATGGAAGATGTATTTTGTCCGACGGAGGCAACCTTCACTTTCCTCGAAGATGTTTTGACCGAAGTCGCCGAACTGTTTCCCTCTCAATACATCCATATCGGTGGAGATGAATGCCCGAAAACCCGGTGGGAAAACAGTGCTTTCTGCCAGAATCTGATGCGCAGCGAAGGCCTGAAAGACGAACACGAACTTCAAAGCTATTTTATCCAGCGGATAGAAAAATTTCTGCTCACCAAAAACCGCCGTATTATCGGCTGGGACGAAATCCTTGAAGGCGGCCTTGCGCCTGAAGCTACCGTCATGTCCTGGCGGGGAATGGAAGGCGGGATTGAAGCTGCCCGGCAAAAACATGATGTCATCATGACGCCCACCAATTTTTGCTATTTTGACTACTATCAGGGCGATCCGGCAATAGACCCACCGGCAATTGGCGGGAATCTTACTTTGGAAAAAGTCTATTCATTTGAGCCCACACCCACCGAACTCAACGAAGAGGAAGCCAATTATATCCTTGGTTCTCAGGCAAATGTATGGACTGAATATATAAAAACACCGGAACACCTGGAGTTTATGGTTTATCCACGCGCTTGTGCGATGGCGGAGGTCGTCTGGTCTCCAAAAGAAACCCGCAGCTGGAATGATTTTTCCTCACGACTTGCCGGACACTTAAAAAGACTGGGCCTTATGGGTGTAAACTATGCGCCCCACTTTTTTGATGTGACCGCAAAACCTGTGGTCGATATGCAAAACCATACCCTTTCCGTGGAGCTTTCCGCAGGGGATCCTGACTATGAAATTCGCTATTCGCTTGAAGGGAAAACGCCAACTGAAGCTTCCCCCCTTTATGAATCCCCGATTCTCATTGAGAAAACCACCAAATTTGCTGCGGCAACCTTTCTCGATGGGAAGTTGGTGGGAAGGCCTTTAAATAAAGCGTATTTTATCCACCTGGCGACGGCCAGAAATATTACCCTCGCCAATCCTTACAGCGATAAATATACGGCTGGCGGAGATGCCGGACTGGTAAATGGAATCATAGGCAGCGACCAGTTTAGCGATGGCAACTGGCAGGGGTTTGAAGGAAAAGATCTGGATGCGACCATTGATTTAGGAGAATCAAAATCTGTGAGTCAGGTAATTGTCAATTTTTACAACGCCTCCGGCAGCTGGATTTTTGAGCCCACGGTATTGACTGTGTCAGTCTCAGAAAATGGGGCAGATTTTCAACCATTCGGAGAATTTTCCTTTCCAAATGCCGCCAGACAGGATGAGCCTTCCGGTAAAAAAACAGCCCGGGTTACAGGAGAATCTGCAAATGCCCGTTATCTGAAAGTAACAGCCAGATCACTGGGCGTCTGCCCAAAGTGGCACGCCGGAGCTGGCAAAAGCTGTTGGCTGTTTGCAGATGAAATTGTCGTCGAATAAATGAATTACGGCTCTACGACGCCGCGAATATTCCAGTTGATACTGATCTGAGACCGGTCGCTGAGCGGCAGCCAGTCATTGTCGGACGCGTCAAATAACCAGTCCCCGTTTTCAACGGCTGGGCCGGGGTCGCAACCTATGCTGCGGGTGTCCTGTGTATGGCCGACTTTGACCGCAAGCCACAGATCGTCATTGGTAATAGCTACAGGGCTGGTGAGAATATGTTTATTCCACGAATTGGCCTTTAACTCACTGGTGGAGGCTGTAGAATAAACCTGCTCAGCAGGCGCATTGCTGTCCGATTTTTTATAAACTTTGATCGTACAAGAGGAGGGCACTTCCCGGATATAGTAATAAATCTCTATCAGCTTTCTTCCCTGAAGATCGCTGAGATCCGAAGAAGGAATACGTATCGCCGCTTCAAAATTTCCCGAAGGGAGATTGGGCGCATCCTGATTTCTTCCGTCGTAGTTGAGTGATACCTGCGGGGAAATAATTTGAGGTTCCCCGGAAATATCGTCCGGATTGCAACCTGTGGTAAGGAGAAACAGAGCGAGAGTTGTAAGCGTAATCAGCGCGGAATATCTTGACATAATCAGGTTCGTTTTCATGTGTAAAACTACACCGCTAAATTACGCCATTCCCGGTAAGGATTCAATGCTGCTGCAACACGAACGATAAGTGAAACGGCACGGAAGAAAGTCAGAAGCAGTTACCTGGCATTATCCAGCTCCGCCTTGAGACTGTCGAGCAGGGCAATTTTATGGTTGTAGTTTTCTATGAGTGTTTGTACTACCATATTCTCCAGGCCATTTTTCTTCAGGGATAATTTTTCGGCAATGATTTGTTGATCGATTTGCTTTAATTTATCCATGTATTCGGCGGTAAATGGGTATTGTTTGAGGTCGTAGGTTTCGATAACATCCATCCGCTCCTGAAGTTCGTGTGAGTAATGGGCATCCACCTCCTGAAGTTCTGGAAATCCGGTTTCCATTCTTTGGATACCATTGAGGAGGGAAGAAGTATAAGCATTGGGCCTGTTGGGGTCTGCGAGAAGATTTGCCCAGATATAGCCGATACCGGCAAGCATCATTATTACTGCAGCCGCTTTCCATAAGGGAGAGTCGAACAGGTTTCTTTTTTTCCGCTTTACATTATTACGGGTGAGATCTTTTTCGATTCGAGCCCACACTTTGTCCCCGGGAATATCCCTGTCAATGTCGTCGCGGTGGTCGTTTATATATTTTTCTATGTTTTTCCACATGATGTTTGTCCGATTTTAGTCTGCTACCTGAGTGCCGGAGAAAGCGATTCCTGTAATAATTTTTTTGCTCTGTGAAACTGAGATTTTGAAGTTGAGACGGAGACATTCAGGATTTCACTGATTTCCTGATGGTCATAACCTTCCAGTTGGTAAAGGGTGAAAATCACCCGGCAACCTTCCGGCAGGTTTTTGATGGCCTGGTAAATCTGTTGGCTGTCCAGATCGACCAATCCCCCCGACCTGTCTTCCTCTGTATCCTCATCCACAATGTTTTCTTCCAGCGGTTCCGAAAAGAGCTTTCTCTTGTTTAAAATACTCAGACATTTATTGACCACAATCCGCTTGAGCCATGCCCCGAAAGATGATCTTCCTTCAAAGGTGTGGATATTGCTGAATGCGCTCACAAATGCCTCCTGCAATGCATCCTCCGCCAAATCTCTGTCTCCGAGGATACGGGTGCAGATATTGTACATGGCTTTGGTGTACAACTTATACAGTTTGAACTGGGCCTTTCGGTCCCCGTCCTTACAGGCCTCAATGAGGTCCTCGTGAATATTTATGTATGTTGCGCTCAACTAGTACTTCTTACAACGTAAAGACATCATGCAGATTCCTGGGTTGGAATTTGTGAAAAAAAAATCACAAATCATTTAACCCTAGTGATTTCACCATTTTATAGAATATTTCTGTATTCTCATAAATTCCGCTAAATGCTTCTGCACCAGGTCCAAAGGCAAATACCGGGACCATTTCGGCTGTATGGCCGGTTGTGGTGTATCCTGTTTTTAGTCTTCCTTTCCGCATGGCAGAACCTGCATTTATTCCCAGTCCGCCGGTTTCATGGTCTGCGGTGATAACCACCAGCGTGTGGCGGTCTTTTTCGGCAAAATCAAGCACTTTGCCAATGGCCTCATCGAAGTCAAGCATTTCTTCTACCGTATAATCTGTATTATTGGCATGGCCACCCCAGTCAATCTGCGAACCCTCTACCATCATAAAAAAGCCTTTTTCGCTTCGTTTTTGCAGAAAGTCTATCGAAAACTTCGTTGCCTCCGGCAGATAATCCCGCCCCTGACTTTTGGGTAAAGGTTTATCCGCCGCAGTAAAATAGGCGAGTTTTTTTCCGGGAGGAATCCGCAAATCATCAAGTGGAGTGGTCTGATTGTAAATGATATAACCCTTTTCCCGCAGCCCATAAAACAGATTATTACCGTCTCTTCTTTTCTCAAAATAGTTTTGACCGCCGCCAATAAATAAATCTATGTCTGTCTTCAAAAAGTCTGCTGCAATTTCCTCATACATATTTCTGCTGGGCTGATGCGCAATAAAACATGCGGGAGTCGCGTGGGTGATTTCGGACGTAACCACCATGCCTGTAGCCAAACCTGCCCTTGAAGCCAGTTCCAAAATGGTAGGAACCGGGATCGAATCCGGCCCTACTCCAACAGCGCCATTATAGGTTTTTTTTCCCGAGGCAAAGGCTGTAGCGCCCGCAGCAGAATCTGTAATCAAATCACTGGCCGAATGCGTTTTGCTAAGCCCTACATATGTACACCGTTCAATATTGAGTTTGTTGAAGTTGCTATACATACCCGCCGTAACCTGGGCAATTCCCATCCCATCGCCGACCATAAAGATTATATTTCGGGCCTTGCCATGGAATTTGGCAGAAGACTCTGTAGTTTCGGCCACCGGGCGGCAGGCTGAAAGAAAAGCGAGGATAAACAGTACTCGGGTTATTTTCATGAAACAGTCTGGTTCTTCAATCAATTGCCCAATTTCCCAAAAAAATCCGGGAAAACCATTCTGCTGTTTCTTATTCATTTTCTTTTGTAAAAAACAAAAAAGATCCATCCATTCACTCCCTGAAAAAGATGTCATGAACTGTACTGACTTTTCAATCAACACGATTTCTGGTTCAATAGAAATTTATTTTCCGTCCATACGCACGATTTTCGGTTGGAATGTTCCGACGATTTCTACCAGGTCTTGTTGAAAAGCCATCACCTGCCGGATGTCTTTGTAGGCCATCGGTGCTTCATCAAGGTCTCCTCCGATCAGCGTTACTTTATGCTCTTTGAGAACTTTGTCCAACGCGTGGCGGGTGATGCTGTTAAATGCTTTTTGCCGGGAAAACAACCTTCCCGCACCGTGAGATGCCGAGTTGATCGAACGGATATTTCCTTTCCCACGCACAATGTACCCTGGCGCTGTCATCGATCCCGGAATAATTCCCAACACCCCTTTTCCGGCTGGTGTGGCACCTTTTCGATGCACAATCACTTCCGTATGATCTTCCAGCGTTTCTTTCCAGGCAAAGTTGTGGTGGTTTTCGACCATAAATACAGGCTTTTCTCCAATCGCTTTGCTCAGGCGGTGGTGAATATGGTGATGGCAGGCAGAAGCATAATCGCCCGCAAGGTTCATCGCCAGCCAGTATTCCTGTCCTTCTTCCGAATCGAGATCCAGCCACGCCAAATGCCGGGCTTCTTTTGGCAGCCGGGTCCGGTCCATCGCCACTTTGGTATAATGGTTGGCAATGCCCGCACCCATTCCACGGGAACCGGAGTGCGATAAAATGCCCAGATAGGTATCGGGGCTGATTCCCCATTCATTTTCAGGATCGGAGATTTCTACCAGGCCAAACTCTACGAAGTGGTTTCCACTACCGGAAGAACCGATTTGTTTCCACGCTTTATCTTTCAGCGTTTTTACAAGCGGGATATCGTTGAACTCGTTTCTTTCCAACACAGGGTCATCCATCGGGTCTTTTGGCCCATGGCCTGCCCCAAAGACTGTATTTGCAATCAGTTCACGTTTCAGCAGGCTGTGGTGTTTTTCAAGGTAAGAACCTTTCAGGTTGTAGACAGTCAGACACATTCTGCACCCGATATCCACGCCCACGGCGTAGGGAATGATGGCATTCTGCGTAGCGAGCACGCCGCCAATGGGCAGGCCATAGCCCTGATGTGCGTCAGGCATAAGTGCCCCCATTTTAGATACAGGCAGGCGCGCAGCCAGTCGCATCTGGGACAAAGCGCCTGCTTCAATAGCTTCTTCTCCGTAGATTTTGTAAGGTACGGTTTGTGGCAAAAGTTCCGGATATTTCGGCGCATTCGGGTCGGGCGTTTCGGGCAAAAGCTCCCGTACGATCCCGCCGAGCAGATTATGTTTGCGGTATTTTTCAGGTTCCCGGAGGACATCCTGCAAAAGTTCCATTTTAAACTCGCGCCCTTTTTTCTGATAATGTTCCTGCTCCATCGCTTCCAGGGCAACTTTCAGCGCCTCTCCCGGTTCATATCCCAGCCTCAGCAAGTGTTTCTTTTTAATCTTGGCCATATTTTATGATTTTTCAATCGTGCAGAGAAATAGTCCTGGCGTATTTATACATCTGTTTATTGTCTTTTTAGCAATAGATTAAGCCATATACAAAAATGGTTTCCAGTCTTCATTGACTTTTCCCGAAAACCGGCTCAGATACATAATGAAGCTGGGCCTGAAGGGGGTAAATGGCAACGCAAGGCCTGATTTTTCCAGAGAAAGATCTCCTTTGCCGGCATTACAACGTACGCAGGCAGTTACGAGGTTTTTCCAGGTCGTATGACCTCCCCTTGCACGAGGAATAACGTGATCAAGGGTCAACTGCTTTCGGCTTCCACAATATACGCACTGATAGCCATCCCGGCGAAATACATTCTCGCGTGTCAGGGCTACCTGCCGGTATGGGAGGCGGACAAAACTGTTGAGCCGGATCACTGAAGGAAACTGAATCTCCAGATTTACGGAGCGGATTCGCTTTTCAGCGATATCTGCTACTAATTCGGCTTTTTTTAACAGAATCAGGACGACGGCCTTTTCGGAATTGCAGACGGAAATTGCCTGGTAGTCCTGATTTAATACCAGTACCTGAGTCATATTAGAGATATTAATCGTGAATGTTTTAATCGTTGTTGGTTTTGGACAAAAAAAAAGTGCCGGAAATCTCCGGCACAGGTATTTACTAATCACAACTCAAATCATATTCATATCAAAGGAACAGAACCACTGGTTTCTCAGCTGGCTTGTCCGGGCTGAATTTCCCTTCCGATTTTTTCGACGGCTATTTTAGCCTCTTTCAGGCGGCAATCAGTGTATTCCATAAATAACCGGATGGCAGCGATTTTCCCCTTATAGGTCAGGGTTGCGATGATTTCCTGTTCCATCTCCGGCATGAGTGCTTTGCTATTCAACTTTTCCATGACGCTATACAGATAATAGGTTTTCAAACATTCTTACAGGTAGTCCCATCAGTTACTTATTATACGTATCGAATCCCTTAAAGGGATGCCGGATCAAAAAATAGAGTGCAGAGAGGGATTCGAACCCCCGGAGTACTGATCTGCAATCAGGTGCATTAGACCGCTCTGCCATCTGCACAGTTACTATGAATTAAACGCAATTTAAATGCCTTTTCTTATCGGATTTTGCCTGATTAGACCCAATGGTAGATACCGGCGCATAACGGGTGAATTTCCCCAACTGGATGGTCAAAAAATACAGGCAAATTGATTCGAAAATTGAAAAATTCATTTAATTATTTTTTCCGAAAATATCACAGATAGACTTTTCTTTGAAAAAAAATTCCATAAAAAGTCTTTTTTGTTTTGTGGAACCGGACGGATTTGAACCATCATCTCCCGGGCTTCAACCGGGCGCTTTACCAGTAAAGCTTCAGTTCCAATAAAAAAATATTCGGGGCAACAAGCGAAGAGAGTGCGTTATTTTCACTTTGCATATGAAGTAACTCTTTTCTACGGCACCCGAAGTGTTGTGGAACCGGACGGATTTGAACCATCATCTCCCGGGGTTCAACCGGGCGCTTTACCAGTAAAGCTTCAGTTCCAATAAAAAATATTCGGGGCAACAAGCGAAGAGAGTACATTATTTTCGCTAATAGTATGGTATGAAGTAACTCTCTTCTACGGCACCCGAAGTTTTGTGCCTAAACCATGATTTCAAAAATCTTTTCCGCATTACCGGAAATTCTATTCTTTTGAGTGTGAATGCCGGGAGTTCTCACTCCCGACGATTACACCCCTCAAATAACTTTTATACTTCTACCTGCTCAATCTCAGAGATGGCATCGCTTCCTTCTTCTATGGCGCTGAGCATATCAAATATTTTGTCAGACCAGCCACTGAGATAGGTGATATTTCCCGGGCCTGTTTCAACCGGGGTTGTGCCATACCCAGCCAGATCAAACATGTAGAGTTTTGCGTGTGGAGCTATTTTTTTATACCTAAACCAGTACGTCGAGATATCCATATTGCCTGAATAATTTGTGAGCCAGAACTGTAAGTCTGAGAAGATCATGATCTTGTCCACGATTATCCCGGTCTCAATCAGATTCTGTATCACCAGATGCCCGTTGGTTGCGTGTCCGACGTAGATCGACTTCAGATTCTCTACTGCTTCGAGAATATTGTCAGAGACCTCGTCAATGACCTTATAAGTCTCTCCAAACAGGCCGATTCTGACTTCTTTGCATTTTGATTTCAGAAGCAGGGATAAAACCAAACCCACATCCTGATAAGAGATCATGCTCTTTTGGGAAAGCGGAGTCATCATCGAAGCGGAAAGATCTGTCGCTACCAATACGCTTGTATTTTGATCAAACCCTGAGATTCTTGCTGCCGAATGCTTTACCGCTGTTTCCAGCGCTTCCAGCATTTTTTCAGTATGTGGTGATTGCAGCTCCCCTATTTCCCTGTAAGCGGCTACAAACCGGAAAGGAAACTGCCTGGAACGCACCACTTCTTCAGGGTCCGCTATCCGGCGGGCGATGATATCAACAACTTCCTGCGAAATCTGATGGTTTGCTATATTCCGAAGGTTACGCAAGAGTGCCATATATCCCATTTTCCCGCTTTTTACCAGTTCTTCCCATACTTCGCTTTTGTCCAAACCCTCCTGTTGCCCGGCCATCGAAAGCGCAGTTTCCCAGGTATAAGGTACGTCCAACGTTTTGGAAACAATTTTGTCAAACAACACCTGTTGTGCCTGATCTTTGGCTTTGGGATGTGTCAGAAACAGCGCATCCCGCAATTTTACCTCATTGGCCCGGTTGTATTTGGCAAACTGATATTCATTAAACCTGTTGAATGCATCTCCGATTCCCAACTGTAACTGTTTGGATAAACCGCTGAGTTTTTTTGATTTGGTGCGCGGATTGGTTTGCTGATAATATGCCAGTATTTCTGTGATTTCGTCTGCCCGCTGGATGACTTTCCTGACTGTGCGACGAACCAGGTTGTCTCCTTTGTGGTATTTGGCCAGTTCTACTGCCAACACCAGCGGCGTAGTTCTCAGATTCATAGAAGTACGGGCATACACTGCGAGTTGTGCAACAAAAAGCGCATCTTTTTCTGCCAATATTTCTACCAGCTTGCATATCCTCGACAATCTTTTGTCATCTTTTTCATAGAATGCATCACTCAGGAAGGACGCTACAACTGCAGAATACAATTCCAACTTTGCGTTGACCTTGAAAGCCTTAGCCCCCTCGTGATTCGTCGTTTTATTTGGGTTTTGAACCCTGTTATTAAATTTCATGACATTATATATTTTTGTCAGATAGTTAATATAATTTTGTGCGGGCTCACCTGAGCGACCCATTATGCAATAAGATTCCGGCTGATTCTAAGATCAGTTTTCGTTGAGGGGGGAAAATTCAGGCATAAAAAAACCCGAATCTGAGCGATTCGGGTGTGTTTCACAGAGCGTTGAAGCTCTATTGAACAAAAGTAACACACCCAAATATTCGAGGATCATTCCATGCACAGGTCTCGTTGACCAGTTGGCTAAAGCCCGGCACGAAACGATATGTAAAGTTAAATTTTTGCATGAAATAGATTTTAATTGTTTAGTGAGTCAAACGCAGATGTTTAATTTTGGATTCATGATTTTGTATGAACGGTCGTTATGATTGTATGAATGGTTATTTCCGGCGTTTGAATGGTTTGTTTTTCGGGTGGAATGGAAATTGAATTTTGAGACTTGGATTTGTACCTTTGTATTGTAAATGGTGATTTATACATAGCTTACCGAAAAAATATGTTATTCCGGATCGGCCAAAAAGTAAGACTTCTGCATCAGACAGGAGAAGGTGTTGTAACGGCACTGATAGATAAAGATCATATTGAAGTGGATATGGGGGATAGCTTCGCCATAGACATGCATGTGAGTGAAGTGGTACCGGTGGATAGCGCGGAACCCGAATTTGCAGACAGCCGGAAGAAAGGCGATGTTGTTCCTGCCATTCGCCGCACGTTTGATCCGTCCATGGTAGATCTCAGTATGGTTGTCATCCGCAAGGATGATAAAAACCTGGAGTTTATCCTTGCCAATCCGGAGCCTGTGGAAATACTTTTTACCTGCTATCAGCAATCATTAAAAAACTATACAGGTATAGCTTCAGGACAGGTGGAAAGCGGAAATTATATTTCGCTGTTTGTAATGCCAAAGGATCAGGCCATTCAAATGAAAGGCATCTATTTCCAGCTTTTGGCTTTTTCTCCCGGAAAAGGATACCCACATACTCTTGAAACCGTAGAATATCCCTGGTCCAGGGGAAGCATTGCCCAACCTTCCCGGCATATTCCCGCTTTCAAAAATGATGGATGGATATTTTCGCTCCGCGAAAATCAGCTGAAAAAAGATGTGGAAGCGATCGCTGACAGTGAGTTTGTAAGAATCAAAAGAACAGAAAACCCCAAAAAACGCGCCGAAGCGGAGGTCGATTTGCATATAGAAACGCTGGTGAAAAATCCATTCGAACTCGCACCCTCCGAAATGCTCCAATATCAGCTCAAACATCTCGAAAAAACGCTATCTACCGCACTCACAGAAAACTACGCATCTCTGGTCATTATCCACGGAGTAGGGGAGGGCAAACTGCGAAAGGCTGTGAAAGACCTGCTTAGCAAAACTCCGCATATCAAAAATTTTGAATCGGCAGATCCTGTCCGGTATGGCAACGGCGCGACAAAAGTAACGTTTAAATAAAGTCATGCGGCATATGATTCGGTGTTTTACCTGGCTGTTTATCTGCTGTATTCCTTTCTCTGTTTTTGCGCAATATGAAACAGACAGCCTTCAGGTTGATTATATTTACGTTGAAAAACCTCCGGTACCACAGGCAGAAGGTTCTTCTCAAACTGAAACAGGGAAAGATTTTCTCCGAAAAAGAGTGTTGCTCCGGCTCGATTTGCGCGATCAGACCAATCTTCCCCTGTACCAACTGGCTATCCCTGAGATTTCCGGGCAGGGAATTGTGCCTGCGCTGATTTATGGATTAAGGCTTGGCCGGATCAAAGGTCTTCACCCTTCCGATTTGAGGCAGTCTTTTGATTATTTTGATCTGGTCTATCATTTAATCAATCTGGACGGTGTACAGCCGGGAGGAAGGATTGACAGTATCAGTCTGGATGATGTGGGTACAGAATGGACCTATCAGTATCTCGATATCATCGCAGATGAAGGATTTTCACCGGATAATTCCCTCAGTTTTTTTCGCATTCAGTATATCCGGTTATTATACTTCAACCCCCACACTCCTTCCGGAGCTAAAATCGTCTCGGTTTTGCCCTATGATACGGTTTCTGCTTTTCTGGACAACTATTATTGCGGCGTGGAGGGGAGTGAAATGAATGTTTCAGTACGGAGTTTTTTTGATTTGAAAATGTTCCGTGCCGCAGAGGTTAGCATTCCACATGATCCTGCATCTCCCATACCGCTAAAGCTTCCGCAAACCCCCCGAATCCGGAATATTGATTTGTGGAAAAATTGAGGATTGCTCTTCCTGTTGAAATTGGTACAATCGCAATCACTTTTGGCGGTATGATTCGATAAATAATATGGTATTGAAAATGTTTTACCTTGACCGGGGCGACACGGATGTCATCGTATCGTATCTGGTACATTTGGGGGTTGAGTTCTAACGCTTCTATTTTATCCCAAACTGCTTCCAAAATGTCAGAACCTTCCCCGGATTTTCGTTTTTCATGATAAGTATAGATTTCATCAATGGATTCTCGAAAGGTATCGCGAATTTCGACAGAATAACTCATTTAGATATCAGATTATCGAGGTGTTTTCTGAATTCTTCTTTCGTATAGGTTTTACCTTCACCTTTCGCGTGCCTTTCTTCGATAGCGGTGATTCTATTCTTTAACTCTTCGGTCATTACAAAATCATCCGTCAATTCAGATTCCTGCACTTCATTGGCCATAAGCTGACTTAGCGCAGCCAGAATTTTAGCCTTTAAGGAAAAAGGAAGAGGGATGAATAACGATAATATTTTTTGCTCAACTGTTGACATATTTCAAGTTAATACTTACTGTTTATTTTTACACAGTTTGCACAAAAAAAGTTGTGTTTTCCCACCTCCTTCAACAAGGAAATCAGGGCATCGTAGAACTAATGCAATATTTTTTTATTCTATAATACCTCGGGAAATTCAGCCCAAAAGCTAAAGTGGCCAAACCGAAAATCCCCATCCCCGCCCCAAAACCTGATCTCATATCCAGCCATAACAAAACTTCCCCATGTAACGATATCGCCTTTATGCTGTTTTATATGCACATGCTGCTGGTTACCTTTGAATCTCAGGTAATTCAACGATTATGAAAATTTCTGTTATTGTCCCCTTTCTTTTGAGCTTTCTGGTTTACTCACCTCTTTATGCACAGCGTGATTCGCTCCGTACAGTAAACCTTGTATTTAAGGATTCGCCCAAAGATCTTAAAGAAAATGTACTACTCATTCCCCGATTTGATCTGATGGACCCGGAAGAAGGGGAAACCGGTAGTCGGCGTACATTTATCGTAGAAGCCAACAAAGCCGCTAAAAGGGCCAATTCGTCCCTCAAGGAGACGGTTGACAAAAGTTATACCTTCGAATATAAACTCGTAAGCCTGAGCGATGTGGAAGCGCTCGGAGACGAAGGTTACCGCTATTACCTCGATATGGTGCTAATGCCCAAACAAATGGAAGTGGTGAAAAAGGAAGCTATGCGCCCTTCTTTTATAAAATTCAAAACTGCAAATAAGATGTATAACAATCGTTATTTGCAGTTTCACTATTATTTTTATGTTCGCGATCTCCAGACAGATGACGCTTATGTTTCAACCCGGCTACGCGGAAATGAAGATGTCTATATCGGCATAAAAAAATTCCTGACTCAGGTATCGAAAGATCTTTCTGTTTATTGAGCAGAAATTGCCGCTGTAATGGCAGCTTGCGGGTTGATCACTTTTCCGATTCTTTCCGAGTCATTGACTACCGTACCGGTTTCATTCAGTATGCGGTAAATGTCGTCAGTCGTCAGTTTGGGGTTCAGTGAACGCATGATTCCAACCAATCCGGAAACAATAGGCGTAGCCATGGAGGTACCGTTGTAAGACTGATACTGACTTCCGGGAACGGAGGAAAGTATATTGACACCCGGTGCGGCGATGGGCATTTTCAGGCTTGTATTCGTATTGGAGAATACTGCTTTCCCAAAATTTTCATCAACTGCGGATACGACGATTACGCCTTCGATATTGGCGGGAGAATAACGTTTTGCGTCATCATTGCTGTTGCCGGCAGCAACTACAACTACTGCGCCGAGTTTTCGCGCATATTTAATAGCGTCTACCTGTGCTTTGGGTGCTCCAAAGGGTGAAAATCCGCCGAGAGACATGGATATGACATCCGCACCGCCTTCGGCTGCGTCGATAATCGCTTTGGCGACTTTCTTGTCTGTCCCCCGTCCCTGGTCATCCAATGCAGGGTAACCTGACAGCGTGATAAATTCGCCATCCCAGTTAAGTGATCCAACGCCTTTGCCGTTGTTGGTAGCTGCGCCTGCAAGGCCTGCACAATGCGTACCGTGGCTGTGTTTATCGTTGTCACCCGCTCCCCCGCTTTTTTGATAAACTCCTGAAATATCTTCATGGCCGTTGTCCACACCTGTATCGACAATGGCGACTTTTACTTTTTTGGCGGGCTTATGCTCTTTCAAAAACTGGTAAACACTATTATAATTGAGTTTGTCGGCATACCACTGGTTGGCGAGATAAGGGTCATCTGCCAGAAACTTTACGGGCGTTTTAGGATCAGCGCCTTTAACTGGCTGAACGATTGAAATGGGGTGGTTGATATCAAATTGATCCACATTTTCCGGGTCATTTTCCAGCTCCATCATCAATGGATCTCTGCGGGAGACATCAACATAGACAGAATAATATTGCGCCAGGTCTTCATCTTCGGAGAGATCTACATTGGGAAAAGCGCGCTCTGCTTTGGCTCCGTATTTTTTCAATATAGGCTGTATTTCCGCCAATTGGTCATCCGGCCCCAATTCTACCAGCAGTTCAATGGTATTTTTATCCGGACTGATACTGCCGGTAAAAGAATCTATACAAAAATTGAAAAGGGAAGTAACACCGCCAAATACGATGGCGAGAAGCCCGGGTACAAAAAAGAGTTGTGCTCTTTCACGGTTAATGGCCAGATAACCTGCTGCCAGGGTCATTCCAATCCCAAAATCCAGCAGAAGATTAGAGAGCCTTCCCATAATAGAAAAACTTCCATGTATAAACTGGAAGGAAATGGCAAATAGAATCAGAAGAAATGCCCAAAGTGGCTGAAAATCTTTTCCATTGGCTTTGCGGACGATCCCGCGACCAAATACAAAAAAGGCCAGCACAGAGAAGGCAATTCCGAACAAGTGATGCGAGATGGTTCCGGACATAATATTATTAGATTAACTCAATCTTTTGAATATCAACATTGGTTCCCCACATGTAAATGCTGAAAGCCTGGGATGGGCTTACTTTTGCTTTAATCCGGACACCTTCTGTGTGAAAGCCTGACGGCAGGGAACTTCCAGGGTTGTAGTTTTGGCCGTCATCCCCAAGGATGCCCCAAAAGCCACCTGAGAGATTGATAAAGGTGATTTTTCCGGTTATCTGCATAGTTCACTTTATAACATGTCCTCTCTTGTACGACAAAAGCGTTGTGGTGTTTCACTCCAGGTATTTTGGCTTTTCCAGAAGTGCGTCAATAATATAGGCTCTTTTGAAGTCGCTTTTCGATTTGAATATACGGGGTTTGGGCTTTTTGTTGTTGGAAAACTTCTGAATTTCCAGCCCTTCCTTCATTACTTTAGCAATTTTTTCAATGGAGTCCATCTCGCCGGCACGACTTCCGGGCAGAAAGGCTTCCTCATGGTTCTTTTGCTCTGCCATTCGTGGCATGTTTTGAACTCCGCCATAATTGTTATCTTTGAAACCGAATTTGGTCCAAAGGTGTCTGAAATACAGAAACAGGAGGAAGGCGCCAATGGTCAGAATCAGGATTAGGAATACTTTCATAGGATTAAATTAAGCGCTGGAAACGAACAATGCAATTAACCAGTCTGGAAATTTTTGGGTTTAAGAGTTTTGCAGAACGCACCCGCTTTGTTTTTGACAAAGGCATCACGGGTATAGTGGGGCCTAATGGTTGCGGCAAGTCTAATGTCGTTGACTCTATCCGCTGGGTACTGGGAGAGCAGAAAACCCGAAACCTCCGGTCTGACAAGATGGAAAATATCATCTTCAATGGTACCAAATCCAAGCGAAAAGCCAATTTTGCCGAGGTTTCCCTTACCTTTGAAAACACCAAAAATATTCTCCCGACCGAATACACGACGATTACAATTACGCGGAAACTTTACCGCAGCGGAGAAAGTGAGTATTTGCTCAATGGCGTTACCTGCCGACTCAAAGATATTCAGGATCTTTTTCTCGATACGGGCGTAAGTTCGGACTCCTATGCCATCATTGAACTGCGAATGGTGGACGAAATGCTCACCAATAAAGATAATGAAAGGCGTAAGTTTTTTGAAGAAGCTGCGGGCATTTCCAAATATAAAGTTCGAAAAAAACAGACGCTCAAACGCCTCGAAGACACGGATGCTGATCTCGAACGTGTGGAGGACTTGCTGTTTGAAATTGACAAAAATCTCAAATCGCTCGAAAAACAGGCCCGCCGTACGCAGCGGTATTTTGAACTGAAAGAACAATACAAGGAAATTAGTTCTCAATATGCCTTCCTCGCAGTGAGGAGTATTCGGGATGAACAAAAACAGGTTCAGATACTGGAGCAGAATCTCGCAGATCAGCTTACAGCCGTTCATTCTTCGATGGCTCGTTTTGAAGCCAGGCTCCAGGAACTGAAAAAAGAGTTGCTGGATAATGAAAAAATGCTCTCCCATGCGCAGGGCGAATTTAATCGCCACGTACAAAAAATTCAGTCAGTAGAAACTGAAAAGTCGATTAAAAACGAGCGGCTGAAATACCTCCAGCAACGAGAAATCTCTATCCAAAACCAAATCGAAACGGAAAAACGCCAGCTGGAAAAAAACGAAAGTTCGCTCGCCCAGTTACGTGAAGATTTTGCCCGGATAGAAAAAGATTTGCTGGAACAACAGCGAAAGGAGGCTGCACTCAAAGGAGAAAAAGAACAGCTTTCCCGCCAGAATCAGGAAGAAGTTTCCCAGGTCAATGCACTGGCTGCGACACATCGGGAAACCGAACAGGAACTGCAAAACCTGACCCGCGAAAAGGAAATTAAGCGTGTCCAGATCCAAAGCATGGAGGGCGAACTACAGCGTGCGGAAGAAGATATAAACCGTCGGTCAGAAGATCTGGATGCATTTTCAGAAAAAAGCCGCACCCTGGAGGTTGAGGTCGCTTCGCTTGACAAACAGTTTCAGGAGCTGTCAACCCAGCAGGAAAATCATATCGCAGATACCCGGGCAACAGAGCAATTGGTCACCAATCTTAAGGATAATGTCTATAAAACCAACCGCCTGCTCGACGCCCGCCAAAACGAGTACAATCTGACCAAAAGCCTCGTCGAAAACCTCGAGGGTTTTCCCGCAAGTGTGAAGTTTTTGAAAAAAAATGCGCAGTGGATTAAAGATGCACCTCTTCTTTCCGATGTGTTTGCTGTTCCTGATGAATATAAAGTTGCTTTTGAAAACTACCTGGAGCCTTATCTGAGCTATTATGTCGTAAAAACCCGCCAGGATGCGATCCTGTCTGTTCATATGCTTGCCGAGGCGTCGAAAGGCAGAGCCAACTTTTTTATTCTGGAAGAACTGGAACATTATAAGTCGGCAAATCCGCTGCTCTTTACCCAGGCAAAGCTGGCGCTTGATGTAGTGGATTTTGGCGAAGAATATAAAAAGCTTGCGGCATTTCTTCTGGGAAATGTCTATATCGTTCAGGGGGAAAATGACTTCCCGGAAGATATGTCCAACGATACGGTTTTTATCACCCGGGCAGGGAACGTTTCCCGGCGCAGATATATGGTTGGCGGTGGCTCACTGGGGTTATTTGAAGGAAAGCGATTGGGACGGGCCAAAAACCTCGAAAAACTCGATAAGGAAATTGCAAAACTTCAAAAACAACTGACCAATGAAAAGGTTGAACTCGATCAGGCTACCCAAAAACTCGAAGGGTTAAAGAAACTGGATTTTCACCATCAGATTGAACCGGTTCGCAAAAACCTGCTGGAAAAACAACGCGACCTCTCCGTCCTGCAGTCGAGGGAAAAAGAACATAGAGAATTTCTCGCCCGTGTAGGTCAACGAACCGAATCGCTGGAAGAAGAGTTGGGAAAACTTCGCACTTTCCTGATAGAAATAGATCCTAAACTCAAAATTCATCTGGAAGAACTACAGCAGATAACGTCTCAACTGGCTACCCAGCGCGAAAATGCCAGAGAAACCGCTGATCTGCTGGCTGAGGTTAACCAAAAGTACAACCAGGAGCATATTCGCCTGATTCACCTCACCAACCAGAATGATAATCTTCAACGTGAGATGGATCAGCGAACAGAATCTATCGAGCGTTTTGCGGAAACCAATAAAAAGCTGAAAGATGAACTCGATCAGGTAAGAAAAGACACCGACAACCTCATCAACAGCAATATGCAGGATGATGAAGTCATCGTCGAAATGTACAATCAAAAGCGTGAAAAAGAAGGCCATGTGAACCTGCTCGAGGAAAAAGTCGGCATGACCAAAAACTCCATTCATCAGGTAGAAGACAAACTGGCTGAGGAAAGAAAAAACCGCGAACATGTGCTGCAAAAACAGGCAGACCTGAAGGAGAGCATTACCGAGATCAAGCTGGAAATGAATTCCTTAAAAGAGCGCATGTCGGTAGAATTTCAGGTGGAAATCAGCGATCTGGTACAGGAAGAGTTGTTTGATAAACCGCTGGAACATTATGATGTAAAGGAGATAGAGGAAAAATTGCTGGGGCTGAGAAGCAAGGTGCAGACCTACGGAGAAATCAATCCCATGGCAGTTGAAGCCTATAATGAAATGAAGGAGCGATTTGATTTTATCAATGAGCAAAAGGCAGACCTGGCAGAAGCAAAAAAATCCTTGTTAAGTACGATTGCAGAAATAGACCTGACCGCTAAGGAGAAATTTCTTGAAACATTTGCCAAAGTAAGAGACCACTTCCAGGTGGTGTTCAGGAGCCTTTTCTCCGAAGATGACAAATGCGATATCATGCTGTTGGATGAAGAAAATCCCCTGGAATCAGAAATTTCGATCATTGCCCGTCCCAAAGGAAAACGACCCCTTACGATCAAACAGCTCTCCGGAGGGGAAAAAACCCTTACAGCGGTGGCATTATTGTTCGCCATTTACCTCATCAAGCCTGCGCCTTTCTGTATTTTTGATGAAGTAGATGCCCCGCTGGATGATGCCAATATTGACAAATTTAACAATATCATCCGCCAGTTCTCGGAAACATCACAGTTTATTATCGTCACCCACAACAAACGCACGATGGCATCTACCAATGTCATGTATGGTGTAACGATGGAAAATACCGGCGTGTCGCGGTTGTTGCCTGTTGATCTTTCTGCTCTGAATCTGGCGTAATAAATATGGCCACAGGAATAGATACCCGTTTTGCAGCGAAACTTCTCCGGGCGGGAGAGATTGTTGCTATCCCCACAGAGACCGTATATGGACTGGCCGGGAATGCCTTGAATGACGATGCCGTCATCAAAATTTTTGAAGCAAAACAGCGCCCAAAGTTCAATCCGTTGATTGTGCATTTCGCCCATGTCGCACTGTTGCAAAAGTATATTGCAGACATTCCGGAAAAAGCGGCGCTGTTGGCCGGAACTTTCTGGCCGGGGCCATTGACCCTTTTACTGCCAAAAAAACCTGCGATCAGCGATCTGGTTACAGGAGGAAGTTCTCGGGTTGCCGTACGTATTCCCAGCCATCCACTGGCACTGGAACTGCTGAGCCAGCTCGATTTTCCATTGGCCGCGCCCAGTGCCAACCGCTTTGGTTCTATCAGTCCGACAACTGCCGCGCATGTGGAAAGCCAGTTGGGACGCAGGGTCTCTTATATTCTGGATGGCGGCCCTTCAACGGTAGGGGTGGAGTCAACGATCGTCGGATTTGAAGGGGAGGACCCGATTATTTACCGCCTGGGCGGAATCGGGCTGGAAGAAATAGAAGAATGTGTGGGAGAAGTTACGATGCTTACAAAAAGCGATAAGCCTCAAACCTCGGGGATGATGAAGAGCCATTATGCACCCGGCACGCCCCTGTACCTCGGCGAGCCGGCTGTTTTGCTGAAGGAATTGACATCCCCAAAGGTTGGTGTCCTTTCCTTTTCAAAAAGCTATACAGCGGTTGAGCCTGCCTATCAGGTCGTGCTGTCAGAATCGGGCGACCTGCATGAAGCCGCCAAAAACCTGTTTTCTGCCATGCATTATCTCGACAGCCTTGGCCTGGATGTGATTGTAGCGGAGCGCGTTCCTGACACAGGCATTGGAAAAGCAATCAATGACCGGCTGGAAAGGGCAAGGCAGGAAAATAAGGTTGGGGAGTGAGTTTTTATCGAAAAAGTTCGGAATTATAAAATAATTGGGAGTTTCTGCGAAACTCTGCGCGTACTTTGCGTTCCCCTGCGTCCAAAAAGCAGGGAGATGATCTCCGATCAACATTGTTATGGTTCACGCACAATACGCAAAGGAATCGCAAAGTTTCACAAAGGGAAAAGAGCTCATATGGGCTTCATAAATAATTTTCATCGGAATCATATTTTTGGAATTGGTCATTCTCCGGAATAAATTCACTTCCTTAACCCAAGCCCTTTCCGATGTTGAAACAAATATTCCCATTTCCTCCCAAATATCTATGGATATTTTCCCTCCTGCTTTCGGCACTATATCCCACTGCCTCTTTTGCCCAGACACTTGAAAAAGAACCTGTCAGGAAAAATACCCATCAACCCGACTGGTTGCTCGATGCTTCCCCATATACAGCCGGTATTTACCGGGGCAATCACCCCGATGAAATTGTTATGTCCAACGGACTGATCCGCCGCACATTCCGAATGTCGCCCAATGCAGCTACCGTGGGTTTTGACAACCTGATCACGGGAGAATCCATCTTGCGAGGGGTGAAACCCGAAGCGGAGATCACGATCAATGGCGATACATTTGCGGTAGGCGGGCTGACCGGGCAACCCAATTATGCATTTTTATTGCCTGAGTGGATAGACAGCATGAAGGCTGACTCCCGCGCTATGCAGATCACCGGTTTCAAAACCGGTAAGGCAACGGCTCCATTTGAATGGAAGGAGGCCCGACACCATGCCCCACATACGGCCTGGCCTCCAAAAGGCGTACATCTGCAAATGGACTACGAACTTCCGGCATACATTCAGGTTCAGGCAAGGGTTATTCCCAATATTACAGTCTCCGTGCATTACGAACTCTACGACGGGATTCCGGTTATGGCCAAATGGATAACCCTGACCAATCATGGCGGCATGCCCGTAACTGTCAATTCATTTACCAGTGAAATACTCGCAGCAGTAGAATATGGATCTTCGGTAGAAACCCGCCAGTACAATGTCCTCTATCCCAATATCCATGTGGAGACGGATTTTGCATTTGCCAGTATGTACAGCATGGATGCCAACCATCATGTGGTTCATTGGGAGTCAGATCCTGACTATGCTACGCAGGTAAGTTATCTCAGAGTAACGCCTTGTCTGTTGAAAGTAAAACCAGAGATCGGGCCGGAGGAAGTGGTTCTCGCCGGAGACCAATTTACCTCATTCCGTACCTATATTATGCCGCATGACAGCTATGACAGAGAGCGGCAGGGGCTGGCACAACGCCGACTATACCGTACACTGGCTCCATGGAGTACAGAAAATCCTTTGATGATGCACGCACGGTTTGCCGATTGGGAAAGAGTCAAAGTGGCCATTGACCAATGTGCTGAGGTAGGCTTTGAAATGGTCATTCTGACTTTTGGGAGTGGGTTTAATATTGAGGATGACAGTCCGGCTTATATGGAAAAGATGAAGGAATATGCCGATTATGCCAAAAGTAAAGGTGTGGAAATCGGCGGGTACTCGCTGCTGGCTTCGCGTAAAATAGACGAAAAAAATGATGTGGTCATGCCTGAAGGGCAAACGCCTACTTTCGGCAATTCTCCCTGCATCGGTAGTGAATGGGGGCAGACCTATTTCAAGAAATTGTACAATTTCTACGAAAAAACCGGATTCGCCCTTCTGGAACACGACGGTTCTTATCCGGGCGATGTATGTATTTCTACTAACCATCCGGGGCATACAGGTTACCATGATTCACAGTGGAAGCAGTATCAGGTAATTTCAGACTTTTACAAATGGTGCCGCAGCAAGGGTATTTATCTCAATATTCCTGACTATTATTATCTGGCAGGGGGAAATAAATGTGGAATGGGCTACCGGGAAGTCAACTGGAGCCTTCCCCGCGACCAGCAGGTCATCCATACCCGCCAAAATATATATGATGGCACATGGACCAAACTCAGCACCATGGGATGGATGTTTGTGCCGCTGACAGAATATCAGGGTGGGGGAGACGCCGCAACGATAGAACCATTAAGCGACCACCTCGACCATTATGAAAAGATGATTATCTCCAACCTGGGCGCAGGCGTGCAGGCTTGCTATCGAGGGCCAAGGTTATATGATACAGAAGCCACAAAACAAATGGTCAAACAATCTGTAGATTGGTACAAACAACACCGGGAAGTGCTCGAAGGAGACTTGATTCACCTCCGCAGAGCCGATGGCCGCGATATAGATTACTGGCTGATGGTTAATCCCGAAGGAAAAGAAAAGGCCGCCCTGGTAGTATTTAATCCGACGAAGGAGGATGTCTCTCGTTCCATTGCTGTTCCTTTATATTATGCCGGTTTAAAAGGAAAGGTAAAAGCCATGTGCGAAAACAAACCTGCCGGAGTTTTTGAGGCAAATCAGGGGGGAGAAATCGCACTTCCGGTCAAAGTTGGGGCAGGAAAATGGGTCGCCTATTTTTTAGAATAAGATATCCGCTTAAATATTTATTCCGGTTTTGTAAACTTGTGTACATATACTAACTTTACCCGGCTCATAAACAGATAAATCTGATATCAGATACATGGACTTTTCTATACAAAATCTAAACGCATCCACCTCTTTAGCCACACCCGTTCTGATTCTGCTTGGAACAGGTTTGCTGCTCATGATTCTTGACGCATTCAAACAAAGGAGTAGCCTGGTTTGGGTAAGTGCTGCCGGAATGATTCTTTCGGCATTGACAGCCTGGTGGATGGGGCCGTCCGAAAGTACAATTACATTTTTTGGGATGATGGAAGTGGGGGGCATCGCCCCGCTGGTCCATGTATTTTTATGCGTTTCAGGCGTATGTACCCTGTTTTTCCTGGGAGACTATCTCAAAAGACAGGATCGTAAAATCGATGATGTCTATGCACTGCTGGTTTTTTCTGTCCTTGGTATGATCCTTATGGCAAATGCCAATGACCTGATTATGACTTTCATCGGGTTGGAAACCATGTCCATGTGTCTCTACATTTTCGCGGCACTGTATAAGACCGAAAGCCGTTCCAATGAGGCGGGTCTGAAATACTTTCTCCTGGGTTCATTTGCCTCTGCCTTCCTGCTGTTTGGTATTTCTATCCTTTATGGTGTTACAGGTACTACCAATTTCTCCATTTTGAATGGAGCTGACATGATCAAACTGCTTCAGGAAAACCAGCCTTTATTCTTTACAGCATCGGGGCTGATCATGGTAGGTTTCCTTTTTAAAGTGGCTGCTTTCCCCTTTCATAGCTGGACGCCCGACGTTTATACGGGAACGCCGACACCACTCGCAGGCTTTATGGCTACCGGCAGTAAACTCGCTGCTTTTGTGGCGATGGGGGTCATTATCCAAAAACTCCAACTCGTAAGTGCTTCAGAAAACGGTAAAATAGAAACGATTCTGGCACTTGCCGCGCTTCTGACGATGGTATATGGCAATATTGTCGCTGCCCGCCAGCAAAACCTCAAGCGAATGCTGGCTTATTCAAGTATTGCGCACTCTGGTTATATTCTCCTCGGCCTTTGTGCCGCTACTCCTGACAACTATATTGGCTTCAAAGCGATTATTTTCTACATGTTTATCTATACCCTCATGAATATCGGCGCTTTCGGTATTGTGGGTATGGTAGAACAGCAGTTTGAAGATACAGACCTTGAAAGCTGGCGCGGACTGGGCCTGAAATCTCCTTATCTGGCAGGGGCACTCGCCATTTTCCTCTTTTCATTGGCGGGAATTCCTCCCCTGGCTGGTTTTATGGGGAAATATCAGGTGTTTATCACTGCCATCCGCGATGACCTGGTCTTTCTCGCTACCATCGGTATCCTGACTTCCGTCATCGGTGCTTACTACTACATTCGGGTCATTGTGGTTATGTTCTTCAACAGTGAAGGCAAACAGCCGGTATTCAATACCAGGTTTTCTTTCCTTCCGGTTGCCGGAATTGCCATTCTTGTTTTTCTGATTCTGCTTCTTGGCGTATTCCCCGGACTGGTACTTACCCCGATCGATACGGCCTTTGGTGCAGTAGTGGATACCGGAACAGCTATGCTGGGGAGATAACACTTTCCATGACCTGAACTACCTGCCTGCAAAGTTTTTCTTTGTCAAACTGACTTTCCGCCAGACGGCGGGCGTTTTTCTGATAGTTGATAATCTGACCCGGCAGGCGGACGAGTGCGCCCAGTTTTTGGGCAGAACCTTCAGGATCACCGGGATCGGTGTAAATGCCGCATTCATTTTCCTCTGTCAGATCACGAATCCAGCCATTAAAATTTACCAATATCATTTTTCCCGCAGCCAGTGAATCAAAAAATTTATTGGGGCTGGTAGTTTCAAGCACGGGTATTTGTGCAAAAGAAATGTAGGCAGCGTGAGCAATAGAGAGGTATTCACGGATATGGTGTTTGTTTACGGCAGGCAAAAAGGTTGTATTCCGTAATTCACCGGCCAATTTTTCCAAACGACGCTTCTCACTTCCCGACCCTGCGATCAGAAAATGAATATCAAGCGATTGCTGCTGGCACGCTTCGGCAAGCCTGATCAGATAGTCCAGATGATTGGCTTTTCCCATGGCGCCAAAATAGATTACCCGAAAACCTGCGTTCTGAAAACTTTGGATATCTGCGGACTGAGTGGAATATCCGGGATAAAAAAACTGACAGTCAGACATATTGGGGATCATCGGAATGGGCACTTTCCCTCCATTTGCCCTGATCCCTTCTGCAATCCCCGGCGATAATGCGATGATCTTCGAAGCATTTAGGTAAATCATTCTCTCCAGCCTGTAAAGCGCTTTTTTCAGTAATCGATGTTTGATTACACCCATCTGTACAGGCGCTTCCGGCCATAAGTCTCTTACTTCGAATATATAAGGGGTTTTGTTGATTTTTTTGAGCAGCAATGCAATGATGCCGATGGTCAGCGGAGTGGAGGTCGCAAAACAAAGCGCTACATTTTTTATTTTACGGGAAGTAAGGAAAGCGCGAATAACGAATGCAGAAAATGCAACCATTCTCTGAAAGGTCCCCATTTCATTGGCATACCTAACGGGCAAATACCAAACTTCAATTCCTTCAACATTCTTTTTGACAAGTGAATCGCTGTTGTGACTGGTGATCATCACTACCTCGTGCCCGGCAGATAACATTGCTTTTGCCAGATGGTATGATCGAATTCCTCCTGATTCTCCCGGAGTTTGAAAATATTGGTGGAGGTATAGGATTTTCATGCAGTAAAATTACCGTTAATCCAGGTCATGAGGATGAGCATCGCTGTGATTTCGGGAGAATGGTCGGCTTTGCTGGCCATATGTTGATCCAGCATATTTGCAAATACAGATGGGTTGATCCATTCGAACACAGGGTGTCTGGTATTGCGAAGAAAGACCTGCCATTCTTTATTGTCAGGATTCCGTATCCATTTTCCTATGGGCATGCCAAATCCTTCTTTTGGCCTGTCGCAAAATGCTTTTCCGCCTTTTGCTTCCAATAGTCTTTTCAACATCCATTTTTTCCCATTCTTAATCAAGTACTCTGCACCCATTTCCTGTGAAAACTGAAGCAATGGGGGATATAGATAGGGCATCCGCACTTCCAGGCTATGTGCCATCGAAGTCTGGTCTGTCATCATCAGTATATCTGAAACCAGGTAATTTTCCCTGTCAAATGACAACGCATCGTTAAGAGAAAATACCGGAGAATAGGAGGCGGAAATATCCGGAAAGGCTGATCCGCAAAAATTGTGAAAAGTTTTTTCTGGATTTTTGTCGAGGGTATGGACAAATTTTTTGATCAGGCGAAACGATTTTCTCGCAGGGTGATCAAACCCTGCTGGCAGAAAATATGCACCAGCCCGTAAAAACGGAAGCGTAGCAGAAAGTGCGCTTTGATGTTGGATATAAAAATGGAAGGCCTTATGCCGATTATATCCCGCAAACAGCTCGTCAGCGCCCGCACCACTCAGCGCCACTTTGGCCTCTGTACTTACCGCTTTGGATAGAAGAAATGTCAATAATCCCGCCCCGTCGGCGATCGGTTGGTCGAGGCTTCCAACAAATTCCGGAATATGGTGCAGAATATCAGGTTCTACAGAAATTTCGTGAAGATCTGCTTCATACATTTTCGCTGCTCTGCGGGCAAAATCGTAATCATTTGTCCCAAAACTTCCTGCCGCTGATCCATTGCCCATGACAAAAGCCGGAAATTTGCGCAAGCCTTCTTCGCGTAATAACGCCAAAAGCAAAGTGGAATCTACACCGCCACTGAGAAATAACCCTATGGGCACATCGGCAATCAGATGACTTTTTACAGATTGATTCAGCAGTTCATTCAGCAGAATCAGATTTTCTTTTTCGGAGGTTCCCGTCTGATTTTTTGCATTGGGTTGACGGTAATCAAAAGGCACTTTTTCCCCATATTGTATGCGTATCGCATGCCCTTCCGGCAACTCAAATATGCCTTCGAAAAATGTCAGCGGCTTGGGCGCGAATTTATACCGCAGGTAAAAAGGAATACAGGCCGTATGGAGTTTTGCCGTAACGAGTCCACTGGCCAGAATACCTTTGATCTCTGAAGAAGCCAGCCAGAAAGGGCCATTCTCCGAATAAAAGAGAGGTTTCATGCCAAATGGATCGCGGGCCAGGAGAATATAGTCCTCCGCTTTGTCCATAAAGGCGAAAGCAAACATGCCTTCCAGCCGGCTCAGGCACTTTTCTCTTTCCCTGATGAGTAGGTGCAGCAGCACTTCTGTATCGCCAGCGGTGCGAAATTTGATATCAGGATACTCCCGGGTAAGTTCTTCGCGCAGGGTTTGGAAGTTGTAAATCTCTCCGTTGAAAATGAGGGTATATCTTCCGCACTCGGACCGAAATGGCTGCTGATTACGGTCATGGGTATCAATGATTTTCAGACGTGTATGTCCAAAGTGGCAGATCTTGTTGGGAAAAACTTCAGTATAAACACCATCGCCGTCCGGACCGCGATGGGCCAGACGGCGATTCATGGAAACGATAGAATCGGTTCCGCTCTTGGCAGATTGATCGATAATCAGATTAATTCCGCACACCTTATCGTGTGGAATGCCCGACGAAGGAATGATCGGACAGGGTAGATTCTGTCAGACGTTCCTGCCGGAGTTTTTCCCGCTTTGCCAAAATCTCTTTCATTTTTCCTATTTTCACTCCCTTCCGGTACAAATAAGTAAAAAGGACAAACAGCGCCACCGGGTAAGCGGCAAACAGGACAGAGTAAAAACTACGCCATTCGGGGATCAGTCTATAGATAAATAAAGCCAGCAAACCAGAAATTACTGAAACGATCCCGAGAGTAATGGGCACAAATTGTTCTGGAATACCAATATTGGCCAGTTGATGTGTCAGGTGATCTCTGCCACCGACAAAAGGCGAACTTCCCCTGGCAATCCGGGCAAATGTTACAAAGGACGTATCCATAATCGGCACAATAAAAACTGTGAGTGGAATCAGGCCTTTGCGTATGTGGGAAATGTTGTCAGGGCTTGTAGAAATATTCCAGAAATACTCAATACCCATAAAAGCCAGCACAAGGCCAATAAACATACTGCCTGTGTCTCCCATATAAATCTTTGCAGGTTTCCAGTTCCAGAATAAAAATCCAAGGAAACCACCTACAATGACTACAAGTACAAAAAACATGGTAGTAAGACCTTCCTGAATGGTCAGCATAGAGAAGGTTGACACAACGATTGTGGTGGCAATCGTTGTCGTTACCCCATCCATATTGTCAAGCATGTTGAGGCTGTTCATGATTCCTACTACCCAGAAAATAGTCAGTACAGAGTCCATAATCCATAAATCCGGAGACCACATGACGAAAAACCTGATCTGAATTCCGAAGAATATAAGGATCAGCCCGCAAGTCACCTGGCCCAGAAATTTGAGACCAGGATGGGTGCCATAAGCGTCATCTGCGAATCCAATCATAAAGGCGAGCGTTGCGCTTAAAAACAAAGGCAACATACGGGTTGTGACTACATTGGTATTGGGTTGCAATACAAGAAGCAGGATAATGCCCACGAGGAAGGTAATATAGAAAGATATTCCCCCTGTGGTAGGTTTTGAAGTGCTACTCCATCTGACCAGGTTTTGCGCTTGCCGGCTCTCAACACCGAAATTTCGCGAAAATCTGAACAAAATTTTATTCAGCATATAGGAAAAGCCTATCATACTGAGGAGCAGAAAAATACTTTTCATAGAGTTTGTTTGGATTTTTCTTCTGAGCCGAAAGTACGGCAATATTTAGTTTTTGCAAAAAACAGGAATAGGTCTGATTGTAAGGATTTTGCGTATTTTGTTGGTTCCATGGTTTACAAATCAGACATAAATCTTTGGGGGAAAGAATAAAAGTAAAACAATGACCTGTTTATATACCCTAATTATTTTGGGGCAAAATTACACCAAAAAATATTAATGTAAAGTAATCTTTTGGTTAAAAAAATGCTCTCACCTGTATCCTTCCTGTATGAATAACCGGCGTCTCTACGGAAACTCTGCCGTCATATGTGAGGCTTAACTCTACATTGGAGAGAACATAAAATGTGATAAATGCCTGCCATACAGCGTTTAAGCCTGGTTGAAGTCCTTCTCTGAGCTCATATTCTGCCGAAAACCCCGGTGAGCCCGTTTGGGAAAGGCTGCTAAGTTCCAATTTGGTAAAAAGGTTGTTGCGCTCTTTCAGGTTCCACCTCGTGTCGAAGATCAGCTTGTGTACATTCAGTTTTGCATCATTTTCTCCGGCTATATTGGTATTATTTCGCTGTTTATACACATAACCTGTCGTAAGCCGAAACTTTCGGTTAAACTGGAAATTCATTCTGGGATTGACCTCCCAAAAGTCTATATCAAAATTTCTGGTTTCAAATGATTCTGCCACCGCAAACTGGTTCCCTATTCTGGATTCAAGTTCGAGGCTTTTACTGGTCCCAATATTTAGCCTTTGAATTCCCAGCCAAAAGGTCATTCCTCGCAGTTCATCGCCTGTGCTGAGAAATAGTTTGGATTTGCTATCCTGATAGGCAAACCTTAAATCGCCGACCGGATTATTTTGGAAGAATGAAAGGTCTTGTCGCAAATTGTAATTTGCATTCAGCAAAGTGGTATCAGAAAACGGGTCAGTGAAGTCAATAAAGTAAGTGCCTATTTTCTCGTTTCGGGATTTGTTTTGATTTACCCGGAAAGTTGTCTGGGATTGGATATTCCTGAAAACCTCTTTAAACACTTTTTCTGATGCCGGAATCACCTGTTTGAAATTCCACCTGACATTTCCCGAAAGGCTGAGTCGTGTCGTGGGGAATAGTTCTCTGGTAGGAACTACTACTCTTATAAAGTTGGCAATCAGAGGATTATTCGCAATCTGAAACTCTTCGATGTCCTGAATGCCATCATGGTTAAACAATGAATCCAACCATACATACTGTCCCAGTCCGGGATTTACTTCTATAAACCGAACTTCCTGCCGTGCAAGTTGTTCTGAGTTTACATCATAGACAAAATTTGCATATAACAGTTGATTTTTGGTTGAAACGGCTGTCTGAAGATTGGTGTTTAGCAGCCTTGAATTTTTCAATCCACTGGAATAAAAACTGGTGTCCTGTACGACCAGGTTGCGAAAAGAAGTTGTCTGTTGCATCCGAAACAGTGGTGAAGGATTCCATGAGGTTCGCATCAGCCAGGTTTGGGCAATACTTTTGTCGAGCAGCTTGCCTTTTAGCCATTCCCGGTCAAACCGATAGTTCCATGACAACTCAGCTTGCAATTTTTTTGTACCGGAGGTTCTGATATAGGGGCGAAGATCGACAAAAGAAAAGGAACCGGAGCGAATGCTGTCTCTGACTTTTTCTTCCCTGCTTTCTGTCCAGATTACAACGCCGGGTTGGATTTTTCCCAGTGGGACAAAAATATCACCCTCATGCCTTTGCCAGCGTGAGTTGATTGCAGCCAGATCATCTGCGCGATCGATATCCGTAAACATATAATTTCCATTCAGAAAACGCGGCATACGGCTATTGACCGAATACATTTGACGAAAAGTATTGGCGCCGGGACCTGTATTTCTTATACCCGTTTCTACTTCAAATTCCAGCCGGTTTTTGTAGTTGAGAGAAAGCCTTGACATGCCGATATTTTCATTTTCTCTTTCGCCTGTTTCATCAAAATTCCATATACGTCCATATTCAGCCTGATACAGCCGGTCGAGATTCGTATACCGTTTTCCTACATACTGATGAAAAACGTCGAGAGAGAGGGTAACAGAGTCGGATAGTTGCACATCTTTGATGGATATACCCGCCCGGTTGGCGAAATCTTTATTATCTCCGTCATTGAGTGGTGAAAGCCGGTTGAGATCTTCATTGCTCATGGCAGACTCCGAAAAGAGGGTGATTTTATCTGAGAGTTTGAAAGAAATCCGTGCATCTGCCACTTCCAGTAATCGGGGTAAAACCCATGTTCTTACGGGGGCATAGTCTCCCTGTGGCTGGCCGCCAGGGTCGGGTGCTACCCATGTAAAGACATTGTCATTGATACCTGAGCGGTCTTGTGTATAAAAACCTCCGCCGGGACCGACATAGCTAAAAAATATCCCGTAAATCGCCAGATCGGGATTATTGGAAAAGACATATCTCTCATAGCTGTTGCCATCCACCATCGTATCTACACGGGCATAACGTACAGCCTGATCGTCATAGCCAAGGGCGAATATACCGGAAGTAGTTGCCAGGCCGCCGTTGTCTCCTACCTGGCTTAACGTATCGCGGGCATTCTCAAAGGCTTCCGGGTTGTCAAATGGCGCATTGGGATTGTCGGAGTCTCTGCTATAAGAAAAGCCAATTTTCAGCCGATCGTTGAAAAGATCCTGTTCCATATCTGCTACAACGAGCGAGCGGTTGAAGTATCGGTCATTGTATTCAAAATCGACCACAATTCGGGTAACGTTGGTAATAACATGTCTTGCGGTAAAGGTTACTTCTGCGGTGTTATAGTCAATGATATAGTCGAGGTTTTCGCCCCGTTGCATGAGTTTTCCGTTGAGGTACACTTTTTCGCTGCCCGCGAGTACGATAAACAACCGCTCGCGGTTTTTTCCGGTAAGCCGGTAGGGGCCGGAAATACCATCTACTCCCATAAAGGAGTTGGTGTGAAACTTCCCTTTAGCTACTGCGCCACTTGCACTGAGCCGGGTGTCAGCAGTTTTATAGCTTACCTGTAACCCCTGTACATTGCGGTAAATATTGGCAAAATGAGTTTGTTTGCGACTTACTTCAAAATCTCCCACTGTGACAGCGACCGGGCCTTTGGAAAGCTGTACAAATACCCGGTCAAAGTCTGAGATCTGCTGTGTGGTTCCGTCAGGCTGGATGGGGAGATTTTCGTCGGTAATGGCGCCGACAATTTTCAGGCCATCGCCCAGATCGCCTTCGATCTGGAGGCGGAGCCCGCTGGTTACGGATAGGCCCCGGTTGTTACCGGCGGTAATTCCGCGCGAAAGGCTACCGCTTTTACGGATACCTTCCTGAGACTCCCAAAAAATATCGGGTGCCGGACCATTGGGGTTTTCAAAAATGACGTCGGCAATTTGGGTTTGTGATACGGAATCGGTGAGAATACGTATTTTCCGGAGGCTTACAGGATCGGCCAACCCCTTTTTAAAATAGCGATAACTAACCAGCCACGGCCCCTGCGCATGCAGGGAGTCAGGTAAAATGATGAACCCGGCGCTATAATTACTCTGATAACTTGCTGAAGCAATAACCTCAAGGGAAGGAGAAACGATTTTTTCAGAAAAAGGTACAAGAAAGCCATGCGTAAGCCGAAGCGTATCATCATGCAAATAGAGGGTGTCCTCTGCCGAAAGAGTTGTCTGTTGTGCAAAATTTTCCGAAGGGCAAAGGACAATTAACCAGATCGTCCCCGTGAAAACCAGGGGGGATATTTTACGCCAGAACCGGGTGAATTTCCATGGGAAAGCCATTATGCTTCTCTTGGGGCCGTTTATGCTTCGGCTCCGCCGTTTTCTGCAACGGGTATTTCTATGAAGAAGGTCGTACCTTCATCCGGGATACTTTCAAAATAAATCTGGCCACCGGTATTTTCCACGATTCTTTTCACAATCGCAAGTCCCAGTCCCATGCCAGAGGTTTTGGTGGAAAAACTGGGTTCGAAGACCTTTTTCTGGATGTCGACAGGAATACCTTTTCCATTGTCTTTGATTTCGATTCGTGTATATCCCTCCAAAATACGCATGCTGACATGAATAATGCCATTATTTCCTTCCAAAGCCTGAAGGCCATTTTTGATAATATTATTAAAACAACGGGAGAGCTGGTCGCGGTCTGCATAAGCCCAGAAAGGCTCGGTTGGTACATCAATCAGCCATATAGCTTCTTCTGACTGGGTGTACAAGTCCACGACTTCCAGTAGCGTTTCGTTAATCTGTACACGGGATTTCACGGGTTCCGGCATTTTCGCAAATTCGGAGAATGAGTTGGCAATGCGCACCATGGAATCAATCTGGACGAGAAGTGTTTTCATTACCTTAGGAAACATCGACTCCAGCCTGTCGGTTTTTTCATCCCACGAACGAACCAAATGCTGAATACTCAGTCGCATAGGCGTAAGCGGGTTTTTGATCTCATGGGCAACCTGTCTGGCCATTTGGCGCCAGGCCATTTCCCGCTGGTTCTGGCTGATTTTTTCTTCACTTTCAGCCAATTGATTTACCAGTTGGTTATATGCATTGACGATCGCGCCAATTTCATCTTTTGCATGGTAAGAAATTTTCTCATTGACGTTGCCCAGCGAAAGCGTTGACAATCGCTGTTGAATCATAGACAACGGTCGTGTAATGGTACCAGATACCAATACTGCCGTAACATTAATCATAAGAAATACCAGCAGATAGATGTTGGCCAGATATGCGAGGAAATCGGTCACTTGCTCGTCCAACTGGTCCTGCTTAGACATATAGGGGACATTGACATAACCAATGGGAAGGTCATTGACACCTATAATGGGTTTATAACCAGAGAAAAATGCGAGGTTTCCAACATTTTCCCTGATAACCAGATCTGATAACCCGCCCCGGCGGAGAGAGTCGAAGGCGACCTCATTCATCAGGTCAGAACTTATACCTGCTTCAAATATCAATGGCTGAGTAGATGCAATTCGTTTTCCAAACTCATCAAATACGCTGATATCATTGCGCACAATCGGCTCGATTTTCTGGATATTATCCTGAAACTCTCTTAATAAGGTGATTCTGCTGAATGGATCATTGTGGAGATTTAGATAATCCTGCTCAATCAGTTGGGTGATCCTGGCAGTTTCTTCCCTGAGATCTTTTTTGGCGTCTTCATTGTATCTGCTTCTGATAAAGTACGAAAGCAGGATTACGATGAGCAACAGGGGGAAGATACTAATGGCAAACAGGCCAAAGCGGATTTTGGCTCTTAATGGAATATTATAAGCAAACTGGCCGCTTCTGAGTGAACGAAGTGCAAGCACAGGAAGGCCTATAATGATCACTGCGCCCACGATATAGAAGTAGAAAATAAAGGAGAAGGTAGTCAGAATATCAATGAAACTTTGTTGCGTATATCTGACTATGACAATCTTATTGGAGCCAATGGGTTTTACCAGTTCTTTTTGCCCTTCTCTGACACGGGTAAACCGGGAGGTGATGTTTTTGTAGTCTTCCAGAAAAATCGGGAAAGGCGTCTGGCTACTTTCATTATAGAGAGAACCATCCCGATAAACTGCGTGATCAAAGGAATTGATCAACTTGCGATCTTCATACACCGCCTGGTCCAGCGAGAGAGAAGGGTAGAGACCTTCAGTACCACGGCTATCCGGTGCGAGTTCCATTAAAAAACGTATTACCCCTGTGGTATCCAGATCGAGGTCAAACCAACCTACATACAAATCCAGGTATTTGTTTTCAGCATTGGGGAGCTGGTAGAGATTTTCTGAAATAAGCTCACCCCGAAGTTCAATGGGAATATCGGCGTCGGGGCCAAATGAAGGTGCAATTAAGTTTTTATCCTTATCTAATCGCTTGTTTTGCTCATCATAGAGGTAAAGACGCACTTCAAACTCCTTAAAATTGGGCGAAAGAAAGGTCTCTTTTACCCAGTTTTTAAACTCATCGGTATTGTTTAATTCTTTCTTTTTCCTCGCAATCTCTTCAATACGTCCTGTAATATTACCGGTAGCCTTGATAAAAGTAAAAACAGTATTTGCTACCTGGCTTCCCAATACCCCGTCAGCGATCCGGTCTGCTTTCTGCTCATTGTTAAAATTGACTCCAATCACCATGTTATAGGTGACGACGATAGAGAATATCGTGGTCAGGATCAGATAGTTGACCAGATCCTGATGCAGAATAGGCCGGAAGGGAACCCGGTAAACAGTTACCCCTAATCCCAAAATAGCCATTGTAAAAATGACCGACAGTATAGGTGCCGTACCGTGCAAAGCCAGGTTTATCAGCAATGCTGACAATACATGAAACCCAATGAACAGGGGCGTCGCGCCAAATCTGCGCGCAAATAATACATTGAGTTTGAGCAGTGTAAATATCAGGAGGCTAATCGATAGAAAAAGGATACCTACATCCAAAAGGATGAGGAAGGAATACATATCTGCTTTGAAAAAGTTGGAAAACTCGATATCGACCTGGGAGTTCATCGTGATCTCCCGAAAGATTTGTACATAAAACATCATCAGCAGGCTGCTGATGAGGATGGTCGCAAACATAGCCGGCCACGCATAGATATTTTTGCTGATGATCTTCCTGAAAAGCAGATTCTCTATCCTGAAAATATGCATATAGGCAATCCACACCAATACGGCAAGAGTGAGGATATTTATCGTCATTTCCCCAAGGGAAGGTGCAAGTGCGTGGAATGCCAGTACATCAGGGGAAAACAGCCCGATATCTATATAGTTGCCCGGCAGGTCTATCCAGTAAAGGATTAACCTGACCAGAATTACGCCTACAAATAGGGAGCCATTGATAAAATATCGGTAATGCCAGCGGTCAAGTGAATAAACGCGTAAAAATATTCCCAGGAATAACCCACCCAGGATCAGGAAAACGATGACCATATAGCGAACAGGTGCGCGGAAAGGGATAACCGGCACGTTGCCATAAGACAGGATTGTATTGCCTACATCGTCTGTGAGCCGAATATTTTGAGAACCGGGAAAAGTAGTTTCTCCAATCGCAACCTGCATGGCATTGAGGTATTCCCGTTTTTTATCACCCGAAAGGGTTTTTTCCCATCTGCCCAAAAATATATAAGGAATCAGGAAATCATTTTGAACCTGATAGCTGATATTCAGCGGAATAAGTACGATGGCAGTACTATCGCCCAACTGAGTACGAATCTGATAATAAGCCCGGTTTTCCATGCGTACGATCACAGAATCAGGAAGGCTTTTCAGTAAGTTGATAGATTTTTGTGTGGCGAGGTAGGGTTGGTTTGTCCAGCTTCGTAGTCTTCCTGTTTTGATATCATAAATCATTTCACAGGCATGACAATTTTCCGGAGGGGAAACCATATCTCCGGAAATATCTTTTGAGTAAGCAGAAATACACGTGCGAAAATCAGCATTGAGCTTCTCTTCAACTCTGATAAGAATTTCCTCATCAGTTAATTCCATATCATACAGATACAAAACTGAACTGATCATCAATAAGAGCAAGCCGGCTACTAGCCACGGAAGACCTTTTTTAAAGGGTGATTCGTACATCCCCCCTAATATACTAGGTTATCGGAAATTTTTTACGAAAATTCAAAAACTTGTGAGCCGGATGACCTTAATTTTCAGAAAATTTGTGGCTTCCGATGTCACTGCGGGACCGCATAGCCGTAGCGCTATACATTTGGGTTTCCAAAAGATCTTCAAAATCGTCCCGGACAAAAACCGGCACCCGCATAGAGTAGCGTTCAAACTGAAGACCCTGCCGACGTACAATCAGCGTAAATATTACGTTGGGATAATCTGAGACGAGATAATAGTCTGCTACCTCATTCCATTCCACTACATTGCGAAAATCAGGTATGCGAAGAATGCGGTCATTGACCACGATACCTCGCTCCGTAACAACTCTTACGAGCAACATCCGGATCGCGACGTAGGTGAATACCATGGCAATCAGAAGCAATACACAGATGAATCCGATATTTAAAAATTTCTCCTTATCCAGCTTTTGCAACTCGTTGGAGTTGAGAAAATCTCCGTAAACAAAAAAGCCCGAAATGCCGACGATGAACAAAATCAACGCAGCAACGGAAAATATGATTGTGACAATCACCATTTCCGGTTTTTTCCAGACCATCAGCGTTTGGGTTAGTTGCCGCCTGTACCAATAAGCCAGCAGCACAAAACAGGGCGCTATTAGTAAAGATAGCAATAAGCTGAAGTTCAGAAGAAGCTCTACCAGCGTCATGGATTTATTTATAAATAAGGATTATTAAGTTAAGAATAGTAACGAAATTTTCAAAAGATTTGTTTGAGACCTATGCATAATTGCAGAAATAAATCTCAAATACAAATACCATGAAAGATTTTGGTCAATAATATCTGTTCAACAACAAGTAATGGCGTATATACTGATCAGTTCCTTCTTCCAGGCTGGTAAAATCCCACGGGCAAATATTTGCCTCAAATCGCTGCATATCAGCCTCTGTGAAGTATTGATAGCTGTTTCTGATGTCAATAGGGGTATCAATATAGCGAATTTTTTCTTCCAGTCCCATGCTTGTAAAAACTTGCCTGCCTAAGTCATTAAAACAACGCGCCCGACCCGTTCCGAGATTATATATGCCGGGTTTTTTGCCGTAAATAGTCAAATGATGGATGATATTTACCACGTCTTTCACGTAAATAAAATCCCGCATTTGTTCTCCATCTCCAAAATCCGGGCGGTGTGAACGAAATAAATGTAGCTCTCCGGTGGTTTTTATCTGATGAAAAGCGTGGAAAATCACACTTGCCATCCTTCCTTTGTGGTATTCGTTTGGACCATAGACATTAAAAAACTTTAAACCGGTCCAAAAGGGCGGTGTTTTTTCCTGCTGGTAAACCCATTGGTCAAATGTGTGTTTGCTCCACCCATAGGGATTGAGTGGTTGCAGAAGACCTGTTTTTCCCGGCTCGTCGGAAAATCCTGCTGATCCATCACCATAAGTAGCTGCGCTGGAAGCGTAGATCAGGGGAACTTCCTGTTCACAACAAAACCTCCAGATATCTTTGGAAAAATTGATGTTTAGGATATCAAAGATTGGCTGTTGCATTTCGGCGGTATCTGTTCGGGCACCCAAATGTATGACCAACGATATTTTTTGCCCGTTTTTTTTCAGCCAGGGAAATAGTTCTGTTCTTTCGACCCGTGTCTGATAAGACTTTGTTTCGAAGTTGGCTTGTTTGTCTTTTCGGCTGAAGTCATCCGAAAGAATCAGGTTACTGGCTCCGGATTCGTTAAACCTGGCAACCATACAGCTTCCGATAAAGCCTGCTGCGCCGGTAATTAGTATCATGAGGTTTGTGAAGGGTTTGAGGGTGAATAATATGCTAATAAAACCTGCTTTTCTTTTTCCCAGTTGAGTTCTCTGGCAGCCTTCCGGCAGTTTTCTTTCAGGCTTTCATAGTAAGCGGTATTTTCTGTGATGCTGCGGATGCGTTTGGCGAGGTTTTCGGGCGTACGTGCACTGACGGGCAGAATTTCTCCGGTATGGTTGGATTCCACCAACTGCCGCATGACGGGAAGATCAGACACCAGTACAGGGACATTTGCCTGGATATAATCGTAAATCTTATTGGGCGATGCATAGCGATAATTGGCGCCCAGATCTTCTTCAAGACTTAATCCCAGGCAAGCCTGGGTAGTGAGTACATACAATGACTCAAAGGGGATAAATCCCCGGAAATCAACATTGTTGATTTTTTTATCTGCTATCCGCTGTTTTAACTGCGCTTCGATATCTCCCCGCCCTATAATCTGAAGTGTATATTCGGGTAAATATTGCATCGCGTCGATCATCAGCTCGATTCCCCGACCCAGATTTAATGCGCCCTGGTAGAGCAGGGTATTTGAATGCTCCGGCTGAGAAATGGGCTCCCTGCTGAAGGGCAGATTTCTAACCACGCCTACGTTTATACCGTATTTCCGGCTGTATATTTCCGCAATCATTGCGTTTACTGTATAGACTTTTTTCAACCGGGGAAAAATCCAGCCTTCAAGCAGCAGCCATATTTTTCGGGTGAATGGTCTTTCTACCAACTCTGGTACTTCGGTAAAATATTCATGGCTGTCGTAGATCAGTTCTGCTCCGGTGATTGCAGCAGCCAGAAATGAAGCGCCCAATGTATCAAGGTCATTGGCATTGAAAATCGCTGCCTTTTGCCAAAGTAAATACCAGAAAAGCCGCAGGTTATATTCCAGATAAAACCATTTTCCCTTCCGAAACCACAACTTCATCCGATGGGTCTGATAGGGTCGATGCGCAAGCGTCTGTGAGTCTGGCAACAACCGCCCCACCACCTGTACGTCAAAGCCATTTTCCGCCAGGGTGGTAGCAATCCGGTGAATGCGCTGATCTCCGGAAAGGTCATTGATGACTGCGATGATAATTTTTTTTCCCATAAGCCTCGACAAAGATACCGGATTTCTTTATTGTCTTTGCTGGAAATCGGTTTTTTGCCGTTCTTCAACGCTATGAAAGGATTTGTCATTACAACCTGCTTCCTGCTTTATGCAGGTATTTTCTGGGCGCAGAATACCGATATTGTTCTGAATCACGAACTCTACCACTACACTGACCGGCTGGATATCAAAGGGCTGACGGGAACATTTATTTCGACAGATGTAAAACCCTATAGCAGGGAGATGCTGGCTGAGGTTTTTGCGCGCACCGATCAAAGTAGCATGGGCGCTGTCGAGTCGGGCTGGCATGCGCGTATGCGAATGCTTGCCGATGATACTTTCGCTGTACGTGAGCAATTTCGCGGCGTATGGGGAAAATTCTACACCAATCAACGCGACCTTTTCCATGTGGCTCAGCCAGGATTTCGCTTGTTTCTCAATCCTGTCATTCATTTTGCCGGTGGAATCGACCACAACGATTACCCCACTGCCACCGCAACCAATCTGCCCGTTTATGTCAATTCCAGAGGGTTGGTGGTCAGGGGTTCTTTTCGTGAAAAAGTAGGATTTTATACAGAAGTGTACGACAACGTAACCCGGCTGCCTCAGTTTGTTTTTAATTCCTGGCAGAATACACAAACCCTTCACGGAGAGTCATTTGTCAAGCGATTTGGACAGGCAAACGGGGTGGATTATTTCAGTTCAAGGGCATATGTTACCTATAGTCCATGGAAACAGATGCGGATTAAATTTGGGAAAGACAGGGCCTTTTGGGGAAATGGATATCAGAGTCTTTTGTTATCAGACCACGCAGCAGATTATCTGCTGTTAAATATCAATACCCGGATCTGGAAGCTGGTATATACCAATCACTTCACCCAGATGATCCATTTTATCCGAAACCGCAATGACAATGACGGGGTGCTTCCCCGCAAGTATGGGGTATTTCACCAGCTGACCTATTATCCTACCACTGACCTCTCATTCAGTATTTTTGAATCGGTCATTTACAGTCCGGTAGTAGCCAATGGCCGCAGAGGGTTTGAGCTTCAGTATCTGAATCCGATCATTTTTTACCGGGCAGCGGAGCAATACATTGGCAGTCCTGACAATTCGCTGCTGGGGCTTCAGTTTAAGTACAATTTTTTGCATCATGTTCAATTGTATGGGCAGATTTTGCTTGATGATTACAATTATGGTGTGCGGGATCAGGGGAAAGGATATTGGGGAAACAAACTTGGCTATCAGGGTGGGCTAAAGTATGTGGATGCTTTTGGGATTTCCACGCTGGACTTACAGGCTGAGTACAATCGGGTGAGACCCTATACTTACCAGCATTTCAGCGTGATTTCCAGTTACAGCAATTACGGGCAATACCTGGGGCATGCGGCAGGTGCAAACCTTGATAACTACTTTTTTGCACTCCGGTATCATCCGTTTCCGGCATGGAATGTTTTTTTGACCTATACCCGCTTGCAGAAAGGATTGGATACGGGGGGAATTAATTACGGGGGAGATATTAATTTTCCTGATACCAACAGACCCGGTGATTTTGATAATGTGGTAGGCCAGGGAGATCCGTGGAAAGTAACCCAGATTTATGGAAGGCTGAGCTGGCAGCTTAGAAATACCGATATTTTTTTCGAAGCAGAGGGCCGCTACCGTAAGGAAAATGAGAATACATCCACGAGTATTCTGGGTGGCCTTCGGGTGAATATTCTTCCAAGAGAGGTGAAATTCTGACCTATTGGCTTGCTTTTTTCAGCAGTTTGCGATAGCTCTCTGCTTCTTCAAGGCCCAAAATCTGGGTTGACGTGGCGAGCTGACGCAGCCATTCGGTATTATCCGGTTGAGCTTCATGCAGCACTTTGAGGCAGGGAACCGCTTTTTCCAGATTCGCATGAAATGCTGGCGGAAGTGCTTCCCGGGTAGATTTATTTTGTGTTTCCAGTGCAATGGCCTGGTTGATATAGTAGGAGGCTACATGTAGATTTGCTTCAAAATGCACAGGTTTTTGAGAAATGATTTCCTCAAAAAGTTTTAGGGCGGAGGCGTGATTACCTGAATTTTCAAGATGTTTGGCGAGCGCGAGTTTTGCGCTGATATCATAAGGATTTTCATGAATAATTTCCCTGAATCGATTTTCTGGTCCGGGGGGAAGGTTTTCATGCAGGTTGTAAAGGACGATTTCTGCTTCATGGAAAGCGTATCTGCCTGGGAAAAGTGCCATCCCTTCCAGAAGAAAGGCTCTGGCTTCTTCGGGCATATTGCGTTGGCTATAGGCACCGGCGAGCATCAGTAAGGTAGTTTCTAACGTCCGCTGGTTTTCGTCATTTTTGAGTATTCTGTAAAGTTCCAGAGACTTTTGCCAGCTCTTAATAGCCGCAAGTGTATCGCCAACCTGCCAGTGGGCATATCCCTGGTTGAGGGCCGATTCAAAAAAACGAGGGTTGATCTGTCGTGCTTTGGAAAAAAACACGACCGCCCGGTTAAAATCCTGTTGGTTGTAGGCATCTACCCCGGTATTGTAAATGGCGGGCCACAACACTTCCAGCGCTACGTCGGCAATTCGTTGGTATCCGGAACCGGGTGAATCGGTATTTTTGGAAGCCATCAGGTGATTGTAGGCACGGAGCAAGGCTTCAGGGTAAATAGCAGCCTTAACCGGATCCTTTGAGATCTGATAATAGGCTTGTGCGAGGTAAAAATGTGCTTCAGGAAGATTGATTTTTGAAACAGGGCCTTCATCCTCAATGAGTTTTGCCAGTATGCGAATGGAAGTCTCATAGTCTTCCTGTTGAAAGGCTTTGATACCTGAAACCAGCGTGGGCGCTTCTGGCTGAGCAACAAGGGTTGCCCACATACAAAGACCCAAAACTATGGCCGAAATACTTTTCTTAATCATACTCTCAGAGTTCTGAAAAATGCCTGAACAAATAGCACAATTATCTTCAGAGCGCGTAACGCAAATGCGTGGAATTATTACATAAAAAAATACCCCTCAGGATTAATTCGTGAGGGGTATGCTATAATCAGATAAAAAATTCAGGATTAGTTGCCTTCCGCTTTGCGTGAAAGGTCCCCCAGTTTTTTACCGTATTCCATCATATCTTCATCTTTTCCAAGAATAGGCGCAATTGTTACCAACTGGCTCAGCCACTCGCGCTCTTCGGGCTGTTGTTTGTGCAGCCACTGCATGTAGGGATATGCTTTTTCAAGCAAAGAGATGATTTGTTTGTTCATTTCATCAATTTTATCTTCATCATCCAGTTTCATTTTGGCTTCGCTGATCGCAGCAGCCTGGTTGATGTAATAAGCCCCCAGTCCATAGTTGGCAGATATATCCTGATTATTGGCTTTATAGACCTCTTCGTAGAGTTTGAAGGCCTGATCTGACTTGCCGGATTGTTCAAGCAGACCCGCAAAAGCGAGTTTAATGTTTGCGTCGTCGGGATTGTCTTTGATCGCGGATTCAAATTTGGTGACTGCTTCTGCAAAAAGCTCGGGGTGTTTTTGATAGATAATCAGCTCCATCCGCTTGATATCTTTATCTTTCGGCAACACTTCGGCACCTTCGTTGAGCATGTCAAGGCCTTTACGGGCATCTTTTTTTGCTTCATAAATCAGGGCAAGTTGCTGGTAGAGGAAGCTCATTTGCTCAGTATCTCTCTGATATTCATCTGTTTGTTTGAGCGCTTCGACACCCTCTGTAGCAGTGATATACTTGTCTTTATAGATTTTAACTGCTTTTTCGAGGTAGGTAGCACAGTTGGCTGTATCCAGCAATACCAGATAACATGTGCCGACCATGCGGTTGGTCAGGAAGTTGTTTGGGGAGATCTGGTCGGCAGCAAGGAAGTACTTCAGGGCTCTTTTGTCAGCACCTTCAGTTTCTTCATTAAAGACGGTTGCACCGGCATTAAAAAGTGCACCCCAGAGATTTCCTTCCACATTATCAAGTACAGCCTGCTTTTGGTAGCTGGCACCATCGGGATGATTGAGTGCGGCGGTAAAGTTGTCAGCAGCTTTAAAAAGCGCATCGGGATAGGTAGCCATCAGGGTTGAGTCGAGACCGGCGCGATAGTATGCCTGGCTGAGATAGTAATGCGCTTTGGCAATATCTTTGCCATTTTTGATCAGTTCAGGTTTGGCAAGTGCCTCTTCAAATTTGATAATTGCTTCCCCCGGTTTGCCACTTTGAAGGGCAAGAACACCGGTAGTAATTTTGGATTTCTGTGCAAAAACAGAAACCAACATTGCAATTGTAAATACAAATACAACAGAAAGTCGTTTCATAATTTTTGATACTTAGTTCGTAAGATGATTGCTAGTTAAGACTTTAGTTTAAGTTTTCGGTCTGATCGGTATCAATCTGGTCAACCTGGTCAGACTGGGTATCCTCCTCTTCTGTTTCAACTACTTTTGCTACAGAAGCAATTTCGTCTCCACCTTTCAGCCGGATAAGGATTACTCCCTGAGTATTTCGGCCCATTGTGCTGATACTCATGATTTTCATCCTGATTGTTATGCCCGCTTTAGTGATAATCATTACATCCTCATCTTCCGTATCTTCTACCTGGATGATGGATATAAGTTTTCCTGTTTTGGGTGATACATTGATCGTTTTTACTCCTTTACCTCCGCGATTGGTAAGTCTGTATTCAGAAATGGGTGTTTTCTTACCGTATCCTTTTTCAGAAATAGCCAGAAGGTTTTTTTCTTCATCGGGAACTACGACCATACCTACTACTTCATCATCTTCTCCCTGAAGAGAGATGCCTCGGACACCCGCGGCACCCCGGCCCATTTCTCTTACATGGCTTTCGTGGAAGCGAACGGCATAGCCTGATTTTCCGGCTATAACCACCTGACTATTGCCATTGGTGATTTTGGCTTCCAGCAGTTCATCCCCTTCGTTGATGGTAATAGCGATAATACCATTTTGCCGGGGGCGGCTATAGGCCCGCATGGAGGTCTTTTTTACCTGGCCTTTTTTGGTGGCCATAATGATAAAATGACTGTCAAGGAACGTTTCGTCATCCAGACTTTCTACAGTCAGGTAGGCCTTTACTTTGTCATCAGCATCGATACTGATCACATTCTGAATGGCCCTTCCTTTATGAGATCGCTCTCCTTGAGGAATTTCATAAACTTTCAGCCAAAAACATTTGCCTTTCTCTGTGAAGAAAAGCATATAGTTGTGGGTGAGGGCGGAAAACAGGTGTTCTACAAAGTCTGTTTCCTTTTTTCCGGTTCCTTTAAAACCAGTACCTCCTCTTGCCTGCGCCTGATATTCTGTGGCAGGCGTACGTTTGATATACCCCTGATTGGTGATAGTAATGATCATATCCTCATTTGCGAGGATATCTTCTATGCGTATTTCACCGTCGGCGAAAGTGATTTCTGTTCTGCGACCATCATTAAATTTATCTCTGACTTCTGCCAGTTCATCTTTAATGATCCCCATTCTCAACTCTTCATTGTCCAGTACCGATTCGAGATAGGCGATGCGTTCCATGAGTTCGCGGTACTGCTCCTGAATTTTTTCTCTTTCCAGACCAGTAAGTCGCTGAAGACGCATATCGAGGATGGCTTTCGCCTGAATTTCAGAGAGATTGAATTTCTCCATCAGGCCATCGCGGGCGATATCAGCTGTACGAGACGCACGGATGAGGGCGATGACTTCATCCAGATGATCGAGGGCAATAAGCAGACCTTCGAGGATATGCGCACGTTTTTTGGCTTCATCGAGCTCGTATCGGGTACGGCGGATTACCACTTCATGGCGGTGATCCACGTAGTGGCGGATCATATCCTTGAGATTCAGCGTTTGTGGCCGGCCTTTTACGAGGGCGACATTATTGATGCTGAAGGAAGATTGAAGGGGGGTAAACTGAAACAGTTTGTTCAGCACTACGCGTGCATTTGCATCGCGTTTGACATCGACTACGATGCGGAGTCCGTCTCTGTCAGATTCATCTCTGACATCAGAGATTCCATCGAGTTTTTTGTCTGCAATCAGGTGGGCAATTTTTTCAATGGTGCTTGCCTTATTGACCTGATAGGGGATTTCAGAGATAACAATTCTCTCTTTCTCGTCTTTAAGGACTTTTATTTCTGCTTTGGCGCGCATGACTACCCTGCCTTTGCCGGTTTCATACGCAGAGCGGATGCCTTCCACCCCATAGATAAGTCCGCCGGTAGGGAAGTCAGGGCCTTTCACATGCTCCATCAGCCCCAGAATATCAATATCATTATTGTCGATATAGGCAATGGTCGCATTGACGACTTCCGTAAGGTTGTGCGGCGGCATATTGGTTGCCATACCCACAGCGATACCACTGGCTCCATTTACAAGGAGATTAGGGATTTTGGCGGGCAGCACGGTGGGTTCCGTAAGGGAATCGTCAAAGTTGGGTCTGAAGTCAACGGTATCTTTCTCCAGATCTGCAAGCATTTCTTCTGCAATACGGCGGAGGCGTGCTTCCGTGTAACGCATAGCGGCGGGGTTGTCGCCATCTATCGAGCCAAAGTTGCCTTGCCCATCTACAAGGGGATAGCGAAGAGACCAGTCCTGCGCCATTCGCACCATCGTATCATATACGGCAGTATCACCATGTGGGTGAAATTTACCCAATACTTCCCCGACAATCCTTGCTGATTTTTTGTACGGGCGGTTGCTTGCCAGCCCCAGCTCAGTCATACCATAAAGCACCCTGCGGTGAACAGGCTTAAGACCATCGCGTACATCCGGCAAGGCTCTGGAGACGATTACCGACATTGAATAATCAATGTAGGCATTCTTCATTTCCTCTTCGATAATGCGGTTTATGATCCGTTGACCTTCCCCGAATAGACCGTCTTCAATAGGTTCTTCTTCCATACAATTTTTTTATTCTGAGAGTGAGTACAGACGCTCACTTTTCAGCCTGCAAATTAGGTAAATCTTCGATTGAATAAAAGCCGCCCGGGCGGTTGTTTTTTTGAATGACTGCGAAAAGTCCCAAAAAGCAGTGTGTCGAATATATATACGATCTGTAAGTGATCTACGTGTAAATTTTGGAATGCATCCGTGAGGGGTAAATGGTAAAAGTTCCATAATGGTCTCCATTCATTACTCCAATACCTTTGCGATTATATCTATCCCAGTCATCAGAAAAGGCCTTTTTAAAGGAGGCCCCCACTAAAACTATTGGTTAACGCAGGTATTATTACACAATCACAGCCTTGATTTTCCTGGCGTTGTGATGTAATTTTCTTTGCTTACCTCGCAAGTATTGTCGGTCGGGTTATGTAAAAAAGCCCCTTGTATTGCTTTTTAAAGCATATGGCGGTCATCTATATTTGTACAAACACATTTAGATAATCCTTTTGAATAATATGCGTAAAGCAGAATTGACTCCCACCCAGCTACGTGATTTAAATATATTCAATCTTATCCTGGAAAGTAATGGCTGGGCAGACTATGACGATACAGAGCGGAGGTTTGATGCCAACCAGATGACCAATCCTGAAGGGTACAGAATCGTGCATCATCAAAATACCACATTGGAGGCCCGGTTTCATTCTCCGGTCAATATGATCAGTCTTCGTATTTCAGATGTTTTTCTTGAAGACGAAGTTCAGTTTCATTTTTTGTTTGACGAAAAGCCGGAAAGAATTCTCGAGTGGATGGTGCAGGTAAATAATGATTTGTCCCTCGACACGTATCCGGAGTTGCTGAAGAGAGCAGACGGGAAATGCGAGATGATCCTGTTAGAAGTTTCTGATACCGAAATCTACGAAGTAAAACCTCCGGCAAGTGCTTAGGCGGGCTGCGTAAACTTCAGGTTCAGATAATTGATGGACATTCCCATATTCATGAACATCGTCTCATAAGCGGTCTGGATTTTTGCGTCATCCTGAATATCTTCTGCCTCGTGGAGGTTGAAGGATAATTGCAGGAGTTGTATGTTTTTGCGTCTGACGAATGTTTCGAGGGAGAAATGAAACAGGTTCAGGTTGTCTGTTTTAAGATGCAGAATCCCTTCGGGTTGAAGAATTTTTTCATACAGATCCAGGAAAGGCGAATTCACCATGCGGTGTTTCGCCTGCTTTTTTTTGGGGTATGGGTCGGGGAAGGTAATCCACAGTTCGGCCGCTTCATTTTCGGCGACATAATCCCCAATTTGGATAAGATGCGCACAAAGGAACGCCAGATTCTGAATACCGGCAGCCTCCGCTTCTTTAGCGGGTTTCCACAGGCGGTCTGCTTTCAGGTCGATACCTACAAAATTTCGCCCGGGATACCTTTGCGCCATTTCATAGATAAATGCTGCTTTCCCGCATCCGAGTTCAAAAGTTACGGGATGGTCATTTCCAAAAATTTCCTGCCATTTGCCTTTAGTTTTACTATTCTTATCAAAGCAATTGTGGAAGTCTTTGAATTGATTTTTTTTCAGATCTTTTGTCCTGGCCATACCTGAGTAGTTTTGGCGGGTAATTTACGGCAACTATACAAAATAAAAACCTCCTGCCGGAAAGCAGGAGGCAAAATTATATAAATCTTTCTGGTTATTGAGGTCTTTCTACAATGACAATCACTGACTGTTCATCCAGATCAGTGGTTACACGTACAAAATAAAGCCCCTGATCCATATTGCCGACTCCTACACGTATATCACTTTCGCCTTCAGGATAAGTAGCTTCAGATCCAAAGCGCATATAACCGAGCGCATCTCTGATTTCCACTTTTACTTCAGATTCAATATACAAGTGAACCGGAATACTGACCACACGTTCGCCAAAAGCCCCGTCAGATGAACCCGAGACCTGGACAACAATCACAGGCAACTCTTCGGATGGGACACGATCAACGGCAGTAGAACCGCCATCAGCATGTAAGAAGATCGGTGCTAAGAGTAAGAATCCCAGAACCAACGGGAAACATCTCAGTGACATAATGATAATGGATTAAACTGGAACTTCTACAAATCTAGTATTTTTTGCCTCATTAACCAAACTAAATCGTTAAAGGCAGGTGATTTTTTTTGCTTTCTTATTAAAACTGCCTGCATCGGTAAGATTGGCGCACAGAGAATATTTATTATGAAAAAATGATAGAACTTCCGGCATTTTAACGGTTTGCTGTTTGTATTTTGTTTCCATGAGATGCAATTTTGCACCAAATTGTAAATCAAAAAAACATGCCATACTTATTCACCTCAGAGTCTGTTTCCGAAGGCCATCCTGATAAAGTTGCTGACCAGATTTCAGATGCTGTATTGGATGCCATGCTCACCCAGGATCCAGATTCCCGTGTAGCTTGCGAAACTCTTGTAACCACAGGTTTGGTAGTCCTTGCCGGAGAAATAACTACCAATGCATATGTTGATCTTCAGGAAGTGGTAAGGAATACGATTACCCGTATTGGCTATACATCCGACGAATATAAGTTTAGTTCTGGCTCATGTGCAGTCATGTCTTCGCTTCACGAACAATCTGCGGATATCGCCAGAGGGGTGGATAGCGACGATGAAAAACACAAAGAACAGGGCGCTGGAGACCAGGGGATGATGTTTGGGTATGCCAACAACGAAACGCCGGAGTATATGCCAATGGCCCTTGCATTTTCTCACCGTATTGTCAAGGTCCTGGCGGATATCCGTAAAAATGAGTCTCACCTTCTGCCTTACCTCCGGCCTGATTCAAAATCTCAGGTTACGATTGAGTATGACGACAATGGGGTTCCTGCCAGAGTTCACACAATTGTAGTTTCTACTCAACATGATGATTTTGTTAAACCCGATGATGCTTCTCCCGAAGCGCAACTCCGGGCTGATTCGCAGATGCTGGCCAAAATCAGGGAAGATATTATCACACATGTAATTCCCCGTGCCGTTCCTTCTCATCTGCTGAAAGATACCATCTACCATATTAACCCAACAGGGAAATTTGTAATCGGTGGACCTCACGGAGATGCAGGACTTACCGGCAGAAAAATTATTGTGGATACCTACGGTGGTAAAGGCGCCCATGGTGGCGGTGCCTTCTCCGGAAAAGACTCCTCTAAGGTCGACCGCAGTGCAGCTTATGCGGCAAGACACCTGGCCAAAAACCTCGTAGCCGCAGGGGTAGCTGATGAAGTACTCGTTCAACTTGCTTACGCCATTGGCGTGGCTGAGCCGGTTTCTATCAACATCAATACCTACGGCACTTCCAAATTGAATATTTCGGATGCCGAAATTGCCACGAAAATTGCCAGCGCCATCTCCTTTACTCCCCGCGCAATCGTCAACCGCCTGGGGCTCAAAAACCCTGTTTTCTCTCTTACCGCTGCTTATGGCCATATGGGGAGAGATACCTTTGAAGCTGATGTGGATACCAACTATGTGAAGATTTCCAGAAATGGGGTATCTGAAAATACGCTCCGTGAAAAGGCCAAAAAGAAGGTGACCTTTTTCGCGTGGGAAAAACTTGACCTGGTTGACCAGATCAAAGTAATATTTGGATTGTAATGAAAAAAAATCTGCTGCCTTTTACTCTCCTGGTCCTCGTGCTGTGGGGAATCTCTTCCTGTAGCAATGAAACAGGTGAGAAAAAAAATCAGGACCTCTACCTTCCCGATAGCATTAATACGGAAGGTATGTCCCAGGCAGAAATAGAATGTTTCTCCAACCCCGATTTTATTTGTGAATCGGGGTTGGCATTTGTTCGCCTGGGTGATTATGTCGCAGATGTTAAGCTCTCTTCACTGTCTGACGACGATATTCAGGACTCTGTGCAAAATGGCAATGGCTTTGAATGGCTGGTGAGAACGCTCCATCTTGAAGACGGCAAAATTATCGTTGAAGGTGAATTTATTGATCAACGCTATAGCAACGATTCGCTGCTTGCTGTCAGTAAGGTGAATCGTATCAGAGTGGAATCTCAAAAGTACCGTACTCCTGAAGAAATTCACGTCGGTACGTCGCTGAGTGATTTTCTTGAAAAATTTGAGGCTGCTTCTGTTCAGGTTTTTCCCCTGACTGAATTTGAATCTATCAATATTCAAGTTGGATCCCAGAAATATATTTACCTGGTAAAAGACGCCGGAAACCGTATGTCCACCGCCGCAGGAAACGAATTCTCTATAGATGATATTCCGGCAGAAAGTCGGATATCTGCAATTGTCGTTATGTAACCTTTCCTGTCTAAGGCTCTACCCACAGTACATTTCCACTTCGGTTGATATAGGCATAATGTTCGTCGTAGTCATTATGTACAGGCCCCAGTTTTACTCTGGCAATTCCATTTTTAAAATAGCCTACCCAACGAAACTCAAATCCGGTAATCATTGAGCCATCAGGTGCCATATACCCCCACAATCCTCCCATTTTGATCGCACCTATATCCTCACTGAATCCTTTGGCATCTTCGTAGATAGGGTTAAATACAAATTCTCCCCTTCGGTTTACAAACCCCCACTTTCCCCCGATATTGTTGTCCACTCTGACCTGATCTGCAAAGGCGACCTGCTCACCCACTTTGCTTCCGACCAGAGCCGGACATAATCCGCTGCCATATCTTCCTACCATATCAAACTGAGGCGTAAAAAGAAACCTTCCGTCCTCATCTACCAAACCATACTTATATTGGGAGGAAAAACGAATTTCTCCCGTCTTAAATGAGTCCTGCACAATCGCTACTCCTTCAAAAAAATTGCTTTCAATTTTATATTGCGGGAGTTTACGGTTTCCATTTCGATCAATGACAACCCAGCGTGATTCGCGGTCCATGGTGAGAATATGGCCATTGAGAAAGTTGACAGGATAAATATAAGCAGGCGCAATAGCAAAAGAGTCACGCGCTGTTTTGTAAGTATGGTCAATATATCCCCATTTCCCATCTACATATACGGCAGCAAGTCCTTCCACAAATCGTCGCGCACTTTTTATGCGGGGATCATTAATCACTACATTTTCGGCGGAGTCGATATATATCCACCCATTGTCAGAATAGACAGCGGCTTTTCCTTCCGAAAATATATACCCCTCGTGCAGTACTTTGGCCAGGTCATTGAGGTCATATGGTTTGCCGGAGGTCGGAGGGGAGAAATAGCTGGGGTTAATGACATACCGGCCTGAGCGATCAATAAAACCCCATTTCCCATCGACAGGAACATCATAATTGGTTTGAGTCCCGCCTACATTTACCGCGGCAAGGCCTTCGCTAAACCTGAATGCATAGGCAAACTGTGGCGCAATCACTACCTCTCCTACGTTATTGATAAACCCGTAGAGTCCATTTTCCCGAATGGGCCACAAATTATCGCCAGGGTCAGTAAATGTGCCGCATCCGGCAGATAAACTCCAGGCAAGCAGCGAAAAAATCCATATGTTTCGTTGAAATTTTAGAACCATAAGCCGGGTTTCTCAAAAAATTTACCCGAAAACCGATCCGGGTGGCACAATTTACATTTTTTCAGGATTGGATTATATAACAGGGAGAACAATTTCAAATTCGGTCATGGTATGATTGTCTGAATGGTAAAATATTCCGGCACCCATTTTCTCTGCAGCAAGTCGTGTTGCATATAAACCCAATCCGAGTCCTGTAGAGGCATTGGTACCTCTGAAAAACATCTCAAAAATGCGGGAAGCTAAGTCCGGACGTATTCCAATACCATTGTCAAATATATGTACACTGACTCCATTTTCCGTTTCGTTACCCGTTATTTTCAATAAGGGCTTGATTTTTTCTTCTTTCGTGCGAAACACGATGGCATTTTCAAGCAGATTTCTCAGAATAATCTCCAACAACCTGCGATCATTTTCAATATATTCCGGAAGTCCCGGCATTATTTGCAATTCCACTTCAGATGCGCCTTCGATCTCTGACAAAGAATCCCATACTTCGAGAATTACCTTTTCCAGTTCTATTTTTTGTCGCAGCGGGTTGATATGTTTGATTTTGTTTACTTCCAGAAACCTGTGCAACATAAAGTCCATGCTGATGGCTTCTTTGTTGATCAATTCAATATAGGCATCAGCCTCCTTTTTGTCGGAGGCACTCATCGCAATCTGGCATAAACCCAGCAGGCGGGCAACGGGTCCCCGGATATCGTGGGCTGTGCGGTAGGCAAAGGTATCGAGTTCTTCATTTAACAAAACCACTTCTCCATATGCGTTGCGAAGCTCATGGGTTCTTTCTGTAACTTTTTCTTCGAGCGCTTCACTTACCTTCTTCTTGTTTTGATACTGCCGGAAAAAGACAGCCACCAGGAAAGCCAGAAAAATTCCTGTCAGAATAGCAAATTGTGCCTGCGTTCGGGTGTTTTTCAATTCGGCAGCACTTAGCTCCAACCGAGCCTCATTAAAAGCAAGTTCCCGCTCCATTCGTTCACTTTCATAGAAAGTTCTGACTTTCAACAGGGTCTGATTTTTGTTTTCCTGATCAATTTTATTTTGCAACATTTCCGACTTGTTGCGGTAGTGCATCAATTGTTCGTACTGATCTGTACGAAGGAAAATGGTCATGTATTTTTGATAATTTTTCAGAAGCTGAGAGTTGAATTCCAGCTTTTCAGAGAGCAATGTACTGCTGTCCAGATACATGAGTGCTAAGCCAAACTGGTTGAGCTGAGCGTAAGCACTTGACAGGCCATTATAACTGTCGGCCATTCCATATTCATCTTTTACACTTTTTGCCAGCGCAAGTGCCTCATGATGAAGAATAAAACACTTATTGGATTGATCCAGGTGGCGGTATGTCTCAGCGGTGCGGTTGAGGATGCCTGTCTTATAGCTTGAATTCTGGATATGATCAATCTGGTTGAGCGATTCTTTCAGATAAGAGAGCGCCTCGGAAAATTGTTCTTTCTCAAGATACCCTTCTCCGATAAAAAACATGATCAATGCCCGGATAGAGTCCATTTCCGCAGCCGTAGCGAGTTGAAGCGCAGTAATACTATATTGAATGGTTTGTTCGGGTTCATCCGTCAGTTTGTAGAGTTGTGCCAGGGCGAGATTCACCTGTACAAGATTGAGGGTATCTTTTAAGATGCGATAGTATTGCAGGGATTCGAAGTAGTAGGGCGCAGCCCTGTCAGTAAGCTCAAAATGCGCATAAAGACGGGCAATAGCGAAACTGGCTTTGGCCAGGCATGCGGTATCGTTGAGTGTAAGGCAAAGACTTTTCGCCATTTGAAATGGCTGAATGGCTTTTCTGTTATCGGAAATGAGGGTAGGGTAGGATTCCCACAATTCTCCTTCCTGGAGATATGCTCTTGCAAGTCGGTAGGTATCGTTTTTATTTTCAGCCATTTTTCTGGCCTCAATCACATACCCCAGTGCAAGATCAAAGGAATCTGCTGCATAATAGGCAGAAAGCTGTAAGAGGATGTGCTGTTTATCCATCCCTTCTGCATTATGCAGCGCACGTAGGAGGCTATCCGCTGGTGGGGTAGCCAGTGAAAAATAATAAAGACAACTGATGGTGATTCCGACAAAAAATTTTTTCATGCGATGTTCGGAATTTACTTTCGGACACGCTCTTTCTATCTGAAATTAACCACTTTTTCCCGGTAAGACAAATGATTTGGAAATTATTCGCCGCTAAATACCTCTCTGAAAACTTCTTCCAGCTTTGACACACCTCTTACATCAATTTCTTTGTACTTCTTACTGAGGGCCGTCGCCTGAGATTGGGTGACATAAATTTTCTTGAACCCCAGTTTTTCCGCTTCGGCAATTCGCGGCTCTACGCGGCTTACTGCCCGGATCTCGCCTGACAGGCCCACTTCGGCGGCAAATACAGAAGTTTGAGGAACAGACAGATCGTGAAGCGAAGAGATGACAGCACAGATGAGGGCCAGGTCAACGGCGGGGTCTTCTATTTTCAGTCCGCCAGTAATATTGATAAACACATCTTTTACCCCCATTTTAAAGCCACAGCGCTTCTCGAGAACGGCCAGCAGCATATTAAGCCGGCGCAGGTCAAAACCCGTAGAGGATCTTTGTGCGGTGCCGTAAGCCATAGGACTTACGAGGGCCTGGGTTTCTACTAGAAGCGGCCGCAGACCTTCCATCGTGGCGGAAACGGTAACGCCGCTAAAATTCTCCAGGCTTCTGGAGAGGAAGATTTCCGAGGGGTTGGAAACTTCCCGAAGGCCGGAGGCCATCATTTCGTAAATACCAATTTCCATTGTGCTGCCAAATCGGTTTTTACTGGTTCTGACGATCCTGTAGCTGTTGTGCCGATCTCCTTCGAACGTAAGGACGGTATCTACCATATGCTCCAGGACTTTAGGGCCTGCTATACCGCCGTCTTTGGTTATGTGTCCGACGAGGAATATCGGTGTATGCGTTTCTTTAGCCAGCCGGATGATTTTTGCCGCACCTTCACGTATCTGTGATACGCTGCCCGGAGAGGACTCCAATTCATCGCTGTACATGGTCTGGATCGAGTCGATGATGATAAGATCAGGCTTTAGAGACTCATAAAATTCAAAAATTCGTTCCAGATGAGTTTCTGCTGCGATTAGTAGATTGGGGTTAGTAAAGGGAACTCTCTCTGCGCGAAGTTTGATCTGTTGTTCGCTCTCTTCACCAGACACATAGAGTACTTTATAAGGAGAAAGTTGGAGAGCAATCTGTAGTAAAAGTGTACTTTTTCCTATGCCAGGTTCACCGCCAAGTAAAATGACAGAGCCATATACTAGTCCTCCGCCGAGGACTCTTCCCAATTCTGCGTCCTTAAGGATAATCCTTTGTGCATTCTCGAAAGTAATTTCGGAAATGGGTTTGGGCGTCGATCTGGTATTGAGGGAGACCGGTCCGATGGGTCTTCGGTCGGCGGGGCTTACCAATTCTTCCACAAGTGTTCCCCATTCATTACATCCTGAACATTGGCCTTGCCATTTAAGGTGGGAAGTGCCGCAGTTTTGACACACAAAAGTAGATTTTGCAGTTTTTGCCATACCCAAATATAAGGGGAATTTTGGGGGGAGTACAAGCGATCATGATTGGTCTGGTAAAAAAAATAAGACAGATAACGCGATGTTTATTTTTTTGTGTCTATGGGATATCTGTTCAGTTTGATGACAAAATGTTTTATTTATTGAACCGATTTGGGCTGGATTAGTAAATTGCCAAAATGCGTCACTCGCTGAATCTGATTAAAGCTGGCGGGTAAGTTAGTTGGAATATTTTTTTGCGATAAAAACAGGATTTGGTAAAATGATTCAACCGTAAAGGGAAGCATAAATCTGGTATTAGGATAAGCAAAATTCCGTTTTGAAAGTAAAAACATAGATCTCCCAAAAATATGCAATCGATTTCTGGCAAAAATTCTAAACGTTTCCTGATCTATTTTATTTGGTTTTTGTAATTTTGTTAACATTCACCGGCCCAAAAAGTGGCGACTCAAGCAGGAAATTTCCCCTATATAGCGTTCTCCTTATTGTTATAAAAATGACAATTTTTTGGCTTATTTTTTGCGAAAAGTAACTGTAATGGCAAATCGAATAGCTAACTTTCTGCAATAACTGCAATAAAAACCTACTATAAAGCAATAATCCCCCCCCATCTTATTTAACACTTTTGAGTGTGATAATAGGTTTTTACTTAACCGGTCAGAAGTCAACGCCCCTGCGACAGAAATTTGGAATAGCGGAAAATCGTCGTATATTTGTCCGGAAGTGGTATTTTTTGATTCTTAAAAGCCACAACCAAGATAATGATCATAAATTTTTTAATAATACTGTTGGACAAATACGAGTCAACACGGATAATAATGCTGCCGGTAAATACCGGGGGGGAGGGATTTTTTCCAAATAATCTTAAATGTGATAAGTTCTCCAGTTTTGGAAAATACAAAATTTCATTTGGTTGGGATTTTGTGGAATTTATAGTGAGGGAAATAAAGGGTTCTATCTGCTTCTTTTGGGTAATATTCCGGGATTCGTATTTTCTGCAACTGAAACTTAATCCCTGTCAAATATGAAGTTTACCAACATTTTCTCGTTTCAATTTTTAATTGAAGCACAGCGACGTAGTGGGGAACTCAGTTACCCCAACTACCTGAGAGATCTGCTTAAAAAAGCAGATATTTCCGATTTTGAAAAACTGGAAGAGTTTTTCAGTACTGAGTTACAAAATACCTCGTTTCAGGATCAGCAATCAGCCAATTATTTTTTCTTTCTGGCTCATCAGGCGTTGTCCTACACCTTGTATCGTTGTGATTCGGAAGGGTTCAAATTTTGTGTGGACCTGATTCGACATCGTATGCAGGCGGTCAAAAATATGCCTTCAATCGAAGCCGATCTTCATTCGTGGAATCAGTTATTAGATTTTTCTTCGGCAGCGTTTTTACGGTTAATCAAAAATCGCCCGCTTGAGGATTTCGAAGAACGTATCGGCAGCCTTGATTGGGGCACTTTTAGTAAACCGTTTATTTCTATTGTCTCTACTCTTATCGGTCTGGTTTATGTAAATGAAACTGAAACAGAGCAAGCTGCCAAGGCCCGGTTGTGGCTGCAAAAGTCAATTAATGAGAATACAACTGATCAGAACCTGGCAAATTACTTTTTACTGGCAGAACATTTTCTCAGCGAAAAAGTAGCAGAAAGTATCGTAAAGGTCGAAGAAATTCTGAAAAAGGTTGAAGAACGTTCACGTGATAACGCAGAACCTTTCATCGCTCAAATGTTTTCCGCCGCATTGATGGAACTCAATGTTTCGTTCCTGCCAATGTCCACATATAGCTTTGACGATCCGTTGACACGATTGGAATACTGCCAGATAAAACTAAGGGAAGCTGAAATCGATCTCCGCAATCGCAAAAACCTTCCTGGCTTTTCCCGCGCTTTTGTCGAAAGCACGATCGCCAAAACATACGGGGAGCTAAATAAAATGACGGAAGATGATGTGGAAAGACAAAGCTTTGGAAAAAAAGCTGTTGAATACGCTACACAATCTGTAAAATCTGCTGATAGCCAAAAAGATCAGATAAGCGCCGCCCAATATCGCCTTACACATGCTGAGCTTTCGATAGCTTCTTTAGCACCTTTTTCCGAAAAAGATATCAAGGAAATTGTCTCTCATCACAAAAAGTCGGACAACTATCCCCTCTACGTTCAGGCGGTTCAGGCTTATCTTCAATTGCTGGAAAGAAACGAACAAACGCAAAAATCCAACGATATTCTGCTTGACCTGCTGAAACATGGTGTCAAACAATTGGAAGCCGGCGGATTTTATTTAATCATTCAGGCATTTAAGCTGGGCAACAAAGTCTTTTTACGTGAAACAGAAGAGCCTGGTGTTTCCTGGATGGTCGCAAGTCTTGACTCATTCTTCCAGCGAATTATGAGTATTGCTGATTTAATTGAGCATAACCGCAATTTTATCAGCAAATCACAAATTGAAGCTTTCCGCAGTGAGTATTATAATTTTGAGCCAGCTTCACATTTTAATATTAAAGTGTACTACTGGTATCAGTGGTATGAAGTCAAGATGCTCCGCCTGGGTGCCATCATCAATGGCGACGCAGTAAGTCTCAGGGTAAGTGAAAAACTTCTCAACGAACTGGAGGACAGTAACAACCCATTGAGCTTTATAAAAGCTGATTGGCAAAACGACGATTTTAAAGATGTACCAAACTCTGTCAGGAATAAAACCCTCAATAAGTGCATCAATATCTCTAAAGGAGATTTGCCTTTAGCTGCCGAACATCTCGATTTCTCTTACCGCAACCTTCGTAGTTATATTACCTTCAAAGAGGTCAACCGCCTTGGATTTTTCCTCGATATTCAGGAAACAACCAACCGCCAGTTGGAACAAGGTATCAGACTTATGTTTTTTGACCTGTATAAAGGTGGTACAATCTTCGAAGTGGTATTTGATATGCCCAAATTCCTTGTAAATTACGCTCAATCAGGCTTCTACTCACAAGACCTGGAACGCGAACTAAAAATCAAGGGTACCACAGCGAAGAAATATATCAAGATCATGATGGAAGTAAAACTGATTCGTCAGGATAAAACTACCGGACGTAAACATTATTACCGTCTGATCAGAGAGAATGTGATGAATCGCCTTGGACAGGATCAAACGACCCTGATTAAGTAGAGATTCATAAAAATGTGTAAATTTGCTTCCGGTTGGATTCGGGATTTCCTGAAACCAACCGGAAGTTTTATTATTATCAGAATGTAATTGTATGGCTGGTCATAGTAAATGGGCGAATATCAAACACCGCAAAGGGGCGAAGGATAAAAAGCGGTCTAAGCTTTTTACGAAACTGCTCAAAGAAGTGGCTGTTGCAACCAAAGAGGGGGGAGGAAGCGATCCTGATGGAAATCCCCGGCTGCGGATGGCAATTAAAAATGCCAAAAAAGCCAGTGTGCCTAAAGAAAATATCGATAAAGCGGTAAAAAAAGGCGCAGGATCAGATGGTACAGTGTATGAATCACTTTCTTATGAAGGGTATGGGAGTCATGGCGTAGCTGTATTTGTGGAGTGTATGACCGACAATCAAAAACGCACTATCGCCAATATCCGGTCTTATTTCAACAAATATCATGGCAGTATCGGGAAAAGCGGATCTGTAGATTATATGTTTGAACGTAAAGGTGTGTTTATCTTTCCTATGGAAGGTCTGGATGAAGAATCTCTGACCCTCCAATTGCTCGAAGCTGGCCTGGAAGATATTGAAACTGATGAGGAAAACTTTATCGCAACCTGTGCTTTTGAAGATTTTGGCATGATGAACAGTAAGCTCGAAGAATTGAATATTGAAGCGGAAAGTTCCCTGGAAAGGTTTCCCACCACAACGGTAAAACTTGACCTTGAAAGGGCCATGAGCGTATTGAAACTGATTGATCTGTTGGAAGATGATGATGATATCCAACAGGTTTTCCACAACCTTGAAATGACTGACGAAATAGAATCTGCCATTGCCTGAGCAATTATTGTCCCTATATGACTGATCCACTGGAAATTCTCCGAAATAAAAACCGTGAAGCACTGCTGGGCGGTGGGCTGAACAGAATAGACGCCCAACATAAAAAAGGTAAACTCACGGCCCGTGAAAGAATTGATCTTTTGCTGGATGAAGGGAGCTTTGAAGAAATCGGAAAGTTTGTTACACATCGATCTACAGAGTTTGGGCTCGAAAATCAGAAAATTCTGGGCGATGGAGTGGTTACGGGTTATGGAAAAATTCACGGTCGCCTGGTCTATGTGTTCAGCCAGGATTTTACGGTAATGGGGGGCTCACTTTCCGAAACCTACGCAGAAAAAATCTGCAAAATCATGGATTTGGCGATGAAAACCGGGGCCCCGGTCATCGGCTTAAATGACTCCGGCGGCGCCCGCATTCAGGAAGGCGTCGTTTCGCTGGCAGGTTATGCAGATATATTCTACCGCAATACCCTGGCTTCCGGGGTAATTCCCCAGATATCGGCAATTATGGGGCCTTGTGCCGGGGGGGCCGTTTATAGTCCTGCGATTACAGACTTTGTACTGATGGTCGAACACACCTCCTACATGTTTGTGACCGGCCCCAACGTTGTCAAGACGGTGACCCACGAGGAAGTCTCTTCCGAAGAGTTGGGCGGCGCCAATACACACGCTTCAAAGAGTGGCGTTACCCACTTTGCCTGCGCACACGAGGTAGCTTGTATCGAAAATATCAAACAACTGCTAAGTTATCTTCCGCAAAACTGCGAGGAAGACCCGGTAAGATACCCGCCTGTATCTGCCGGAGGGAATGCCGATACGCTGAAAACCATTATTCCCGCCAATCCCAACCAGCCCTATGATATGAAGGAAGTCATATCGCTGATTTGCGACAAGGATTCGTTTTTGGAAGTTCATAAAGATTATGCAGAGAATATTGTGGTAGGTTTTGCCCGGCTCGCTGGCCGGAGTATCGGAATCGTCGCCAACCAGCCTGCTGTTCTGGCAGGTGTACTTGATATCAATGCATCCAAAAAAGGGGCACGTTTTGTACGGGTTTGCGACTCATTTAATGTACCCCTGCTGGTATTTGAAGATGTGCCGGGTTTTCTTCCCGGTACTGATCAGGAGTGGAATGCCATTATCACCAACGGAGCAAAATTACTATATGCTTTTTGTGAGGCTACTGTTCCCCGGGTTACTGTCATCACCCGTAAGGCCTATGGCGGCGCCTACGATGTGATGAACTCCAAACATATAGGTGCAGATATGAACTTTGCCTGGCCCACCTCAGAGATCGCCGTAATGGGCCCCAAAGGTGCTGCCGAGATTATTTTTAAAAGAGACATTTCTGAAGCCTCTGACCCGGAGGCAATGCTTCAGGAGAAAGTGGCGGAATACACCGAGAAATTTGCCAACCCCTATCTTGCCGCAGAGCGTGGATATGTGGATGAGGTGATTTTTCCCGAAGAGACCCGGGAGAAGCTGATTCGGGCGTTTGAGATGCTGGAAAATAAGGCGGCCTCTCTGCCACACAAAAAACACGGGAATATCCCTTTGTGAGGGTTTATTGCTCGAAAACCAGATCTACCGGAACCTTTGCGCTGTCAAGGCGAAGAAGATTTGCCTCAAGTGTCGGTTTGATTCTCCCTTCATACCGGATCCATGCAGCAGCATTGCCAAAGTCTCCATTCCCCTGGGTGAAAAGGATTTTTTTCAGGAGCTCTTCCGTAGCCGAAGGTATAAGGTCCTGGTTGACACCATATGTTTGGTTTTCAGCCAAATAGTAAAATGCGCCTGAATCCATAAAGTAGTTGAATATCAGCATACTACCTCTCCCGTGGTCGCTGGTTTTTCCAAATCGCGTGGAGCGTATGACACTCGCCAGAAAGGTAACATAATAATCCATGGGTTGCCCGCTGAGCCGGCCGTCTTTCAGCAGTTCGTTGATGATATACAACCCCGCTATATCTGCTTTTTCCTCCTCCAGTATGGATGCGTACTGTTTCAAAGACTCCTGAAGGGTCGTTTTTTCACCAATTACCCGTTTGATGCCCAACCCGTGTGATATTTCATGAAATAATGAAAGGCGGGAAAATGCCTCTGGTTGAATATAACAGCGCTGGGTGGAATCAATCAGTACCTGGCTGAGCGGCTTTACAATTTTCTCAAATTTTGCGGTGAGTATATTGGTAAAAAGAATTCGCCGAACGCCTTTTCCCGGAAATTTTTTGGTTCCAGATGGAAAATTTAACCCCACACTTTTCGGGCCGGCATTATACAGGCCTTTTGCATACAACAGATCGTAAAACTCGATGACATCTGGTCTTACAGAAACCTGGGGCCGGTAACTTGCCGGGACGGGTAGTTTTTCCTGAAATTCGGGAACCAGCGATGAGAAATAGATGGGGTCAGCTTGTTGTTTGTTTTTAATAAAAATAATTGCCTGATAAGCAGATTTATAGCCGAGAAACTGGTCTTCGTACGTTTCCATAGGGCCGATCAGCATATCAACAGGTTCTTTAAAATTGTCAAGCCAGGCGTATTCGCTGTCGCCGTATTCATCTCGCGAAAAAGCATCTGAACGCAAATACAGATATTCCTGCAATGGACCTCCGGGAAGGCTGTCTGCGGCTTGTATCAATAGCGCCGAAATTCGCTTGTGATATTCTTGAAACGCAATATGATAGGGTACTACCTGGAGATTTCCTTTTTCATCCCGGGTGAGGAGTGTAAAAGGACTGGTTTTATGGGAGTCATTAAGTCGGGCAAACTGAGCAGGTGTGATCTTTTTGGGATAAAAATTTGCACCAGGAGGTTTCGGCTCTATACCGGACAGAAGGGGCGCCTGGTTATTCAGCCGGTCATAAGGTCCGTAATTGATTAATATAAGTTTTTGCAGTGTGGTATCCGAAATCCCTTCAAGCAGATTCTCTATTGGTCCATAGGTCTGAAGTTGGAAGATCGTATCGGTAATATCTGCCGCCTGTTTGAGGAAGGGAATAATACGGACATATTCCGGGGGCAAATCCAAAACCTCATTTTTCAATGAAAAGGTTTCATATGTGACAGTTGGCGTGATTTTTTCAGGAATGCTACCCGTTTCGACTTGTTCATGCGTATCAACCTTGTGGGCCGGTGCATTGCAAGCCAGTACAAAAGCCAGCATCCATAAAAATCTGAAATTTCGCATAACAAATCTTTCAGAGACAGGCGAATATAAAAAAAAAGCTGACCTTTTTACTAAGGTCAGCTTTGTTGTGTTGTCTCTGATATCAGTTTTTAGAAATAATCTTCCGGGTCCATATTTTCACCATCCATAATTACTTCATAGTGAAGATGGGGATTGGTGCTTCTTCCGGTGGTACCGACAAATCCGAGTGTATCACCTTCCTCAACAATCTGGCCGACTCTTACGACGATTCCGGAAAGGTGCGCGTAAAGGGTGCAGTATTCTTCGTCATGGATAAGTTTTACATGTTTACCATACGAACTGCTATCTGCTGAGTTTACAACCCAACCGACTTTTCCTGTGGCAGTAGCCAGTACGGGGGTTCCACTCGGAGCGGGGAAATCAACGCCTTTGTGCATTTTGTCCACACCCAGAATCGGGTGTTTCCGCATCCCGAATACGCTTCCCAGCGGTACTCCTTTGGGGATAGGGCGGCTTGTGGGGACAATATCAATGTCAAAAGGGTCAATGGTTCTCAAATGCGCCTGTTGGATTTTCATCATCCGGCCAGGCTCATGGCCGTCTGCAAGGTTTTGATTCGATTTTGAAGTCGGAAAAACTGCTTTGAGATTTTCAGAAGACATGAAGAATGTGCCGATGGCAACCAACGCAACACTCATCAGGTAGTTTTTCATAATTTATACTTAAATCTCACATAAAAACGAAAAGAACGAATTGTGTGAAAATTCACACTCGCAAAGTAGAAATAATTTTTTTTAAAGGAGCGCCAATGTGTGTAAACCATCCAAATTGATTGACAATTGGCGCTATCGGGTGGTTAAAAGGTTAAAAAAATCTGGGTATTATATTTTTCACAAATCATACTAATTTATGGAAAACTCACTCAAAAATATTGAAAATGAGGATTTTATACCGTGATTTGTTTTCCTTATCATCAGGCATCTGTTTTTTTCTGTTATAGGCTTTCGTATAGCCATGAAATCAGATGCACATTATGTCAAAGAAACCGGGTATTATACGGTGTAAGGATTTTAAAGGTTTTGTGCAAAAAAAATGCCTGAAATACCAGCTGGCATTTCAGGCTATAAAAATCGTCTGATTAAACGTCTTATTTGATAAAATTGATAGTGATCGGGTATTTATATTCTTTGCCTCCACTCACACTGACTGCTGCCATAATGATCGCTACCAGCTGGAAAATCGCCAGTCCTATCAGCAAAAATATTCCTACAACCACCAGGATCAATACCACGGAAATCATCATATACAAAGCAATAGAGAGCTGAAAGTTTAGTGCTTCCCTGGCATGTTTCCCTGCTAAGGGCATTTCCTCTCTTTTCATTAGCCAGATAACCAGGGGCCCAAACACAGAGCCAAAAGGAATCACATAACCCGCAAGGGCGCTGAGGTGGGCAAACAGCATCCATTGTTTTTCGTCGGCACTTGCTGTGGGTTCCTGTGCAGGCTCATACACCTGCTCTTCAACTTCTTCTATTACCTCCTGACCAAATACTTCGTCAGTCATCTGCTCAAAAGGGTCGTGATTAGCATCTTTGCTCATAGCTGTAATGTTATTGAGAAATAATTTTAAAATAAGTTACTGTTTATAATACGCATTTATCTCAAAGAGGATGGCCGCAGGCAGAAGGTTGGAATGCCGGTGAAGTTTTTATTATGTTTCTGCTTTCCCGCCACAGCTATTGTATAGTCAGATCAAATAAAATCTCTACGTCGGAGTCTCCCGGCGTGCAGGTGCCGTCTTTTATTCCACCGGGCTGGTGCCGGAGTTTGATCGAAACCTGACCGGTAGCGGCCGTCCCTGTCTGCCATTGAGTGGAAAGGCCAACTTCGTAGGTTCCGTCAGTATCCGTACGGGCAATGGTAAAGTTGGTCAGGGCAAGGTCGCCGAGAATCTCATAACAGACCAGATGCTGGTCATCTTCTGCCAGTATCTCAGCGGTTATGTCTCCCACCGGGCTGACATTCTCATTCAGAAATTTTGCTTCTACAGTATAACTCGTGAGAGGACTCAGGGTAATGATGTCTGGCGTCGAGCCATCTTTCCATGTAAAGGTTTGCGAACCGTTGAAAACCAATTGTACTGTCGTGATTTCTTCTTCACCCACAGGGGCTTCTGGTTTACAGGATTGAATAAAAAAGATGGACGATAACACGATCATCAGGCTGAAAGATGCACTTTTTTTCATGGTAAATAATTAAAATTTGAGGTTAATTTTTACAGAAATATTCCTGCCCGGAGAGTCAGCATAGTATCGAAAGCTGTCAAGATAGTCCCGGTAGGTTACGTTCATAAGGTTACCCGCTGAAAGGCTTATTCCCAGTTCGTTTGCTGTGAAATGAATTTTTGTACCGGCTTCGAGGCTGGTCAGTGTATATCCTTCCGGTGGCGGTAACAGATCCTGCCCTTCGGGCACCCGGGTTTGCTGCGCAACGGATCTGACTTTCATCGTCAGATAGGTGTCGGTTACTTTTTTCCGGTTTTTCCATTCGTAAGTCAGGCTGTTTTCTACCCAGTTTGCCGGCATATAGATCAATGGAAGTTTATCGCTGGTATTCTCCGCATAGAGATAAGAGCCCTTCGCAGAAATTGTCCAGTGACGGGCAATCAGATAGCTCAATGAGATATCTGCACCTGTCAGCCTGGCTCCGGTCTGGGCATAATCGAAAGAAGGGTATGCGCCCCGGATGGTGGTTTTGATTCCCTCTGGTCTGAGGTAAATAAAATTGGCAAACCACTGGCTATAACCACTGATTTCTGCGCTAAAACCGCTTGCATGCTGGTAGTTCAGGGTGGCAATGGTTTTTATGGCTTTTTCGGGAGAAAGGGTACTGTCTCCATATTGCAAGGCGGCCGCTCCGTGATGGAGTCCGTTGCTAAACAACTCGTTGACATGAGGCGGGCGCCAGGCTGTGCCCACATGAAGTTTTCCTTCCCATCCTGGCGCAATTTTCCAGATCGCGCCGAGTGTGCCTGAGGGGCTTTGGAAGATTCTGAGTGCATAGATGTCAACACCATTTTCTTCTCTGGCACTGTTTACCCAGGAGTAGTCGTATCGAAATCCTGCCTCCAGTTCTAATGGGTCCTTTTTCCACCGTATTACCCCAAAAACTCCGCTGCTCATCGCTACAAAGTTGGGGATAAAGGGCCTGCCCCGCAGATAATTATTCTGATACATACCTGATATTCCTGCCGAACCGGAAACCTGGCGATTAGCCGTAAACTCCCAGACACCATCGAGGGAATGAGTATGAATCGTGAAGTCAAGTTCGGGCAGATTTTTTCCATTCAGATCTGTTCCCCTCGGTCGGTGTTTGTCAAATTCAAACCGGCGGTTGTACTGGAAGGCATAGGTAAGGCTGAGTTTGTTTTTTTCATTCAGCCGGTAATATCCTTTCCATTTGAGCAGATTATGAGAAATTTCCTGATAGGGACGGCCAATTTTGTAGGAAAAAACGGCTGTATCTGCGCCAAGGGGAACCGGACTTTCCAGTGCCCGGGTCAGGTCGCTTTGCCCGCCAAGGTGAGAGGGGGAAAGGATGCCCAGGCTGTTGTGGAACCTGCTGAAGTATATTTCCATTCCCTTTTTTACTGTATTGTATCCCAGCGTAGCGGAGTAATTTTGTTCGGCAACGCCTGTATTCTCCAGAAAATATTCGGGTGTGTGAAGGTTGCCGCCTCTTTTGACCGTGCCTTGAAGCCGCCAGGACCAGTTGGGAAGAAAATCGTGATTGCCTTCGATGATACCTGAAACTACGCCTGTACGGCCATTGGTGAAACCGACAAGGTTGAACTCTCCGCCTACGCCTGTATGATCGCGAAGCGGGGCGGGTTCTACCAAAATCACCCCTGCCATAGCACCTGATCCATACTGTACTGCGCCGGCACCTTTTAAGACCGTCAGTTTGGTGGCAATAAAGGGATCGATCTCAGGTGCATGTTCGGAGCCCCATTGCTGCCCTTCCAGGCGGATTCCATTGTTTAGGATCAGAATACGGTTGCTATGGAGGCCGTGAATAATTGGTTTGGCAATGGTCGCTCCGGTATGAAGCGTATTAACTCCGGTAATGGATGCAAGGGCCTCTGCAAGGGGTTTTCCTTGCGCCTGTGTCATTTGCCGTTCTGTGAGGCGGGAAAGGGACTGAGTGGGTGGGGGAGGGGCTTTATTACCCAATATTTCTACTTCTGCGAGGTCAATGGGCCTTTGCTCCATCCTGATATTTTGGATAGTATTTGTATGAAGCTCAATGCCCAGATCTTTGTGTTGACAGTTGATATGGCTGCATGAGAGGGTATAGGTTCCCTCGCATATGCCGTCGATCACATATCTTCCCAATGAATCGGTAATCGTGCCTTTGTTGAGCTCCGGAACAAAAATGCTCACATAGGCCAGGGGTTCCTGGCTGGTTGCGTCAGAGACCGTGCCGGAAAGCTCGAAGTTGCAATTGGGGGTTTTCTGGGAATAGGAAAAGTTGATAACCGCCAAAAAAACTCCCGAAAGGAGAAAAAACTTACTGTTAATCATAACTGAAACACGTTTGCGAAAGTTTGCAAAAGTGAAAAGGTTTCCCGCGCGCCAACAAGGGCTTCCGGGTAAATATGGGTTCAGTGATTAACTTAAGGGAGGACCTCTTCGGCGAAAGTCAGAAAAGGTAGCGGAGAATATCTTCCGGGGTATTTCTATGTAAAATTCAGGAAAACTGGTTTCCAGTTGAGCCTGGTAGGAAAAATCACTGACCAGGTATAAGGGGAATTCCAGTTCGCAGAGTGGGCAGGTTGATCGCTCTGCCGTTAAGACAGCAGTTTCTGTTGCCTTTATGATTTGATAGCGGGCATGTGCGTGGGAGTATTCGCAGTGGTGAAGCCAGGAAAAAGGAACGGTGAATACCACTGAGATCAGCAGCATCATAATTCCGATGTAGGTCTTTACTTTCCCTGACGTAGATGCAAACATGTTGCAAAAATAATGTATTCTTTGACTTATGCAAAGATTTTTATGTCAGGGATTTCTGTATAAATATTCTCCGAATCGCTATTCAAAAACCTGTTCTGCTTCAAAATACATCAGAATATGTTCCCGAAGCAGATGTACCTGCGAAAACATATCTGTATGAGGAAGTGCTTTTATCAGTTCCCAATGGGGCCATCCGTCCTGGTCAAGATGTGAAAGCTGGTAATAGCCGGAAAGAGAAAGAAGGCGACAAATAGCAATATGCATCAGATCCACTTTTTCTTCTTTGGAAAATGGCCTTGGTCTGCTGCCTAGTTCCCGCACGCCGATGAGGAACAGAATAGACTCCATGGTCATTTTTTTTTCAAAATGACTTTCGAGTTTCTGCTCCAGAAACTTCCATCTCGTGTTAATATCCTGTTCCATGATTAATGGACGTACTTTGTTCCGATCCGGTTCCAACGGATACCGAAGTCACTTTCGTAGGAGAAAAAGACGAATAGGGGTTTTCCTACAATATGATTTTCGGGTACAAATCCCCAATATCGGCTGTCTTCCGAATTGTGGCGGTTATCGCCCATCATAAAGTAGTAATCCATATCGAAGGTATAAGTATCTGCTTCTTTGCCATCGATAAATGCCTTTCCGTTTTCTACCTTGAGCGCATGTTTTTCATATGCCTCTATTACCCGCCAGTAGATCGAGAGGTTTTCGCGAGTAAGGTCAACAGTCATGCCTTTTTTGGGTATGACAATCGGGCCATAATTGTCAATATTGAAGCTAAATAACTGTCCGTTGGTATTATTTTGTGTCGGGTACACATCGCGCTGGAATCTCCCTTCCTTTTGATAAACGGTATCTACTTTGGTTACCTGGGGGAACTGTTTGATCAGCTTCGCGATCGAGTCGGGCATATAGAAGTAAAAGATATTGGTGTGCACCTGCAGCCAGTTGGGGTTGGTCGAGGTGCTGTTTCTGGCTCGGAAGCCATACTTTTGCAGGCGGCTTGAAGTAAAGGACGTACCGTCTGTTTCCACCTGATACTGGTATTGCATATTGGGGGGATTCCATGAGGGTACCCCATTGATATAAATCTGTTGATCTTTTATTTCGAGGGTATCTCCTGCGATGGCAATACAGCGTTTGATATAGTTTTCCTTCATACTAATGGGTTTTACCAGTCCGGCACCATCGTTGAGATCGTCTATATCATGGGCAGGGTAATTGAAGACTACGATATCGTTTCTTTTTACTTTTTGCAGACCAGGAAACCGCCAGTAGGGTAGTTGTACCAGATCAATATAAGAGGGCATCACAAAATCTTTGATTTTGACTTTGTTGTGAATGAAGGGTACTGACAGGGGTACCATTGGCATTCTTGAGCCATAGTGAAATTTGCTCACAAAAAGAAAATCTCCCGCCATCAGCGTCCGCTCCATCGAACTGGTCGGAATCATAAATGCCTCAATAAAAAATGTGCGGATGATCAGTGCAGCTACGCCGGCAAAAAGAAATGCGTCACCCCACTCCCGAAGGCCTGATTTCTTAGGTGCATTTTTATGGGTTTCCGGTGCACCCAGATATTTGACATTGGGGTCAAGGGCGATTTTTGGAAAAAAGTAAAAGGGTAGAATCAGGGACGCAGCATGATGGCTGAGATCGTATTTCCCATATGCTTTGGCAAGCTCAATCACCATCGCTACAAAAACAAGCACGCCAATGATGGGCACAAAAAGCAGTACCATCCACCACCAGGGCTTGCCAATCAGCTCCAGCCAGATATAATAATTGTACACAGGAACCAATGCTTTCCAGCCTTCTTTTCCTGCTTTTTCAAATAACTTATATTGAGCGAACTTAAACGCAACAAATACAATCGTAAATATGGAGATAAAAAATAATCCGGCGCTGTCCATTCCGATTCAAATTTGGATTTTATAATAAAGCCTCAAAGGTAATAAATATGTTGTGAGTATATGACTCTGACAACATTTTTGTACAGTATGTCGTCGATCATGCTAAAAAATTACAAACCTGAAACGAAAGTTTCCGAAACAGATGCTGGATTATTCCGTATGACTTCTTATATTTGTGTAATAGTTACACAAATTAAAAATCAAAATAAATGAAGGCGCTCATCATCGTAGATATTCAAAATGATTTTCTTCCCGGAGGTGCTTTGGCGGTAGCTCAGGGCGACGCGATTATTCCGGTAGTCAATCGGCTTCAGAAAAATTTTGAGCTTGTGGTAGCTACGCAGGACTGGCATCCCGCGGGGCATGGGAGCTTTGCTGCCAATCATTCCGGTAAAAATCCCGGGGAAGTCATAGATCTTTTTGGCCTGCAACAAATCCTTTGGCCGGTACACTGTGTACAGGAAAGCCCGGGCGCCGAATTTGCCCGGGACCTCGATACCTCAGCAATTGATCGTGTATTTACCAAAGGCACTGACCCTGAGATCGACAGCTATAGTGGTTTTTTTGATAATGGAAGACGTAAGGCTACGGGCCTGGGGCAATATCTGCAGGATAAAGGTGTGGACACCGTATACGTGGTCGGGTTAGCAACCGATTATTGTGTCAAATACACTGCGCTTGATGCGCGTAGCCTGGGATTTGAGACGGTGCTGGTTGCTGATGCTTGTCGTGGCGTTAATCTTAGCCCCAATGACTCCCAAAAAGCCATAGAAGAAATGCAGGCTGCTGGCGTTACCATAATTACGAGTGATCAACTATAATATAGCCGAAATATCATCTACCGCAAAATCATACATGTCGATATGGATGCTTTTTATGCGTCCGTAGAACAGCGGGACAACCCTGAACTGCAAGGAAAACCCGTGGCGGTAGGTGGGGCAGGGCAGCGGGGGGTTGTCGCTGCATCCAGTTATGAAGCCAGGAAGTTTGGCGTTAGGTCTGCCATGGCTTCGGTAACAGCCCGGCGATTGTGTCCGGAGTTAATATTTGTTCGCCCGCGTTTTGAACACTATCGCGTGGTTTCACGACAGATACGGGAAATTTTCTTCGAATATACCGATCTGGTCGAACCACTATCGCTGGATGAAGCTTTTCTCGACGTGACAACCAATAAAAAAGGGATCGAATCGGCAACCAAAATCGCCAGGGAAATCAGAGCTGAAATCTGGGAAAAAACTCATCTCACGGCTTCTGCCGGCATCTCCATCAATAAATTTTTGGCAAAGGTGGCTTCCGGTATCCATAAACCCAACGGCCTGACGCTCATTCCCCCTGACCGGGTAGAATCTTTTCTTGAAAAACTCCCCATCGAAAAGTTTTTCGGTATAGGAAAAGTAACTGCTGATAAGATGCGAAGAATCGGTATCCACAATGGGGCAGACCTTAAATTGCGTTCGGAGACAGAACTGGCCCACCGGTTTGGGAAAATGGGACGGCATTTTTACCGGATTGTGCGCGCCATCGATGACCGGGAAGTAAAACCCGACCGGCCCCGCAAATCGGTGGGCGCCGAAAATACCTTTTTTAACGATCTTACCACCGAAGCAGAGATGTTGGGCGAACTGGAACCACTTACCCGGAAAGTGGCTTCCCGCCTGCAAAGCGTCAATGCTGCGGCCCGGACGATTACCGTTAAAATCAAATATTTTGATTTTATACAGACAACCCGCAGCCGTACGGTCAATCAATATGTATATCGGTTTGAAGATATCTTTTCTGTCGTGAAAGAACTTTTGCATAAGCCGGAATTTCCCTCAAAACCGGTACGTTTGCTGGGTGTCTCAGTGTCAAGCCTGGATATCGAAGGAATAGAAGAGAACCCTGGTGGCCAGCTTACGCTTGAATTTTGAATGTCATCTGCTCAGGGCATGAAGTTGAAAAACCTGCTTTTCAACTCGTAGGGCAGTGCCAGATCTCTGATCAATTCTCTTGGATCAACAACGAGACTGGAAACGTGAATTCTTCCTCCACCTTTAAGATCGAGGGTCAGAAAATCAATTTTCAGGGGGAATAACAGACTTCGGTTATACTGACAGGCTGTAATTTGCTCTCTATGGAAAAGAATATTCTGACTGATTCTCGGATTGGTGTATTTTATATAGCCGTACTTGTTGTCTATTTCGACCTGTGTTTGTTCTTCTTTTGAAAAAAAATTCAGATAAAAAAATACATAAGGAATATACAGCACAGCCAGTACAAATACCATCGCAATAAAAAAATAAGTAACCGGGTTTGCCTGTTGAAACGACCAACTTACAAAACCCATTGCGATCAATCCCGATATTATAATCGTTGCAATCTGAAAGGGCATAGTCACATTGCGTTTGTCTGTGTGCAATATGTCATACAGGGATACATGAGGCTCAATCCCAAAGCTGGTATCTGTCTTTTGATTTCCTGAAGTAAGGTTTGTAATCTGGCCAAACATTCTGTGTTGTTATTTTATAGCTTAAAGGTATTCTGAGAAAAACTCTCTTTCCACTGTAACCCATATACAAACTTACACTGACTCATCACGAAAGGCCCTCAGGCGGTGGGTTTCTGTTACGTGTTAGAAAACAGGGGTTTGCCACACCGGATTACGGTGTACAAGGCAAATTCTCAAAAACTATTCCTTGTGGAAGCGGTTTTTTTATGTTTTGGAGAGAATGGACTTTTTGCGGCCTGATATGTAATATGGGGGTGATTATCTGAAGATATTAAAGGTTAAACGGATATATCGGCGTTCATTCAGTAGAATAGTATTACCTGAACCGACATTTTTCATTAATTTCGGAGCTGAGATTAATATCTATGAAATCTTTCTTCGGTGGGCTTGTGTCAGCTGTTTACAGTGCGTATGTCATTCTCCTATTTTTTGTTTTTACCCCTTTGGTACTGGTGTATTATATTCTGATATCACCTTTTCCTACCAATACCCGGATGAGGCTGGTTTACAAATGTCACTGGGTGTGGATGACGATATGGGCTTTTATGTCGGGAATAAAGATGGAAGTTCAGGGAAAAGAAAAACTGGTGTACGACCAGACCTATGTATTTTTGCCCAACCACAGCAATCTTTTTGATATTGTACTGGCCGGTTCGCGCATTCAGCACCCCTTTAAACCATTGGCTAAACGAGAATTGTGGCGGATTCCTTTTCTGGGGCAACTATTTGCGATGGCAGCTATTCCGGTTGACCGTTCGAGTAAAGAAAGCCGTGCGCATAGTTTTGAACTGATGGTATCGGCAGTGAAAAAAGGAACTTCGATATTGATCTTTCCCGAAGGAACGCGCAACCGTACGGCAGCCCCATTGAAAGCGTTTTACGACGGGGGATTCCGCCTGGCGATTGCCGGTCAGGTACCGATTATGCCAGTTATGTTGCTCAATGTCAGGCAACTTCAACCTGTCGGCACTTTTCGTGTATATCCGGGACGTGTATCTCTTCACTTTCTCGACCCTATTCCTGTAACCGGCCTGACAGAAAACGATGTCGAAAGTTTAAAAAAACAGGTGTACGATTTGATGGAAAAGTATATTCTGGCAAACGATTCCTGGTTTATTGCTCAAAATCATCTGAAACAATCCTGATAATTTCTGCATAATATGGAAAGACCCCTGGACATTCACGCCCATAACGAAAACATTCAGTCTGAACTCCTGCGGTTGATAGATACTGATAGCAGCAACTGGGTGCTTGTTGAGTCAGACAACGAAGAAATGCGCAATCTTTTGCTGGAAGGTATTGTGGCCGAAACCAGCCATTTGTCCCATCTTGTACTTGACCTGGCAGATACACAGGTCACCTCGCTGACTGAGATCGCCAAAGAAAAACTTGCGACGCTTGTAGCGGACACTCCCCCTTCCGAAACCATCATCCATATTATCAACCTGGAATCCAGCCTGCCCGAAGAAATTCTCAGCGGTAAACAGGTGTTGCTCAATAACCTCAATGATGCACCTGATGTGTTGAGCGATTGGTTTGCTGCCCGCTGGATTTTCTGGACAGACAGTTATACCGCTCAACGTATCGATAAACAGGCCCCGGCGTTTAAAGGGAAAATCGCCCGGACATTTTCCCTTTACGCACCTGAAAAACCCGGGCAGGAAGATCCTTACGACAAACTGGAACAACTGGCAGTCAGATATCAGCAGAGCGATATTGCGCCTGAAGAAAAATCATCCATTGCACTGGGAATTGCAGAAACATTTGGCCGTTTCAGGAAGTGGACACAGGCAAAAGTATATCTGGATGAAGTAATCGCACAAGGTGAGGCTGAAACACCCTCTGCGCATGTATATGAGGCGCATCGGTTGTTGGGCAACAATCTGTTTGAGTCACGCGCTTATTCAGAAGCGCTGGCGCATCTCGATAAAGCCCTTGAGGGAATAAGTGTAGAGGAGGATCCGGGGAGGTATGCAAAGACTTTTCATCAGAAAGGGTTAATACAATTTCGGTCGGGATATTCTTCTGAGGCCGAAGACTCTTTTAATGAATCTGTGAAAGGATACCAGTTTGCCGAAGACTTTGCTGCACTGGGCAATGTGTATAACGACATTGCCATGTTGCATGAAAAGGTAGGCAATGTGAAAAAGACGCTTGACAATTATAGAAAATCCGCAGAAGTTTGGCGTGAAACAGGGAAAATGGCGGAAGTCGCAAAAGCACTCCAGCATGTCGGCGCTATTAACCAGATCAGGCACAACTGGCAGGAGGCACTGGATGCATTTCGGGAAGCTTTGGACGCGGCCAAAGAAGCAGAAGATGAATTTCTGGAGACCGCGCTCGAAGACTCTGTTGAACAAATGTCAGAGGCAATCGCTGAAAAAGGATCAGCAGAGAAAAAGAAAGGCTTTTTAGGAAGGTTATTTGGCTAAAAACTATTCCATTTCTTCATACTCCACAGGAATGGCATTGGGAGGCTCCTGACTTTTACGCCTGAACCGCGGCATTTTCATATTGCTCCAAAACCACTTCCTGCGGCTTTTCCTTACCGCTCTTCGATTGAAATAAGGGTAAAAGAGGAATGCCACTACAAGGATAATAAAAATCAATTCCGCTCTTCCTACCATAGCTTATTTGTTCAGTCTATAAAAGTACGCAAAAAAAATCTCTTTGAAAGTATCAATATTCCAGACTATCGGGTGACTTCTCCCCCGATGGTCCCGTCTTAACTCAACTAATAAACCATTCTATCATGCAAAAATTACTCATTCTTATCTTTACTGTACTATTTTACTCCATTCAGGTATCCGCACAGGAAACAGATACCACTTACTGGAAAAAAGGCGGTGTTGCTGCACTGAATATTACCAACTCCGGTATTAGTAACTACTGGCAGGCAGGGGGCATTAATTCCCGTTCGCTGGGTATTCGGGTAGGAACTTTTGCCTATTATGAAAAAGCCAAAGCTTCCTGGCAAAATGACCTCGTGATTGCCTATGGTACTGTTCGTCAGGGAGGTAATGGCAACAGTTTTATCAAAAACGATGACCGGTTTGAACTGACTTCCAAATATGGTTACCGGTTCAACGAAAAACTGCTGCTCAGTGGTCTGGCAAGTTTCCGTACGCAGTTTTTTGAAGGATTTACCTTTGATCCTTCTAAGCCTACGACCGTTCCGTCAGATACAGTGTCCAACTTTCTGGCGCCCGCTTATCTGGAATTTGGTCTCGGGTTTGACTATCGCCCTGCTGAAAACCTCAGTATTTACTATTCTCCTGTAAACTCTAAAGTTACGATTGTGACCATAGAGGAATACCGGCCATTATACATTCCCCAGACAGGTACAGACAAAGGCGCGCGGTATGAAATTGGTTCCAAACTCGGGATAAAGTACAAAAATGAAATTGCCAAGAATATTTTGTTCCAGACCAATGCCAACTTCTTTATGAACTATCTGGAAAACTTTGGCAATGTGGACGTAAACTGGGAAACCCTGACTACCGCTAAAGTGAATAACTGGTTGGCGGTCAGCTTTGCCACCAACCTCATTTATGACGACGATATCAAGTTTAAAATTCTGGAAAATGGCCAACCAACTGGCCAGCTTGGCCCTCGTACCCAGTTTCAACATGTACTGGCTATAGGATTGACCTATCAGTTTCTGAAATAATAACCGAAAAGATAGCACGGTTATCCTGCGCGAATGCACGGATGCTAAACCCCGCGATCTGAACTCAATCTTTTGGCAGTTTTGTTCGTAAATTGTATTGAACAACAAATACAAACAGAATCATGAAGAAAAGCGTTAAAAATATCATTGGGGCATTATTACTGGTAGCCATGTTAGCCGGCGGAGCCGCAATCGTATCCCAGGTTTTGAAGTCAGAAACTTCTTCTCCTGTCGCAGTTCAGACCGTTGACATGGACCACAGCATCTCGGTACTTCCTTAAATAATGGGAAAGTAGCTAATTCGTCGGAATACCGACTTAGTATATATCTTTTCTGGTTAGTTAATACAAAATGCCATTCCTTTTGGGGTGGCATTTTTTTATTTTTATATGGCGGTGCAGCGTTTTTTCGTTGCCGACCGTTTTATGCATGAACAAAACTGAGGAATAAAAGACCGTGTAATGGCGAAGCCTTACCAGGCATTGATCAAAGGCTGTATCAATCAGAAACCGGCTGCGCAGCGCGAGCTGTACGAGCAGTTTGCGCCTTCTATGCTGGCGGTATGCTATCGGTATGCACGCGACAGAGATGATGCAGAAGATATTTTACAGGATGGCTTTATAAAGGTTTTTCAGAAGATCGGCAACTTTGATGACCGGGGCTCACTGGAAGGCTGGATACGGAAAATTATGGTGAACACAGCCATTGATCATATTCGCAAACAAAAATATCAGCAAAACCAGACAGAGCTGAACGAGGGAATTACAGAGGTGGTGGAGGCAGATGCCATGGATAATCTGGAACTGGAGGCCTTATATGAGGTCATACAGAAATTACCCGCAGGCTACCGCCTGGTATTCAACCTCTATGCGATAGAGGGGTATTCACACAAGGAAATCGGCGACGAACTGGGAATTACCGAAAGTACTTCCCGTTCTCAGTATACGCGTGCAAGGGCTATGCTCCGGCAGCAAATACAGGAAATCTATATGGAAAAAAAAATATACAAAGATGCCATTTGATCAGTTTGAGCGGAAAATAAGTGCGCGTTTTGCGGAAGCGCAAATACCTCCCCGTCCTGAGGTATGGCAAAATATTGAAAAACAGCTCGTGAGTTCTCGCTCCCGGCGAAAAGGCTTTTTCTGGCTAATGGGCGATGGTTTGTTTGCTGCAATACTTTTTTGGGGATTCATTTCCTATGCAAATCTCCCCAATCGCCCGGCGCTTTCTCCGCTTCAGATTGTAAAGACAGAAGCCGAAACAGTAGAATTAACCGCTGCGGCTGACTGTATAGAATCTGCAATTGTTGAAACCTTACCTCGCAAAACATTCACAGCCGAAAAACGCTTAACTGAAAAAAAATCTGTTAACACGACCACAGAATCTTCTGTCGGTTTACAGATCACTCATCCTGTAACTACTAATACGGCAGTAGAGGGACTGGGTGAAACTGCCTATATAAACAAATCTCAGGATCACAGGGTAACCACCCTTATGGCTGAGGAAGCTACCGCATCTTCAGGATCTGTAAAATATGCTTCAGAAAAAATCACCATTAGTGCCATACCATCCCCCGATATTTACCGTTTACAGCCTGCGCCAGCAGTAAAGGTTGGGCAGCAACAACTTCCGGATTTGAAAATCAGAAGATGGGCTTTTTATTTGCAGGCTTCTCCGGAATGGGCATTTGATATGGAAAGGACCAATGTATTGGCGGTAAGTCAAAATGATCAGGCCGGTTCCCGTAGCTTTGACTATAGCAGTTTTGAGTCTTCCTTTCTTTCTCCCAGTACCCAGTTTTCTCCCGGAGAAATTCTTTCCGTACGTTTTCCCCGCGCCCATTTTCAGGCAGCCGCAGGCGGAGAATTTTACTTACGACCTAATCTGAGCTTACAGGCAGGATTGGGATACGCTGTCTCAGAATATGGCATTTTCCGATACGGGTCGCTCAATCCCGCTATTGCTGACCAGTTGGCCAATAACCCCAGTGGCCAGGTGGTGATTTCGTTTTCTTCTTTTGATTTTCAACCCGAAGAAATTTTCCGTACAGAGCAATTGGAACTTCCGGTCGGGGTGAATTACTATCTGAGACGAGGCCGGTCTTCGCTGGTGTTGTCAGCTGGCATTTCTGGCAACAGGCTCGTTTCCCGGCGCACCAACTATAAGGCAAACGCCTTAGACATAGAAAATTCCTTTGGACGGAATACCTTATCCTCTCTTCCTACACCCAATGCAGAACTGCTGGTATATCGCAAATACCATTTGTACACAAGTGCTTCTGCGACTTATCAGTATCAGGTGCAGCCCCAGTGGGCCTTTTTTACAGGTCCGCAGATCAAGTACCAACTGACTGATGTTTTTGCAGGAAGTGCCGCCGAAGATCAGTTGCCTTACCGGTTTGGCTGGCAGGTTGGGGTGAGATTTTTTCCGGGGAGATAATATTTATCGTAAAAGAGCGGGTGCCAATGCCATGCCAGTGCCAGATTGTAATCTGGCACTACGGCAACCTTTTCACCGACCGGCTTGGAAAACGGTCCCTGAGTGACCATCGAAGGACTCCACCGTTTCCGACAAAAAAAAAAGTGCTAACTTAGACGGCGGTTTATACCCATTCCCCTTCTAATCCTCGCGCCTCCGACACAAAAAGGTATCCCCCGTCCTACCTTTTTTTCACCTATAAAAGATGCGGTTGGACGGAGGGATACTGAAAAGATACGGAAGTACCTATGGAAAACTACTTTATTAAGAATTCCAAAATTTCGATATTACCGGTAAATCCTAATGCTCCTTTGGCATTGGTGAACTTTAAGGAAAGATATGAGCAGGGAGATTCCATTTTAATGGAGGAAACATACAATACATTAATATCTGTACTTATTGAATCTAGTAAAATTGAGTATGAATTAGGTGAGATGGAGAACGGGGTAACAAAATCAGATTATTTCGCAAATAGAATGATTTTAGAGAGGCGGAATCGAGATCAACTACTAATCGAAGCTTACTATCAACCAACCCTCTCTATATTAAGAGCTTCAACTAATCTACAGAAAGAGGATATTCCGAATTTACTGAAAGAAAAAAGATATAAAGACCAAATCTATTCGTATTTTTTCTTTTTTCAAGGGATAAAGGGGTTTCGAGAAATTTGGTATCTCTGGCCTGAGATAGTGCTGGATTCTGATTTTAAGTTGTTTTTGGCAGAGAACTCCGATGTTTTTTATTCGATTTTTTCCATTGAAGAGAAATATCTTACTAAGGTCAATTATTTTGAAGAATATGGAGACTATTATTATAGATATCTCCACATCGAAAATATTGACGAGGCCATTCTTTCTCTAAAAAAATTACATGCTGAATCTCCGACAAAATTTAAGTTTCAATTCGAATTGATGTTGAAATATTTAGAACTATATTCTTCCAAAGAAGCGGAAATAATATTTAAAATTACGCGGCTAGTGTGACCTAAATACTGCCCCCTTCCCCAAACCGGACCGGCGACAACCCACACGCGGCGGCTGAGTTTGAAATATTATGAGCTTTAACTTACGATAGAAGTAAAACAAGTTACAGGTACTCATGTTAGCAAAGCAAAACCCGGTACAAACCAAGTGGATATTAAAATCCCTACAAATATTTTTACAATTCAATCTACCCTAGCACCTAAACCTGTATCGGTAAGTCCGACAAAAGGTTTATAATTTGTAATATGGAAATAAGTAAAGAGCATTTATTATTAACATTTCAAAATGCACTATTATATAACGTATGCCCCAATACGAGAATAATTTTTGCTGATATTGAGAGTGTAAATAAGTTGATTACCTGGATTTATGTTGATCTGCCGCCAACAGAGGCCGAGAAAGATATGTATTATTCAATACAATCAGAAGTTTTAGGTGAATTTGAGGGGTTTGATGACAGTGGAAGTAAAGTAAAAATCTTGACTGGTCATTTTGACGAGGAAAACCTAAGAGGGAAAATGGTTCTTTTCGCGCGATGTGACTATTTGGATGAAAATAGAAATTTAATCAAATGAGCAGGATCGTAAACCGCTCCATATATTTTACCCATCCCTAATGTCTTATCTCAGTAATCCTCTCGCACGAAAAACACCACTCTTCCCGACAAAAAAAGTATTACCTTAGCCAACGCCAACGCCGGTCTGATTTCCCCATAAAACCAGCGCCCGCGTGGCAAAATGCAGCCATTTCCCCCCGCTCTTCGAAAGTGCGAGGGCCAGGGGGTGAGTTCGATTGGTGAGCTATTTATTTAGCCCAAGTCTTTTAGCGATGCTGCGAACTTCTTCAAAGGAAAGGCCTGTAATTTTAACAACAAAATCGGCGGTTGCGCCTTCCATTAGGGCGCTTTCGGCAATTTCCTCCTCTCTACTTTTTACAGCCGATGTTATTTCCAATTTCACCGTCTCCACAAAACTCGCATCGCTCCGTTGTGCTTCCATGTATCGGTCATATTCCTTGCGGTCGGCGGGTTCCAATTTCAGTATATCAAGTTTTTGGCTGGCAGCCTTCAATCCTTTTGCTGTGAACTCATCTTTGATTTCTGCCGTTTTCAGGAAGTATATCCATTCGTCTAAAGTATCCCTGGCAATTTCGTTGAACCGATTAGTTTTTATCACATAATACTCGGGGTACAAGTCCGAAACCGATGTCTTTTGGAAGAGTTCTTTCTGCTTTTCGGATAGTTCCAGTGCATGGTTGCTGTGAATACCAACAAAAGTGGTGGTCCCGTGGTACACATAGTCATCTCCCTGACCCAGGTCAAAATAGACGATATTCACCGAATACACTTTTTTAACCTGAGAATACGGTTGTCCTTCTGCAATATGCTCTACGATGACTTTGGCTGTTCCGTAAAGCATCCGCTGGAAGTAGTCCGCTTCACGGGTATTCTGGATTTCGACGATGACCAATTCGCCTTTTTTATTCTCCACCAGAATATCTACCCGGTTGAACTTGTTGTCCTCGGTTTCCTTATTTCCTTCGCTTTCAAGGATTTGTTTAATTTTAACATCTTCCTGGAGCAACTCAGAAAGGAAGCCTTCCAGAATGTCAAAGTTGGTTTTGTTGCAAAGCAGCCGTTTCATTGCCCAATCGAATCGAACTAATTTCTTGGCCATTTTACATATTTCCCACAAAGATAAGGGGAATCGTTCGATTCGGCAAGGGCCGGATATTCGACTGTCGTGGATCAGTTCAACCGTATTACCTCGGTCCGTTCTCTCTCCGGCGGGTTTGACCCACGACGCCATTGGCCAACGGGTCAGTGATGATTCGGGGAAAATTGCCAATATTATCTGGGATGCCTATCACAAGATTCGGGAGAGCCAGATGATCATCTGGCTTTACCTTTCCCCCGCCTCGGGTGAACCCACCCATATCTGGTTTGAATACGACGGCCTCGGCAACCGGGTGAGCAAGGAAGTGGAGCGAAACCTCAATAATGCTGAATTTTTCCATGACGTACAGACAGGTCATGACCTGTCTCTTCCGCGACCTGTCCGTATCGGACGCCACCGGCAATATCCTTTCGACCTACCGGGAGGCGCAAATGATCGGATATCTGGCGACTATTCCTACTTCTCCCAGATCACATCAACACCATAATTGCTGAAAAGCACATCTTTGGTCATGATTTTTAACCCTTCGCTTTTTGCCTGACCAATGATCATCCGGTCAAAAGGATCTCTGTGATAATGGATTAATTACTGTAATATTACCGCATGGGTATCGAGAAGGATGTCCATTTACATATATTCATTGAAATCTTCGATCGGATCGTCAAAATTATCCTTCATGGTGATCATGTCTTTGGCCAATCCTGCCACACGGACAGCTTTTTTGTTCGACTTTTGAGCCTGATATTTGAGATAGTCAATATAATCAGCCACTTTTTTCTGTAGCTCGCCCGATGGTCGTTACTCAAAACCCGGGATGCCTAGTTATGGTAAAAAAGGAGCACATGACATAGCTAAAGAAAAGGAAAAAAAAATTCATGAAAGAAGTCGTGCCCTGGGTGCCGTAGAAAAAATCGAAATAAAGAAATAGTAATTATTTATGCGAAATTATTCCTTTACTTTTTGCAGTATAACGTTAGTCTTTTTCCTTTCCTGTGGTAGCTATAAAAAGGTGGAAGTAAGTGCCAGGAATTGGCCTTACCAATATGAGTATGGGGAAAATAAATTGGTTCCTGGCACAGATCATGATTCCTATCCGCTCGAACTTATCTCTCCCAAAGCACGCTATTCTAAAAAGAATAATGAAGTAATTTTTAGCGGCCGGATTATTAGCAAGATACCAATCACCATTAATGAAAAGGATACGTTTGAGGTACGCAATTACTTTCCATATCTAACTTTAATCACTGGAAGACGACAGGGGAATGACATTCTGATTCAAGATGAAATAAAAGTACCTAACAAGAACGGGGCTTTTAAGGTGAGACTTAATTGTGAGACCAATCTTTCAATGTTCCTTCTCCTTTTTCATGGAGGTTTTATCCCTATGAGAGTAAAGATTATAAATGATAATTGCAATTAATGACTGAAATGAGAATAAAATAATAGGCTTTTGGGAAAGAAGCAATCGTTAAGGACAAGGAACCTACCGGAAAGCTGAACCTTAAGCGGGAGGGTTATGTATGCAATTGCCCTCTTCCCCTAGGGTGCACCCGCTGAAAAGCAGCAATCATCACAGATAATTTTAACCACCTCCCTAAAAAACCATTATTCCATCCCCAAACACCGTAAAAAACCGGTTCACTGTTCAGCGAAAGAACGAGGGCGGGAACCGCACGGATGGCCCGATTATTTGAGGAGCTACCGTAGTAGCGGAGATTTTCACATAAGTAATCACACGAGATCCACCTGATTTCCCTTTTCCTTTTGAAGCGATCGCGAGTCGAATCTTATAAAAGTTGTTGCCAAGTTCCGTTCCCTGTTTAGGATTATCCTCAAGGCTTTGCAAAAGTTGTGTCAAATCCTTTTTCAGCGAAGGGTATTTTTTTGCTAACCTTTTTGCCTGTTTATCAAAAAGCGGAATAGAGGAAACATTATAACTCATTCAGCAGTTCTTTTGCGGGTCGGGCTTTTAATTTTCCCTCCTCCACTAGTTTCAGTTGCTGAAGGGCTTCTTTAAGTTCCTGCAAGATCTGTTCTTTAGTAGGTGCTTCGTATTCCAGCATCTCCAGCCCCCGGTATTGTTTTTTGAGTTGTTTCCATTCATTGATTGGAATATACACACCGGTTGTTTTGCCTTTACTATCCTGTATGATCTGTAGTCTCATGTCGAATCGTTATTTTTAAATTGCCGCAGGCCTCGTTTCTATATTCTGCAATTGCAAAAGGTGTGTGTTTGTATCGCATACCTTTCCCCTAATTTACGTGAATTATACTACCTTGACAAATTTATCCCACCCCCCAACTGCAAAAAAAACCCTACCTTAGTCCATCGCAACTTTTCCCCGCTCTTCCAAAGAGCGGGGGCCAGGGGGAGAGTTCAATTTGGCCGTTCTTTGAATCTGGGGGACTATCGGTTTGGGTTTCAGGGGCAAGAGCACAGAAGTATCAATAAACCTTCTATGAATGTAAATGGAAATTCACCTAATCATAATTGGAACCATTGAAATGATTAAAATGGATACGAGAAATTTGATTTTTGGGGTCGTGTGTATGTGCATTTATTTGCTCGGCACTTTCGCCTGCCAGCCTGCAACGAAAAAAATGGAAATGTCTGAAAGCGATGAAGCGGTTGTTTTGGGCATATTGGAAGCAAAAGGATGCGAAAATGCCCGTATACGCTTTCGAAAAGTCAATAACCGAATTATGCTTTTATCCATCACCGAAGCTGTTATTCCAAAATTTCCAACGCAGTTGAAAGAATTGGATTCTTTAATCTCATTGTATTTAAACGGGAATTCTATTCAGGATGTGGCGGGAATAGATAGCCTTACTACGCTGTATTCGCTTGGACTATCTTCCAATCAAATCAAAACCATTCCACCACTTAGCCATTTGACGTCGTTGAAATCTCTCAACCTCAATGGAAATCGGTTAAAAGGCAATCTGGATTGCAAGGATCTGCCAGCTTCACTTGATCTCCTTTATATTGGAGCTAATCAGGTTTCATCCATCCAAAATTTAAGCAGGTTGCAAAAACTGGAATTTCTTTCTCTTGCGCAGAACAGACTATCAGAATTTCCCGATGGCATTTGCGAACTTTCCCGAATCGAAAGGTTAGATGCCCGACGAAATGAATTTAAAGATGAGAGGATCGACATTTCTTGTCTGAGTTGTTTGTTGTTTTTAGAAATCGATTCTGTTTATGAGGACCGAATCATATTCTCTGATCCGACAAGCGTTAACAGCGGTGAATTTTATATGTTTTAAGCAACTATTGAGATGAAATATTCTTTCATTGGCCTTGTGTGCCTGTGTTTATCGGGTGTTTATTCCTGCCAGCCTGCCGGAAAAAAAGCGGGCTCAAAAGAAAATGATGGAAAGATTGTTCTTAGCATTTTGAAGTCGTTTGAAAGTGAAAACGCACAGATTTATATTACAAAAGTTAATAGCCGAATCAGCGAATTAGAGATTGAAAATGCCCGAATTTCTGAATTTCCCGTCCAATTAGGTCAAATGGATTCCCTGAGAAAGTTGTTGCTTTCTAATGATTCTATTCGATCAATAAAAGGTTTGGACAGCTTGACAAGTTTAACAGATTTGGATTTGTCTGATAATCAAATCAAAATTCTTCCAACTATTCGTCATCTGAAATCACTCAAATTTCTCCGATTGGATAATAACCAGATACAAGATACCCTGGACTGTTTGCTTCTGCCAGAATCCCTTGAGGCACTCATAATTGGTAATAATCAGATTTCAGCGATAACGAATATAAGCAGGTTGATTAACCTGAAAACTCTATCTATTGACTCAAACAAACTTCGGGAGTTTCCGGAGGGACTTTGTGAATTAAAGAGAATTTGGTCAATTGAGGCAAACGGTAATGACTTTCAGGAAGAAATTAATGATTTTTCATGTTTCGAGAAGTTGGGAAGTATTGTTATAGATTCTAAATACCTGGGGCAGCTGGTGTTACCTGAAGGAACCGTGATCAACTACGGTTTTGAGGATGATTATTAAAGAAAGATGGGAGTATGCTCTTTAAACTGTGTCTAATGATTTTTTAAAAGTGTTAACTTAGACGGTGGCGGGCCGGTTCCGTTTTACATCGCCTCGTATGCGGCGGAGGTGCTGTCGGCACAGGACTATTATGCTTGCATCCGCCTAAGCGGGTCCGTTTGGCTCGGCGATGCCGGGGCGTTCTTTGAATCTGGGGGATTATCGCTTTGGGTTTAACGGGAAGGAGTCGGATGGGGAAACCTACGGAACTGGGAATATATACGACTATGGTTTTCGGATCTATAACCCACGCTTAGGAAAGTTTCTTTCGGTGGATCCGCTGAGTCCGGAATATCCATGGTACACACCGTATCAGTTTGCGGGGAATAAGCCGGTGAATTCGGTGGATTTGGATGGGCTGGAGGAAAAGGAAGCTTATGACGAGAATGAGGCAGATATGCTGCGACGTCAGGGAAAATTGGATGGTCGCTCAATTACCCGTTTGGTTGGCGCAAATCCTCGTGATCTCAACCTCAACAATCCTTATGATCAAAGTTACCTAAAATCCAGTTGGATTCAGGCAGAAGTAAACCAGTCCTTGACAAAACAACTGTTTGAATATGTGGGGGATGCTTCGATGATGATTGGGGGAATGTTTGGAGCGGTTGGAATGACCTATTCAAATCCCGTCAACATTTCTGCAAAAGCGCCGACGAAGTTGGAGAGTTGGTTTCGGGGATTGAGTACTACTTTTCGGAATCTGTTTCGGCGGGGTGGGAACAAACTCCCGACGATCAAGCAGGTACGAGCCTCCCATATAGACGAAGTCGCAGGGAGTGAATTGGAGGGAATGCTCCGGATGAAGGAGATGCCATTTGGGGCTGTAGAAGTTAATTACTCAAATGTTTTAAATTCAGCTAGTTCATCATATAAAGGTTCGACGGTTTTGGGGCATTCCTTAAGTAAACACGTTCGGAACCCTAGTATTTGGGGAAAATTAGTTGGTGATAAATCAACATGGCATAACCAAGCTTTGCAACACTTTGATGATATTATGAATGCACCTGGAAGTTTTATTAAAAAAACAAATGACTACGGAATAAACTTTTTGGAAAAGAGATTATCTGATGGAAGAGGCATTCGTTTAAATATGGATAAGACATTTAAAGGGTTTATCGATTAGAATATATGAAAGAAATTACTGAAATTATAGAAATAGTATTTGAAAGAGTTAAACTTGAAAAAATAGTTGAAATCTTGATTAGAAAGCTATCTGAGTCAACTTTAAAAAAGTATAACATTATTGCAGACTCATCAGAATTTAATTTAGAGTCGAAAGAGATGATTTTTGATAGCATTAATCGATCTTCAGATGGAGCATTCGTTTTTACTTTTTCAAACTTTAGTTTGAAAGACATCTTTTTATCACAAGTGTGGTTCCGAATTGATAAATATGATAATATCTATGACTTGAGCTTAGACATTGAAGAAAAGGAAATACGACAAAAGACCTCTATTTCAGATTTACAGAAGCGTGTCGCATCTCTTGCAGAGGAATTAAAAACAAATAGCTATTATTGTGGATACGAACCTGCAACTGATGAGGAAACAAGGCTATTTTCAGTAAATATATTAGGGCCATTAAATAATTGGGGAAATATGGATAACTAGAATGAACTAACGTTGCTACTGCGGGGTGTCCTCTTCCCCAAAGCCGCAACAGGTCTAAAGTAAAAATTCTGCCTTAAATGTTGTCCGATCTCATCGGGAGTTTTGTGGCCGATGGAGCTGTGGGGGTGGAGATTATACTCGCGTAAATGTGTCAATTAATTATTTAAAAGTATTACCTTAGCCAACGCCGCGCCGGTCTGATTTCCCCATAAAACCAGCGCCCGTGGGGCAAAATGCAGCCATTTTCCCCCGCTCTTCCACAGAACGGGGGCCAGGGGGTGAGTTCAATTTGGCCGTTCTTTGAATTTGGGGGAGTATCGGTTTGGGTTTCAATCTCAAGAATCCGATCCCGAAATCTACGGCACGGGCAACGCCGTTTCCTACAAGTACCGTGTCGAAGAAACGCGGCTGGGGCGGTTTTTGAGTGTGGATCCGTTGACGGCTAAGTATCCTTTTTACAGCCCGTATGCGTTTTCGGGCAACCGAGTGCTGGATGCGGTGGAGTAGATGCTTGGTCTGAGGCACTAAGTGATGGAAATCACCATCATCTTCAGAATCATCCTGGAGTTGGACAGGCAGTTCCTATGTTTGTTCCGGTAAACGATGGATTATATCGTTTACAGTTTAAGTCTCAAACAAGCAAAATGTTTGACACAAGCGTAGATTTCTATTCAACTGACCTTGGTTACGAGGATGTTGAGGCGGATAACCCTAAAAGAGAAAAATAATATATTAATCCCCATTAAGACTATGAGTTCATTTTTGTCAGTTTGCATAGTATTATTTCAGTCAATTACTTTGCTCATAATTGGAATAGCCAGTTATGTATTCTTAGTTAGGTTCCTGAAAAAATCAGGTAAAGGGAATTGGCTAAAATATGTAAAAATTAGTGGTTTAGGTTATTTCCTTATGCTTTTAATAAATACCTCCATTGCTGTTTGGTTCCGTTTCAGTGATTGTTTTACTACGGCAATAGAAGACCCTTCTGTCAGAACAATTGCTAAAACAGAAATACAAGGAGAAATAGAATATTACTATCAAGGCTTTGGAAAGTCAGTCTATAATCCGGGAAGCAATGATTTTCGGGGTTGGTTCAGAAATGGAACAGCATATTTTCCGGTAGTTTTCATGGGTGATAATAAAAAAGTGAAATTGTTGATTTACATGCATCAGGACTCAACTTTAAACTGGAGTGTGGATAGTGTGAATATTGAGCATTAACTTGATCGCGTTCTCCCTAAAAAACCAGCAATCCCCAAAGTACAGGAAACCCAGCCCAAATGGAGGGAGTTTATGTT